>NZ_CP036264.1:1275408-2475408 GCF_008035925.1 Stieleria maiorica
GGGACCGGCACCAAGATCAGCCGTACCGGCGTCTCGCGGTCGGGGATCTTGGATTCAAACGGGACGAATCGCAGCGAGTCGGTATCGGCGCTGCTGGGGATCGCCACGTCCAGCATCGCGCTGGAAAAATTGGACACGCAAATCATGTCGCCCGAATCAGCCATGTAGTGCTCTTGCTTGGTTTCTTCGTCCTGCCAGAATCCGCTGCCGGCAAACACCCACTCGGCGGTCATCGCCTGTTCGGTTTGTAAGTCCTGAACCCACTGGCGGGCATCAATGACGTGGAATTGGTCCTCGGCATCGTACCAGCAGACCCAGACACGGATGACTTGGCCGGTCGGTGGGACGAACTCGGGGCGAAATCGGACCGGGGCTCCGGGGGTCGCGTCGACGGCCAACAAGGCCGCATGGACTTCGCGTGAGCGAGCCAACGCGGCGACGATCGACTCATGTTCTTTGGTGCCGACCGGACAAGCAAACATTTCCAGCGCACCGCGTTTGAGTGCGACATAGCCGTCGACGATCACGCGTTTGCGTTGGGGATCGATCCACAATCGTCCTTGTTGGCTTAACGATTTTGCCTCCGGTGGTGGCAGAAAGGCTTCCCTTGCGATTTCTTCGGCGGTCGGACCCTCCGGTTCCCATCGGGCAGGTTGTTCTGGTGGAGCCGCGTTTGCCGCTGCCGTTGCGGCATCGAATGACTCGGGCGACGTCGCCGCGTCGCCGGGCGTAGTCTCGCTTGATGAGGGCATGTCCGGTGGCGATGGCAGTGGGCGACCGGGCGGTGCGGCGGCATCGTCCCTCGTCTCGGTCGATTCGGTTGGTGAGGTTGCTTCCGTCGGACCCGCATCGGGCGATTGATTTGCCGGGGCCGCAGGGGTGGGGCTCGGAGGGGGGCTGACGGTGGAGTCCGTCGTGTCGGAGGACGCCGAGCGATTCTCCGCGCCGGAATCGGCGACCGAGCCGGTCTCCGATCGGCCGCAACCGGGGTTGGTTGCCAACACCCAGAGCAGCACAGAGGGCAGCAAACAGGCCATGCCGAGTCGGAATCGTTTGTTCATCGAGGGAGCTGAAGAGAATGGGATCGGATGAAGTAGGACACTAGGTCGGTAGGTGCACGAGTCAAGCAAGGCGGGTAAGGTAGCGTGCCCGCTGGCAGTTCCCTTCCATCTTCACCTTTTGATCTGTACGAAACCAGTCTCCTATGTCCCGAAAGCGTCGACAACCGAAAACATCCGATTCGAGTGAACCGTCGCGACAAGCGGTCGCGGCGGAGCCGGAGTCGGGCTCCGGCGGCGAGACGCTGCTATTGGAAGAGTCGCCGCCCACGTCGGCCCAATGGACGATCTTGCGCGAGAGGATTTTGACCGATCAGCGGGACCAGCCGATCGTTGAAGTTTTCCAAGACGCCGTCTGGCGGGGCACGATATATCGTTGGGGGGTGGCGACGGCCTTCGGAAAACCGTGCGACCTGCAAATCGAATGGTTGACGCGGACGGCCGTCGGGGCGAACACGGCAGGGAAGCGGTTTTGTGGGATCGAACCCGACGCGATGGCGTGGCGGTTTCAAGAATCGTTGGTCCAGAACCCGAACAATCTGAGTGACGTCTGGAGCGTGTTGTCCTGGGCGGCCGCGATGCCCGGACTGTTACATCACTTGGAAGAAGCGGATTGGTGGAGCCTGCTGGGGACGATTCAAGATTTTCGCGACGGGTTGTTGCAGCGTGACCCGACCCATCCGGCCGTGCTGATCGGTGTCGCCGAAATCGGTTTGACGCTTGCCCACCGATTGCGTGCGTTGCCGTCGTGCCGCCGATTGGCCGACAGCAGCATCGAAGCTCTGAAGCGATGGTGCGAGCAAGATGACCTGTCCGTCTCGGCCGTCCTGTCGCAGCCGCACCAGTGTCGGCTCGCCTTGGCCTCGCTGTTGCGCCAGCGTCGTTTGCTGCGCTTCGTCGGTCCGGCGAAACCGTCCAACAAGAAGAAACAGCGGAAGAACGGCAAGTCAAAATCGGATGTGGTCGGGCCTGCCTTTGAAAAATCCATCGACGAGATCGGAATCGAACTGGCCACTTGGGTGGCCGCGTTGACCGGACGAGGCGGCGTCCAGGCGTTTTCGACATTGACCACGCGTGAGGTTCAAGACGACGTGGGAAAACATGGACTGTTGACCTACGCCGCAGACCTGGACGAAGAATCCTTGCGGCCGGCGATGAAGGCCGCACTGGGAACGTCCCAATCCAAAGGCCGGCTGGCGTGGCAGGTCAGTCTGCCGGAGTCGATGTTGCATGACGAAGACGCCAGAGTCGCCTGCCTGCTTCCCGAATGGGATGTGCGACGGGGGCGAATGGTGGTCGACTACGCCGACCGCCAGACGCGACTGGAATTGGCCGCCGGGAAATCGATTCTGATCAGCGGGACGTGTGAATCGGTCGTCGTGGTCGACGGTCAGCCCCTGGAGCCAGAGGGCGATTGGGAAGCGACCTGCGAATACACCGACGACGACGTCCACTATCTGGAGTTGGAGCAGTTGCACCAGGGCGGATACGTCTTGCAGCGACAGATCATGGTGGTTCGCGAAGATCGTTGTTGTTTCTTTGCCGATGCGGTGGTTCGCGGACGTGTCCCCTCGGGATCGGCACGCTCGGCAGACAATCCCGGCGACGGTGATGGGAACGGGACCGGTCGTCGCGAGCAGCACAAGGATCCCGCCGACGCACTGCCCTTGATCGAGTACCAGGTCCGATTGCCGCTGGCTGACAAGATCGACGTCCAGGGCGAGCAGGAAACGACCGAGTTGTTCTTGGGCGATCATCGGCGACGCGCCTTGGTGATGCCGTTGTCGGCCGGCGAATGGAAAAACGCATCCTCCACGACGCGATTGCAGGCCACCGAGGATCGGCACTTGCTGCTCGCCGCGCGTGGCCGAGGCCAGCTGTTTGTACCGTTGTGGATGGATCTGTCGCGTGACCGGTTTGCCTCCAAGCGGACCTGGCGACAACTGACGGTTGGCGAGCAGTTGAAGCTGATCCCGCCGCGGACCGCCGCGGCTTTTCGGATCCAATTGGGAAAGACACAATGGATCGTGTACCGATCGATGGCTGTATCGGGACCGCGTACCTTTATGGGGAAGCAGATCATCGCGGACTTCTATTGCGCGCGATTCGATGCCGAGGAAGAGTCTTACGAAGACTTGATCACCGTGGAAGACAATCCCAGTTGATCGGGGGACACCATGTCACAATCCAATGACATCGCCGGGCTGATTCGCCGCAACTGGATGCGTGTGACGGATGAAGTTCGTCAAGCTGCCGTCGCGGCCGGGCGAGCCCCCGATTCGGTGCGCGTGATCGGGGTTTCCAAATACGTCGACGCGGCAACCACGCGGTTGTTGTTTGACGCCGGATGTTGCGACCTGGGCGAAAGCCGCCCGCAGGTGTTGTGGCAAAAAGCCGAGACGGTCGAACGGGCGGTGCCGGAAAACGCGAACCGCTCCTTGCGTTGGCACATGATCGGCCACGTCCAGACCAACAAACTGCGTCGCATGTTGCCGCTAGGCCCGCTGATCCATTCGGTCGACAGCGAGCGTATATTGCGAGCGATCGACGGCGAGGCCCACCGTCAGGAACGTGTCGCCGAGGTCTTGTTGGAAGTAAACATCAGCGGCGACGAGAACAAGACCGGCCTCTCGCCCGATGCGGTCGGCCAGTTGTTGGAGATTCCCGACTTGAACTCGGTGCGGATCATCGGGTTGATGGCGATGGCCGGTTGGGGAACGGAGCCGTCCCAGGCGGCGAGTCAATTTCAGGATGTCGCCCAGTTGCGTGACCGGTTGGTCGCGTCGGGTGGTCACACCTTGCCCGAATTATCGATGGGCATGAGCGGTGACTTTCGAGAAGCCATCGCCGCGGGGGCGACGATGGTGCGGATCGGGTCGGCGTTGTTTGAAGGCGTGCGTTGAGCGTCACGCCTTCTTGGCGAAGGCGCGTTTCAATTCGTCCAGACTGGTCAGCCCGCGTGCGACGGTCAGCACGGCCTCGGTTTGAACGCCGTGGAAACCTTCGGATTTGGCGATCGCCGCCAGTCGTCCGACGTCCTGGGTCTTGGTCAGTGCATCACGCAGCTGTTCGCCGGGGGTGAGCATTTCGAAGATGCCGATCCGGCCCAGGTAACCCCGGCCCTGACATTGGTGACACGGGGTGATCGGCGCCGGGCGTCCGTTTTCGTCGACTTGCTGCTCAATCGGCGGCGGGATGAAGGGTTGGTACAGCAAGGTGACACGTCCCGGCGGGATGCCCAATTGTTGCAACAGCTGGGGCGGCGGCTGGAATCCGACTTTACAGTTGTCACACAGTCGCCGGACCAGTCGTTGGCCGAGGACGCAGGAAACCGACTTGGCGATCGGAACACGCTGCTCGGGGTATTGGGCGATCAAACGCACCAGTCCCTCGACCGCTCCGCCGGCGACCATCCGGGTGATGACTTTCTTTTCCGATTGGGTGACTTGGTTGAGGGCCAATTGAAACGTTTCGGCATCGACCGTTTCGGGGAACATGAAAACGTCGGGTTCCTTCAAGATCGCCTTGCGAACCGCTTCGCGAGCCGTCAAACCGGTGTTGCCGCCGTAGTAGTTGGCGTTGATGTTGATGATTTCCGGTTCGGGGCGGGCCTGATCCTCGAAGGATTGAAAGTCCCGCAAGAAGCGATCTGACGCGTTGATGCTGACGTTCCAGGTGGTCGTCAGGCCTTCGGATTTCGGCGCCGTGATCAGGACGATGTCCCCTTCGTCGTTGAGGTGCTGTTTCAGGGCGGCCGCCATCTTGTCTCGCATCCCGATATCGCTGAGCGTATCGAACGGGATCTGCAAGGAATTCAAACGCACCAGGACGCGCTCGCCCGTTTGCACACCTTGTGATTGCAGCACCAGGTCAAACTTTTCCTTCTTCAATTTGACACCGACCGATCCCGATTGGGCACTGCGGCGATCGGCGGGATTCAGTTGGCACAGTTGTTTCAGTGCGATCAACATCGCGTCGCCGGTTTCGCGATCGAGTGCGGGCAACTGTTCCCACAGGCCGTCGATCATGTACCGCATCGCGCATCCCGAGGCGGTGAAGTCGAGCAGGATCTGGGTGGCACGCGACTGGATCGCGTGCGAAATCTGCCCGGCGGCGACCTCAAATCCCGCGCCCTGACGGGTACTGATCAACAACGCTTGGACTTTCGTGTTGTCGCTCAGCTTTGGCGCGAATTCAACGGGAGCGACGGACTGCCAGAGCTGGGGTGGGGGTTGTTCGGCCATCAATTACGGGCAAGAGCAGAAAAGGTGTGGTGGCAATGAAAGTGGTCGGGCGCGGTGTGTGCCGCATTCGATACGGGCAAGTGAGCGGTTGGCGGTCCCGCGAGGTTCGACGAGTATCCGGCGACTGCTGCGAAAGCTTACAAGATACCGGGGGCTTTGACATCGATCCCCTTGAGCGCCATCTTCAGGGCGTCCTTGTTGGGGGCGACGGCAAATGCAGTGGGACGGTCGATCAGTTCGTCGTCGATCAGACCCTTCAGACTCATCGTGAAGTCTTGCATGCCATCATCGGCGCCGATGCGGATCGCGTCGGGCAGTTTCTCGTCCTTGCCCTCCAGCACCAGTTTACGGATCGTCGGGTTGAACGTCATGACCTCGCAGGTCGGGACGCGGGAGACGCCCGGCTTGATACTCTTGAGCAGCTTTTGGGCGATGATGCCCTTCATGTTGAACGCGATCGCGCTGCGAATGGCGTTGTGCATCTCTTCGGGGAACAAGTCCAAAATCCGGCCGATCGTGGTCGAGGCACTCGCCGCGTGGATCGTCCCGAACACCAGGTGCCCGGTTTCCGCCGCGTGAATCGCCGTCATGAAGGTCTCTTCGTCACGCAATTCGCCGACCAGAATGATGTCGGGGTCTTCACGCACCGCATGCTTCATCCCGATGTTAAAGTCCTTGACGTCCTGTCCCATCTCCCGTTGATTGATCAGACACTTGTCTTCGGTGAAGATGAATTCGATCGGGTCTTCCAGGGTCAGGATGTGTTTGCGGTAAATGGAATTGATGTAGTTGAGCATCGATCCGATCGTCGTGCTCTTGCCGCTACCGGTCACCCCCGCCAGCAGCACCATGCCCTGTTCGTAGTGGCACAGGCCTTCGATCGAATCGGGCAGGAACAGCCCGCGAAAGTCGGGGATAAAGTTATTGATCCGCCGGGCGACCAGGCCGATGTTTCCCAGCGACTTGAGCATGTTGACACGGAAACGCCAGCGAACGCCGTCGACCAGACACAGGTAGGCAAAGTCAGCCCCGCCCTCCTCTTCAAAGATCAGCAAGTTCCGCTCGTCCATCATCGGCAGCAACAGGTCGACCATCTCTTCGGTGTCGATCGGGCCGCGATTGAGCGGTTTGAGTGTTCCGCCGACACGGACCATCGGCGGCTGGCCGACCTTGAGGTGCAAGTCGCTCCCTTCCAGCTTGACGAGCGCCCGAAACAGTTTGTCGACCGGCAGCTCTTCTCGCTGTTGCAGCAGCGAATCACGGAGACGGGCGGCGACAGCTTCCGCGGTGGTGGAACCGGTCGGTTGAGGGGCTGACGCAGCCTTGCCGTTCTTATGAGCCATTTCGAGTCTTGGGGAAAAATAGGTGGAGCCGGGCTGACCTGAAGTGTCGTGAATTCGCCTTGCGGCAATCGCAGAGCCCTATTCTAGGCCAAGGATGGCGACGCTCAATGGACTCTGCGGCGGCACAATTCGCTTTGGAAAGAAACTCTCGCGTCGATCGGGGCACCTCAATTGGGGCTGCGAACCACCAATTCGACCGAGAACCGCGGTTTCAGGGTTGTTGCAGATTTCACCGGCGGGAGCGCAAAATACCCCTGGAAGCATGGAATTATGTTTCATCCGAATTCTTCTTCCCAATTTTTCCCGTCATCCCGTTCGCTTTTTTGGAGAGCTTCATGTCGCGTCCTGTCACCCTGTTTACCGGTCAATGGGCAGACCTTCCGTTCACCGACATGGTCCAAAAAACGAGTGGATTCGGCTACGACGGCATCGAATTGGCATGCTGGGGCGACCATTTTGAGGTCGACAAGGCGCTCGCCGAAGCCGATTACTGCGACAACAAACGCCAAGCCTTGGACGATGCGGGGCTGCAGTGTCACGCCATCAGCGCCCACCTGGTAGGACAGGCGGTTTTGGATCGCATCGACGAACGCCATAAAGCGATTTTGCCCGATTATGTTTGGGGCGACGGCGATGCCGATGGCGTCAACGAGCGTGCCATCGAGGAATTGAAGAACACCGCGCGGGCGGCCCAGAAATTCGGCGTCGAAGTCGTCAACGGCTTCACCGGCAGCAGCATCTGGCACCTGCTGTACTCCTTTCCACCGGTGCCGCCGAGCATGATCGATGCCGGGTTTGATTTGCTGGCCGAACGCTTCAACCCGATCCTGGACGTGTTCGGCGAATGCGGTGTGCGGTTTGCCCTGGAAGTTCATCCGACGGAAATCGCCTTCGACATCTACACGGCCGAACGCGCCTTGGAAGCTCTGGACCGGCGGCCCGAATTCGGATTCAATTTCGACCCCAGCCACCTGATCTGGCAGGGCGTCGACCCGGTCCAGTTTCTGCGGCGGTTCCCCGACCGGATCTACCACGTCCACATCAAGGATGCGATCGTCACCCTGGACGGAGCCAGCGGCATCAATTGCAGCCACCTGAATTTCGGCGACGCCCGTCGTGGTTGGGATTTCCGCAGCCCCGGACGCGGCGGTGTGAACTTTGAAGAGATCATTCGCGCGCTCAACGACATCGGATACAACGGCCCGCTGTCGATCGAGTGGGAAGACAGCGGCATGGAACGCGAGTTTGGTGCCGCCGAAGCCTGCGAGTTCACCAAGAAGCTGGACTTCTCGCCCAGCACCCGCGCCTTTGATTCGGCGTTTGATGACGACAACGACTGAGTGGACCTGATGATCGAAATCACCGTCAACGGCCGAAGCGTCGAAATCGACTCGGAAATGAGTGTCGAGCAGTTACTCGACACCGTGGATGTGCCGCCGAATTACCTGGCGGTCGAACTCAACGCAGACGTCGTCCCACGCGAAACGTACGCCGACACGATGGTTCGTGCCGGCGATGACGTCGAAGTCGTTACCCTGGTCGGAGGCGGTTGAGCCACCTTGTCTGTTGCATCTTCATCGAACGTTTCGCCGGGGACCGATGACGCCCCGCTTGTCGTGGGTGGTCACACGCTGGCCAGCCGCCTGATCGTCGGCACCGGGCGCTATGACACGATGGAGCAAATGCGCGACTCGCTCGACGCATCGGGGTGCGACTGTGTCACCGTGGCGGTCCGCCGCGAACGCCTGTACGACCGTGGCGGCAAGAACATTCTGGATTTCATCGATCTGGACCGGTACACGCTGTTGCCCAACACCGCCGGTTGCTACACCGCCGCGGATGCCATTCGCGCCGCCAAGTTGGGCCGCGAGATCTTGAAAACGCTCGGCAACCCCGGCGCCGATTGGGTCAAACTGGAAGTGCTCGGGGACAGCAAAACGCTGCTGCCCGATCCCGCTGAGACGGTCGCCGCATGCCGTGAATTGGCCGCCGACGGTTTCCAGGTCCTCTGCTACACCAGTGATTGTCCGGTCACCGCGCGGCGATTGAAGCAAGCCGGCGCGGCCAGCGTGATGCCCGCCGGCAGCCCGATCGGCAGCGGGCAGGGATTGCTGAACCCCAACAACCTGCAGATCATTCTGGAGTATCTGAAGGAAGACGACCCGGATTATCCGGTGATCATCGACGCCGGGGTGGGCACGGCCAGCGACGTCAGCCAAGCGTTCGAAATCGGCGGAGACGCGGTGTTGCTCAACACCGCGATCGCCCACGCCCGTGATCCGGTCCTGATGGCCAAAGCGATGAAACATGCGGCCATCGCGGGACGTCACGCGTTCCGCGCCGGTCGGATTCCCAAGCGGCTTTACGGAACCGCGTCCAGTCCCACCGAGGGCGTGATCAGCACGCGACCCTACGGCAGCAACGCCTAGCATGGTGTGGGATCGACTTGCAGCCTGTCGGTGCGCTGCGAGAGTCGCCGTGTTCTCCGAACTCGGCGTGCGCGAAAAAGAGAGCTTTACCCCGCGCCGACCTCGGAGAGGACGGCGACAGTCCGGCCCGATCGAAAACGAAGCTACGTTTCTTCCTCCTCCTCATCCTCCTCGGTCTCCAGCGCCGTCAGGTCGACGACCTCGCCGATCGCCAGTGCCAGGCGGCCCAGGATGGCGAAGTACATGAACACCACGCCGATCGACAGGATCACGCCGATCGCAATGCCCATCGGTGTAGACGGGCACATCACGAAGTAGCCGAACAGGGCGGCGAACAACAGGCCGGTCGAAAAATAGAACGCCCCCCATTCCTCCTGGCATCGCGTGATGCTCTTGCTGACGTCGGCCGAGAACGGCGAGGTGATCGATTGCTCGTCCAGCATTGAAAGCAGGATGATCGGAAACGCGGCGTAAATCGAGAACATCACCAACCCCAGCTTGACGACTGGCACGGCACCAAACACCGTGGCAAACATGTAAGCCGGCCCCACCGCGATCGCCGTCGCCGCGATCACCAACCACAGCGATTCAAACCAGGCGGTCGGGTCCAGCGTCGGCCAGTCTTCGATCCGTTCGTGTTCGTTGGCCACGCCGAACAGGATCGCGAACCCGCAGGCCACCGTCAGCGTGGTGCCGAGCAAACCGAGCGGAAACATCCCGAGCGCGAATACCGGGATCGCGACCGTCAATGCCGCGGGAATCCCCAACAAGATCGCCAATCCAAAGAAGTGGCTGATGACGCCCGGGTCCAGAAAGATCCCGAAGACCGTCTTGAACCAGCCGACGGTGCTGGGTGCGTCGAATGCCGGTTCGGATTGCCTTTCCTCGGGGTCCCGTTCGGCTTCGCGCAGCAGCTCGTTGGCGCTTTTCAAAAACGGATCCGCCGGCCGGCCGGACGCGCCCGTTTCGACGAACTGAAACGTCTCGGCGTTATCATTTCGCTGTGGTTGGACCTTCTTACGGGGCGGCTTGGGGACGCGGACTTCGCTGTAGCAGTCGCCGCACTTGATCGTCTTGCCGGTCTGCTTGGCCTTTGCCGACAGCATGCTGCCGCAAATCGGACACGTCACTCGGAATTCTTCGTTCGGGTCGATGGTGGCTGCGGATTCGGGCGTCGGCTTGGCCGCCGCGGCAGGTCCGGCGGTGGGGGGTGAGAACTCGTCCAGCGACGGCAGGTTTGCGAACAGGTCGGCGGGATCCGATTCGGTTTCCGATGTGGCGTCGGTGGGCAGGTCGACGAACGGATTTTCGCCGAACAGTTCGTCGTCGGTCTCGGTTGAACCGGGGACAGGCGATCGAGATTGGTTCGAAGACGTCGGCTGTGGTGTGCTGCCGGCGGTCGGCGACGGCGGCGCGGGTGACTCGGCCAGCGTCAGCCAATCCTCGTCCTCCGAGGTCGCGCCGGCTCCGCCCAGGGTGGCCGGGGCAAGGAACTCCTTCAGACAACTCGGGCACTGCACTCGATTGCCAGCCTGTCCTGATGCGACCGTGACCGCGGAATGGCATTTCGGGCAATGAACGATTTCAGACATGAACGGCTCGCCAGCGACCGGATCGGCATCGCGTGAAGGGTGGGGTTGAGAGAACGTCAGCGTCTGTTATCGATTTTATCCCAGCAACCGTGGCGACTTCCAGTCGGTGCTGGGACGCTGCCGCACCGCAGCGTGCCGCGAAGTACGATGGCCCCCTAACGGGCCGTCGTGCTCAACAACGCCGTCATCCAAACCAGGTGGTCTGTCGCCGCTTCGTTTTCGATCGGGCAGAACAGTCGCCATCCTCTCCGAGGTCGACGCTGGGCAAAGCTTCGCTTTTTCAGTTCCGCCGAATTCGGAGAGCTCGACGACCCTTGGAACGCAGCGTCACGTGCGAACATTAAGCTGCGGTGGACGACCAAGCGGTCCTAGCGCCGCAGCGCCATCTTGACCAGGTTTTCAATCGGCGTGGTCGTAATCGGCCGCACTTGAACGCGGTCTCCGGGACGCAGCCCGTAGTCGCTTGTCGGTGCGACGGTGCCGTCGTCGGCAAATTTGATGTCCATCCGCACGCCGGCGATCGAATCGGGCGACGGGCGGTAAAGCGTTGCTTGGACGTCGCCGAGTTTCTTGAGAACGCCGGTTTGGGTCAGCAATTCGCTGACAAAAACGCTCTGTTCGCCGGCCGGAAGGGGCAGCAGTCGGACGGGTTGTTCGTCGCCGGCCACTTGAAGCACGACCGCATTCTGGGCCTTCGCTTCACGGATCTTGTGATACGCTTCCTCGGTCAGGGCACCATCACCCGAAACGGAGGTCACCGGCACGGTGCCGTCGAGCATTTGGTACGGGGACGCGTTTTTTGCCGATCCGGGGAACAGCAAGCTCGACGAGGGGCTCATCAGATCCAATCCTCGCATGGAGGGCAAGGCGGAGCACCCGGTCGAGGCTGCGGTCAACAGGGTTGCCAAGGCTGCAGACGCCAGCGGTCCGCATGCCAGGGCTTGAAATACCCGTCGGCACCGTGATGGGCGAACCGTGTGTGGGGCCGGTTTCTGCAGTGGGGCAATGTTGCGATCGGGGGCGGTCATGGTCGCAGGGCTCGGTGGGAGAGTTCGCTCGGTGGACGTGCGCTCGGCGGCAGTGCCGATAGCGCCGGGCCAGTTGTCGGGAAGCCGGTGTCCGAGACGGATTTGCGTCCGGGAACAGGAGGCTTAGGAAGAGTTTTCGGCCACGCCAGCGGAGATCTTGAGAAATCTGGGCTTTTTCACTCAAGAAAGATTGGTTCGGGATTACTTCTTTCGCCCAAACCCTTGTGTTTGTATAGTCTTGGCCCTTCGATGTGATTTCGGCGAAAAATGTGCGGACGGGAGCCTTCTGATGCGGGGTTTGCGGGGCCGTCGCCGGATCAGGCCACATGCCAATTCGGCAAGCACGTCAATTCGGGAGATCTCGCCGATCCACCGTGCGATTACCGACTCGGTACCGGCTGGCGAACAAGGCGTCGAAGTCGATAACATCACAACAGCAAACCAACGAACCAACCGGCTGAGGAGCCCCCGCGCGATACGACGGGGGAAATGTGCCATGGCACGACAATGTGAAATTTGCGGAAAGAAAGTGCAGATGGGCAACCGCATCGAAACTCGCGGTAAAGCGAAGTATTTGGGCGGTGTCGGTACCAAAATCACCGGAATCACGCGTCGCAAGTTTGTCCCCAACCTGCAAAAGGTCCACGTGACCCTGCCCGATGGTGAAAACAAGTCGATGCGTGTTTGCGTTCAATGCATCCGCAGCGGTTCGATCCGCAAACGCGTCCGAACCAAACCGTTTGACGTCAGCGGCGCCAAATAGTTTTAGCGCGAGGAAGCCATGGCACTCTCGGCAGATGACGTCCGCAAGCTGGCCCTGCTTGCGCGGCTAGAGATTTCCGACCAAGAGGTCGAGCATCTCGGTCCGCAGCTGGAGAGCATTCTCGGCTTTGTCGCCAAGCTGTCCGAGTTGGACACCGATGACGTCGAGCCGATGACGACGGCGTTGGACGTGGACAACCGTTGGCGGCCCGACACGCTGGTGCAGGGCTTGGATCGCGCCGCCGCCTTGGCCAATGCCCCGGCGGCGGACGAAGAGTGTTTCCGCGTGCCGCCCGTGCTCGGGTGACATCATCCCGGTAGCGGAATTCGCCAACGGCTTGTTGATTATCCGACACGCCAATTCTTGCGCAATGATCCCAGCCCGACGCGTGAGCGAGGGACGCCACGTTGCCCCTCGCTCACGCGTCGGGCTAACATAGGCACCTTGCCTTGGGGGAAATCAACAAAGCGCCGAGAATTTCGCTCGCCGGCTGCGCATCCGCCGGTCCGCGCCGAAAGCCTTCGCGGCTTCCGCTACCGATCAGGCTCACCCGGCATTCAATAGAAATTGTACGCCGAATTGTTGGGGTCGAAGTCTGCGTCGGTCAGCCCGACATTCAGCTTCAGGTTCAAGTAGTTGTACTCTTCGATCACCGAAAGCTTGGTTTCATTCGCCTTCGGCCAATCGTAGGCGACGTAGCGGATCGGCACGTTCAGCTCTTCGTCCATGTACACCTTGGCCTGGTAGAACAGCAGGTCGGGGCGCGGCGTGGGCTGGGTGACCGTCAGCAACATGCAGGGGCGGTCGTTGACTTTGATGCCCCGTCGGAGTTCCGCTTTGACGTCGGGCAATTGCTTGGCCTGTTCGCCTCGCTCGATCAATTTGACCAGCAGATTTTCCAGTCCGATCTCCGTCATCGGGTAGCGTTGGCCGCGCATGGCCAACGTTCCGGTCGGCGGCAAGTTGACCGTCGGCAAGAAGCGGCCTTTGAATCCGCCTTCGTGTGCGATCAGGTTGCCGTTGTTGCGGCCTTCGACGTACAGCACTTCGCGGCCCTTGATGCTGGCCGGTTTGACAAAGCTCAAGTAAACGCTGAGCGGTTGGACGACTTGGTTGTCGACGACCTTGCGACAGCGAATCTTGGCCGACATGTATTCGTGCGGCCCGAGCGTGTCGCCGATCCGCTCGCGTTTGATCAGCAACGCGGTGTAGTCGTTGATCGTTTGTCGGCAGTTCACCAAGCTCCTCCGGGCCCGCAACAGTGCTTCGTCCAGCGGCTGGAGTTTCACCGAGGGGGCTGGAGCCAGGCTGGCCGCATTGGCGACGCGGTGGACCGGTTCAACCAAGTTTGGCGGCGTGGCGAACGATTGTTCGGCGGCAGACGTGGCTGCCAGTGAGCCCAGAAGGGCGAGAAAATGACGTCGTTGCATCTTGATTGCTTCCTTGCGCGTGCGTCGGACGACCGGGGAAAAAGGACGGCCTTGGTGAGTCGTATCGCCGCAGATGCTACGTGAAGATGAGGAGTTTCCAGGGCAGACGTTCATCCGGAGCAACCCTCGCAACCGGTTCCGGGCGTTGTGACCGGATCAATGCGGTCAGGTTAAACGAACAGGGATTCGCCAGCTGAAATCGCGTCCGGCGGTGCGTGTGCCGTGGCCGAATCCACTGATAGCGAAAGAGTCGACATTCTCGCCAGATCAATCCGGTTTTCGCTCAAGTCGCCGGGGGCTGCTGTCGGGCTCACGTGCCCACATCATTCTGCCCTGGATCATTCTGCCATCACTCCCCTGGCTTCCACCGCCGAGACGGGACGTCGTGGCAGCTGGAGGGGTAGGAAGATTTCGGAGGTAGGAAGATGGGCTAAATCGAATAGGTGATGCGTTTCATCGTTACTCCTAAGATTCGTTCACGTTTTCGTTCGTGCAATTTTGGCGTTTTTGATCCCGCTAGCCGCGGTTGGGATCAGCCGTTTGGCGCCAGCCTACGGGCCTCCATCGACACGGGCCTCCATCGACACGGGCCTCCATCGACACGGGCCTCCATCGACACGGGGGCCCGAACGCTTGCGCGAATCGGCTGGTATCACTCGTGTTTCGTCGCCCGTTGGCTGCTGCACATGCCAGACACCTCCTCCGGTGATTCCCAGGGCCTGCGCTCCCAGGGCCTGCGCTCCCAGGGCCTGCGCTCCCAGGGCCATGGGCGCCGGGGGGAAAGCGGGGATAATGCACCGCACTTCGACTCGCCTTCCCCCCGCTCGCTCTGATCGCGTTTTTTGCTTATGTCCGGTCGTCCCAACCCCCACGCCGCCCCGCTGCCCGAGCCTTCGACTGTCCCCGAAAACGGATGGCATTGCGGTCATTTTTTCTATCGCTTTCGTCGCGAAGCGATGGCGGCGCCGCTCTCGTCGGAGTGTGTTAGTCAGTTCGCCGCGGCGCTTGCTCCGTCCGGTGATGCCGCACCCGAGCGTCTGGCCAGCTATTGGATCAGCGGTCACGGCGCCGACTTCGGCATCATGGTCATGGATCCGGATCCGGCGAAAGTCGATGCGGTGCACCAGTCGTTGGTCGCGCCCCCGCTGGGGCAATTCGTCGAAGCTGTCTGGTCCTTCGTTTCGATCAGCGAAGTCAGCGAGTACGTTCCGACGATCGAGCGGTTTCGCGATCGATTGATCGCCGAAGGGGCCGATCCCGACTCGGATGAGCTCAAGGCCAAGGTGGGGGCCTATGAGCGTCGGTTGCCGATGATGAACGAACAGCGGTTGCGTCCGGAGTTCCCCGAGTGGCCAGCGGCGTGTTTCTATCCGATGAACAAGAGTCGTGTCCCGGGTGCCAACTGGTTCACCGAGCCGTTCAGCAGCCGTAATGCCATGATGGCCGAGCACGCGCAAAGCGGCATCGCGTTCGCCGGCAAGGTGTCTCAGCTGATCACCGTCGGCGTCGGTCTTGACGACTGGGAATGGATGGTCACGCTGTGGGCACGCAACCCGGACTACTTGAAGGACATCGTCTACAAGATGCGATTCGACGTCGCCAGCGCCAAGTACGCGGAGTTCGGTCCCTTCTACGTCGGCTATCGAGCCGCCGCCGACGAGATCCTGGATCACTGCAAAGTCCGGTAGCGGAACTCGCCGAGAGTTTCGCACGTGGCAAAGTCTGGTAGCGGAACTCGCCGAGAGTTTCGCACGTGGCGGCGACGGCGCGCTGCGCAGGAGCCGAAAGCCTTGGCGGCTTCCGCTACGACAACCGCTCGAACGCTTCGCGGTACTTCGCCGCGGTTTGGCGGATGATGTCATCGGGCAGCGTCGGCGGGTCGCTTTGTTTGTCCCAGCCGCACTGCGAGAGCCACTCGCGGACGAATTGTTTGTCGAACGAGGGCTGGGCGGCGCCGGGGGCATAGACCGCTTCGTCCCAGAACCGCGACGAGTCCGGCGTCAGGACTTCGTCGATCAACACGATCTCGCCGTCGACCAGACCGAATTCAAATTTGGTGTCCGCGATCAGGATGCCACGCGAGCGGGCATGGTCGGCCGCCGCCGAATAGATCTTCAGCGTCTCCGTTCTCAACTGCAGCGCGAGGTCGCTGCCCAAGTCGGCGATCATCCGTCCGATGCTGACGTTCTCGTCATGGCCTTCTTCGGCCTTGGTTGCCGGAGTGAAGATCGGTTCGGGCAGCTTGTCGCATTGCCGCAGTCCCGGTGGCAGCTTGTTGCCGCAAACCTCGCCGGTCTCTTGGTATTCCCGCCATCCGCTGCCTTCCAGATAGCCTCGCGCGACGCATTCGAACGGCACGACCTCGGCTTTCTCGACCACCATGATCCGGCCTTCCAGCGGGCCGGTCTCGAACTTGGCCGACAACTCCGACGGGATCGAGGTGGATTTCAAGTGATGCCGCACGCCCAAGTGGTTGAACCAGAACGCGCTCATCTGCGTCAGCAAGCGGCCTTTGTCGGGGATGCCGCAGGGCAGGATGAAGTCGAACGCGCTGATGCGATCGGTGCTGACGACCAGCAAGCTCTCCCCCAGGTCGTACAGATCACGAACCTTGCCGCTCTTTCGTGGTAGCGGCAGATTCGTCTTCAGAAGCGCGCCGGCATCGTCGAAGTCGTACAACGGGTCGGTCCTCGGTTCGGCGGACTGCGTCACGGTGATTCTTGGGGGTTGGGGTGATGGCATCGCCGTTGACGGCCTGGTGATTTAATCAGCCGTATGGCGCGAGCCTACGGGCCCCAGTGCGTTTTCTTGGCATTGGTGGCCCGTACGCTAGCGCGAAACGGCTGAGCCCTCGTGTGATCGGAATAAACCGACAGGCCGTCGATCGGTTTCGACGGACCTGTCACAAGGCGATTCAGTTATTGTCGAGAATCCGACGCCGATCACAACCAGTGGAAATCCGCCGTGCTCGCAAGCGACACAATCAGTCGGTAAACTGTGGGCCGATCTGGATTCAGCCGGTCCGGATTCTGTCAATTGCGTCTTTTATCCCGCAACCGGATTGTTTGGCCCGCACCATGGGGCAATTCCATTTCGCTGTCCCATCCGATTCGACCCAGTTGTTGAAACAGACGCTGTGGAAAGATGCCTACATCTGTGGCATCGAGGGTGTGCCCTGGGAATGTAAGAACAGCGTCGACGGGGGCATCCTGTCGATTTCGCGTCCGGTCGACACGTCGGGCAAGCTGTATTTGACCTGCCCGACCAAGGGGCTGGGCTATCGCACACTTTCGACCTGTTCATTGATGCCCCACGAGCGACCGCATCCGCTGTATTTGGAACTGGCCCGGGGGAGCTGTTATCGGGCGCGGGAACAGTCCAGCAATTGGGAGCGGGCGGGTTTGGCGTTGGGAGACCGGTTCGGTGAGTTGGTCGCACGCGGGACCGCACAGTTTCTCGATGCGGCCGAGGCACGCGGTGACCTGGAGGAGTGTTCACGTCATGCGTTGCAAGCGATCGCGACCTTGGAACAAGCCATTGCGGATCTGGGCGAATCGTTCGCGCTTCAATCGATCGCCTATCGCAAGCAGCGCGAACCACAGTTGGGCACTCTGTTGGCCGGCAGCGTCTTTCCGCCCGCCCCGACACGCTCGCCACTCAGTCGGCGGTTTGAAAGCGCGTTCAATTGTGCCGCGGTTCGGTTGAACTGGGGGACGATCGAATCCGATGCCGGTCGGTTCGAATTCGAGGCCAGCGATCGAACGATTCATTGGTGCGGCGAACGCGGGCTTCGCGTCTTGGCCGGTCCGCTGGTCGATTTCCGCAAAGAGCTGATGCCGCCCTGGTTGTACTTGATCGAAGACAACTTCGATTCCTTCTTGCAATCGGTCACTCAATACACACAACGTGTCGTCGAGCGTTACCGCGGTTCGGTCCAGCTGTGGAACTGTGCCGCGGGATTGAACACGCCCGGCCCGGTCGCGTTGGATGACGAACAGGTGATGCGATTGGCCGTCGCCATCCTGCAGACCGTCCGTCGCATCGATCCCAACACGCCGGCGATCATTTCCTTCGATCAACCGTTCGGTGAATACCTGGCCAAACACCGCGACGGAATCTCCGCGTTGCACTTTGCCGACGCACTCGCGCGCAGCGGGTTGGGGATGGCCGGCATCGGGTTAGACGTACGATTGAACTACGCCCGTGATGCGACGCTGCCGCGGTCGGCGCTCGATTTCGGCCAGATGATCGATCGCTGGGCGACGCTGGGGTTGCCCATGCTGGTTCAACTGACGATCCCCGGCGGCTGTGGCGAAGATGAAAAAGCGATCGCCAAGCAATCGACGTTGATGACCGGTACGGATCGGGTGGAGTTGTCGGCCAACCAGCTTCGCACGGCCGGTCCGATCGTTCGCACGTTGCTGGCCAAGCAGGTCGTGCACGGCATCGTCTGGGACGGTTGGGCCGATAATGAAAAACATGTGCAAAGTCACGCCGGCGTGATCGATTCGCTGGGTGCACCGCGACCGATGTTGGATTACTTTGAACGGCTTCGACACGAACTTTTAGCTTGAGGCACCGCGATGAAATTGAATCCGATCTGGACCGCGCCACTTTGCCGGTCAAACGTAGCTACCTTCGCCAGAAGGTGGTTCCCCGCTGTGCTCCTCGCTCTGGCGAGCGTCACCGTCGCGACGGCCCAGGACGACGCGGCCGAGGAAGTCAAACCGACCGGCAAGGTCGAATTGGTTCAGGACGGATTCGCCTTCACCGAAGGCCCCGCCTGGGAACCGAAATCCAAGTCGCTGTTGTTCACCGACATCCCCAACACCGCCATCCATCGTCTCGCCCCCGATGGATCGATCACCCTGTTCACCGGCGATTCGAAACATACCAATGGGATCCTGATCCCCGCCGACGGACGCATCCTGGCATGTCAGATGGACGGGCAAGTCGTCCGCTATGACGATGACGCGAACGCGACCGTGTTGGCATCGCAGTACAACGGCAAACGCTTCAACGCCCCCAACGACTTGACCGTCGACGATGACGGCGGAATCTATTTTACCGACCCGCTGTTTCGCGCACCGACGCCGCTGCCCCAAACCGTTCAAGCCGTCTACTACATCGCCGCCGACGACACGGTCTCCCGCGTCACCGAAGGCTTGGCCGCGCCCAACGGCATCGGCATGTCGCCCGATCGGAAACGGCTTTATGTCTGCCCCAGCGGGCAGGCCGAGATGCTGGTCTACGACGTGACCGGACCCGGAAAGTTGTCCGCGCCGAAAACGTTTTGCACTCTCCAGCAACCCGAGGGCAAGTCGGGGACCGGCGCCGACGGGATCGCATTGGACGTCAATGGCAACGTCTACATCACCACCCACATCGGTGTGCAGATCTATTCGCCGGCCGGAAAGCAAATTGGCGTCGTCGCCTTCCCCGAGCAGCCGGCCAACGTCTGCTTCGGCGGCGATGATTGGAAAACAATGTTCGTGACCGCCCGCACCGGTCTTTACCGTGTCACCATGCCGATCCCCGGAATGCACTAACCATTATGCTTACCAGTTCCTTTGATCCCGATCATTTGTCCGAAAGTGTTTTCGCCGTGCCGCCGCTGGCGCGCGACAGTGAGGGCGAAGTCAGCACGTCGGAAAATGCCAAACTGATTCGGTTTCTCGAAGACGGCGGCATCCGCTCGCTGCTGTATGGCGGAAACGCCGTTTTCTATCACATGCGTCTAAGCGAGTATGCCAAGACGTTGACGATGCTTAGCGAAACCGCGGGCGATCAAACCAGTGTCGTGCCGTCGATCGGACCGGCCTACGGGTTGGCCGTCGATCAAGTCGATATCTTGCGTGAATACGACTTCGCCACCGCGATGCTGTTGCCCGCACGCGATGTCGTCGATCAACAGGGTGTCGCCACCGGGATTCGTCACCTGGCCGAACGCTACGGAAAGCCCTTGGTGTTGTATCTGAAGTTTGATCGCTGGTTGGACGCCAAGTGGGTCGACGCGTTGCACCGCGACGGGCTGATCTCCTGGATCAAGTACGCGGTCGTGCGCGATGATCCCAGCCAGGACGACTACCTGAACAAGATCCGCGACGTCTTCCCGTCCTCGCGGATGGTCAGCGGCATCGGCGAGCAACCGGCCATCGTCCACTTGCGGGATTTCGGCATCACCGGCTTCACCAGCGGCTGCGTGTGCGTCGCGCCGGCCCGCAGCATGGAAATGTTGCGCGCGATCCAGACCGGGGATTATGAAACCGCCGAGTCGATTCGGCAGTGGTTCTTGCCGCTAGAAGACTTGCGGAACATGTACAGCCCGATCCGTGTGTTGCACCATGCCGTCGCCGAAGCCGGCATCGCCGCTACCGGCCCGCTGCTGCCCATGCTCAGTGACCTCGATGAATCCCTGGTCTCCAAGATCCGCGACGCCGTCGCCGGCATGACAGTGGGGTAAGCATACCGCATGAGAGTGCCAGCGGGAAGCGTCAGCGAGCGGCAGGTGCGACTGCCAGCGGGACACGATACGACCTGTCGATAAATCGTGACGCGCACCTCGGCGCCCGACTCGGTTCATCCATTGGAGAAGAATTGGGCGACAGGAAAATCGGTGACAAGAAAATGAGTCGCTGGCTCGTGCTACTCCCAACCTATTTTCCTGTCACCCATTTTTTGTCTCATTTCCAAGCTTGCCCTTCCGCCTCGGCCAGATACTGATTCTTTAGTTTGACGTAGTTGGCCGGCGAGTACAGGAAGAAGCGGGTTTCTGGTTCGGTGATCGGGCGCAGTTGGCGGCACGGGTTGCCGACGTACACGAAACCGCTTTCGAGTGTCTTGCCCGGCGGGACGATACAGCCGGCACCCACGATGACTTCGTCGTGGATCACCGCCGCGTCGTTGACCACCGCCCCGTTTCCGATCAAGACACGGTTTCCGACTGTGCAGCCGTGCAGGATCGCGCGGTGGCCGATCACCACGTCGTCGCCGATCGTCAGCGGCCACCCGCCGGGGTTGAACTCGCTGTTGTGCGTCGTGTGCAGCACCGCGTTGTCTTGCACGTTGGTGCGATCACCGATCCGGATCGGTTTCAGGTCGCCGCGGATCACCGCCCCGGGCCAAACGGAAGCGTCATCGCCCAGCGCAACGTCTCCGATCACCGTCGCCGCCGGGTCGACATAAACACGCTGCCCCAGGCTCGGCGTGATCCCCCGGAAAGTTCGAATCGATAACGACATCAGCGCGTCCCACTCCACAAGCCAGAGAACAAATGGTTTGCCGCGCCGAGTCTATCGGATGCCCGCCCATCACAGCAATCCAACGCCCCAGGTTGAGCCCACACTATTTTCTTGTCTTTTCTCGTCTCTTCCCTCCATTTTTCTGCCCCCCATTTTTCTATCCTCCCCCATCCGCCCAGCACTTTTTCAGATTCTTTGAAACACCGACCTATCTCGCCCGCTTGGTTCTTCAGTCAAGAACAACGAATGCGGCGAGTGACTCGACGGGCTCCCGCCTTCTTCACAGAAACATCCCTGTCGAATCGCGTGAAGGAATAAAACCATGTTGAAACGAATCTTGTTTGCTGTCGCACCGCTCGTGATGATCTTTGGCACCGTCAGCGCCGACGACGACTTGCTGCAGTCGCTGGCCACGTTGGATTCCAATCTGATCGTCGCCGCCGATGCATCGGCCGAGGGCGTGGCGGAGGATCTGGACGAGTTCGGCCAGGCGGACGTCGACGCCTTGCTGGGCGAGGATGACAAGGACGAAGACGCGGTGGCGGCCTGCTTCCGCCGTGTCGGCTACGGCTACGGTTACTCGCCCAGCTATCGAAGCTACGGTTACAGCTACGGATACGGCTACAGCTACTACCGACCGACCTATCGCTATCACTGCTACCGACCGGTCAGCTACTCGTACTACCACCCGGTGACCTACCACGTCCCGGTCTACACCAGCTACTGGGCTTGCTACTGAGCCCAGGGACGACGATCCGGCCCGGTCGCTGCCCCGCAGCGACCGCAGCCGTGCGGTTTTTAAACCTGATATTTAACAGGCGTTTACGACTTCACCCTCCCTCTGGGCATTGGTGTCTACAAAAATCGGTCCGCGATTTAGGACATGGCTCCCCTCTCCCTAAAACAGATCGCGTAAACAGAATTTGATCACAGAGCGAAGTCGACTGCGATCTGTTTTGGGGAGAGGGGCTGGGGGTGAGGGGCATTCCGCCCAACCCGTTTTCAGGACGCTGGCCCCCTCATCCCCAGCCCTTCTCCCCCGCAAAGCCGGGGGAGAAGGGAGCCATTGTAAATTGTGTAGACACCAATGCCTGCCAGGAGGGTGTTTTCCAAAAAACGCACGACCTCGACCACTGTCGGCTAGAGCTTGCACTCCAACGCCCCATCCCATCTTCCTAAACCACCCCAACACCAACACGAGACCAAACCATGAAACGCCCAATTCCACTGTGCCGGTGGATGTTCGCCGCGATCGCGGGCACCCTGCTGGGCAACTGCTTGGCCGTGGCACACGCCGACGATGCCGAACTGCGTCGGCTGCTCCACGGCCCCGATCGATGCGATCACGTGATCGGATTGCTGCTTCGACACGGTGTCAACAACAACGCCAATCCCGCCGCAACGGTCAACGCGTTTCATCCGTACGGCCCGGTCGCGATCCCCGCCGCTGAACTCGGTGATCTGCAACTTGAATCCATCGCCCGCCATGCCGACACCACCGGATGCGGCCCGTCATTCGACTTGGTCATCAAGAACTGCAGCACACGCGATGTCTGTGGCGCCCACGTCACCCTGGTCGGTCTGCTCGGACGCATCCTTCCGACCAGCCCCAACGTGACGGCGAAACTCGACTCCGTGCCGGCCGGCCAGGCGATCCAGGTGACATTGACCTTGCCAATCGAATCTCTGGCGATGGGAAACCTGAACGGACAGATCATCGGGCTGAATCGGGTTCTGGTCGTGGTGGATAGCTACGACCAGTTCATGGAGTCCGACGAAGCGAACAACTTGCGATCATACGAACTCGCAGCGTTGCCGCTGGCGGCGGCCGTGGTCACCGAAGTGACCGAATCCGCGGCTGCGGTTTCGCCCGAAACGACCACGCCGGACCCCACGACCGATGCCTCGTCGCAGTCCGCCCAGCCGTCGTCGCCGAGTGACATCGGCGGCGGATTCTCCTCACCCGACCTCCGCACCGCGATCGATCAATTCACCGACAACGCGCCCAGCCCGTGACGGGCGGTGGAAGTCAGCCGACGGCGCTAGCCGCGGGCCTTGGATTGCCCAGCGAGATTTGTAGGGCCCGAGGCTAGCGCCTGCGGCTTGTGGGGCCCGAGGCTAGCGCCTGCGGCTTGTGGGGCCCGAGGCTAGCGCCTGCGGCTCAGTTTGTGATCGAAAGGGTCGCCTCTCGCCGCGCGATGGATCGCGATGCGGCGAGAGGTTTTTTCTTTTTGCCGCCCCTACATCGACAAGATCGAATCACGCTTGCTGGACAACACCGGGGTCATCGCCGAGCATTGTCGCAGGATGTATCGGTAGGCGGAAAATGCGGCGAACAATCCCAATCCGGTCGCTGCGATCGCGATCAACATCACGTGCTTCGCATCCTCGTTGCTGACCAACAATAGCGTCACCCCCATCAACGGCACCAGGCATGCCAGCAGCAGACAACGCTCGCAACGACGCACCAGCTTTGCCACGCGACGGTCAAAATTTGGGTCATTCAGCTTGGAACGCACCATCCGCGGGTACAGCACCGAGATCGCATAGATGCTTAACCCGAAAAATGGATAGATCGCCGCGACGCCGCCGCAGATGACATGTGACAAAAAGAAATGTCCGACTTCGCGACGCGAAAACTCGGGATGCACGTAGGACAGGACTGCCGGATACAGAATCGCCGCCAGGCACCAGAGCAGACCGCCGATGACGGCGGCCCGGTGGGCCAGTTCCAACGCCGCGAACAGGTCTTCCTCGGTTGCCTCCTTGCCCGACGCGGTCGACTCCAATCCCTTGACCACACGGCGAGTGAAATAGATCGCCAGCACCACGGCCAAGGGATACGCAACCGAATTGATGCAGATTACCAGCGTCGTGAACGTCGTACTCAACCCTTCGACCTCTGCAAATAACTTTTCCAAGGTGTCCTGTTGGTTGTAAAAGAACCCGTACACCCCGGCGATCGCGTTGGGCACAAGGATCGTCGTCGCAGCGACCCACCACGGCGATTGACGGCTCAGCCATCCGTGCCAAGATTCGGGTTCGGGATCAAACAGCTGTGCCGCATCGGGGTGCAGCGCCAAGATCAGCCGGGCCTCCAATTCCGCTCCCGATCCGATCCGGTCTTCCGGGGCAAAGGCCAGCGTGTCGCGGAGGATCTTTTCCAAGAGTCGCGCCAACGCGTCTTCGCCGTGCGTCGCCGGATCGCCGAGTGATTCGCGGGCGATCAGTTGTTGGCTGACCGCATCGGTCCAGGATTTCGGTCGCCCCTGGGATTCAAACGGTCGGCGGCCCTGCCACAATTCCCACAACAGAATCGCCAGGGAATACAAGTCCGCCCTCGGTCCGACGTCTTCAGGGGCCGAGAAGGAGGTCGCCGAGATCGCGCGCAGGTGTTCCGGGGCCATGTAGCCGATCGAGCCGCCGAAACTGCTGGCCGCACCGGCACGTCCCGCGCTGCCGGCGAAGCTGACATTAAAGTCGGCCAGCTTCGGAACTCCCTCGGCCGACAGCAGCACGTTGGCGGGTTTAACGTCGCGGTGCATCACGCCGCGACGGTGCGCGTTCTCCAACGCCCGCGACAAGTGGATCCCCACCCAGGCGACCGCCATCGGCCACGACATCGCCCCCAGCATTTCGCGAAGCGCCGATCGTTCGGGGACCGCTTGAGCCGTCTTGAGCAGCGATCGATCGACCGATTGCAGAATCAAATCGCCGGATCGATCCCAAGGCCGCGTGTGACGCACCCGATCGACCACATCGGCCAACGTGCCTCCCGGATGAAATTGCATGTACAGCAAATGCGCCGGCGGATCGTCGATCATCCGTTGATCGTAAACTCGCACGATGTTCGGATGATCGAACTGCGCCAATGCCTGGGGTTCGTCACCGGTCCCCCGCGAAACCTTCAGCGCCACCAATCGACTCATCGACAATTGACGCGCCAGATACACGTTGGCAAAGGCGCCGCTGCCGAGCGTTTGGACGATCACAAAGTCGTCGATTTGCTGCCCGACCTGAAACTCCGGTGGGCGTTTGCGATTGACGGCTGCCGCAGTCGCCTCCGGCTTGGCACTCAGCTGGCCGCCCAGCAGCTCGGCGATCATCGAGTCGTGTTGCGGAAACCGCTTGGCGTAGTCGGCCGGGTCGAGAAGCTCGCCGGATTCCTTTCGCAACTGGATTTCTTCCATCAGCAAGTCCAACGGTACATCGGCCGCCGTCATCACCTGGGGAAAGTGCGTCAGGTAGTCTTCGACGCGCGGGACGACCGCCATGGCGGATCCCGTCACGGTCGCTTCGGAGACGCTGGCCATGTCCAATTTGATCAATTCGACCAGCAGGAAGCGTTGCGTGCCCAGATCCACCTCGGGCAGAAACCGCCCCAGTTCCTGTGGCGATGCCAGCGGAGCGGCTTCCAGGTATTGCTCCAGGCAGCGTTCCAGCAGATCATCCATCAGGTCCGGATCGACGGGCGATCGGCTGGCGGATTCACGCAGCGGAACGTCGGTGGTCGCGTCGGGATCGACCGGCGGGGCCGCGGCGGATTCCGGGCCGGAGACGTCGTCGATGGGGGAGGTCCTGTCGGTCATGGATGGGTGAAGACGATCAGGAGAGGGTTTGCCGAGTCCGATCCGCCGGTCGGTTGATCTTCGTTATACTCGGTCGTGTCGATTCACGCATCCGCGGCCGAACCAACACGCACCGCATCCCACGCTCTCACGATGATCTGAAATGCCCGATGAAACCCCTGACGACTCGGCGTTGACCGAGCGGATCAAACAAAAGGATGCGGCGGCGCTGGCGGAGTATATCCATCAGCACCAATCCCAGCTTTCCGGTTTCGTGCGTTCGATCACCGGCGAACACCTGCTGGCGGTGGTCGAAGTCGACGATTTGGTCCAAGAGATCTCCGCGGCCGCCCTGTCGGGTTTGCCGACCGCACCGCTGGATGAATACTCGCCGATGGATTGGTTGCAACAGCTCGCCCGCCGGCGCGTCGTCGATGCCCACCGCTTTCACTTCGATGCCAAGCGGCGCGACGCCAATCGACAACAATCGCTCAATGCCGGCGGCAGCAGCGGTTCGTCCGACGATTCCGCACCGGGTTTGGAACAACTATTGGCCGCCAGCATGACCAGCCCGAGCGCGGCGTTCAGCCGCGACGTGCGGATGATGCGGATGCAAGCCGCGGTCCAGTCACTCGGCGAAGAGCAACGGCAAGCGATCCAGATGCGATATGCCGAAGGGTTGCCGACCAAGAAGATCGCCGAGAAGCTGGGCAAGACTGACGTGTCGGTGCGAGTGCTGCTGTCCCGCAGCATGCGGCAGCTCGAAAAAATCCTCGCCGACGTCCGCCCCACCCGCGGCTAAAACCTCAGTACCACCGTCCCAGCTGTCTCTCCAAATTGTAGAACCGCTGTCTCAGCTGTTCCCCCTGACCGCCACGCGGTCACCCACCCAATCACCCCACCACCATCCAGCAACCCTCGTCGCCCCCACCTCATTCTGCCAGCCTTCTCGTCATCGTTTTGCCCCACCCACCACGTCCCAAACACTTCCAGGCTCGGTACGCACCGCAGCGCACCTGGGCAAGATGGTTTTACTTCGCCGGTCCGGTTCGGCCCCGGTCTACGAGACCAATTTGTAAATAGTTTCGCCAACTGATATGACGACGAATCCGTACCAGCCGCCTGAGAATGGAGCGAACGCAGCCAGTGAGTTTGCTAGCTCGACCGAACATTCATCGAGCAAACCCAATCAACGCGGCTTTCCTCGTGCCCGACGCTGCATAGCGGCGAACCAGGCGATGTACGTAAGTCGCCGAGTTGAGTCTATTGGCGTAGTGACCACGGGCCGTTTTGTTGACGAATGATGCGCAACTCTTTCATCATCGGTGGACTTATTCTCGGCGCTATTAGCGTCGATCTGTTGCTCGCGATGATCCGCCCAATTCGATGGCTCCCGAATGAACTTTGCGCTGACGTTGGCAGTGCCGGGATGAACGCGTCACTGTTTTTGATCCCTGCGGTCTTTGTGTTCTGGCCAGCGAAATCGCCGTCAGGTCCAAACTGGCTTGCTCGCATCGTGCTGTCTTCACTAACGTCTTGGTATGCCACGCTTCAATTTCGAATGCAGTTCAACTTGCCAGCACTGCGTGAAATTGCTTACCAAAGTGGCGACTACATGTACGATGGGGTCGGAATGAACGCCGCGTTACTTGCCACGGGCTGGATACCACCATTATTTCTCACGATAGTTTTGGTTGCCCTCTACTCGACATTCGCTCGTCGCGCAAAGGCCACTCATGACGGTCTTGAGTCGTCCCGCATCGCAGGCGAAGCACCCGAACCATAACATGTACGGGAGGACCACTTGCATGGATTTTGAAATAGACGATCTTTCCTCCGTCCCCCGTGATGTCCGTCGTTCGCCGACTGAAGCCACGGAGACCTCAATGACGCCCACGCCACGATGAGTCCCGAAATGCCATGATGATGTCCGGCGGCGGTGGTGCCGTAGCGATCGCCCTGCTCATGTTTACGGTCGTGCCCGCTTTGCTTTTTCTTGCATGTTGGTATGCCGGTGATGTCTTCGCGTTCATTGTGGATACAATCCGACGTCGCGATTTTCTTGCTGAGTCCGAACGGCAGCGTCGGCTCGACGGTCGTCTGTTTGACGACCGTCGCAACGCGCGAATACCGTTTGATGCGGATTCCAAAGACTCTCGCTGACCATTTGATCCGATGGCAGAGCGTCCCCACAGATGAAAGGCAGCCAGGGATCCGTGAGGGCACGCTGCCATTCGCGGTTCTTTTTTACTGTCTTCTCGTGCTTTTGTGGCGACTGATCTGACGCGGTTTCATTGACGCGTTGACTTGCTCGCTGGAAGGATCTCACACTAAGTCGCCAAGCCGCAAAGATTCAAGGCTACCCCTTTGCGGTTCGGCGAACGAAGACAAACCGACGTCTGATGCTTGAGCTGAATTGAATTCATTTGATTGACTTTCACCCTCAAGGGAGCTGTAGAAGATGTGGCAGGCGAATCGAGGGTGGTGTCATTCGCGATTCGATACTCGTGATTAGACGCATCACGCGGAAATCATTGTCAGCGTTGGGTTGCGCCATTCGTATATCATTTTGAATCGCAGAGTCGCAGAGGGCGCAGAGATGGGGAATGGAGTGCATCATGCTCTGCGCTCACTGCGCCTCTGCGTTTTAGTCTCTCCACCCAGCCTTCGTCCTTGACACGCCGATCGGTTGCCGCCCATCAATGTGCGACGAACGTACGAAGCGAGACTGATCGCAATTCCATGTGGGAGCGATTGGATCTTGGGTGAAACCATTCGCAATCCTTCGGTACCCCGGGCTGTGTTGTGGCACCGCTCTGCGGTTTGGCATCGGATTGTCTTGGACGGACGCCGGAGTCGAACCGGCCCACGGATGGCAGAGCGTCCCCACGGATGAAAAGCAGCCAGGGATCCGTGGGGACGCGCTGCCATCGGTGGGACAATCTCGTCGTCGCGTACCTCGGGGGCAGCTCTTCTTTGGCAGGTTGCATTTGAATTGGTGCCTCCCCGCAAACATGTGGTCAACGCGGGTCTGCCGGCAATTTCATGGTGCCCACTTGAATCGAGGGTGTGTCATTCGCGATTCGATTCCCGTGATTAGACGCATCACGCAGCAGTCATTATCAGCGTTGGGTTGCGCCATTCGTATATCATTTTGAATCGCAGAGTCGCAGAGGACGCAGAGATGGGGAATGGAGTGCATCATGCTCTGCGCTCTCTGCGCCTCTGCGTTTTAGTCTCTCCACCCAGCCTTCGTCCTTGACGCGTCGATCGGTTGCCGCCCATCAATGTGCGACGAACGTACGAAGCGAGACTGATCGCAATTCCGTGTGGGAGCGATTGGATCTTGGGTGAAACCATTCGCAATCCTTCGGTACCCCGGGCTGTGTTGTGGCACCGCTCTGCGGTTTGGCATCGGATTGTCTTGGACGGACGCCGGAGTCGAACCGGCCCACGGATGGCAGAGCGTCCCCACGGATGAAAAGCAGCCAGGGATCCGTGGGGGGGTGCCATCGGTGGGGGGGGGCGTTGTCGCGTGCCTCAGGGGCATGGAGCGAATCAGGCAGATGCCACGAAGCTCGAATTTGTCTGGGATGGTTGAAACTGGCACCCTCAGCCAGCATTCGCTCTAATCGAGTCTTGTCATCGGCCCGGATGAGGGTCGAAAACGTTCTGACGCACGATCGCTTCGCATGCGGCGGATTGATCGCAGTTCGTTTTCGCAGAAAGGAGTGAGAGTTGAGTCGTATGGGAAAGTTATCTCGGCGACAGTTTTCATTGCGGAGCGTGCTTGTCGTGATCGTGCTCGCTGCGGTCTGGTTTGCGTACTTGCAAAGACAGGACGCGGCACGTCGTCAACTGATTGAAGACATCCAAGATGTCGGCGGCACGGTTGAATTTGGCGAAACGACCACGCTATCGCTGTTCGCGAGTCAACGCGTAACTGACGTTGCGATTCCCAGTGCTCGTCTCGGTGATGTGGGGCCGACGCGTCTCAAGTTGTTTCCGAACCTGTCGACGCTTGAACTCAATGACGTCGAAATGTCCGGTGACAATGGCTGCACATTCCATGGTGCATCCTTGAAGTTCACGATGGTCTCAGACGATTGGCTGAAACACCTCGACTCGCAATGCCCGTAGCTTGGTTTTCAGGTAGCGGAACTCGCCAAGAGTTTCGCACTGGCGCGGCGACGCCGCGCCGGGAGGTCGAAAGCCATGGCGGCTTCCGCTACGACACGAACCCGAATCCTGAGTCCGTTTCCTGGGGTGGCGGTCGCTTCGCTTGGCTCGTTCGCTGACCCCAGGCTACGGATGCGCATGCCCTTTGGGCAAACGGCCTTGCTTTTCCCACATCGCTTGCCGTTCGGCGAAGCGGCGTTTGCGTTCTTCGGAAATCTCGTTGACGCAATTCGGACAATGCACGCCGGCTTCGAAATCCGGGTGTCGCTGATCTTCTTTCGACACCGGCCAGCCGCAGGCGAAACACATCACGTGCTCCCCTTCGGTCAGTCCATGTCCGACGGAAACGCGTTGGTCGAACACGAAGCAGTCGCCGTTCCATTTGGATTCTGATTCCGGAACGGTTTCCAGGTACTTGAGGATTCCGCCGCGGAGGTGATAGACCTCCTGGAATCCTTTTTGCTTCAGCAGCGCCGTCGATTTTTCACATCGGATGCCACCGGTGCAAAACATCGCGACCTTCTTCTGCTTGGCCGGATCGAGGTGCCTGTCGACAAACTCGGGGAACTCGCGGAACGATTCGGTATGCGGGTTCTGGGCACCTTCGAAGCTGCCGATCGAGATCTCGTATTCGTTCCTTGTGTCGATCAAGACGACGTCGGGATCCGCGATCAAGTCATTCCAGTCATTCGGGTCGACATAGGTGCCGACCGACTGGTTGGGATCGATGCCCTGGACGCCCATCGTCACGATCTCGCGTTTCAGCCGGACCCGGCTGCGGCGAAAGGGTTGTTCGGCACAAGCGGATTCTTTCACCTCCAACTCGGCAAACTCGGGAATCGATCGCAAATGCTCGAGCACCGCATTGATGCCGCGGCGCGATCCCGCGATCGTTCCGTTGATGCCTTCGCTGGCTAACAACAACGACCCTTTCACGTTGTTTTCGGCCAGCACCGATTCGATCGACGGCCGCAGTTGCTGGTGGTGCGGCAAGGCGACGAATCGGTACAGCGCCGCAACGACGATGGGAAGGTCGTCGCTCGAGCGTGGGTGATGTTCTTTTGACATCGTGGTGGGCGGTGGATCAAGGCGAATGGTAGTGGACGACGCGAGGAGTCCTCGCAACTGGCAATCCGAATGGACTCGTCGCCTCGTCCACTACCCGAAAACCATGGTGACATGGAATGCTAGGAAGCGTTGGTGTCTAGGCTTTAGCCGATCTCCCTGCATCCGGGGAACCGGCTGCAGAGGATGCCTAAAGGCTTTTCGATCACAAACGGAGCCGTAGACGCTAGCCTCGGGCCTTATAAGTCTCGGAGGGCAATCCAAGGCCCGCGGCTAGCGCCGTCGGCTCACTGTAAAGGGGATCTACAGCAGCATCCGCAGGGCGGCCAGGGCGGTCGCGTAGTCGGGTTCCTCGGTGACTTCGGCGACGATTTCTTTGTGAGCGATCTCGCCGTCGGCGTTCAACACGAACACGGCTCGGGTGAGCAATTTCAGCTCTTCGATCGTCAATCCATAATCGTTGCCGAAGGCGTGCGTTTGGTAATCGCTGGCCGTCCGCATCTTGATGTCCTCGGCCCCGCAGAAACGGGCTTGGGCGAACGGCAGGTCGCGGCTGACGGTGACGGCGTTGATCTTGTCACCCAGAGCGGCCAGTTCTTCGTTGAACTTCTTCGTCTGGATCGCACAGGTCGGCGTGTCCAAGCTGGGGACGACGCTGATGATGCTGGGTTTGCCTTTCAGATCGGCCAACGTCAGGGTTTGGATCCCGCCGTCGGCGTAGTGGAGTTGAAACTCGGGAGCCGGGGCTCCCACCTTCAACGCCTCGCCGGCCAGTGTCATCGGGTTGCCCTTGAAAGTAATGACGCCAGTTTGAGCCATGAGAAAAACCTTGGTTGGTGGTCGGTGGGACACGAATTTACGTAACAATGCTAAGCTGTCGAATTATGTTGCCCCGACACGCTGCCGGGAATGGGGCTGCCCCCCGAAGCCCGGACCACGGATTGAAAAAATTCCTATGTTTCTGCCGCAATCGTTTTCGCAATGGTCTCGTGTTTTCGCCTGCGCCGCCCTGTTGGGGCTGGTCGCGGCAGCACATCCCCTCGTGGCCGCCGATGGTTCAAGCTACGCGCACAGCGATGGTGACGCCCGGTTTTTGCACCACATCCATTTGTATGATGTAAACAATCGCCGCATCGAACCGGGTTCGACGACGCCTTATTCCAGCCTGAACACCTGTGGGCGCTGCCACGATTACGAAACGATCTCCCACGGCTGGCATTTTAACGCCTTTCTGCCGGAATCGGAGGATGGCCGCCAAGGTGAACCCTGGATCTGGACCGATCCCCGCACCGGAACCCAGTTGCCGCTGTCCTACCGCGATTGGAACCAAACCTTCGACCCGCGGAAAATCGGGATCGACCAGTGGGCGATGGTCCGGCAATTCGGCGGACGCATCCCCGGCGGCGGGCTCGGCCACGCACCCGAAGAAGACGACGCGGCGTCCGAGGCAGACGGGGACGCCGATGCGGCGGACGAAACGACCGCCTCGCCGTCGCGATGGCCCCTGTCGGGTTCCTTGGAAATCGATTGTCTGGCCTGTCACGGCGTCTCGGGTTCGTACGATTTCAACGCCCGGCGGGACCAGATCGCCGAAGAAAACTTTGCCTGGGCCGCCACCGCCGCGATGAAGATCGGAACCATCGACGGCCAAGTCTCGCGAATCAAAGAGGGGGCGGATCCCGATGACGAGAAGACGAAGGAGAAGCTGCCCCAAGTCAGCTACGACGCGTCACGCTTTGCCGCCGACGGCACGGTCTTCGTCGATTTGATTCGCCAGCCCCAAAACAATGCCTGTTACCAATGCCACAGCAATCGGACCGTCGACGCCGAGGGCATTCAACCGCGCTGGGTTCATGACCAAGACGTCCACTTGCGTGCCGGAATGGCCTGTGTCGATTGCCACCGTAACGGGATCGACCACCACATCGTCCGGGCCTACCCCGGCGAACAACACCCCAGCGGCAAAGACATGGTGACGTTGTCGTGTGCCGGGTGTCACATGGGCGCCGACTTTGTCGAAGAACTCGGGCGGACGGGCGAGGACGAACCGCAGCACGACGACTACGCCACCGATCAATTGGCCGGGCGACTGGGTTCGCCGCATCCCGCCCATGCCGGGCTGCCGGCGTTGCATTTCGAGAAACTGTCCTGCACGGCCTGTCACGGCGGACCGCTGCCCCGTGACGAGGCTCTGGGGATCATGACCTCCCTGGCTCACTCGTTGGGAGAAAAAGGCCATCGCGACGGCACCGAATTGCCTCGGATCGCGGGCCCCGTCTATGCCAAGGGCGATGACGGACGGGTGTACCCGCACCGCGCCGTGTGGCCGGCGTATTGGGCCAGCCTGGTCGATGGCAAACTGACGCCGCTGGATCCCAGCAAGGTGTACGACATCACGCGCCGGGCGCTTCGTGTCCGAAGCGACTTTAGCAGCGAATTGCTGTCCCCCAAGCTGGGCAGCTCGGAGATGAAGGAGGCACTCGGAGAGGATCGCTATCGCAGCAAACCCGAAGAGTGGACCGAGGAGGAAACGGCGAAAGTCGAAGCGGCGACCAAGGCGGCGGGCGAAAAACTGTTCGGTGAAAAAATCTCCGCCGCGATCGCCGCCCTGGAAGAAGAACTCGATCTTCAGCAGGCCGTTTATGTCTCCAGCGGGTTTGTTTATGCCAGTGGAGACGAACCCGAAACGGTCAAGAAGATCGAAGTCGATGACAACGATGCGATCGACATGATCCGCTGGCCGATGGCGCACAACGTCCGTCCGGCGGGCTGGTCCCTGGGAGTCACCGGGTGTCTGGAGTGTCATAGCGACACGGGCAAGATCTTTGCCAGCACGGTTGCGGCGACCGGCCCCGGACCGGATCGGGGCGAGCCGGTGGCGATGTTCACACTGCAGGGCATCGATGCCGACCAGCGATTGACTTGGAACGAATTGTTTACCGGTCGGGCCTCGTTCAAAATCATCATCGCCACGTCGATCGGTGTGCTGACCATCACCTTGCTGTTGGCCGCCGGCATGCTGGTCGGCCGCGTCGGACGGACCGCGTGATCGCGTCCCCCGTGCTTCGGAAATTCTGAGAATTGGGATCTAATAAAGGGAGCGTCCAGTTTAGGTCGGAGGCGAAATGCGACGATTCCAAATGATCTGGCCGATTGGGTAAGTGGTGGACGGTGGATGGGTGTACGACGTCCTTTCTAGGTCGTCGCGCAAAGCCCCACGGGCGACGGCCCGGAAGGGCCATCGTACGTTGAGAAAAGCCACTGCCCTGAGCTGGACGGCTCCTAAAGGCTAGACACCAGCGTTTCTGCCTGTGCCGTTTGAGGTGCGGATTTCTCGTGTTGGGATTTTTTACAGATTATTCTCTGTACTCGTGACAGCATCCCGAGGTGCCGCGCCTTTAGACGAGTCCTCGAAGAATCCGGCCACGTTCCAGCAAACGGTAGACTCCATGGAAAAAACCTTGCTCAGAGTGATTCTCTGCGTTTCATTTGTCGTCGGACTCATCGATTGCGCCACTCCACGCGGTTTTACCGAAGAGGTCGATCCTGAACAGCAGATCTGGGACGAAACGCGATCGCTGTTGCAGCGACGCGAGTATTCGTTGGCAATCAATCTGCTCGAGAACGGACTGGAGGATTCGGATTTTTTCCGGTTCACAAGTCGATTGCAGCAAGACCTTGACGCCGTCAAGCGACTTCAAATGCTGTTCGAGACCGTCGAGTATGCTGCCGGCAAGTTGCCGCGGTCGACGCCACTGAAGGTGTTGTCCAAGGAACTCCGATTCGATCGGCGTACGACCGAGGCATCGGGGACATCGTTGATCTTCACCAATGCAAGCGGTGGCGAGGTCACGTACCCACTTCGTCGACTCGATTCGGCGACTTGGCTTCAGCTTGCCGAGCCGGAATTGGGCACCTGGCCGGACAAAGAGTTCGTCACCGGAGTCTTCTTGGCCTTTGACCGCTATCCGGATTCACGGCTCGCACGTGCTCAATTGAATGCCGCGGCCGAGGCTGGAAAAGACGTGGCGGTGTGGATCCAGCGATTGGAAGATGCCGAGCGGGAGCGCAAGCAGAAAGGGCGTCCCGGAGGCACCGAGCCGTCCGCCGAGGAGTTGCTGCTTGGGAAATGGTCGGTGGTTGTGAAGGACGGCCCGCGTCTCGTTTGGGAGTTCCGACGCGGCGGTGATGGAATCGTGATGTTCAAGGGACGTCGCGGGCGGGCGACGTGGGAACGGGAGTCCAGTGGCGTGTTTCGCTTCTCCAATGCCCACGGGATTACCGCGGTGGTCCATGTGGCCGGAGATCGCATCTTTGGCCGATTCACCAATGGAACGCCGTTCCGCGGCGTACGACAGGCCGAGTGACAGTGAACGACCCCGGAAAAAGTTCGATGAATCACGATGTCCCTGTCGTCCATGATGACCTTGAGGTCACGCATGAAACTTTGCGCGCGTTTGCAAAGGGAAAGTTAGACGAAGAAACCGAACGACAAGTCATGGCGGTGCTGGAGACACGTCCGGAACTCGCCGCGGAGGTGGCCGCGATCTCCGTCGACTCGGTGATCGAAAAGTTGCGTCGTCACAGCGAGGTGGTGACCAACGCCTCGCTGTCGAGCCAGTTGAGGGGGGGATCGCCCGGGGAAACCGAATTGTCGGCCGAGGAACCGAGCGACTCCGCCGAGCTTCCGAACGAATTGGCTGCACTGACGGAATTCAAAGTCTTGAAAGAGATCGGTCGAGGCGGGATGGGGGTCGTCTATCTGGCCAAACACGAACTGACCGGCCGCAAAGAGGTGCTGAAGGTGCTTAACGAGCGGTTGATCGCCAATCGAGAGGCACGCAAGCGTTTCGATCAGGAAATCAAATGCATCGCGTCGATGAACCACGAATCGATCGTCCGCTGTCACACCGTCAAACAGATGCGCGACGCCCTGGTGCTGTGCATGGAATACGTCCCCGGAAAGAATCTTTATGAATTGATCGCCACCAATGGGCCGTTGCCGATTCAGTTCGCGTGTGGCGTTGCCGTGAAGGTCTGTCTGGGGCTGCAACATGCGATGAACAACGGTTTGGTCCACCGAGACATCAAACCGTCGAATCTGATGATTTACAAAGCCGACGGAAGGATCAAAGCCAAGATCCTGGACTTTGGCTTGGCGCGCTTGACGGTCGGCCAGCGCGACAGCATCGGCAACTCTGACAGCGGATTGACCGATAACGGGACTCTGCTGGGCACGCTGGAATACATCGCCCCGGAGCAGTGTCGCGATGCGGCGTCGGCGGACATCCGCAGCGATATCTATTCTCTCGGTTGCACGCTCTATCACATGCTTGCCGGGCATCCGCCGTTCTCCGGTTCGATCGGTGAATTGGTGCTCGCTCACACTCACACCGCTCCTCCGGCCATCGACCATGTGCGACCGGAAGTCCCCGGCCAGCTTGCCGGTGTGGTCACGCGGATGCTCGCCAAGGACCCCGACCAGCGTTACCAAACCCCGGCCCAAGCCGCTGACGCGCTTCGGCCCTTCGCATTAAAAGGCGATTCGACGGATCGAGCTCATGATTCGAACCCGAACCGTCAAGAATCGATCGGCACGGCGGTTGATCATCACGACCGATCCGACACGTCGGTCGCGTGTAAACCTGCGGAACGGGTGCAACCAAAACCACAACCACGATCGCCTCGCCGGATGCTGCTCGTGGCCTCGGGCGTCGTCATCGTTGGGCTCGCAATCCTATTGATGCAACTGGTCATCAAGGGTCGGCATGGGACGATCGTGATCGATGACTTGCCATCGGACGCCCGCGTTCTGGTCGACGGAGACCGTGTGACGGTGTCTCGCGACGGGATGCGTGGTCGAGTCACCGTCGAACAAGGTGACCACGAGCTTAAGATCCTTGTCACCGGGAAAACGCTGCTTCAAGCCCGAGTGCACCTTCGGCCCGGTGGCGAAACGTCGTTGCGTGTCGAAAAACAGCATGCCCAGCGGCCCCAGCCAAATTCAAGCCCCTCGGGAGAACTCGTCGCAACTCGACTACCCGATCTTCGTCATACGCTTCCGCATTCGCCGTCTTTTACCAATTTGCTCTCTGGCGAAGACGCTCTGTTGGCGAATTTCGATACCGAAGGTGTCGGCTATCAGACGGACCGGCAAACCGGCACGATCCGAATCGTTGATGATGCCTCGGCATCGGCGATGCTGACCACCCGGCGACACGATTACCGAAACTTTCACCTTCGCATCGAAATGATGATCGAATCGTCGCACGATTCCTCACGTTGGAACCAGCACTTCGTGCTGCGGGCGATGAAATGGGGCAGCGACAAAACCGGCTGGCGGGTGATGATGGGAGGAAACCGGCCCCACGCGGGCGTCTTGCACCAGGTCGCTCCCTTCGGGCTGATGGGCATCAAAGTGCGACCGTTTCCGGGGTATCCCGACGGAAACATCGGCGTGCCGCAGTTCGAGGACAATCGGCTTTCATTCTATCAATCCGCTCCCCAGTCGAGCCTGTCGCGGGACGAGTTTCATACGCTGGAATACATCGTCTATGGGAAAACGATCGAAGGCTTTCTTGACGGTCGGTTCGTGTTTTCCGCGATCGACAAATTGGATCGGGCCAACCGCGGGGCGATCGTGTTGGCCAAGCCGCCGGAGGCAGCTGATTCATTTCGCGAATTCTCGATTCTGGAATTGGGCGACGACACAATCGCCGAGGAATATGCCAAAGCCATGGCGTTGGCGTTAGCGGAGCACTGAAGCGAAACGATGCAAGAAACCTCTCTCAGCCTGCTGAAACGAATCGCCGATGACGGACGTGACGAGGATTGGCAGCGGCTGATCGAGATCTATCGTCCGTTCATGTTCCAACGAATCTCGACCTATCCGTTGCTCGTCCACCAAGCCGAAGACATCGTGCAAGAGATCCTGGTGGTGCTGGTTCGTGAACTGCCGGGGTTTCAGCGACAGCGAATCGGTTCCTTCCGAAACTTTTTACGCAATATTGTTCTCAATCAATTGCGTTATGCGATGCGGCGACTGAAGAAGACACCGCTGGTCGCCGGGCAATTCGACAAATTGAGCGAACAGATCGAGCAGCTTTCCGATCCGAACAGTCAGATGACGGCCGAGTTCGACCGGCAGCATGACCGTTCCGTCTTTCGGCACGCGGCGAACATCGTCAAACGCGACGTCCAGCCGGGGACCTGGCAAGCGTTTCAAAAACACGCGATCGAGGGCCAAGACGCCGAGGAGGTGGCGCGGCAGCTGGACGTCTCGGTCAACGTCGTCCTGCTGGCCAAAAGCCGCTTGACCCGGCGGATTCGCGAAGAGATCAGCGGGCTGGTCGATTAGCAACCGTTGGTGTTTGGCCGTTAGGCGACTGTCCAGCTTAGGGCGACGCTTTTTTCGCACGTACGATGGTCCTTCCGGGCCGTCGCCCGTGGGGCTTTAGCGCGACGACCTAGAAAGGACGTCGTACACCCATCCACCGGCCACCTCTTACCCAACCGGCCCCCTAAGGGCAACTAGGACTTATCGGTCCCATACGTCCGAATGGCCCTCTCGATCGCGGACCCATCCGACCTAGCAGCGGTCCAATCCCAGCTTTTCGAGCAACAGATTCAGATAACTGGAGCGAACCGTATTCTCCAAACCCAGTCGGCCGGCCAACGCATCGATCCGCGCGCCGGCGGATCGGACCGCTTCGGGGGAATCGTCGTGGAGGATCAATTCGAGCTCCGCGAACAACCCGACTTGGTCCACCTGGTCGATCGTCAGTGTGAAATCGGCGTACGGTGAATCCGCCTTTGGCCACGTGTACGACTGGCGTTCTTTGCGCACCGTGGCGACGGGATCGAACCCGAGCGCCGAAAGCAACCGCGTCATCTGGCTGCCGTCGGTGTCGCCGGGCGCCAAGCACCACTCGATCTCTTCGCGCGCCTTGAGCGCCGAATCACCGACGTCCATCTTGGGGCCTTTGTAAGTCACCGAGGCCACCGAATCGATCAACCGAATTCGAAACGCCTCCTTCGTCGCAACGAAGTCTCGCGAGGGGTGGCGATAATAGGTGTCGGCATGTCGCTCCGGTTTGCCGCCGACCGCCGCCAGGTCATGGAGACATTTGACGAGCGCTGCTTTGTCCTGGAGTTGGTACTTCGTTTCGACTTCAAGCATGATGGTCTGGTTACCGTTCCAGGTGACTGTTGATCAATTGGCGGATCTTCGGGTCGGTTTCACGCTGAAAATGTCCACGGAGCGCTGCGAGAGACGCCGCGTCGCCACGCTTGCCGAGCTCGGTGACGGCGCCTTTGCGGACGAACGGACTGGGGCTGCCGAGCTGTGTGATCCAATAGGATGTCGATTCGGTGTCGTTGGTCAAGCGTTGCTTCGATTGGTCGACCAAGGTGGCGGCCGGTTTGAATCGCGGTTTCAACAACCTCGCCTCGGGAATCGCGGTTGCATTGCTTTCGGCGGCTTGTTGCAACATCACTTCCGAGCGATCCATCGGATCGAGCGTCGCGACCGTGCGTCGATACAGCGTCGGTGTTGTCGAGGTCGGCGGCCAGTCGGTCCAGCCCGCCGCCGCATTGTCCGCCAGATCGATCGGCAGCGGCTGGTCGGCAGCGGCGATTGAATCCCGCGATGATCCCGCAGCGGTTGTCTCCCCGGCCGACATGTCGGTTGCCGATTTTTCCTGCGCCAACGCGTCTTGGGCCGAAGGATTTAATGGCGGGGCAATTTCGATGGCGATCACCTGCATCAACCGGCGATACGTGGCATCGTTTTCCGCACACCCCGAATCGATCAGGTCGCGGGCCGCAAGACGCGCCAGATCTTGCACGTGGATCCAGCGGGGATCGCGAAAGTCGGTGAGCTTGCCGGAGACCGCTGCCAGTTGGTCGGCAAAGATGAATCGCCGCTGGGCGAGTTGGTCGGCGGGCAGCGTCACCCATTGCCGACTCAAGTCCTGCAACAGTTCGGCCGACCGCGCCGACACCTCGGGCTTTTCATCGACCACGGCCGCCACGATCCCGGGAATGCCGTCGACACCGGAGGCTTGCAACCGCTGCAATTGGTCCAGTTTTTCGGCCGTCGAAAGCTGCGAAAACCCGCTGATGATTTCGGCCAAGCGGGCGCGCTGCAGATAAACCTGGCCGGCCGTCACAATGCCGAACAATACGAACGCCCCGATCAGGTACTTGGCCGTCGATGCGAAGTGTCGTCGGGTTTGGTTGCGAGATTCCGCGAACGCCGAAAATGGATTGGGGGTCCGTTCCAGTTCATCGTCATCCATGATCGTGCGCCTGAAAAAGGGGATGGATCGGGAGGCGGCGATCATCCCCGACAAGCTCCTTTGGCCGCAAGATCAGCTCGGAGTCTGGTCAGAGGGCAAAGCGTAGGGCCGGCTGGAAAGGCGGGGGTGGGTGGTCAAAAAATTTGTTGGTCAAAAAATGGGTTGGTCAAAAGATGGGGTGGTCAAAAGATGGGGGCAAACGATGGGGGGCGGTATCGGCGGCGTTGTCGGATACGGCGGTGGAAAACTGGTAAGAAGATTTTGGGGGTAAGAAGATGATGAACTGCATCAGGCATTTGATGGAGTCTGTTTTCTTACCTCCAAATCTTCCTACCTCTCCTCCTAGCCGCGCCCTCTTCCACGGGAGGTTGTGCTTGGCCCGGTGTATCGCTGAAACAGTGAAAACGGGGCTGTTAGGGCGTTTGGAGTTCGGCGACACGTTGGCGGTAGGCGTCGTGGTCGGCTTTCCACTGGCGGTGGATTTGGTCGCTGACGTCGACACCGGCGATCACGTCGCCGGCGATTGCAGCGAGTGAGATGATGTCGGCTGCGGAGAACGGATCACCGATCCAAACCACTTTGCCGCTCGAATCGACCAACATCGCGCGCCCGGCCTCCAGCTCCAAGCCCCGAGTGTCGCGATTCCCCCGCTGGTCCAGCAGGACCCAAAACCCATTGGCCAGCCCCGCGTCGGTGAACAACCTGGCCGTCGAATCGTCGACCAAAGCCACCGGTCGGACGCTCTCGCGAATCGACTCGGGCGATTGACGTATCCAGGCCGACAGGATTTCTGCGGCGTGAACGTTCCTGACCTGAGCATCGCCGACCGAGGGATCCACGCCGGCGTACCACAGTGTCAGCGGTCGATCGATGCCTCGCTGGTTAACCGTGATCCGTCCGGTCCGGTCGGTGGCCTGGAGCGTTGGGAGTGTACGGCCCAATCGGCGGTCCGGAGGCGGGGGCGGCAGCGGCACCATCGCCCGCAGGTATTTTGGCTGCGGCGGCAGTTCCGCGTCAGGCATATCGGTGATCTGGTAGGGGGAGGCCGGGGACTGGAACGTGGCGTCGGCCAAAACGAGTTCCAGGGCATGGACCTTCCAGCCTTCGAGTTCGATTTGTTTGCCCGCCATCGACACCGGCAGTTCGACGCCGTGGATCAGCGACCGCGTCGGGTCGATCCAAAATCGATAGACATCCTCGCCGGCAGTCGCTTGGACGATCACGCACTGGACGTTTTCGCGTCTCGCCAGCCCGTCGTAGCGAATCGATCGCTCTTCAGGCGTATCGGACGATGGTGGCGCGTCGGACTCGGTGCCGAACAGTTTGCCCATCGGGTTCGGGTCGAGCAACCATTCCAACTGGGGCGGTGGACCGCCGAGTCCGGAGACCATCCTGGAGGTCAAAATCGGGTCGCGGAGCAGGGTTTCCAGCCCGGGGCGGGACGCCGACCGCCCGCCGGCGGCCGGTGGTCCGAGGACGACTTGCGAGTCGTGAAAATCGGTCTGCGGGTCGGCGATCCAGCCGATCATGCGGTCCGAGTCAGACCAGATCCGGGCGTCGTAGGCGGCGATCCAGATCGTCGGCCCGTCCATCACGACGTGCATGGGAGCGGTGCGGCGGACCCGTTTGCCGTTTTTTTCGATGTCAAGTCTCACCTGGCCGCGATCGCGATAGGCCCGAGTGTTCTGGTATCGTGTCAGGACTTGCCGGAGGTACTCCGCGGCTGGAGTTTCGGGAAGCGAAATGGTGTAGGTGTCTTGAGATGACGCTGCGGCGGGGCGGTCGGCGGAATCGGTGCCGCCGCAGCCCGGAAAGGCTATCAAAGCCGCAATCGCGAGCAGCCGGGGCAGTGATCGCTCGGGGTGGTTCATGGGCGGATGGGATGCCAGTTGGAGATCGGCGACAGTGGTGCTCGGCGACGTTCGCCGATCACCCGCGAGGGACATCCCATACAGGATTGTGCGGCGAAATGCGAGGCGGTTGCGTGATTTGCCCGAAAGCGTGATAACCGCGCTATTGTTTCGTTACTCACTGGTCCATTCCCCGGAACGAGCGAACCGTCGCATGCCCGACGACCACCCCAGCCCCTCGGATCATTCCACCGCCAAGTCGACCGGCAGCAAGATTAGCCCGAGCGATTCGGCGTCCGGTCGGCAACAAAGCGGTGTCCGCTTCTCGATCAAGAACACCGGCCTGACATCTGTTCAGATCTGGGAATATGACGCGGCGACCAACCGGTCCAGCCGAGACGTCGTCGCCGACACGCTGCGTGCCCTCTCGGCGCCGGATGATTTCCCGCCGATCGAAGCCGCCATCGTGGCCGGAGACCATGTCGCGTTGGCCGTCGATCCCAACGTGCCCGACGTCGACGCAGTGATTGAAGGGGCGCTTCGAATGCTTCGCAGCACACCGGCCGAAAGAATCGAAGTTGTGGTTTGGGACGAAGCGACCGAACAGACCCTCCAGCGCATTCGGGCGGCCGCGGGCGAGCACACGGTGGTCTCGCATCAATGCGACGTCCGTGAATCGTTGTGCTATTTGGCGGCCGATGTCGATGCCGAACCGATTTATTTGAACCGGGCCCTGGTCGATGCCGATTTCGTCTTGCCGATCGTCGCGGTCCGGCCCAACAACGTCAGTCAGCGGCGCGATTTGACCGGGGTGTTCCCGGCACTCAGCGATTCGGCCACGCGGACGCGTTTTGCCGACAAGGTTTCTTCCGGGGTCGCTTCCTCACCGGCGATGAAGTCGGGAAACACGATCGCCGAAGAGGTGCCTTGGTTGTTGGGCGTGCAGTTGATCCTAAGCGTCACGGCCAACTCGGACGGCGCCGCCGGAGAGATCCATGCCGGCACGATCGATGCGATCGCCAAGCGAATCACGCCGACGCTGCGTCGTCCCGACCCGGTCCCGCCGCCGGCTGAGTTGGTCGTGGCGGCGCTGGACGGTGATGCCCAGCAGCAGACGTGGGAAAACGTCGCCCGGGCCGCGGACGCCGCCTTGGCCTACGCCTTGCCCGACGCGACGATCGTGATCTGGTCATCATTGGATCAGCCGCCCGAGGGAGCATTGTTGTCGATCGATAGTGACTCGGACGATGAAGGGCACGAGGCATCGGCGGAATTCGGCGACGCGTCGGAGACGTTGCCACCGCGGGATCGCTTTTCCGATCTCGCTCGCACGCTGAAACGGGTGAGCGAAAAACACCGATTGATGCTGCACAGCAATCTGCCTCGCGAAGTCATCGAACCGCTGGGGATCGGCGTGATCGAATCGCCACACGAACTGGCCAATCTGAGCCGGCATTTTCAAAGCTGTGGCGTGCTGCGTGCGGCCAGCTATGCCGGCGGAAATTAAACATCCGAATCCAGCGACAGGTTTTTTTGATGTCGATTCCGATCCAGCAGGCTTACTTGCATTGTCCGCGATGTGGCGGCAAGCACGACGACCCCGGTCGGGTGCCGTTTCGTTGTGACCGCTGCCAGTTTGCGGTCTTCTTCGGACCCGTTGCTGCCGTCGGCGGATTGATCGTGGATTCGGAAAACAAGTTGCTGCTGGTGCGGCGGGCACGCAATCCGGGAAAGGGGCAATGGGGTTTGCCGGGTGGTTTCGTCGATTCCGGGGAATCCGTCGAAGACGCACTCGCGCGAGAAGTTTACGAGGAAACGCGACTGCGGTTAAAACGGACCGAGTTGTTGATCACATCCCCCAACCAATACGATTACCAGGGGATCGTGACCCAGGTCATCGATCTGTTCTACGTCTGCCGGGCCGTCGATCCGACCACCGTGATACTGGAACCGGCCGAGCTGGACGATTATGCCTGGGTCAACCCGACCGCCGACCACCTGGACAACATGGCGTTTGAGTCCAATCGCATTGCCATCGAACATTGGATGGGCTGAATCCATTGAACGGTCTGATCCTGGTTCCCACCGACGCCGAACGACGTTTGATCGAACCGTCGCTTCAATTCGACGCCGATCGTTGGTCGATCCAGACGATCGGATTTGGGGTCATCGCGGCGGGGATCGAAACGACTCGGCTGCTGCTCAGTGAACGGCCCAGCGAAATCATTTTGGCGGGGATCGCCGGATTGTTTGCCGCACCGGACCGTGGGGCGATTCAAGTCGGTGACGCGATCTGGTTCGACTCGGTCGCGATCGATGGAATCGGTGTCGGCCAGGGGGAACGGTTTGTCGACGCGCACGATCTGGGGTGGGATTGGTCGGCCGAGCTCGCGCCGACGGGGGTGATCGATTTTGCGAGGTTTCCCGAAGATCAGCGGGGTGATCACCGGTCGGCGCGGTTGTTGACCGTTTGCGCGGGATCGGCAAACGAAGATGACGCGAAGCTTCGCCGCCACCGCTTTCCCGATGCGGTCGGGGAAGACATGGAGGCGTTCGCGGTCGCCTACGCCTGCCAGCGGGCGGGCGTGCCGCTGCGTGTGGTGCGCGGGTTTTCCAACCACGTCGGCGTGCGAGATAAATCGCAATGGAAGATCGCTGCGGCACTTGCCAGTGTCGCAACGCAGTTACAGCACTTCATTGACAGGCCGAACGCATGAGCGAAAGAATTCGACTGGGAATCTCGACCTGCCCCAACGACACGTTTGCCTTTCACGCGTTGATGAACCGCTTGGTCGATTGGCGCGGTTTGGAATTTGACATCCGCTTGCTGGACATCCAACAGCTGAACGATCAACTGTTTGCGGGCCGCTTCGACGTGGCGAAATGCAGCTTTCACGCGGCGCTGTTGCTGTCCGATTCGATGGTGGTTTTGCCGAGCGGTTCGGCGCTCGGATTCGGTGTCGGCCCGCTGCTTTTGTCTTCCGCCGCCGACGCCGAATCAGCTGCAGCGCCGGTGTCGACCGAGCAGGTCACGTTGTGCCCGGGACAGCACACAACCGCAACGTTATTGTTTCGACTGTTCTATCCCGACTCCACTCGGATCGAGCAAGTCGTGTTCTCGGAAATCATGCCACGGCTGGTTCAAAACACGGCCAATTTCGGCGTGTGCATTCACGAGGGGCGATTCACCTGGCAAGATCAAGGATTGGGATTGGTGGAGGATTTGGGGACACGTTGGGAGAACGAAACGCGATGCCCGCTTCCGCTGGGCGGCCTGGTCGGTGACACCCACTTGCGCCGTGATGTCTTGCAGAAAGTCCAAGCGGTCGTGCGCGACTCGCTGGAGTTTTCGCTGGCCGATCCCGCCGGGGCTCTCGAAACGATGCGTAAGTACGCTCAAGAGTTTGACGACGAGGTGCTGATGCAGCATGTCCGGTTGTACGTGAACGATTGGACGGTCGACTTGGGAGCGATCGGTGCGACTGCACTGGACCGTTTGAATCAAAAAGCGAGGGATGCCGGGATCATTCCCCGGCAAACGGCGGGGTTGAAGATCCTGAGCTGACGGCAGATGCATTGAACAGACGGGCCTCCATCGAATAGTCTATAGGTGCCCGTGCCACATCCGTTTTATCTTCAGCCTTCAAGCCACCAATCAAGCCAATGTCAAAACGAGTCCTCTTTGTTTGCATGGGCAATATCTGTCGCTCTCCCGCTGCCGAAGCGGTGATGAAGCGTTTCGCCGAGGAGTTCGGTCTGGACGTCGAAGTCGATTCGGCCGGTACGCACGATTATCACATCGGCAAACGAGCCGACCCCCGGATGTTGAAGGCGGCCGAGGCACGCGGGTACGAATTGACCAGCCGGGGCCGACAGGTGACCAAAGAAGATTTAGACGACGGCAAGTTTGATTTGGTCCTGGCGATGGACAACGCCAACTACCAGGATTTGACGGCGCTGGCCGACCGGCCGACCTCGCATATCCGAGTCTTCAGCGATTATCTGGATGACAACTGGCCCAACGACGTGCCGGATCCGTATTACGGCGGCGACGAAGGGTTTGATGAGGTGTTGGACATGCTCGAAGAGGGCTGCCCGATCATCTTGGAAACGCTCGCCGGAGAAGAAATCTTTAACGACGGCTTCGAGGCCTGATCGGTCTCGCGATGCTTCTGCACTCGCATCAAGCGAACGCAAAAACCCTTCCGGGTACAGATGGATGACGCGTTTCATCATTTTCTTACCCCCGAAATCTTCCTACTTGATTTCTGCAGGCGGCTAAGAAGCGGGGCCAGTTGCGCGAACCGGTTGACGTCAGTTCCACCGGATATTGCCCCCCCAAGCGGAGGGCTGTCCATTAATCGTCAAAGTTTGCCAGGTTTGTTTAATCGGCCGATCCGTCAATGTCGAAGAAAGGGGTACCGGGCGCTGCGTCGGCAGGACCGCGCGTGCTCGGCGACTTTCCTTTGACCTGATGCAACATCTGGAATCCTCATGATTCAAGACGGACTTCGACGATTCGCATTCGTGACCTGCTTCGTATCCGGTGGCGTGTTCGCATGCGGCGCCAGCGCTTTAGGTGGCGACCACACGATCCGCCGCAAACAACCCGATCGAGGCACCTATCAGCCGCCGTTGCTTAAGACGAGCGAGTTGGAGCCGGTGGCGGTCACCGAGGCGCCTGGTCTTGGCCGGCGTGAGGGTTCGAGCGAGTTGGTCGACGCGCCGCTTGATCCGGTTCATGCACCGCGGCAGGGGGCAGAGCCGGAGGATCGGGCCGCATCGTTGCCCGCGCCCGTGGTGCTGTCAGAAGATGGACCCGCCGAGGCGCCGGTGCAAACCGTCAGCTACGAGGCGATCCACAACGCCCATTCACCCGTCGCCCCGACGCAGCACACGGTTCAAACCTGCTCGTGCGAATCCTGTCGCAGCGGTGGCGGCCACGTTCCGATGCCTCCGGTGATGCCACCGGTCGTCGATTCGTCGTCGTACCACTATTCCGGACAGGTATTTGACGGTGGATGTGATGCGGCGCCCGGTTGTGATTCGCAGTACTGCGACGGCGGGGGGTGTGACTCGATCGGATGTGGTCCTTTGGGACGTTTCGGTCTGACGTCGGACGATTGGTTCGGGTCGATCGAATTGCTGTTGATGTTCCGATCGGGTGATCGATTACCCGCGTTGGCGTCCGACGGAGCGTTGGACGATAACACCACCCAGATTTTTGCCGGACGTGAAACCGTCTTCAAAGACATGACCGCGGGCGGACGTTTGACCGTCGGCGCATGGTTGGACAAATACATGGATCGCAACATCGTCGCCCGAGGCTGGTTCGCCGGTGAGCAGACCTTTGGATTCAACGCCAACCAGAACACGCACGCGACGCTGGTGCGTCCGTTCTTCAACGTCACCGATGGTGTGGTTCCGCCGATCGACGACACGCGAATCATCGCCACGCCCGGTGAAGCGAGCGGCGAATTGGCGATTCGCGCGGACAGCAACACGTTCGGGGCTGACGTCTCGATTCGACAGTTGTGGTACAAACGCCAAGGCGCCACCGTGGATCTGTTGTACGGCTATCAATACATGGGGATGGACCAATCGCTGACGATCGTGGATCGTGCGACGGCCTTGTCCGATGGGGTTCGCCCGATCGGATCGGTCTTGGCGACCACCGATGACTTTGACATCGAAAACGATTTCCACGGCGGTCAACTCGGGATCGCGACGCACTACCGCGAGGGTTGTTGGTCGTTCAGTTCGCTGGCAAAGATCGGATTCGGATCGCTTCGTCGCCGGGCCGTTCTCTCCGGCAGCACCTTCACCAGCATCGACGGCAACAACGCGACCGTCCCGAACGGGATCTTGGTCCGCTCGACCAATGCCGGCACTCACAACGACAACACCTTCGGCTGGGTGCCGGAGTTGGACTTCACACTCGGCTGGCAAAAGTACCCGTGCTTTGACGTCACCTTCGGCTACCACATCATCGCGATGACCGACGCATTGGAACTCAGTGGCGTGGTCGATCCGAATCTGGCGAGCAACCTGGCCGACCCGGCCGTCGGTGCACAACGCCCCAGTACCAATTTTCGGCACGGGACGTTCTATGTCCAAGGCATCCACTTCGGTCTTTCGTACATCTATTGACGCGTCGCGGGCAGAACACGCGGATTCAAACTGCTGGTGTCTAGCCTTTAGGCGATCTCGGAGCGTCGTTGGCAATGCGAAGATCGGCTAAAGCCTAGACACCAACGTGCATGGATCATCAAGCGAAACCATTGGGACCGCATGTTTTTCGCGGCGTTGCCGAGCCAACGATAAAAGAGGGAACGTGAGATGGCGGCCAAGCAACCCACCGGGTGTCAGCGATTCGTCGACATGTGGGCGTTACCGGGAGTGCATCCCAGCAACGTCGAATTTCTTCAAAAGCTGAAGACGGCCGACACCAATCACTTCACCACGCACATGGATTGTGTCGGGACCGTCAACACCTTGGACCAAGAAACCGGCGATTGGGAAAAAACGCACCTGATCGGCGTGCGGACCGACGTCTGGAAACCCGACGAAGAAGAGATGCACAGTTGTCTGCAGGCGATGCAAGACAAACGCCGCAACGAACTGAAGCGTTCCATCAAACGATCCGGCCGGCTGAGTGCCAAGCAGCAACAAAAACTCGAACAGGAACTCGCCGAGGACGACATCATGCAGATGCAGTCCGGCGACATCCAAACCCGACGGCTGGTTTTAAAACTGTTTCGCACGACCGGAGATCGCGTCCGCTGGGTCGGGACGATCGAAGAGGTGACCGCGACGGAAGTCCACAACAGCATCGGCACCGGCAAGACACTGCTGACGATGGCCGCGATGCTCTCACGCAGCGACTTGGTCACGTACGTTCAACAGAACCACCGAACATTTCGTATCCCATCGCTGTTCAGTTTCTGTTATCACGACGGCCAGCAAATGTGGAACCTGCTGTTGCGTCGACATTGGTTTTCGATCGGCGCGGATTTTGAAATCGAAGCCGACGGTCAGGGGATCGGCGAGATCGACGGCAAACTGTTTTCCTTCGGCAGCGACAGCCATTTGGTCCTGGACCCACATCCCCTGACCGGCCAGTCCTCGTTCGTCAATCTGATCACTTTGTTTGCCGCATCGGTCGGCTACCACAGGGCGATGCGACGCAGCGTCAACCAACGCGTCGAAGCGGCGCTCGGTGGCGAGTCGCACCGCAACCTGTTGCAGAACGAGGAATTGCGGTTGCGTCAAAACGGCCGCGCCGCGGCGTGAGCCTATCCCATTTGTCGCGACATCTCGCCGGCGATCTTTAGCGTCGCGGCGTGGATGGCGACGATCTCGTCGATGTCTGCCGCATAACCGCCGCTCATCGCGATCGCGACCGGGATCGATCGGTCGACGCACCACTGGATGACGGTTCGATCGCGCTCGATCAGTCCGGATTTCGAAAGGCACATGCGTCCGAGGCGGTCGCCGACATAGGGATCCGCACCGGCCAGGTAGACGACCAGATCGAATTCGCCGTCGGTCCGCCAGCGATCCAGTGTGGTCAGGGCCAGGGACAGTTTCTCCAAATACGTGTCATCATCGGTGCCGTCGTCCAGGGGGACGTCCAGATCGCTGGGGACCTTGCGCAGCGGAAAGTTCTTGGCCCCGTGCATCGACATCGTGACCGCCGAGGGATCACCCGCAAGGATCGACGCGGTGCCGTTGCCTTGATGCACGTCCAAGTCGATCACACAGCCGCGGCCGATCCGAGATTCAGCTTGCAGCGTGCGAATTGCGACGGCTGCGTCGTTAAACACACAGTATCCTTCACCGGCATCGGAGAATGCGTGGTGTGTGCCGCCGGCCAGGTTGGCGGCGATGCCGTCGACCAGCGCGCTGCGCGACGCCGCGATCGTCGCTCCGGTGCTGCGCCGCGATCGCTGGACCATTTTGGGCGACCATGGAAAACCGATGCGACGGATTTCCTGGGCCGAGAGCGTGCCGGTCGCCACCCGGTCGATGTAGTTGCCGTGGTGGCAGCGAAGCAGTTGTTCATCAGTAGCTGCCGGGGGCACCAACAGCACATCGCTCCGGTGGGCGTCGCTGGTCGCAACATGACGCCGCAGACGACGGTATTTGTCCATCGGAAACCGGTGTGTCGGCGGCAACGGCAATTCAAAGTGGTCCGTATAGTACAGTTGCACTTGAGACGATCCGCACCCAAAACGGGGAAATTGAGAACGAAATGAATGATCCAGCAAAGAATCCTTACGTGGCAAGCTCGGCGACGCCAGGGGGAACCTTTCCCCAGGGCCAGAGAGCCACGACGATCGACGCGGCCGCGAAAACCGGGACCATTATCTCGCTGGCTTTGATCAGTGGCGTGATGATGATCAGCGGGATTTTGGCCTACCTGGTGTTCGCCAATCCGCCGGAGGACCAGTCGCTGCTGCGGTTCGATGGCGACGCGATGTTGTTTCTGATTATCGGCTACGGTGTGTTTGTCGCATCGTCCGGTGCCGCGATCGTGTTGCGGGGGATCATGAAGGCTCAGGCCGCGGCGCAGCTCAAGTCGTCCGACGTCGACCTGCCGCAACCGCTGAAAGCCGACTCGCCGCTGCCGCCACAGGCGCAGTCGTTTCTCGGGGCGGTGGCGACGTACACGCTGATCGGTCAGGCGTTGGTGGAGGGGCCGGCGATCATCAACGCGGTGTTCCTGTTCATCGACAACAACCTGGCCCATCTGGTCCCGATCGTGCTGGCGGTGATCGGGATCCTGCTGCAGATCCCCACCGCCGGCAAGCTGATCGCGGCGATGGAAGAAGCCCGGCGGTAGGGGGCTTGTCACGGGCAGGCGACTTCGCCGACCGAGCAATTGGCACTGGATCTGCAGCTACAGTGCCCTGACGGTAACCCAAGACCGAAGCCGCAATGACGAATCAGTTCGCTGCGGCGAGACCACTCCGAAAAGCGATAAGAATTGAAATGAACGGATCAATACGGCTAGGTCGTTTGGCCGGAATCGATGTCAAAATGCACTGGACGTTTTTGCTGCTGATCGCCTGGGTAGGCGGTTCCGCGTTTGTCGGGACGGGCACGCTTGCCGCCGCCATTGCAAATATCTCTCTCGTGCTGTGCGTGTTTGCCTGTGTCGTGGCACACGAGTACGGACATGCACTGACGGCGCGGCGCTATGGCATCGCCACCGAAGACATCACGTTGTTGCCGATCGGGGGTGTCGCCCGGCTTCAGAGCATCCCCGAAAAACCGCTCCAGGAACTCGCGGTGGCGATCGCCGGTCCGTTGGTCAACGTCGTGATCGCGGTTGCGATCGCCGCTGTGCTCCTGCTCTCCTCGGGCAACGCTTTGTCGGCAGAGTTCTTTAATCCGGCCGGTGGGATCGGAGCGTTCCTCCGCAGCCTGCTCGTCATCAACGTCGCGCTGGTCGTGTTCAATTTGATCCCGGCGTTTCCGATGGATGGTGGGCGGATGCTTCGCGCCGTGCTGGCGCTGAAGATGAATCGGGTGAAGGCCACCGACATTGCGGCCAGTGTCGGGCAGTTCTTGGCCTTCGGCATCGGCTTTCTCGGGCTTTATGGAAACCCATTCCTGATTCTGATCGCGGTGTTCGTCTATTTCGGCGCTCGTGGAGAAGCGTTGCAAGTGAGGACGTCGGCCTTGCTGAGCGATCTAACGGTTCGGTCGGCAATGATCACGAAGATGCGCACCGCCAACGCCAGCGACCAAGTTGCCCGACTGCGTGAAATGCTGTTGGATGGTGCCCAGCAAGATTTCCCCGTGGTGGACGACGACGGCAAGCCGGTCGGGATCATCTTTCGGTCCCAAATCATCCGTGGTTTGAAGGAAGGTTTGGATGACGCTGCGGTGCAAACACAGATGACGATGGTGGAATCCGCAATGACCGAGCCGACGGTCGGATTGCGCGAGGCGATGCAGCAAATGCAATCGTCGGATCTGACCGCGCTGCTAGTCATAAACGGCGACCGGCTGGTGGGGCTGCTGACCCGGGAGAACATCGCCGAGTTGTTGATGTTCCGCGAGAGCGACCCCGACTATGCCCCCACCGGCCGACAGTCAACAGAGATTGTCGCCTGATCGCTACACCCACCCCATTTCTCGCCCTGGATGATGAACACCTGCCATCCCATGCCATGAAAGCCCGTTGTCGATGCGTAGCAACTTTATTTCGGCATCACCACCTCAGGCATTATCATTTCTGTCATACGCCCTTTCGAAGCGATGCGCTGACCGTCCAACGTGCCTTGCTGAAGGAAGAGACGAATGAGCTGGAGCATCTCGTCAGCGCTGAAGTTGATTCCACCTGCGGGAGCGAGAACTTCGCCCGGGAAGAACCGACGTCGAACGATTCATCTCAAGCGGATCGAGAATCCGCTCTTGAACAAAGGTGTCCGAAGTTCCGCCGTACTTTTCGACGATCTGCCCGTCCACCAGGTAGCCACTGTTAGAGTACTGGTACCGTGTTCGTGCCGGAGCCGAAGGCTCAAGATACCGAAGAGTTCGGTAGGCGATCTGGGGATTCATATGCTTTTCCGGCAATCCCTTGACTCCGTACCAACGTATCGGCCCAAGGAGATCATTTCACCGCCGCAATGCAAGTGAGCCATCGATTCCAGGCAAACGACTGATAGACCGAGCAAATCATCTCCGGGCACTGTTTTTGAAATCGGCCAGAACTTCGGACTATTTCCTCTTCGGGATTCTATCTGCAAATCAAAGTTGCCCGAATCATCCGCATCAGAGCAGATTGGCATTTGTAATGTTCTGCGTGTCGATTTCGATTCCGAGCCCCACTCCTGTCGGAACGGTAACCTTTCCGTCGGTGACCTTGCCGTAGGATCGGTACTCCTGAAACGGTCCGAGATTTGGCAGTACGCTGCATAGATGCAGGTTGGCTGCCGCATGGGGAAGCACTTTGGGACTGTGCGGCGTTACCGGAATCCCCACAGCCTCGGCCATTTTCGCAACCCGCAACGTGCGAACGAATCCGCCGTTGTAAAAGACGTCGGGTTGAACGACGTCGACCGTTCGCCCATCAATCATGTCGTCCCATTGCCAGAGACTGCTGTCTTGTTCGCCGCCGGCGACTTCGATTTGCAATTCGCGTAAAGCCTCAGCAACTTTCCTGGTTCCACGGTAGTCCTGCCACGGGACCGGTTCCTCGAAGAACGCGACGCCGTAATCATCTAAGAATCGCCCCATCTGGATCGCCTCGGCAACCGTGTACGAGCTATTGGCGTCAACGTAGATGGTGACATCATCGCCGAAGGTCTTGCGAGCCAGTTCAATCATCCGACGATCCCGTTGCATCTGTTGTTCGGAGTTGGCCATTCGCCGGCCGACTTTCAGTTTTGTCGCCAGAGCACTGGTCTTCTCCAGATCCCTCGCAGCGTTTTCAACTTCCTGCCGGGCTGTCGTCGCTCGTCCAAATTGGGAAATGTAAACGGGGATCTGAGCTCGAAGTGGCCTTCCGAGTAACGTGTTGACGGGAACCCTCGCTTGGCGTGCCAACATGTCAAAGAGGGCGACTTCGATGTGCCCAACAACATTCCAAAACGGCATCCCGGCGAATTTGTAGACACTGCCGCGCGAGTCTCGCTCGGTATAGACGTCGTCGACCAACGATTCGATGTCCCGCGCATCTTTGCCGACGAAAAACGGAACGACAAGCTGTTTCGCCATTTCGACGGTGACTTCCAGGCGATCGTTACCGGGACAGTAGCCTTCCAAGCCGTCATCGCTGCGAACACGAAACCAAATCGAATCACCAACTCGCAATTGGTCAACCGACGCAATGATGATGGGCGACCGAAATCTTTGCTTTAGATTCAGCATCGGCTCGCGGCCGGGAATGTCAACTGCATCGGCAACGTGCGGCAAAGTCGTCAGCGATGCCAAAAGTCCAGTCTTCAGGAATTGTCGACGATCCGGAACACGGAAATGAGTGCTCATGCCTTGGCCTTTCGCACGTTAAGATTGCTCACGCGATGGGCCTCAACGACGGAAAGACGGTTCGGCGACCGCGCTTCGTCATGGAGAACACTGTTGACATAGATCGACCGCATCTGAAGTCCGCGGGCGTCCAACCGGTCACCAAGCCCGTCGAGTTCGGAAGGGGCTTCGACGATCGGTTCATATCGGGCAATGCCAGTGGCGGCGATCTGATCCAGTAGTTCGACGGTGTGTCGTGCGTATGGACGATCCTCACGTTTGGCGAAGGTTCTCCATGGATAAGAATTTGTCGCGATCTGCGGTGTATCATTGGAGCCGTCTGCACATGCAAGCTGTGAGAGCAGGGGCATTGCCAGTGTGGCTGCCCCAAGACCAGGTATCTCTCGTCGCGATGCAATGTTACTGTTCATCGATATCTCATTTCCGTAAGGCTGCCACGTCCCCGCACTGCTCCAGGACTCGGATTGCCCGATAGTTGACCTTTAGTATCCAACCGAGTCAGCGCGTTTCTTCCAGAAAAGAAATAGCTTCCGTCTGTCGACCGATAGCTGGGGCCTTCTGGAAACCAGTCGAAGGTGGCGACCATCTGGAATCGGCCATCTGTCCAGTCCCGAATAGAAGGGTCGATCGACTTCACCGCAGAGACCGTCCCCCGCTTTCCTGGATCCCACGCACCATATTTGTCTTTGACAAAGTCCAACCACCAACGGATTCCCGCATCGGAATGCAAACGGTCGACGTCGATGTCGACGTCCTTGATTCGAGAGTGACCACCTGGATCAGCGAAGGGACCTCCGATGCTTTCGTTCGACGCACACTGTAGCCATGTCGATGCGAGCATGTGGCCGTTGTACCGCTCGATCTCATCGACCGTGCGTCGGATCTGCTCTGCCTTCATCGCCTCGGTATATCGTCCGATCCTTGAATAATTGTAGTAGCTGCCGCCTGTTCGTTTGTGAGTCTGCTTGCTGAAATTACCCCAGTATCCCCCCAGAGTCGACTTGCCGGGCGTCGCCTCGGTGTCGAGCCAGGGCTTTCCTTTCACCTTGGGGCTGTGGTGGATGTATAGATCCGCGTTGTCCGGTGGAGGGTCGCCGTCGTTGTACGCGAGCATGATCGACGGATCGACCGCATGTCCTGCGTCGATCATTTCGGCAATGCTCCAGCCCTTTGCGTCGTGCGCCATTCCTTCGTTGTCCACGTCGACGAATACATTGCGGTAGTCGTGATCACTTAGCCAACGGGTGGTGTTCGCAATCGCTCGGTTTGCATCTTCCTGTCCCCAATCGCTTAAGGCATCCTTCGACTTTGACGTACTCCAGTAAAGACATCCGACAACGACGATCATCTTCTGCTTGTCGGCAGCCTTGATGATGCGAGCCATCCGATCGGCGTAAACCGGGTCCAAGCTGGCGTCTGCACGGTAACCTTTCACGTCACCGAAGCGTGACCCCATGAAGAACACACTTACCGCATTGATTCCATGTTCGCGATACTCGGGGAAATGCTCGATCAGATCATCGGTCGATTCGTCCGAAATCAAAGCGTTTGAACATCGAAGCCCAATGATCTTAAACGGCTCTCCGTCGATGAGGATTTGATCACCTTGGACCGAAAAAGTTGTCTTATTTGTGGCATCGGTATCCGATGCGAAAACCGCGCTCGAAGCGAGCAAAATGCCAACAGCAGCAGTAAGAACACGGAAAATCATGCTGTAATCTCTCTTCATTCGTCCTGTCCGGTCGGAACGGGCAATTCAAATCCTTTTCGTCGCGGCCGATTTAATAACGCATTGGCTTCTTCGTCGTCGACAAATCGTTCTTCAACCGGATTCCATTTCAACGGTCGATTCACCTCTCGAACGAGATTCGCGAGGTGGCACACCGTCACGCTGCGGTGACCGACTTCAGCCGGTGCGTTGGTTGGCCTGCGTGTTTCCATGCAGTCGATCCAGTTCTGAAGGTGAGGTCGGGCCACAAAGCCGCTTCCTTTCCATCTGTCAGCAATCGCGGGATCGGGAGCGTTTCGAATCAGATCGGGTGGGTCAGTGACAAATCTATTTCGACTGATCTTCATGGATCCGTGCTCGCCATAGAAAGTGGCCGTGGGAACATCCGGCAGGAAATTCAGCGTGGTACCATCGGCATACTCCATCGTGACTGGCTGGAAACGGCTCGCTTGGCTGAATCGTCCCTCAGGTCTCGGGGTCTTATTGTACCATTTCTTGCGCCAGTCCCGTTCTAGCGCTGCTTCGCTTACGTCGAGTGGTGCAATGTTGACGGGCCCGCAATGATCCATTCCTAGCGCATATTGCACCATATCAACGTTGTGCGCGCCCCAATTGGTCATCAAGTGTCCCGAGTAATCGCGGAATAAATCCCAGCCTCGCCACAAGCGTTGGTCGACCTTGAACTTATCCTTGACCCAAAGTTTGCGATTGTGTGGACGAAATGAGCTTGGCCCCAAAAAGAGTTCCCACTGAAGTTCCTCAGGAATCGGTTCGGAGTTGAAACCTGACTCCGCGATAGGCCCCGGATAATTTGGACAGTCGACCCGCTTGACCTTGCCAAGACCGCCATCACGAATGAACTCGCAAGCGAATCGGTTCAATTCCATGGTGCGCTGCTGGCTACCAACCTGAAGAACTCGCCCCGTGCTCTTCACCAAATCTGCCAGCAATCGGCCTTCCCGAATCGTCAACGAGAGCGGCTTTTCCAAGTACACATCCAAGCCAGCATGCAAAGCCAACATCGCGGCCTGCACGTGGTGGTGGTCGGGAGTAGCAATGATGACCGCATCGAGCGGCTCTCGATCGAGCATTCGCCGGTAGTCCTGATACGACTTGCAGGCACCGGAGTCCCGCTGGCAAAAGCCGGCGAGAACCTCAGCGAATTCCTGCTTCGGACTCAGCGTCCCCGCGACTCGAGAAGTTGCACAATCACAGAGGGCCACCACGCGAGCATTCTCAGGCAGATTGCCAATCAGATACTTTCCCCGCACACCCGTGCCGATGACACCGACACGGAGGCGGCTGAGCGGACTTGCCGCTCGAATCAGCGACGACCAGCTCAAAGCAGAAAGTGACGCACTGGCACCTGCGAATTCGCGACGCGAGATGGCCCGTTGTTTCATAGCTTTAGTTCCCGGCTCGCGTATTGAATGCTTGACGTTACATTCGATTGCTCAAGTTCGACCTGTTCCTTCAGAGTCAATTTGCTAACCTCTTGCAAACTGCCTTTCTGGTGCCGCCGAACAAACTGCAGGGTACGGGCAAGATCGCTCGCTCGCGCCAATGGCATCGTGGCGAAAAACTCTTCGGTCAGGCACGGAACTTTCAGCGGATCACGAGTAATCAGTTCAAGCGTGAACTTTATCTCTGGCTTTGCCTTTCGAATGGTGCTGACCATCCGATGCAAGTCGAAGCTTCCCTGCCCAAGCGGGATGTCTCCTAGCAGGAACCCGTCTTCAACCTGTCGAAGCGACTGGTCCTTCAGGTGCACCGTGAATGCATAGGGAGCGAGTGCCTCGATGGGCTCGTAGGCTCCATCAAGCAGTGCAAAACTGTTACCCGTATCGACGCAAGCGCCAATGAATTCGCTGTCGAGGTATTTGAGCAAGGCAACCCGCCCATCAATTCGTTGGTCTTTGTGGTTTTCTACCGCGAGCCGGACGCGATGCCGTTCTACGACGGGTGTCGCTAGTTCGAGCATCTTTTGGCCATGCTTTTCAAACTCACGAAACTCCTCCAGCGTTTTGAAGCGTTCGTATCGCCGCCCTGGAATAATCGTCGTTCGAGCGGCCTGAACGCCAACGTCGCGAGCTGTCTTGATCTCCGCCTCGAACCGATCTAAATCCTGCTCGTCCTTCGGCGGTTTGACGATGGCATCGATGAACATCCCGTGCCGGTCGGCAAAGCTTCGGAGTTCGTCAACTTCACCGGGCTTCAGAACGCCAAGGCTCGCTTGCATTCCGCCCGCACCCAATGAAAAGCAGTGGTTGAGAAACGTCATTGGCTTGAAAAGGTCAAAGATTGGCCTTTGCCGGCGCATCCACTTGCGTAAAAGATTGCAATCGTAGATTACCAGCCCCATCCCTGTCCAAATGCCGGGTTCAGCCGCCAAACCCCGTAATGATGGAATTGCGATGCACGCTGTGACGGCACTCAGTCGGCCCATCGCCATTCGGCGGTCAATAGGTGAATTCATCGGTGTTCCACTTCGCATGCTGTTTTCATCCGCTCGTTTCAACTTGCAGGCATGCAACGATCGAAAAACTAAACACCCAGTATTCGTAGGGGCGGGGCGGTCTTCCATTTGCCTTTGGTAAAGTCGGGAAAGTCGACCGCAACGCTACGATTCGCGACGGATTGCTCGCTCAACGGAGCAATAGCGCTCCAAGCCGCAGCGTCATACACGTTGAAGTCTGGATCAACCTCCGTTCGTAGCGCCTCGATCAAGCGATAATCCTCTAAGAAATCGCCGTTACGCAGTTCAACGGCAGGATCATAATCCCAGACTGCATCCTTCGTGATCGGACCATGGCCGCCTCGAGCGACGGATCCGAGTGATTCTTCCCGGACCTGTTTCCACAAAGGATGTTCGTATCGCTCGGAGTAGGCGTCGCCGCTTTCCCATTTGTGATGATGCGAGTCTCCTTCGAGACAAATCTTGAATTCGGGAAACCGACGGACGATCCCCCGCGTGCCTTGGACCAACGTGCCGCGGCTGTAGGGTCTGGGCAGGTCCGTGTCGTGTTTGACTTCGATCGAGACACCGCTGGCCGTTCTGATCAAGCATGTATTGACGTCGCCGTTGGCGTAGCTCCGTTTGCGTTTCGGGTGTTCGGCAGGAAGGTGTTCCTGCATGTAGAGGTCGCAACCGCGTGAGTTCGAGCTCATTGAGACCAGGTATTCCATACGGTCACCGCGTCCCAGGTTCAGGTACCAAGCCAAGGGGCCGATCCCGTGCGTCGGATAGAGACAGCCGTTTCGCCGGGCATGATGCTCTCCCAGCCACAATCCGTCGCCGAAATCATTCGCTTTCAACCACCGTGTATCGTGCAGATAACTCCCTTCGTTGTGAACCACTTCACCGAATACGCCTTCGCGAACCATTCTCCAGATCGCCATCTCGATGCGCTGGTAATTGACGTTCTCCATCATCACACAGTGCTTTCCCGTTTTTTCGGCGGTCTCAACAAGTTCCCAGCATTCCTCCAGCGTTACCGCAGCGGGAACTTCGGTCGCCGCATGGCTGCCATTGTTCATGGCGGCAAGCATCACCGGCGTGTGCCAGCGCCAAGGCGTCGCTGTATAGACCAGATCCAGTTCTTCGCTCTCACACATCCGGCGAAAATCCCAATCGCCGCGAAAGTAGGCCGCAGGCTTCGGCTTGCCCAAACGTTCAGCTTGAGCCTGCGTTTCGACGCATTGTTGCTCGACGATATCGCAGACCGCTTGGAGCTCGACGCCTTCCATCCGCAGTAAATTGCCGACATGAGTCGACCCTTTCACGCCGACGCCGACAAAACCGACTCGCACGGGTTTCGATGAACGATTATGAGTGGCGACTCGCTCCTGAGACAATACTTCACGCCCAGCGACTGAGAGCCCGACACTCGCTGCCACACCCTGCTTGATAAATTTTCGACGGTCATCCGAAGACCTTATTGTTGTGCTTGTCATCACGCAATGAACCTCTCAAACACCTTTCCTTCAAATTGGCTGAGTTGCTTAAATCGGCCTGCGTGGTAGATCGATCGATAGTGACAAGCTGGCATCGGAGTTGATTTCATGACATTTGTTCCAAACCACTGATGGTACCATTTCCCGATGAGAATTTGTCTGCTTCGATCCCCAATCGCTGAAGCATGCTGACGTAAAGGTTCGCAAGTGGAGTATTCCGCTCGCGGTCGTAGACGAGATGCTGGCCGTGCTTGAAGCCACCGCCGGCTAATAGCACCGGCAGGTTGTGGTTGTCATGTTTGCCCGCATGGCCAAGGTTACTGCCTTGCATCACCATCGTGCGGTCGAGAAGCGTCTCACCGCCTTCGCTTGCTGCTTGCAGTCCGCCAAGCAATCTCGCCAGCTCTCTCATCTGCGCTTCCTCGATAATGCGAAGCTGCTCTCGCGTGTCCTGCTTTTGACTCTGGTGCGTCAACGCATGATGAGGCAAGTCGACACCGGGAAGATCAACCTTGGGATTAAATCCTTGCGTGACGAAGATGGTAACCAGTCTGGTCGAATCAGTTTCGAGTGCGAGTCGGGCCAGGTCGTACATATTTCGTGTTCGCTCGACCAATTCGCCCGGTGCAAGGTTGTCCTTGGGTGGTTTCTGTTTCGACGGCGGTTTGGGTTTGTTCTGCCACTGTTCGTCAATTGCCAGTCGCTTTTCCACCTCTCGCAGAGACGAAAAGTACTGATCAAGCCTCGCACGATCCGGTCCACCGACGTCGCGGCTGAGCGACGAGATTTGTTCGGCAAACGAATCCATCAAACTGCGGCCTTCGCGAAGTTTACGAATCTGAGCGGCAACCTCATCGGGTGATCCCTGTACGAACAACTTTTCGTAGACCCGGGATGGTCGCTCCTCGGACGGGATCCGCACGCCGTCCGCCGTGTACGACATCGACCCTGCGCCCGGACCGACACGAAGATTGAGTGTCGGAAATCTCGTCAGATGACCGATGTGCTGTGCAGCAAACTGGTCCAACGAAATGGTGTTCTTGAAACCCGCTGATCTCGGATGTGGAGCTCCGGTTAAGAACGACACATCGGCTTGGTGTCCGCCATCGACTTCCGGATGCGATACCCCGCTAAATACTGTGTAATCCCGACGGAATTCGTTTAGTAGCCGCAGGTAGGGTGAAGGACGGAATTCGTTGCCGGACTCCTTCGGAAAAAACTCCTCAGGCATGAATCCCAGGTCAACGTTGATCGCAATCATGCGTCGCGGACAGAGGGCAGCTTCGTCTCCTCTCGCGAACGCGGGAGTCATGGCATCGAGCAGCGGCAAAGCCATCGTCGCGCCGGCACCTCTTAGAAAGTGCCGCCGTGAAAGATGCTTTCGCGTCGACAGATAGAACCGTTCAAACATGTTACTTACTCCTGAAGAGGTCGCTTAGGACGATCTGATAAATCATTGCTCGCAACCCATATCTTTTCTTAGCCAACGATTCCATCATCTCATCGACAACACGCTGATCAGCAAAGCCGACCGGCGTTCCAGTGGCATAGACGATCAACTGTTCCAGCAGATTTCGGGCGATCTGTGGTTCTCGGGATTCCAGCAGAACGCGAAACTGATTGATGTCTTCAAACGAAGACCCGTCGGGCAGTTGTCCCGCGGAATCGACCGGCTGGCCAATTTTGTAACTGACTGGCTTTCCGTTGGATTTCAGGTCGATGCCGTCGCCTTTTTCAGCCAAGGCACGATAGCTTGTTCGCCAGGCACCCATCACGTCAAAGCTTTCCAACGCAAATCCGGGGGGATCGATCTTTTGGTGGCACGATGCGCACATCGCGATCGACCGATGTTTTGCGAGTTGCTCGCGGATAGTCGTCGCTCCGCTGATGTCCGGTTCGATCGCCGGTACCGATGCGGGCGGCGGCGGTGGCGGGTCACCCAGAAGACGAGATAGGATGAAGGTTCCCCTAACGACCGGTGAGGTCGTGGTCCCATTCGCGGTCAACTTCAGCAGGCTGCCTTGGGTCAACAATCCGCCGCGAACGCTGCCTTCTTCGAGCGACACCTTGCGGGTGTGAAACCCCTGAACTCCTTCGACTCCGTATAGTTGCGCCATTCGCTGATTGATTGTCAAAAAATCTGATTTGAACACGTGGTTGGCTCCGAGATCACCGTCAATCATCTCGGTAAAAAATGCCCGCGTTTCCTCCACCATCGATTCGGTCAACAACGCGTTGTATTCGGGATAGAGATTCTTGTCCGGCTCGGTGAGCGTGATGTTTCTCAAATCAAGCCAGTCGTCCAGGAAGTGCTCGACGAAGCGTGATGACTTCGGGTGACGAAGCATCCTTTGTGTTTGACGCTGCAATTCGTCGTCGCTCAACAACTCGCCGCTAGCCGCCGCCCGCCGCAATTCCCAATCCGGCGGCGAATTCCAGAGGAAGAACGAAAGCCGACTGGCCAGCGCCCAGGCGTCGAGCCGACCGGGATGCTCGCTGAGCAACAGAAAATCGGGAGAGGTTAGGACCGCGCGATAGCCAGCCATTAGCGCATCGACAAACGGCTCGCCACGCTGTAGTCGGCGTCGCACCATCTGCATTGGAATGCGCAAATCGCCCTCGTTCTGTGGTCGTCGATACGCGTGACGCACGAAACGGCCGAGCAAACGCCTGGCATCCGCAATCGGTTCCTCCGTTACCACTCGGTAAGCCAAACCGTTTGGCTGCAAGTCGGTTGGCTCCAGTTCCAAATCACCTAGCAAAAGACGATGACTTTCCGGCGGCCACTGCGCAGCACCGCCCTCGTTTGACGACCTTGGCCCGGCAAGCGGGCCTTCCATCTCAAACCATTGCAGCCCTATGCCATGCGCCTTGAATGTCTCGTACTTGGCCTTTCCCCGATCGGGGAAATTGAAGAGCTCGTTGTCAGTGGAAATCGCCAAATACTCGATCGGCTCCTCCGCATTCAGCCACGCTGTGATTTCGCTGGTGGTCGGTTCATTCGGCGGCAGGTCACAGCGACCCAACAATCTCCCCGATGCGCTGTAGAACGCGACAGCTTCCGTGCGATCACTCGGCTGAAGTTCGCCATGGTCATTTAGCAACCCCCAGCCATGCACGCGAATCTTGTAGTACCCACTCTGCTTGACCTTGAACGGCTTGACCACGATGTTGTGATTCGATCGGCTGTTCATGAAGGTAGCGACACCGTCAAAGTGTGGTTCGGGGTCACGAATCGTTCCGGGATCTCGCTTTGCGAAATTGCCTTTGGTGACCTCCAGCGTCGGATCGCGTCGCATCCCGATCAATGGCATCGCGGTCGTCTGCTTGAGCTGCACGCGCAGTGTCTGCAGCGTATCGGATACGCCGTCGATGCTCTTCAATTCGGCTCGAATTATCTCGCTTGGATAGCTTTCGACATGCGACGCTAGCGCCTGCCAAAGTGCTTCGTCAGCCGCTTCCATGTAGCGGGTGACCATAACGTGCGAAAAGTCCAGCGCCATGGCGCTCTTTGAGTAGCCATGGGCTAGGCTGTCTGGCGGAAGCATCTCCTCCACTTCCAAATACGGCAAATCCAATATGTCTTTCAACGAGTTGGCAAACTCGACGCGGCTGAGCCGTCTAAGCTCACTGCGGCCGAACCGCTCCTGACGATCTCGATCGGCATCAGCCAAAGCGTTGCCGAGTTCTGCTAACCATTCCGCTCTTTCGTCCAGCTCGGGCTGCGCTCCATCTTCAGGTGGCATTTCTCCATTGGAGACGCGGTGATGAATCATCGCCCACGCGTCGAATGCTGTCTGATCGCCGAGCTTCAGCTTGAGCGTGTCCATGCGAAGTCCCGCCTCACTTTCCTCACCCGAGTGACAGTCAACGCAGTATTGGTTGACAAATACCGATGCCGTCTTTTCGGCTGCTCTTGCAGTACCGGAGGCCAATGATACGAGCACGGCGAAAGCGATGGTGGTGGACGAGGCCACGAGTCCCGTTCGGGAAACTTCTCGCCTGGAAACGATGGAACACAGCATCGATTTACTTCTTCTGATTGGACTTTTTCTTGTATCTAATACAACTGTCGGCCAAGATCGGGCGGACATCACGATTGAAGTCGATCTCGCCGGCCTGCAAAGCGAGTGGCGCAAAAACAGCACTCGCAATCGCGGCAAGGTAAGTTGAGAAACGCGACCGACTCATTCGACGGTCTCCGTAATGGGAGCGACGCTGCGCCATGTCGGACCAATACGCAGTTCGTCGATCAGGCGCTCGGTCATGCCTTCGGAACTAAGCAGCACGCAATCAAAATGCGAGCTGAGCCGTATACCTCGTGAGGCCACGTGCCAGGTTGCCGGTTCGGCGTAGCCTAATGCATCGGATTCACCGTAAACCCGAAAGAAAATCTCATCTTCGCCATCGGCACGCGATACAACCTTGCCAATCCACAGCGTTGTTTGTTCCGGCGGCAACACCATTGGTGACGCGAACAGCAAGTCCGCTCCGGTGCGAACATACGGCTGATAGCCCGTGCCATGTCCGAAACTCAGGTATTGAGTGTAGTAGTCGTCCAGTTCACGAAAAGTGAGTCGCAGACGCTCACTCGCACGCTTTCTTCCTTCGGGCCGACTTGTCTCACGGACCATCAGGCTGAAGTAGGTTACGCCATCGCGATCAAGGTTGATCGAATGCTCGAGCGGGCGTACGTAATAAACATTACCTGCCGGCACTTTCAGCATGCCCATGCGCCCGCCCGGCACGGGCCAGGTCACATTCATCTGTCCGTGAACAATCTCAAAGTGACCGGGAGATGAATCTTCAGATGGCAACGTGCGTTCAGAGGGCAATCGTTTTCGCCAGGGACCGGCCCACCCGATTCCGACCGCACTTTGGTCCAGCGCTAAAACACCTGGCGAATAGTTGAAGCCCTCATAAGCCGTCAGCAGGTCAGCGCGGGAACGTGGATTGATCCGCCGCACGTAATCGCGAAATCTCGGTGAACTCATCGGAACGGAAACAGGCTGCCCCTTTTCGTCGATAGAAATCCCCTCACCGGCGTGCAAGATCTTGACCAACTCTTCCGGAGCGTCGATCTTGCGGTAGCTGACCTCACCGTCCAATACATGCACTTCGGTTTTGCCATCGCGTTTCACCTTGACGGCGAACTCGGTGCCGAGATCGATGACCTCGCTGGTCGGTGTCACAACCGCAAACCCCTCCGCTCCGTCATCTGCTCGGACAACGACATCTCCGTAATGAACGACGATCCGTGCAGCCGATTTCAGATCGATTTGCGCAGGCCCGACCATGACCAATTCGGCGCCGCCCTCGAAACGAAGGACAGCCGCTCCGCTTTTAAGCTCAATCGATCCTGGTTGGAGCCGATCACCTTCGCCGAAGTCCCGGTCGTCCGGCCAGACGCAATTCTCTTCCAGCAGCAAGGTCGCAATCGGAGCAATCGTTTTTGCGGCCACACGATCGGCAATTGGCATCGGATCGATACGCCCGCGGCCTCGATCCGTGACGAGTCCCCAAACACCAGCTATCACCAGAATGGCGACGGCGGAGGTGGCAACCCATCCAATCAGCGTTCTGAACCGCGTGTCGACGACTGCTTCATTTTTTGAGACCGTGCGGTCGTCGACGCTTGAAGTGTCAAACGCCCGATTAAGAATTGATTCGGCCGTTGACGCTTCCGCTTCCGCGATCGACTCCATCACCGTGCGGACGCACAATTCGTTGTCGAATGGTTGGTGAATCAAACCCAACAACCGGTGCTCGGCGATACGGTCAGCGAGCATTGGCGCCACCGACGCATCCTTGGAGATCAGCGTCTGTAATTCGGCGATGTCTTGCTCCGATGCTTCGCCGTCAAGGATTGCATTGAGCAGTTCTTCGATTCGGTCGGGAAACATCATTCACTGCTCCCCGCCGACTTCGCGCGTTAGAGAAGTTTTGTGCTCGATGCATTCGTGGAGCCGCTTGCGGACGAGACACAACTCCTTGCGGACAGCGCCAGCAGTGCGTTTCATGGTCGCCGCAATGTCTTCCATTGAAAGATCTTCGGCGTAGCGCCGGTGGATCAGCTCCCGGGACGATTCTTTGATTTGGCCGAGACATTCACGCAGGAAGGTCAATCGCTCGTCTTCGGTCGCGTCGCAGGCAAGCTGGCTCTCCATCTGACGTGCGAGTGCGACCGGGATGTACCGAGAGTGATAATCCGCCTGCCGTCTCAACCGCGTCACTTCCATCATCGTCTGAAAGCGAGCAATCGTGACGAGCCACGCTTGTAAGTCGGAACCGGCTCGATACTTGCCGATGCTCTTGTATGCCTCAACGAAAGTGCGTTGGACGATTTCATCGACGTCTACACCCGGAAGGCTTCGCGCAGCCACATAGGCGCGAATTACCGGAAGCATAATCTCCACGACCCGGCGAAATGAGGAGCGGTCTCCGTCCACGACGGCCTGAACGCAACGGTGTATTTCTTCGGAAACCTCAGGATTCATCAGTTTTGGTAAATCGCCCCAATGAAAACAAACTCGTCAACACTACCTATAGCAGTTGCCGAACGGATGTTACCGAGAAACCTGGGGCCAAATGCCAACTTCGACAGCGGATTCGCGGTCGTTACGTGGTCGGAGGCTGACTGGGGTTCGGCACACCGGCGTGCAGGCCACCGTCTTCAAGCGGGTTGCGCTCATGTGGTCGGCGGCGGACACCGCTGCGTGTTTTGCCGGTGTTGATGCGTCTGTGCCTGTGCCGAATGCAATCAGACTTGGGGAACGTCGACAGGAGCGTCATCCGACGGGGACGATTCACCGGACCCCAGTGCGGCGGCCGTGGCGGAATCGGCGCTGGCGGGCAGCCAGCGCAGATCGATCACCAAGTGCTCGCCGTCGATCCCGGTGATCACGGCCGGGTTTTGTTTGGCCAGTTGATCGCACCACTGCTGGGCCGAAAGGGTTTTATGACGGAGGTTGAGTTGCCGGGAGGGGAATTCCCAGCGTCCGCCATCGATCAGCCGCGCCGGTCGATCGGTGATCTGGCAGCCGGTGATCGAATCGTCGGCGGTCAAGCGAATCGCCATGCGTTCGGCGCGGCTCCGCAAGTTTTCTTCGCCGGTGTCGATCAGGACCGAGAACGGGCTGGGATTGGAGTCCGTCATCGCGGCGAGCGTCATCGCGACGATTCCGGCGGCCGCCTTGTGCGTGTTCCAGCGCGCGTCTTGCTGGATGGAATCGATGAGTGTTTTCTTTCCCGCCAGGATCCCTGCCGCGGTTCCACCGGTCAGCGGACCGCCGGGCAGCAGGACCAGGTCAATTCCCGATTGAAGCAGCACTTGGGCGCTGGGGATCGAATCGTGGGCTTGGCGGATCGTGCCGACGGGCAGGACCGCGATCGAGATCACGTCACGGCCTTTGAAGTCAATGGGCCCGATCGGATGCATGCCGTCATCGGCCAAGATCACGCAGGCGTGGTCGATGCCGTCAAAGTCGCGTGGCTCGATCGCTTGGACTCCGCCGCATTCGCGCAGTGTCAGGCCTGCCAACGCATCGGGAAGCGGAGTGCCCGAAGGCAGCCGGATCGCCTGGCTGCGGTGCATCACGAATTCTCGCTGCTGTGCAAGCACCGTCAGCGATGCGATGGCGGCGTCCAGGCTGGTGGCCACCGCGATGGCGTGGCCGTCCAGGTCCAGCAACCGAGCCAGCGATCGACTGAGTTGTTGATTCAGATCGTGGTCGACACAGTCACCGCGGAGGACGTCGGCGCCGAGTTGCAGAACGGGATCCGAAACCGGAACCCCCGTCCCGGAACGCGCCAACAGGACGCCGCCGGCGTTGATGCAAGGCACGGCCAAGTCGGTTTGACGCTCGGTCCAACGCAGCATCGACTCGCGGCCCTGGTCGATCGCGCCGCGTGCGGTTTCGCTGGCGGTCTTGACGAGCGCGTCGATGCTGCGTGACGCATTCTCCGGCAAGTCGCGAAGCAGTTCGGCGGCCTGTGCCTTGACTCGGGCGATCGTTTCGGTGTCGCTCGCTTTTCGGGCCACGTCGGCAACGCCGTTTCGGATCGCTTCGATCGCCCAGGGTGGAAGTCTCATGAAAGCTGGCTCTTTGGGGAGGTCTTGGTGTCGGGTCAGAATCGGTCTTGTTCGGATTCGGCCCAGACGTGTGCCTGGGCGCCGTCCCAATCCACGTGAATCACGCTCGGGTTGCAGCAAACCGGGCAATCTTCGACATAAGTTTGGGAATGTCCACCGGCCGGGTCCAGCGGGATCACGATCTCTTCGCCACAGCTGTCGCAAATGTAGCTGCCATCGTTGTCAAAGCATTCTTGCGTCGGGTCATGGTCTGATTCACTCATCGTTCTTCCCGGTGGTGGGAGTGGGGTGGTGTACGAAATCATCCGACTCGAGCGAAACCACGGCGGTTGTGAAGCGTTCAAACGGTGTCGGGTACAAACCGAGGCACGACGTGTCTGGGGCGTCCGTCGCAGATTCGATTTTACCGCCAACTGCGTCCCGCCGATGGGGCCGCCCGGCGGGGATTTCCGGATTGCGATCGGCGAGGGCCCCGAAGATCGTCGGACACTAGACTTTTGCTCATCACGCCGGGAAACCATCCAATGAAGATTCGAACCAAGACCGCCTTGCGGTTGGCACTTTGCGGCATCGCGGGGCTTGCCGTCGCCATTTCTGCTTCCAACACCACGGCCCAGGACAGCGAGGAGGGGCGACGACGCGGTCGGGCCGAGGCGGACGACGGCGATCGTGGGCCGCGGGGACCACGCGGCCGCCGCGGCGATTCCGAAGGGCCTGGCGATCAGGCCGGTCCGCGTGAAGGGCGCGGCGGATTCGGCGGCCCGGGCGGGTTCGGCCCCGGTGGCCCAGAAATGCTGATGCGGTTGCCGGTGATGGCGGCGTTGGATGCCGACAAAGACGGAGTGATTTCGGCTGAGGAAATTGCCGGCGCCAGCGCGGCGCTGAAAACGTTGGACAAAAACAGTGACGGCAAGCTCGATTTGAGGGAATTGGTGCCCGCCCGTGGACGCGGGTTCGGTGATCGCGGCCCCCGCGACGGCGATGCCCCGCGTGAAGGCCGCGGGCCCGGTGAAGGTCGCGGACCTGGCGACGGTCGCGGGCGGGGCGGATTTGGTGATCCTCAAGCCATGCTGGACCGGATCATGAGCCAAGACAAGGACGGCGACGGCCTGTTGTCCGGCGACGAGCTGCCCGAGCGGATGGCGGCTATGCTGGAGCGCGCCGACAGTGACGAGGATGGCAAACTGTCGCGAGAGGAAATTGAAAAGGCGATGCGGGCCCGTGCGGAAAACATGCGTCGCGGCGGCGGAGGGGGACGCCCGGGAGCCGACCGTGGCGGCGACACCCCCGGCGGAGAACGGCCGCGGCGACCACCGGCGGAGTGATCCGGAGGCTGCGGCTGGGGAGGAGGTGACACCGAAGGAAGTGACACCGAAGGATCTGACTCGGGGGCGGCGTTTTTTCGTCGCCCGCTTGTCCGAAACTGGTGCCTGCTCGATAGTGTGCGTTAGCGGCGGGGCGTCAACGTTCCGCCGGCAGCGGTGATTCGATCGGAGTCGCCGTCCATCCAGAAACTTCCTCGACTGCAAGATTGAACCGGTCCCATGAGCGTTTTGGTTACCCAACAGGCACCCGACTTCAAAGCACAGGCTGTGATGCCCGACGGCCAGTTCAAAGAGATCTCTTTGAGCGATTACAAGGGCAAGTACGTGTTGCTGTTTTTCTGGCCGCTGGATTTCACTTTCGTCTGCCCGACGGAGATCATCGCGTTTTCCGATCGCGCGGCGGAGTTCGCCAAACTGGGCGTGCAAATCCTTGGCGTTTCGGTGGACAGCCATTTCAGCCACTTGGCCTGGACCAACACGCCCCGCAATGCGGGCGGGATCGGCAAGACCGAATACCCGTTGGTCGCCGATTTGAACAAGCAGATCGCGCGGGATTATGACGTCCTGCTCGACGGCGGCGTGGCGCTGCGTGGTTTGTTCCTGGTCGACAAGGAAGGCGTGGTGCGACACCAAGTGGTCAACGACCTGCCGCTGGGCCGAAGCGTCGACGAAGCCCTGCGAATGGTCAAAGCGCTTCAGTTCTTCGAGGAGAACGGCGAAGTCTGCCCGGCCAACTGGCAGGAAGGCGCCCGGACGATCAAGCCGAACGTCGATGACAGCAAAGAATTCTTCGGCGCCGAATACGCGGGCTGATCGGAATGTGGTTGACGGCCCCAAATCGAATCGGCGTCGCGGCATGGCAGATCGGCGATTCGATTTGGAGAATCGATGCCCGCGGCGAGCGCGACGCCGTGGCACTCGCGGTCGGCCAGGAACGCATCGCCCTGGTCGCTTCGGATGGCCAGGCGTTGCCGCGGCTGGACGAGCAATTTGTTCGCGACGACCAGTTGCACCTGTCATTCCCGCAGACCGACGACAGCCAGTTCGGGTTTCGATTGGTCGTTCGCCCCGTCCCGCTTGAGGGATGTTGTGCCGACGGTTTCCGCATCGCGTTGGAGTTGTTGGTGTCGGTCCAGACCACGTTGTTGGATTCCCACCCCACGTTGGACCTGGTGTTGCCCGCACGCAGTGGGGCTCGCGATGAAGGGCACTCCCCGTCGGGCAGCCGTGTCTACCACGCCGACAACGGCGATTTCGGTGCGGCGATCATCTTGGGCCCTCAAGACGTCGCGTCGTCCGGGGCGATCGATCAGCCCGACCAACAGCGATTGCGGCTGTTCGGCGAGTTTCTTGAAAAGGGTGTGATTCGGCGGGCGCGTCCTTGGTTGATCGTCGATCGCAGCAGTGGGGCGGTCGAAACCCGGTGGATCGGGGCGGCCATCGATGCCCTCGCGGAAAGTCCGCTGCCGCTCAACTAGGCCGCTCGGTCGGGGCGATCGGTTGTCATGTTCGCCCGTGGCCTCTTGTTACGGGCCACTCTTCGGCCCATCGCCGGATCTTTGGGCCGCATGTGAGGGAAGTGCAGATTGGTGCGGCTGGATGACTTGGTGTCCCGGCGGACAAACAGACCGGTGAAATCCGCTGCTCAACGGCGCGCTTTTGCTGTTTCCGGTTGCGTGGTTTGCGTAAACTAAAGGGCTGATCGCTGAACGGATAGTCCGTCTTTGACGGACGCATCGCCCGCTTCCTTCTCCTTTCTCATTCCGCCACGTGCTGCTTGCTTGTGAGCCCCGGTCGGCTCGCCGCGATGCCGCAGACCGTCTCGAGTCCATCTGGTTTATGTATCGCACCGATTCGGCAACGAACCTCTTTTCGGCGGCACTGATGTCTGCCGGATCGATCGCTGCGTCGGTGGTCAGGTGTGTGGGGGTGATCGTTTGCTTCACGAGCGTTTGTTTGGTGGGCGGTGTTCCGAGCCACGCCCAGCCCCCGGGGACGTATCCGCCGGCGGAAATCCTGCGTCCCTCGCCGACGCCGGCCGAGTCTGGAAAGCTGCCGATCAAGGGGATGATGTTTCTGGACGTCTCGGAGAATGCGATCTATGCCCCGGGGATGAAGTACGAGCGGTATTTGGAACTCGAACGTGGCGGCACGAACCAAACGCGCCGTTATGTGTTCGACACGGTGAAGATCGACGGTCGGGTCGACGGTAATCGGGCGGAGTTGTCGGTGGAGGTGCGGGTGGCCGTCGACGCAACCGCCGATGAGACGATCGAGATCCCTTTGGCGATGGAGAATTTTCACCGCTTGGGTCCGGTCGAATTCTTTTCCGGCGCCGAAAACGGCAACAAACTGGCCGTGGCGGTCGACCAGGATTCGGGGGACTATGAATTGCTCGCCTCGGTCGCCAAGGAGACCATCGTCGGGTTCCGCATGCAGATGTCAGCTCGGGTCGAGACCGATGTGGTGCATGCGTTGGATTTTCGTTTGCCGCCTTCGGCGACGGAGATCAACCTGGTCAGCGATTCGCGCGACGTCGTCGGCGTGATCCCCAATCGCGACGACGAAGTCCTTGAAACCTCAGCCGACGAGGCGGGCCGCAGTCAATTCAAGGTGATCAGCAGCGGGGGCCGCTTCACACTACAGTGGGGCACGATGGATCGACCCGTTTCGGTCCCGTTGCTGGAAGCGACCAGTGGGATTTCCATGCAATGGAATTCGCCCCAGGATCCGTTGTTGCAGAACGTGAAGATGACGGTGCGTGATTCCCGCGGACCGATCTCCAGTTTCAAACTCCGGATTCCGCCGGGGGCGTCGCTGCGCGATGATCCGAAGCTGATCACCAGCGGTCAATTCGGGCAGCAAGTCGAACTCTCCAAGCCCGACGCCGGTGACGCCGAGCTGTTTCAGGTCACGATCCCCAAGTTCGAACGTCGACAGAGCATTGTGTTGGAGTTTCGATTGGAGATCCCCAGCGATTCCCCGACGGCCAAGAATCCGCTTGCATTGCAAGTGCCCGTGGTTGCCGAAGCGCTTCGCAACCAGGGCACGATCAACATCACGACCGGAGCGGACTATCGTTTGCGGTGGCACCAGCGATCGTATGTCAAAAACACCACACCGGCCGCCGAGGATGAAACGGCGGTCGACCAGCGGAGTTATTCGTTTCAATTCATCCGTGGCGAGTTTACGTTGCCGATTTGGTTGGACGCCACCAAGCGTGAATTCCGCGTGTCCAGCGAGTGCGACATCGAACTGCGGGACAATTCCGCGAATCTTTCGATGGAAATCGAATCGATCGGAAATGGCAATCGGTCTCAGTTGTTGAGCGTCGATCTGGCGGATTGGCAGGCGCCTCGAATCGAAAACGCGCGCACCGGTGCTCCGCTTCCCTGGTATGAATCGGACAACTTGATCGAAATCGAAGTGAATTACACGGGCATGGAAGAAAGCATTCCCGTTTTGATCAAGGCGCGCCGCGGGCTCAGTGAGGCGTCGGCCGATCAAGCGGATCGGCGTGTCGAATTGCCGGTGCCACGGATCGTCGGGTCGGGGGATCGTCGTGACCCGATCACGATTCAAGAAGCCATCGTTCGGCTCTCCGGCAAAGGCCGGCGTTCGTTCGTCGTCGACTTGGAGCGTTCGTCCCATTTAGAACGTTCGGCCGATGCCGAATCCGCGGCGCTTGAGCGAGTCGGCAACGGTGAACGGGCCACCGCGGATCCATCGCGAATCGGAGATACGACCCGCGTGTTCGCCGTGATGCCTCCCGAATCGGCCGCACGCATCGTCGGCCAATTGGTGGAACGCCCGCCCCGAATCAGCTTGGAACACACCGCCAACGTCAAATTGATCGGTGATCAATTGGTGACCACCGTCACGTGGCTGATCGAAACTCCCGTCGACTTGGAAGGACGGTTGCGGATCGCGATCCCCGAACCGACCCCCGGGGTTGCCGCCGATGCCGCATCGAACGTTGCTTCGTCGCAGGGTTCCGGTGCCGACGATGAGGGCGAGACGTCGGGGGCGACCGACGGGCAAAATGACAGCGCCATGAAACAATGGTCGGTCGAGGTCAATGACCGTGCGGCGCAGTTACAGGCCGTCACGTCCGACGCTTTGGCCGATCAACAGCAGGCGACCGGGACCAACACGGCCGGGCAGGCGTCGCAAAGCTTGCAATACGATCTCGTTTCCGATGCGCTCGCCGACGGCAACATGGAAGTACGGTTCATCCACTCCGAATCCGTGACGTTTAACCCCGATGCCGCGGAGAAATTGGTTGAGATCGGGTTGCCCTATCCGATCGTCCAAGACATCACGCTGCGGGGAAAAATCGAACTGGAGTTGTTGGGCGGCGAGTCGCATGACATCACGCCGGCGGAGAAATCGCTGACCGATCAATTGGTCTTTCGTACGCTGCCGACAAAAACGGTTCCGCTGCGGATTTCACCGAGGGCGCCGGCGAAAAGCGAATTGCTGACAGGCAAGATCGTGGTGCGAACGGCGATCAGCGAAATCTCCCAACACGATCAAGTGATCGCCAGTCTGGAAGGGACCGGCGAGTTTGAACTGGACTTGGAGTACGCCGATCAAACCGAGATCCAGGTCACTCTGAACGGCGAACCCGCGGCGTACAAGATGGTCGGCGAGCGGCTGGTCGTGCGCGTCCCATCGGACATGCAGCAGCATCTGATCGATGTTCGGTTGTGGATCGATCGAACCGGTGGCGGCCTGTTTCAATCGATCAGGCCGCTGGCCCATGTCGGTCCCGGGACCGGCCAGCTGTTTTGGCAGTTGACGGTCCCGTCGGATTGCCACTTGGTTTGGGCGACGCCGTCGGTCGGCCGCGAAATGCAATGGGGATTCGACCGTTGGCGACTGATTCGCAGCCCGCTGATGACCGAGACCACGCTGATCAATCGAGTCGCGACGGCACAGCCCGAGGCGATCGATTTGAGCCCGATGCCGACGGGCAATCGATACTTGTTCTCTTCGATGGACGACCGCTCGTTCCGGTCGATGGTCGGCACTCGAACCATCTTGTGGATGATCGTCGCCGGTGCCATCGTGTTCGTGGCCGCCGTGCTGACCTACATCCCCGCGACCCGCAATCCGTTTTCCGCGGTCGTCGCGATCGTCTGTTTTGCGGGGCTGTTGGCGGTCGCTCCGGACGCCGCCATCCTGGTCGGTCAAGTCACGATGTTGTCGTTGGTGCTGGTCATCGTGATGTTGGCGATTCGCAATCTGGTGCTGCCGACGCCGTCCAGAGTGTTGACCAGCACCCGCGAGACACGATTGGATTCATCATCGCAAAGTCGTCGGCAACCGCCCGATTACCGACCGCCCAGCAGCATCGCCGTCACCCATTCGATCGGTCCGGAGGACGTCTCGAAGTCTGCCGACGAGGTGGCTTCATGACCCCGGCGACAACCGACAACTTCGTCTGTCGCGGAGGGTGTGACGCGGCAGCGTTGCTGGGCCTGGCGATGGCTCGCGGCCCGTTCGCCGTCGGCCGGATCGGCGTTGCGCGGCGGCTGATGTTGACGTTGATCGCGGTCGGCTGTGCGCTGCTGGCGACCGGACAGTCGCGCGGCCAACAAGTCCCCGAAACGCCACCGGCGGTCGAGCAACCCGCCGATGGACCTCAAGGAGACACCGATCGACCCTCCGCCGAGCCGGACGCTGCGGGGCCGGACGCCGCAGGGCCCAAAGACGATCCTTCGTCAGCCAGCGAGCCCTCAGCCAGCGAGCCCTCAGCCAGCGAGCCGATGGACAAGGCTGCGGAAGACAAGGCTGCGGAAGACAAGGCTGCGGAAGACAAGGCTGCGGAAGACGAGTCCCCGACCACCGAGTCCGCCGAGGGCGAATCATCGGCGGCCGGGGTCAGCGATGCGGTGTCGAGCGATGACGCAGCGGCACGTCAGGATCGTTTGACGTTGCCGCTGCCGTTGCGTGATCGTGACGGTCGACCGCTGCGTCCGATCGGGGTTTTCCTTTCACAAATCGTCGACTTGGTGCCGGCAGATTTTCGTGCCGTTTCGATCCGCGATTTGCAGCAGGCGATCGGCAACGGTGCCGAGCGGTTTGCCGATTCGAACCAGGCTCGTTTGGTCAGCGGGTTCTATGACATTCGGCTGGATGAGAATCTGTTGGTCAGCGAAGGCAGCAAGTTGGTGCTGGAGCACAAGCCTCGCCCGATCATTCGTCGAAAGTTGGGGCAGGTCAATTTGGCGATCACCGGTTCACCCGGCGGTCTTCGATCACCGCTTTCGGTCGGTCGGGGAAATCTTCCCAGGTTGGAAATCGATTTTTCGGGTGAGTTGGTGGCGGTCGTTCCGGGGACGCCGTCAGCGGACGGGTTTACCGCGACTGTCGAACAATCGCTCGGTTCGGCCGGCATCGCAGCAGAGGATCAACGCGAACCGGACAGCGCGGCCGGCGCCTTGGACGGATGGTCACAATCCGAGATTCGTTTCGGATGGACGTTGCGAAGCCAATCGGTGGGCGCGGCAAAACGGTTCGACTTGCGTTTGCCCCGGACCGCGCAGACGCGACTGGTCATTTCCACGCCCAGCGACATCGTTCTGGAGTCCAAGCAAGGGGTATTGGTCGAGCGTCCCGGGCCGCCGCCGGATGCGGATGTGCAAACGCGAACAGGCGACATTCGTTGGTACGTGTTGGAAGCCGGCGGACTGAACCGGCTGGAGATCGATGCCCGCCGAAGGTCTGATGGCGAAGCGAACCAGCCACTGTTCATCCGACGCGAATCAAAGCAGTACGAGGTGGACTTGTCGGGCGTGTCGTGGATCCACCGGATGACGTTGCAGTTTCCACGCCAACGCAATCGGCTTCGTCTGCGCTTGCCGCAGGGAACCGTGACGGCGATTCGAGTCAATTCCATCGAGGCACCGTATCAGGTGTTGCGGCGCGAGGATGGCCAATCGTTGATCGACGTCGATCTACCCGGCGGATTGGTCGGTGTCATCGACTCCGTCCCGGCCGCAGCACCGGCAGGCGGGTTGCGGAACGAGCCGGCGTCGGAGCTGTTGACGTTGACGATCGAGGGGACGTCGAATTGGAATCTCAGCGACGGCATTTGTGAATTGCCCTCGGTGACACCCGACGAGCCGAACGTGTTGTGGACCGAAGCGTCCACGCAAACCATTGTCGCGGTGATGGACCCCTTGGAAGTCGCAAAGTGGGACTTGCCACCGACATGGCGGCAATCGATTCAGACACCCACGCGGGCTGGTGAGACGCTGTTGATCGCCGACGGTCCGCCACCCCAAAACGCACAGCCCGATGCGATCTGGTCGCAGCTGATGCTGATCGAAAAAGAAGAGCGGTTCATCGAAGCGGTTTGGACGCGGTTGCGTGTGCAACAGGCTCCGACCCCGGAGGTGCGCTCGAACAGCCGCATCCGTTGTCGGTTGTTGCAGAATCACCAGTCTCCGTTTCAGATGGACGTTAATCCAGATTGGACCGTCGACTCGGTCACCGTGGTCGGTTCGGGGCGCAGAATCACCGTGCCTGTGGATGCCAATCGTTGGGTGATTTGGCCGACGCCCAGCGAAGCGGCCCAAGCGACGTTCGAAGTCGAGGTGATCGCGCGAAAGAATCTGCCCAGGAATCGCAACCGTTTGACGATGGCTTCGACCTGGATCGTTCGACCGCTGCAGCATGTGGGAGAACATGTGGTCTCGATTCAACCGCCACCGCTGCGCCGTTGGGACGGCAATTCGGTGATGCTGCAGGGGCGGTTCGAATCATCCACGATGGACGAGGAATCGATCGCATTTTTTCAACCGGATTCGGAAACGTTGTTGATCCGCAGCCCGACCGGCGAAATCCCCGAGGTCACGTTGGAGCCCGTCGATGATTCCTTCGGGGTCGCGCTGCGGCACGTGATCGAAACCGAAGGCAGCGATGTCTCCGAAACCATCGTCGTCCGGGCCGAGACGACGCAACCGATTTCAGAACTCTCGGTGCTGACCGGCAACTCCCGACAGGAAGAATTCAGTTGGTCGTTGCGGCGGACAGATCAGTCGGCAACGGTCAGCTTGCCCAGTTCCAGCGTGCAGCGGGCGTCGCCTGATCCGCTGGGGACCTACGTCATCACGCTGGAAGGCCGTGACTTGCGGCAATTCGAATTGGTCGGACGCCGGTTCTTTCCGGTCCAAGACCGGTTGACCCTGTCGCTGCCGAGTGTGCGTCGAACTCGAGGGCAAACCGCCGAGGTCAGGATCGACGCCAGCTGGGAGATTTCCGAGATTCCCCCGGGAGTTCAACTGGTTCCCGGAACCGAGGCAAACGGTTCGACGTCGGTCGCCGCTGGTCAACCACAATACCTTCGATACGAACCGCTGCTCCGTCCCGAGATTCGATTGCGACGGGCGCAGCCCGAGACGGCGGCCTGTCTGATTTGGAACCAGCGATTCGAAGTGGTCGCCAACAGCCGCAATGAAGACTTGTTCCATTTGACCGCCGAGGTGTCCACGCGCAAGCCGATTCATCTTTCCTTCGATCACGAACTGGAAATCGTGTCTGTGTCCAGGAACGGGGTGCGCCAAGCTGCCGATCGAACCGAGGTGGGCGAGATCTGGATCGATCCCGAGCGGCCGAGCGATCAAATCGCGGTGTTGATGCGGCGGCGTCACGCATCTAGCGACTGGTTTCGACGATGCCGGATCCCGCGTGTCGAAGTGGAAGGCAATGTCATTCGGCAACAGGTGGCGTATCAAACCGGCGCGGGGACATTGTTACTGCACCGTGCCACCGATTCACTCGCCGGCGAGTCGGGCGAATTGGGCCAGGGGACGGTGTTGATTTTGGTCGCGCGTGACGTGGCGATCGGCCTGGGGTGGCTGGTCGCGACGGTCGTCTTTTTTATGGCGTGGTCGATCGCACGCTGGTTTCCGTTGGGAGTCCACGGTTTGTTCGTTCTGACCGTGCTTGCGATCAGTGGGGCCGTCATCTGGTGGCCGGCGCAAGCGGCCATCATCGGCTGGATCGCCGTGCCGCTGTCGGCCGCGGCACTGTTGCACGTGGTGATGGCCGATCGACGGACGACCAGGGTGACCGGCAGTGGTGCCGGCGGATCGCTGCGGCTGGACGACACCCGATCACAACGCAACGCCCGCGACCGATCGGCGGACTTCTCCGTGTCGGTTCCGCATTCGGTGCTGTTGTTCGCGATCGGATGGTCGGCGACGATGGGCGGCGGCCTGGCGGCCCAGGATTCCATCGGCGACGATGCTCGGCGAGAGTCGGACGGCGGGGGAATGGTCGAAACGGCAGACAACGATCCGATCGAATTGTTGGTGCCGCTGGATCCCGACTATGTGCCGGTCGGCGACAAGGTGTACATGTCACGAGCGGATTATGAATCCATTCGATCGGACGTCGATCCAGACCGTCCGGTGGACGCACAATTCCAATCGGCGGAATACCGTGTCGTTCTGACTCCGCCACGCGACGCGGCCGGTTCCATCGCCGCCGAGATTCAAGCGGACTATCAAATCCAGCTGGTGCGCGAATCGACGCAGGTGCGATTGCCCGTCCGTGCCGATCTGTTGCGCCGGATCGAATTGGTATCGGGCGGTGAGACGCAAATCATCCGTTTCACCGTCGACGAACGCGGGACGGTGACCGCCGCGATCCCGTCGAGTCGTCAGAGTCTGTTGCGGTTGACCTATTTGCCGTCGGTGTTGACGCTCGGTATCGAACCGGGCATGGCGGTCGGCGGCGACGGGCCGGCTTGGGACGAACGCGATTCCGAACCACCGGGTGCCGATCCGGGGCCGGCCGATCCGGGCCTGTCCGGCGGCGACGTTCGGCTGGACGCGACATCGGGAATGGCAACCACCGTCGTTCGGTTGGCGATCCCCGCGATCCATGCCGCCAAGTTGATTGTCGAAGCACCACGCGAGATCCAAGTCGAATCGCTCGGTGATCCCTTGGGCCGATCGCTGTTCCGTTCCGAATTGGGACGCTACGAAGCGGACTTGGGACCGGTCCGCGAGTTGGCGATTCGATGTCGCGCCGTCAAACGTCCCGGCCAATCGGCCGCACAAACCCTGCGCCGGGCATATCGGATTTCTGCCGGGATCGAATCCACGGTCGTCGAGTGTGAGATCACACCGGAAGACAGCCTGCGAGAAGGTGACACGTTGCAGCTGACCATTCTCGGCGGGCCGCCACCGAGTCTGACGAGTATCGGTTGGGCAATGGAAGAATCGGAACTGGCCGACAGCTCCGATCGTCCTCCCGGTGCGAACGCTTCACTGGTGAGCGGGGTTTATCGATTCGAAAAACAATCCAGCGTCGACACTCCGATCCGTTTGCTGTGGCGGTTGCCTTCGGTGCTGAACGATCCGACGTCGACCGAAGACAGCAAGACGATGCCGATCCCCGAGGTGTTTTCCTCGGTCGCCCAACGCTGGGCGGCCACCTTGTTTGCCATCGAATCGGCAGCCTCGATTCGCGTCAGCGAGTTGGCCAAGGGCTCCCAACCCGCCAGCGAAGACGAGTTTTTGGCGGCGTGGCGAGGCTATCCCGGAAGAATTCAACGGGCATTTGTCATTCAGGACGTGTTCCCATCCTTCGTGCTTTTGCAAGACAAATTTCCCACGCCCACCGCTCGGTTGAATCATCGTTTGCACGTCAAGGAGACGAAGATGGAGTTGCGGTTGAAGGCCGACCTGGTCGACCTGAGGCCGAGTCTTCAACGCATCCAAATCACCATCCCCCCGCGGTTCCGCTTGGTCAGTTGTTTGGTCAATGGTGAACCCATCACTTCCATGACGCCGCTGACGGTCGAGACCCCGTCGGGGGTTCGCTCACAGGTGCCGATCGGTGACAATCGAATCAACGGGGCCACTCAGATCGAACTGTTGGCCGAAAGTCGCGTGCCGATCCGGGGGCGGACCATGCTTCCCCGGTTCGCGATTTCATCCGATGGCGAGATTCGCGAAACCTATCGCATCACACGTGAACGATCGCTGGACGTCCGGATGACGCGATCCGATGACCCGGCGCCGGGGAATGAGAACGAGCCCGGCACTTGGAAACCGGCCACACTGACGCAGGACGATTTGCTCGCCGGGCGGATTCCGGTCGTGTACGCTGAATTCAGTGGGACGCCAACGGATGATGACCCGATCGTGGTCAGCCGCCGCGCCTCCGGTTCGGTCTTTACCTGTGATCAGATCACCAGGATGCGGTACGCGGACGGGCAATGGTTCTGCGACACGTTGCTGGAATTGCCCGGCAGAACGATCCCCGATTATGTGGATCTGACACTGCCGACACGTTGGGCGGCCGATTTGCAGGTCAGCGGCGCCAGTGTTTGGGGAAAGCGACAATCCAGCGATGATGTGGTCACCGTCGTTCGCGTCGCGGTGCCCGCCCAAGTCGTTCGATCGGCTCGTCGCGGCGAAGACGTGCGGCGCGTTCAGGTCACTGGCAGTTTAAAGAACCGAGACCAGGTGCGTGTCAGTGTTCCTGCGGTGACTGTCTTGGGAGCCAACTTGCGTGATCATCTGGTCGCGGTGCCGGGGCAATTGACGACCCAGGCGATTCAATGGCGTGCCCAGTCGGTCCGGTCATTAAAAAACGATCCAAACGTGTTTGCGTCCTTCCAGAACGAGGTCGAATCACCCGAACGCTATTCGTTCTATTCACCGATCGAATCGAATTGGTCGGTCGAGTTGGAACCGCTGTTGCAAGCGACGGTCAACCCGGTGGCACTGTGCTGCGATGCAAGGGTGTTTCTTGACAGCGATCACGTCCTGGTCATCCAGCGATTTGACATCTTGCCGGAAACCCGAAATGAAGTCACCGTCGCTTTGCCCGTTGGCGCCACCTGTATCGGGATTTGGTCCGCCGGGCGCGAAGTCGATTTAAGTGAGTTGCCGCCGGGCCGCGGCAGCTCGGGCGATGTCTCGGATGACGATCAGGCCGACGGCCGGGACGACGACACGTCCAGGCTTCCCCAAACGTCGCGGTTGCGTGTCCCCTTGGCCTACAGTCGGCTGCCCCAATCGTTGGAGGTGCTGGTCGAAGTCCCGGTGGCGGGGCGAGCGATCACGAGTTACTTGAGCGAACTGGTCGACGTGCCGACCCGCGATCTATGGGTCACGTTCTATCAAACGCCGCTGGTCGGTCAGAATCGACGAATCACGCTGGAACGGCAAGACGGTGGCATGGATCAGGTTCCGGACGACTTCGTGCGGCAACGATCGGCGCGGGCCTTTGCACTGGCGCAAAGTGTCGTGACTGCGATCGATCGCTCACGCGACATGCTGGCTGAACGAAGCGACGAAGAAATCAAACGTTGGTTGCTGCCATGGATCGCGCGCTATCAAGCGATTGCCAGTCGCAGCGGGCACCCGTTTCGGATGGTCCCGACGTCCGGTCAGGACGCGGTCGGCGTCGCGGCGACGGCCACCGACGAAACAACAGAGCGTCGGTCGGACGAAGCGAATCGAGAACAGGACGCAACCGCCAGACCGGCGGCGCCCGACGTTGATCCCGACATGACGAGGCGGTGGCAGGCGTATGATCGGCAGTTGTTGCAATTGGCGGGGCGTTTCCTGCAATCCAATCCCAGGCTTCCGCAAACCCTCTTCGCGCAACATCGGTTTTCGGAGTTCGAAGTGGCCTCGATTGTCCGTTTGGACACGTTTGCCGAGGGGCCGGTCCTGGTGCAATCGTTCACGCAGCGCGAGTCGCTTCAGGACTTGCTGGTCAACGTGATCACGCTGGTCACGTTCGGATTGGCCGTGATCCTGCTGTGGCCCTTTCGTGGCCGATTCCAAACCTGGATTCATGAACCTGCGGTCTGGTTGTTCGTCGTCGGTGTCCTGGGCCTGTTCCTGATCCCGATTCCCTTGGCCGTGACCCTGATGGTCATCGCGGTGACCGTCCCGCTGATCAATCGAATGAAATCCAAGTCGGTCCCGACGGGAATGTAACCCACCGTTGGTGTCTAGCCTTTAGGGACCGTCCAGCTGAGGGCGATGCTCTTCTTGGGGTACGATGGCCCTTCCGGGCCGTCGCCCGTGGGGCTCAGCGCGACGACCTAGAAAGGACGTCGTACACCGATCCGCCGACCACCTCTTACCCAATCGGCCAGATCATTTGGATTCGTCGCGTTTCGCCTCCGCCCTAAGCTGGACGGTTCCTTTAGGCGACTCTTCGCGCTGCGACGCAGCGACCGTGTGCGGCGAATGCCTGTGCACCAACCGGCCCCATCGACAGTCTTTTTCACGTTTTCTGTAACGCCCTCCCGTCGGCTCCGCTTGGCTGGGTGTTGGCACAAAAAAACAATCATTTCACGGGAATTGGATCGATGAAGGTCACACTGGCAAACGTCGCATTTTGCTCGGTTCTGTTGCTTTCGGTCTTGGCGGGGGCGGGTTCGGCGTCGGCCCAGTCGAGTTCCAGCGGGTGCGACTCGGGCCACTGCTACAGCGGACCGGTCCGGCACCACACCGTCCACTACGTTCGGCCGGTGTACGGACATGTCCAATACGGCCATCGCGGCTACGGCTATGACCCGGCATTCGGGCGCGCCGCATTGATCCGGGCCGCGGCGACGGCCAACGTTTTGAACGCGAGTGCACGCACGCAGCACCTGCATGCCGACCGGTTGGAAATGGAAAACAGCGTCGCGTTCCTGGCGACGCGGTTGGAGCGAAAACAGATCAACAATCAGTCGCGGTTCGGGCACTTGCACGCTCGCGGTGAGCAGGTCCGTCAGGAAAAGCGGGCCGCGGTGCGATTGGTTTCCAGTCGGGCGCCACGCCGCCCCGTCGATCCGGTGACCGGTCAGGTCGCGTGGCCGATCTTGCTGCAGTCGAGCTACTACGAAAAGGCACGCGGACCGGTCGATCTGGTGTTTCACCAGCGCAGCGTCGTCGGACGCATCAACCCCGACTATTTTCTGCCGATGCGAGATTGGATCGAGCGGATCGAAAAGGAGTTGAAGGCAAACGTCGCCTACTACGAGAAACGCGACTACTTGGAAGCCAAAGCGTTCCTGAGAAGTCTGATCGAGGAAGCCCGGGTCGAGATCACGCCGGCCCACTCTCAAAGCCAACTGGCGGCACGGTAACGGGAAATTGGTTTCTCAGCTTGGTTTTCGGGTAGTGGACGAGGCGACGAGTCCATTCGGATTGCCAACTGCGAGGACTCCTCGCGTCGTCCACGACCGCTTACCCGCGGTTCAGGCCGCGCGTTGTTGTCGGCCTTCGTCCACGGCGATGAACCGGCCGACCGCTTCAATCGTCCGTTCGGTGGCGCCGCGATGTTGCTGGACGACCTGTCGCGCGGCGCGTCCGAGTGCGTCGGCCGCCGGGACGTCGTTCAAGCAACGCTGCACGAAGGATTCCAGTTGTGCGGCGTCGTTGACACGAACCGCCCCTTCGGCATCGAGCAATCGCTCGGCGATGTCGGCAAAGTTGCGGGTGTCGGGGCCGAACGCGATCGCACTGCCATAGCCGGCCGGTTCCAGCATGTTTTGTCCGCCGCGGTCTCCAAACGATCCTCCGACGGTGGCGATCTGGCCGACGCCCCACCACGATCGGAGCTCGCCGATCGTGTCGATCAACAGCACTCGGTCGGCGGTCCATTTCAAGTGTTCCATCGAAACATCGTCGGATCGACGGTGCGCGACCAGCCCTTGTGATCGAACCAACTGGGCGACGCGATCAAACCGCTCTCGGTGACGCGGCACAAGGATCAAACGCAATTCGGAATGCTGCTCGCTGAGCCGTCGGTAGATGTCCAGTGCCATCGCCTCTTCGCCTTCCTGTGTGCTGCCGAAGACCCAGATCGCGTGCCAGGGATCGGCGCCCGCCCAACGGAGACGAGACTGCACTTCGATACATTCGCGCGATTGCGGGGCATCGTCAAACTTCAGCGAACCGCTGATGGCGATCCGCGACGGCGGTGTACCGCAGCGGCCAAAATTCTCGGCCGATGATTCGTCTTGGCACTGGACGTTGCTGAGCGAGCGAAAGATCGATCGGGTCAGCCATCCGAATCGTTGGTAGCCGGCAGCACTACGGTCGCTCAACCGTCCATTGATGACGACGACATCGGTGTCGCGCTTTCGAGCGATCCGGATCAGGTTCGGCCACAATTCCAATTCCGCCAAGACCAGCAGGTCCGGACGCAAATTGGCAAGCGTTCGCCCCACCGCCCACGAAAAGTCGAGCGGGCAAAAGAACACCCGATCGGCTCCGAACCGCTCGGTGGCCAAATCGTATCCGGTGTCGGTACTGGAACTGATCACGATGCGGGCTTGCGGATGTTGCGTCTGCAGTCGTTTGACCACGCCGCCGAGCAAGTTGACTTCGCCGACGCTGACCGCGTGCAGCCAAATGCATGGTCCGTTTCGGCCCTCACCCAGCAGACTCGATGCCTCACCCGCGGACAGCCCCAGCAGTTTCTGACGCCATCCGCGACGGTAGCGTCCATGTCGCACGCGGCGATACAGAATCCAGGGTGACAGCACCGACAGCGCGATCAAGTAGATGGCGTTGGCAAGCATGATGAGATTCCGTTCTCGGGGTTTCTCTCGTGGGGTTTCTCTCGTTCCCAGGCTCCGCCTGGGAACGGGATGCTAGGGAGGCTCCGCCTCCCGAGTGGGTCGTGCTGGCGAGGCGGGAGCCTCGCGGAAATAGCGTTCCCAGGCGGGAGCCTGGGAACGAGTTAATTGCGAGGCGGGAGCTTCGCGGAAATAGCGTTCCCAGGCGGGAGCCTGGGAACGAGTTGATTGCGAGGCGGGAGCCTCGCGGAAATAGCGTTCCCAGGCGGGAGCCTGGGAACGAGTTAATTGCGAGGCGGGAGCCTCGCCGGAAATGGCGTTCCCAGGCGGGAGCCTGGGAACGAGGTTTGAATCCGCCTTCTGGCGAAGGTCGCTACATTTGGCCGGTCACTTCCTCAGACAGCAGTTCTTGTATTTCTTGCCGCTGCCGCAGGGGCAGGGATCGTTGCGTCCGATTTTGACGCCGGTGTTGCGGATCGGTTCGGGTTTGGCGTCGGTTTGCTGGTTGCTCGCTTCGGCGGCTTGTTGAGCGGCGGTTTGCGTGGCGGCCTTGGTGGCGGTGGCGGTCCCGGCCGCGCTGGTGACCGAGCCGACTTCGTCGTGCCGCGCTTTGGCGTCGACCCAGGTGCTGCGGATGAAGTCTTGGTTGAACGATTCCATGCGGAAGATCAACCCGGTGACTTGCTCACCGACCGATTCCCACATGTTGTCGAACAGCCGCATGCCTTCGCGTTTGTATTCGACTTTGGGGTCCAGTTGGGCATAGCCTTTCAAACCGACGCTGCTGCGCAAGTGGTCCATCGTCAACAGGTGGTTTTTCCAAACATCGTCGACGATGTTCAGCAGGATTTGCCGTTCCATGCGGCGCATTTCGGGGTGGAATCGATCGTCGACGGCACCGCCGACGGCCAGGGTCAGCTGCTGTCGATTCATCCGCGCCAGGTCATCGGCGTCGGCCGACGCGCCGAGTTCGCGTTTCATCCACTCGGCCAGCGTTTGCAGTTTGTCGGTGCCGCTGGTCGCGACGGCGGCGGTCTGATCCGCATCGGCGTTGCCGAACACGTTGTCGACCATCTCTTCGGCCTTGGCGTACATCGCACCGGCCGCGTCGGCGGTTTCGCGGCTGAACTGGGTCAACTGGGTCTTCAAGTCGTCACGGTTCAGCGGGACGTCGTCGATACTGATCATCTTGTCGAAGCGACGTTTGATCCAATCAATCAGGTTCTCGCGATCCAGAATGACCTGGGCGCCCTGCTGGACGGTGAACTGCGAGATGCCGGCCAGGGCCGGGTACTCCGTTTCCTTTTCCGTGTACGCTTCTTCGGCCCGCGAGACCAATGCATGGGTGACGGCGCGACGGTCTTCGACATCGCGGAACTCTTCGGGGGTGGTTTCGATTCCGAACCGGTGTCGCATCCAACCACACAGCACGCGGAGACCGTAGTCGGCGTCGAGGAACGGTTCGCCTTCACTGAGGTCGACTTTTTCGATCGCTTCGTGACTCTTTTCGATCAGGGTATTGATCAGGTCATCACGTTCCATCTTTTTCAGTTGATGGTCCTGGTAGTTGGTGCCCAGGGTGGTGTTGGACCATTTCGTCAGCGCTTTCCAGTTCCACTCGTCCTCCATCTCTTCGGGCAAGTTCTCTTCGACCACTTCCTCGACGGTGACTTCGGCGGCGCGTTCGGCTTGCTCGCGTGCGTAGCTGGTCGCCATGGAGATATCCATGTTCAGGAAATCCTTGGCGTCCAGGCTGCATCCGAGTTGCGCGCCGGCGAAGGAGGCGAAGGTTTCCGCACCGTAATCGGGTTCCAGGAACGTTTCGACCTGCTCTTGAATTTGGGCCCGGATCAGATCCAGGATCATCGTACGCGAGCTGTGGCCGTCCAGCAGGTTTTGGCGGTAGCGATAAACCCGTTTCCGCTGTTCGTCCATGACTTCGTCATAGTCCAACAAGCTCTTCCGCATTTCGAAGTTGCGTTCTTCGACCTTCTTTTGGGCCGCGGCGATGCGTCGGGTGACGAGCTTGGATTCCAGCGGTTCGTCTTCCCGCATGCCGATCCGCTCCATCATGTTCTTGACCCACTCGCCGGCGAAGATCCGCATCAGATCGTCTTCGAGTGACAAGAAGAAGCGGCTGGATCCCGGGTCGCCCTGTCGTCCACAACGACCGCGAAGCTGCAGGTCGATGCGTCGCGATTCGTGTCGTTCGGTTCCCAGGACATACAGCCCGCCGAGCTCGCGAACGTGCTGGCCCTGCTCGCTCATGCCTTCGGCTTTGTCGATCGATTCGACCAGCTCGTTCCATTCGTCGTCGGGGACTTCCAGACGCGTCGGGTACTTGTGTTGCAGTTGTGCCCAGGCTTTGGTTTCGGGATTGCCGCCCAGGATGATGTCGGTCCCGCGGCCGGCCATGTTGGTGGCGATCGTGACGGCGTACTTCCGTCCGGCTTGGGAGACGATGTCGGCTTCGCGTTCATGCTGCTTGGCGTTCAGCACTTCGTGTTTAACGCCGCGGCGTTCGAGCAACCGGCTCAGTTTTTCGCTCTTTTCGATGCTGACGGTGCCGACCAGAACGGGCCGTCCGGCATATTCGATCGCGGTGATCTTTGATTTCGCAATCGTCTCGGCGTCTTTTTCGCCCTTGCCGATGAATTTGACCTGATCGTCTTGTTCCTCGGTGACTTTGCCCCACAACTCGGTCCCGTCCTTCATGACCAGGACGTCCCATTTGTTGGTCCGTTCGATCTCTTCGGCCAGGGCTTTGTATTTGAACTCTTCGGTCAGGTAGATGACGTCGGGGTGTTCGATCCGCTGCAGACCGCGGTTGGTCGGGATCGCGACGACATCCAGCTTGTAGATCTTCCAGAACTCATTGGCCTCGGTCATCGCGGTACCGGTCATGCCGGACAGCTTCTTGTACATCTTGAAGATGTTTTGCAGCGAGGCGGTGGCAAAGGTTTGAGTTTCCGGTTTGATCGGGACGCCTTCTTTGGCCTCGACGGCCTGGTGTAACCCGTCGCTCCATTGGCGACCGTCCATCAAGCGGCCGGTGAATTCGTCGACGATCACGATTTGACGGTCTTTGACGACGTAATTGACGTCCAGCTTGTACAGGTAGTGGGCCTTGAGCGCGTTGTCGATCAGGTGCGGCCATTCCATGTTGCCGGCGGTGTAAAAACTTTCGACGTCGGCCAATCGTTCGGCTTCACGGACCCCTTCGTCGGTCAGCGTGACGTTGTGTTGTTTTTCGTCGACGGTGAAGTGTTCGTCTTTTCGCAGTGCCCGCGCGACGCGGTCGGCGTCCGCGTAACGACCCAGGTCCATGTCGCTGGGGCCGCTGATGATCAGCGGTGTTCGTGCTTCGTCGATCAAAATGTTGTCGACTTCGTCAATGATCGCGTAGTTCAGCGGGCCTTGACATTGTTGGGCTTCGGGCGGAAAGCGGTCGTCGCCCTGGGCGGCCGGCCGCATGTTGTCTCGGAGGTAATCGAAGCCGAATTCGTTGTTCGTTCCGTAGGTGATGTCACAGCGATAAGCGGCTTGTTTTTCGCCGGTCGACATTCCGGACTGGATCGCGTTGACGGTCAAGCCCAGGTTCATGTACAGCGGCGCCATCCACTCCATGTCACGTCGCGCCAAGTAATCGTTGACCGTGATGACGTGAACACCCTTGCCCTCGAGCGCGTTCAGGTAGGCCGGCAGCGTCGCGACCAGCGTCTTTCCTTCACCGGTGACCATTTCGGCGATGTTGCCCTGGTGCAGCACCATTCCGCCGATCAGCTGGACGTCATAGTGCCGCATGCCCAGGAAGCGTTTGCCGCCCTCGCGACAGACCGCAAAGGCCTCGATCAAGATGTCATCCAACGACTGGCCGTCACGAATCCGCTTGCGGAACAATTGCGTCTGTTCCCGCAATTCCTCGTCCGTCATCGCCTCGTATTTGGGCTCCAATGCGGTGATCTCCTCCGCTTTGGCCTGAAGCGCGGTGACTTGACGCGCGTTGGCCGATCCGAACACGGATGTGACCGCACGTTCAAAGGAGCTGAGGACACCGCCGAACACGGCGCCGGTGACATCTGCCAGGGTTTCAAAAAACGACATCGCTGAATCGCTTGCTAAGTTTCGATGTTTGATTGGCCGCGAGCATACAGATTCGCCCGCAAGAGAGTCAGATTGGCAGCGCACCGCCCCCCGCGTCTAGAGCAGCCAATTTCGGGCCAAATAGACGAAAGTGCGGTTCGGTGCCACCTCAAAGGGGCACCCCGGATCCGATTCGGAGAAGCTAAATGCTTTGGGGGGCTTAGGTTAGGTTTTTTGGTTGATCAGGTCAACGGCGATCGAAAATGCGGCTCACAAATGCCGGTCGGGGTTGTTTACGAGACTAACGAATTTTTCGTGCTGACGGTAAACTGTCGCTTCCGAACTCGTTTCCTGCTCCTCGTGCCCTCCCATTCATGACCGATCCCAACCAACCCGGCAATCGACTACGCGTCGCCATCGGCGGTGACCACGCCGGATACCCGCTCAAACAGGTGGTTTCCCAGCAACTGGCCGCCGATCCCTTTGCGACCCTGGTCGGTGACATCATCGACTGCGGCACCGACAGCACGGCGCGCTGTGATTACCCGGATTTTGCCGTCGCGGTGTCCCGCGAGATCATTCTGGGCAACGCGGATCGTGGGATCGTGGTCTGTGGCAGCGGGGTCGGGGTGAGCGTCGCGGCGAACAAGATCCCGGGGATTCGCGCCGCGATCTGTCATGACACCTATTCGGCCCATCAAGGCGTCGAGCACGATGATATGAACGTGCTGTGTATCGGCGGGCGGATCATCGGCAGCGAGTTGGCGTTGGAAATCGTTCGCGCGTTTCTGGGGGCTCGCTACACGCCTGGTGAGCGGCACCAGCGGCGGTTGGACAAGGTGATGGAAATCGAGGCCCAAGGTCGCGACGCGTTGGGGTTGTAATGGAAATTCTTGGCGGACCCTACTTCGGCGTCGCGGGCGCGGGGGAATCCCATGGCCCGGCGGTGACGACCATCGTCTTCGGATGTCCGGCCGGACTGATGATCCGGCGCGACCAGATCCAGCCGTTCCTGGATCGGCGCCGCCCGGGTGGCAACAAGTACGGCACGCCTCGAAACGAAAAGGACAAGGTGGTTTTCCTCGCCGGCCTGTATCAGACCGACCACGAGGCGTTGCTGGGTGGTGATGAAACCGGTGGGTCGAAGATCAGCGTCGAAGTCGACGGCGCGCGGTTTGAATCCGAAGGTTACGAGGCGGGCTACACCACCGGCGAACCGATCGCCGCGATGGTGTTGTCGACCAGCAAAAAGTCGGGCGACTACACCCAGTTCGTCGGGCCCAAGGGACAGGTTCGGCCCGGTCACACCGATTTGGTCAAGTACCACAAATCGCGTGGTTTCGTCGATGTTCGCGGCGGGGGCCGCAGCAGTTATCGCGTCACGATCAGCGATGTCGTCGGCGGCAGCATCGCGCGTTTGTTTCTGCAGCAGACCTTCGGCACCGTTCTGCTTTCGTCGATCGACCAGGTCGGACCACTTAAAGCGACGCGTTCGCTGGCCGAACGCTGCCAGGAGTTTTTGGCCCAGCAGGATTCGGTCGCCATCGATGCGGGCACCGTCGCCGCGTTACAGCAGGAAATCGACACCGCCGTTATCCCTTCCATCGACGGCGACTTCGCGACCGAAGCGGCCGAGTTGATTAAGCAGACCCGCAAGGCCGGCGATTCACTCGGCGCGGGCATCGAGGTGGTGGCGTTGAACGTCCCGCCGCTGCTAGGGGATCCGCTGTACCAGAGTTTGAAGGTGCGGATCATGGGGGCACTCGGCGGACTCAATGCCGTTCAGTCCTGTGAAGTCGGCTCCGGGGCGGCGGTGATCGAGCGGGTGGGCAGCGAAAACAACGATCCGATTCGCAGCGGCGGGTACGTCTCCAACACGCATGGCGGGTTGATCGGCGGTATCACGACTGGCATGCCGCTGGTGTTTCGCGTCGGATTCAAACCGACCTCCACGATCAACAAGCCGCAGTTGTCGGTCACCAAGGACCTGACGGAGATCGATTTTCAGCTCGAAAAAGGCCGCCACGATCCCTGCGTCGGCGTCCGCGCCGGCGTGACGCTGGAATCTCGCGTCGCGATCGAGTTGATGAATGCGGCGCTCAGCCAGAAGGCGCAGAGTCTGGGCGACGGATTGCCGAGGTTGTTCGAGTGACCTCGACTAAATAGCCCGGGGCGCAGCAATGGTGGCCGGCCAATCGCCCGTGCGAGGTCTAGCTATCGCCCGTACGACGTCCTTTCTAGGTCGTCGCGCAGAGTTCAGCGGACGACGGCCCGGAAGGGCCATCGTACATCGGAGAGGCCACGGCACCCGAAGTGGACGTTCCCGATCGGCGGGCCAGAGCCGATTCTTGGTGCCAAACGCGTCAAATCACCAGACAAACGGCGGCGAGTTGTTAAGATGGACGCCGCAGATCGCGTTTGCTTCCATTGCCAAGAACGTCTCGTCAATCGTCCATGAAGATCAAGTGCCCCGGATGTGCGTCGCTCCTTCAAATCCCCGACTCCGCAGCCGGCAAGGTGGTCAAGTGTAAGTGCGGGAAACAGTTGCGGGCACCTGCGGCGACAGGTGCAGCGCCGAAAGCAGCCGCCGCGGGCGCGACGGGGCAATCCAGACCGGCCGCCGCGCGTCCGGCGGCCCAGTCTCGACCGCTCGCCGCCCCCGCTCCGGCGGCCACCGCGGGCCTGTTTGACGAATTGACGGACACCGATTTGGCGCCGGTCAAAGCGGTGCAAGTCCCCGGGGCAAAGAAGGCGGTCAAACCGCCCAGTGCCAACGCCGCCAAATTGCTCAACGAAGCGATCTCCGGCAGTGACCGGCGTGGCGAAGCGATGCTCATGAAGACCGAAGCCCCCCAGCCGCCCTTCTTGATCTTCATCGGCCTGATCAACGCTCTCGGGGCGATCTTCTACGGCGGTTTGCTGGTGTTGGTCCTGGGCTTTGTCGATGCCGAGATGCTGGAGGAAATGAGCGGCGCGATGGGCGATGTCGTGGGCGTCGTCTACTACATCATTGTCGGGATGCTGGGGTTGATGGCGGCCTTGTCGCTGGCGACCAGTATCTGTTGCTTCATCCGTGGCAAAGTCAGTTGGTACGTCGTTTTGCTCAGCTATGGCTGGGCGCTGGCGTTTCGCATTTTCGAGATCATCGATCAGGCGACGTCGGATGACGTTGATTTCAACATCATCAAGGGCGTGGGCAGCTTGTTGATCGGTGCCGGTATTTGGGCCTGGCTGCACGGGGAGAGCGTTCGGGCTTACTACGGAACCGAAGAGGAGCCGATCTGGCGGATCGCAGTCGTCGATTCGACCGGGTTCCTGGTCGCCGGAGCCCTCGGCGCCGCCGCACTGCTGCTGGGGTAGGGACACGCGGGAGAAACTGGTGCTTTGCCGTCGCTACGTTTTCGACTGGGCCGGACAGTCGCCGTCCTCTCCGAGGTCGGCGCGGGGAAAAGCTTCGCTTTTTCGCGCACGCCGAGTTCGGAGAACACGGCGACGGTCCAGCTCGAAGGGACGTCGTGCTGGCAATTCGCGTTTCACGCCTTTCTACGCTCCCCCAACCCCGGACGACTCTCCCAAATTCACCAGACGATCTTGTCGGCGTCAAAAATCGGGCCTTCGACGCAGGTGCGTTTGTAATCCCAGCCGCCGTCGTCCTGCTTGACTTTGGCGACGCAGGAAAAACAGATGCCGATGCCGCAGGCCATCGGGGTTTCCATCGAGACCTGGCAATCAACGCCTCGCTCCCGACAGACCTCCGCGACCTTTTCCATCATGATCTCCGGTCCGCACGTGACGACTCGGATCGAGGCGGGATCGGACAGTTCGTCCAGCCGCGCGGCTAGCACGTCGGGCACCAACGCTTGCTGGCCTGCCGAACCATCATCGGTGCAAAGCCGGACATCGAATTCGGCCTCGCGAAATTCCGGCACGCCGGCCAGCAGCGATTCGCGGCGGGCGCCGTAGATCAATTCCACCTGCTTGGCCCAGCCATTGGCGCGGCCGAAGGACTGGCTGCCGATCGCTTCACGGCCCAACAGCAGCATCGGCGTTTGGCCGATCCCGCCGACCGCCATGATCAATCGGTCGCACGCTCGCGCGTTGAATCCATTGCCCAGCGGCCCCCACAAGCTGACTTTGGTTCCCAGCGGGCTTTCGGCACAGGCCGTCGTGAAGGTGCCTTTCTTCAGATAGATCAGATCGATGTAGGTCGGCTTGCCGTCCTGGTCGGGCAACACGTCCCAGATCGCCAGCGCGCGTCCGATCAGCGGGGCGTCGACACCGGCCAGACGGATCATCACGAATTGGCCGGGAACGGCGATCGAGGCGATCGCCGGCGCGGAGACACGCAACCGATACGTCGCCTCGGCGATCCGTTCATTTTGCTCCAGCACCGTTTCGTGTTGGACCATCCGGTCGGCGTAAAAATCGGCGTGCAGAGGGGAGGTGTGCAGTGCGGACATGGGCCCGTGAAGATCGTTGGCGGAAGTTTGTTCGTCGACGCGTCTAGCGTAGGAGATCCGACCGGTTTGGCCAACCGATCGTAGCGGAAGCCGCGGAGGCTTTCGCCGCTGCGTGCCGCGGGGATCAAAGTTCTTGGCAGCCTGTTGATTTATCCGACTCCACGCTCCTATTGCTAGCCCGACGCGTGAGCGAGGGGCCACGTGGCGTCCCTCGCTCACGCGTCGGGCTGGCATGATCACATCGACTTCGGGACCTTGATCGAATCAACCGGCTGTTGGCGAGTGCCGCGATGGGCACCGCCGCCTCCGGGTCTGGTAATCTATACGACCGCTCCCACCTCCCCACTCCGACCACCCACCTCCCGAGACCCCACCACCATGACGCGTCTGCTCGCTGGTTCCCTCGCGTTCTTGATCGTTGCCATCTCCGGGGCAACGTCCTCGGCCCAAACCGAGAAACTTAAAACACTCAACGATCACTTCCCGTTCTCCGTTCCCCAGAGCGTCCAGGCTTGGGACGAGCGATCCGAATCACTGCGTCGTCGCGTGTTGGTCGCCACCGGGCTATGGCCGATGCCGGACAAAACACCGCTGTCGCCGGTGCTGCACGGCAATGTCCATCGCGACGGGTTTACCGTGGAAAAGGTCTACTTCCAGTCGCTGCCGGGCCACTATGTCACCGGAATGTTGTTCCGCCCCGCCGCCGATAATTCCCTTGGCCTGGTCGACGGCAAGCGTCCCGCCGTGCTGTCGCCCCACGGTCACGGCGGCCGGACGATGCGGCTGAGCGACGCCGAACTGGCCAAACAACTCGAATCCGGTGGCGAGATTTTTGAGAACTCCGGACGCTACCCCAAGCTTGCTCGCTGTGCCCACCTGGCGCGGATGGGGTGCGTCACATTGATCTTTGACATGCTCGGCTACGCGGACTCACAACAGATCGATTATCAAACCGCCCATCGTCATGCCAATCCGCGGCCGGAAGAGGCAGATCGCCAGGCCCCTTGTCTGTTCGGCATCGACGCGGATCTGAATCTGCAATCGGTCATGGGATTGCAAACATGGAACGCGATCCGGGCACTCGATTTCTTGGCCGAGCTGCCCGACGTCGACCCGGAGCGTTTGGGCGTGACCGGCGGCAGCGGCGGAGGAACTCAAACGATCTTGTTGGGCGCCATCGATCCGCGGATCAAGGTCGGGTTTCCCAACGGGATGGTGTCGACGTCGATGCAAGGCGGGTGTTACTGCGAGAACTGTAACTACCTGCGGATCGGGACCGGCAACGTCGAACTGGCGGCGCTGTTCGCGCCCAAGCCCCAAGGCATGACGGCGGCCAACGACTGGACCAAGGCGATGTTGGATGACGGTTATCCCGAGTTGCAAGAACTGTATGCCATGTTGGGCGCACCGGAAAACGTGATGTGCGGTGACGTGCTGAGGTTTCCGCACAATTACAACTACGTCACCCGTTCGATGATGTATCCCTGGATGGCCAAGCACCTGGGGTTGCCCGACGATGTGCCGTTGGTCGAAACGGATTTCCAGCCGCTGACCGAAGCCGACATGAAGGTTTGGAACGACGAACATCCCGCACCGACCGATGTCGGGATTCCACATGAACGCAAGGTGCTGGCGTGGTGGAAGGATCAAAGTGACCGAAAGCTCGACGCGTTGATCCCCGATCGATCGGCCGAAGGAGAGGCTGCAAATCAGCAACTGGCCGAGTATCGTCGCGTGGTCGGCGGGGCTTGGAACGTGATCTTTGATCGGTCCCTGCCGGCGGCCCAAGCGTTGCACGTCACCGAATTGGATTCAGGCACCGACTCTGAAGTCACCCGCTATCGCATCGAGCATCGCGACTGGAAGACCGTGGTCGACTTCGATGTGATTTCTGGATCGTCCCCAAACGCGAATGGTCACGTGGTGGCGCCCGTGACGTTCGCTCGCAATGCGGCACAGCAGGATGCATCACAGCGAGATGCAATCGCAAAATCGGTTGCCGCCAAGGGGACCGCTGGCGCGACGGTGGTCGTTTACCTGGCCCCGTCGATCGGACGCGTCAAAGACTCGATGGAAAGTGAACACCAGCAACCCTTGATCGCCGATGATCGCAGCTACTCTGGTCTGACGTTCGGCTACAACCGACCGCTCGCCGTCAAGCGATTCGAGCAATTGTTGTGCGTGTTGGCGCACCTGCATCACGCCGAGCCCGAAGGGGCGTTGTCGATTGTTGCCGATGAATCGAGCTGCATCAGCAGCGCCGCCGCTGCGGTGGTCGCCGGCGATGCGGTCGACCGACTTGATCTGGAAAGCCGCGGGTTTCGCATCAGCCGCGTTTCTGATTACAGCGACCAGCACTTTGTGCCCGGCGCGGCCAAGTACTTTGATCTGCCAGGGTTGTTGTCACTGCGGGCACCGGCCGCGCTGAAGATCCGGGGCGAAACGGATCACGCGATGGAGCTGGTCAAAAAAGTCTACGCAGCTTCCGGGGCGGGAGACCGTTTAATGTTGGAGTGAGGTGTGGCCAGTCCGCCGAGACAGGGGGCCGTGGTAGGTGGATTGGTAGGAAGATTCTTGGGTAAGAAAATTAGTTCCATTGAATGAATCGAGCATCTCATCATTTTCTTACCCCTGAAATCTTCTTACCAGATTTCCGCAACGTCGCGTGAATCGGATCGACCGCTACCCCCTGACCACCGTTCGCCCGCTGTCTTTGATACGAGCGATTTGGATGTCGATTGACGGGTCAGCAAACTGATCGGCCAGTCGTGCAGCGGCCGATTCGTCTTCGCACCAGACGAACACGCCCGGTCCCCAGCTGCTTTGTCCCACACCGATCGCGCCGGCACTCTGAAGCGATGCGACCAGCTCCGTGACCCAGCGGCCGTTGTATGGGCCGCCTTGCGTTGCGGCGAACATCATGCCGCTGGTGTAGTTGTAGCTTTCAATCGCGCGGGCAAAGTCGGTGAAGTTGCCGGCCCGGGCGGCAGGCAAGATGTCGTCGTTGATCAGCCCTCGCAACAATTCGCGATGACAATGATCGGAGTCCTCTGATGATCCGGATTGCAGCTTGGCAAAGTGATCGGATTCCTGTTTGCCATGAACCGTCTGTGTCATGTTGCTGGGGCTAAGTGTTACCAGCCGCCACGACGGTGGCAATTCGATGCGCTGTCGAATCGGGTTCAGTGCTCCTCCGTCGTCGTCGCCGGTTTCAAAGATCATTCCGCCGCCGAAGAACCCGTGGACTCCGACCGCCGAACGTTTGCCGCGGTCGGCGATCTGGACGGCGAGCGTTTCATGGGACATCGCGAGCCCGGTGAACTGACGCAAGCCGTCGGCGATGGCGAGTGAAAGTTGTGTGCCACTGCCGAATCCCCGATGCGGTGGCGCGGCGTTGATGACATCGACGGCGACGGCCGGCAAGGTCGCTTGCCCGATGAATCGGCTGAAACGTTCGGCGATCCGGCCAATGCGTTGCGCGTCACCGCGTCGGACGTTCCACTGGTCGGCCGGTGAGAGTTCGACGATGGTCGCCGGTTGATCGATCATCGCACCGAGCCCGCCGAACGGCGGCGCGGTGTCCAGCAATCCGAAATGCAATCGCGCTCCGGTTTCGATTCGAATCTGTTTCGGCGTTTCCATCACGCCGTTCCTGTCGGGGCGTGCGGATCGATCCGCTGCAGGATGACGGCGGTCAATTCGTCAAAGGCGTCCCGTTCGGCGCTGCCGGCCGTTTTGTCGACCAGGGGGCGCAGCGCATCCAGCTGCGATCGGACTTCCGCCGGCGAGATCAGATGGGTTCGGGTCGCCAAGATCGCCGCTTCGATGACCGCATGTTTGGCTCGATTGAAACCGAAAAACGGTACGACGATCGCCGAGTCGACCACGCGGCAGGGCATCTCGTACCGCGGCGGCGAATCGACGACCGAAGTCACTTCGACGGCGAACCAGCGATGGCAATGGTCCAAGATCGCCCAGCGGCCACAATCCGACCGGTGCAGCGGAGACGATCGATCGTCCAGCCGACTGACCGCCGCCTTGGCAAACAACGCGGCGTCGTCGGTGACGTGAATGGTCGCGTGGCGGGTGGCGCGGAGATTTTCAAACGTGCGCGACCCTTCGAAGGGGCGGAGCACAAAACCGGGGTCGGCCGGTCCGGCGGTTCGCATCGCTTCGGGATGCGTTAGCACCGGGCCCATCGGCGCCAGGTTGACTCGGCCGTCTTCGCCGATCGTCGTGACGATTGATTCCAGGATCACGCTGTTGGTTGGGTCAGAGTTGGTTAGGTCAGAGACGGTTGTTGGTCAGGGAGGCGAAGTTTCGAATGATTCGGTGGCCTTCGTCGCAGAGGATCGATTCGGGGTGAAATTGCACGCCGAAGACCGGTCGCTGGCGGTGTCGCAGCCCCATCACGGATCCGTCGTCGCTGCAGGTGGCGGTGACTTTCAGGCAGTCCGGCAGGTTTTCTGGCGAGACGACGAGGGAATGATAACGCGCGACGTCCATCGGACTGGGGCAATCGCGGAACAGGTCCTCGCCGTCGTGAGTGATCGAGCTGGCCATCCCGTGCCGGGGCTCGTTGCGAACGATTTGGCCGCCAAATGCCGCCCCGATCGCTTGATGCCCCAGGCAGACGCCCAGGATCGGCAGCTGCCCCGGCGCCTGGCGGATCAGGTCGATGCAACAGCCGGCCTCGGCCGGCCCGTGGGGGCCTGGTGACAGCACGATCGCTTGGGGGGCCAGCTCAATCGCCTGGCCGGCCGTGATCTGGTTGCTGCGAATCACCCGGGTCTCCGCCCCGGTAAGGCGAAAATAGCGTGCCAAGTTGTGGACAAAGGAGTCCTGATTGTCCAACAGCAGAATCATGATCCCCCGCCCTTGCGGTCAGGTGCCACGCAGCGATAATTCCCGACAAAACACTGACCCCCGACTCTCATTTTACCCCAAGGTAGCTGATCATGGCATTGGTTCCTCTTCGCGTTGTGCTCGACCACGCCGCAGAAAACGATTACGGCGTTGCGGCATTCAACGTCAACAATATGGAACAGATCCAGGCGATCATGGAAGCCGCCGAAGAAACCGATTCGCCCGTGATCATCCAAGCATCACGCGGTGCACGCGCTTACACGCAGGACGCCTACCTGCGACACCTGATGGTTGCGGCGACCGAATTGTACCCGCACATCCCGATCGTCATGCACCAAGACCATGGCAACAGCCCCGAGACCTGTAAATCGGCGATCGAGAACGGTTTCACCAGTGTGATGATGGACGGCTCGCTGGAAGAAGACGGAAAGACTCCTGCCGATTACGAATACAACGCCCGCGTGACCAAGGCCGTTGTCGAAATGGCACACGCCAAGAACGTCAGCGTCGAAGGCGAACTGGGGTGTCTGGGATCGCTGGAAAGCGGCGAAGGCGAACAGGAAGACGGCCACGGTGCGGTCGGTGAACTGACCCACGACCAATTGCTGACCGATCCCGACGAAGCCCAACGGTTCGTCGAAGAAACCGGCGTCGACGCCCTGGCCGTCGCCATCGGCACCAGCCACGGTGCGTACAAGTTCACCAAAAAGCCGACCGGCGAAGTGCTGGCGATGTCGCGGATCGAAGCAATCCACGCCAAATTGCCCAACACCCACCTGGTCATGCACGGCAGCAGCAGCGTCCCGCAAGAATTGCAGGACATCATCAACCAGTACGGCGGCCAGATGAAGCAAACCTACGGCGTGCCGGTCGAAGAGATCCAGCGTGGGATCAAGAGCGGTGTTCGCAAGATCAACGTCGACACCGATTGCCGCATGGCGATCACCGGCGCGATCCGCAAGGTGTTCGCCGAAGACCCGTCGGCGTTCGACCCGCGTGCCTACCTGAAACCCGCTCGTACCGCGATGAAGGACGTCTGCGTCGCTCGCATGACCGCGTTCGGGCAAGCCGGCAACGGAGCCAAACTCCGCGCGACCCTGTAGGGGGGAGCTGGGGATTTTCGCTTGGTTTTGAGGGTAGTGGACGAGGCGACGAGTCCATTCGGATTGCCAACCGCGGGGACTCCTCGCGTCGTCCACTACCGATGCGAGCGATTTCTCTGGTGCAGCCCTCTCTGGCTATTTCACTATGCTGCGGAATTCATTCCGCAGCACTTGCCCAAAGGGCATACACATCCATAGCCTGGGGTCAGGGAACGAGCGCAGCGAAGTGACCGCAACCCCAGGAAAGAAAGCCCATCTTCTCCCCCCCCGCTTTCGATCGGCCGGCGGCAAAGCCGCCGGCCGATCGAAAGCGGGGGCCGTTTCTTGGTGTGCTGAACCCATCAGTGATGCAATCGACGTCCAGCGCAAACGCCGTCGCTCCCCGAGGGAGAGAGTAAGGAGATAGGCTGTTTCGTTGGTCTGCGTCTGCGGGCCTCAGCCTCAGTCCCCGCCGATGATCGAACCGCCGTCGTCGGACTTCCTCGGTTTGAACGAGAACTTTGTCGTCGGGGGCTTTCGGCGGGTCCGCCGTGCGGTGACGTCGTTGCGGCTTTCGGCACGGCGTCGTTTTCCGGCCGGTTTCTTCTTCGCCGTCCGTTTCGCTCCCGACGATCGGCGTCGTGGATCTTCCTCGGCGACTTCATTGCGACTGTGCTCGACCGCTTTCTTCAGCCTCGCGACTTCGTCACGAGAGAGCAATCGGTGTGCCCCGACCGGCAGGTCGCCGATCCGCAGCGGACCGATCGCGATCCGCCGCAAGACTTGGACCTTGTGCCCCAGCCGCGCCAGGATGCGGCGGATTTCGCGGTTCTTCCCTTCGCGGAGCGTGATTTCCATCTCCGTCGCCCGGGCCCGCGACTTCACGATCTTGGCCCCTTCGACGCGAACGAAACCGTCGGAGATGTAGATCCCCTTGCGCATGTTTCGCATCGTTTCGCCGTCGATCTTGCCCGCCACCGTGACGCGATAGACCTTGCGGACACCGTATTTGGGGTGCGAGAGCTGTTGAGCCAAGTCTCCGTCGTTGGTTAACAGCATCAGCCCTTGGCTGCTTTGGTCCAGTCGGCCGACGGGAAAGACACGCTCGCTGTTGGGAACCAGGTCGATGACGCGTTGTCGTCCGCGGGGGTCTGCGTTGGTGCTCAGGAATCCGGTCGGTTTATTGACGGCGTAATAGACCAGTTTCTGCTGTCGCAGCGGAACTCCGTCGACGAACACCTTGCTGGTTTTGGGGTCGACGATGGTGCCGAGTTCCGCCGCGATTTCTCCGTCGACTTCCACCCGGCCTTCTTCGATCAGCGTTTCACATTGGCGTCGGCTGCCAAAACCGGCGGCCGCCAGCAGTCGCTGTAACCGTTGTGGTTGGTCGCGCGTGCTGGCGATCGTCGCGCCGGCAGATCGCTGGGGGCGCTTCTTTGCGTCGCTCTTTTTTGGCGCCGACGGCTGCGAGCTTGCCAGGCTGGTGGCCCGTGAGGTTTTCGGTTTTCGCCCCCCCCGTTTTGGCTTGGCTGCGCCCGTCCGTTTGGCTCCGGAGGCGTTTTTGCCGGGTGAGTTCTTGTAAGAGCGGCGGGGCATGGATCGTTCTGCGGTCAGGTGAATGGATTTTTCGAACCCGTCAGGTTACCAGAGTCATGCGATTCGGGTAGCCATGATTTGCGAGAACACGCCGGCTTCGTCAATCAATACCAGCCCGAAGTGCGAGCGAGAGGGACCGCATGGTTTTCGGGTAGTGAACGAGGCGACGAGTCCATTCGGATTGCGAGGACTCCTCGAGTCGTCCACTACGGCTGACGCAAAGTCGCCGTGTTCTCCGAACTCGGCGTCCGCGGAAAAGCGAAGCGTCGACCCGCGCCGACCTCGGAGAGGAAGGCGACGGTCCAGCCCAATCGAAAACGAAACTGCGAAACACTACAGCAAGTGCTTCGCCTTGATCTCCAAATACTGATTGACCAGCGGCGCAGTCAGCTCGTCCGGAAACGTGTCGACCATCAGGACGCCACGGTGTTCCAGGTCCTTCAGCACTTGGTCGCGCCAGATCAGGATGTCGGCCGCCGCAGCGGCGCGGTACAGGTTCATTTCGTCCCCGTCGGGATGGTCGGCGGCGTCGTACAGCGTGCGGTCGCGCAGGATCACGCCCATCGGCAGGTGCTGGCCGTTGATATTGCCCAGGTAATCGGTGACCGCCGCGGCGTTGACTTCGTCGATGATGTTGGTCGCCAGGACGACCAGCGAGCGGCGTTTGCAGTGGTTTCGCAGGTACAGGAACGCTTGGTCATAGCGTGATTCGACCATCCGGGGGAACTGGTCAAAGCAGGCATGGATCAAGCGGTTCATCTGACTCTTGCCGCCGTGGGGAGGGATGAAGGCGTGCACGGAATCGGAAAAGCACAGCATCCCCACCGAGTCGCCTTGGTGCAGCGCGACATAAGCCATCATCAGCGCGGCGTTCATCGCGTGGTCCAACAGCGTGTACCCGTCGCGAGTGTTGGTCATCATTCGGCCGCAATCGAGCAGGAAAATCACCCGCTGGCTTTGGTCGCTCTGGAACTGCCGGACCGTCAATTTGTTGCGACGTGCGGTGCTGCGCCAATCGATGTGGCGAAAGTTGTCGTCTCGGCTGTAGTCCCGCAATCGTTCGAAGTCGCTGTCCTGGCCGATCCGCCGCGTGCGTCGGACCCCGATCAGGCTCAGGCGATTGGTGCGGGCGAGCAACGCATAGTCGCTCAACTGCTTCATGTTCGGGTAAACGTTCAACTCGCTTTCCAGTGGGATCTGGATGTAGCGGTGCCACAGCCGAAGCGGGCTGAAGAAACGCAGCGCAACGTGTTGTAGTTGGAATGCGCCGCGCCGGCCGGGGGTCAGCTTGCGTCGAAAGCTGACGCGTCCCCGGGGCGGCAGCCGCAACGTGTGCTGATCGGGGCTGGAGTGGAATTCGTCCGGCAAGTCGTCGCGGACGTGACCGACCAGGGTGATGCCGCTGCGGTTTTCGATCGTTAGATGGCTTTCAACCGGAACGCCCAGCGAACACGATCGGGCGATGTCGCGACTGGCGTCGATGCCGCGGTTGGTCGCCAGATAGATGGACAGAAAGTCCACCGCGGCCACGATCAATAGCAGCCAATCGAGTGCCGCCACCCAAATGAATCCGTCGGGTGAAAAGACTGTCCAGACGCTGCCGATCAGGGTGAGGGTCAGCACCGCGATCCACAGCCGCGTCGGATAGGTGCGGAAACGCCATGCCGCGATGGCCAGCGGCACGGCGAACACCACAAGCATCAGCCAAGGCAGCTTGCTGTAGGCTTGGAATTGGCCTTCGGTGATTTGACGGAGAGCATCGTTCATGCTCCCCATCGTACCGGTAAACCCTTAGCGACGGTCACCCATGAAACGGAAAATGAAGTAGGCCAGCGTCATGATCGCTTGCAACGTCCCGGCGACGTAGGTCAGCGCGGCGGCGTTCAGCACTTTGGCCACGAAGTGTTCTTCGTTGGCCGAAATTAAATTCGCCGAAACCAGATGGCGTCGCGCCCGATTGCTCGCATCGAATTCGACCGGCAAGTTGACGACTTGGAAAAACACCACGCCGGCGAACAGGACGATCCCCAACAGCAGCAGCGCGTTGCCGATTGTCGGGGTCTGGTAGCTGAGGAACAGCCCGATGGTGGCCAGGGTCACGCCGATGTTGCTGCCAAAGTTCGCCGCCGGGACGGCCATGTTGCGGATCGTCAGCGGCGCGTAGCCTTTGGCATCTTGGAATGCGTGGCCGGCTTCGTGACAGGCCACCCCCAGCGCAGCCATCGAACGCCCCCCGTAAACCTCGGGACTCAGTCGCAGCACTTTCGCGCGGGGGTCGTAGTGGTCGCTCAAGTGACCGGCCACCTGCTCGATCCCCACTTGGTGCAGGCCGGCGGAATCCAGCATCTGCCGCGCCGCCTGGGCACCGCTCATTCGAGCGCCGACCTGCGACATCGAGGCAAACGTGCTTTTGACCCGCCACTGGGCGAACAGGCCCAAGAGCAGCGGAGGGGCGATGAAAAGCAGGTACATCGGATCAAAAGGGAACATCGAAACACCTTTGAAGGTTTATGTGGAACGCTAAAAAGCAGGTTTTGACAGAAAAACCGAGCAGCCGCTCATCCATTGCAATCGCCGGGCCAATTAAAAACGTGCTGCCGCGGAACTGGCCCATCAAAGCGTCGGCCGCGATTCCGGTGGCAAATCGGTGTTCGCTTGCCGGCGGCCAGTCTTGATCATGTCGATGCCGAATGCGGCTGCCAATTTGTCGTTGGTGGCCCCTCGGTAGTCCGCGGTAGCGGAACTCGCCAAGAGTTTCGCCCTCGGCGGCGAAGCCGCCGGCTACCGAAAGCCTCCGCGGCTTCCGCTACCAGCCGACGATCGCGACCCCGAATCACTTGGCCCCTGTTGCTCCCTCGGCAAATGCACCAAGATATACATCGGCCAGCAGCGGCGTGGCGGGTAAATTTCTGCGGCGTGATCCAGCGGCGTGGAGCGGCTCTTTCCGGGCGTTTGCGTGATTTCGGTGAGTCGAGTGCCCGGACGCGGCCCGGATCTGGCACACCGTTTGCTGCTCGGCGTGCAAGTCAGAAAACCTGTCAAGTTGGCGCGGCCGCCGGGCCCCCAAGTGACAGCCGCTTTGCATGGGCTTTTTTAGTTTGCTGCCAATCGCGTCGATCGCGCTGGGCGGACGCGAGCCACGGGCGGCACCGACAAGACACTCACCATTCATTTCCCCGCACTACAGAAAAAGGTATCCGCAACTATGGCGACTGCCACCAAGAAAAAGGCTTCCGTTCGTCTGCAACCGATCGGCGAGCGAATCGTGGTCCAGCGTGAAGAAGTCGAAGAAACGACCGCCGGCGGGATCGTCCTGCCCGATTCGGCCCGCGAAAAACCGGCCCGCGGCACCGTCGTGGCGATCGGCACGGGCAAGTTGCTCGACGACGGAACCCGTGGACAAAGCCAGCTTTCCGAGGGCGACCACGTCCTGTTCAGCAGCTACGCCGGCGAGACGGTCGAAATCGATGGCGAAGAGTACCTGCTGATGCGTGAAGACGACGTCCTGGCGGTGATCGGCTGAGAACGCGTTGATCGCATCGAACCGACTGCACCCAAACACCTCTAACAACACACTACATACAGAATTCCATGGCAAAGATCATTGCATTTGAGCAGGAAGCCCGTGAGGCGATCCGCCGAGGCGTTTCCAAACTGGCACGCACCGTCAAGGTCACCCTGGGCCCGAAAGGCCGCAACGTGATCCTTCAAAAGAGTTTCGGCAGCCCGACGGTCACCAAAGACGGTGTCACCGTGGCCAAAGAAATCGATCTCGAAGACGTCTATGAAAACATGGGCGCCCGGATGGTTCGCGAAGTCGCCAGCAAGACCAGCGACGTCGCCGGCGACGGAACCACCACCGCGACCGTGATGGCCGAAGCGATCTTCAACGAAGGCCTGAAGGCAGTCGTCGCCGGTGTGAACCCGATCCAAATGAAGATGGGGATCGAAAAAGCCGTTGCCGATCTGACCGGCAAGCTGCACTCGATGGCCACCAAGGTCAAAGACCAAGCCGCGATGGCAGACGTCGCCACGATCGCCAGCAACAACGACCGCGAAATCGGCGAATTGCTGGCCGACGCGATGAGCAAGGTCGGTAAGGACGGCGTCATCACCGTCGACGAAGGCAAGAGCCTGCAAACCGAGCAGGAATGGGTCGAAGGGATGCAGTTCGATCGCGGCTACCTGTCGCCCTACTTCGTCACCGACAGCGCCAGCATGGAAGCCGTCCTGGAAGACGCCTACATCCTGGTCTTTGAAAAGAAAATCAGCAGCATCAAGGACATGGTTCCGATGCTGGAAAAGGTCGTTCAACAGGGCAAGCCGCTGTTGATCATCGCCGAAGACGTCGACGGTGAAGCACTGGCAACCTTGGTCATCAACCGTCTGCGTGGCACCTTCAATGTCTGTGCCGTCAAGGCGCCCGGCTACGGCGACCGACGCAAGGCCATGATGGAAGACATCGCCATCCTGACCGGCGGACAAGCCATCTTCGAAGCTCTGGGCATCAAGCTCGAAAGCGTCGACCTGCCGCAACTCGGTCGTGCCAAGAAGATCATCATCGACAAAGACAACACGACCATCATCGAAGGTGCCGGAAAGAGCAGCGACATCAAAGCTCGCATCGACCAGATCCGTCGCGAAATCGAAAACAGCACCAGCGACTACGATCGCGAAAAGCTGGAAGAGCGATTGGCCAAGCTGGCCGGCGGTGTCGCCAAGGTCAACGTCGGTGCCGCGACCGAAAGCGAGATGAAGGAAAAGAAGGCTCGTGTCGAAGACGCCCTGCACGCAACCCGTGCCGCCGTCGAAGAAGGCATCCTGCCCGGTGGCGGTGTCGCACTGCTGCGTGCCAGCAGCAGCGTCAAACCCGGCGACGACCTGAGCGACGACGAAAAGGTCGGTTACAACATCGTGCTGCGTTCCTGCCGCGCCCCGCTGCACATGATCGCTCAAAACGCCGGCCAAGACGGCGGGATCGTTTGCGAAAAGGTCGCTGCGATGAAGGGCAACGGCGGATACAACGCGCTGACCGATACCTACGAAGACCTGGTCAAGGCCGGTGTCATCGACCCGACCAAGGTCACCCGGACCGCACTGGGCAACGCCGCCAGCGTCGCCACCTTGTTGCTGACCAGTGACGCCCTGGTCGCCGAAAAACCCAAAGAAGGTGCCAAGGGCCACGGCGGCGATCACGACATGTATTGATCCGCTGGCAAGCGATTCAATTAACCCAACGAAAACGCCCGAGCTACCCCGCTCGGGCGTTTTTTGTTGGTGGGTTAGGCTTCCGGTGCTTTGTTAACGCCTCGTTCTAAGGTGGCGGAACTCGTCAACGGATTGTTGATTTGATTGACATGCCAAACCTAGCGCAGTCATGCCAGCCCGACGCGTGAGCGAGGGGCGCCGCGTTGCCTCTCGCTCACGCGTCGGGCTAGCATTTACCCCCGGATCCGCCACCGCCCGGCTTCTTCACTGGCAAAAAACGCGACCGCCGCGCCGCCGACTAATCCGCACAGGTGGCCTTCCCAGGAAACCTCCGTGTCGCTGCCCGGCAGGATTCCCGACAGCAGCGTTCCGCCGAACAGGATCCCGACCACGATGGCGACGCCGACCGGAATTAAGCGGCGATTCAGGAAACCACCGACGATCAGCAATCCGATCAGCCCGAACACCAAACCGCTCGCACCGATGTGATTCGCGTCCCGGCCGACCAGCCAAAGCAGCGTCGCGCCGACCACCGACGTCAACGCGGCCAGCACCCAAGGGGACTTGCGCGACCAAACCAGCAGTCCCAGCAAGATCCCCAGTGACACCGTGTTGCTAAACAGATGGCTGAAGTTGCCGTGCAGAAACGGCATCGTCACGATCCCCGGCAATCCGCTCCATTGCCGCGGCTGCAATCCATGGTCTGCCAAAGCATACGGGATCGTGGCGTCGACGATCCGCACCAGCCACATCGCCAGCAGCAAGACGCCGATCCGATAGAACTCCTTCTGCATGTGCGACAACGTCATTTCCAAACGAATTCGAATCGGATCCCTCGTTCCCAGGCTCCGGCCTGGGAACGCAATGTCTCCCAGGCTCCGCCTGGTCTTTGCGGACCGGGAGGCGGAGCCTCCTGGCAGCGTGTTCCCAGGCGGGAGCCTGGGAACAAGACTCCATGTCAGCCCCTCTCGTTCCCAGGCTCCGGCCTGGGAACGCAATGTCTCTCCGGCTCCGCCTGGTCTTTGCGGACCGGGAGGCGGATCCTCCTGACAGCGTGTTCCCAGGCGGGAGCCTGGGAACAAGACTCCATGTCAGCCCCTCTCGTTCCCAGGCTCCGCCTGGGAACGCAATGTCTCCCAGGCTCCGCCTGGTCTTTGCGGACCGGGAGGCGGATCCTCCTGACAGCGTGTTCCCAGGCGGGAGCCTGGGAACAAGACTCCATGTCAGCCCCTCTCGTTCCCAGGCTCCGGCCTGGGAACGCAATGTCTCTCCGGCTCCGCCTGGTCTTTGCGGACCGGGAGGCGGATCCTCCTGACAGCGTGTTCCCAGGCGGGAGCCTGGGAACAAGACTCCATGTCAGCCCCTCTCGTTCCCAGGCTCCGCCTGGGAACGCAATGTCTCCCAGGCTCCGCCTGGTCTTTGCGGACCGGGAGGCGGAGCCTCCTGGCAGCGTGTTCCCAGGCGGGAGCCTGGGAACAAGACTCCATGTCAGCCCCTCTCGTTCCCAGGCTCCGCCTGGGAACGCAATGTCTCTCAGGCTCCGCCTGGTCTTTGCGGACCGGGAGGCGGAGCCTCCTGACAGCGTGTTCCCTGGCGGGAGCTCGGGAACAAGACTCCGTGTCAGCCCCTCTCGTTCCCAGGCTCCGGCCTGGGAACGCAATGTCTCTCAGGCTCCGCCTGGTCTTTGCGGACCGGGAGGCGGAGCCTCCTGACAGCGTGTTCCCAGGCGGGAGCCTGGGAACAAGGTTCCATGTCAGCTTTGACCGGCGATCCGTTCGCTTTCGCTGCGCAGCATTTCGATCGCCTGGGCCATCGCCGGCGTGTCGATTTCATGCACATCGACACTTTCGCCGACACCCCGCAACATCGTGATCGTCAAGCGACCGCCGAGGTGCTGGCGGAACTCTTCCAGCCCATCAAGCAAGCGATCCAGCGGCGAGAGCGCCTCGTGCCACAGCGGCAACCCCAGTGTATGCATGCACTCGCACACGCGCCGCACATCCTCGATCGGGAAGCCGAGTTTTAGATGCGAGTAGAAGCAATCGATCGCGACGCCGATCGCGACGGCTTCCCCGTGGCGGATCTCAAAGTCCGTGATCGGTTCCAGTTTGTGCGCCGACCAATGTCCGAAATCCAGCGGCCGGGCCTCCAGCATTTCAAAGGGGTCGCCGCCCTCGGTGATGTGTCGCAGGTGTAATGTGCAACTGGTCGCAATCGCCCTGGTCGCAAACGGCATCTCACGTCGGCGAATCTGATCGGCGTGGTCGCACAGCCAGTCGAACTCCGCGCGGCTCTTCAGCAGCGACACCTTGACCGACTCGCTGAATCCGCTGCAGAAGTCACGGTCCGGCAATGTTTCCAGCAGCGAGGCGTCGTTGATGACCGCCCAGGGAACGCTGAACGTTCCGACCCAATTCTTTTTGCCGAAGTAATTGATCGCGTTCTTCACGCCGACCCCGCTGTCGCCTTGAGCCAGCGTGGTCGTCGGCAGCCGGATCAGTCGGATGCCACGGTGCGCGATCGCGGCGGCATAACCGACGGCATCTAGCATCGCACCGCCGCCGATGGCGATCACATAGCTGCGGCGGTCCAAATCGTGGGCATTGATTTCCGCCAGGACCTGGTCCACGCACGCCGAATCGTTTTTGACCGCTTCACCGCCTTCGACCAGCACGACGTCACGGACCAGGTTGACGCCGGGGCTTTCGCCCAATCGCGTCGCAAGGGTTCCAACCTGGGACGCCGCGTCGGCCACCGGGCGTTCGGCCACCACCAGCACCTTGGCGTCACCGAAGCTGCCGTGGGTCACCAGTTTCAGCAGCGTCGGGAAGTCATCGCCCGCGATTTCGGTCGTCGTCCGCAGTCGGTGGACGAATGGAACGGCAAACGGGACGTCCAGCGATGCGTCATCATCGCTGGTTCCCGAGGGTGATGGACGCGTGGAAGGAGAGCTGGTGATGATCGGTTCCGCGACGGAGACTGGGGAGTGGGACGAGTGACGTTTGGGATTGGAGGGTCGCAGGATCACGGCGTCAACTCCTTCCAGCCCCGCCACAGCCATCGCAGCGAGTCGGGGAAAATGGCTCCACCATGGTTTCCGTCATGGGCGCCCGTGCCAAACACGAACTTGTAATCGTAACCGGCAAACTCAAGCGACTTGGCCATCTGTTGGTTCGCCAGCGGCCAATTGCCGTGCTGGTTGTCCAGGTCGTTGGCGCCGTCTTGCAGCAACACCCGTAGCGGCTTTGGATCGGTCTTGCGGATCATCGCGGCGTAGTGGTGACCGCCGCGGATGTTGACAAAACTGCCGATGTGGCTCAGCACCTTGCGAAACTGGTCCGGCCGATGCCAGGCGACGCCGAAGGCACAGATGCCGCCGGAACTGTTGCCGCAGATCGCCCGCAGGTCGGGATTGGCGGTGATGCGATAGTCCTTTTCGACGGCCGGCAGGATTTCTGTGAGCAGGAACTCGGCGTAGTCACCGCTGACGGTGTCGTATTCGACGCTGCGGTTTTCCGGCCGCGGCCGCCAGCCACGTTTCTCCGGTAGCTCGCTCGTGTATCCCGGATCGATCATCACGGCGATCGTCACCGGCATGTCGCCCTTGGCAATCAAATTGTCGAACACGACCGGCACGCGATAGTCGCCCCGGGTGCCTTCGAAGGTATGCCCGTCCTGGAACACCATCAAAGCGGCAGGCGTTTTGCCATCATATTGCGCCGGAACGTAAATGCTGTAACGCCGTTTGGTCCCGGGAAAAACCTTGCTCTCTGGCCACACGTGCTGTGTGACCGTTCCATGTGGGACCGCGTCGTTGGGCTGGGAATCTGGGCCGTGTTCGTACTTGTCAGGCTCTTGGGCGATCGACTCGTCGGTGGGGCCGCCGACGATTAGCCCGGCAGCGACGAACAGGGCAAGAAGAAACGACGGAGGGGTGGGTGCAAGCATCGAAGGTGGGGCGACGGGGAGGGAGGCGGAGCGGTCACCTCTATGATAGCAGCCACGGCCCTCTTTGCAGGCGTGTTTCTGTCGAACCGACCGCACGGGTGGGGGCACCGGTGTCTAGCCTTCAGGCGACTCTCCCCAAGCTGCTTCGGACGTGAAACGTGATGCACCAGCAATAAATGTCACGTCCCCCTCCACATGACGCAACAACGCACCGGGCGGAGCGTTCGCACATCCCGTTCCCAGGCCGGAGCCTGGGAACGAGACGGTGCACCACTAGATCGACTTTTGATAGATCGCCGTCAGCAACGCTTCGGTGTCTTTGAACTTCTTCTTGGTTGCCAACGCTTCATCGATCAACCGCCGCGCTTCGGCCTCGGCGTGCCCCAGCGTGACCAACGCGTCAAAGGTTTCGCTGACCACTTGATTGCTTTCCGAATCCGTCTCGCCCGCCGGGCCGGCCTGGTCGACCATCAAGGCAAACCGCGGCATCTTGCGTCTCAGTTTGGCGATGATCCGTTCGCTCGTTGCCGGACCGATCCCCGGCAAGGCTGACAACCCCTTGGCGTCTTGCTGTTCGATCATCACCGCCAACTCTTTGACCGGACGGACCATCGCGCGCAATGCCTTTTTCACCCCGACTCCGTCCACGCTGCAAAACAGGTCAAAGAACTGCCGCTCCGGCTCGGTCGCAAATCCGACCAACCGCGGCGTCAACCGACCGCCACCTTGGGCGTTGCCTTCGATGTAATCCATCGTGTGCAAGCGGATCGATTGGCCGACTTTGGATTGCAGTTGCCGGCGCGTGTAGTCACCGACCAAGACCTCGTATTCGAACGGCGATGACTCAATCGCGATCGACGACTCGGTTACCTGCGTCAGTTTTCCGGCGATGTTCAGAATCACGTGTCAAAACTAGGGGCTAGGGGGAAGAACAGACTCATTCCCAGGCGGTCCCTGGGAACGTGATAGGATGCTGGAGTGACAGACTGGAAACGTCTATGCGAACAGCGGATTGTGGCTGAGGTGGAAACCGCAGACGGCGATCGCCAGGGCGTCGGCGACGTCGGCCGGCTCGGGGACTTCGGCCAAATTCAATTGCAACTTCACCGCCAGTTGCATTTGGTGCTTGGGCGCGTGCCCGTTGCCGGTCATGACCTTCTTGACCTTGGTGGGTTCAAAGCTTTTCACGGGCACGCCAGCTGCCCCGGCGGCCAGACAGATCACTCCGCGAGCGTGGCCCATCAAGATCGCGGTCTTGGGCCGCGAGTAGTGGGAAAACAACTGCTCCAGGGCCAGGAAGTCGGGCTGGTGCTGCTCGATGACTTCCGCCACGCCGGAGTGGATCTCAAGCAACCGCGATTCGATCGATGCCTTGGCCTTGCTGCGCACGATCCCCGCTTCGATCAATTGGAACTGGCCGCGACGGACACGGATGACGCCGTAACCGGTCGTGTTCAATCCCGGGTCGATGCCCAGAATCGTCATCGGCGACTGGCTCGCCGCGGCACCACCCAGCTTGACCGCCGCATGGGAGTTCATCAGGTCAATTCCCAGCTGGTGCCTTCTTTCTTGTCCAACAGTGCCACGCCGAGTTCGCCGAGACGATTTCGGATGGCGTCCCCGGTCGCATAATCTTTCCGCTCCCGGGCTTCCTTGCGAAGATCGATCAACAAGTGAATCGTCTTGTCGAGCAACTCCTGGGCGACTTCATCGCCGCCGCCGGCGACCGGCGGCTTGCCGAACAGTCCCAACACATTGGTCAGCTCTTTCATCGAACGCACGGCCGCGATCAGAGCGACGACCTCGGGCGACGAAGTGTCTGCCCCTTTGGCGAGCGTGTTTTCATTCAGATAACGATTCAGCAGACGCAACCAGTCGAACAGCACGCTGATCGCCGCCCCGGTGTTGAAGTCATCGTCCATCGCGGCGACGAACTTCTCTCGCAGCGAGTGGACCTGTTCCAACAAGGCGTCTTTGCCGGGATCAAATTCGCCCTCGGACCGCGTCTTGGCGGGCTTCAGACCGTCGTCGTCGTAATAGGAGATTCCCGTGATCTCTTCGAACCGCTCGAACAGCCGATAGAAACCGTCCAATGCAGCACCGGCTTCTTCCAGGCCCGCTTCGCTGTACAGGATGGTGCTGCGGTAATGGGTTCGCAGCAAGAAGAACCGAATCCGGGTTCCGGTGTGGCGTCGGATCAGGGCGCTCAATCCGCCGTCGCCCTTGGAGCGGCTGATCTTTCCCGCCGCCGCCTCTTCGGCCGATTCTTCGCGGTCGCCCTTGCCGCCCAGCTTTCCCTTACCCTCGGAACGCATCAGCCCGTTGTGCATCCAATACTTGACCATCGGGGCGTCGTGGCAGCATCCGCTTTGCGCCAGTTCGTTCTCGTGGTGCGGGAACATCAGGTCCAGCCCGCCGCCGTGGATATCGAAGGTCTTGCCCAAGATTTCGTGGCTCATCGCCGAGCACTCGATATGCCAGCCGGGTCGGCCGCGTCCCCAGGGGCTGTCCCACGAGATTTCGCCGGGCTTGGCCGATTTCCAGAGTGCGAAGTCGCCGGAAGAACGTTTCTTCGCAGCCGCCTCGCCGCCTTCACCCTGCTGGTCATCGACGCTGCGGTTGGAAAGCTGACCGTAGTTGGGGTCTTTGACGACGTCGAAGAAGACGTCGCCGTCGACTTCATAGGCGTGACCTTTTTCGATCAGCCGCTCGATGAAGCCGATGATCTGGGGCATGTGATCGGTCGCCCGCGGCATGAAATCGATCTGGTTGACGCCCAGTTCGCGGAGATTTGCCATGTAGTCGGCCGTCATCTCCGTCGCGATCTGGGACACCGGCAGCTCTCGTTCCTTGCTCTTGTTGATCAGCTTGTCGTCGACGTCGGTGATGTTCACCACCCACGTCGGCTGGTATCCGCTGTAACGCAAGTAACGCTTGACGGTGTCAAAGATGACCGGGCCGACCATGTGGCCGATGTGCGATTCGGCATACACCGTCGGTCCACACAGGTAGATCCCCACCGCGGGCGGAGAAAGCGGCTCGAAGGGCTCTTTGGTTTTCGTCAGCGTGTTGTAGACGCGAAGCTGGCTGGCTGGCTTTGTCACGATCGGTCGGCAAACAAAATGGAATGACGGAGGGAAAGATGCAGATTGTAGGGATGCGTGGGGCTCCCGCCGAGCCCGATTCACGGAACAGATCCCGAGCACCTGGAGAAGGGAGGCCGAACTGGCAAAACATTGGGGGCAAAACAATTCAACCGACAGGATCAGCCGCCCCATGTCCCTTCCCTTCCTACGGCCTCCCATCATTGTCCCCGTATCATTCTGCCCCGTATCATTCTGCCTTCTCCCTGTCGAGCGCGGTCCCAGCTCGGGCCGCTCGCTTACGCTTCCCGCTGGCATTCATTCTGGGATCGTTTTGTCCCCATCGTTTTGCCCGCCCCGTCCAGTGACGACTTCGCGCAAGCCCCCCAGGACCACCGAAACCGCGTTCCCGCCCAGGTTCCTTGTGCCCCTCTCATTGACCAAACCGCTTGTCGCAAATAGATTTACGCCCGCTTGGCCGAAACGAGGTGAAATCGATCGGGCCTCCCAGGCGGATCACAGCGTTGATTCGCGGCGACACCATGCCGAGCAACCACGCCCCCGATGACTCCCGAGTGACCCCTACTTTCTCCACGAGCGACAGCGGCGCCGGTATACGTAAGTCCTTGTTTTGACTGAAGATAGCGACACACACTCCGCACGCTCACGCCCCTTCTGAGACGGTTTCGATAGAGAACAACCATGGCGAACAAGATGGTCTATTACTTCGGTAAAACAAAAACCGAAGGCAAAGGCAAACCCAAAGCTCTCCTCGGCGGTAAAGGACTGAACCTCGCCGAAATGACCTCCATCGGACTTCCGGTTCCCCCCGGATTCACGATCACCACCGAAGTCTGTGACCAGTACTACAAGGCCGGCAAACAGTTGCCCAGCGGCCTGATGGACGAGGTCGGCAAAGCGATCAAAAAGCTCGAAAAAGAGCTCGGCAAAAAATTCGGCGACGAAGAAAACCCGCTGCTGGTCAGCGTTCGCTCCGGAGCGGCGGTCAGCATGCCCGGGATGATGAACACCATCTTGAACCTGGGACTAAACGACCAATCCACCGAGGGATTGGCCAAGGCGACCAAGAACGAGCGATTCGCCTACGACGCCTACCGCCGGCTGATCAACATGTTCGGCGACGTGGTGATGGGCATGGACCACCACCAGTTCGAAGTCGCGTTTGACAAGGTCAAGAAAAAGTACGACGTCACCGACGACACCGAAGTGCCCGCCGAAGGCTTGAAAGAGCTGTGTGAAGCGTACAAAGAAGTCTACAAGGAACACACCGGCGAGGTGTTCCCGCAGGACCCGGTCGCCCAATTGGAGCTGTCGATCGAAGCCGTCTTCGGATCCTGGAACACCGATCGTGCGGTCAAATACCGCGAGATCGAAGGCATCCGCCACCTGTTGGGAACCGCCGTCAACGTCCAGTCGATGGTCTATGGAAACATGGGCGAAGACTCGGGCACCGGCGTCGCGTTCACGCGAAACCCCAACACCGGCGAAAACAAGTTCTATGGCGAATTCCTGATCAACGCCCAGGGTGAAGACGTGGTCGCGGGGATCCGCACGCCCCAGCCGGTCGCCGAAATGCCGAAATGGAATCGCGCGATCCACAAAGAGCTGCTCGAGGTCAAAAAGACGCTCGAAAACCACTACGCCGAAATGCAGGACATCGAGTTCACGATCGAGCGTGGCACGCTGTACATGCTGCAAACGCGGACCGGAAAACGAACCGGCATCGCGGCGGTCAAGATCGCCTGTGACTTCGTCAAGGAAGGGCTGATCGACCAAAAGGAAGCGGTCATGCGTGTTCCGCCGAACGCCCTGACACAATTGCTGCTGCCCAGTTTCAAGACCACCGCCCGCAACGCTGCCGAAGTGCTGTGCAAGGGCATCAACGCCTCGCCGGGTGCGGCGGTCGGCAAGCCCGCCTTCACGGCCGAGGAAGCCCGCGAACGAAAAGACGCCGGGGAAGACATCATTTTGGTGCGTCGCGAAACCAGCCCCGAAGACGTCGACGGCATGAGCGCCGCGGTCGGCATCCTGACCAGCACCGGTGGTGCAACCAGCCACGCGGCGGTTGTCGCCCGAGGCTGGGGCAAGTGCTGCGTCGCCGGTGCCTCGGACGTCCAGATCGACGAGAAGAAAAAGCAGCTGAAAGTCCACGGAAAAACGATCGGGGTCAACGACCTGATCAGTTTGGACGGGACCACCGGCGAAGTCATGCTGGGATCCGTGGAAACACAAGAGCCCAAGCTGTCCGGCGATTTCGCCAAGCTGATGAAGTGGGCCGACGAGTACCGCACCCTGGCCGTCCGAACCAACGCGGATTCGCCCGCCGACAGCAAACGCGCCCGCGACTTCGGCGCCGAAGGCATCGGACTGTGCCGGACCGAGCACATGTTCTTCGATCAAGACCGCATCATCCACATGCGGGCGATGATTCTGGCCGAAGAAGAGCCGGAACGACGCGAAGCACTCGCCAAACTGCTGCCCTTCCAACGCAAGGACTTTGAAGGGATCTTCAAGGCGATGGCCGGACTGCCCGTCACGATCCGACTGCTGGACCCGCCGCTGCACGAGTTCCTGCCCCACGACACGGCCGCGCAAAAAGAAATGGCCGCCGAATTGGGTGTCAAGGCAACGGACATCAAGAAACGCATCGAAGCGCTCCACGAAGCCAACCCGATGCTCGGTCACCGCGGTTGCCGCTTGAGCATCACCTACCCCGAAGTCCTGGAGATGCAGGTCCGAGCGATCACCGAGGCCGCGATCAGCTGTGCCAAGAAGAAGGTCAAGGCCCACCCGGAGATCATGATTCCGCTGGTCGGAACCTACCAGGAACTGGCGCTGCTGCGTAAGAAGGTCGAAGAAACGATCGAAAAGACCGTCGCCGCCAAGAAGTTCGATGGCAACCTGGACATCTCGATCGGCACCATGATCGAAATCCCCCGCGCCTGCCTGACGGCCGACGAAATCGCCGAGCACGCCGATTTCTTTAGCTTCGGCACGAACGACTTGACTCAAATGGCGTTCGGCTACAGCCGTGACGACATCGGCGGCTTCCTGCCCGACTACCTGGACCAAGAAATCCTGGAAGTCGACCCGTTCCAGTCGCTGGACCAAACCGGTGTCGGCCAGCTCGTCGAACTCGGCGTCACCAAAGGCCGCTCGGCCAAGAAAGCGCTCAAGATCGGCATCTGTGGCGAACACGGCGGCGACCCGAGCAGCGTCGAATTCTGCCACCGAGCCGGGTTGAACTACGTCAGCTGCAGCCCGTTCCGCGTGCCGATCGCCCGATTGGCCGCCGCCCAAGCAGCGATCACCAACAGCTAGGGCATCGGCAAACGATCGAAATCACGAAAAGACTCGGCTGTGTTCAGCCGGGTCTTTTTTTGTGCAGATGCCCTGGAGCGAGACGGGCCGCTGATGCCAGCCCGACGCGTAAGCGAGGGGCGCCAAGTGGCCCCTCGCTTACGCGTCGGGCTGGCATGAACAAACCCTCGGACCGCCCCAACGGACACCGCCCTCCGCTACGGCTGCAAGCAGTGCCGATTGGCCATGCTGATGCCGCTGACGATCGCGCCGACGATACCGACAAACCCCTGATCGGTGCCGCACAAGAACACGTTCGGCAGATGGGTCGTGCCATCGAGCTGCTTGGTCGGCGCGCCGTAGACGGCCCCGTTGTCATGCCAGGTGAATCGACGGATCGTCTTTGGCGTGAACACGTCGGTGTCGACCACGTACTGACGAAAGTCGGGCATGAAACGCACCGACGAAGCCACGGCTAAATCGTACTGCCGCACCTTCTCCGCCTGGTACTTTGCATCGGGCAACTCGCACCAGCGATCGTGATTGGCCAGCGTGGTGATCCGCAGCACGCCATCGGGCAATTCGCCTTCGTCGTCTTCGTAGATGTAATTGTTGGGCGAACAAATCACGCCCGTGCGCGCGTCGCACAGGTCATCGTCGGGGCGATTCCAGTGAAACGAATCGCTGTCGTTGTAAAAGACGATCGTCCGATCGAACCCGAACGACTGGGGCATTCGATCCAGGATCGAGATCGATTCGATAAACGAGAGTTTTCCTGCTCGCGCGACATCGACCTCCGTCACGTCGTCGCACAGTCGCATCGTTTCGATGTTGCCGGCCGACGACAGAATGCGGGTGGCGGTCAGCTCGGTTCCGTCATCCAGCACGACACCCGCAGCGCGGCCGTTTTCCACGTGGATCCGGGAGACGCCGCTCCGCAGTTTTAACTCACCGCCCAGCCCACGAAACTTGCGGACCAGGTTCTTCAGGATCACCCGCACGCCTTTAAACGGACGGCCGAACCCTTCCAGATAACAGGCCCGAAACATGATGCAGAACTGGCCGAAGTCCATGTCGTTTTCACGGGCGTTGCCATACCACATCAGCGGGCAGAGCAGCATTTCGATCAACAGCGGCTCGCTCAGGTGCTCTGCCATTACCTCCCGCGCCGACCGCATGAATCGCTCGTCGGCCCCGTCCATGTCGGAATAGTCCAACAGCGAGTCACACAGCGAGCGGAATCCGTCGACCTGGCCGGGGAATCGCTCGGCGATCTCGTTTTCCAGCAGTCCGATGTCGTTGCTGAAATCCAGCGAGACACCGGGAAACCGGATCGACGACCCGATCTGCTCGGCAAGCTTGAAATCATCCCAGCGGAAACGCAGCTGCCGGATCAGCTTTGCCAGCGGCCCCTTCTTTGTCCCACGCTTGGCATAATTGGTCATCGCGTGGAGGCCGACGTCATAGTCTCGGCCCCCCATGCGGTAAAAGGAATTCAGGCCGCCGATCGTGTAGTGGCGTTCAAGAATACAGACACGTTGGTCGTAGTGGGCCAGGCGGATCCCGGCGGCCAAGCCACTCATCCCGGCGCCGATGATGATCGTGTCGTAATGGTCGGCTGCGGACGGCTCGGTCACGAAATTTCCAACGCTTTGACGGCCAAAGCCGCGGGATCAGGTTTTGACGATGTCACGCATCTTGGGTTCCAGATACGCCACCGTGGACGCCATGCTGGCCAGCTCCCCATACTCCTCTTCGGGAATCTGGACGCGGTGCCGCTTCCGCAGCTCCATCACGATGTCCAGAAAGTCCATGCTGTCGAGCTCCAACTGCTCACGGAACGCAACATCGTCTTTCAGATCGTCCAGGTCTTCGTCCGGCGAAATGTCTTCGAGAATGTCCAGGATTTCGTCGCGGATTTCGGCAGGCGTCATTGCTATTCGGGATGGGGTTGAAAACGGGCGGATTGAAAACGGTGCGGAAGCAGGAATTGCCGGGCCGCCCATCTTACCGCCTGGGCATCAAATTTCGAAGTGCCCGAGAGCGACGAAATTCCGATTCCTGGTCGCAGCCGGCGAGCTGAACACGGGGCAGTCGATCCGGCCCGCAATCCACCGAATGAATCCTTCCGATCACAAACTGAGCCGTAGGCGCTAGCCTCGGGCCTTACGGGTCTCGAAGGGCAACCTAAGGCCCGCGGCTAGCGCCGTCGGCTCATAGAATAGGGGCATTAGGTCGGCGCCCTGCGGCTGATATCGAGCGATTCTGCGCTGCCCTCTTGGTGCCTGAAAGCGAAACGCCGCCGAATTACACCCGGCCGATGATCACGACGGAATTGATCCCCAGCATGCCGAAGGAATTGTTCAGGACGTAATCGACCTTACGGTGCTCCTGGGCTTCGTTGAGCACCAGCCCTGGCAAACGGCAGTCTTCATCTAGCGTGTCGACGTTGATCGTCGGGTGGACGACCGAGTCGCGGAATGACGACAGGTTGCCGGCCAGTTCCAACGCGCCGGCCGCTCCCATCGCGTGCCCGATGTAGCTTTTGGTGTTGTTGATCCGCACGTTGTCACAGCCTTCGAAAACGGTCCGCAGGGCGGAACATTCCTGGGCGTCTCCGCTGGACGTTCCGGTCGCGTGCGTGCTGACGATGTCGATCTGGTCGGGTTGCAGCCCGGCCCGCTTGAGCGCCATCTGCACGCACTCGGCCTGACGCTGGGGATTGGGCAAGACGAAATCGGTCGCGTCGGTGTTCATCGCGTACCCGACCAGTTCGCCGTAGATCTCCGCGCCGCGTTTTTTCGCATCGCTCAGTCGCTCCAGCGTGTACAGACAGCCGCCCTCGGCGACCACGATCCCGCTGCGATCGACGTCAAACGGACGCGACGCCTTGGCGGGATCCTCGTGGCTGGCCAAGGCGTTCTGGCTGTTGAAACTGGCGAAAATGCCGAAGGTGTGGATGCTCTCGCTGGTCCCCCCGGCGATGGCCAAGTCACATTCGCCCAGCCGCAGCATTTGTGCCCCCTGGATGATTCCGGCGTTCCCGGCGGCACAGGCAGCCCCGATGGTGTAGTGCGGCCCGGTGACTTTCAAGTTCAACGCGATTTCGCCGGCGGGGTTGTTCGCCACCGTGCGGGGATTGTGGTGGTGCGACCAACAGCTGGTGTCGTAATCGAACCCCTTGATCACGTAGATCTCGTTCTCGGTTTCGACATTGCCGTGTTCGGTCACACCGACGTAGATCCCGACGCGTGACTTGTCCGTGTTTTCCCAGTCGATCCCCGCATGTTTGATCGCCTCGTTGGCGGCGTAAACGCCGACGCTGCCGGCACGTGTCCCGCGGCGGAGATCTTTTTTGGTCTGGTACCTGCGGGTGTCGAAGTCACAGATGCCCGCCAAGGTCTTGCCGAAGTAGCGGATTTCATAGGGTTTCACACCGCTGCGTTTTTCCAACAGGGCTTCGCGAAACGCGTCCCAATCGTTTCCGTTGGGGGCGGTCAATCCGATTCCGGTGATGACGATGCGCTGGTCGTCGGGCAATTCAGAGGCGAGATTGGGGGCGATCACTGTGCTGGCTGCCGGTGGGGTCAGACTGGTCGGTTAGGATTCAGGTGTCTAGAAATCACCTGTCCGCGAACGCCGAAGGGTACCAGTTACGAAATCGCCTATCAATGGTCGCCGGTCGCGTCGTCGCCGGCCGCATGGCGGGCCACGTCCGGGATGTGGTCATTCCGATATATACTGCGTTGCCGCAGCGGACAGGTATCGTCGCCTGTCCCCTGACGCCGATCGCCCCAAAGATCGCTTCTGAGCCCGCCGACTCGAAATCGCTGTACTCCGTTTTGACCACGCTGTCTCCTTCCCCGGCCGGCATCGACGCCGTTCGACAAAAATGTCGGCAAACGCTGGACCGCGTTCGCGGCGAATTGCTGGCCGCCCGAAATGATGCCGGACACTGGAGCGGCCAACTGGCCGCCAGCGCGCTCAGCACCGCCACGGCCGTCAGCGCCTTTTCGGCGGTTCTGCTCAATGGTGATCCGGCCGAGCCTGAATCGCTGCGAGCAATGGTCCGCCAGGGGCTGAGCTACCTGGGAACCCAACAGAATCACGACGGCGGATTCGGCGACACCGACCGCAGCCATTCCAACATCGCCACCAGTTACCTCGTTTTATCGGCGTCGACGCTGGCGGAAAGGATCGGCGAACCACCGCTCGCTCCGACCGCCGTGCAGCAACTGAATCAGTACCTGGACCGGGCCGGCCGGCTAGACGGGCTGCGCAAGCGATACGGGACCGACAAAACGTTCGTCGTGCCGATCATGAACAACATGGCCATCGCCGGCCTGATCTCCTGGGACCAGGTCGCCGCCCTGCCATTCGAAGCGGCCGTCTTTCCGCAATCGATGTATCGCTTTTTGCAGATGCCGGTGGTCAGCTATGCGATCCCCGCGCTGGTGGCGATCGGCCAAGCACGGCATTTCCTCGGTCGCCGCGCGATCGCCCCGCTCCGGCTGATCCGCTCGCTCTGCGTCAATCGAACCCTCGCGGTGCTGGAAAGGATGCAACCGGCCAGCGGCGGCTATCTCGAAGCGACCCCGTTGACCGCGTTCGTGGTGATGAGTCTGGCGGCGACCGGGCGATGCGATCTGCCGGTCGTGCGAAACGGTTTGCGGTTTCTAACCCAATCGATGCTCGACGGCGGACGCTGGCCGATCGATACCAATTTGGCCACGTGGGCGACGTCGTTATCCATTCACGCGTTGGTCTGTGATCCGGCGGACGCCGGCGATTGGTACAGCGAACAACTGGCCGACTGGCACCTGGGTTGCCAGCACCTGACGCGACATCCGTTTACCGGTGCCGAGCCGGGCGGCTGGGGCTGGACCGATTTAAGCGGGGCGGTCCCGGACAGCGACGACACACCGGCCGCCATCCTGGCCCTCGGACTGATGCGTCCACACGCCGACGCAATTCGACAGACTCAAATGCACGACGCGATGATTCGCGGCGGCCGCTGGCTGATCCGGCTGCAAAACCGAAACGGCGGCTGGCCGACGTTCTGCCGCGGCTGGGGAAAGCTGCCCTTTGATCGCAGCAGCACCGACCTGACCGCCCACGCGCTGCGGGCGCTTCGGGCCATCGCGAATGGACCGCTACCGTCGCAGCCGGATGAATTTCTCCGGTCCCAGGACGAACGAGCCGTTTCGCGCAAGCGTACGGGCCACGCCCTAGATCCGTCACGCCCGAGCCCGTGGGCTCGCGCCCAGCGGCTGATGCAATCGCCCGACCGATCGCGTGAAAGGGGATTGAGCGTGGTGGAGCTTGACCGCGCCAATCGCAGAGCGTTGCGATATTTGTCACGGCAGCAACAACCCGATGGGGCATGGATGCCGCTTTGGTTCGGCAACCAAGACCGCGACGACGAATCCAACCCGATCTACGGAACGGCAAAAGTTCTGATCGCGGGCGGGACTGCCCCCCGCCAAGAAGCGGCGGCATGCGATTATCTGGTGCAGAACCAGAACGCCGACGGCGGTTGGGGCGGAGGAGCATCGGTCGCCGAAAAAATCCGCTCCCTGGTCGAATCCGACCCCGAATTCGCGTCGATCGCCCCGCAAATCCCCGAGGGCTTGGAAAGTAGCGTGGAGGAAACGGGGCTCGCCGTCGAAGCGCTCGCGACGGTGATCCTGCGCCGCCGCGATGCCCCCCCTAACGTCGGTCCGCAATCTGAAAACGAGAACGGAAATTTGCGATCCGATCGCCTCGCAGGCGGGTTCACAAAGCAACGACCAGAATGTTCTTCCGCAGACAGTGCCGCCGCTGTGAACGATGCCTTGGTGGCGGCTATACTACGCGGGGTCGAATTCTTGATGCACAGTGTCGAGGATCGGCGACATCAAGTGGCGTGGCCGATCGGATTCTATTTTGCCAAGCTCTGGTACCATGAACGCTTGTATCCGCTGATCTTCACCGCCGCCGCGCTGGGAAAAGTTCTCCGCGTGCTGGCCGAGAAACACGACCCGAATTGGCCTCGATGACGATCGGTCCTCCGGTCCCAGGCTACAGTGAACCCACCTTAGATTCCCGCACCATTTCTCGCCCCGAGGTAATCGGTTTGTCGACCGGATACAGCCCCAGCGATGCCACTGCCAGCCAAACCGTCCCCCCATCGTCGTCGGATTCCGCGTCCTCAGACGCCGCCGCGGGATCGCGCAGCCGACGTCGCAAGACGAGTCACCTGAAAGAGGTTCCTGAAACTCTGGAGCTGCGCGAAAGTCTTCGCGCCCGCTGTGAGCAGGTCGCCGATCGCTTGGACCGCAGCGTCCCGATGACCAAGGACGAATTGGAGCAAGTCGCTCGGCGGACGCTGGAAGAAGCCGACTTGCCCGAATCGCTGGTCGGCTGGGTGATGGTGATGATCAGCACCTCGTTCTGGCGCCACGCCCTGGAAGGGGTTCCCCCGGAGCGGCGTTTGTTCCTGTTGCCACACTGCCTGAAGCACGCCGAGGGATGCCCGGCGGAATACGACGAGTTCGGGATGAACTGCAAAGAATGCGGGGCATGCAGCATCGCCGACTTCCGCGGGCTGGCCGAAGAAATGGGCTACCGCGTGTTGGTCGCCGAAGGTTCACCCGTGGTGATGAAGATCATCGTCGGCGGGTACGTCGATGCGGTGATCGGCGTGGCTTGCTTGAACGTCTTGGAAAAGGCGATCGACAAAGTCCTACTGGCGGGGATTCCCTGCATGGCGGTCCCGCTGCTCAGTAGCGATTGTCGAAACACCAAAGTCGACGAAGCGTGGGTCGACCAAATGATCCGCACGCCCTACCAGCCGGCCCAGCAGGAGACCCGCAGCTACGTTCACCTGATGCGCGCGGCAGGCGATTTATTCCTGCCCGAGACGCTCGAAGCGAACGCGCCGCGCCTGCGTGGCAAATCGGCGTTCGGCACCGGCGAGTTGACCGCCCAGACTGTCGCCGCGATGGATGCGGTCGAAGCCACCGAACACATCGCGTACGACTTTCTCGCCCGCGGCGGCAAACACTCGCGACCGTTCATCACGCTGGCAGCCTACGACGCGATGACCGGCGGCGATTGCACCGGCAGCAACGCGGCCCGCGCGATCGCGGAACTGCCCCAATCGGTCCGCAGGGCCGCCCTGAGCATCGAGACCTTTCACAAAGCCAGTCTGGTCCACGACGACATCGAAGACGACGATTCCTTTCGCTATGGCCAACCCTCGCTGCACAAAGTGTTCGGCGTCCCGACGGCCATCAACGTCGGCGACTTCCTGGTCGGCATGGGCTACCGCCTGATCAGCGACCGCAGTGCGATGGCCGATACCGGTGCGGCCGCCCAAATCGATGTCATGGATTGCCTGGCCGCCGCCCACATGCGACTCGGGGAAGGCCAGGGCGCCGAATTGTTGTGGCGCGACGGCACGGACCGTCGGTTGACGCCGCTGGATGCGTTAAAGATTTATGCGCTCAAGACTTCCCCGGCATTCGAGGCCGCTCTGTATAGCGGTGTCCGGCTGGGCTGTGGCGACGACGCCGATGGAAAGGCAAACGAGTACCGCGAGGCAATCCGCGCCTTCAGTCGTAACCTGGGCGTCGCCTTCCAGATCCTCAACGACCTGGGTGATTTCGCCGGCGATGACGACAACAAGCTCTCCGCCGGCGGCGACATCTTTGGCGGCAGACCGACGTTGCTGTGGGCGCTGGCGCTGGAGTCGCTCAACGAACACGACCGACACGAACTGCTGGGGCTGGCCGATGCCGATTGCATGCTCAGCGACAGCGAACGATTGAGCGCCGTCCGGCGGCTGTACGAGAAAGCCGGCGTCTTTGACACCGCATTCCGGCTCGTCGACAAACATCAACAACGCGCCGAACAGGTCGCCGACAAACTGGAACCCGACGCGCTGCGACGATTGCTGTACTTCCTGGTCGACACCGTGCTCGAACGCCCCGAGATCCACTCCCCCAAGGTCGTCTCGCTGGGTGTTGCCGCTGCCACGGTGTGATTCGGTCGACTCACGATCCATCACTTCATTCTTCTAACGTCCCCCGAGCGGATTCATGGTTGCTGGGCTTTCCAAAGACGACGCCGACGTAAAAATCGAAACGCTGTTGGCAGAGTTCTACGACCCCGAAACGGGGTTTGCCCAGTGGGGACAATGCAGTTCGACGCTTCGGATGCCCTCGCCCTATGACGAACTGCTCAATCATCATTCGCACATGACCGTGACCGTCGAGTCACATCATGGTGAAAAGGTCGACGTCGTCGTTCATCGAAATCACCGCCATGCCGATGACCACGGCGATTGGTACGTCCGCGAGATCACCCTGAAGACCCAGACCAGCGGCAAGGTCGTGCAGTACGGAATCGTCCGACTGAACGTCTCCGCCCTCGCACCCGAAGTCTGGAAACGGATCGAATCGCAACAGACACCGCTTGGCCGTGTCTTGATCGAACACAACGTGCTGCGCGAAGTCCAACTCTGTGAGCTGTGGGAAATCCAGGCCGGACCGGCCCTGGCAAGCCTGCTGCACGCCGAACCGGGAGACACCGTTTACGGGCGAACCGCACTGATCTATTGCGACGGCGAACCCGCCATCGAACTGCTGGAAGTCGTCGCCAAGTAAGCTCCCGTTCCTTCCGGCCAATCAGATGCTCAATCCCCTTCGATCGCTCGTCCTGGTCTGCCTGTCCCTCGTCCTCGCCACCGCCTGCGCGGCCCAATCGATCGCGGACAACCAACGGTGGGCGATCGAGGCACGTCGGGCGCTCGACCAACTGGATTACAAATCGGCAGCGAAGGCCGCCGATAAGATCGCCAAGTCACCGGCAACCGACGAGTTTCAACGCGTCGCCGCGGACACGCTGCTTCGCTGCGGCGAATCGAAACGCGCGATCGAGTTGTTCGAGCGTTATCTGACCCAACGCCCCAACGACCGACCCTATTTGTGGCAACTCGGGATCGCGTATTACTTTGCCGGAAGATTTAAAGACGGTGCCAAGTTGTTCGAAATCCATCGCGAAGTGAACCCCAACGATGTCGAGAATGCGGCCTGGCATTTCCTCTGCGTTGCCAAAGCCGAATCACCGGAGAAAGCAAAACAGCTGCTGCTGCCGGCCCCCAACGATTCACGCGCCCCGATGGAAGAGGTCCTGCAGATGTTTCACTCGGGTGACGTCGAACCGGTCAAAGAACGCATGAACTCATTCACCTCCGGTTCGGCTGCGTCCCGGTCGGCCAACTTCTACGGCCACTTTTACTTGGGGCTGTATGCCGATGCGTTGGCAGACGAAGCGACCGCGAAGAAGCACCTGGACATCGCCGCCAAAGACGCACCACGAAACTACATGGGCGACATCGCCAAGGTCTACGCCGCCCACCTGAAACCGAAGCTGTAGCCCACGTCGTGCATGACGACTTGGATGCCATTGCGCCGAGTAACTCAGCAAAGCCAAGACGTTCGGCGTCACCCTCGCGCTAAACCTGATCCGGTTTGGCAGTCGCCTTCATGATCGTGAAGAATGAAAACGGATTGGGCTTGTAGCGTTGGTCGATGCGAATCGGCAACTCACGCAACACTTCCTCGAGTTCCAAGTCGGTCCGCCAACCGAGTCGCTTGGTCACGTTGCCCGCCGAGTCCACCACGCGGGCGATGAGGGGATTGTCGCTGCGAAAGTGGTTGATGATCAAGATCTTCCCGCCCGGTCGGCAGACGCGAACCAGTTCGCGCATCATCTTGGCCGGGTTGGAAACCACGCTGACGGTGTGAAACGACGTCACGACGTCAAACTGATCGTCGGCAAACTCCAGCTCCTCGGCATTCATCGGCTGAACCGAAATGTGATCCCACCCCTTCCGGTTGATCAGCGTTTGCGCTTCGGCCAGCATCGATTCCGACAGGTCGATGCCGGTCAATTGGATGTGACGGGGATAGCTCGCCAGCGACAGCCCCGTGCCGACACCGACCTCCAAAACCCTGGCACCTTCGGGCAACTGCATCGCGCCGACTTCCGCGCGGATGTTCTTTCCGGCCACGGCAGGCCAGAAGGCTTGGTAGGCGGGCACAAGATTGTGATACAGCTTCGCCGCGTGGGGGACTCGCGACCGCTTGGGCTCCGAATCGGACTTGTCTTTGGAATCTTGCGGGTGCGGCGTGACAGTGCTCATCAACGGTTGCTCTCGGACGACAAACGCCAGGTGGGAAGATTGGTCGGCTAGTATAGCGACACCTGTATCGTCTGCAGCGCGCCGCCCCACCCGATGTTTTCGGCTAGTCTGTAGCCGAAAGCATTGCAAATTTCGCTCCGCCGTCAAATCGGCCCGCTGTCCCTCGGAGAACCCCAAGGCATGACAGGACAAGGGTTTAAGCGAGATTTCGCCGTGCGGCCGCGGGGACATTTCGACGCATTTATTACGTCCTCGTTACAAACCACGGGCTCCTCGCTGCAGCAGCATCGCGGCGACCGGACGACGGATTGTCGTCTTGCCCCAACCACCCTGGAGGGCCGAGCAAAGCATGGGGCAGAGCCACCAAGCCAAGACAAAACCCTCCCGGGAAGGGAGGGGCGAGCGATGGGAGACGAGGGTGTCTCGCTGGCCCATTCCAAGGCTCCGCCCTGGAACGCACCGCGACTGTGGCTCCAGCCACACACGGACGTGCAACCAGAGGCGGAGCGTGCCTTCAATGTCTTGATGACTTCAAGCACGATCCAGACGCGAATCGCATACCCGACTCAGCTTTTTCGGGCGGGGCCGTCCGGATGGTCGGATCGTTCCGCCGCAGGACGTTCGCCGATGGATTCGCCCGCCGAGCGCGATTGGCCCTGCGACGCGTCCCGAGACGTCGGCGATTGCCAGATGCCAGCGGGCCCGACGACCAATGTTTCTTTCAGCCCATGAACGGACTCGATCGTCAAGCTTGGCAGAACCGACCAGGTAGATGGAGTGATCATCTCTCAACCTATGGAAAATGCCCGCCGCAGTGTCGGCGAGCGGAATCGAATGGTGATGCACACTGAACAACCTCGCCTATTGCACCGCCCCACATCGGTTTGAATTGACGTTCCCGCCAATCAACATCCGCTTGGCAGGGCGGTTGAGACGATTAGAGGGAACTTACAACCAATCTGACGGAAAAACCAAGCCCGATTTCAAAGCGTAGTGCACCGCATGAAAATTGATTTTTTGATCACCGAGCTGAACGTCGGCGGCGCCGAGAAAGCGTTGACCGAATTGGCCCTCGGGATGCATCGACGCGGGCACCAGGTGCGAGTCCTCTCGATCGGCTCGGAACCCTGCCAAGAACGCCATCGCCTGGTCGATCGACTGGCTGCCGAGAAAGTCGAACTCGAATTCGGCGGCTTTGATCACTGGAGTCAAATGCTAGCGGCCAGACGGTGGCTGATACGCCGAATCAGTGCTTCACCACCCGAGCTGTGCCAAACGTTTCTCTTTCACGCCAACTGTTTGGGAACGTTCGCGGCCAAACGCGTCGGTGTCCCGCACGTCATCGGCGGGCTTCGCGTCGCCGAATCCAAACGCATCCGATTGGCAGTGGAGTCTCGAGCGGTGCGGCGAATGAGTCACGTCGTTTGCGTCAGCCGACAAGTCCGATCGTTTGCGATCAAGCTGCTGTCGGCCAACCCTCAAACCAGTTCGGTCATCCCCAACGGAGTCGACATCGCGACATACCGAGACGCGGCTCTAGCCGATTGGTCGCAGATCGGATGGCCCAACGACAGCCAGGTTGCGATCTTTGTCGGCCGGCTTCATCCCCAGAAAGGGATCGAATTGATCCAACAGCAATTCGACTCCCTGTTCGCCGCTCACCCCGGCCGGCGACTGCTGATGATCGGGGACGGCCCGCTGCGAGACCCCCTGGCGCAATGGGCCGATGCAATGGGGCCTGACCGAGTCCAAATCCTGCCGTGGCAAAACGACGTCGCGCCGTTTCTGAAAGCGGCAACACTGCTGATGCTCCCGAGCCACTATGAGGGCATGCCCAACGTCGTCATGGAGGCGATGGCCGCCGGATGCGTGACCGTGTGCAGCCGCGTCGAAGGCAGCGCCGAACTACTGGGCGACGAATCGGGCGAGCGATGCAAGCGTCAGGGTTTTCTTCCCGGTGACGGACCAGCCATGGCGCAGCTCGCCGATGCATTCTTTTGCTCGAAAGACCTCCGCCAATCGATCGCCCGAGCCAACCAACAACACCTCGAGCAAAACTACACCAACCGCCAAATGATCGATCGCTACGAAACACTCTACCGATCGCACCTCACTGCCAATGGTGCATTGTAGAACCGTTGTCCCAACTGTTCCCCCGTGACCGCTTCGCGGGCACCCCCGAAATCGGTCTTTCCGATCGGTGGCTTTGATGGTGTCTTTGATGGGTGGCACCAATTGCAGCACGTGGGGTGACCGGAGTGAGGCGAGGTGGATCCGGGGCCCCGTTCCTCCGAGGGGGCTGCCGTGTGGCCGCGGAACGCCGGGTCCCGTCTCGGTACCCCTGGGCGTACAATTGAGCCGCCTTTCCAAACTCCGATTGCCGAAGGGGCAACACTGCCCCGGTGGCGTTGGTCCCCCGCGTGCGGACAATGAAACGGGACGCCCGCCGGACGCTTACGCCGCCCCTTTCCCCTGACACACTTCCTATGGCTATCCAGCGAAATCAAACTCGCCCGGTCGCGATCGGCGACATCGTCGTCGGCGACGGCAACCCGATTGCCGTGCAAAGCATGACGGCGACCAAGACCCAAGACATCGACGCCACCGTGGCCCAGGCAGAAGCCTATCGGCAAGCCGGGGCGGGCGTGGTGCGGATCGCCGTCGACAGCGAGAAAGACGCCGCCGCATTGGCGGAAATCCGAAAACAGACCACCGCCAACCTGGCCGTCGACCTGCAAGAGAACTTTCGGTTGGCCGAAAAAGTCGCCCCGTTTGTCGACAAGATCCGCTACAACCCCGGACACCTCTATCACCACCAACGCGACAAACCCTGGCAAGAAAAGGTCCGCTTCATCATCCGGCAAGCCCTGGAACACGACTGCGCCATCCGGATCGGCGTTAATTGCGGCAGCGTCGACCCAGACAAGAAAGCCAAATACGATCCGGCCGATTCGATTACGCCGATGCTCGAAAGCGCCCTGGAACACTGTGAGTTCGTTGATTCGCTGGGATTCCACCGCTACGTCGTTTCACTCAAAGACAGCGATCCGCAAAAGGTCATCGAGGGCAACCGACGCTTTGCCGAGCGACGCAGCGAGGTCCCGCTGCACCTGGGCGTCACCGAAGCCGGGATGCCGCCCGAGGGGATCATCAAAACGCGGATCGCTTTCGAACAGCTGATCGGACACGGCATCGGCGACACCGTTCGCGTCTCACTGACGCTGCCCAATGATCGCAAACCCGAAGAGATCGCGGCGGGGCGCGACATCGTCGACGACATCTATGCCGGTCGCGTCCGCACCGTTGTCAAACTGAATGAACAATCGCTGAACATCATCAGTTGCCCGAGTTGTTCGCGGGTGGAAAACGAAGCGTTCATCGATCTGGCCCAAAGCGTCAAAGAAATGACCGAATACGCGAAAGACCACGACATCACCATCGCCGTGATGGGGTGCCGCGTGAATGGCCCGGGCGAAACCGATGACGCCGACCTGGGGCTGTGGTGCGGCCCGGCGAAAGTGAATTTGAAACGCGGCACCGAAGCATTGGGCGCGTTCGGATACGACGAAATCTTGCCACGGCTGCGACAAGAGCTCGACGCCATCATTGCAGCCAAATGCTGAGAATCCTGCTAACCAACGATGACGGCATCGACGCACCGGGGATTCACGCCCTACACGAAAGTGTCCGCCACGCGCTCCAGATGCACCGGCCACACGAAGACGTCGAAATCATTGCCGTCGCGCCGGATCGGTGCCGCAGCGAATGCGGGCACAGCATCGTCACCTCTCACCCGCTGACCATCAAATCCGTCCGCGAAAATTGGTACAGCGTGGACGGGACGCCGGTCGACTGCATCCGTGTCGCCCACTATGCGATGGACTTCCAACCGGACATCGTGTTTTCGGGGATCAACGCCGGTGCAAACCTGGGCGTGAACCTGATGATCAGCGGCACCTTCGCGGCCGCACGCGAGGCGTGTCTGCTGGGGATCCCGGCGATGGCGGCGTCCCACTATCGGCGCCCCGACGTGCCACGCACCTGGGACCACACACCGATCTGGTTGGAGCAAACGATCGGCGAGTTTCTGCGCGCGGCAGCCGAACCATGCGATGACCATCGCGCACCGCCCCTGTGGAATGTCAATTTGCCAGCCGTCTCGCCAGATTTAGCAGAGATCCCCGAGCGAACCGAATGCGACGTCGACCGTTGCCCGATCGACCGAACGGGAAGGATCGAACCGGGGGGACGTGTTCGGTTTGAATTGGATTTCCACGGTCGACCTCGCGAACCCGGTCGCGACGTTCAACATTGTTTTGACGGCCGAATCACGATCAGCAAGCTCGGTGTGCACCCGTCGCGCTGATCTACAGCGGGCAAACGATGGCTCACGCCCAGCGTCTCCATCGGGGGCCAGCACGAAAGTTACCGAGACGGTCGTCGTGATCCACCGAGGACCGAAACTCTTGGCGAGTTCCGCTACCTGTGTACCAGCTACCGCCCGAAACTCTTGGCGAGTTCCGCTACCGGGGAAAACCGACAGACCGCCGATCACGCCTCTGCCTTGCTAGCAACGGCAATGGTTGCTTCGCCCATCGGCGCGGTGTTGGGTGCGTTTCCCGAAGGAGCGACCTGACTTTTCTGCAATTCGCCTCGTACGATTCGGACGTTTCGCGGCGCTTCGATGCCGATGGCGACTCGGTTTCCCGAGATCCGATTGACGGTCAAAATGATATCATCGCCGACCATCAACTTTTCACCGGCTTTGCGACTGAGAACCAACATGAGCTTCCTTCCTTGATCTTGGGGAGTCTAAAAACGTTCTTCGCGTCGGTCGAAAGTACAAACCGCGTGCCAATCGCAAGTCCTGAACACGCAAACCATTCCCAAACGTCGGCGAACTTGAGGAAATCCGCCGAAAAAGTTGAACTTTTCCGCTCCGCCGACGGGTGAAAGCAGCTTTGCTGGCAACCGCCCGACGTGCGTTGATAACTCATCCTGGAATGCTTGTCGCGAATTGAGACAAATGCCCTGGTCGGCGTGTCTTCCTGACGCTGGTAGAGTTATCAGCGCCGGGTCTGACACGGCTGGTCATTCGACCGTGACAGGTCCGATGCTATACTCCAGATGCAGGGCGGGCGAGGCTGAGGAATCCGAGCGTGGCTTGCCGATTTAGAAGAGAACGATGAAACGAACGATGCACCTAGACGACCTCCTGAAGGACTGGGAATTCAATCCCCACACGCTGAACGTCCGAATGGTGAAAGGAAATGACGGACGCGATGTGATCCAGATGCGGGTCGACATGGGTGTGCTGCAACTGGAAACGACCGGACGCCCCGATGGCACGCTGATCGAAGGCCACCCGACCTACTTGGAATACCTGCAAGAGGCGGTCTTGGAAGACCCCGATCTGGAGCTGGACGAGGACCAATGCATGGAGGTCGATCGCGAATTCATGCAGTTCTATCATCGCCGGATCTGCTGGTTGCGTCTGCAATATTACAACCGCGCGGTGATGGACGCCGACCATACGCTGCGTCTGATGGATGTCAGCGAGCGGGTCAGCCCGGACGAGGAATGGTCGCGATCGCACGAACAGTACCGTCCGTTTGTTCTGTTCCATCGCACGCAGGCGGCCGCCCTGGGCGCGCTGGAGGAAGAGGAGTCCGGCGAGGGGGCGGTGATGGCGATCAACGCCGGGCTGGAAACGATCCGCCAGTTCTTTGAGAAACACGAAGCCGACGAGCACTTCGAGGAAGACGAATTGGTCGTCCGCCTGGTCGAATTGCGGGAAACACTTCGCAGCGAATATGAAGTCGGCCAGACGCTCCGCGAAAAACTGACCGCAGCGGTCGAACAGGAGCAATACGAGCTGGCGGCCAAGTTGCGCGACGAATTGAATCAGCGCGAACTGGAATAGCGAAACGCAAGCGAACAAAAACGCGTGCGAACAAAAACGCGTGCGAACAAGGGGCTGCCCCCTCATCCGCACGCGTCGTCGAGTCTTTTTCCGATCGCGAAGTGGGCTTCACGCCGTAACCATCGCGGCAGGCACCAAGAAGTGCCCTTGGGTTGCCCCTCGCTCACGCGTCGGGCTGGCACTTGCGCTTCTGCCAACGGCTTTCGGCAAGTCACAGTGCGCGTGCGAAATTCTTGGCGAGTTCCGCTACCGCAAAACACTTCACACGGCTGCGCCCAGCAGGTCCATTTCCTTGGCCAATCGCTTTCGCGCGACGTGCAAACGTCGCTTGATCGTACCGATCGGTGCCTGGAACGCATCGCTCATTTCGATCAAGGTTTGACCGTTCAAGTAGAACGCGGTCAACGTTTCTTGATCCAACGCGCCCAGACGATCGATGCTGGATCGAACCGCAGCGGCTTGCTCACGGCTCTGGGCAACTTCGTCCGGTGCGTCGTCGGTCACGCAGGTCGCTTCCAAGGTTTCCGGATCGCAGGCGATGGCCGATCGATTGCGGGTCACGCGATTGATCGCCATACGGTGCACGATCTGTCGCAGCCAACCACCGAATGCCTCGGGCACTCGCAGTTGGTCGATCTTTTGCATCGCTTGGATGAAAACGTCTTGGGCCAGTTCGTCGGCCTCGTCCGCATTGCGGACCCGGCTCATCGCCCCGGCGACGATTGCGGATCGGTATCGGTCGAACAGTTCGCCGAACGCGTCTCGGTCACCGCCTTGGGCGCGGATGACCAACTCGGCAACGCTCAGCTGTCGCAGATCCATTGGGTTTTCAGTCGTGATGTTCATCGCTCGGTTCCTTCCGAAAGCTGACCGGGATGGCGGTGGAGCCCGCACGGGGAAAAATCAGCGTCTTCGGGTGTCGGCTTGATCGCCGCGTTCGCGTGGTCGCGCTCGTTTTGGTGGCGCTCCCGCTCGTGCGGTGATGGATCAAACCAGGTTGATCGTCAGGTTTAGGCGAGGCTGAGCGTGAGAAGCGTTTCCGCCAGAGTTGGCGGGCGTTCACACGGTCGGCTTGGATGTATCAGTCGCGGTTGCCGAACGTCTCGTTTCCGATATCGGTGCGAAGTGTTTGAGTCCCAGCTCGGGCCAGGAGACCGGGCCGATCGAGCAGCGGGGAAGACTTGAAATCAGGCGATTTCAGGCACAAAACCGTCAAACACATCACCGATCGCGTCCGGACAAAAAACCTGTGTCGTGAGCGACACCGGTTTCGGCACGGACCATCGGCTTGGCAATCGCGGTGGGAATGAAAAACCTGCCTCGCAGGCTTTCCTTCTCTCAGCCTCTGCGTTGCAGAGCGGCTGAGCCACGTTTGGCCAGTCCGAGTAGCCGCACGGTTAGCGGTAAACGTTTCCGTTTACCGCCGGCCGTATTGGCGACCGTGGTCAGCCAACCGTGGGACGTCGGCGGACTCGGATGGCCACAACCGGGCTGATACTGCATCAGCATGGTCTGTGGTCCCGAATACACCCCGTTCCCGGGCGATACACACGCCATACAGAGCTGGAGGTCTGATGCGTGTGCAAATGCATCGGCGCTGGAAATCTCACGGACGCCTGCAATGTTCAGGCTACGTGTGACAACTGCGATGATTTGTTCAAAACGCATTTCAAACCTCCCGGCACCGTTCATGGTGCGGCGTGGAGCAAAGACGAAAAAAATGAATGAGCGGACCTGCCGACATCTCGCCCGAAAAAGACGTGATGCTGCGGATGCGGTAGCATGCCGCTTGATGGCGGGGTCTGCGGACCTGCGTTAACGGTAACGCACGTCGACTCCAAAAGCCAGTGAATTCTCACCGCCTGTGGTAGTTGATCGTACAGAGTGGTCTGAAAAAGAAAGGTTCGCGCGAAAAAAAATCATTTTCTGATTTACCGCCCATGACTGCAGACAGTTCAACACCGAAAGCGGCCCCGGCTCCCCGATCGTGGCGACTGCTCCGGCTGGGAACGCAACTCGGCGGCCGACTCGGCGGCCAAATCGGCCGCCACGCCCTGGAATTGTTGCTGCCGTCAACCTGTCGGCTGTGTGACGCCTGCGTCGCCCCCGGCGAAGACTTCTGCGCCGAATGCCAGGTCCAGCTCGAATCGAGCGAGAAACGGATGGAATCGGCTTGCCGACGCTGTGGGTATCCGGGGGCCGGTCAATTCACTCCGTCGACCGCCGCGGTGTCTGCCGGCGATTCCGCCGACCTGGGCCGCTGCCAGCGCTGCCGACGCGAGTCGTACGCGTTTGACGGTTGTATCGCCCTGTGGAGCTATGACGGTTTGGTGCGAAACGCGGTCGTCGCGGCAAAGTACGGCAGCCAGGTGTCCCTGGCCGACGCGCTCGGGCGACGCCTGGCCGAACGCATCCGTGCGGTCATTGGCGGCACTGCGATTAGCGGCCCAGTGCTTGGCGGCCCAGTGCTTGGCGGCCCAGTGCTTGGCGACCCGGTGCTTGGCGGCCCAGTGCTTGGCGACCCGGTGAGCAGCCGTCATGACGCTCCCAGCGGCGACCAGCAAACCGCACTCCCGCCAGGGGACGCCCCGGACTTGGTGACCGCGGTCCCCTCACACCTGTGGCGTCGCATCCAGCGTGGCGCCGGTGGCAGCCGCGTGCTAGCCCGGACAGTTGCAGGGGTCCTGCGCCGGGACTGGCCCCGGTTGGTGCATCGGAATCTGCTGGCGACGACTCGGAAGACCAAGAAACAGGCGTGGCTGGGTGAAAAGGAGCGGAGACGGAACGTGGAGGGCGCCTTTTGCGTCTCCCGCCCGCTTTGGCCCGGCGGCCGCCCGTCGATCGCCGGCCGGCACATCCTGTTGATCGACGACGTGATGACCACCGGCGCCACGGCGGCGGAAAACGCCAAGGTGCTCAAGCAGGCCGGGGCGCGCCGCGTGACCGTCGCTGTCGTTGCACGCGCTTGCTCGTGACGACCGAGTGTCGTGTTTTCGGCAATTTCGTCGGAAAGAATCCTGACATCTGGTCGAATCGCAGAGAAGGGATTGTAGGCGGGGTTTCTGGCCGATCCACTCGATTGGCCGAGCCGAGACGGGCTGGAAGTCCGGTTTTTCGATGCGATGATTCTTGCGAAGATGTCGAATGTGCGTACTTTGAGGGTTATTCGCGGGGGCGGTTGGCCGGTGCCGCCGAGAAAACCGATCACGACTTGCCCCCGTAGCGTACAGTTGCTTCTCACCACCAACGCATTGATTTCGATTTGCCTGATTCAACCGCACCAGATTCAAACGCACTCGCTGTGAACGACCACGACGACATCGACCACGCCTCACGATCGGTCAGCGTGCGAAACATTTTGGTTCGCGGGTTGGGCGTCGTGCTGCCGCCGTTGCTGACGATCCTGGTGCTGATCTGGGCCTGGAAAACGATCGAGACCTATGTCCTGCGGCCGACCGAATGGGTCGTCCAGGAGGGGCTGGTCCTGGGAGCGGAATACTTTGACGGCACCCTGACCGAGATTCCCGACGGGGCGGTGCCGGAGGCTGACGGGGGCTTCAGCACGTACACGCTGTTCGGTTACAGCAAGTATGTGCCGGATCCGACGGGCCGCCGCTATCTGCCCAAAGAGATCGTCGACACCGTCCACGAGAATGCCGATCAGTTCACCGCCGATGCCAAACCACTGGTTTCGGCCAACGCCTACTGGCACCGCTACATCCAACTCAGCTGGATGCAGCGAAAGTACGTCGTCCCGGTCTTTCTGATCGTGTTTCTGACCGTGCTGTATTTCATGGGACGTCTGTTCACGTTTCGACTGGGCCGTTGGTTCTTTCGCGGGTTCGATTCAGCCATCCTGCGGATCCCCTTCGTCAACAAGGTGTATGGCGGCGTGAAGCAGGTGACCGATTTTGCGTTCAGTGAACGAGAGATCGAGTTCAACAACGTCGTCGCGGTCCAGTATCCCAGCAAGGGCATCTGGTCGCTCGGGTTCGTCACCGGCAACAGCATTCGCCAGTTACGCGACGCGACCGGTGAAGAAATGATGAGCGTGCTGATGCCGACCAGCCCGATGCCGATGACCGGGTTCACGGTCACGGTCCGCCGCAGCGACACGATCGACATCGACATGACGGTCGACGAAGCGATTCAGTTTGTCGTCAGCTGTGGCGTGGTCGTTCCACCGAATCAACGTCTCAACGGGACCCAAGAGCGTAAGCCTCGGCCGGCGGGAAAACTCCGTGACGGCGCAGTCATCTTGCCCGGCGGCCCCCAAACCGAACCGTCCGGCGACCACTCGACCGTCTGATCCGCCGGCGGATTGCCCCACTACGACTTGTAAATTTCGGGGTTCAACGACGGATCGTTGTACATCTTCATCTGGCGATACGTCTTGTGTCGCTTCTTTCCCGCCAACAGGTCGGCCAGCAATTCCTGCAGCGAATTGGACAGGTCGGCGTGTTGCTGTTCACACAGATCGATGCGTTGGGCAACCATCGCGCGGTGTGCCGCATCGGCGTCGTCGCGTTCGAGTTGCTCTCGGTAGTGGTACAGCCGCAGCGACATGATCGACAGCCGATCGATCGCACTGCCGGCGGTTTCGGTGTTGATCGGTGCTTCGGCAGCCGGGCGGACATGCAACTTTTCCAATAGCTCGGTGATCGCGTCGTCCAACTGCTCGATCATGTCGTTGCGTTGTTGATTCAGCTTGTCGATCGCCCGTTTCACCTCGGCGATCTTGACGTCGTCGGCGGTCGGGCTGCGGGCGATGTCTTCCTGGTGCCAGAGCCGATAGTTGTATTCGTGCTGCTTGCACACCAGTTGCTTGAACCCGTCATAGGCGTTTTCGATCGGCCCCTGATGCCAATCGGCCACGGTGTCGATTTGCAGTTGCGTGATCTCTGAAACCGGTGGCAAATGAGTTGCCGCGATGGTGGATGCTGACATGGTGCGAGGTACCGAAAGAAGCCGGGCAAGCGAGGGGGCGAAAGGGTGCATCCCCATTGTGCGGATTATCGCAAGCCATGGCGAGAGCAATCCGGCGGCACGAAAAAAGCCCGGGCGTGAATGGCATGGGCTGTCAGCAATCACAGAGACGGCAACCGTTGGTGTCTCGCCTTGAGGGACCATCCAGTCTTAGGGCAATCGCTTTTCTGGTGTACGATGGCCCTTCCGGGCCGTCGCCCGTGGGGCTCTGCACGACGACCTAGAAAGGACGTCGTACACCAACAACCTACACCGATGCCCGGACCATTCGGTCAGGAGACTTCTTTTTCGTCGATCCAGGACATCATTTTCCGCAATCCGCGACCGATCTGTTCCACACCGTGCTCTCGTTCGCGACGGCGGGTGGCTTTGAAGAACGCCGCTCCACCGCGGTTTTCCAGGATCCAGTTTCGGGCGAAGGTGCCGTTCTGGATCTCTTCCAAGACGCGTTTCATTTCGGCCTTGGTTTCGTCGGTGATGATGCGGGGGCCGGTGACGTAATCGCCGTACTCGGCGGTGTTGCTGATGCTGTAACGCATGTAGCTCAAACCGCCCTGGTACAACAAATCGACGATCAGCTTCAGTTCGTGCATGCACTCGAAGTAAGCCATTTCGGGCTGGTAGCCGGCTTCGACCAACGTTTCGAACCCTGCCTTGACCAATTCGCTGACGCCGCCGCACAGCACCACCTGCTCACCGAACAGGTCGGTTTCGGTTTCTTCCATGAACGAGGTTTCGATGACGCCACCGCGGGTCCCGCCGATGCCCTTGGCATAGGCCAAACCGATCTGTTTGGTGGTTTCCGAGGCACCTTCGCCGAGTGCGATCAACGCCGGAACGCCGCCGCCCTTTTCGTACTCGCTGCGAACCAGGTGGCCCGGGCCTTTGGGGGCGACCAACAGCGTGTCGATCCCTTCCGGGGGCGCGATTTGGCCGAAGTGGATGTTGAACCCGTGCGAACACATCAGCACGTTGCCCTTGGACAGGTTGGGCAGGATGGATTCGCGATAGACGTCCGCCTGGACTTCATCGGGCAGCAGGATGTTGATCACATCGGCTTCTTTGGTCGCATCGGCGATCGACTTGGGTTCAAAGCCGTGGGAGACGGCCAGGTCATAGTTGGCCGAACCGGGGCGTTGTCCGATGATCACGTTGATGCCGCTGTCGCGCAGGTTTTGTGCTTGGGCGTGGCCTTGGGATCCGTAGCCGAGGATCGCCACCGTTTTGCCTTTGAGGTGCGAAAGATCGGCGTCGTTGTCGTAGTAGATTGTGGCTGCCATGAGAGAATGGTCTCGATCGTGTTTGGAAGGGTGATTTCTAGGGAGACGGTCCAGGGAGATTCCGGGGGGGAGATGTCGCTGGCCCTGTTTCTCGCCGCGGCGGCGAGACGGTGTGTTTTTCGTTCCGCCGTTTTGTCGGCCCGCGGCGACAAAGCGGTCGTGGCGGGCGAATCAGGCGGTCGGCGTGTCGGCGGTCGCTAGGCGCTCGCCTGGGTCGTTTCGTCTGCGATCGAAACGTCCGAATCGCTGCGGACCATTGCGACCCGACCGGTGCGGACCAGTTCGGTGATGCCGTAGGGCCGAACGCGTTCGATGAACGCCTGGACCTTGTTTTCGCGACCGCTGATTTCGATCATCAATTCGTCCGGACCGACATCGACGATGCGGCCGCGGAAGATATCGACCAACTCACGAATCTCCGCCCGCTTGGGCCCCGAAGGTGCTTGGACCTTCAACAGCAACAAGTCGCGTTCGACGAAGTCTCGGCTGCTGACGTCGATGACGCGTACGACCGTGACAATCTTCTCCAGCTGCTTGCGTACCTGCTCCAGGACTCGGTCGTCACCGACGACGACGAAAGTCATGCGAGAGAGCGTCTTGTTTTCGGTTTCACCGACTGCGAGCGAGTCGATGTTGAAGCCACGCGAGGCAAGCATCCCAGAAATGTGGGCGAGTACCCCGGGAACGTTCTGGACCAGAGCGGAGAGAACGTGTCGCTGAGTGGGGCTGGGCATCTGACCGGTTTTGACCGTGTTTGGAGGAAGAAAGTCCTGAAATTTGAGCCCGGTAGGATAATTTTGCGAGCACGGACCAGCAAGGGCAGGGCCAAAACTGGCCGAAAAGCCGGGTTGTGACCGGATTTCGAGGTCGTCGAGGGGACTGGAAAACGAAAAATGCCCCGAAAGACTGCCCGAGGCAGAATGATTCGGGGCAGAATGATGGCGGGTAGGATTGGTGCCGGCTGCCCCCCGAGCGCGGATGCGAATTCCCACCGAACCCCCTCGCTGCTATCCGTGGGCAATCGACCTGCCTGTGGTTCAGAGCGGGCAGAGAAATTTGCCCCCCCTTGGAATCAAAAACTTAGAAACCGCATGACCTCGGCCAGTGAGGCTGATTTCAATTGCCGATGCGATCTGCCAGCCGGCCGGTTCACTCCACGCGTTGCTTCCAAACGTCGCTGCTGATCACTTCGCTGATGAACATCTGTTGGGCGACCAGGATCGATTGCTGCAGCTCTTCGGCGGTCGCCTTGCCGGCTTCATTTTCGACGGTCAACGTCCCCGTTGCGTCACGCAAAAACTCGACCTTGTAACCGCGGTGAAAGGCTTGGCGGGCGGTCGTGTCGCAACACATGTGGGTCATGTAACCGGCGATGCTGACGGTATCGATTCCGTTTTCCTTCAACCATTGATCCAAATTCGTCCCGGTAAACGATCCCGGCAACTGCTTGTCGATCAACACATCGCGTGGACGCGCGTTGACTTCGTCGTGTAGCTGCCACATCTCGGAATCCTTGCGAAAGATCGGTGACTCGGGATCGGCTTGATGGTGGCGAATGACCACCGTGGGCACCTTGGCTTCGGCCGCGCGGTCCATCACGTCCAGGATGCACTCCAGGTGGCCGGCCGGATGTGTGACCGGGAGCGCTCCGTCGAAGTATTCCCGCTGGACATCGATCACCAATAACGCTCGCGACATGCTGATTCCTTGTTTGTGGTTGTGAATTGACGCGATGAGTGTAGCCGAACGGGTCGGCACGGAGGGCATTCACGTTGGCCGTCGCCACTCTCGCCAGAGAGAGTGTGGGCAACGCCGAGAAACCACCTGCTGGTGAAGGTCGCTGCGAATGACGAGCGATTCACCAAAAAACCTCGCCTTTGCCAATCGGGCAAAGACGAGGTTCTGGAATCCGGGATTTGAGACGAGCGACCAGAAGGCCACGGGCTCAGAAGGCCACGGGCTCAGAAGGCCACGGGCGCCGGAATCGCGGAGATGCCGTTTCCGTATTGGCGATAATAATCTCCGGCGTCGACGGTGGGCTGGGCTTCGGGTGCGGCGACCGGTGCCGGCACAGCGGGCGACGGAACCGCGGGCGTCGGGGTGGGCATCAGCGACGCCGGCGCGGCGGCACAACCGCTGTCGCAACCGAGTCCGCCACAGCAGGCGCCTGTACCGCAACCAGTTGTACCGCAACAAGCCGTGCCGCAACCGCCACAAGGCTTCTTTTCCGCCGTCCAGGTGTACTTGCAAGCCGGGCAGGTGTATTTCTCCGGTTTCAGCACACAGATCTTGCGGACGCGGGCGCCGTTGTGGACGCAATTGGTGCAGCCGAGACCGTCGCAGGCATCGCAGGAGGCACAGGCGGCTTTCTTGGCTTTTTGCCAGGGGAACACGACGCGGGGAATGCAAATCACTTTGGATTCGACATTGAAACAAGTCTTTTCTTCGTCAACCACTTCTGCGTCGAGCTTGCAGACGTGGTCACACACGGGGCAGCAAGAACAGCCGGTTTGATCGAGCAATTTGCCGCCCAGGGCCAGCGCTTGGTTGGAACTGGTCAAGCAAAGGGCCATTGCCAACAGCAGCCCGGCCTGGATCGTTTTTTGAATGGACATGACTTCTTCTGTAAATGGAATGGTTTGTTGAAACGCCTTGGCAGGCGTTGGACAGGTGATGGATCGTTAGAAGTCGATCATGTAGCGGAAACCGAGAATGCTGAAGTCGCCGTCGATACCGGCGGCCAGCGGCACGGCCGAACGACCTTGTCCGGCGTTTTCGATTTCGCCCATCACCAAATTGGCTTGAATCTTGGAGTACGCGGTCCAGTACCAGTTCATCCCGGCCGTGACGGTGTACCCTTGCCCGCCGCGGATATCGGAGTCGGACAGGTCCAAGTAATCGGCACGCAGACCGACGCCCAGCGCCCCCCAGCCCCTGCCGGTTCCGCCGGTGCAGCGGTCGACGACGAAGAAGTTCTCGAACGGCTTGACGCGACTGATCGTTCCGGTCGCTCTCGAGAGTGGGATATGCTCACCGGTCAGGAAGTAGTGCGCGAACAGGTATCCGCCGTGGAACGTCAGGTCGCTGCCGTTGAATCCACCCAATGCGTCACGTTGCATCCACGTGGTGAAGTACTCACCGGTGATCTGGAGCGCACCGATGTTTAACATCGATTCGAAGGCGAGTTGTTGATAGCCTTCGGCGCCGAGGATCCGACCGGTGTCCCACCAACGTGAATCGCTTCGCGCCTCCGGCCGGGTGCGGAAACGTGCTTCGTTGGCGTTTTGGTCCAGATCCAACTGGCCGTCGCCGTCGGTTTGGTTGACCGACCCGGCGATCGCACAGTGCCAGTAGCCGCGTCCGCCGCTGATGTCGTCACACCAGGGACTGGCCGACAGTCGGCCGTACAGCCCCGCCTCGTCAAAGTCGCCGCGGTAACGTCCGTCGGTACTGATGTTTTCCAACAAGAACGCACCGTAGCGCCAGTGGATCGATTCGTCCTCGGTAAAGCCGTACATGCAGACACCGAGCCGACGAGCGTCTTCGTTGAACGTTTCGACCGCCAACGGTCGTTCGGCGAATACGTTGTGACGGCTGCTATTAAGGTGGTCCAAACCGATGGGACGTTTTTGATTCCCGATCAACAGCACTTGGTTGTGCGGCAACTCGTTGAATCCGAAGTAGACGTCCTTCATTTCCGCCGAGCTGGGATTGTTGAAGTCGATCTGCATTCGCCATTCCATGTTTCCGGGGACGTCGCCCGAAAACTCCATCCGAATGCGACGAAAGTCCCAGCGGTCCTCGGGATCGTCCGCAGGGTTGCCCGTCTCCAGTTGGTTGATGCCGGCATCGCTGTCGAGGAAATTCCAGTTGTCCAGGTGAACCCGTCCGTTCAGTTTGAACGTCGGCTTCTTCTTCTTTTCGTCGGCTTCGCTCTTCAGCTTGTCCTGGTACTTCTCCCAAGACGATTCCAAATCGCCGACCCGCCCGAGCAGTTTTTCATAGTCTTTCAGCGGAACGGTTCCGCCGGAATCGACGGCGTCCGAAGCCGAGGGTTCGGACTCGATCAGTGCACCAGCATCGGCTGAGTTCAGCGTCGCCGTACGATAAATCGGCGCCGAGTCGTCGCTCGGCATGCCAAACAGATTGTCGTCGGCGCCTGTCGCCGCAGTGCCAAAGCACGTCGCCAGCGCAAGCGCGAGCGAAAAGCGCCGCGTGCGCACACCAAGAGTCTTTTTCATCGCTTCGTTGTCATCCGTGAACTGCTGTGACGAGCCGAATGCATCGATCCGTCGATACATTTTTCGGCACCCGCCTTGAAGTCGTCGCAAGCCGGATCGCCATCGGAGATCCACTTGCCATTTCTGGCATCGTCCTTTGCTAGGATCACCGATTTGCCGGCATCCACAGATTTTGCCTGAAGTTTGAAACGCGCGCCGGAGGACGAGACCGACCGTTCATTGCGGATCAAAACGCACGACCCGGAGTGTCGTCACGCTTTGACAGTTTTGGCCGTCATTTCACGAACAACCGTCGCACCTTTTCACCCTTCCGGCGGTCGATGAAGATCCCATGAAGGCGGTGTGAAGAAACCGAGGTTACGATGCGATCAACTCAAGGTAGCGGATCAACGCCTGGGGCGAGTCGGGATCCACATTTTGCACCGCGATCGCCAACAGTTCGCTCGCCGCCGTGCGACGGTCGGATGGACTGACCCCGGCGGCATCGAGCCTGGCGATCATTTCCTCCGTGACGCCCTGAGTGAAACTGGAACGCGATGTTGTTTGGTTCTTGATCGACCGCAACGCCCCGATCACCGCCGAATCGTTCAGCTGGGCATTACGATCGGCGACAAACAGCGTGGCCTCGATCAACAGCCGGGGGGCATCGGCCTCGTTGTTATACACAATTCATTCCCCTGATCTGGTTGCATTTGGACCAAAGCTTCGCCAACAACTACTGATGTCGTAGAGTCGTTCCATGCCGCGCATGACCGTATCGGTGCCAGGCTCGTCATGTCGTGGTCGGTCGATGTAGCCGCCAAGCCGAGCGATCATGCGGACGATCTCCTTCAACGTCGGTGGTTTCTTTGGCGGATCTTCCCCGGTGACGATCTTGTATACCGGCTGCCATTCGTCGGCTACGAATACTGCTTCACAGCTGACGTCTGGACATTCGCGACCGATCCGCACGCTGTAGAACGTTCGCCACGCCAAGATCATCGAAACAGCGAGACAACGCTCGAATCGTTCGATCTTTTCAAACCGCTTTGCTTCGATGCGAGTGCCTGATTTGAGAGTTCGGAAGAATACTTCGATCAACCAGCGAATGCAGTAGTAAGACAACACCAGCTCAATCTCTTCCTTGTTCGAAATCGGCATATTGGTCAGCAACAGCCAACTGATAGGCGTATCCCCTTCAGGCGGATCGATCTCGTGAGCCCAAATCGCGTTGACTTTCGTGGGCCGTAGGTGTCGATCGGGCCGATAGGGGTTCTTCAGTGTCAGCGTCGTTGCACGCACCTCGAGTTCGCATTGGCGTGCCTCTCGCGGTTGATTGCGTGCTCGTTTGTCACAGGCTAACTTGGGTTGGTGCGAACGAATCGTTATCGCTTTGGTGTAGCGTACTTTGCTCGCGGCGAGTTTTTCATGCAGATTTCCTGATGGCCGACCGTGCTGATCAACGATCGAACGGTCATAGCAACTGCGAATAATCCACCAAAAGTTCTTTGGAGAATCGGAATTACACTCGATGACTTCAAAGATGTCCGCTTCGCTGTCAGCCACGCAGACAACTTGCGTTTCGGGGTGCTCGCTAGCGATTAACTGTGCTTCGCGGTGGTTTTCAAGCCATCGCAGAGACTCCTTCTCTTCAATCGGCACTTTCTTTCGATCATCGGCTTTTGACGGACCTTCCTCGCGAGTCCAAAGTTCCGCTGCAACGGTTCCTAAGGGCGTGCCGGTGGGAGTGAACGCCATCAGCGGGTGAAGCAACTCGCCGTAGCGTGAACTGCCATCTAGCGGACCGGCCCCTTCTACTTGCGTGTTAGGTTTCGTCAAATCCAGTTCCGTCGTATCGTGAGCCAAGATGACAACTTCTTGCTCAGCAAGACGCTTATAGCAGGCATCTATATGGGGCGCTAAAATGTCCTCAAAGCAGATCGCATCGTTATCAAAAAGTCGGTAGGCTGCCGTTGTTTCGTTGTGTCCTGCGCCGACTGCAGCAGGAATGCTCTTGCTCGGCAAACCAGCCATGGCGGAGAGCACTTCGGCAAGTCGTTCATTTCGTCTCTTGTCGCCAAGATCCACCGTTTCTAATTCGTCAATCACCCATTGGCTCACCATCGCAAACACTCCGTTGCTACCTGTCGTGCACCTGAACTCCCTGTGAGCAACAGTTTGAGCGATTTCGCGAATCAATACATCATCAAAAATTTGTGTATAACAACGAGGGGCATCGGCACCGGCTGGGCGTCGCGGTGTCGCCTCGCTCGGTTTCAGCTCCGCCCCCGGGCCTCGATCCGACAACTTTCGGCGGCGGCGACGACGATCGGCGGCCTTCAAACTGGCATGTAACTTTGATGATTTCGGCATGGTGCTACACCCGCGTGCCGGCGGTGAAAAAGTAAACAAGTTCCCTCGGCTTGAGAGGCAACCTGAAAGGCAACGCGTCAATTACAAGTGTAATCCGTCGCCAATCGAGGCAGAAAGCCGCACCGGCCTCTGCGGGAGTTTCCAATAAGCGTTGCCGTTTCTGCCGGTTGTGCCGTTGATGATTAGCCGATCCGACCGCGGCGACCGCGGATTTGAATCACACGACCGGTGCGATGAGCTAGTTTCGAGAAACCAGTTCCGACCGACCGCTCTTGGGGCCCGCTCTCGCGCATGATCCACGTTCAACATCTGACCAAGACGTACGAGGATCTCCAACGGGGACGCTTCGTGGCGGTGGACGGCATCTCGTTTTCCGTTCAGCGGGGCGAGATCTTTGGGCTGTTGGGCCCCAACGGGGCCGGCAAGACCACGGTGCTGCGGATGCTCAGTACGGTGCTCGAACCCACCGACGGGATCGCCACGGTCGCCGGATATGACGTCGTCCGCGACTCGGCCGAGGTCCGTCGAAACATCGGCTTCGTCAGCAACAACACGGCGATCTATGACCGCATGACGGCGTGGGAGATGGTGGAGTACTTTGGGCGTCTTCACGGAATGCGATCGGCCCATTTGAACGACCGTCTGGAAGACCTGTTTGATCAGTTGCGGATGAACGACTTTCGCAACGTCCCCGGCGGCAAGATGTCGACGGGCATGAAGCAGAAGGTCTCGATCGCCAGGGCCATGATTCACGACCCGCCGGTGCTGGTATTTGACGAGGCGACGTTGGGCTTGGATGTGCTGGTCGCCCGCAATCTGTTGGGCGTGATCCGCTCGCTCCGCGAGGCCGGCAAGTGCCTGATCTTTTCAACGCACATCATGAGCGAAGTCGAACGGCTGTGTGATCGGATTGCGATCATGTATTGCGGCAAGATTCTCGACAGCGGCACACTGGAGGAACTCCGTGACCGCCATCGCGAAGACGATTTTGAAGAGCTGTTCTTTGGGCTGCTCAGCCAACACGAACACGAGATGCGGCTCAGCGGGCGAAACGAACCCGCCTCGCTGGCCGACCAAGCGGCGGGAGAACAATTGGTATGAGCGATTCGTCCAAGGCGATTCGGCAAAAGGCCGCGACGGCAGGAAAGCCGCGTTTGGCCGCGGTCTGGCTGATCTATCTGCGTGAAATGCGCGACCAGCTGCGCGACCGTCGCACGCTGTTCACGATCGCCGTGCTGCCGATCATGCTGTACCCGCTGGTCGGCATGCTGTTGTTACAGATCGCGCAATTCACGCGTCAAAATCCGACGTCGGTCTGTGTCGTCGGCACCGAAAACATCGAAGACGCACCGCCGCTGTTTGAAGGCGAATCGTTCGCCCCACATTTGATCGAACAACCCGAGGCCTTGGAGCTGTTGACGTATCGGTGGGACGAACTTTCCGGGGATCGACCGGTTCGCGAAAAGGCGAACCAGTGGGTCAAGACCGGCGCGTTCGACTTGGTCGTGTTGATTCCGCCCGCCTTCAAAGAGATCGGTTTGATGGGCGACTTGGTCGGCACCGACTTTAAGTCGCCCCACAGCGATGACCAGGCCAAGACCGACATCGAACTGCTGTTCAACGTGGGCAGCGACCAATCGGTCGTCGCCAAAGGCCGCGTGGCCGGCGTCTTGGCCGCCTGGCGTGGCGAGTGGATCAAAGAACGTCTTTCGGGGGTCGGCATCGATGCCGAACTGTTGCTGCCGTTCGAGTGGTCCGATCAGAACATCGCACCGCAGCGGACGCGTGAGGCGGCGTTCTGGAGCAAATTGCTGCCGTTCATCATGTTGGTCTGGGCGATGACCGGCGCGTTCTACCCGGCCGTCGATTTGGTCGCCGGAGAAAAGGAACGCGGGACGCTGGAAACCTTGCTGTGCAGCCCGGCGCTGCGGAGCGAAATCGTCTGGGGAAAACTCGGCGCGGTCGCTTCGTTCAGCATGCTCACAGCGCTGCTGAATGCCGGAAGCATGCTCGTGACCAGTTCCCTGGTGTTCCAACACATGGGCGTCGGCGGCGCCGGCGGCTCGTTGGGCGCGCCGCCCCTGGTGCCGATGCTGTGGCTGTTCGTCGCCCTGGTCCCACTGTCGTGTTTGTTTAGCGCGTTGGCGCTGGCGGTCGCGGCGATGGCGCAAAGCAGTAAAGAGGGACAGTACTACTTGATGCCGCTGATGATGGTGACCTTGCCGCTGGTGATGTTGCCGATGCTGCCCGGCACGACGCTCAATATCGGGACCAGCCTGATCCCCGTTTCCGGGATGTTCCTGTTGGTCCGAGCCCTGGTCGAAGGCCAATACGGCACGGCGTTGTTTTATGTGCCGATGGTGGCGACGGTCACCGGATGCTGCTTGTGGCTGGCGGCCCGCTGGGCCCGTCGCCAGTTCGAAGACGAATCCGTGTTGTTCGGTGGCGGCGAACAATGGGAATTGGGCATGTGGGTGCGTCACTTGTGGCGTGACCGCCAACTCGCCGCGACACCCGCGCAAGCCTATGCCTGTGGCGCGATCATCCTGGTCACCCTGTTCTTCGCCCGATTGACCATCACCGAGATGCCACAAGACTTAACGGGCATTGCCAAGCTGGTGATGATGCCACAAGTGTTGATCGTGTTTCCGGCACTGGTCATGGCGACGATGATGACCAAATCGATTCGGCAAAGCCTCCGTATCCGCATGCCACACTGGACCACGTTGCCATTGGCGGTCCTGTTCGGCGTCACGTTGCACCCCAGCTACGTGATGCTGTCCAAGATGATCAATCACGTCTATCCGGTCAGCGAGCAGACGGCAGCGGCGATGAAACCGTTCGCCGAGCAGATCGCATCGGCCCCCTGGGCGACCGTCGTGCTGCTGATGGCGTTGTTGCCGGCGATCTGTGAAGAACTGGCCTTTCGCGGATTCATCTTCGGCGGGCTGGTCCGCGAGAAAGGCAAACTTCGCGCGGTCGTGTTGACCGCCATCATGTTCGGAATCTCACACGGCGTTCTGCAGCAATCGATCGCCGCATCGGTGATGGGCATCGCACTCGGGTGGATCACGCTGCGAACCGGCAGTATCATCCCTTGCATCCTGATCCACTTCACCAACAACGCACTGTCGGTGTCGCTGGAGCGGATCACCGAAAGCGGCTGGGCGGGCGCGTCGGTGTTCCTGACCCAGACCGACCTGGGGCCGTCGTATCAGCCATTTTGGACGCTGATCAGCATGGGGATCGCCACGACGTGCCTGCTGTACTTCGGCACCGTCTCACCGGCGACCGATGAAAGCGAATCGGAATTCATCGGTTCGCACCACGACTACGTCGATCCGACGGCGTCGCTGGCCTCGGCCTAGCCGCTCGCCATGGCCCGGTTTTCGAGGTAGTGGACGAGGCGACGAGTCCATTCGGATCATGAACCGCGAGGACTCCTCGCGTCGTCCACTACTGCTTACCCGCAAAGCGGCTTCCGCTGCAGCTGGCCCGAAAGATGAATCGCCGCCGCCCGCCCGACCGGCGTCACTCCGACTGCGTCCAGTATCGGAACGCCCGCATGGTTTGGCGAGCGGCTTCGTGGGGATCGGGCCAAGGGAACGCTTCGGCGCACAAGTAACCTCGGTAGCCGATCGTCCGCAACGCCTCGATGATCCGTCCGTATTGCATGTGGCCGTAGCCGACCGGACGGCGGTTGCTGTCGACGAAGTGGATGTGGCCGACCAAATCGCCTCCGGTCACCAACGCATCGGCGATGTCGGTTTCTTCGATCCCCATGTGAAACAGGTCGCACAGCAGCCGCACGTTGGAAGTCGACAGCGAACGCAACAGATCCACGCCCTGGGCGACGGTACAGCACTGATTGGTTTCGTAGCGATTCAGCGGCTCGTAAATCAACGGCACGTTGTACTGGCTGGCGTGCTGGCCGCCGTCCTCCAGGGCCTCGGCCAGATACGCCAAGGCGGTTTTAGAATCGACGTCTCCCTCGCTGCGTCCCTGCATCGAACCGATGATCGCCATCGCGCCAAATCCTCCGGCCGCGTCGATGATGGTTCGCACGAACGCGCGGGCATCGGCGCGTTTCTTCGGATCCGGATCAGCCAGCTGCAACCGATGTTTGACCCAACCCGCGCCGGTTCCCAGCGCGGCCAGACGCACGCCGGCGCCGTCCAGCAGATTGCCCAGCGAATCCAAATTCAGCGATTCGACCGACGGGGCAAAGATTTCGACTGCGTCATAGCCGAGCTCCCCCGCAAACGCGATCGATTTCTCCAGACCGTCCCACAGGACGAACGGACCGCCACGAGCTTCTTCGACCAACGAAATGGTGATGCAAGATTTCATAAGACCGCCAAACTAAAAAAAGAACAAATTGAACGAGCGTCGGTGAATTCATTTCATGGTTCGCACGGGGCAGCGAACGTGGGCAGCGGCGACGCTCGCCCGAACGAGGAAACCACTGGAGAACCACCTTCTGGCGAAGGTAGCTACCTCCCAACTCCCAACTCCCAACCGGAAACTCACCCGTCATTATTCTCGGGCCGTCCTTCGACATAGACCCAGTTGTGAATCGGCTTGAGGATTTCCTTGACCTCGGCGACCAGGTTTTCATCGAGCGGTTCTTCCAGCCAGTCGCACCAACCGGCGACGCGGTCGGGGTTGGCCGATCCGACGACACAACTGGCGAACGATTCGTTGGCGGCGGAATACTGCAGTGCAAGTTTCGCGATGTCGCTGCCGGCGTTGCGACAGTGATCGGCGGCCGCCTTGGCGACTTTGCGGACCTCTTCGGTCGCCTTGTGCCACGACGGCAAGGGCGCGTCGGTCAACAAGCGTGCTGAAAACGGAGCGGCGTTGATCAGTCCGACGCCGGACTCGCGACACGGATCGATCAAACTGAGCGCCATGTCGTTTTGCAGCGTGTAATGGTTGTAGGTCAGGATCACGTCCATCTCGCTGCGGCGGATCATCTCGTGAAAGATCTTCATCGGGTAACCGCTGACGCCGATGAACCGCACCTTGCCCTTTTCCTTTTCTTTCTGCAGGGCGGGAATCGTTTCGTTGACGATCTGATCCAGATCCACGAATTCGATGTCGTGACAGAACACCGTGTCCAGGTGGTCCAGTTGCATCCGTTCGAGCGAAATGTCGATGCTTTCGGCAACCCGACGCGCGGAAAAGTCAAAGTGCTGGGGGGCAAATCGTCCCAGCTTGGTGCTCAGGTAATAGGAATCGCGCGGCAGTTGCGGCAGCACGCGGCCGAGCATGATCTCGCTCATCCCGCGGCCATAGTAGGCGGCCGTGTCGATATAGTTCATGCCGCGGTCGAGCGCCACGTTGACACAGCGCAGCGCCTCCGAAACATCGATCGGGCGGAATTCGGCTCCGATGGACGAGGCCCCGAATCCGAGGACGGACAGTTCCAAGCCGGTGTTTCCCAAGGGGCGTTTTTGCATCGTGATGGTCTCCTGTTTTCGTGCTTTCACTTCAACGGAGAACCTACCACAGATCGGCCGCCGCTGAACCTGCCTGTTGATTTAATCGCAACCGAGACAATTGTGAGCCGATGGCGCTAGCCACGGGCCTCGAAGGGCGATGCTGGCACCGCTAGGCCCGTAGGCTAGCGCCTTACGGCTCATTCAATCAACCGGCCGGGACACCACCGCCCCCCTACCGGATCGACCGCCGGCGTTGCCAATGGACCCAATCGGACGCCGATTGTAGATGATCCGCCTTGCAACCGGCGAACCGGCCCGCGACGGCATCGCCCGCCTGGCGTCGCAGCGTCCGGCGATCGGCCCTGCGACGGTTCCAACTCGAACATCCCGCCGATCGCACACGACCTTCTTTTCCGATTTGATCGGGAGAATGAAAACGGTCAAAAGCGGGGGCGGCCGTTGAATGCGACACGGCGGCGAATGCCAACAACCCACACTTCCGCAGAATCATTTTTTAGTCAGGCGGAGTGCCATGAGTTCCAACGTTTCCTCGATCGACCCCCAATCCACTTGTGTCGGAATCCCGGTTCCGACGGTCAACGCCCCCTTGGTTGTCGATTCGCACGTTCGTGTCGAACGCCATCAGGATGTCCCGCCCGGAAAGATCATGATCGTGGACGACGAGATCGCCAACGTCATGATCGCCAAGAAGATTCTGTCCCAAGCCGGACACAGCGATTTTGAAACGACCACCGATTCGACTCTCGCGATGAACCTGATTCACACCCGCGAGCCCGATGTCGTGCTGTTGGACATCAACATGCCGCACGTCGACGGGATTTCGATTCTGTCGCAGATCCGCAGCGTCGATAAATTCAAGCGTCTGCCGGTATTGATCCTGACCGCGAACACTCACAGCGAAGTCAAGCTGCGCTGTCTGGAACTCGGCGCGACGGACTTTTTGATCAAGCCGATCGACCCGATGGAACTTGCCCCACGGGTTCGCAACGCGCTGCAGAGCAAGATGTACCACGACCAGCTGTTCTATCACGCCGCGGAGCTCGAAAAGATCGTCATGCGGCGGACGAAGGAATTGGAAAAGTCGCGACGCGAAGTGATCTATTGCCTGGCCCGAGCCGCGGAATTGCGCGACAACGACACCGGAAACCACGTGATCCGAGTGGGCCGATATGCCGGAGTGATCGCCCGCAATTTGGGGTTGCCCGAACGCTTCGTCGACGACCTGGAACTGGCCGCCCAACTGCATGACGTCGGAAAGATCGCGATCCCCGACGCGATTCTGCTCAAGCCCGGCAAACTGGAACCGGAGGAGTACGAGATCATCAAGGGGCACGTCAAACACGGACGTCAGATCATCAAACCCTTCGCCGCCCACGACGCCGCGACGATGCGTAGCCACGTGCAGACCGGATCGGAGATTCTCGCCGACGGTACGTCGTTGATGCGGTTGGCGGCCAGCATCGCCCAGACCCACCACGAGAAAGTGGACGGCACGGGATACCCGATCGGCCTGGCCGGCGATGACATCCCGATCGAAGGTCGGATCACCGCGGTGGCCGACGTCTTTGATGCCTTGTCCTCCGAACGCCCCTACAAGAAAGCGATGCCACGCGAAAAGTGCTTCTCGATCCTGGAGGAAGGCCGGGGAACCCACTTCGATTCCGACGTCCTGGACGCGTTTTTCGCCGGAGCCTCGGACATCGTTCGCATCCAGGTCGAATTCGCCGACTACTGCTGAGTGGTCTACAGCTGAGTAGTTTTTTCGAGTACGACAGCCCTTCCGGGCTGTCGTCCGTGGGACTCCGGCCGACGACCTAGAAAGGACGTCGTACAACGAATCCCCCCCTCCCCGATTCACCGGATTTGAGGTCGCTCGCCGGCGTGCGTGAGATCGGTTGCCGATTCAGTGAGATCCGTTCCCAATCCAGACGTGTCGGCAGCACACGTGGCGTGTTCCGTGTTATTCTCTTGCGCTTCGTTCCAAGCCCATGGAATCACACCAAACGAAACACGTTTAGAGAACACCAGCAACGATGACAAGTGCGCAGTGTCGTTGGGGAATCCTTAGTACGGCCAATATTGCGAGAAAGAATTGGCAAGCGATCCGATTGAGTGGCAGCGGGGTCGTCCGCGGCGTCTCGAGCCGATCGCGCGAGCGGGCCGGCCAGTTCATCGACGAGTGCCAATGGGACGCTCCCTTTGAAACCGTCCCCGAGGCCTTTGAGGGGCACGAAGCGCTGTTGGCGTGCGGCGACATCGACGCGGTCTATGTGCCGATGCCGACCGGGGTGAGAAAGGAATGGGTGATCGCCGCTGCGGAAGCCAAGAAGCACGTGTTGATCGAAAAACCGGTCGCCGTCAACGCCGCCGATGCCCAGCAGATGCTCGACGCCTGCAACGCCAACGGCGTCCAGTTGATGGACGGAGTGATGTTCGACCATGGCAAGCGAATCGGCTCCGTCAGCGAGCAGGTCCGGTCGGCATCGCTGGGCCAGCTCCGCCGCATCCAGGCCCATTTTTCGTTCACCGGTGACTCGGAATTCCAATCCGCCAACATCCGAACCGACAGCGTGTTGGAACCCCACGGCTGCCTGGGCGATCTAGGCTGGTACTGCATCCGATTCATCCTCTGGGCCAGCGGCTTTCGCGATCCCGTCGAAGTCTCCGGCCGCACGATCACACCGCTGCGCCGCGACGGGTCCGACGAGTGGGTGCCGGGAGAGTTTGCCGGCGAACTGGTGTTTGACGGCGGGCTGACGGCCGGATTCTTTTGTTCGTTCTGTACGGCCAATCAACAACTCGCAACCCTGTCGGGCGATTGCGGCTACCTGACGATCGACGATTTCGTGTTGCCGCTGTACGACTCCAAGACCGAGTATCAAGTCCACCGCCACGAGTTGGAGATCGACAACTGCCGTTGGAATTTCCGCCGCCGCAGTGAGACGTTTGCCTGTGACGAATACCACAGCGGTGAATCGAACGCGCAGGAAGTGGAAATGATGCGGACGTTCAACGCGATCGTGACGGCCGGCACGCTCCAACCCGCCCTCGCCCAGCGGGCCTTGCAAACCCAACGGATTCTAGACGCTTGCCGACGAAGCGATTCGCTGGGTGGCCAGCGCGTTTCACTCAACCCCAGCTCGTAAATCCCGCGATTCCCCTGCCGCGCGACCGCTGCCTCGGGCGCAGCGGTCTCCGGCGTAACGGCTCCGGCCCACCTCCCGACTTCTCTCCTCTTCCAGTTCGGATTCCCCCCATGACGATCGCAACGTTCCTGTTTTTCACCGCATTGGTCGCGTTTGCAACTTGGTGGGTCACCCGTGGCGGCGGCGCTTCGACCGACGAGAGTTATTTTCTGGCGGGGCGATCACTCACGGGCGTGTTCATCGCCGGCTCGCTGCTGCTGACCAACCTGTCGACCGAACAATTGATCGGGCTCAACGCCGCCGCCTTCACCGAAGGGCTCTCCGTGATGGCATGGGAGGTCGTCGCGGGGATCTCGCTGGTCGCGTTGGCGCTGGTGTTCCTGCCACGCTATTTGAAATCGGGGATCGCGACGATCCCGCAGTTCTTTGAAGAGCGTTACGGCAGTGGGGTGCGCACGCTGACGACGTTTCTGTTCGTCATCGCCTACATGCTGATCTTGCTGCCCTTCGTGTTGTACCTGGGTGCCAACGGGCTGTCGGGGATGCTGGAACTGGAATCCCGTTTGGGCCTGACGCAGATCCAAACGATCTGGACGGTGATCATCTTCATCGCCGCGGTGGGCGGCGGCTACGCGATTTGGGGCGGGCTGAAAGCGGTCGCGGTTTCGGACACCTTCAATGGAGCGGGGTTGTTGATCGGCGGATTGATGATCACCTACTTCACGCTGTCCAAGATTGCCGGGGACGACGGCAGTCTGTTCTCGGCGTTTTCGCTGATCGCCGACCGCGACCCCGACGCCTTTCGATCGCTGGGAACGGCCGACGAAGACGTGTCGTGGCCGACACTGTTTACCGGCGTTCTGCTGCTGAACTTTTTTTATTGGTCGACCAACCAGCAAATCATTCAGCGGACGTTCGGGGCAAAAAACCTGGCCGAGGGGCAGAAGGGCGTGCTGTTGGCGGCGTTCTTTAAGATCATGGCCCCGCTGATCCTGGTGCTGCCGGGAATCGCGGCGGCGTACATGGTCGCGACGGACTCGGCATTCGCCGATCGCGTCCAGGCGACCACCGACGGGGCGGCCAACCGCGCTTACGGGGCCCTGGTCGTCTCGGTGTTGCCGGAATCATTGGTCGGATTTTTTGCCGCGGTGGTTGTCGGGTCCATCCTGTCGACGTTCAACTCGGTCCTCAACAGCAGCGCGACCCTGTTTTCACTGGACATCTACAAACGGTTCCTGCGGCCCGAGGCCACCACACGCCAGGTGGTGATCTCTGGCCAGCTGTGCAGCTTTGTCGTCGCCGTGTTCGCGGTGATCGCCGCGCCCACGTTTTTCCATGGCCGCGAGGGAGTTTTCGGATTCTTTCAAAAACTGAACGGCATTTACTTCATCCCGATCCTGGCCATCATGCTGGTCGGTCTGCTCAATCGCACCGTCGACGGCATGTCTGCATTGGTTACCTTGATCGTCGGATTGACAGCGATGTCGGTCGGTACGTTCCTGAGCGGCCAGAGTGAATCGGACCCCGGCTGGGTGGTCGGCACGTTCGGTTCGGGATACCACTTCATGGGCGTGGTGTTCTTCGGATTGGTCGTGTTGCAATTGACGCTCGGTGCGGTCGGGTTCCGCCGCAGCCAGCCGTACGTCCAGAAGGATGTGGGGGCGGTGGATCTGACACCCTGGAAAGCCGCCCCCTATGTCGGCGCCGGCCTGATCGGACTTGCGATTTCACTCTACGCGGTGTTCGCGTTCTGATCGGACACCGCCTCGGACGGACCGGGGTCGCGAAGGGAAGGCAACGGCCCCGGGGGGGAGACTTTGCGGCAGCATGCTGTGCGCAAACACCACCGGGCAACATCTTTTGGCGCACATCGAATTTTTGCCTCCAGCGGATCAACCGAGTCGTATATACTGCTCGGCGTTCTGGCGATCCTTCGCCAGCGAAATCTGAGGCAGGAAAATCAGAGCCAAGAGGGCTAACGTTGGGCGAAGTCGCGTTTTCGCCCAAACGAATGAACTCGCGCCGAACTTCCCGAGCATGTTGCCAGCGCCACAGCGATGGATGCACCTCCCGAGAATCCTTCTGCGAATCCGTCCGACGAAACCTTCGGTCGCCCGTCCCGCAACGACGAAACGCGTTTGTCCAACTCGCTCGAATCGAGCATGCGTTCTCCGCTCAAACCGGGGCAGCGGTTCGGCGATTTTCGCATTCGTGGGCTGATCGGCCGCGGCAAAGCGGGGTTCGTCTATTCGGCAGATGACTTATTGGCCAAGCGACGCTGCGCGCTCAAACTGCTGTGCCGGATGTCGTCTCACGATTTGTATCGAAACAAACTGGGGTTTCGGCGGATGACCCCGTTTCGACACCCGTGCCTGTTGCGCACCGACCGGATCGAGATCATCGAGAAGTACACGGTGTTGTCGATGGAGGAGGTCGAAGGCGAGACGCTGTATTCGGCGGCGCTGCGGATGAAGGATCTGCCCCCGCAGGATGCTTATCGCCGGCTCCATTCGTTGCTGCATGACTATGCCGTCGGACTGGCGGTCATGCACTTCGGCGGCTTGGTGCACCGCGACTTGAAGCCGACCAACCTGATGGTCCGCAACAACGGTCACGGGGTGATTGTCGACTATGGCTTGGTCGCCAACTGCGACCCGGAAACCGATCCCGACGGTCTGCGACCCTACATCGCCGGGACGCCACGGTATTTCTCTCCGGAAGCCCTGTGGGAACAAAGCTACACGCCGGCGGGCGATGTTTTCAGCCTGGGCTTGGTGATGCTGGATTGCTTGAACGAGATTTCTGGAAGCGATCAGTGGCTGCGCCAGGGGGACTTCGCCGACTGGGTGCGCGACGAAGACGAGCAGACGATCGCCGACGCCGTCTCGGGGATGAACGAGGACATCCCGCCGCTGCTGCGGATGGCCGTCGCCGGCATGTTGAGCGCCGACCGCACCAAACGCCCTTCGTCACTGGAATTGGTGGCGATGACCAAGACCGATGACAATCCGATCCGGCTGGTCACGACCCACCACCTGTTCGGCCGCGAACGAGAACTGGAACAGTGCCAACGATGGATCCGCGAGATCTATCGCGGCCGCACCGGCCGGCTGCACATTCACGGCGAAGCGGGCGCCGGCAAGACCCGGTTGCTCGATGAGCTCGAGCGTCAATTGCGACAAAACAACTGGGGCCAGGTGTTCCGCGTCAAATGCCGGTCGCGTGAAAACCAAACGCTGCAGGTGTTGGACCAGATCGCTGACCAGATCGCCCAGCGGTACGCGCGAACGGATCGCGAATCGCTGAAACTGGATCCGGTCAGCGCGTCGATCTTGATCCACTCCTTTCCCCAGTTGCGACACGTGATCGTCGCGGACCTGGCCGAGACGTCGTTCCTGTTCTCCGCCGCGCCGGAAAGACTGGACGCGCTTTCGGCGGCATCGCGTTTGAGCCGCGAACTGCGAAAAGTGGGGCCGTTGATCATCATCATCGACGACGCCCAGTGGTCCGATCACGACAGCGACACCGTCTGGGACGAATTGCAGAAGGACACCGACGGATCGCTGGGAATCATCACGTCGTCGCGAAATCCGGAAACCAATCAACGCCAGCCGGCCGACGAACGCGTTTACGTCGGCCCGCTGCCGGCCGAAGCGGCGCTGGCGTTTTTGCAGACGGCGGCAACACGATGGGATGCCAACATCAACCCGGCCGGTCTGCAGGAACTGATCGACGTCGCCCGCGGCAACGCCTTTCGATTGCAAGAGTTGGCCGAAGAGTTTCGCCCCGAAGGCATGCTGCATCAGGTCGAAGAGTCCGACGATGCGACCAACTCGAACCTCGGCGACGTCGATCGACTTTGGCGAGCCAGGTTTGACCGTTTGAGCGACGATGCAAAGTCGATCCTGGCTTTCATTGTGACCGCCGCCGCTCCGGTCTCGATCAGCCAACTCGCGGAACTGTCCGGACGTGGCGACCAGGTCGACGTTTCCATCGTCGAACTGGTCAATCAACGCTTGGTCAATGACGACGCCACCGGCACCGAATGTATCACGGTCGTTCACGACAAGATCGCCGACGGTTTGATCGAAAACCTGGACCGGGACGAACTGCACCAAGCCCATTTGGCGTGGGCGGACCTGTTATCAAAACTGAACCGGCCGCGCGACTTCGCGGCGCGAATCGCCGGCCACTTTTACGCCGCCGACCAAGACGGCGCCGCGCTGCCGTTCGCGATCATGGCCGCCGAAAACGCCGACCGCGCGTTCGCCAAATCAGAGGCCGGGGAGTGGCACGAAAAAGTGCTGCAGCAGGTCGCCGGGGATGCCCGCGAGAAACACCTGCGGGATGCCGCACGCTGTTTTCATGAAGCCGACCTGCCGGAAAAAGCCGCCCAGCACTACCTGACCCTTTCCGAGGCGTCGACCGACCTGCACGAACGCCTGCGGTTTCAAACGCTGGCGCTCCAATTGCTCGTTCGCAGCGGGCAAATGGAGCGCGCACGCCCCCTGTTGGCCGATCTGGCGGGCCGATTTGATATCCGACTCGCCCCCAGTTCTGGGCATCGATCACTCGATGACCGAACAGAACTTTCCCGCCTGGCCGCTGACCTGCGTGAGCTGGATAACCTGGATGAAATCGGCCTGCACTTGGATGGAACCGGCCTGCAACAACCGATTCCGCCGATCTCCGCCTCGCCGGAGGTCGCCGACGAGGCGATGCCGCGACAAGATTCCATCGAAGCGTGCGAGTTGCACTTTTGCAACGAAATCAGCCGCTCGATGGCGATGCTCGACTTCCAGGGTACCATGCGGCTGGTGCTGCACGGTGCCCACCGCGCGCTGGAACACGGATCGATCAACGATCGAATTCATCAGGGAGCGATGGCCCAGATCTGGTCCGTGATGCTCTGCGGTCGCAAGCTGAGCACCGCGCGGCAGAGTCGCGAAGCGCTGGACAAGATGCTCTTTCGCGTTCAAGGCCAACCGGCCGACAAGTCGACCGGGGAAATCCGCTCGGCGATCGCATTCGTCGAAACACTGGCGATGCGGTGGGACGCCGTTCCCGATGCCGTTGACGCCTGCATTGTCGATTACATCGCCGACGAAAAACCGCTGCGGTTCGAAATCGCTCGCACCCGCTGGTTGCGGCTGTGGTCCGAGTGGCACCTGGGACGCTGGGACACGATGCGGTCGATGGCCCACGAGATGGTCGATGACGCCCGACGCCGCAATGATTCCTACCAACAATTGGTCGCGACGGTCGGTTTCAGCGGCAATGCGTTCTTGTTGTCCGACGGTGTTGATGAACTTCGACAACGATGCGAAGACAACCGTCGCATCATGACCGACACGGGGCAGATGGAACTGATCCATTTCTTCCAGTGGATGCAATCGGTCCAACAATCGATTTATCTGGCGAAGTTCCGTACGGCATCACGGCTGGTGATCGACATGCGACAGTCCATCGGAAAATCGCCGATCCGACGGATGCCGTTGGTCCGAGTCTGCGTGGACCATCTGACCGCACTGGTTTCACTACACCTCCGCGATCGACAATCCGACGACCCTTTGACGGCCCCCACCGTCGTCGCAAACTGCCTGCGGCGATTGTCCAATCTGCCGTCGGAGTATGCTCAAATGCTGGCCGCACTGCTGAGCGGCATTGAGCGACGTCTGTCCGGCGCACCTGAAGAGGCGATCGAGGCGTTTCAGCGTGCCGCGGAATTGGCCAGCCGGCAAGGTCTGTTCCCCTATCAGCTGGCCGCCGAAGACGGACTGTTGAACTGCATCAAGGCGGAAGCCGATGCCGACGCCCTGTGCCAGCAGATGGTCAACCATCACGTCCAATGCCCCGAAAAATTGGAACGGCTCTACACCGTCGCCCCGCCGCGACCGGCACCGGATCACGTGAGATCAGCGGTGTCCTAACCCACCCTGCAGAATGGAAACGCTGCGGGACCTGAATCGCCAACACTCATTGAGACACATGGGACAAATAGGACGTATGTGTCCCATAAGTCCTATTCGTCCTATGAATATTCACGCCACAAGGGGATAATTCGCGACATTCGGACGATCTCCGCCGAATCCGTGTTGGCGGTTTCCTACGGCGCATGTACGCTTGCGTCATCAGTGAGACGAACAAGGCGCTCGCTGGATGAATGAAACCGGCCGGATCAAAACGAGAAACGTCACCGACGTTTGCTGGCCGACGCGAGCCGATACGTTGAGCTGGATGCTCGGCGGCCCGCGGATGCGATCTTCCACCCTCGCGAAGACGCCCCCCCTCCTTGCTGCCTTCATTCGGCCACGGTGGCCGCTCTTTGAATGCTGATTGCATCGACCGATGCAACCCTCCCTGGGACTTTCTTGTTTGCCCGGGAGCGAATCGAGCATTGCTGTGAATGCCCAGGGTACGTCTTGAAAGGACCATCCCAGCGGCCGGCCATGCTTCGAAGCACCGAGCCGGTCTATCGAGATTCGGCCGATCCACACACATCGGGATCGCGCGGCAAAACGGTTGCCGCAGCTCCCCACACGACTGAAGAGACGAACGTTGAAATCATTTCAAGAAATGGAATTGTACCGGCCGCTGGAAAAACGATTGGCCGAACTGGACTACACCGTCCCGACCCCGATTCAAGCACAAACCATCCCCGCCGCCGTCGAAGGCAAAGACATTTTGGGTTGCGCCCAGACCGGCACCGGCAAGACGGCTGCGTTCGCGCTGCCGATCCTGGACTACCTGGGCCATGACGCACCGCGAGCCGCTTCCGGTCGCCCGCTGGTCCTCGTCCTTGCACCGACCCGCGAGCTGGCCATTCAAATCGGACAGAGTTTTCACACCTATGGAAAACATGTCCGATTTCGCCAGACCCTGGTTTACGGCGGTGTGGGGCAAAGCGAACAGGTGCGTTCGCTAAAGAAAGGCGCCCACGTCTTGATCGCCACCCCGGGGCGACTGATCGATCTGATGGACCAAGGCCACGTGCAGCTTTCCGACGTGGAAATCCTGGTCCTGGACGAAGCCGATCGAATGTTGGACATGGGATTCATGCCGGCGATTAAAAAGATCATCGCCAAGTTGCCCGATGATCGCCAGTCACTGTTCTTTTCAGCGACGATGCCGCCGAAGATCCGCCAATTGGCCGACCAATTGCTGTTCAACCCGTTTGAAGTCAACGTGACGCCGAAAACCAAAAGCGTTGCCAAGATCGATCAAAGCGTCCGCATGATGGAGCGAAGCGAAAAGGTGGAACGCCTGGTCAAGGTACTCCGCGGTGACGATGTGGTTCGATCCATCGTCTTCACCCGCACCAAGCATGGTGCCAACGCGTTGACGCGCAAATTGGAAAAGCACCAGATCAGCGCGGTCGCTATCCACGGCAACAAAAGCCAGTCGGCCCGCCAGAAAGCGCTCGGCGCGTTTCGTGACAACCGCATCTCCGTCCTGGTCGCCACCGACGTCGCCGCACGTGGGATCGACATCGATGACGTCACCCACGTCGTCAACTTTGACATGCCCGTCGACCCGGAAAGTTATGTCCACCGCGTCGGCCGAACCGGACGCGCCGGCGCCGATGGCATCGCGATCTCGTTTTGCACCGCGGATGAGCAAGACAAGCTCCGCGAGATCGAGAAACTGATCGGCCAACCCTTGCGAGTCCAAAACCCGGGTGCGAAGCTGAGCGAGCCGACCGGCAACGCAGCGGCCTCTCGCAAGCCGAGCGGTCGCAACGGATTGCGATCAAACGGATCACCCGCAACAGGCGGCCATCGCCACAAAAAGCGCTACGCGAAAGGCGGCTGGAACAAACGCCGCGCGACCGCAAAAGCTTAAACCAAGTGGGACAGGCTTCCAGCCTGCCACCGCCCCGTTCGCCCTCGTTCCAAGGCTCCGCCCGGGCTGCGCAAAATCGCTCGATTCGTGCGAATTATCGTTCGTACGACTTTGGCGTTTTCGATTCCGCCAAACCCTCTTGGGATCAGCCGTTTGGCGCCAGCCCAATGCCACCTACTCGATGAGCCGACGGCGCTAGCCGCGGGCCTTGGATTGCCCTTCTTGTAAGGCCCGAGGCTAGCGCCGTCGGCTCAGTTTGTGATCGAAAGCAGGTGCATTGGGCGCCAGCCTACGGGCCTCTAAAGACGCTCAGGCCCGAACGCTTGCGCGAATCGGCTGATGTCACTCGTGGTTCGTCGCCCGATGGCGGCTGCGAGTCGACCCTCCATCGCGAAATGATTTCGCTTGAGTTTTGAATCACCGCCATTCTCCACGCCCGCACCGAGCGTAGCGACGTCAAAGTGGCACTGTCCTGGCGAGCAGCCTATCCCGCGGGCATCAATGAATGCCGGGTTCTTGGCCCGGTGAACGGCCTTCGAGGAAATCGAAATCGCAACCCCGGTCGGCCTGGGTGACATGCTTGGCATACAGGTGCCCGTAGCCGCGTTCGGGCAGCAGCGTGCCCAAGTCTTTGGATTGTCGTCGACGATCGATCTCTTCGTCGCTGACATGCCAATGGATCCGTCGATTGGGCACATCGATTTCGATTTCGTCGCCGGTTTCGACGAGTGCCAACGGTCCGCCGGCGGCGCTTTCGGGTGCGATATGCAGCACGCACGTTCCGTAACTGGTGCCGCTCATCCGCGCGTCACTCAGCCGCACCATGTCCCTGACGCCGGCTTGCAACAGTTTCTTGGGGATCGGCAGCATGCCCCATTCCGGAAAGCCAGGTGCGCCGAGCGGACCGGCGTTGCGAAGGATCAGAACGCTGTCGGCGGTGACGTCCAAATCGGGGTCATGTAACGTCGCCTTCATCTGCGGATAGTCGTCAAAGACCAGCGCGGGGCCACGGTGGGTCAACAGTTTCGGATCGGCGGCGATCGATTTAATCACGCAACCGTTGGGCGCCAGATTGCCCTTCAATAAGCAGGTTCCTCCGGCGGCCGAGACCGGGTTTTCACGCGTGCGAATGACGTCGTCGTCGATCGCTTCTGCACCTTCGATTTGCGACCCCAACGTTCCGCCGCCGACGGTGCGACATTCGGTGTGCAGCAGATCGCTGATTCGCGCCAGCAGCGCCGGCAATCCGCCGGCGTTGTAAAAGTCCTCCATCAAGAACCGTCCACCGGGACGAATATCGCCCAGCACCGGAGTCGTCCGCGACAGTTCGTCGAAATGATCCAGCGTCAGTTCAATCCCCAGCCGTCCGGCGATCGCGATCAGGTGAACGATCGCGTTGGTGCTGCCTCCGATCGCCAGCGAAGCCATCAACGCGTTTTCGATCGATTGACGTGTGAGGATGTCCGAGGGTTTGAGGTTTTCCCAGGCCATCTCCACCGCGCGTCGACCGGTTCGCGTGGCCAGCCGACAGTGATCGGAAAATACCGCGGGAACACAGGCGGCCCCGCCGAGCGACATCCCCATCGCTTCGGTCACCGCGGCCATCGTGCTGGCGGTCCCCATCGTCATGCAAGTCCCGGCCGAACGCGCGATACAGTTCTCGATGCCCTTCCAATCCTGGTCACACAGGTTGCCGGCGACCCGTTCGTCCCAATACTTCCAGACGTCGCTGCCGCTGCCGAGTGTTTCGTTCTTCCAGCGTCCCTTCAACATGGGTCCGGCGGGCAGAAAGATCGACGGGATGTCAGCACTGATGGCCCCCATCAACATCGCCGGAACCGTCTTGTCACAGCCGCCCATCAAGACTGCCGCATCGATCGGGTGACAGCGCAGGACCTCCTCCACCTCCATCGCCAACAGATTGCGATACAACATGGTTGTGGGCTTCATCAACATTTCGCCCAACGACATCACGGGGACTTCGACCGGGAACCCGCCCGATTGCAGAATCCCACGCCGGACCTCGTCGGCGCGATCACGAAAGTGTGAATGACACGTATTCAGCTCGCTCCAGGTGTTCAGGATCGCGACGACCGGTCGGTTCTGATAATCGATGTCGTCAAACCCCATGCCCTTCAGTCGCGAACGATGCCCGAAGGATCGCATGTCATCAGGACCGAACCAGCGATGGGAACGCAGACGTGTCGGATCGTGGGAGGAATTCTGGGCCATGGTGTCAGTCGCCAAACAATTCGTTAAACAGTTTACGGTTACTGGCCCGCGCTTGCTGGACCAATGCTTCGATCATTTTTGGATCGGATTCGTTCATTAAAAACGCCAGGTCTCGCATCTGCGATCCCTTGTCCGGTAATTCGTGCCGGGCCGAAACATTCATCAGCCTCAGATTCGCTTCGACGCGGCGCAGGGTCCGATAGTTATTGATCAGCCGCAGCGAAATGTCCGCCGGCAAGAGCCCCGCGTCGGACAACCGTTGCAAGGAGTCGATGGTGCCGGTGGCATGCACCTCGGGATGCTGGCTGATGTGCTGAAGCGTCAACAATTGGGCGATGAACTCGACATCGACGGTTCCGCCGACGCCACGTTTCAAGTTCTCTTCGCTGGCGGTCTTTTCCATTCGCAGACGCAGCTGGCGGATCTCCTGGGCCATGGCCGGTCGCCACTGGGTGGCTGCCAAGATCCGCAGCATGGTTTCGCCGGCGTGCCGCCGAACGTGGCGCGAGCCGGAAATCACGCGCGCCTTGCAGAGGGCCAGCCGTTGCCACAGCGGCGCCATGTTGCGTTGGAATCGGTTGGTAAACTGATCCAGAGAAACCGCCAGGACGCCTTCTTCGCCGGTGGGCCGCAACCGACCGTCCAACTCGTACAACCGCCCGTATTCGCCCGGTCGGTTGATGCGCGTCATGATCGCCGAAGTGAGCTGATTAAAGAACTGGGCGTTGGTGATCGTTTTGCGCGGCCCACCGATTCGGCGTTCGGTTTGCCCGTCGCCGGTGTACAAGAAAACGACATCCAGATCGCTGTGATAATTCGGTTCGCGGCCGCCAAATTTCCCCAACGCCACCGCCAACAACTCTGCCGGTTGACCATCGGCACCGACCGGATCACCGAAACGCATCGCCAGCTGTTCCTGTTCGTACTCGGCGACGCGTCGCACACAGGCTTCCGCCGTGTCGGCCAGCGATCGATGCGTCGCTTGCACGGACTCCTTGCCCAAAATATCCCGCACGCCGATCATCAGGTGCGCGCTGTTTTTGAACCCGTGCAACACCACGTCGATGTCGCTGGCGCGTCGACACAGATCACTCGAACGCGCGTCCAAACGCTCGGCCGACGGCAACCGGTTCATCAGCAGCGAATCGATCAGTTCGTCGATCATGCCCGGCATCTCGATCAAGATGTTGCTCAAATACGGCGTCGCCGCACACATCCGAATCATCAGCTGCATGGTTGCACGGTTGGTGCCAAACAACTCCCACAAACTGGATTTGCCGCCGATCGAATCAGCCACTTCGGCCAGCGTGATCAGCGTGCGATCAGGATCGGGTGTCTTCGCGATTTCCGCCAACAGGTGCGGCGCCAACGAGGCAAAGAAATGACGACAGCGTCTGGCCGAAAGAAAGCGAATCGACTCGGTGGCCAGCGATCGGATGTGATCCATCGCGCGATCGGGATCGCGCAAGGCATGACGCGACAAGGTCTGGCGAACCAGTTCCGGATCCGGCGACGGATCGAGCACCAGTTCGGTTTCGATGGCAAAATCTTCCAAGGAATCCGAATCGTCGCCGCGCGGCGCTTCGACCATCAGGTGATTGAGCACCTTGCGGTTCAACTGGAACGTCTCACGCAACTGCGACTGGAAACGTTCCAAATCGCCGCCGCGGCCCTGGGCGTCGCGAATGCCCAAATGCCAAGCGACACGCCGACGCATCAAATCGTCGTTGGGTAAACAGCTGGTCGAACGCCCGAACATGACCGACAACTGGTGCTGCAATCGGCAAAGTCTGGCGTAGCCCTTAGACAACAAACTGCCTTCCTGGTGCGTCAGACAACCTTCTCTCTCGAGCGCATCGATCGCTTCGGCGGTACTGCCGACCCGGACCGATTTGATTTCTCCGCCGTGCAACAGCTGCAAAAACTGGGTCATCAGCTCGATGTCACGCCGACCGCCGGGCGCCATCAAGACGTCGTCGCCTTCGGTCTGCTGAGAATCAAAACGGCGTTGCAGTTTGCGCCGCAACGAACGCACATCGGCGAAGTCCTGTCGACTCATAAAGCGGCGGTAGATCCAGGGCTCCAATCGGCTCAGGAAATCCTGCCCCAACTGATGCGTGCCGGCGACGACGCGTGCCTTGGTCAATTTGATCCGCTGCCAGGTCCGTCCTTCGGACTCCAAGCGCCGGGCCGTCATGGAACTGCTGCCGATGACGACGTCATCTCCCAGCGGCCGAAACGACGTGTCGATCGCAATGTTCAGCGCCGCGGCGTCGTCGGAACTGACCAGCGCGATCACATCGGCAACCACCTGCCGAACGAATTCGCAATGCGATTCGTTCTTTTCTTCGATCGAATCGTACAAGAACATCAATTCCAAGGGGCTGCCGTATCCCATTTCGGTTCCGCCCAAGTGCCCCAAACCGATCACCGCCAGCTGGACACTCTGGCCGTCGATTCGGCGCGGCAGTCCCAGCCGCTGGGCTTGGCGTCGCAACACGAACTCTAACGCCGCCTCCAAGACCGCGTCGGCGACAAACGCCAATTGCTGGCCGACATGATCCGGGCTCAGATCGCGGACGAACTCGCCATAGGCGATCCGCACCATTTCACGACTGGTGAATTTGCGAATCGCAAGCGCCGCCCGATTGGGGCTGTCCAGCATTTCGAGCTCGGCGACCAATTCGTCGACCAGAAATTTTCGCTCGGCCGGCTGACCATCGCTGGCCCGCATCAAGTCAAAACTTTCCGGGTCGGCGATCAGACGATTGGCCAACGTTTGGCTGGTCGCAAAGATCTGCAACAGTGCCGACAACGCCTCCTCGTCGCGTTCGAACAGGGACAACAGCGACGTCGGAGATCGGCTGGCCGCGATGAAACGATCCAGATTCATGATCGTCGCATCGAGCTCGTCCAGATCTTCGAAGTGCCGCTGCAAGCGAACACGCAGCATGTCCAGAAGATCCGCCGGTGCGCCACAATTCCAAATCGAATCGAGATGGTGGCGCGTCGTGGCCCAATCGTCGACGCGGCCGACATCGATCCAATCGAATGCGGATCCGTCGGGGTCACGGTATCCGTCGGGGCCACGGTATCCGTCGGGGCCACGGTATCCGTCGGGGCCACGGTATCCGTCGGGGTCTGGGCGGTCGGAAGGTTGGTCAGTCGAAGACGACATGGGCGGCTTCACGTGGGAATCGTTCTGAACGAGGAATCGGAATCAATCTGGAAGCGCCTACCGCCACGCCACCTCGGCCCCCCTCGCTTCCGCGTCACGATTCGGCTGATGCGTCGTGATTCAACCGAACCGCGCCGCACCGCGAAAAAGTTGGGGAACTCTCCGTGGCCTCCCTAGTCTAAATTCCTGAGGGTTTTCCGTTAAGTGCGTGTCCGGTGACCTACATTTGATCATCACCGGCTCGGCCAGGGGGAACGCGGGCGGATCGTTTCGCCGAACCGTCGGTTCCGCTGCAACCCTGAGCCCATTCGCTGCTGGCGTCTGGAGGCCCATTGTTGCCACCTCCGTTGAATTTTTGCGACGCCCCCTCGTGGGCTTTTCGCAACACTCCGCCCCCGCCCGACGCCCGCCCCGTTAACGCAACTCCAACCCCACAAACGACTTGCAATGCCATATGCGTTCTCATCAACGGGGGCCGGCATCCTTGATGCTGTACCCCTCCCGGACAAAACCGAATATTCCAAGCCGGGATCAGAGGAGACGATGTTGATGGGTACCAGGATTAGCGGACGCAGCTTACAAGACGACGCCTTTGCAGCCGAAGAATCGGTCGACCGACGCTCCCGGGTGATGGGCGAAGAGTTCGCCGACGATCATCTGGAAGAGACCCCTGCAGACGCCCGCGGCATCGCCGACGAACTGGAAACCGAAGCCGATCCCACCGAAGACCCGGTGCGAATGTACTTGATGCAAATGGGGCAAATCCCCTTGCTGACCCGTGACCAAGAGGTTTCGGCGGCCAAGCAGATCGAAAAGACCCGCGACAAGTACCGCCACTGCATGCTCGCGACCGATTTCATGTTGCAGGGCTCTCTCAAGCTGCTGCAACAAGTTCGCGACAAACAGCTGCGACTGGATCGCACGATCGAAGTCAGCGTGACCAACGCCGTCGAAAAGAAGGCGATCATGAAGCGGATCGTCCCCAACGTTCGCACGCTCGAACACCTGTTGAGCCAGAACAAGGTGGATTACTTCACCGCGATCAACAAACGTCTGCCGATGCGTCAACGTCGTGCGGCCTGGAAAAACCTGGTGATCCGCCGCAACAAGGCCGTCCGATTGGTCGAAGAAATGAACCTTCGCACCGGCAAACTTCAGCCGATCTTCCAAAAGCTTCAAAAATCTTCACGGCGGATGAACGAGATCCGCAAACAACTCCGCGAGGGTTCCCCCACCGATCTGCCCGGCATGCCGTCGGAAAAAGAACTCCGCAGCGAGCTGAGCTACCTGATGCGGATGACCTACGAATCGCCCAAGACGCTGGGCCGACGCGTGTCTTCCTGCGAAGCCCTTCGCGAAGATTATGAAGCGGCCAAACGCGTGCTCTCGGCAGGCAACTTGCGATTGGTGGTTTCGATCGCCAAAAAGTATCGCAACCGCGGCCTGTCCTTCCTGGATCTGATCCAAGAAGGCAACACCGGACTGATGCGAGCGGTCGACAAATTCGAACACGCCCGCGGCTACAAGTTCAGCACCTATGCGACCTGGTGGATTCGCCAAGCAATCACCCGAGCGATTGCGGATCAAAGCCGCACGATTCGTGTCCCCGTTCACATGATCGACACGATGAACAAGATCCGTCAAATCACCCGTGACCTGGTCCAAGAGAACGGACGCGAACCGACGGCCGAAGAGGTCTGTGCCCGCAGCGGCCTGAGCCTGGACGACACCCGCGTGATCCTGAAAATGAGCCGCCAGCCGTTGTCGCTGGATCAACCCGTCGGCGACCACGAAGACAGCGTGTTCGGTGAATTCCTGCAAGACCATCGCGACGATGACCCGTTGCTGGAAACCAACCGCCAAGCCCTGAAGGCTCAAATCGATCTGGCCATGGAAACATTGAACTATCGCGAGCGTGAAATCTTGCGACTGCGATACGGCCTGGCCGACGGTTACACGTACACGCTGGAAGAAGTCGGACGGATCTTCCAAGTCACCCGCGAACGTGTCCGTCAAATCGAAAGCAAGGCGGTTCGCAAACTGCAACAACCGTATCGAGCTCGATCGCTGGCCAGCTTCCTGGACGGAGCCGACATGGCGCTGATCGAAGGCAACGAAATGGTCTAAACGGCCGTCGGCGACATCCGGCTGATGCCAAAATTGACATCAGCCAATCGGCGCCAGCCCTCGCGCCACCCGGCCAGCTTAGAGCGATCACCCTTAACTGTACGACAGGCCCTTCCGGGCCGTCGTCCATGAGAACCTGCCCCCCATCATTCTGCCCCGGATCATTCTGCCACCTGCTCCCTGATCCCCACCGGCTTACCACATCAAGCAGGCTGTCCGACGAGGCTGGTCTTCCTCCCTCGTTCCCGCGACAGACCTCGCGTCACTTGCGCCGAAACGCTCGGGCCAACGCCGACACCGTGATCAATCCGCCCACGATCGGGATCGCCGGAATGATCAGCCGCGGCTGGGCGGCCAGCACGACCAGGGCGATCACTCCGATCACCGGCGCACTGGCCGGCAACCATTTGGCCGGACGTTTCAGCGACGGCCACGCCAGCCACAGCGCCCCCAACACCAGCCCGATTCGGCCGCACGCTGCGGCGACAAACGTCCCGGTGCTGTCGGTCGCAAACCACCACGCCACCAACGCCGCGATCAACATCGTGATCGACATCGCCAACGCCATCGCCCGGCGCACGTCGCCCAGCGGTTTTTGATCGTCTGGTCGGTCAGTGCGCCGCATCGTTCTCCCAATCTTGTCCCGATGGATCGTTCACGTCGGCCGGTTCAGCATCCGACTCGGGGATCCAACGTCGCCATACCAACAGCATCACGCCGACGACTGCGTAGCCGGCGGCAAACTCAAACACCTTCGACCGGCTTTCCGCCGCCAACACGATCGCGTCCCAACTCGCCGGCCCCAGCGGCAAGAACAACCGGCTGCCTTCCAGCGGCGAATGCATCAGGCCGAACAGTGTAAACACCGCGCACACCAGAAACACGATTCCAGCGGAACGCAGGTTACGATCGATCGATGCGGCCAATCCCCACGCCCACAGCAAGCTGGTCAGGATGAATCCGCTGGCCAGCATCGAAATGGTCGCAAAGTTTTCCTGAAAAACTGGACTCAGATCCGATAGCCCGACGCCGGCGTCGCGCATCGCCTGGTCGCCGAGGACTTGACCGCTGAAGTTGACCACCAATGCGGCCAACGCCGGCAAACAGGCGATCGCCACCGCGGCGTAGTGCCGTTTGGGCGTCGCTGAAAAACTTTGCGCCGTGATCTCCAACCCGATAAACACCAGGATCGGCAGCACGGCGGGTTTGGGGATGATGTCGTTGAGGAAGGTGAAGTATCCGATCAGCCCCGCCGACCCGATCACCAACGCCGTCCCCAACGTGTAACCGGCGCGTCCGCCCATGGCTTTGTAGGCCGGGTGTCCGATGTAGGGCGTCGTCTGAATCACTCCGCCGCACAGCCCGGCCAGCAACGTCGCCACCGCTTCCACACCGATCACCGTCGGCGTGTGGTAGGTATCCCCCGCCGCCGCGGCGCTCTCGGTGCAATCGATTCCGCCGACGACCGTGGCAATCGCAAACGGCAGGGCGATGGGCAGGTAAGGCAACGCCTCCGACCAGGCCGAGATCCAGCTGCCGTCCCAGCACTGCATCCACCGCGTCGGAAACCACTCGATCGTGCTGAGCGTGGGGAAGTGATACCCATCGATCCCCAACCCGCACATCAGATAATAAATCAGTCCGGCAACCAACAACGCACCAAGTGTTCCGGGAACTCGCCCGGGCAGCGGCACGCGGGCGATCAACGTCGTCAGCACGATGGCCAAGGCCACCAGCCCGGGCAGCGGCCGGGCGAGGATTTCACCGAGCGGCAAGAAGCTGATCAGCGCTAACGCGATCGCGGCGAGTGACCCCAACAGCCCGGCCCGCGGCACCACTCGGCGCAACCAGTTGGACGCCGGAGCCAACGCCAGTTTCAACACACCACTCATCACGATGCACCAGATTCCGATGTGCCAAGTCCGGTAGGCCGCGTCCAACTCCGACAGCCCCAACGCATCGACGCCTTGGCGATAGGCCGGCCCCAGGATCAACAAACACACGCCGAACACGCTGGGCGTATCCAGCCCCAGCGGCATCGCCGTCACGTCGCTGGATCGCTTTTCCCTGGCCAATCGGAACGCGAAGTACACGAACGCCAGGTCGCCGACCAAGACCCCCAGGGCCGTGCCGGGCACCAACGCGGAGATCGCAAAGTCGGTGGGAAACCCGAACCCTCCCAACAGGATGACCACCAGGAACAGGCCGGTCAGGTTGTCCAGCATCAGCCCAAAGAATGCATTCACATCACCAGGCGTCAACCACTCGTAGCGATGGGCGTGTTGACCCGTTCGATTCGATGCGTTCAATGGAGATCCATCTGATGAAAGGGAGGTCCATGAGAAAATGGTTTGCTTGTACGGCCCGCCTCCGCCCAGGCGTTTTATCCCTGAAATCGGCCTTCAACCAGCCGTACGCTCCTCCGTGGACGACAATTCGGCGAAAAAACGCTTTGACGAATGGGCCATCCGGCGCGATAATACGTACCACGGTGCGGGGGAGATTCCATGCACGGTGCTCCTCCGCAATCCCTTTCGCAGTGGCGGCTTCTTCGCTCTTTTGACGCGTTCTATGGACCGCTCGATTCCATTAACCATCTGTCTGCTCGACCACCTGCCCGCTCATCGGAACCTCGGCCCATGTCCTCCACCACCGCTTCCGTCCGCCCCGCTTCGGTGACCGAAACCGAGGAACTGAGCGACGAGGCACTGCTGGCCGCCTATCGCAAAACCGGCGATCGTTCGTTGTTCAACCAGCTGATGGGGCGTTATCAGCGAGAGATCTATAGTTACCTTCGGCGCTACATCGGCAGCACCGAGATGGCCGAAGACGCGTTCCAGGGGACGTTTCTGCAGGTTCACCTGAAATGCCAACAATTTGACAGCTCGAGGCGCTTCCGCCCCTGGCTGTACGCGATCGCGACCAACCAGGCCATCGATGTCCAACGCCGCAACAAACGGCATCGCATGGTCAGCCTGGATCGCACCCCCAACGACTGCGAACAACGGAACGCCAGCTGGGCGGAAAAACTGGTCGGCGGAACCCCGGACCCCGTGGTCGCAGCATCGTCGCAAGAAAATGGCGACTGGATGAAAGAATCCATTTCTTCGCTCGGCCAGCCCATGCAGCAGGTGATTCAACTGGTTTATTACCAGGGGCTGAAATATCGCGAGGCCGCCGAAGTCCTGGGGATTCCCGTCGGCACCGTGAAAAGCCGACTGCACGCTGCCGTCCAGCGATTGGGCGTGATGTGGGAAGAATCCCACGCCGCGCCACGCGAATAAGCACGCCCCCCGCGCGAATGTTGTAGAATTGCAGGACCAGGAACGCGCCCCGGACCATCATCTGAACCGCTTCGGGCCGCTGTGCGTAGGACATTGTAACACTGGACTAAGCCACACTCGCAAACCGCTGCAACCGCAGCCGAGTCCAACCTTCATTCGCCCGCCGCATTTCCTGCCGATGCACGAAGATCTGCTTGGATACCTACTCGGAGCGCTTGAGCCGGACGAAATGCAACGCGTTTCGGATTGGCTCCGCGACAATCCCGAGGGTCGTGAACAGCTCGCAGAAATCCAGCGCTGCCTGGAACCGCTGGAACAGTGCGACGACGTCGTCAATGGCCCCGATTTCGATGGACCCAGCGAAGACTTGCTGGCCCGCACCCTGGCCGCGATCCCCGACGGAATCCCGCCGATGGGCGAGACCTCGGATAGCCCTGTCAAACCGCCCGCCCCGGTGATGCTGACCGACGTGGATTTGTCGGGCGAGGCCGGAGCGGGGGGCAACCGCTGGAACATGATGGACTCGATCGGCGGGCTGTTGTCGGTCGCCACGTTGCTGGCACTGCTGTTGCCGACGATCGCCGCGGGCAGATTCGAAGCCAGAAAGGTGGCTTGCGAAGACCGCTTGCGACGGAACTGGAACGCGTTGATGCAATACGTTTACCGCAGCGAGCACGGGCGGTTGCCCGAAGTCGCCGAGAGCGGGCCGGAAGCCTTTGCCGGAATGTTCGCGATCCGGCTGGCCGATGCGGGATTGTTGGACGAACCCGATCTGCGTTGGTGCCCGTCGGCGGACCTGCCGGCGTTCGCCCCCATCGGCGATTCCACGTTGGCCGAGCCGACATCGGTTGCCCTTTCCACCTTGCCCTCGGTGCAGTCACTTCACCAGATGTCGGTCAACGAACTCAAGCAGGTGCAACAACTTGCCGGCGGCCACTACGCCTACACCTTGGGCGTGATCGGCGATCAAGGATTCTCGTCACCACGATTCGAGGCCAGGGCTTCGTTCGCGGTCATGTCCGATGCCCCGCTGGGTCCGGCCAGCCATGCCGACGATCCCGGTAAGTTACGTTTCAGCCACAGCGGTCAGGGGATCAACGTGCTGTACGAAGACGGCAGCATTCGATTCATCCGCGCCGAGGCACTCGATTCGATGCCCGACCACCCGCTGTTCAATCACCACGGCGCCAGCGAAGCCGGGGTCAACATCGACGACGCCAGCCTGTCACCCAGCTGGCGCCCGCCGTTCACGATCTCCATCCAACGCTAGCACCGCGTCCCAACGCAATTCCCCATCCGCTCGATCCGTGGGGAGACCGTTCCAGGCTCGTCACCAATCTCGTTTGCCCAACAGGCATGCACATCCGTAGCCTGGGGTCAGGGAACAAGCGAAGCGAAGTGACCGCCACCCCAGGAAAGAATCTCCTTCCCCCAATTCGATCGGACATGTTGTGGCAGACGAATGAATGGCAACCGAATTTGGCACTCGTGAAGCAGGGCGTGCTACACCGATGGGGGTGAAGTCGATTGCCATCGCAAAGCGTTGCGACCGAGGCAACGTTTCGCAGCGACATCGGGCGACTCTACCCTTCGCGGCGCAACAAAAATCACACTGGCTCCCCTCGCTCCCAAAATCTGGCGAGCTCCAGCGAGCCGGTTTTTGGGGGCGAGGGGCAGGGGGTGAGGGGGATCACCAAGTATCGAAGACGCTCATCGAGGTGGCGGGCGTTACAAATCAACGAGCCGCCGCGAACGACTCTACAAAAAACAAACTCAACTCAAAGTTGTTCCTGGTCCGGTGTCGTACCCGTCGACATCGCACGTCTTCGGAAGCGACGCGCACAACCTATTTTCGAATTCGATAATCTCTTCGCCTGTCGCGAAGAATCTCTGCGGAAACTGGAAAATGACTTGGTATCGCATCAGTGCGTCAGATAGGCAGTCTATAAAAACGTTTGTTCCGCGACCGATTCACCACTTCAATAAACTTAACTCGGTGACTCACATGCATCCGCTGGTTCGCCCTATTTCATATCTGTGCATCCGCCTGCTTTTCTGCAAGAAGGCTGAACACGTTGTAGCCAACTGTTGGTACGTCATCGTTGAACGGAACAGATCTATTGTAGCCCCACCAAGGAGAAACCTCGCCGATCAGCTCTCCTCCAGTCATGTGAATCATTTTGATGTGGGCAAAACGTTCGGCGACTATAGGACGATTCGCAATGTCCGTAGACGCAGGTGGCCTGTCTCCAATCCAATCAAGTAATCCGGCAAGGAACATTCGAGAATCTGCTTTGCCCTCGCGTTCGACGAGGGCAAGGACGACACCGCAACCGAAACGACCGCCACTTACCGGAATGCTCCAGTACTGGCCAGGGTTCATGAACGTCGTCGACTTGGGTCTGAACGATTTCATTCTGTGGGCGAACGGCCCGCGTCACCGGGGCCCGTTAGTTGAGCGTCCATTCGTAAAACCGAAGCAACGGGCCTCCCCGTGCACGCGATGGTTCAAGTAAGCCGCTGCGCGGCGGGAGTTTTTGGGGGTATGGCACCTTGATGGAAGGAGCGGTTCACGGTGAACCGTTTCACACACTCGTTCCACAAGGAACACACGATGTCCAAGTCTAACCATCGTCGCCGCAATTCGCAAAAGTCTGCCGCTCTGGGCGAATACTTTCCCGAGGGTCTTCGCCAAAAACTCAGCGAAGACCTGCAACTCTCCGGCATGGCCAAGCGGACGATCGAGCGGAACGTTGAAGGTGTCAAGTTCGTCGAGGGGTTCGCTCAGCACATTCTCCCCAGCGGATTCCAAAAGGTTCGGCACTATGGCTGGATGAGCAGCAATTCGGCCATCGGGTTGGACGAGCTGCAACTTCTGGTGTGGATGCATCTGGGCTGGGTGTACTGGCTGGCCAGCGGCCACGCCCCGCAGTCGGAACGGCTAGTCAGCGAACCCCGCTGTGCCCACTGTGGAGGGGACCTGCATGGCGACCGCTAAGACGCACCGCATCTGCTAGATGCGTCTGGAACGAGCCCAGTCGTTCGAAGCAAAATCCAAGAGTGATCGAGGCGGCCGCGCGAGTGTTACCGGGCTTCTTGAACAGAGGACCTGAACTTCGGCTCGCAAGCTCGCGAAGTCGAATCCTTACTGGTTACCCGCAGTCGCTCACCGTGACAGGATTCAACGCACTCGTTGGATAGACCAACCATCGATGACAAGCTCAACAGGGTATTCAACGTTCCAACTTGTGGTGAAGTAGAGAGAAAACCGTTTCGGCGTCTCAGAGTCGTCGTATGCGTCGAGGTGTAAGTCAGGTTTACCATACATCGCCCGCAATTTTTTGATTGATGGTGAACGAGGGAGTTTCCGCCCGGATGCATCAAATTCAAAGCGCGACAAAACGGTTGATTGATAGTATTGTGCAAGTGTGGCGTCAATTCCGTCGCGGAGGCACTGTTCGTACGTCAAGACATCGACGATACGTTTAGCTACCGGGGGGGAAACTTGATCGACGGTCGTTAAGAAATGAATGCGGAGAGAGTCACCCCAGAAAGGAACGTGCGTTTCGCATTCCCAAGAGTACAGATCAGCTTGATGTTCTTCCGGTGTACTTCTTTTTGCCAACGTTTGGGAATGATGTCGGACGAAGACGAATGGTTTGATAGAAACTTCCTGGAAGCGATCGCTTGCTCGATAAGCGGATGCCTTATCCGCAACAATCTTCATCGCGCGCCGGTGTTCGAGAAAGGATCGAATCAGAGAAAGCACAATTCTTTCGGGTAACGTCGACGATCACCCCGTTCACGGGCCAAGCGGTTGGCAGCGAACGTGGAGTGAATGTCGCAAGGGTGTAAAGGTCTGTCGATCGCAACAATGAGTGAACTGGGGTGCATCGTTTGGTTCCTTCGTTCGGTCGGCACGCCAGTGGGAACCATCGCCGCTGGTGGCCAATGTACTCGATTGGAAAGGCCGTGGAAAATCCAGTGTCGCAATCAGCGGCCGGCACTTCGGGCGTCGGTTGCCTACGATCGTACTCGCACTCCGCATCGCGGTACTCGTACTCGATCCACAGGCGTCGGATTGTCTTCTTTGCCAGAGTCGACCGTGAACCCGTCAACACGGATCACGCAAAGCCGCTAAGCCGCAAAGGAGAGAGGCCAAATCTTTGCGACTTGGCGTCTTTGCGTGAGATCCTTCCAGCAAGGTCGCAGTACGCAAGTGGAACCAATCGGACCGTGAGGTGTGGAGCGAATCCCAGGAAACAGAGGTCTGATGAAATCCGATGGGCGCATTTCGAACGCACCCATCAAACCGTCGATGAATGATCAACCACGGAGGTCACGGAGGGACACAGAGAAGAGGTGGGCCGTTGCCGTCAGGCGTTGGGCAGTTCTGTGATCAGCGGAGAACAGAGCAACCACGAAAGACGCGAAAAACACGAAAGTTGACGCGGCGTTGCCGCCACGCGTCGGCTAGTAGCGTGAACGGCCGCGATAATCGAGTCGCGGAAATTGATTGTCCATCGCGAAATCGCCCGGCTACCGCGACTGTGGTTCATCGCATTGTTCCGTCACGTCATCGCGATACCTGACGTTTACCATCGTAATGTATTGCGCGTTGTCGACCAGCAACCATATCCCAATCCATGCGGTGGGGCGGATTGAGGTAGTGACGGTATGCGACAGCCATTTGCCGCGCGACCTCAAGGTACGGCACACCCCCGAAACCAGCGCCCATGGCGGGAAACACGACAGTTTCGATTTGTGTATCGTTCGATGCTTTGTGACGGTATATCGCAAGAAGCGACGCCCACGTCGCCACATACACCTTGTCGGTACCCTCAATTGATCCCGGAACTCGCATCGTTGGCGAGTGAGCGATGAACGGATAGTCGGGATTCTCGGTTGATTCAATGAATGATGTGCCGATTGGTTGTTCGCCGAGGTATTCGTCCATGATTCGCGTTTGGATGCGTCGCATCAATTTGTCGCCGTGAAATCGAATGACGGCGGCGTCAATCCCAGCATTCATGATCCCGAACGCGTTTGCAGCGGTGACGAAACAGTCGTGAGGCGGTAGATCCTCGAAGCGAGATTGGATCACCGAGACGCGCGGCAGTCCATCAAAGCGATCGCGGAAGGCATCGCACATTTCCGCCTCGGGATGGATGAGCCACAAGTCAATTGGTAGTGCCATTAAATCGAGATTCCCCAAGTGACAGAACGTTTGGATACACCGAGGACGCGCGGTGGACATTGACTTGTTGAAAGCCACCGCTGCGACCCTCGGTGCAGTTCTTGGTTCTGGCTTTCCGTCTTCATCGTACTCGTACTCGCCGACTGCGGTGCACCAGGACGTTCGCGCGGATCGGCCACGACGACACGTTGAGCCATCGTCGCTGATGGTGAATGTATTCGATCGGAAACACCCTGGGGCATTCCACTTCGATGACGCTGCCGTTTTTCTGTACATCCGCAATGAAGCCCACAACGTCGACGGGGTAGATACTAGGGCTGGCACAGTGCTTGCCGATGGTGTCAACCACCGGTCTCAAATGCAATGAACGACAGAGGCCTGAGGGGCCGGCACAATCAGTCTCCTAGCCGCCCGGAAGCGTTGGAAGGCTGAATACTGTGTCGGCCCGCTATGTCTTGAGCATCGCTTGGAATCCGTCCCCGGTGGCTGACGCCCTCGTTGTTATACACAATTCATTCCCCTGATCTGGTTGCATTTGGACCAAAGCTTCGCCAACAACTACTGATGTCGTAGAGTCGTTCCATGCCGCGCATGACCGTATCGGTGCCAGGCTCGTCATGTCGTGGTCGGTCGATGTAGCCGCCAAGCCGAGCGATCATGCGGACGATCTCCTTCAACGTCGGTGGTTTCTTTGGCGGATCTTCCCCGGTGACGATCTTGTATACCGGCTGCCATTCGTCGGCTACGAATACTGCTTCACAGCTGACGTCTGGACATTCGCGACCGATCCGCACGCTGTAGAACGTTCGCCACGCCAAGATCATCGAAACAGCGAGACAACGCTCGAATCGTTCGATCTTTTCAAACCGCTTTGCTTCGATGCGAGTGCCTGATTTGAGAGTTCGGAAGAATACTTCGATCAACCAGCGAATGCAGTAGTAAGACAACACCAGCTCAATCTCTTCCTTGTTCGAAATCGGCATATTGGTCAGCAACAGCCAACTGATAGGCGTATCCCCTTCAGGCGGATCGATCTCGTGAGCCCAAATCGCGTTGACTTTCGTGGGCCGTAGGTGTCGATCGGGCCGATAGGGGTTCTTCAGTGTCAGCGTCGTTGCACGCACCTCGAGTTCGCATTGGCGTGCCTCTCGCGGTTGATTGCGTGCTCGTTTGTCACAGGCTAACTTGGGTTGGTGCGAACGAATCGTTATCGCTTTGGTGTAGCGTACTTTGCTCGCGGCGAGTTTTTCATGCAGATTTCCTGATGGCCGACCGTGCTGATCAACGATCGAACGGTCATAGCAACTGCGAATAATCCACCAAAAGTTCTTTGGAGAATCGGAATTACACTCGATGACTTCAAAGATGTCCGCTTCGCTGTCAGCCACGCAGACAACTTGCGTTTCGGGGTGCTCGCTAGCGATTAACTGTGCTTCGCGGTGGTTTTCAAGCCATCGCAGAGACTCCTTCTCTTCAATCGGCACTTTCTTTCGATCATCGGCTTTTGACGGACCTTCCTCGCGAGTCCAAAGTTCCGCTGCAACGGTTCCTAAGGGCGTGCCGGTGGGAGTGAACGCCATCAGCGGGTGAAGCAACTCGCCGTAGCGTGAACTGCCATCTAGCGGACCGGCCCCTTCTACTTGCGTGTTAGGTTTCGTCAAATCCAGTTCCGTCGTATCGTGAGCCAAGATGACAACTTCTTGCTCAGCAAGACGCTTATAGCAGGCATCTATATGGGGCGCTAAAATGTCCTCAAAGCAGATCGCATCGTTATCAAAAAGTCGGTAGGCTGCCGTTGTTTCGTTGTGTCCTGCGCCGACTGCAGCAGGAATGCTCTTGCTCGGCAAACCAGCCATGGCGGAGAGCACTTCGGCAAGTCGTTCATTTCGTCTCTTGTCGCCAAGATCCACCGTTTCTAATTCGTCAATCACCCATTGGCTCACCATCGCAAACACTCCGTTGCTACCTGTCGTGCACCTGAACTCCCTGTGAGCAACAGTTTGAGCGATTTCGCGAATCAATACATCATCAAAAATTTGTGTATAACAACGAGGGCTGACGCCACCGGCAGACACTCTACCGGCCCTCCGGGCCTCAGACACATTGCCCGGGCCGCCAAATGCGTTCCAACGATCGGTATTCGATTCGGCAAACACTCAGCAGTTACCCTGTCAGGCGTCGGTATGTCTTCTTCGGCCGAGTCAATCGCGCACCAAGTGAGACAAGAGTCACGCAAAGGCGCCAAGCCGCAAAGGAGCGGGTTCAAATCTTTGCGGCTTGGCGACTTTGCGTGAGGTCCTTCAAGCAGCTACATCGGCGTACACTTCAAACCGTGACATCAATAGCGAATCCCAGGAAACAGAGGTCTGGTGAAATCCGATGGGCGCTCTTCGAGCGCATCAATCAAACTGTGGATGAATAGTCAACCACGGAGGCCACGGAGAGACACAGAGAAGAAGTGGGCCGTTGCCGTTGGGCGTCGGTTAGCAGCGCGAACGATCAATTATTGGTGGTCCGAGCGCGGTAAAAGTACCTATTCCGTGGTTGGACCGCGGAATATCTCCCGCCACCCGATCTTACGGCACCCTGCAGGGGCAGCCAAGCAGTCCGCGAGTCACTAAGGTTTTCGGATCGACTGAAGAAACTTGAGGTGCGTTTCGATGCCTCCTGTTTGCGTTGCCGGTCGCGGGCGTTTTCGGAGACCATTGGCTGACCGTTGATGCGGAACAAGTCCCACACCCTGGATCAACGCGGGAGCGATTAGGATGTCAGTGGAACGATTTCGACGGTGCCTGGGCGTGATGAATCTGCCCGAAAAGGATCGCGAGTGGTTTCCAAAGTGGTAGGGCAGCTATGCTCGCTTTCCGGCAGTCCGAGCCCAAACAGGTACTTCGGAAGAGATTGTGGTTCGGCGTGACCTGGTGATCGAGTTTCTTCAAAAACTTCTTGGCGCCAAAACACCCGCGTGGCGGTCAGGGGGGAACAGCTGGGGACAGCGGTTTTACAAAGCGCGAAAGCCTTGGCGGCTTCCGCTGCGTCGCTTGAACTTCATTAGCGGTCGGCGTAGACCATGATGCTCTCTTCTTTGGTCACCGGCACGTTGGATTGATCGCTGGTGACGATCGCTTTGACCAAATGACGCCCCGCGGCGATGCCCCGGGCTTTGACTCGGTACACCATTTCGTCATTGGCCTTCAGCAACGCCCGCGGCGAGAAGGCGATGATGCCTTGCCCCTGAGGCGTGAAGTCACCTTGTTCGACCAACTGCAGCCCTTGCGGCAGCTGCAACGCGACCTTGACGTTGGTGTCGTCGCGCGATCCGGTGTTGCTGATTCGAATCTCGTAAACGGTGTCGCCGCCGATTTCGATCGGGTCGGCCGTGTCGCTGATCGAAAACGTCAATTCCGCTAGCGATGCCACTTCGACTTGGCTTTCCGATTTGGTTTGAATTCCCAAGTCGGCCGTCGCCACGGTTTGCAACACGCGGTTGCCTTCTTCGACCGGCAGCAGCGTCAACGGCACCTTCCCGGACTGACCGACCGGCAATGCGGGCAGCGACCAGAACACCGCGTGCCGCGATGCATCGTATTGTCCTTCGAAGTCTGTTTTGACGAACGTGAATCCGCGATCCAGCTGGACGCTCAATTCGACGTTTTGCGCCTCGGCCGTCCCCACGTTGGCGATCTCCAATTCGTAGGTGGCTTGGCGTTCCAGGAAGCGACGCGATGGTCCGGTCAACGTCGCCTTCAATTCCGGCGCGACAACCTCGACCGCGATCGTATGCGTGGTCTCCAATCCGTCGTCGCCTTTAACGCGAATCAGGTTCTGCACGATCCCCGGTTTGACCGCTCGCATCCGCAACACCTGACGGCGGATTTCTCCCGGACCGAGCGTGCCGATCAAGTTGTCCAACTGAGTCCCCTGGGGATGCTCCAGTCCGGCCGGCACGTCTTCCTGCAGAATCACGCCGGTCGCTTCGCCGGTGCCGGGGTTGCTGACTTCTAATTCGATTTCAAGTTGTTGTCCAATCAGAACCGTTTCCGGTGCGAGTTGGACGACCTGCAGTTCTGGTCGCGTGCTGATCGTTCGCACCGATGCGGCGGCTTCAAAGGTGACGCGGGCCACGCTGCCCAACTCCCCTTCTTGCTCGGGTGTCAACTGCAGCGTGATCGTGCGTTCTTGGTTTGGCTCCAGATCACCCAGCTCCCAATACAGCTCGGGTTGGTACTTCGGGTTGGGACGCGGCGTCGCATCGGTCAACGTCATTCCGTTGGGAACACGATCGTGGACCTGGACGTTCAACGCTTTTGAACCGCCGACGTTCTTGACGGTGATGACGAACGAAGCCGGCTTTCCGACCTTCACTTCCTCGGGTGCTCGCTTGTGGATCACGACCGACGGAGATTGTGGACCGTCCAGATAGCGTTCGCCGGGCGAAGCCAACGTGGGGCCGGCGGGCAGCGGAGCGCCGGTTTGTTGGTACCCGACACCCTGGTAAATCGCAGCGCCGGCCGGTTGGCCTGGACTCGCATAGGTGGCCGCCGGTGAAGCTAGCGACTGGGATTGCATTGATTGTTGTTGCATCGACAGGGCCGACGCCGCGGAAGAGGCCGCAGGTAATGGCGGAGCAGGCAATTGGGGTGCGGCGGCAGGGTATTGGTCAGCGGCACCAAATCCGCCGGCCGGTTGAGAATAACGTTGATCAGCAGTGGCAGCGGCGGGCTGACCGTAGGGCGACGCGCTGGCGTTCCCGATGTGGTTTGGTGCTGTCGTGTTTTGCAGTTGTGGCGAATCGGCAAACGCCCCGTTGCCAACGATCTGTGGTTGTGAAGCGATCCCCATCGTTGCCGCAGGCGCGCCGGGTTGCGCCGGTGCAGCGGCCGGCTGTCCCGCATCGGCTTGCATCGGCAACTGCGCGGCCCCCATCTCCAACTTCATCGCGGGCTGGCGATGGATCCGCATCGTGGTCCCGGACGGCTGGGCCAGGGTAGCCTCGGGCGTCGTTGCCTCGGGCAACGCTATTTCGGGCGTCGCCATCGCGGCAGCGGGTGCGTCGGCAAACTGTGGCTGCTCGGCATCGGCGCCGTCGCCGGTTACCGGTGTCAACATGGCGGCGGGACCGGCCGCAGCGGCATCGGCCGGGTCGGCAAAGGTGCCACCACGCAGATCGTTGGCGGGCGGCTGGCCGGCCAGGTCATCAATGGCGGCATTGTTGCCCACCGTGGATGCGTCTGCCGATGGTTCATCTAGCGGTGTCTCGGCGAAGGTGATCTCGGACATCTGCGGTTGTTCGGGAAACGACGCGTCCGGGGTGTCTGCGATCGGCATTCCCATGGAGAACGAGGGTCCGGCGTCGTCGGCGGGCGTGTCGCTCGTCACGGCCACGTCGGCCGAAGCGCCAGCCGCCGGTGCTTCGTCGAAACTGGGCAGCCGCATCTTCATCACCGAACGTCCGCCGACGCCAGTTTTCGGCTGCGGCGCATCGCCCGCGTCCGCGGGGATTTCCGGCAGCACCATCGAATCGATCGACTCGGTGTGCTGGACCAAACGCACCGGCGAGGCCTTTGAATCGTCGCCGGCGTCGGTCTCTCCGACCGGTTTGAGCATTTCGATATCCTCTGCCTGGGCCGTTTGCAGACCGGATTCGGATCCGATCGGCGCAACCGCCTTTGCCGGTGGAATCTGCTCTTCGGTCCAAGCCGATTCGGTGCTCGCTTGTTGGTCCTTTTGTGCTTGGGCGGCCATGATGGCCCCCAACAAAATCGTCACAGCACCTGCGGCGAGTCGTACGCCAAACGCTTTCATGGGTCTCAATCCGTTGGTGAAAAAACCGACTGGTCCTCCAGTGGGAATTACGGCATAGCAAATTCGCACACCAGGTGAAAAGCCCGCTTCCGGATCTGGGGGATCGGGGCGGTCGGGTGTGAGGTGTTTTTCAGCGTCCTTTTTTTAAGAGCGTGACGGGAAACCCAGCGGGCGACGGTCCGAAAGGGCTGTCGTGCTGGGGCCAGGCTGGGGGTGAGGGGAGTGCGTTACTTGGCGACTTCGGTGAATGTCGTTTCCCTGAGTGCGGTGACTTTGATTTCACCGGGGTACAGCAGTTCGCGTTCGAAGGCTTTGGCGATTTCGTGGCAGACCACGGCGGCTTGTTCATCGCTGGTGGTCGTGCTGTCGATGATCACGCGCAACTCGCGCCCGGCGCTGATCGCATAGGCTTCGCGGACGCCGTCAAACCGCCGGGCGATGGATTCCAGTTCTTCCATCCGTTTGATGTAGCGTTCCAGCGATTCGCGTCGTGCCCCGGGCCGACTGGCGCTGCAGGCATCGGCGGTCGCGACGACCATGGTGTAAGGGTGTTCGACCACGATTTCGTCGTGATGGCCCAGCGCCGCATGAACGACTTCGGCGGATTCGCTGTGCCGCCGCAGCAGATCGGCGCCGATCTTGGGGTGCCCGCCTTCGAGTTCGTGATCGGCGGCTTTGCCGATGTCGTGAAGCAGTCCGCAGCGACGGGCCAGATCGCCGCGCATCCCCAGCATCTCGGCGATCATCCCGGACAGGAACGCGACTTCGACGCTGTGGCGAAGCACGTTTTGGCTGTAAGAGGTGCGAAAGTGCAAGCGGCCCAACATTTCGATCAACCGATCGCTCAGACCCGGCACGTCGACTTCATCGGCCGCCTCGCGTCCCTTCTGCATGATCAGTTCGTTGATCTCCTTTTTCGTCTCCTCGACGACCTCTTCGATTTTCGAAGGGTGGATGCGTCCGTCGGCGATCAGGATGGTCAGGGCGCGTCGGGCGATCTCGCGGCGGACCGGATCGAACCCGCTGACGATCACCACGCCGGGCGTGTCGTCGATGATCACGTCGATGCCGGTGGCTTTTTCAAACGCCCGGATGTTGCGGCCTTCGCGACCGATGATCCGGCCCTTCATGTCGTCGGTGGGGACGTCGACGGTGCTGGTGGTTGAATCGGCGGTGAACGCCGAGGCGTAGCGCTGGATCGCGGTGAGCAGCATTTCGCGACTCTGTTCCTTGATCGACTCGTTGATCTGTTTCTTTTTCTTCAGCAACAGCTTTCCGCGTTCGTGTTCCAGTTCATCATCGAGTGCCTTCATCAGTTGCTCACCCGCTTCGGCACGCGTCATCCCGGAGACCGCTTCGAGCACCTTCTTTTGTTTTCGTTCCAGTTCGTTCAAATCGTCACGCTGTTGGGCAAGCGATTTGAGTCCGGCGTCGAGTCGTTGTTGGCTGTTTTCCAGTCCACGCTGCTGTTTTCGCAGGTCTGCCTCCTGGTTATCAAGCTGTTCGGCTCGGCGATCGAGCATCTGTTCGCGGCTGAGTTGCAGACGCCGCGATTCGGCCAGCTCGGCCTCGCCCTTGGATTTGATCTCCAACGCCTCCTCTTTGGCCTCCAACAGGATCTGAGTCCGCAGCGCTTCGGCCTCGCGGTTCGCCTCGTCCATCAACTTGTCGGCTCTTTCCGCCAGCCGGATCTTGTAGGCGGCCGCTTTCCAGCGTTGATAGCCCATCATCAACACCGCACCGGCGAGGACTCCGGCGAGTGAATAAAGGAAGAAGACTTCGTCGAGGAATGATGCGAGGGGAAGGGGGTTAGGCAAGGGAGCCTCGAATAGCGTATGTAAATGCGCAGCCGCGCTCAGATGGATGCAGGAGACCGGTAGACTAGGCGAATGCGGCAGGTAAAAACTGGCCGATCATTCGAGGAAGATCCTACCAAATTTCCCTGCGCCGTGGGTGGTTGGCTGGGCAGCCGTCGCGGCTGGAATCGCCGGGGCTTGTCGTTGGGGCGGAGTCGATCGGGTCGCCCGGTTTGGGATGGTTTTTACAAATAGCAATTCGTCTGGACGCCTTGCGAGGCTCGTATTTTTACCCGCGTTTCGATGACAAATCCGAGTCCCTGGCAAGAGTTCTGCGACGCAATCGAATCGGCATGGCCGGTGTCGCGATATCGGGACGTAGGCGTCGTGGTCGGCTGCAGCGGGGGAGCCGATAGCGTCGCGCTGCTGCGGTGTCTCGCAGAAGCCACACGTCCGCGGGCAGGCACCACGCCGCCGTCGGGGTTCATCGTTGTGGCTCATTTCAATCACCGATTCCGCGGCGAGGCCTCCGACGGGGATGCCGATTTCGTCCGGCGATTGGCCGATCAGTTTGGCCTGGCCGTCGAGATCGAGTGTGGCGATGCGGCGGCGCGGGACGAGGAATCGGCGCGGAATCACCGCCGGGCATTTTTTCGCAACCTGTTGGGCCGATACGGCGCCCGCTACCTTGCCCTGGGGCATTCTCGCGACGACAACGTCGAAACGGTGTTGTACCGGATGATGCGTGGCACCGGGCCGCTGGGGATGGCGGGCGTCGCTCCCTTTCGTCCGTTCAGCGAGCATCCCTCCGACAGCGATTTTGTGATCGCACGACCGATGCTCTCCCTCGGTCGCGACCAGATTCGCGGCGCCCTGCGATCGATCGATGCGGCTTGGCGAGAGGACGCGTCGAATCAATCCAATACCTATCGGCGGAATTGGATCCGAAACGAATTGTTGCCCGCGATGGAAACGCAGTTCCCCCACGCCGTGACGGCAATCGCACGCGCGGTCGAAGGCCAGCGACAATGGAAAGACGCCCTGCAGTCGGTGATCGATCGCTGGATCGAGGACCAGCAGGTCCGTGAAGCCCCGCTGACGCTGCGGCGTCTCGATCGGATCGGCGGTGGCGGCATGCCGGGCCGTGATTGGGAACAGGATTCCGGTGCCGCGTCGCCGGCCGAGCAAGCCGTTGCGATCGAGGCCCTGCGCCGTTGTTGGCACCGCGCGGGGTGGCCGCTGCGTGACATGGGGCAACACCACTGGACGCGGGTCGTCGAGATGCTTTACGGCGGCGGCCCCGACGCGCTGACCTTGCCCGGTGCCGTCGACGTGCGACGGGATCAGGAAGCGGTCGTCTTCGTCCGTCGCGACCCCGTATTTCCGTAGCGGAACTCGCCAAGAGTTTCGGCCAACCCTGCGGTCTCGTGGCGAAAGCCTTGGCGGCTTCCGCTACGATCCACATCTACCGTCTCTCGCAGTTAGACTGTGGAAGGCATCGCTAATGTCATCGCCCCAACTAAACCTAATCTCTAAATGAAGACAAAATACTTTCTGTCGTGGCTGATCCTGGCCGTGACGTTCACGCCGGCGACCGCCGACGAAACGACCAACGCAGACGTCGTGATCTATGGCGGGACGTCGGCGGCGGTGACCGCGGCCGTGCAGGTCAAACAGATGGGCAAGTCGGTGGTGATCGTCTGCCCCGACAAACACCTGGGCGGTCTTTCCAGCGGCGGTTTGGGATGGACCGACACCGGAAAGAAAGAAGTGATCGGCGGCCTGGCACGCGACTTCTATCACCGGATCTATTTGGAATACCAAAAGCCGGAATCATGGCAGTGGCAGACCCGTGACAGCTATGGCAACAAAGGGCAAGGCAATCGGGCGATCGACGGTGAAAACCGGACCCAATGGATCTTTGAACCCCACGTCGCCGAGAAGGTGTTCGAAGACTACATCGCGGAATATGCGATTCCGGTTCATCGCGACCGTTGGCTCGATCGCCAATCCGGCGTCGAAGTGGTCGACGGACGGATCGTGTCGATTCGCATGCTCGGCGGCCAGACGTACCAGGCCAAGGTGTTTCTGGACGCGACCTACGAAGGCGATTTGCTGGCCGCCGCCGGTGTGCCCTATCACGTCGGGCGTGAGTCTGTGGAGCAGTACGGCGAGAATTGGAACGGCGTGCAAACCGGTGTGTTGCACCACCAGCATCACTTCGGCAATTTGCCGCCGATCAGCCCCTACAAGACCCCCGGCGATCCGAGCAGTGGGGTTCTGCCGCGAATCAGCGCTGATCCCCCCGGGGAAAAAGGGGCCGCCGATCATCGTGTCCAGGCATATTGTTTTCGGATGTGCTTGACCGATCACCCGGAAAACCGCGTCCCGTTTGCCGAGCCGGAGGGATATGATCCGTCACAGTACGAGTTGCTCGCACGGATCTATCAAGCCGGTTGGCAGGACACGTTCCGCAAGTTCGACCCGATCCCCAATCGCAAGACCGATACGAACAATCACGGGCCGATGAGCACGGATAACATCGGGTTCAACTATGACTATCCGGAAGCCTCCTACGAGCGTCGCCGCGAAATCATTCGCGAACATGAAACGTATCAAAAAGGCTGGCTCTACTTTCACACCACCGACCCGCGGGTTCCCGACGAGATTCGTACGGCAATGCAATCGTGGGGCTTGGCGGCGGATGAATTCACCGACAACGGGAACTGGCCACACCAGATCTACGTCCGTGAAGCGCGTCGCATGATCGGCAAGTACGTGATGACCGAGAACGAACTTCAAAAGCGTCGGCCCACCCCGAAGTCGGTCGGCATGGGATCCTATTCGATCGATTCGCACAATGTTCAGCGCTACATCACGCCGGAGGGATACGTCCAAAATGAAGGTGACATCGGCGTGTCGACCGGCGGCCCGTACCAGATCTCGTACGATTCCCTGGTCCCGAAACAATCTGATTGCACCAATTTGCTGGTTCCGGTTTGCGTGTCCAGTTCGCACATCGCGTTCGGTTCGATACGGATGGAACCGGTCTTTATGATCCTGGGCCAAAGCGCCGCGACAGCGGCCGTGCTGGCGATCGACGGTGGGTCTGCCGTTCAGGACGTTCGCTATGAAGACTTGAAAGAGCGACTGGAAGCCGATGGGCAAGTGCTGCAGTACGAAGGCGGCGGGGGCAGCGGCGCGGCACTTCGTCCGGGTGATTTTTCCGGGATCGTGTTGGACAACGTTGCCGCGAAACTGGACGGTTCGTGGCAATCCAGCCAAGCCAATCACCCGCATTTTCTGGCCGGCTACCTGCATGATGGCAATGCAAACAAGGGGCAGTCGACGGCGACGTTCGAAGTCGCGTTGGACGCCGGGACGTATGACGTTCAAATCGCGTATCCCGTCAACAACAACCGCGCGAGCAATGTCCCGGTCCAAATTGCCCATGCCGAGGGGACTGAATCGGTAACGCTCAATCAGCGGAGTAAGCCGGCGGTCGAGGACACCTTCGCCTCGCTGGGACGCTACCGTTTTGACGCCGGCACCCCCGCCCGCGTTGTGATCACGAACGATGCCACCGATGGTTACGTGATCATCGATGCCGTTCGATTCGTGCCGGTGAAGGGGAGCGAGTGATGGGCGGCTGTGCTGGTCGGGTGTTGTACGATGGCCCTTCCGGGCCGTCGTTTGAACCCTGCGGGTTCAGCCGGGGACTGAAGAAGAGGGCAACCCGGAAGGAATGTCCTACGTGGAGGACTGTACGACGGTCCCTTCCGGGCCGTCGTCCATGCGGCTCTCCGCGACGGCCCGGAAGGGCCGTCGTACAGGGTTGATCGGCTGTACGACCTCCTTTTTAGGTCGTCGTGCAAAGCCCTACGGGCGCCGGCCCGGAAGGGCCGGCGTACCCGGTGGGGACTTACGGCCGCAGGCCGGCTTGATCGGCGGCGTCTTCCAGGAAGTAGTTGATATCGGCGTGCTTGTCGGCGTGCAGGACTTCGTAGGCGTGGGCGGCGCTGCGGGCGTGATAGAGTTGTTCGACCAGGTTGGCGTCACGGGTGATGGCGGTCGCGAATGCCGACAGCACTTGCAGGTGACGACTGCGTTCCATCTCCGGCGTCGCCAGCAGCAATACGGCGTGGACGCGGCGGTCGTCAAAGGTGTCGAATTTCAGCCCTTCGGCACTGAGCCCCAGGACGCCACGAATCTCGTCGCCCTCCCCGTCGTCCAGGATCGCGTGGGGGATCATCAGCCCTTGTCCCAAGTAGGTTGACAGTTCGGCATCGCGAGCCAGCACCCGCGCGACAAACTCCTCCTGTGGGATTTGCATCTTTGACGTCGCGTACAGCTGCGACGCCAGTTGTCGGATCGTGCCTTCGCGATCGCTTCCGGACAGCCCCACGGTGATGCGATGTTCTTGCAGGAAGTCCAGCAGTCGTGGGCGGTCCTTGTGGTCTTCGTCGGCTCGTGACAGGGCGAACCGTGTCGCGCTCGGGCCGAGCAATTGGTTGATCGCCAGTGCGGACAATCCGACCGTGTTGACGATCGTTCGGACTTCCTCGCTGAAACCGGAGTCCTCGCCCGAGACCAACAGGATCAAGCCGACCGCGACGCCGCCGTGTGGCAGCAGCGCGATGCCCAGGTAGCCGCGCACGTTGGCCGTCACGCCGGCCAAAGACATGGCCGAAAACGCGCTGATGCATTTTCCGGCCAGGCGAGCGAAGAAATACAGTCCGACCAGAGCCGCGGCGCTGGGGACCAGGCCGAAATCCAGTCGCATGCCGGCAAAGGTGTAGAACAGAGCGAACAGCGCGCCGCCGATGGTTTGTAAATAGGCTTCGCCCGAACGAACCAGGTCGTGTTGGAAATTCGTCAGTACGATGCCCGCAAAGGTGCAAGCGAGGATCCCGCCGGAGGTGCCGAAACCGGCGGCAAAGCCCCACGAGCCGAGCACCGCGGCAACGATCGTCGGTCCCAGAAATGCCGGGCTGACGATGATCCGCGTCAACGCGATCGCGATCAGGGCACAGCCGCCGCCGATCGCCAGCGTGATGCCGAATTGAACGACCACGCTTTGCAACGCATCGGACCATCCGGCTTGGGCGCCCAAGAAGGTCGTGATGAACACAAACACGGCCACAGCGACCATGTCGATCAAACCGATCGCCGCCAACAAGGTGCGTGTCAAAATGCCCCGTGCCCGGGCTTCCTGGATCACCAAGACCGTCGTCCCGGGAGCCCCCGCGATCGCGATTGCCGCCAGCAACAACGCGGCCTGGGTCGTCATCGAATCGCCGCCGGGCAGCAGCGGCCCGGCAAAATAAAGCAGCGCGCCGACCAGCACCGGTGTCACCAACGTCTCGCCCAGCAACAACAGCCCGATGCGTTTTCCGGTGTTCCGCAGACTGGCGAAATACAGCGTCGCACCAACGGTGAACGCGATGAATCCGAGCACGAAGTGCATGTAGGGCAAGAAGCGATCCAGGCATTTCGGATCCACTTCGGTGTTCATGCCGGGCAGCGCGAGCCAGCGCAGCACGATGCCGGTCGCGATCCAGCCGGTCACCTTGGGCATGCGGAGCAGTGCGAAGATTTCGCCGCCGACGATTCCGGTCACCAGCACCGTCGCCATGTTCAGCAGCGGATCTTCTAGGTGAAGATTAACGGAGTTGTGGAACAATGGTGCGGTCCTCGCCGATAAGCCAACAAACGATGTGACACAGGTGGGTCACCCCCGGCCAGTGGCGGATCCCCCGCACACTGGTGTGTTCCGCCCCGATGCGCCCCTGTGGTGTTGAGTGCGTCCCCGAAGTCCGGTGAGCCCCCAATGTAAGGCCTTCACCGGCCAGCGGATACCTCAGCGCGCCGGCACCTCCTCGACCGAGTAACTACGATGAATGGATCGGCTCCGAGTGTTTCGTCTCTCCCGAAGTGGAACTCGCCTATGGCCTGTTGATGAATCGCAACTGAAACAATCGTGAGCCGATGGCGCTAGCCACGGGCCTCGAAGGGCGATGCTGGCACCGCTAGACCCGCGGCTAGCGCCATCGGCTCACTAAATCGATCGCCCGCTTGCGCTTCGTGCTTGTCGCTTCCTGTTCACTTATCGAAAACGTTTAAATCAACAGACCGCCTAGAGTTTCGGCCGGCATGGCGCGAGCTGGCAGGGAGCTGAACGCATTGGCGGCTTCCGCTATGCATCGGGCTTCCGCTACGGGGCGAAACAGATCATTGAATTGCGGCGGAATGCCAGAATCGGGCCTACGAGTCTGGAGGAATCATCGCGTGGCTTTGATCATCAAGCCGACCGAGCGGCGGGAAATCGAAGCGATCTTTGCGCTGCGGCGCGACCCGGACGTGTTGTTGCACCAGTACCGTCCCCGCCGCAGCGAGACTCCGGAATCGTTTGCCCGCAAGCTGGATGCCCCGCCTGACCGACTCGGCATGTCATTTCGTTGCACGTCGATTCTGGTCGACGATGTTATGGTCGGACACGTGATGCAGCATTTCGGACCCGCTCCGGACCCCCGGCTCAACGCGTGTGAATGTGGCTGGAATCTCGCCAAGTCTCACTGGGGACAGGGCATCATGCCCCGAGCGCTCACGCTGCTGTTCGACCAGTTGTTTGAGGAGGATCCCAAGCTGTTGATTTTCGCCTCGTGTTTTACCTCCAATCACCGCAGTCGTCGGGTGATCGAAAAGCTGGGGTTCCAGCGAGATCAGATGCACTGGATCGTCTGGTTGACCCATTTGATTCGCAGCCGCGGGCGGCGGATCGAGCAGTTTCGCCTGGACCGGAGGGGATATCGGTTGGCGCTGGCGCATCTGGCCGCGGTTGAATCGTTGGAGCGGGAGTCGGCTTCGGATTAACCCACGGATGTCACCCAGCCAAGGATCCGAGAGGGCAACTCGCCTTCGATGGGAGTCAGGCGAGGGAGGGCTGAATGATGCGGGGCAGAATGATAAGTTGCGCGGAGTCCGGCGGCAGACCTTAAGTCGGCGCGGAAGGTTAGCAGCAGGTCGGCCACTGCGTTTGAACGGGGCAATAAAAAAACGGAGCCGATTCTGTCGGCTCCGTTTTCATCGTTGGTGATCAACAGGACGCGTGGCGTTCCCTGTCGGCAGACTGCGATCAGCCGCCGGTCGGGAACAGTGGGCCTTCGCCGCTTCCCAGGCCGCCCTTCAGGTCGCCTTCTTGGGCGGGCATGCTGCCGGTTTCGGCGGCTTCGGCTTCCGCCGCGGCACGTTCTTGCTCTTCGCCCCAGTCGACTCGTTTGAGCGACAGGCCGATCTTTCGCTCGTCGGTATCGACACGCAGCACCTTGACCTCGATCTCGTCGCCGACCTTGACGACTTCTTCCGGGTTTTCGACCTTGTGCTCGGCCAGTTCGCTGATGTGCAGCAAGCCTTCCAAGCCGTCTTCCAGGCCGATGAAGACACCGAAGTTGGTGATCTTGGTGACGTTGCCCTTGACCAGTTGGCCGGGCTGGTACTTGTCCGGAATGTCGCCATCCCAGGGGTCGTTATCGAGTTGCTTCAGTCCCAACGCGATGCGGCGACGTTGTTCGTCGACGCTCAACACACGGCACTGCAGCTCTTGGCCTTTCTCCAACAATTCGCTGGGGTGACCGATCTTGCGGGTCCAGGACATGTCGCTGACGTGAAGCAGTCCATCGATACCTTCTTCGAGTTCGATGAACGCACCGTAGTTGGTCAGGTTGCGAACCTTTCCGGTCACGTCGGTGCCCTCGGGGTAACGCTCCAACACGTCGTCCCAGGGGTTCTTTTGGGTCTGCTTCATGCCCAACGACAGTTGCTGGCCTTCGGGGTCGACGCCCAGGATTTTGACCTGGATCTTGTCGCCGATGTTGACCAATTCGCTGGGGTGATTGACCCGCTTGGTCCAGCTCATCTCGCTGATGTGCACCAGGCCTTCGATGCCCGGTTCCAGTTTGACGAACGCACCGTAGCTCATCACGTTGACGACTTCGCCATCGTGGTTGGAATCCACCGGATACTTCTCTTCGATGTTTTCCCACGGGTTGCGGTCTTTTTGCTTCAAGCCGAGCGCGATCTTTTGCTTTTCGCGATCGATGTGCAGCACCTTGACTTCGATTTCTTGGTCGATTGAAACCATTTCGGTCGGGTGCGAGATGCGTTCCCAAGCCATGTCGGTGATGTGCAGCAGGCCGTCGATACCGCCCAGGTCCACGAAGGCACCGAAGTCGGCGATGTTCTTGACGATCCCCTTGCGGATCTGTCCGACCTCGAGTTCCTGCATCAGGTACGCGCGGTCTTCTTCGCGTTGGTTTTCGATCAGCGAACGTCGGCTGATGACGATGTTGCGGCGGGTGTCGTCGATCTTCAAGACTTCGGCTTGGATCACGCGGCCGATGAAATCGCCGATGTCGCCGGGGCGTCGGATATCGACTTGGCTGCCCGGCAGGAAGACGTTGACGCCGATGTCGACCAGCAAACCGCCTTTGATCTTGCGGATCACGGTACCGGTGACGACCTGGCCTTCACCGATCTTCTTGATGATGTGTTCCCACTCGATGATCTTTTCCGCTTTGCTCTTGCTCAGCGCGATCATTCCGTAGGGGTCGTCGGCAGCCCCGTAGTTGTCTTCCATTTCCTCGATGAGGACCTGGACGGTGTCGCCGACCTTGGGTTTGGTTTCGTCGGGGCCCCATTCGTTCAGGTTGACCGTGCCTTCGCTTTTAAAGCCGACATCGATCAGGGCCCATTCGTCGTTGATTTCAACGATTTTGCCGTCAACGATTCGCCCTTGGGCGTATTCTTGCTGCTCGGCGTGCTGCAGGAAATCGAGCAGCCAATCCTCCGTCTCCTCCTCTGGCGCCATGACGGCCAGATCGTTGAGCATGTCGTCGTCTTCGAGGGAACGGATCAGATTGCGGTTGACCATGAAATTTTCCGATTCGGAATCTGTTGATGAGTCCAGGAGATGCCGGCGAGCCGAACGAGCAGGTTCGGCCGGGGAGCGCGGCGAAGCATGACGCCGCGGCAAAAGAGGCTTCTGCCGTCAAACGTCCCGCAGTTGGAGGGCGGTCTGGAGTTCGCGGCGACAGATTCGTGGGTTGGAGGAGTGAAATGACATCCGCTGCGGACGCCGTCCCTAAGTGATGGAAGGTCACGGCGAAAGCTGGCGATTGCGGCGGTCGGATTCAATCAAACTTCGATTGAAAAACTTCAATCGAACGCGATCCGACCGGCTGCACACGCCAGGCGCAGGGTCGGGCAACATGCCCGAAAAATCGTAGCGGGGAAGCCTACCAGACCCCGAGGACCCCCACAACAGCATTTTTCGGTATTCGCGGATCGTTCCGGGCCGATCAGCCTTCGGCGATATCCACAAACACCTTCAAAGCGTCCTTGTCCTCGACCAACAACCGCATCATCTCCTGGTAGTTGTCCATTCCGTCGACCGGGTGGGTCAGGATTTTGTCCAGCACGCCGGGGAACATCATGTCGCCCAGCGCCAGATCTCGGATGCCGCTCTCGAAGTGCGTGCGGTTGGCATTGACGCTGCCGAGAAGCAACTTGTTGCCCAGCACCCAATTCAAATTGACGCTGTCGGAGGGGATTTCGATGTTTTCATCGCCCCCGGTGATGCTGGTCCAGACCACCACGCCGTTGTGCCCGACGTGTTGCATCGCCTGGAACGCCAACTTGCTGCTGCCGGTCGCGTCGACGATCAAGTCCGGTTTGCCCGTGTTGGCGACCAGTTCGTCCAGCGACGTTTTGCGGGTGCTGACATAGTTGGCCTCCATGCCGGTGACGATTTCGCTTTTCAGGTTCGGGGCTTCTCCGCGGGCCAGCGTGTAAACGTCCAGGCCGCGAAGTTTGAGGATCAGTGTGGTCAGCAAGCCGATTTGGCCCGACCCGAGCACGTAGGCCAGACGCGGCCGCCAGACCTTCATGCGGTGCTGAGCCTCATAGGCCTGTTGGACCGCCTTGGCCGCACAGCTCATCGGTTCTTGCAGCACGTGCAAATGCTTCAGCCCCTCGGGGACCCGAACGATGTACTCCTCCTCGTCGGCGAACTTCTCTGTCATGAAGCCGTGACGCAAGTTGATCCCACGCTCGTAGTACGTCTCCTCGCTGGTCATGTCGTTGGTCCCGATCACGTCATAGATCGATCCGCCCGGTCGACGGACCGTCGCGGTGACGTAGTCGCCCGGTTTGACGCGGCGGACGTTGGGACCGACCGCTTCGACGATGCCGAACGACTCGTGGCCGATCACCAGGAAATCGTCGCCCTGCGGCGCGTTGCCGTACAGCGCCTCGTTGATCTCGCGGTCGGTCGCGTCCACCCCGACCTTCAGGGTCTTGACCAGCACCCCTTTGCCATCGGGGAACTGATCCAGCGACGGTTCTTCGATTTCGGTCAGGTGAACGCTATTGGGGGTGCCCGGGGTAACCGCGACAGCTTTCATCGGTATCTACTAGGTCAAAAGGGGGGAGGCATTGAGCGGGGAGATTCACCGCCGAGGCTAAGATGGCCTGCGGCGGACGCGAAATCGTAGCAATCGGACGGGGCGGGGGTCAGGGGGCGCGATCGCTTCTTCGCCCGCCAGGCCCTCTGCCCCTCGTTCCCAGGCTCCGGCCTGGGAACGCGTCTCTTGTGTGGTCGCCCTCGTTCCCAGGCTCCGGCCTGGGAACGCGCTTCCCGTGTGGCTCCTGCCACACCCGGCCGGCAGCGCGAGGCGGAGCATGGGCGGCGCAAAATCTGGATCTTGCGGTGGTTCAGAATTCACGCGAAATCATTCCGCGATGAATTGGTTGACTCACAGCCGCCATCGAGCGACGAAACACGAGTGACATCAGCCGATTCGCGCAAGCGTTCGGGCCCCCGGCTATCGGAGGCCCCGGCGTCTATCGGAGGCCCGTAGGCTGGCGCCAAACGGCTGATCCCAACAGGGTTTCACGGAATCGAAAACGCCAAAATCCTCTCGCCTGTCCCCAGGCAGGAGCCCAGGGGGCGAGGGGTTGTCGCCCCCTCTGTTCCCACTGGCCGGCTGGGTTTTCAGCCGTGTTCCCCGGTGTCGATTCGTCGCAGTCGGGCGGGCGCAAGTGTCTTAGTGGGGGTGAGGTCCCCGTTGCCGCGTTGCAGCGGGGAATCTGCCGTTCTTTTTAAACAACGATGGTTGTCAAAAATGGTCGATGCTGCAACAGTAGGGGTGTCGTCTTTCTCGTTCCAGACTCCCCAACAGGTCCCGCGATGAAACCTGAGCCGTCACCGGAAAGCGGTCCCATCCGCTCGGTCGATCGCGAATTGCTGCTGGCGATGCGCAGCGGCGAGCTGTTCGGGATCGGAGAGCTGACCGAGGAGCTGAGCGTCACCGCGACGGCGGTCCGCCAGCGGATCGAGCGGTTGCTCGCTCGCGGCTTGATCGATCGCGAGAAAGTCGTGGCCGGTCGTGGCCGGCCCACGTACCGTTACCGAATCACCGAGCAAGGCAAGCGGATCACGGCAGCCGATTCGACCGAATTGGCCGAAGCGATGTGGCAGGAACTGCTGTCGATCGAAGACCCCGAGCTGCGAAACCGGATGCTTCGTAGCGTGGCGACGCGTTTGGGTCGCGAGTATGCGGCGCAGCTTGATGAGAACGCACCGTTGGAAGAACGCATGCGAGTGCTGTCGCGGTTGTTGAAGTCGCGGCGGGTCGTCAGCGATGTGATCTCGGCGGGTGAGTTGCCGGTTTTGGACATCAACGCGTGTCCTTATCCGACGCTGGCCGATGGCAGCCAGGACCATTCGATGTGCCGGTTGGAAGAGCAGGTGCTGTCGGAGGCACTCGGCAAGCCGGTTCAATTGAGCCAGTGCCGACTCGATGGCGACTCCTGTTGCCAATTTTCGCCGGCGGTGAATTCGTCAACCGCGAATTCACCTGGCGACGGCACGACCGCTGAAGTCGACTGACGCGACGGAACGATCAAACACCTTTTTACACCCACCTTTGCAATCATAGAAATGACTCACGTTCTGAAAATTGAAGACTTGCACGTGTCGGTCGGCGACAAGCCGATTCTCCGGGGCGTCAACTTGACCATCAACCATGGCGAAACGCACGCCCTGATGGGCCCCAACGGCAGCGGCAAGAGCACCTTGGGTTTGGCGATCATGGGCCACCCCGGGTACGAAGTGACGTCGGGATCGATCACGCTGGACGGCAAGGACGTGTTGGAGATGGGGCCGGATGAACGGGCACGAGCGGGCATCTTCATGGCGTTCCAACGACCGATGGCGATCCCCGGCGTGAAGATGGCGGATTTCTTGCGTCACGCGACCACCAACGTCCGACGCCCCGACCGCAAGGAAGGCGAAGAGTTGATTCCGATGCGTGAGTTCCGCAAGGAGCTTCGCGAAAAGATGGAACATCTGCGGATGGACAGCGAATTCGCCCGCCGCTACGTCAACGACGGTTTCTCCGGCGGTGAAATGAAACGTGCCGAGATTCTGCAGTTGGCAATGTTGCAACCCAAATTTGCCGTGTTGGATGAAACCGACTCGGGGCTCGATGCCGACGCCGTCCGATTGGCAAGTGAGTCGATCGCGGACATCGGCCACCAGAAAATGGGACTGCTGATCATCACCCACCACGACAAATTGCTCGAACACAATCCCCCGGAATTCACCCACGTCATGCTGGGCGGACGGCTGGTTGAAACCGGCGGCAAGGAACTGGCCGAAGAGCTGCACCAACACGGCTACGACCGCATCCGAAAAGCCTATCCGGATGCCGAAGCGCTGAACCAAAAGCTGCTTGCCGAAGACGCCGAAGAGGCACTGGCGTGAGCTCGCTTGGCAAGCTCGCGTAAGCTCGCTCGGCAACTCGCCCGGCAAACTGAACCCTACGAATCATTCCCATCTCCGTTTTGGAGCTCATCGATATGTCAACCGACGCGCCTGCCGAACCGAAAACCGAAATCGGCGAAATCAACAAGTACAATTTCCGCACCGAGACGACCGGCGTCTTCAAAGCCAAGAAGGGACTCAGTCGCGAGATCGTCAACCAGATCTCCGATATCAAGAACGAACCGGACTGGATGCGTGAGTTCCGCCTGCGTTCGTTGGAGATCTTCGAATCCAAGCCGATGCCCAAATGGGGCGGGGCGATCGATATCGATTTCCAGGACATCTACTACTACCTCAAGCCGACCGATCATCAGGGAAAGACTTGGGATGATGTCCCGCAAGAGATCAAGGACACCTTCGACAAGCTGGGAATTCCCGAAGCGGAAAAGAAGTTTCTGGCCGGGGTGAAGGCTCAGTTCGAAAGCGAAGTCGTTTACGGTTCGCTGGAAGAGGACTTGGCGAAAAAAGGTGTCATCTTTACCGATACCGACACCGCCGTTCGCGAACACCCCGAATTGTTGCGCGAGTACTTCGGCAAGATCATCCCGCCGGAAGACAACAAGTTCGCCGCACTTAACAGCGCGGTCTGGTCCGGAGGATCGTTCATCTACATCCCCAAGGGCGTGTCGATCGACTTCCCGCTGCAGGCGTATTTCCGCATCAACGCCGAGAGCATGGGGCAATTCGAACGGACGCTGATTCTGGTCGACGAAGGTGCCAACGTGCACTACGTCGAAGGCTGCACGGCGCCGATGTACAGCACCGAATCGTTGCACAGCGCGGTCGTCGAAGTCGTGGTCAAACGCAACGCACGCTGTCGTTACACGACCATCCAAAACTGGGCCAACAACATTTACAACCTGGTCACCAAACGGGCGCATGCCTACGGCGATGCGACCATGGAATGGGTCGACGGAAACTTGGGCAGCAAGTTGACGATGAAGTACCCCGCCGTGCACATGAAGGAGCCCGGGGCGCGCGGCGAGATCCTGTCGATCGCGTTCTCCAGTGCCGGCCAGCACCAAGACGCCGGCGCGAAGCTGGTGCACGAGGCGCCCAACACGACCGGACAAATCATCAGCAAGAGTATCAGCAAGAATGGCGGTCGCAGCAGCTACCGCGGTCTGGTTGCGGTGCACCCCGGTGCCCACAACAGCAAGAACAACGTCGTCTGCGACGCGTTGATCTTGGACCCGCAAAGCCGCAGTGACACGTACCCGTACATCGAGATCAGCGAGCAGGATGTTCAAATCGGTCACGAGGCCAGTGTGTCTCGGATCGGCGAAGAGCAGATGTTCTACCTGCTCTCCCGCGGCCTGTCCGAGCAGGAAGCGAGCACGATGATCGTCAACGGTTTTATCGAGCCGCTGGTCAAAGAGCTGCCGATGGAATACGCGATCGAAATGAACCGTCTGATTCAACTGCAAATGGAAGGCAGCGTCGGGTAAGACCTGCTTTTGCCGGCCGAAGCCGTTCCCGGATTCTCGCCTGGTGTGGCGGACAACTGAGCCGACGGCGCTAGCCCGCGGGTGCCAAACGCGATCGGTGTCCAGGCAAGGCCCGAGGCTAGCGCCTTCGGCTCACATAAATGCAAGGCCCGAGGCTAGCGCCTTCGGCTCACATAAAACGAAGGGCCGACCGCCACGTCAACCCACACAGAAATCGAAACCAATCCAACAATTTTTCCATGTCACAAACCATCACACACGCCTTTGATGCCGCCGGGTTCGACGCCTTGCTCGCTAGCCAATCCGAACCGGATTGGTTGACGACGCTGCGCCGCGAAGCATTCGAACATGCCCAGGCGATGCAGTGGCCCGAGCGCCGCCACGAGGAGTGGATTCGCACCGATATCCGGACGTTCCAACTGGCGAAGTTCGGTCTGCCCGTGCTCAACCCGTCCGGTTGTCAGCTCGCCGACACCGATCAGATACACCAACTGGTCGAAGGCGTCGACCTGGGCGGCCGCGTCGAAACGGTCGACGGGTGCATCACCAAGGCATCGCTGGACGAAGACCTGGCGGCCAAGGGCGTTGTCTTCGGCAGCCTGTCCGAGATCGCACAGTCGCATCCCGAGCTCGTGCGTCCCTACCTGTTCACCGCGTTCGATCCCGACCATGACAAGTTCGCGGCGTTGCACGCGGCATTCATGTCCGGCGGCCAGTTCTTGTATGTGCCCCGCGGCGTTGTTGTCGATCGTCCGCTGCACATCGGATCGATCCTGACCGACGGCGGCACCGACACGACGCACACGCTGGTGGTTCTGGAGGATGGTGCCGAAGCCACTCTGCTGCACGAGTCCAACAGCACCGACGCCGGCAACGCGGGTTTGCACTTGGGGTCGATCGAACTGGTGCAAAAACCGGGCTCGCACCTCCGCTATGTCAATCTGCAGGAGTGGGGGCACAAGACCTACCACTTCGCCCAACAAAAAGCTGTGATCGACCGCGATTGCTCGTTGCAGTGGACGATCGCAGCAATGGGATCGCTGTTGTCGAAGGTCAATCAGTCGGTCGATTTGATCGGCCCCGGGGCGTACAGCCAGGTCAACGGCGTGATGTTCACCGAGGCCCGACAGCACCTGGCCTATCACACCCTGCAGCACCACAAGGCCGAGAGTTGCCGCAGCGACTTTCTGTACAAGGCGGCCCAACAGGACAAGAGCCGAACGGTTTGGCGCGGGATGATCAAAGTCGATCCCGCGGCCCAAAAAACCGACGGCTACCAGCGAAATGACAATCTGGTGCTGTCCAATCACGCCCGAGCGGATTCCATTCCGGGACTCGAGATCGAAGCCGACGACGTCCGCTGCACCCACGGCAGCACCACCAGCAAGGTGGACGAAGATCAGATCTTCTACGCCCGCTGCCGCGGTTTTACTCGCAAGGAAGCAACCCGTATGATTGTGACCGGGTTCTTCCAGCAGATTTTCGATCGAATCACGATCGAAAGCGTCCGGGAGGCCCTGGGAGCGGCGATTGCACGCCAAGTCAGAGAATACGCTTGAAGCCAGTTTCAAGCTGGTCGTTTCAAGTTTCAAGTTGGAGGGAAGAACGCTTTAGCGGAGAACTTGAGGCCTGAGACTTGAAGCCTGAAACCCGAATCTTGAGAAAGGAACAAAAAATGGCACTTGCCGAAGACAAGGTCCGTGAATCGCTGAAGCAGGTGATTGACCCCGAGTTATACGTTAACATTGTGGATCTGGGGCTGATCTACGTCGTCGAGATTGGGGACGAGAAAGAAGACGGACGTCACGATGTGAAGATCGAGATGACGATGACCAGCCCGATGTGTCCTGCGGGGCCACAGTTGGTCGCCGGCACCAAGGCGGCGGCCGAAGAGCTTGAGGAAGTCGATGCGTGTGAAGTCAAAGTGGTGATGGAACCGGCGTGGTCGCCGGACCGCATGACGGACGAAGCACGCGATCATTTGGGCATTTTTTAAGGGATTGTCGCTTTGAAGGTTTTCGTCGGGGAATACATCTGCGGCGGCGGCGTCGCAGATCAAGCGATCGACCAGATTCCTCCTTCGCTTAGGAAGGAGGGTGAGGCGATGCTTCACGCTCTGGTGGAAGACCTGTCTGCGTTCTCCGAGACGACGGTCGTGCTGGAAGACCGATTCGAAATCGCGATCAACGCCACAAAGACGGTCTCGTTCGATGTCGGCAAGCCGCTGTGGGCACAATGGGTCGCTGCGGCCAAAGACTGTGACGCGGCGCTGATCATCGCGCCGGAGACGGACGGTTTGATGGCCAAGGGGGTCGCAGCGCTTCGCAGCAGCGGCGTGGAGGTGATCGCGGGCAGCGGCGATTTCTTGCGGGTCGCCAGCGACAAACTTCTCACCGCACAAGTGTTGCACAGTTCCGGCGTCGCACACCCACCGTATATCGCCGTCGGAGACGAACGGATGGTCGGCGTGGTCGCCGGCTGCGAACGATTCGTCGTCAAGCCGCGCGACGGTTGCGGTACGCTGGCGATCCAGACCTACGACGATTTCCGCGAAGCACGCAAGGCGCTCAACCAAGGCACCCTGATGCAAGGTTGGGTCCCCGGCCGCAGCATCTCGATCTCGCTCCTTTCCTCCGGTAATTACCAGACGTTCCTGCCGGCGGTGTCCCAGGAGATCAGTGACGGCGTCTGTGAATACATCGGCGGCTGCGGCCCGCTGAACAACAACGCCCAACGCCGTGCCACCGCATTGGCCGCTCGAGCCATCGCCGCGATGCCGCCCACCGCGCGCGGATTCGTCGGATTGGATCTGATTCTCGGTGAATCGCCGAGCGACGACTGCGTTGTCGAAATCAATCCCCGCCTGACAACCTCTTATGTCGGTTTGCGTGAAATGATTCACGGCAACCTGGCGGCACGCCTGTTCGATATCGAAACCGGACCGGTCAGTTGCAAGGCCAGCGTCAACTCGGTCCATTGGACCGCCGACGGGAAGGTGGAAATCGACACGCCCGAGACGGTGTAGTTCTGTGGATTAGGCTTCCACTATTCCATTTCAGCTTGGTCTTCGGGTAGTGGACGAGGCGACGAGTCCTTCCGAATTGCAAACGGCGAGGACTCCTCGCGTCGTCCACTACCGTTTGCCGCAGTCGCCGTCCTCTCCGAGGTCAGCGCGGGTCAAAGCTTCGGTTTTAGAGCGCCGAGTTCGGAGAACACGGCGACACTCCGAACGCCACACACACTCTCTTTCCCGCCACCATGTTAACCCCATCCCCCGAATCGCAGTCTGTCACACTAGGGGTCGATATCGGCGGGGCCAACCTGAAGTACGCCGACACCGCGGGCCGTGCTTCGTCGGTCGAATTCCCTCTCTGGATGCGGCCCGATGATTTGGCCGGCCAGCTGCAGTCGGATTTCGCCCGCTATCCCGATGTCGCGCAGCTGGTGGTGACGATGACGGGCGAGCTGGCGGATTGTTTTCTCGATCGCGGCGCCGGTGTGCAGCACATCGTCGATCAAGTCTGCCGGGCGGCGAAACGATGCGAATGGCCGGCACCGAGTTTCTATGCCGTCGACGGGCGATTTCACTCTGCCGATTGGGCGATCCAAAACGTTGATCTGGTCGCCGCGTCGAATTGGCACGCGCTGGCAAACTTGGTCGCTAAGCGTTTTGCCCCACAGTTGGCGTCCGGCGGATTGTTGGTCGACATCGGTTCGACGACCACGGATCTGATCCCGCTGCGTGCCGGATCGATCGCCACCAACAGTCGGACCGACTTCGATCGATTGGCCGAAGGATCACTCGTCTACCTCGGCGGCGGACGCACGCCGGTTTGCTCGCTGGTCGATCATCTGGATCTTGATGGGCGTGCGGTTCCGGTGATGCGCGAAGTGTTTGCGACAATGGACGACGTGCGATTGCTGTTGGGGTTTCAGCCCGGTGACGCATCGGATTGCCGCACTGCCGATGGCAAGCCCCGCGACAGCTTTCATGCCGCCAACCGAATCGCTCGGATGATCGGGCTGGATCATCGAACGTTTGCGACCGAGACGGCGATGGAGTTGGCGGTCCAAGTGCATCAGCGGGGGCGTGATCTGGTGCGTGCTGCGATCGAGGCACTGGGAAGCGAGGGGCCGCTGATTGTCAGCGGGCATTGCGGCGATTTGTTGCCCGACAACGCCCTGGGCCGCGAGATCATTTCCCTGCCCGAAACGCTCGGAGACCAGGTTTCTCGCTGCGCCCCGGCTTATGCTATGGCAAAGTTATTCGCCCAGGATCGCCGCCAGGCGCGGCGCGTGAGCCGACGGCGCTAGCCGCGGGCCCTGCGGTGACAACATTGACCGTGGGGGCCCGTGGCCAGCGCCATCGGCTCACGATTGTTTCGGTTGGGTTTATCTCGCGTGCGCGTCGGGCTCGTACTTGTTGACCAATACCACATTCACCCCCATGCGACGTGTCCTTAAAATCGGCGGTAGCCTGCTCTTGCGAGAATCACTTGCCGGATCGATCCAGTCGTGGGTCGCGTCGCAACCGCCGGCGCAGACCATCGCGATCGTCGGCGGCGGAGAATTGATCGATGCGGTACGTCGTCTGGACGCCATGTTCCCCAGCCCACCGACCTGGGTGCATTGGCAGTGTGTCGGCTTGTTGCGAACGACGTTTGAGTGGCTGGGACGACAATTAGACCCGTGGCAGCTTGAATCGACGGCAGAGGACTTCGCACAGATGAAGCGGGCCAATGGATGTCAGAATCATCTGGTCGCCGTCGATGCGTTTTATCACGCCGCGTCCGTTTCGCCGTTGCCCGAAGACTGGACTACGACCACCGACGCGATCGCGGGTTGGCTGTCGATCCTGACGGATGCCGATGAATTGGTGTTGTTGAAATCCTGCGACGTCGACGACTCACTGTCCCTGGACGAACTGGCACGACGGCAAATCGTCGATCCCGCCTTGCCGAATTTGGCCGGTCAATTGCCGCCGCTTCGAATCGTCAACTTTGCCGCGGAGGCCGGTCGATGACGGCGATTCTGGGATTGTCCGCCTTCTACCACGATTCTGCCGCCGCGTTGTTGGTCGATGGTGAAGTCGTCGCCGCGGCACAAGAGGAACGGTTCACGCGCAAGAAACACGATGCCAGTTTCCCTACCCACGCGATCGACTTTTGTTTGAACCAAGCCGGCATCACCGCCGGCGAGTTGGACTACGTCGGCTTTTACGAAAAGCCGCTGCTGAAGTTTGACCGCTTGCTGGAAACGTACCTCTCGTTTGCCCCCCAAGGGTTCCGGTCGTTTTGGAAGGCGATGCCCGCGTGGATGACGGAAAAACTGCATCTGCGGCGTGAGATCCGACGCGGGCTCGGGAACGAATACCGGCGGCGGATCGCGTTCGGTCATCACCATCAGTCGCATGCCGCCAGCGCGTTCTACCCCTCGCCCTATGACCAGGCCGCCATCTTGACCATGGACGGCGTCGGCGAATGGGCTACGACGACGATGGGGATGGGGCGAGGCAGTTCGATTGAGTTGACCGACGAAATCCGATTCCCCCACTCACTCGGTCTGCTCTACTCGGCCTTCACCTACTACTGTGGTTTTCGAGTCAATTCGGGTGAGTACAAGCTGATGGGGCTGGCCCCCTACGGACGGCCCAAGTATGTCGACCTGATCAAGGATCGCTTGGTGACGATTCATGCCGATGGTTCCTTCCATTTGAATCTCGACTACTTCGGCTATTGTCAGTCGTTGCGGATGACGACGCCAAAGTTCCATCGTTTGTTGGGACGGTCGCCGCGGCAAAGGGACAGCGAGATCGAGGATCTGGATCGCGACTTGGCCGCTTCGGTGCAGGTGGTGACCGAAGAGATCGTGTTGCGGTCGGCGCGACATCTTCATGAAACGACGAAAGCCACCAACCTCTGCTTGGCCGGCGGCGTCGCACTCAATTGCGTCGCCAACGGACGCGTGCTTCGCGAAGGCCCCTTCGATTCGATCTGGATTCAACCGGCCGCCGGCGATGCCGGTGGCGCCTTGGGCATCGCACAGTTCATCTGGCATCAACTGCTCGGCAAGCCACGGCGACCCCTGCCGTGCGACTCGCAACGCGGCAGCCTGCTGGGGCCGGAGTACTCGAGCGAACAGGTGCGCGCGGTGCTGGATCGTCACGGTGCGGTTTACGAATCGATCACTGATACCGGAGAGCTCGACCGCAGGGCGGCGGCATTGTTGGCCGATGGGATGGTGGTGGGGCGATTCGCCGGGCGGGCGGAATTCGGACCGCGGGCACTGGGCAACCGCAGTATTCTGGGCGACCCGCGGCGAAGCGACATGCAGTCGACGATGAATTTAAAAATCAAGTTTCGTGAATCGTTCCGGCCCTTCGCGCCCGCCGTTTTACTGGACCATGTCGGCGACTATTTTGCGTTGGACGACAGACAGACCAGCCCCTACATGTTGCTGGTGTGCCAAACGAAAAGCGATGCCTTGCCGGCGGTAACGCACGTCGACGGATCGGCCCGTGTGCAGACGGTGGACCAGGAACAGAATCCGCGATTCGAAGCGCTGCTTGCGGAGTTCTACCGTCAAACCGGCTGCCCGGTGCTGATCAACACCAGCTTCAACGTCCGTGGCGAGCCGATCGTCGGTTCACCGGACGACGCGTATCGCTGCTTCATGAAGACCCACATGGACGCACTGGTGGTCGGCGATTGTTTGTTGGTGAAGGAGCGGCAAAGAGGACGGATGGCAGAATGAAATGCCAGCGGGAAGCGTGAGCGAGCGGCCCATGCTTCCGATAGCGTGCAACGGGAAGGCGGCAAAACGATGGGGGCAAAACGATGAGTGAGAAATGCCAGCGGGAAGCGTGAGCGAGCGGCCCGAGCTTGGGACAGCGTACAACGGGAAGAGGGCAAAACGATGGGGGCAAAACAATGGGAGAGAAATGCCAGCGGGAAGCGTGAGCGAGCGGCCCGAGCTTGGGACAGCGTACAACGGGAAGAGGGCAAAACGATGGGGGCAAAACAATGGGAGGGAAATGCCAGCGGGAAGCGTCAGCGAGCGGCCTGTGCATGGGGCAGCGTGCAGCGGGAAGGAGGCAGAATGATTCGGGGCAGAATGATGGGAGAGAAATGCCAGCGGGAAACGTCACGGCCTGTTGATTTAATTCGATCACACGTGGGATCAGCCGTTTCGCGCAAGCGTACGGGCCTCCAATACCAAGAAAATGCACTGTCGCCCGTAGGCTCGCGCCAAACGGCTGATTAAATCAACAGGCCAGTCAGCGAGCGGCCCAAGCTTGGATTTGCGTGCCGCGGTAAGGAAACCGAATGATGCGGGGGAAAATGTTTGGGGGCAGGGATGGCATGTGGTAAACAGGATTAGAATGACAGGTCTACCGACATGTTGAGCACAACGATTCTTTCATTGTTTTGCCCCCATCGTTTTGCCACTGCTCCGATCCCCAGCTAAGTTGTCGTCCCCTGAGACCCCGCCTTTAATCATCACCTCACCATGCCCCCCCCGACCGCCTCACAACAACGCTATTTCGGGATCGCCATCGCGGCGGCATTATTGATGCTGTCGTGGATCGGTTGGCGTGCGATCGGTTCGCCGCTGCTGTCCGGCGGGTTGGTTGTCGCGGCGTTGGGCCTGGCGCCTGTGTATTATTTATTCCCGGCATCGCAGCCAAAACTGATGGCGTTATTTCACGCGATCACGTTTCCGATCCGCTGGACTGCCACGATCGTTGTGCTGGGAATCGTTTATTATGCAGTGGTGACGCCGGTGTCGATTTGGTTTCGCCTGAGCGGCAAATCGATTCGCAAATCCGATCCCGACGCACGGTCCAACTGGCGGTCGATCGAATTGCCATCCGAACCGGAATCCTACTTCAGAACCTTCTAAGCGCCACGATGACGACGCCCCACAGCCCGTCCGAGCAACCTCAAGACGAACAAGGCGACAAGTCCTTCGACTCGATGGCCGAGGGATCGGATCCGGGGATCTTGCGCGAGTTCATCTGGTTTGTGAAGTACAACAAGAAGTGGTGGTTGACGCCCATCCTGGTCGTGTTACTGCTGTTGGTCGTCCTGGCCTTCGTCACCAGTTCCCCCGCCGCCCCCTTCATTTACACGTTGTTCTGACTTTGCGTTATCGTCCAGAACGTCACCGACGATTTCATGCCACCGCTTGGCAATTTTTCTGTACTGACTGTACTTGAGCTCTGCACTTTGGTTTTCCACCTCTGCTTGTACCGCTTGAGATTTCACATCGGATAGCTCAGCAGAGGTCGTCGCTCCCGATGTAAAAAGTTGTTCGGTAACGCCAAGCTTTGCTTTTGCTTTCTCAAATAGTTCTTGTTTTGAGCGAAGCTCTGTTGCTAGCTGTTGAATCACATCCGCCATGTAGTCTCTTTCTAATTCAAGACGAAAGCGTTTGGTTTCTTGGAGGGGTTTAAGGTTTGCGATGGCTTTAGTGATATTCCTACGACTTTGGTCGCTCTGCACCGGCATTCTTTCGAGCGTTTGTCGCCAGGCATCACCTTTCTCCTGTAGCGAGCGGATTTCTGCGACCAACTCCCTCGCTCTGTCGAGACGGCCGTAGGTGTCTTCGAAGGACGCCACACCGGTGGGAAGTGGGGATGCAGATGCGCTGCCAAGCACATTTTCAATCAAAACCGGAGACGGCTCATTCGACTGCAGCGAGGCTTCTCCTTTCGGGATCAACGTCAGCATCGGACGCGCCTTCCCGGGACGCAAGATGTCTTCGCCGATGTAGGTTTGCGCGATTTTTTCTTCCGCCTGACGCACCGTCAGCCCGGCGACTTCGATCGGGTCAACCATCGGCAGCGTGATCGCGCCGTCGGAGCCGACGGCCAGTGGGAATCCGGTGACCAACCGCCCCGAATTCATCACGGTGACGTTGGGCGGAATCGGCGGCCCTTTGGCGGGGCCCATCGGCAGGATGCCCGGCAGGTAGACCGCGACGGTGTCACCGATGCCGATGACGTCAAAGAATTCGTCTTCTGGCGGAGTGTTGGCTTGCCAGTCCGCGACTTGCTCGGACAGCAAGTCTTCGACTTTGCGGTCGATGATCCGGTCTCGGATCGCCTCGCGGTTCTCGAGCGTTTCCTCTGCCCGACGCAACTTCTCTCGCATCTCCCGGATCTGCTCGCGCTGGGCCGTCTGGCGAGCGTCGAAACTCTGCTCGACGAGCGTCCTGACTTTCGTCTTCAACAGCGATTTGGAATCTGAGTCGCCTTGCGTGCTTCGGTACTCCGCCGCAATCGACTCGGCGTCTCGAATCAGTTTTTGATGGTTCTCATCGGCCAATCCGTGAGTCGAGCCGGCGATGGCGAACCACACGATCATCACTGTTACAGATCTCATTCGACTTCTCCCGTTTGATCGTTCTGTTCAATGCCTAGGTCCAAATCGCTCAACTGTCGGTCAAGCTCGTTCAATATCTGACCGACCCCATCGTCCCACTCCGCGGAGACGACGGGCGGGGGCTCCGTGTCCACGGTCGGTGGGTGCGGTCTCGAGGGCTGGACAGGGGTTACGGCCGGCCACATCACCACGCCTGCAATGACACCAGAGACGGTCACGATCAAAAACAGAATCGCGATGATTGCGCGATGCCATGCACGTTGCCGTTTCGGAAGCAGTTCCTGCGGCAGACGATGGCGTGGATCGTGAAGATGATTGAGGCATTGACGCAGTGTCTTTGCCACGATCGAAGCGCTGCCCATTCGGCGGTCCCGGTCCTTTTCCATCAGCCGGGCGACCAACTGGCACATCCAATCGGGAACGTCGGGATTGAACTGGCTGATCGGGCGCGGTGATTCTTCGACGATCCGACGGAGCACTCCGTAACAACTGTCTGACGTGTAAGGTGGGTGTCCGGTACACATCGCGTACAGGACACTTCCCAGGCTAAACAGATCCGTTCGATGATCGATCGTCTCTCCACGAGCCTGTTCCGGCGACATGTATTCCGGTGTTCCGGCCAGCGTGCCGCTGCGGGTCAAGCCGAGATCGTCGACGGCGCGGGCGAGCCCGAAATCGGTCAGCTTCAATCGTTCGATGCCGTCACCCAACAGGATGTTGCTCGGTTTCACGTCGCGATGGATCAGCCCTTTGTCATGGGCCGCTGCCAAGCCGTCGGCTACCTGACAGGCGATATGCAGCATCGCTTCGGTCGACATCGGCCATGATCGTTCGATGCGTCTTGCCAGCGACTCGCCGCGGACATAGGGCATGACCAGATACGGAAGACCATCGACTTCGCTGACCCCGTGAATCTCGATCACGTTTTCATGAACGATCGAAGCGGCGGCGCGGGCTTCCCGCGCGAACCGTTTTCGCGAGATCGGTGAAGCCGCCAAGGTGGGACGCAACAACTTGATCGCGACAAATCGATTAAGAGCTCCGTCAAACGCTTTCAGAACGACCGCGGTCGCACCCGCCCCGACGATTCCGACCACTTCATAGACACCCAGTCGTCCGATCTTGCTGGGGTCGTCTGTCGGAGCAAGCAGGTTATGGATCTGTTGGTCTTCGACAAACCAAAGCTCGTCCGGCGAAGCATGCGTTCGCTCGGCATCGAGCGTGACGATCCTCTCGGGCGTCGAATCGGACAGGCACCCCGAGAGGGCCTGCCACCAATCCTGACCCGCTGCGATCGATTCCAGGTTGTTCTGGCAGGTTCGACATTCACCCAGATGGGTCTCAATTTCTTCCGCTCTCTCCCTCGGCAGGTCTTCGCACAGATACTGAAGCAGTGTCTCCGCCGCGGGGTGAAGTTCAGGGTTCATCGGGTGATTCTCCCGATGAGTCTTCCGGCATGAGACTTTCATCGAATCGCTGCACCTCTTCGCGCAGCCGTCTCATGATGCGTGAGCGGCTTGTGTAAACCGCGCCGACGGATCGTCCGAGCTGCTCGGCGACCGTGTCGACGCTCTGTTGTTCGACCGACGTTTTCCAGAATGCCATCCAAGATGACTCGGCAAACTCTCCACGGATTCGCCCGGCCGCCCAGCGGAAAATCTCGTTGCGGCTTTCGTGACACATGACTCGATCAAACGCCTGCTGGTCACCCATATCCGTCAACTGCGCCAGTTGGTCATGGACTTCGGTCAATCCGCTGGCTTGCTCACGCGGCCGTCGGCGATGGTGATCGATGATCGCGGATCGGATGACCTGCCCCAGCCAGGTGCGGAATCGCGCCTGGTTGGAATCGTGATCAAACCCGACGATCCCCTTGCTGACGCGAATCAAAACCTCTTGAACGATGTCCGACGCGTCGGCTTCCTGTAACCCGTAGCGGATCGAAACGCGGCGGATCACACCGCGATAGACCTGGACAAACTGCTGCCACGCCTCGCGATCACTGTGGTCACGCAGCCGTATCAGGATACTCGGTCGTGTATCTGGAGCGTTCAAAATCAAATCGTCCAAAGACGGGGGATTGAGAATCAGCAGATTACACGCAGGGAGTTCGGGGATCTGTCAGCGGATTGAAAGATTTTGGGATTAAAAAGGCAGAATGATGGGGGCAACGGGATGAAAGGGGGCAAGGCGATGGGAGAGAAATGCCAGCGGGAAGCGTCACGGCCTGTTGATTTAATCAGCCGTTTGGCGCGAGCCTACGGGCGCCGGTGCGTTTTCTTGGTAGAAGAAGCCCGTACGCTTGCGCGAAACGGCTGATCCCACGTGTGATCGAATTAAATCAACAGGCTGGTCAGCGAGCGGCGCGTGATTGGAGAAGCGTGCGGTGGGATGGGGGCAAAACGATGGGTGGGAGAGCGCGGTCGCGAATCCCTTCTGTCTGCCATCATTCTGCCCCGTATCATTCTGCCATTATTTTCTCCACCTCCGCGAAAGCCTCCGCCGACCGAAAGCCCCCGCATGGTTTTGACCGCAGTTGGCTCGCGTTGGTGTTTCGCCTTTAGGCGATTCCTTGTCGCTGCGACGTAGCGACCGTGGGCTAACGCCCGCACAACAACATCAATGCCTGCGCCTTATCGCGTGTGGCTACTTCAACCCCAGCCCGCTGCCGCGTTTGTCGAGGGCTCCTTTGACGCCCAGTTGCCTCGGGTCACGGGCGATTTTGTCGCTGAAGACTCGGACGTCGTCCAGGATCGGGCGGATTTTGGCGGTCGCCATCTCGACGTTCTCGATCGTGCGGCGGAGTTGCCAATAGATGTCTTCATCGTCCAGCAGGCGGCGGATCGTTCCGTTGCTGTTGTTCAACCCGGCACCGAACGCTTCGACCTGCACTAAAGTGCGGTCCAGGTTAGCCAAGCTCTTGAGGACTTGGACCACCAACTGGTCGCTGTTCGCTGCGATGGGATCGGTGATTTTTTCGAGGTTTTCGATCGTCCCCTGAGCGGATTCGATCGCTTCGCGAACACTGTCGATGGTTTGGTCCACGTTTTGAACCGTCTTTTCCGCGGCGACGCCGACGTTTTCGAACCGCTGCCCGACGCGTTCAAAGCTTTCGAACGTTTTCTGAGTCGACTGAAGAGTGTTCTGTGCTTCGTTGAGTACGACCGGTAATTCGCGAAACGCTTCGGCCAGACTGTCGCGGAGTTCCGGGTTTCCGATCACGTTGCGAATGTCGCGCATCGCGCCTTGGAATTCGATCAACGCGTTGCGAGCGTCTTGGGCGACGTCGCCGATTTGCCCTTCGGCATTCTGGACGACGCCGTCCGCGTTTTGAACCAACTGGTTAACGTTGTCGCCGACCGATTGCAGCGACCCGCTGGCCGACTGCACCGCCTCCAACGTCTTCCGCATCTCGTCTTCCAGATTCAAAACCAAACTAAATGGGTCGGACGCCGGTGATCCGTAGGAGATGAACTGATCGTCGGTGTACGTTTGCGTGCGAATCGTATCCAGTCGACCTTCATGAATCGCCTGCAATTCGTCCTCGTCCCCTTTGACGAATTCCAACTTGGAGTCCCCAGTGATGATCGACTTCGTCTTGATCTTGGGGATGTATTCGTGGGTCAGGTTTTTGCGGTACTTGCTGTCGATCCCGATAGTCAGCAAGACACCATTCTCGCGCAGTTCCTTGTCGATGACGCGTCCAATTTCGACGCCTCGCAACAGCACCGGCGAGTTGGAATTGATGCCGTCGGCGGCCGGGAACTCGACCAGCAATTGGTATTCACCGGTCAACACGCGCGGCACGGCGCCGAACAAAAAGGTCAAGATGATTCCGATGCCGATGGCGGCGATGACTAAAACGCCGACACCGAATCTAAGCCTGTTGTCGTCCATGATTATCCCGTTATCTCCATCAGCCGCTGCCCGGCTTCGCCGCGGACGAATTGTCGAACGCGTTCGTCAGCGGATTGATCCAGCCCGGCCGGTGGGCCGTCGTACAGCACTTGCGGTTGCCCCTTGTTCAGTCTGGTCCGCGGGTAAAACATCAGCACGCGATCGGCGACCTTTTGGGCCGTCCGCATGTCGTGCGTGACGATCACGCTGGTGACCGGATAGCGGCTACGCACGTCCAGCATCAGTTCGTTGATCACGTCGCTCATGATGGGGTCCAGTCCCGTCGTCGGCTCGTCGTACACGACCAGTTCGGGTTGCAAGATGATCGCACGGGCAATGCCGACGCGTTTTCGCATGCCGCCACTCAATTCGCTCGGTCGTTTGGAAACCACCGTCGGCGGCAGCCCGACCTCCTGAAGATGTTTCAGCACGGCGTCGTGTATTTCGTCCTCACCCGCATCGGTCGACTGCCGCATCGGAAAGGCGACGTTGTCGAAGATGGTCATGCTGTCGAACAACGCTGCGTTTTGGAACACGAATCCGAAACGTCGGCGGACATCACTGAGCGCGGCCGGTGACAGGGTCGACAGATCTTGTCCATCAAAGTGGATCGTGCCACGTGTCGGTGCAATCAGACCGACGATCGTTTTCATGAACACGGTCTTGCCGCAACCGCTTTCACCGATCACCGCGACCGTCTCGCCGGCTTCGATGGCGACATTGATGTCCTTCAACACCGTCTGGCCGTGAAAGGTGACGTCCAAATTGCGCACTTCGATCAGGTGTTCCTTTGGCGAATCGCTCATAGGATATTCGCCCCCGACGGATACATCATGAAGTAGATCTTGTCCAAGATGATGTTCAAGAACAAATCGATGGCCAGGATCATCACGAAGGAATACACAAAGGCCTGCGTCGCCGCCTTGCCGACGCCTTCGGCGCCCGGCTTGCAATGAAACCCTTGGTAGCAGCTGATCACGGCAATCATTCCGCCAAAGAAGACGCTCTTGAACACGCCGCTGAACAAGTCAAATCCGACCACGCCGTCGCGTGAGTGCGTCAGGTAGGCCGCGTGATCGATTTCCAGCACCATCACGCTGTAGAAGTAACCTCCGACGATGCCCATGAAGTCCGCCATGATGGTCAGCGCGGGAATCAAAAAGATGCAGGCCAGAAACCGCGGGACCACCAGATAGTGAATCGGGTCGGCCCCCATCGTCGTCAGTGCGTCGATCTGCTCGGTCACCCGCATCGTCCCCAACACCGCCGCCATCGCACTGCCGACGCGACCGGCCAGCATCGTCGCCGCCAGCACCGGACCGAGTTCGCGAACCAACGAGGTGTTGATCACCACACCCAGATGACTTTCCAGCCCGAGCGCGTGAAACTGGTAATAGCTTTGGACGGCCAACACCATCCCGATGAACGTGCCCGTCAACGCCACCACAGGCAGGCTGAGCACACCGATTTGATAAAAATTGATCAGCAGCGTTCCCCGTTGGGGCAACCGCGTGAAAATCCAGACCAGCATCTGCCAAGCGAACAGCGCGATGTCGCCCACCGTCGCGACCCCATCGACGACGGCCGATCCCCACTGAACCACCCACGCGTAAAGCATGTCTCGTACCGTGGCGGACCCGTTTTCCGGATGCCTGGGCGGCAGTTCGTTCTGAGTGGAAACCGAAGCGGACATCAACGGAAATGGCGTGGGGCGTGGGGCGGAGCGCAACCACGGCGCTACACAGTCGATTTTATCGGCAGGGCAGACTTTGTGGATGAGTGAAAATGAGAGGGCGGGCTGGCGGCGGGCTGGCGCGGTGGTCAGGCGGCGGGCTGGCGCGGTGGTCAGGCGGCGGGCCGCCCGAGGGGAATTCAGGCTGGGATAGGACCGATACGACACATGGGACCTACACGTCCTCTCTGTCCTATTGGTCCCATTTGCCGGCTGCCCCCTCGGCCCCGCTGGGGCCGACACCGCATCTGCCGTTCGCCCAGCACTCCGGCTACGGCAAACGGCCCGCTGCCATTACAATTCCCCCCTCTGAATTCGCTCCGAACACCCGTTTCAGTTTCCCATGACTACGACGTCTGATTCTGCTGCCCCGTTTCGTGCCGCTCCCGCCAGCCCTAAATTCCCGGCTCTGGAAGAACAGATGCTGGAATTCTGGCAGCAAAACGACATCTACAAGCAATCGCTCGAGCGTCGCGCCGATGCCCCTCCCTTCGTCTTTTTCGAAGGCCCCCCGACGGCCAACGGGATGCCCCACCCGGGCCATTGTCTGACCCGAGCGATCAAAGACGTTTTTCCTCGCTACAAGACCATGCGGGGCTACCGTTGCGAGCGGAAAGCCGGCTGGGACACGCACGGATTGCCCGTCGAAGTCGAAGTCGGCAAGGAATTGGGCATCCACAGTAAGGAGGAAATCGAGGCCTACGGGATCGAACCCTTCATCCAGAAATGCCAGCAATCCGTTTGGCGGTACATGCAGCAGTGGCAGCGGCTGACCGAGCGGTTGGGGTTTTGGGTGGATTTGGAACAGGCCTACGTGACGTATCACCAGAGTTACGTCGAGAGCGTTTGGTGGAGTTTGAAAAATCTGTTCGATCGCGGATTGCTGTACCAGGGTCACAAGATCGTCTGGTGGTGGGCCCAAGGCGGCACGGCGCTGTCCTCGGGCGAAGTCGGCCAGGGGTACCGCGAAGTCGCCGACCCGAGCGTCTATGTGAAATTCCCCCTGGTGGATGATCCCTCGCGCAGCCTGCTGGTCTGGACAACGACCCCGTGGACGCTGCCGAGCAACATGTACGCCGCCGTGCATCCGGAACTGGAGTACTCGCTGGTCAAACACGGTGAAACGGGCGAGCAGTTTTACCTGGCGTCCGCGTTGGTCAAGACGATCGCAGACAAGGCCAAGTGCGAATTCGACGTCTTGGAAATCTGTCGCGGAACCGATCTGATCGGTCTGCGCTACACGCCCCCATTTGACGGTTACCTGAAGTCGACCGGCGATCCGACCGGAACGCTGCGGACGCCAAACGGCGACCAGAAAATCGAACACCACTATTGGCGTGTCGTCGCGGCCGACTTCGTCACCACCGACAGCGGTTCGGGGATCGTTCACCAGGCGGCGGCGTTCGGTGAGGTCGACTACGAAGTCTATGACGAACAACGGCGGCGGTTCGTCGACGGCGAACAACCCGAACTACTGTGTGCGGTCGGCCCGGACGGGAAATTCACCGAAGCGGTACCGGAGGCGTTTCTCGGTGTGTGGGTCAAGGATGCCGACAAGGCCCTTTCCCGCGACCTGAAAGAACGCGGATTGATGTTTTTGCAAGAACAGTACCTGCACGATTATCCGTTCTGTTGGCGTGCCGATCAGGATCCGCTGATTCAGTACCCGCGACGCAGTTGGTTCATCCGCACGACCAAGTTCCGCGACTTGATGCTGAAGAACAACTCGCAAATCGGTTGGCAACCCGAACACATTCGTGACGGACGGTTCGGTAACTTCCTGGAATCGAACGTCGATTGGGCGTTGTCTCGCGAACGGTATTGGGGCACGCCGCTGCCGATCTGGGTTTGCGAAGAAACCGGTCGAATGGAAGCGGTTGGCAATTACGAGGAATTGCTGGCCAAGCCGGGAATCCAAGGCACCGAGGTCTGGCAGGAAGCCAAAGCCGCCAATCCCGAACTGGTCGACGACCTGCGAGTTCACAAACCCTACATCGATGCGGTCACCTACGACTCGCCCTTCGCCGACGGCAAACGGATGCGACGGGTCAGCGAGGTCATCGATTGTTGGTACGACAGCGGCGCGATGCCGTTCGCCCAATGGGGCTGGCCGCACACCGGTGACCAGCAGTTCCAATCACAGTTTCCCGCCGATTTTATCAGCGAGGCGATCGACCAAACGCGGGGCTGGTTCTACAGCCAACTGGCGATCGCGACGATGTTGTTCGGCGAAGGGGCGTCGGTGGCCGAACCGGGTTGCGACGTCGCGGCGATGAAGGTCAAGGACCTGGACTATCCGCTGCCGTTCCGCAATTGCATCGTGCTGGGGTTAATGCTTTCTCAGTGGTGGGAGCACGAAGACGACCAGAAGAAGAAAACGATTCTGTTGGAAGAATCGGAGACCAAGCAGCATTCCGGCAAGAAGTTCAGCAAGCAAGTCGGCAAGATGTCCAAGAGCCTGCGGAACTACCGCAGTCCCGAAGAGATCTTTGACCGCTACGGCGCCGACGCGTTGCGATGGTACCTGTTCGCCAACCAGGCACCGTGGAATTCGATCATCTATGCCGAGCAATCGATCAAGGATTCGATCCCTGAGTTCTTGCTTCGCCTGTGGAACACGTTCAGCTTCTTCACGATCTATGCGGAAATCGATGGCTTTGACCCACGTGATGCGGTGGCGGCTGACGAACAGTTGACGCCGGCGTCGCTGGCGTCGGCGCCGAAGTATCGGCCCGCATCGCAGCGCAGCGAGATCGATCGATGGATCTTGTCGGAATTGAACCAGGCGACGGCCAAGGTGATCGACCGCATGGACGCGTTGGACAACTACAACGCCTGCCAGGCGATTTCGTCGCTGTTGGACGGGCTGAGCAATTGGTATGTCCGCCGCAGCCGCGATCGCTTCTGGGCCAGCGACAAGGACTCCCAGGAAAAGCACGACGCCTACTGGACGCTTTATGAAACGTTGTTGGAGCTGGTCAAGCTGGCCGCCCCGTTCACACCGTTCTTGGCCGACACGCTGTGGCAACGATTGACCGAACCCTTCGGCGACAAGACCCTGTGCAGCGTTCATCTGTGTGATTTCCCCGAGGTCGACGCGGACCGGATCGACACGGATTTATCGGATTCGATGCGACTGTTGCGCGAGATCGCTTCGCTGGGTCGTGCGGCGCGGGCGAGCGAGAAGTTGAAGGTGCGACTGCCGCTGTCAGAGGTCACGGTGATCTTGACCGATGATTCACAGATCGCTTGGCTGCAAAACCATGACGCTTTGGTCCGCGAGGAATTGAACGTCAAAGCGGTCCATTACACCACCGAAGGCGACCAGTACGTCCAGTACACCGTCGTTCCGAACTTCAAACGGTTGGGGCCGAAGGTCGGCAAGCAAGTCCCGGCGGTCAAAAAGGCGTTGGCCGAAGCCGACGGAAACGAACTGCTGGGCCAATTGCAATCCGATGGCGTCGTCAAGCTTCAGCTCGGTGACAGCGTGATCGAGTTGGATGGCGAGGACATCGAAGTTCGATTGCAGGCCAAAGAGGGCTGGGCCGCGGCACAGGGGATCGGTTCGGTCGTCGTGCTGCACACCGAAGTCACGCCAGAATTGCAACGTGAAGGGATCGCCAACGATCTGATCCGCGCGATTCAGAACCAGCGCAAGGCGATCGATTGTCAATACACCGACCGGATTCGCGTGGCGATCGATTCGGCCAACGACGAAGTGTCCAAAGCGATCCAGGAACACCGGGAAAACATCTCCAGCGAAACGCTTACCGATTCGCTGGAGATCGGCACGATCGACGGCGTCGATGCGGCGGCTTCGGAACACGGCGGCGTGTTCGTCGCCAAGGCGACCACGTCATGAGCGAGGCGTCAACGAAACTGCCGATCGCCGTGTTCTTAAGCGGCGGCGGCCGAACGCTGGAGAATCTGTTGCGGCATCGCGATCAGCATGACTTGCCGATCGATGTCCGGTTGGTGATCAGCAGTCGCAGCGGCGTTCGTGGGATCGAGATCGCCCAGAACGACGGCATCGAAACGTTGGTGATTCGCAAACGCGACCACGACGATGCGAAGTACAGCAAGGCGATGTTTGACCCGGTTCGCCGGTGTGGGGCGAAGTACGTGGTGATGGCCGGTTTTTTGAAGCACGTGTTGATTCCCGACGATTTCGAAAACCGCGTGATCAACATTCACCCGTCGCTGCTGCCGTCGTTCGGCGGCCATGGCATGTACGGCCACAACGTCCACGCGGCGGCGATCGAGCGTGGTGTCACGATCAGCGGCTGCACCGTGCACTTCGTCGACAATCAGTACGACCACGGGCCGATCATCTTGCAGCGTGCCTGTGAGGTGCGTGCCGATGACACGCCTGATTCGCTTGCCGCGCGAGTTTTCGAGCAAGAGTGCGAGGCGTTGCCGGCGGCCTTGCGGACGCTGCTCTAGTGGTCAACCGCAGCTTTATTGTCGGATTCGTGTCGTAGCGGAAGCCGCCAAGGCTTTCGGTCCCCCCGTGCGACGTTGCCGCGCCCGTGCAAAACTCTTGGCGAGTTCCGCTACCCGAACACGGAGATGCTGCACCCTAAGTTTAAGAGTTAACGATCTACTCGCCTCGTCAGTCGTCTTGCTTGGCGACAAGCCGGGCACGGATGCGGTTGCCGTGTTCTTGCGGTTCACCGACTCGTTTGTACATTTCGACCGCCTTGTCGGTTTTGCCGAGGGCTTCGGCCAGGCGGGCCAGATTGTAGCGGGCCGCCGGAGTCCAAAACGATTGCTGCTCCTCGGGCAGCACGCGTTTTTCCAGCCATCCCTCGGCGGTCTCCAGTCGTCCGTCGTCGGCCTGCAGCAGGCTTAACCAATAGGTCGCGGTGCGTTTGCCCATCCGCATCAGCCCCTGGATCTGGGCGACTTGTTGGTCATAGGTTGCCGAGTCGACTCCCAGTTCACGCCGAATCCCATATTGTTTTTGAAGGTCGACGTCGATCCGCAGGTCTTCGATTTCGAACTCCGGTGCCCGTTGGTTCATGTACAACGTCCGCGCCCCGGTGATGCTTTCTTCTTCGATGTCACCGAATTGTCCGGTCAGGTGTTGCCAGCGACCGAGGGTCAGTTGACGTGCGCTTTCGAATCCGGCGTCCATCATCGCCCAGCGGGCCATGTACCAAAACGCGAACACGGGGTCGCGTTGGGCATATTGTTCACAGACTTGGCGATAGACTTCCGTTTTCAATGGCACATCCCAAATCCGCACCGAGCTGATGCCCGTGACCGCATCAAGCTGTTGGGCAATCTTGTCCGCGTCCACGTAAACGTTCATGCGGCGATCGCCGGTCAGTCCGGATTGCAGTTTCTTCATCCGCGGGCTGATCGTTTCGGGAGACAGATTCAGCAGCGCGACGCATTGCTGGGCGTCTTCCTTGGTCACCGGATAGGTGAATTGATCCAGACCGGCGATGCCCAGGCGCCGCAGGACGACGGCATCGCGACGTGCCTCGGCCAGCGTGGCGATCCCGACTTGATTCGGCCCCGGGACATGCACGCCCAGGGTCGGTTCGAACAAATAGATTTCATCGCCCGCCAGCACGCCGACACAGAACGGTTTCACTTCACCACTGGTACCGTCGATCGTACCCAGGACCGCCGCCGGGATACCCGCTTGTCGGCACAGCTGGGTGAAGACTCCGGCACGCTGCAGGCCGTCGCCGGTACCACGCATCACCGTTTGATAGTCGCTTTGGCGGTACCCGGCACCCTGAAACTTCATGCCCAGCGGAAACTCGGGGCCTTGCGGTGCGGGGGCGGATGGATCGTCGGGCTCCAGTGCGATGTTCCGCACCGTCCAGTCGAACAAACGCGTCGCGGTGACCAGTCGGTCGACCGATTCTGCGCCCAACGATTGACGCTGCTCGGTGAACCAGTCCGTCAATAGTTTTTCGTCCAGTCGCGGTGTGTCCACCCAGGTGTACAACGAGTGAAACAGGTAGCTGTCGCGCAGGTGCAGCACATCGCCGGGCAGGAACGTGCGGCCGGCGACGCGTTCGGTTAACGCATCCGCCGAGATCACGTCGCGGAGTGTGTCGGCCAATTCCGGTTCGGTGGCCTCGCTCGGCGGGCGGGTCGCGCTCCAGCCATTGAGATGGAACGCGATCTGTTCTTGAGCCATTTCCGGGGCCAATTCGACGTACTTACGCAGCAGCACAAACGCTTCGCCCAGGTGATCGCGCCGGGCCTGTGTTTCCTGCTGCGCCTGGCGTTGGCTTTGGATTTTTCGAACCAGTGCGGTGTCGTCTTGGCACCCGACGCCGGTGATCAGGACCATCAGGGTGATCAACAGACTGCCGCGACGACGGATTTCAGCGGTCTGGCGATCGGGGCCGAAAAGGGGAAAGCAGAATCTAGGAAGCTTGGGCGGTGCCATTCAATTGGCCAACGGAATTGATCGTGTGTCGAATCTGGAGCAGGCGATCGACCAAGCCCTCGAATCGGCCCAGCGGCACCATGTTGGCACCGTCACTGGGGGAGGAATCGGGTTCCGGGTGGGTCTCGAAAAAGATCGCGTCGATACCGATTGCTACGGCCGCGCGGGCCAATGGTTCGACCATTTCCCGGTTTCCACCGGTCGATCCCTGCCCGGATCCGGGCCGCTGCACGCTGTGTGTGGCGTCGAACACGACCGGAACCCCCAGCGACCGCATGATCGGCAGCGATTGCATGTCGTTGACCAGCCTGCCGTAGCCGAAAAAGGTGCCCCGTTCGCACAGCATCACGCCTCCGTTGCCCGCCGCCGTGGCTTTGTCAACGACGTAACGCATGTCTTCGGGGGCCATGAATTGCCCCTTTTTGACGTTCAACGGCCGGCCGGTTTTCGCCGCAGCCACGATTAAATCGGTCTGGCGAGCCAGAAACGCGGGGATTTGAAGCAGGTCGCAGACCTCCGCCACCGCAGCGGCCTGATCGGGCAGATGGATGTCGGTCGTGACCGGCAATCCGGTCTGGTTCGCGATCCGCCCGAGCATCTCCAACCCCTCCGCCATCCCGGGGCCGCGGATCGCCGCGGCGCTGGTCCGGTTGGCTTTGTCGAAGGAGGCTTTGAAAACAACGTTGACATCGTCACGCTCGTTGATTCGAGTCAATACCTCGGCGATCTGCGATGAAATCGCGTCGGATTGCAACACGCACGGACCGGCGATCAACATCAGCGGCTGATCGTCGCCACATTGATAGGGGCCGACGGAGACGGTTCGAACGCCACGGGGAATCTCTGGAGTGCTCATACGCCTGAGTTTGGGCGATCGGCCGGTTTCTGGCAATCGCAGTGTCGCGTAGGAAAGCCCCCTGCCTCGTTCCAGGGCTCCGCCTTGGAACGCACGGCGTGTGTGGCTCCCGCCACACGCGGCACATGCAACTCGAGGCGGAGCCTCAGGATATCTCCGTTCCCAGGCGGAGCCTGGGAACGAGGGTAGGAGTGTCGGATCGGCCACAGGCCGTTTACATGCCTCGTTCCAAGGCTCCGCCTTGGAACGCACGGCGTGTGTGGCTCCCGCCACACGCGGCACATGCAACTCGAGGCGGAGTTTCAGGATATCTCCGTTCCCAGGCGGAGCCTGGGAACGAGGGTATGTCCCGCGTCACATTTCCTTGAGTCGCTGGACGGCTTCGCGGGCGCGTTTCAAGAAGGCGTTTTTGGGTTCGCCGGATTCCAGAAAGATCGGCGCCCCGATCGTGATGCAGCTCAACAGCGGCACCGGCAACACTTCGCCGCGCGGCAGGATCCGATTGACGTTGTCGATGTAGACCGGGACCAATTCCAAGTCGGGACGCTTTTTCCCCATGTAGTACAGCCCGCTTTTGAACTCGCCCATCTCCTCTCCGGCACTCCGCCCGCCTTCGGGAAACACGATCAGCGAATAGATGTCGCCCATTTCTTCCAGCATGATGTCGATCGGGCTGCGGTGCACCTTGATCTGTTTGCGATCGATCAACAACGCGTTAAAGCTGCGCGCCATGTGTGGCTTGACCCAACCGGAACTCCAATAGTCCTTGGCGGCGACCGGCCGAGTGACCGCGCGGATTTCTTTGGGCAGCGCAGACCACAACACCACCGCGTCCAAGTGGCTGGTGTGATTGGCAAAATAAATTCGCTGACAGGTGTCCGGCTGGCAATCCACCCAGCGCACGGTGAAGCCGCTGAACAGCTTCGCCAAAAGGACGATTACATGACTAGTGAGGGTCATGCACCAAGTCTAATCATCGACTGCATCGAGAATAAGTGGTCGCAACGGGCACACTTGTCGGCGGCCTATTGAGTTCATCAGCCGTTTGGCGCTTGCCCAATGTCACCAACTCTATGAGCCGACGGCGCTAGCCGCGGGCCTCGGATAGACCTTCGCGACTTGTAAGGCCCGAGGCTAGCGCCTACGGCTCAGTTTGTGATCGAAAGTCGCCGGCCCGTACGCTCGCGCGAAACGGTTGATCCCACGTGCGATCGGACGAAATCCATCGGCCGCTAGCGCTGCGTGATCGTATTAAGTCCAGTTCCGTGGGACGTGGCGCTGTCCGCGAGAACACGCGAGCCCTGGGCACAGGCCCGGTCGTAAAGTGACGTGGCCAGGTTCTGGTACCCCGACACCATCGACTGCAGTGATCCGGTTTGCAGCACCAAATCACGGCCCGCTTTCCCCAATCGCTGTCGACCGGACTGGTCATCGATCAGCTTCCCGATTGCCTGGACCATCGCGTCGAGATCCTCCGATGCGAACAGGTGGCCGGTTCGGTTTTCGATCACGGTTTCGCCGACCGATCCCACGTCGCTTGCCACCACGGGGACTTCACAGGCCAACGCTTCCAGGATCGAAACCGGTGACGCTTCGTTGAGCGAACAGAGCGTGAAGACGTCCAGCGCCGAAAGCAGACGCGGCGTGTCGTGACGCGTTCCCAGCAGGTGGATTCGATCGGCCACCTGCAACTGCCGGGCAAGGTTTTCGATTCCTTCACGTTCGGGCCCATCCCCGACGACCAACCAGTGCAAATCGGGATGACGTTCGTGCAGGCGTGCCGCGGCACGGACCAACAAGGCGTGGTTCTTTTCACTCCTCAGCGCCGCCACGATGCCGACCAGTGGTGCCGACGATGGCACGTTCAATTCGGCCCGCACCTCGGCGCGGTTCGTTTCATCGGCCCGAAAGCGTTCACAGTCGACGCCGTTGCGAATCACGTGGACCTTAGCTTCTGGAAAGCCTTCGAATTGATGCAGAAACTCGCCGTGCGAATCGGCCACCGCGATGAAGGCATCGGTCAGCGGCGTCAGCATGCGGTTCAAGCGGCCCACGCCGTCGGGCCATCCGGTACTGTGCAAGGCCGATGCGATCACCGGAACGCCCGCCAGAAACGCCGCCAGACGCCCCCAGAACATCTTGTCGCCCGCGCCAACGGTGACGACGACATCGGTTTGACGACGTCGCATCAGTCGGGCCAACCGGAACAGCACGCCGACGTCCCACTTGGACCGGATCAGATCGCTGTGCACGGGAAACTCGTCGGCGATCACTTCCCCCAGCGGGCCGGGTTGCTTCAAGCAGACCACTTCGGGGCGAACGACGGCCGGGTCCAGCCGCCGCAACAGGTTGACCAACAACGTTTCCGCACCGCCGACCGGCATGCTGGTGATCACGAATTGCATCCGCAGCGGGCCGACATGTTGGCGTGGCGGAACGCGTCTCCACCAGCGACGAGGAATCATAGCAGTGGTCTTCTAGAAAAAAGGGGCAGCAGAATCAGCGGTGTTCACCTGTCGATCGACGAACACCGTTAAGGGTTTACCTCACGGATGACGCCGGCGCGGCCGATTCCGGGGCCTGTCTGGATGTCGCTTCCCCGCCCCCCCGATTCGCGCGAACTTTAGCGGTTTTGCGGAATTCGAGCCGAAAAACCAGGTTTTCGCTTTGGTTGGACTTTCAGCAAAATTAGCGGTTTTGTTAAAGCCGTGGTGCATTTTCTTTTCCGCACAGGCTTTCCGATCATGCGACGAACCAATTCGAAACGTTTGGCCCCAGCCCCCATGACCGCTGTGACCCATGTTCTGCTCTCCGCAGCGGCATTGTTGTTCATGGCCGGCTGCCGCAACACGAGTACGCCGGTCTCGCCGCTGGGAGGCTCGTCGATGCTTTCGCCGCTCGCCCCGGTTCAAGGCACCGCGACGCTCTCTCCGATCCAGCCGGCATCGGGCATCGGGACCTTTGGGGCACCCACCCGAGTGCCCCCGCCGCCGACCGGGTCCTATCGATCACCGAACAACTATGGTGCTCCGTCGACCTATAGCGCTCCGACCAGCAACTATGCCCCGCCCAGCAGCTTCCCACAGCACAGCACGGCGCCTCCTTCGGGCGCCTCGCTCGGGTCGACCGGAATGACACGCGGACTGACGGACCTGAGTGCGCCCAATGCGTATGACGGCGGCGTGCGACAAGCCGGATGGGTGGGCGATGCTTCGCAGGGTGCGTCGGGTTTTGCAAACGAAAACGATCCGCGACTTGCACCGACCAATCACGGCTTGCCGACGACCGATCCCGCAGCCAGTCCCCGTGCGGGAGGCATGCAGGTGATCGATTTGACCCATGCCCCCTATCCCCCAGGCTATGTGCCGCCGCAGAATCGTCCGGGAGCAGGGACTTTCCCTTCGACCGCCCCCTACCCGCAAGCCCCCACTCAACTGGCCCCCAATCAAGTCGCCCCCGGCAATCAGCTCCGCAGCAGCCAACCGGCGATGGGCCAGCCGACCAATTCGACCTTTGTGCGATCGGCGGGCGGCTTTGCCGACGTGTCCGGCTGGGGCGACAGTTCGAACGTCCAAACCGCTGGCCGGCCCGTGGACTCCCAGCTGCCGTCGACCGAACCGTTCGCCGAAACGGAAAGCAGCGGGGGAGACGCATTGCAGTGGCGGCGTCCCTCGCCCCGTTTCTAGCGGGATTGCCCGGTCGTCCGAGCGATGATCGCCCGAGCGTGCAAACTATCGGATCGACGCGTTGTCGGCGGTGAAGTGATGGCGACAACTCGGTTGCCGGGCTTTTCGAAACCACCCGCAGGACGCCGCAGTTATACTATGAGTCCGCGACGGTTCCTCCGTCCGCATCAACTCCTCACCCGCGGTTGCTTTCCCCATGACTCGTTTGGTCCTCTTGAGTGTCTTGGTTGCATGTTTCTCCGGTAGCCTGGTCGCCGAGGTGGTGATCAACGAATCCGATTATGGGGATGATTTCAGCAACCTGCCCAACGCACCGACTGACTTCGGCACGTTGGAACTCGGGGAGACAACGGTCAACGGCTTGACGTCTTACATCAACTTTTTTGAAGACCCGGACATCTTCACCTTCACGGTTGCTCCCGGGCAGCGGCTCGATTCGGTTTCTTTTTTGTCGTTTGATGACGACGGACATTTCTTCGGTCTCGATGCTGGATCGACATCGGACAGCGGAAATGGAACTCAGTTGCTGATCGCGACCCTTGTCGGGGGGCCTGATTTGAACGTCAACTTGTTGAACCTGACGCCATCGGAGCAGGACTTTGGCGGAACCCACACGCCCGGTCCACTGGCGGCGGGGGACTATACGATTTGGATTCAGGAAAACACGATTGAAGGCGTGTTTGGTTACTCGCTGGCACTGCAAACAAGTGCCGTCGCGATCCCCGAACCGTCGTCGGCATTTGCTTTGTGCGTTCTGGGGGGCGCCCTTCTGATCCGCCGCCGCCGCGAAATTTGATTCCGGCCTGACGCCGGCAAGGCGTTTCGACGGATGTCGAGCAGCCTGAGAGCTCTGGGGACGTTCTGCGACGGGTGGGTTAGGGGTTGCGTGCGACTGATCACTCGCGTCCGGCTGTCACGATCAACCCGTCGACCGCACGGCCGCGTTCCATTCGCAGGGTACCGGTTTCGATGCGGATCACGGATAACCCGGCCTGGTCGAGGGATCGTCGCACAAAGGATTCATCGTGGCGATAGCGTCCATTGGGCTGCAGCTCGTATGACTTTTCTTCGTCCGTTTCGAAGCGTTCGACGGTGAAAAGAACGTGTCCGCCGGGTTTGAGGCACGTGTGGAACCCCGACAGCACCTCGACCAACTGTCCGAAATAGCACAACGTGTCACCACAGATGATCAAGTCGAACGGGCCGGCGCCGGAAATCAAGAACTGCGTCAGCTCTCGTTCGTAGAGCTCGTCGTAGGCGTTTCGCTTTTTGGCCTCCTGCAGCATGTCGTCAGACAAATCGACGCCGACCAAATGTCTCGCCAGTGGGCGCAACGCGTCGGCGCACAACCCGGTTCCACATCCGGCGTCGAGGACGATCAGGTCATCGCGATCGATCCCCAGCGACTCGATCGACCGGGCGACGAGTTGCGGAACGTTGTAGCCGATTCGCTGCAGTTGATGCTCGTAGGATTTGGCGAAGTTCTCGTCAAAGGTCTCGCGGACGTAGTCATCGTCACATCGCGGCGGTGCACCCTCGCCGGTGATCGAGGCGACCATGTGCCTGGCGACCGCACTCTCGGGATCGTGTTCCAACCAAGCTCTCCAAACCACCAACGCCTCGTCATAGCGTGTCACGTCGGAGAGGGCACGACCGAGGTTCTCGCGGGCACTGGCAAAGTCCGGGTCCAAGTCGATCGCCCGCCGGAATTCATCGATCGAATCGTTGTACTCTCCGGCGTCCTGCAACACGTTGGCCAAGTTGAAGTGCACAATACTCTCGTCGGGGAACCGCTTTCCCAAGTCACGAAAGTGTCTCACCGCATCGGTGGTTTCGCCCAATTCGACCAGGCAGTTTCCCAGGTTGTTCTGGGCTTCCAGAAAGTCGGGCTGAATCGCCACCGCCGCGCGATAGGCTTTCACCGCGCCGTCTTTGTCCATCAAGTTTTGATAGGCCAAGCCGAGGTTGTAGTGGTAGATCGCCACGTCGTCGCAAAGTGCAATCGCCTTTTCAAAGCGTTCGGCGGCCTCGGCCAACTCGTTCTGTTGTGCATGAACGATTCCCGACAGGTGCCACGCCTTGGCGTTGTTCGGATCAGCGGCCAGCACGTGGTTGCAGATGCTCTCGGCCTCCGGCACGTCACCTCGTGCTAACGAATCAATAGCCGACGCCAGGGAGGGAACATATTCAGCCACGGCAACACTCACGTGACGGTGTGATCGACCTGTGTTTGACCCTCAGTGTAGCAAAATTGCACGCGCTGGTCATCGATCTTCTTTGTTAGCCCAGAAGGCTGTTTCACGATGCAGCGGAATTCATTCCGCTGCACTTGCCCAAAGGGCATACACATCCATAGCCTGGGGTTACGCCCGGATTCGCTGGGGCTCATCCGGTCTCACCCCAGGCTAAGTTCTCGATCGCCGTTGGCGAACCGAGCGGAGTGATCTTGGATGACGCACGGAACAAAAGCAACTGAATCCATCAGTAATACAATCGACGTCCCTCGCAGCGAGCGTGTGCGGCTAAAGCCTGGACACCAGCGTGTGTGACTAATACGCCGTCTCCTGTTTCCAAACCACCAACACGGTTTTGAACAGGATCTTCAAATCCAGCCACAGCGACCAGCGGCGGATGTATTGATGATCCCACTGGATCCGCTGTTCCATCTTTTCAATCGTCTCCGTTTCGCCGCGGCATCCGTTGACCTGGGCCAAGCCGGTGATGCCCGGTTTGACCTTGTGCCGCAACATGTAACCGCGAATCTGACCCCGATACTGTTCGTTGTGGGCGCTGGCGTGCGGCCGTGGGCCGACCAGCGACATGGTGCCTTCGATCACGTTGAACAATTGCGGCAACTCGTCCAGGCTGGTCTTGCGTAAGATCGCCCCCAGCTTTGTGATTCGTGGATCGCCCTTGGTCGCCTGCTTGACGACCGGTCCGTTGTCGCAGGTTCGCATCGAGCGGAATTTCCACACCAGGATTTCTTTTCCGTCCAATCCGTAGCGTTTTTGACGAAAGAAGACCGGGCCTTTGCTGGTCAGTTTGACGGCGATCGCGATCATCGTCATCGGAATCGCGGCGACCAGCAATGCGGCCGAGGCGATCGTGACATCGGCGATCCGCTTCAGCACGCCGTCGACGCCGAACAACGGGTTCTCGAACACACTGACCGCCGGCAAGCCGCCCATGTTGGTCCAGCGTGAATGCAGCAGTTCAAACACGAAGAAATCGGGAACGATGTAAACCGAAACCGTCGAATCACTCAGTTGGTCCAGCAGGTATCGAATCCGGTCCTCGGCGCGCATCGGCAAGGTCACCATCACGGTATCGATCTGACCGCCACGGCATTGATCGACCAGTTCCGACAGGTTACCCGACAACGTCGCGTTGTCATCCGGGGCCGCTTCGGATCCGAGGTTGTCTTTCATGTCCGAGACGGACTGCGTCGGGCGGTCTTCGACTCGGTCGTCAAAGAAGCCGACCAGATTGAACCCCAACGCCGGTTCGGCATCGATGTTCTTGGCGGTTTGCCGACCGAGTGTGTTCAGCCCCGCGATCGCAACCCGGCGTGTTCCGTAGCCGCGTCGCTTGGCCGATTGTTGGATGATCCGCAGCAGCATCCTGGACAGTGCGACCATCATGGGTGCAATGACCGCCCAGATGAACATCAAGCTGCGCGCAAACACCTCCCCATAACGGGTCGCGAATCCGATCACCGTCAACGACATCACGGTCATCACCCAAGTGACCATGATCGCCGTGATTTCGTCATTGGCATTGCCGCGGTCACGCGTTCGTGACACGCCGGTGATTTTGGACAGGATCAAAAAGATGATCACGGCCAAAAGCCCCAAGACCATCCCCGCATCGTCCATCCAGCCGCGGGCCACCTGTTTCACCACATACAGCGATCCCAGGATGGAAATCGCGTCCAGGGTCGGTTGCAACAAATCCAGGGAGTGGCGTTCACCGGCGATCGGCGAACGTTTATCGAAAGAACTCTCAGGCATCGAGGTGTGGGGCGTCAAAGGAGCGGCGTGCAGAAATGAGACTCCAACCCGAGTCTCCGCCGAATCCTAGGTCGCCGATGCGTCGTACCAATCCAGCCCCAGGTCCAACCATGTCGCTTGGTGCGTCAACGCGCCGCTGCTGATGCGTTCCACGCCGGTCGCAGCGATCGCAGCGATCGTGTCAATCGTGACGGTTCCGGAGACTTCCAATTCGACCGCCGGATTGAGTTCGTCGCGAAGCTGGACGGCCGCCCGGATGTCGTCCAACGAGAAGTTGTCGATCAACACGATGTCGGGGCCGGCCGGCAGCACCTCGCGCAATTGGTCCAACGTGTCGACTTCGATCTCGACGATCGGCGGCGCCGTCATCCGCCGGATCTGGCCGCCCCGCCACTGCAACGCCTTTTCCACCGCGACACGCGGCGACATCGGCCGGCCGGCGGTGCCGCCGAGTTGCAAGTGGTTGTCCTTGATCAAGAATCCGTCATACAGTCCACGACGATGATTGCGGCCTCCGCCACACGTCACCGCGTACTTTTCCAGCAATCGCCAGCCGGGGGTGGTTTTCCGCGTGTCATAGACCGATGCCTTGGCACCGGCGATCGCGTCCACGTAGGTTTTCGCCTGTGTCGCGACGCCGCACAGACGCGACAGCAGATTCAAAATCGTCCGTTCGCTGGTCAGCAGATCTCGGACGTTGCCACGCAATCGCGCGATCGCTTGCCCGGGGACCAACGCCTGGCCGTCCTCGCCGAGCACTTCCAATTCGAGATCGGCTTGGAATTCATCCACGATCCAGGGCAGGACCGCCATCCCGGCCGTCACGCCCGATTCCCGCGGCACGATTTCACAACCGCCACGCCGCTCGTCGTCGACCATGCAAACACTGGTCCAGTCCACCGAATCGCTCAGGTCCTCGGCGATCGCCAAACGGACCAGCAATCGGGTATCGTTCTCCAGAGATGAATCCGCGGTGACGGTGACGTAGTCGGGCATGATGATTGGGCGGGTGGGTGGAAGACGCTAGCAATATCTATTTGAAGAAAGTCGGCCCAAGATCGTATCAAACGTCTTGCGGCCGCCGATGCGATGCAAAACCATGACATCGGTGGCGGAAACTCTAACGCGACTCGGTGTCGGCGTCCAAGCGGGCGTCTCGGTCGCAACTAGCAGTCCGCCGCAGCTCATGGCTCGGGTCGTAGCGGAAGCCGCCAAGGCTTTCGGCCTCCCGGCGCGGCGTTGCAGCGCCAGTGCGAAACTCTTGGCGAGTTCCGCTACCCGAAAACCAAGCTGCCGCGGCCGATTAGTGAATCAATGGGATTGGCGGGTGACAAACCGGTCTCCAGTGCACAGGCAGGGGCGGATGAACGCGGAAACGGACCGGAGTTTACCATCGCTGTTGCATCCGGCGATTCAAAACGCCACCGCCACGCTGTCATTGGTTGCCATGGTGACGATCGCCGGGCTGGCGTATTGGACCGGAATCTCGGGACGGCCGATCGATCGGGAAGCCGCCCGGGCCGTCCAGTCGACCTTCCAAATCGATCTCAACCGGGCCGAGAAGCGTGAATTGATGCTGTTGCCCGGAGTCGGGGAGCGGACGGCCGAACGGATTTTGGAAGATCGCGAGCGCAACGGTCCGTTTCTTTCGTTTCATGATCTGCAGCGGGTGCCCGGAATCGGCCCAAAAACGATCCAAGAGATTTCGCCGCATTGCCGCCCGGTGACCGACTCGGGCGGTCCGTCGGGCGATCGGTTGGTGGCCGAGCGGTAGCAACGTTGCCTCGTTCCCAGGCTCCGCCTTGGAACGCGCTGCCGGTGTGGCTCCCGCCACACACCGTGAGCAAGCCCAGGCAGAGCCCGGGAACGAGGCAGTGAGGCAGCGTGGCGATCGTACGCGGAGTCGCCCGGCGATCAAATCAGCCGCTTGGCCGCGTCGCACAGTGATTGGGCTTGGGATTCGGATTCCGCCTCGGCGATCATCCGCACGATCGGTTCGGTGTTGCTGCCGCGGACCAACAACCAGCGATCGGGCCAGGCCAGTCGCAGCCCGTCACTTTGGTCGACGCTGGCGTCGGAGAATTTTTCGCAAAGTTGTTGAAAAAGTTCTGGTAAGCGATCGGTCGATACCGCTGCTTTGTCTTTGCAGATGGCCAGTTTGGGGAGCGCATCGGCAAGCTCCGCCAACGATTTGCCGGTCGAGGCCATCAGGTCCAACACCTGGGCCATGGCGACGAAGCTGTCGCGGACGTAACCGACCCGCGGGTCGATCGGCCCACCGTTGCCTTCGCCGCCGTAGGTGGCTCCGTTGGCGATCATTTTGTCGGCCACGTTGGCTTCACCGACGGCGCTGCGATAGGCCGGGACGCCGGCTGCTTCGGCCAACCGTTCGCTCATCCCGCTGGTCGCCCCGTTGATGACAATCGGGCCGCGAGTCGCATCGTCGGTCAGGGCGCGTTGAACGCACAATGCCAACGTGTACTCTTCGCCGATGTAGCGACCCTCGCCATCAATCAACGCCAACCGGTCGGCGTCGGGGTCTTGGCAGAATCCGACGGCGCACCCGGATTTGGAAACCGTCTCGGCGACACCGGCCAAGTTTTCCGCGGTCGGTTCGGGGACGTGTTCGAATTGGCCGTCGGGGGTTGCACCGAGCGCGGTCACGTCGCAACCGAGTGCCGTCAGCAAACGCACGCCCAACAAGCCCCCGGCACCATGATTGCTGTCGATCAGGACCCGGTACTTTGCCGCCCGAATCGCATCGACAGCGACGGTCTTGAGGACGGCATCTAGGTGGGCTTGGTGCGGATCGGACTCGGTGCTCACGTCGCCGATTTCGTCGAAGGGGCACCAGGCGGCGGTTCCGGCCAAATAGGCGTCACGGATTTTAGCGCCGGTGTCTGCGTCGAGCACTCGGCCGTCGCCGCCGAACAGCTTGATCCCGTTGTAGGGCGGCGGGTTGTGGCTGGCGGAGATCTGGACGGCACCGGCGGCGCCGGTGTGTTTGACCAGCACACCGATCGTGGGTGTGGACGCCACGTCGGCGTCAATCACGTTGCGACCGCAGGCCCGGAGCGCGGCGACGATCGCGTCACGCAGCATCGGGCCGCTGCTGCGTCCGTCGCGGCCGACGATGATCGTGCCCGCCGGCAGTTGTGCGGCGAATGCCGCCACGTAGCCGCCGGCGACGACGGGGGTCAACGTTTCGCCGACGATTCCGCGAAGTCCGCTGACACTGATGATTAACTTGCTCATCCAATGGTTCCGATTGCGCTAAAGATTCGGTACAAGGCGCCGTTGCCCCCCATGACTCTGGTTCGACCGGCGGTCGAGTCAACCGGTCGTTGCAATGCACACCGGTAAATAAATAGAATCGCCGGCGACCGTATCGGCAAGAACACGTGATCGCCTCTCCGCTGAACCACAGGCACCCTCTCGATGAACGCTACCGACGCCCTGGCCGCCGCGAAACAAGCGGTTTCCGACGGAAAACTGAGCGAAACGGCTGTTGAAAATATCCAGCGTTGGCTGACCGAAGATCGTTACGCGCAGTACCGCGATCAGGTCGCCACAGAGATTAGGCAGCAGAAGTGGCAAGCACTCGACGACGCGTTCTGGACCATCATCCCGTTCGGAACCGGCGGCCGCCGCGGTCGCATGCACCCGATCGGTTCCAATGCCATCAACGACCGCACGATCGGTGAAAGCGCCCAGGGGCTTGCCGACTATGTGGTCGACTACCACAAGGGGCAAAAGGATCTGTCGTGCGTGATCGCATACGACACGCGGCACCAATCGCGACATTTCGCCGAACTGTGTGCCGGAATCATGGTCGCGGCCGGGTTCAAGGTCTATTTCATCGACGACTATCGCGCCACACCCCAACTGTCGTTTGCCGTCAGGTACAAGAACTGTGATTGCGGCATCATGGTCACCGCCAGCCACAATCCGCCCAGCGACAACGCCGTCAAAGTCTATTGGTCCAGCGGCGCGCAAGTCCTGCCGCCGCACGACAAAGCCATCATCGATCGAGTGATGAGCTGCGAAGAGATCCGCGTCACACCCTTCGCAGAGGCTCAAGCCGAAGGCAAGGTCGAGATCATTACCGCAGAAATCGACGAAGCTTTTGTGAAGGTTGCTTCCGAGCAAGCGTTCGAAGGTTCGCGTGACGTCCGTATTTTGTACACGCCGCTGCACGGGGTGGGCGCCGAAGCCGTGATGCCGTTGTTGGCCGCCGACGGTTTTTCGGACGTCGAAGTGTATGGTCCGCATGCCGAAAAGAGCGGTGATTTTCCCAATGTCCCGGGGCATGTTTCCAACCCCGAGAACAAAGCCGTTTTTGATGCTCCCGTCGAATACGCCCAAGCGGGCGGTTTCGACTTGGTCTTGGCCACCGACCCGGATTGTGACCGATTGGGCGTCGCCGCACCGTTGACGTTGGATCCGTCCGGCCCTTGGGGCACGTTCAACGGAAATCAAATCGGCGCGCTGTTGGCCGACTACATTTTGGGCAAACGCAAACAAGCGGGCACGCTGTCGGCCGACCACTACGTGATCAAGACCCTGGTGACGACCGAGCTGGTCCGCAGCCTGTGTGACAGCTATGGCGTGCGATGCGTCGGGGATCTGTTGGTCGGATTCAAGTACATCGCCCAGGCCATGGATGCCAACGGCCCGGACAAGTTTGCGTTCGGCACCGAAGAATCGCACGGCTACCTGGTCGGCCAGTACTGCCGCGACAAAGACGGCGCGGTCGCCTGCATGTTGCTCAGCGAATTGGCGGCCGATTTGAAACAACGCGGCGTGTCGATGCACGAACATCTGGCCACGCTCTACCGAACACACGGGCTGCACCGCGAACAGCTGATCAATCTGTTCATGGAAGGCAGCGAGGGGATGGCCGCGATGCAGCGTTTGATGAAGGCGTTCCGTGAATCGCCGCCGGAGGCGATGGCCGGCATCCCGGTGACGCGCGTCCGCGATTACCTGAACAGTGTCGCCACGGACACCGCGACCGGTGAATCGTCGCCGCTGGGTGATCCGGTCGGCAATCTGATCATCATGGATCTGGCCGAAGCAGGGAATTACGTCGCCGCCCGGCCCAGCGGCACCGAGCCCAAAATCAAGCTCTACGTGTTCACCAAACTGAGCGCCGAGGAGTCCCAAGACCTGGATGCCGCCGCGGAAAAACTTGGCCAGCGACTCGAGGCACTCGAATCCGACATGCGAGCCTTCGCCAAAGCCAATAGCTGAGGGATCGGTGGGAGAGGCTTCCAGCCTGTCCGTACGGGTCTCAATCTCGCGTAGCGGAACTCGTCAGCGGTTTGGCGTGTCGGATAGATCAACAAGCCCTTGACGACTTCCGCGACCACTAGAATTCGTCGGGCAATGCCAACAACCGTTTGGACTCTTCCAACAAAAACTCGGCGTCCATGAACGGTTCGTAGCTGATGTCTTGCCAACGCACGTGTCCTTGCCCGTCGATCAAGAAGGTTCCGTGCAAGGGTTGGTCTTCGAAATCATCCCAGCAACGAAATGTTTTGAACACCTGTTGCTCGCCATCAGAATACAGCGGCAAGTCGAGTTTCTTGTCAAAGGCCTTGATTCCGGTCATCAAATCATCGGGCGACTCGGTGCTGATGCCGACCAGATCGATGCCGGCCTTGCGAAAGGCATCCACGTGCGGCGAAAACGCGTGCAGTTGTTCGACGCAGTGCAAGCAGCCGAAGCCGAGATAGAAAATCAGGATCCTGGGGCGGTTGCCAAGTTCGACGTCCGTGACGACATCACCCTCGGGCGTTTTCGCTTGCCACGATTCACTCATGGACGGTTGCCAGCGGAACGGGCCCAGTTCATCGAGCGGAGGCCGCGCGCCGAGGTCGTTTGCCGGGGCGGGCTTCTTGCGCCAATCCGCTTCGGCGCCGGCCGATTCGGCCACGTCGGCCAGCGTGGCCAGTAAGGGGGTGTTCAGGTCCGCTTCGGCGGCGACGGTTCGCAGTTCTTCAAACCGCTTTTTTGCCTGGTCCTGTTTGCCGTCTTTCCACAACAGGTCGACCAGAACGGCCAGCGGGCGAACCTCGGATGGACCCGATTTGACGGCCCGCTCGGCCGCTTTGATGGCGGCGGCGCGGTCACCGGCCATCCCCAACCACCGGGCCTCCATGGTCGCGTCCAGTTTGGCGGCCTTGAGGTGCTTGTTCAGCGCCGCGACGTCCTTGCGTTTGACCGCCGCTGCTGCTGCGACTCGGGCGATGACTTGGCGCAACGATTCCAGTTCCTTCTTCAACTCCTTCGGTGCGTCGTTGTCTTCCGCAGTTTCACTGTCCGCGGTTTCACTGTCCGCGGTTTCACTGTCCGCGGCGTCCAGCAGACGCGATTGCAATTCGATTCGCTGGCGTTGCAGTTTGCGAAGCGATTTCGCACCGTCGGATTTGGCCCCCGTCATGAACTGTGCCACGCCCAGCCAGCCGAGTTCGTTTTGGCGTGTCTCTTGATGTTCGGTCGGCGGCAAGTACTGGCCGCCCAATTCATCAATCAGTTGTTGCCACAATCCATAACCGGTCAACGTTTGCACCAGACGTTGCCGGCCGTATTGATAGCTGCCGCGTTTTTCCAGCGAGTTGTACTCGGGGTGCCGCGGTAAGGAGACCAGATTTCGCGCCAGATCGACGGCTTCGTCGACGCGTCCGATGTGATTCAGATTGCGGACCAGCCATTCGTTGTTGTGCGCGAAGTTGTGAATCTGGTCGGGCATCAGCCGTGTGCGAATCATGTGTGAGTGGTCGACGCGTGCGGAGGCTTCTTGTTGCCAGGCGGCATCGGAGTATCGTTTCAGCTTGGAGTAAATGTGGCCGGGCATGTGCCACATGTGGGCGATCCCCGGACTGGACGGACCGCACTCGGCCGCCGAGACCAACGCGTTTTCCGGGCGTGCCGAATCCCACAAGTGGATTCGATAGTGATGGGCCGGATGATCCGGATTGGCGGCAAAGATTTCCGCCAGCAACGCTTCGACGGCATAGCGGCTGGTCAGTTTGACGCCGTAGCGGTCCCCCATCCACAGCTGGACTACCAGGAATGCTTTGGCTTCGATGTCGTCGGGAGACTCGTGCAAGATCTTTTCCAGATCGGCGATGTAACGTTCACCACGTTTCGTCTTTTCCTCCTTCTCGCGTTCTTTCCGGTCTTTTGATGGCTCGTCGTCATCGTCTGTTTGGTCCTGCTTGGGCAGGAAACGATCCAGAGCATCGATGTAGAGTTTCTCTCGCTTGGACGTGTTTTTCGCTGATTTCTCTTTGGCCTCGTCGATAAACCCCCGGGCCCTATCGTCGTTGTTGACATTGGCCATCGCCATGCCCCAGTACGCGATCGCCAGATCGGGATCCTCCTTGGCGGCTTGGCGAAACGAGCGTTCGGCTTCCAGGTACCAGAACCCGTGCAGCTGAGCGATCCCTTGTTCGATAAAACCTTGGGCAGCTTCGGACTCTGTCGACGTGGGGAACTCGATTTTCGCCATCCCCGGCATCATCACCGCGGCTTGGCGTGGGCCTTGGTTGAAGGCTTCGCCGTGGTAGCTGTGACCGGCGGCGACCGAATCGGTTGCCGCAGAGTCGGCGGCATCAAGAGGTGACGCAGTCGAACCGACGAGCAAAACGATGCAGAAGACACGAAAAAAAGACATGTGACGGTGCAAGCGATCGAGGTGGGGAGATTGGGTGGGAAGCGAATTGTAGTGCAATCGATTGCCAAATTCATTTTCTTACCCCCCAAATATTCTTACCGCTTTCCCGCGCTACCCACGCGCATTTCATCACCAGACGCCTTGTCCGCAGCGCGAACCCCTTTGGACCGGGGGTGTCCGATCGGTAGCGATCCTTGCTACCGACAGTGTTGAAAAGGGGCTTTGACCGGCCCCCGACTTGTCTGATTCATGGGGATTTGTTTGTCGCTCGGTAGACTTTCGACGGCGAATCCCGCGGGGCCGTGTCATCACAGCGGCTACTCGTGTGGGAGCAGCCGGATACGGAATCTCGGATTTCATTAGACCACTCGTATGAAGTCCGTTTGGATACGATGCGCCGCATCGTCTCGGGGCTTCGCCCCAACTGTGAACCGATTCAGACAGGTTGATCATGCGTCGAATCCTGAAAACAGAACGAATGCCACCGGCAAGATCAGGCGCATGCCGCTTACCGGGGGCCAGGAAGACGGGCGGTTGAGTCCATCGCTGAGAACGCAACGGGCGTTCCCGGCGAACATTGGACCATCGTTTTCTGGGGACAGGAATTCGATCGCGACGAGAACGCTGACTCGATGCAAACTATGCCGATGGCTTGTTGCTCGCTGTGGCGAAACGGCACATTCTTTCGCCTCAGCGGGCCAGCCCATCGGTCGCTTCTGATAAAAAATTGTCGTGTCGTGGACTTCTCCGCGTGCACGACCGAATTGCAGTTGTAGGAATCGTCCATGCGTGATCTCGATCTCTGGCTTGCCTTGGGCGATAGCGATTCGGTTGCCGACTTGGCAATTCAGATCGATGCGCTTGCCCATGCGCCGCTGCACCGCCGCACACCGTTTTTCGCTCGGCTTTTGCCACTGGCGCGTCACGCGGATCCGGGGGTGCGTCGGGCCACGCTGAAAACGTTTGCCGGTTGCGATGGGTTGCGGGTGCGGCGTGAATGCGTGGTGGCGTTGGACGATGAAGCACCCGAGGTCGTCTCGACGGCGCTTGACGTGATCGCGTCGGCCCCGCGACGGTCCACATGGGCGCATGCCCTCTTTCATCGACGCTCTGAAGTGCGTCGTGACGCGGTGGCGATTGCGATGGGCGGCGGTTCACAGGGCCGCCCCCAGGCCCACGACGCCGATCTGTCGTTGTTCTTGCTGGCCGATGTCGACAGCCAGGGCGTCGTTGTCGACCACTTGGACGAACTGCAACTGGACCATGTTCCGTTTCATTTGCTGATCGATTTGCATCGCACCGGTCATCTGGATGATGGAATCGCCCGGCGGTTGGTATTGAGGTCGTCGGTTGACGATCTGCTGATTTTCATTCGCGAGGGGCTGTCCGCCGACAGCAGCAAGCCCGACGTCGGTTGGTTGATCGATCTGTTTTGGGAGGCGGGCGATCTGAACGACGTGGAATACACTTCGTCGCGTTTCCCGCGTGGTGTGTTTGCATCGTTGTGCGAATCGATCGCCGCCAAGCGTGGTTGGTGGTTGGACCAAGACTTTGTCCTGTTATGCCAAGACATCGCGAGACAACGCGGGCATTGGAATTTGGAGATCGCCCGGATTTGTGTGTTGGACATGGCACAGGAAGCGGCGTGGTTGTACGAGAAAATATTGCCCGCGGATGTTTTTCGAACCTCCATGGAAGTGCTTTACGAACGTGGGCTCGCCCGCGATGAAGTCAGCGGGACGATCGTCGACCAGCTTCTGCAGTTGCCGTTTTGCCGACGACCGAGCGGGCAACTCGACTTGTGGACACTCGGCGCGATCCTGCATTTGCGCCGCCGAGACGGATTCAAACGATTGCTCGGCATTTACAAATCCTCTCAGATCGCCGCCGGATTTGACGAACATCCCGAGGAATCGGTGCGGTTGTTTTCGTATCCCGGGGCCACTCGCCAGCGCAGCGATCTGATTGAGGCGGTTTTCGCGCGGCGCCGAAAAGATCCCTTGGCGGTCGCAGTGATGATGTGCGCGTTGCCGGCCGACGGACTGGCTTTTGCCGCGCGTTTGACGGCGCATGAGACGGTCAAGGCACTGCGCGCCCTAGCGGAACTGTGTGTGCGCCAGGGGTGGTCGGTTTCAGCCAACAAATCGGCAGCGATCTCCCATCAGCTCTCTCGGCGATTCTTCGTCGGGGACACCTTGCATCATGACGCCTTTGCCACCTTCCTGAATCAGTGGCTGCAAGGCGAGTGGTCATCGTTTGGCGATGTCCAGGATCGTCTCCGGGACGAGATCGCAGTCGATTCTGACCATCGGGTTGTGCGTCACTGCGCAGACTTTTCGGTCGCCGTTGACGTGATGACCGACGTCGTGCGACGGATGGACACCGCGGACATTGCCAAGTGGATTCGCGAAACGCTACCGCCGGCGACGATCGCAAGGTTTTTGTCGTTGATGCCTTGCTGCAGCGGTCTGTCGTACGCACTGGAGATCGCGTTAGCGCAGGAATTGGCGGGGCATGCGGACCCGGCAATTGCCCGCTGGGCCGGTGATCGTGTCGTGATCGCCGATCGGGGAACGAGTCATCATCAAACGCTCGCCGAAATCGATGAAACGAGCCGGATGACGCCGATATCGGATGCTTTGGCCCAAGAAATCCGTACCGCGGCCCCGCATCGGTTGGAGTCGGTTGTGCGACCGTTGGGGACGGGGCGTCGTCGCGGGATCGCGGCGGCGTTTGCCGATCGTGCCGACCCGGTCAACCACGACGAAAGGGTTTGGGCGTGCGTCGCACTGCTCTGTTCCGGGGACGGAATCGATGACGTTGCGGCGGGCGTTGCACGCTATTCACTGGACCAAGACGGCATCATTAACGCGGCCGCCAATGAGCTGACATCGCTGGGGGATTTTGCCAATCTCGGAACTCTGGGCCTGGTCGTGATGTATCGCTGGGAGGCTGCCGCGTTCGCGTTCGCCCAGCGGTGCATGCGGAAGGACGATGAATGCATCGGCTGGATTCGTTTCGCCGACGAACTGGTTTCGAAGACGCTCGCCCATGACGTCGTTCAATGTCTCGCGCGCGTGCTGGCCTTGTTGATCGCGCGGGATTCGCCCCGTGCGACCGAACTGCTCACCGAATCTCATCTGGCGGCTTGGCTGGAACGGTTACCAACGAGCGGCGGAAAGCAAGCCGCCGGCGTGCTGATGCGGACGTTCAAGGCAGGATTGAACCCATCGGCAATGGCCGCACTGCGTGATCGAGCCGCCGAGATTCTGCCCAACGTGTCGGATGAACTTCAATTTGCACTTCGACCGTGGGTCGATGCGGCCGACCTTGGTTCGATGGCGATCACCGCCCGCGTTCGCAAGGAACCCAGCAGTCCCGATCTTGCGAGTGAGATCGCCGAATGTACAGACCTGCAGCGGCTATCCGATTGGCTTGAAGATCGAAACAGTGGGGGCGTCAGTGATGCCGCCGTGCGTCTGGTGGAACTCGGTCAGGCAGGGATCTGGAGCTTGGTTTCCACTTTGACCAAGCCGAATCCGGTGCGCTGCGTATCGATGATCGCGGAAACCATTGCACTTTGGCCGACCGAATCGATCGAACTCCTGAGGGAGTTGATCGATGGAGATCGCCCGCTGCCCGATTCGGTCCGATTTCTCGTCGCATTGGAAGCGTTGGATGCGTTTGGTGCAGAAAACGCCGACGCTCCGGGTATCCCGATCAACGCGACGCTGGATGCTGTCGCCCAATGGTTACTGCGACCGTGTGATGTCTCGTGGGTCCATGTGCTGGACATGCAACGCTTGATTCAGTGGTTTTCGCCATCTGCCAAGGACACCTGCGCGGCAATGTGGGTGGATTCCCCGCATCCGAATGTCTACCGATTTGCCGTCGCCCACAACATTGCCCGTCTGAACATGATCGATGACGAAGCGACATCCGAGGTCCGTTCGGTTGAAGCGGCCCTGGTGCGTTTTTTGCAGCACGGGACCGATCGCGATTCCACCTCGCGTTTGTCGGCATCGGTGGCACTCGCACGGCGTGGGAATTGGATCGGGTTTCCGATCCTGTTGTCACATCGGCTTTCAAAGGAGTTTGGAAAGCCATACGACCCACTGGAATCCATGCCGGAAAAGTTCTGCCCCGACGAGCTTGTGGTCGAAGTGACTCAGTCGCTGCTGATGGCGGGACCCAAGGCGGTTGCGGAGACGACTATCGCGTCGCTGGTCGATTTCTATCGAAGCAGCGAAAACGTCGTTGCCGCGGGGCGTTTGGTCATGCGTGAAGCGATCAACGAGAACGTTCGTCAAACAGCGGCTCAATTGATGCGCAGCGACGTCCATCGCCAAGCCAAGCTGCGCCGGATCGCAACCGTGTTTCAACGCGGCGTCCGGCTCGGACGCGAGCTGACCGGAAGATTATTCACAATCGAAATGATCGGCGGGTCCGATTTCGGTTACACCCGATTGAACGCCGACCGTGTGTCTATCAATCCGATGCCGCTGCTTAACGGAACGGCCAATGCCGAAGACATTGTTGAAGGGTTGATTCTGCACGAACTCGGTCATCACCTTTACCACCGAGGCGAGCAGCAGCAGGCGGTTTGGGAGCGAGCCGATTCGATGGGGATGGGCAAGCTGTTGAATCTGGTGGCCGACGAACACCTGGAACGCAATCTCCGCGCGCTCGATCGGTCTTACGGCGACCAGTTGAAACGTTTGGGGGCCTATGCGTTCAATCGAAGCGCAAAGGAATTCGATGTGGACTATGTCTTGAACCTGCTCGGCCGGCACATCGCGGCGGTCTTTCAAATGCATCCGCCTGGTGTCGCCCGCAATCCCGCTTGTTTGCGCGTTCGCGGTGGAGCGTTGTTGCAGGAACTGGAACGATCGGGGAGCAGTTTTTCGCGGTTCTTTCGTGCGCTGCGTCTGGGGTTGGGGAATCGACACGATGATCCCAAAGTCGCCGAGGGGCTGGCACTGTTTGACAAGGGGTTTCGCAAGTTGCAGATGCCACAATTGTTGGAGATTTGCAAACGTCTGCGTGAAATCTTTGGCGATGAAGCCTGTATGCAACGTTGCCTGTCGGTCGACGATTTGATTTCCGACCCCGATGGCGACGTGGTCGTCAAAGCTGATGGTCTGTCCAATGACGAACTGCAGTCGGAAATTCAACGCATACATCGAAAGCCGAGCGAGTCGTCGGAGTCTGGCGGCAGCGGGGGTGTCCGTGCGATCAACGTCGGTGAGGACGTGCAATTCGATTTGATCACCCAGATTCGTCGTTTGCCGTTTCATCCGGCGACGTATCAACCGTACGCCCGACAAGTTGCCGCCACTTCCAGACGGTTTCGCGGTTTCCTGCGAGATCTCGGGCTCAGTAATGTGCGATGTCCGCGACGGATCCGGGGGCGTCAGGTCGACGGGGCGAGTCTAAAGCAGCTCGTGATCAAGGGTGATCCGCGGGTGTTGGTGGCACGCGAGATGCGTTATCACAACGATCTGTTCTTGTCGGTTGTCGTCGACTGCAGCGGGTCGATGGAATTCGGCGACAACATGTCAAAGGCAAAGTTGTTTGCCGCCATGATGGCCGAAGCCTGTCGTGAACTCGAGGGCGTCGATTTGCGTCTGTTCGGATTCACCGACGCGGAGATCTATGACGCCGGCGATGCACGTCGGCCAGCGGTCGCGGAACTTCGGCCCGGCGGTGGGAACAACGATGCCGCCGCTTTGTGGCACGCGGCGGAGGTGGCATCAAAGTCCAAACGCAGTGCCAAAGTGGTGGTGATGATCAGCGACGGCTTGCCCACCGAATGCAGCACCGAAGCACTCAAGGCACTGGTCGCTCGTCTGTCGCGTCGTCGGGATCTGGTTTGCGCCCAAGTCGCCGTGCAATCGTTGGAAGAAGTTTGTTTTTCACATTACATCGAGTTGACCGACGCGGACACAATGGTCTCCGTCCAACGCTTCGGCGCGATCGTCGCCAGACTGGTCAAAAGCATTCTGTAAACGTGGATTCGTGAATATGGAAAAATGGAACATCGATGACCTGTCAGTCGGCATGCTGGTCGAAGCCACGTTTTGGGCTAATCCGGTCCAAACGAGCGACTTTCGCTTTCGTGCAACGCATCTCGACGGGCGCCGTGCCCCGAAGGTGGTGCTTTGCGACGACATGCGGATCGTCCCCGGAACGCCGTGTCGTGTCAGAATCAAAGCGATCAAGAAACCGGCACGCGAGGATCGCGGTTCGATCGAAGTCGAGTTCGATCGTTTGATGGAGTTCCGGCTCGACGGCGTGTACCTGGATCCGGTGGTCTCCAAAAAACTTCAAGTGTTGTTGGAGAGCGGGCTGAACATCTTGCTGGACGGGCCCCAGGGATGTGGAAAGACGGTCACGGCGCGTTCGATCGCCCAGACTTTGGGGATGGAGTTTGTGTTCTTCAACTGTGGCGCGGTCATCGATGCCAGCGACTTTTTGGCGACGATTCAAGTTCGCGCGTCGGAATCCGGATCACCCGTGACCGACTTTACCAAAACCGAGGTGTTGGAGGCACTGGAGGATGCCCTCGAATCGCCGGAAAAGCGTTACCTGATCTTTCTGGACGAGTTGAATCGCTGTCCCGAAAGCGCCCGCAACGCGTTGATGCCCGCACTCGATTCATCCCGTCGACTCTTTCACCCGATCGAAAACCGGTTCATCCGAATCGGTGACAACGTTCAATTCGTCGCGGCGGTCAATCGTGGCGGCGAGTTTTCGGCAACCTTTGGGATCGACGCCGCCCAATTGGATCGATTCGCGCCGGTCCAAATGGATTACCTGCCCGCGGACGAGGAGGTGAAATTGTTGAAGTCGCGGCACCCCGAATTGAGTGAAGCGATCTTGAAACGGATCGTCTCGCTCGCGGCAAAAGTCCGTCAGGCGGCCGAGATTTCGGGCGGATTGTCGGTTCGTGCGACCGACGAAGTTTGCGTTTATCTGAAGCATCCCCTGTTTGCCGAGCAGCCGCACAAAGACCTGCCCGAGATATTGAAGTCGTCTTTCTGCGGCCGCTTCGCCGGACGTTGGGATGACGTCACGACCGATGCCGGTGCCGTGTGGGCATTGATCCAGCGGGGGGCGACGAAAGAGGCTTGATGGGCGGCGGGCAATGGTTCCCGATGGGACGGCGGGACCACTTTTTTCTTCGTGAATGATCCAATGACCGAATCGATTTCAAAAGTCGCCGAGCGCGCGGGGCAATTCTTCATGGGGCAATCACCGATTCATCAGGCGATGCTGCGTCTGACCAAAGCTCTCGGCGAAATGAAAATCCCCTTCGCGATCGCCGGCGCGATGGCTGCCAATGCCCATGGTCACCGGCGAACGACAGCCGATATCAATATCCTGCTCCGCGATGAGGATCTGCAGAAATTCAAGCAGCAGTACATCGGTCGCGGTTGGGTCAACAAATTCGAGGGTTCCAAGAACTTTCGCGATGCGGTGCGCGCGGTCGACATCGACGCGTTGATCGTCGGCGGTTACCCCGGCGACGGGTTACCCAAGCCGGTCGCCTTCCCCGAACCGGAACGCGTCTGGGAGGTCAAGGAAGACGGGATCCCGTTTGTTTCGTTGAAGACCTTGCTGGAGCTGAAACTGGCCAGCGGCATGACGGCTCCGCATCGGATGCAAGACATGGCTGACGTGATGAACCTGATTCGTGCCAACGACCTGCCCCAAGACTACGCCGAGACCCTGGAGCCCTACGTCGCCGAAAAGTTCGGCGAGTTGTGGCAGGCGGCTCAGATCAGCGACGAGCACTAAAATCACTCGTACGTCCACTTCAGGATCCAGGGGTCGTCAAACTCCTTTTGCATCGCCTTCAGTTTCGCTTTGTACTTCTCCAACACATCGGCGTGCCCCGCGCTGGTCGCCAGGTTGGTTGATTCGTTGGGGTCGGTCCGCATGTCATACAACTCGAATTCGGGACGCTGGACGTAGCGTCCGACCGTCATCTGGCCGTAGGGTGCATCCTCGCCCTTGGCCAATTGGGCTTGCCAGCTGCTGGCGGCCCACAGATCCGAAGCGAACGGATAGGGAAGCGGGTGGGCGATGTTCCAGATCAATTTGAAATCCTGGTCGCGGACGACACGCATCGGATAGTACATCTGGATCTCGTGAAATGTATGCGACGCCATGATGGTTTCATGGTGCGGTTGGTCGGGGTTGGCCAACACAGGCATCCAGGACTTGCCATGGTACGACACAAACGGTTTGTTTCCGTTGCGGTTTTCCTTGAGTGCCTCGCCACGCTGCTTCCAAAACTTGTTGGCGTTCAAGGGATTTTTGGGACCGTTGGTTTCGGGATCCAAGCCGCCGGCGAAGTCGAGCAGGCTGGGGGTGATGTCGATGTGGCTGACCAGTGATTCCGATTCAACACCTCGCTCGGGTTGATACGGATCGCGAACGACAAACGGGACCCGCAAACCGCCTTCGTAAACCGTCGTCTTTCCACCGGCAAACGCCATCCCGTGATCGCTTGTGAAGACGATCATGGTTTTGTCGTACAGGTCGGCTTCTTTCAAAATCTGGACCAGTCGTGCGACGCCGGCATCGATTCGCGAGCATGACTGGTAGTACTGAGCCAGCTCTTCACGCGTTTCGGGCGTGTCGGGCAAGAACGGAGGGACGGTGACGTCGGCGGGATCAAAGAAGACTTCCTCGACGCCGGGAAAGGAGCCTCGATTCGGTTTGTTGCCGAACAGGTTGGGTTTCAATTCCGATTCGCTGGTCCGATCGACCCCGCCGCCGCGGTGGGGGTCGGAGGTCCCAAAGTACAGGAGGAACGGGCGGTCATCTTCGTTGTCGGTCAGGAACGCCTTCGACGTTTCCGCCATCTCGACCGCGTTTCGCGAGTTGGCGTTCAGGTAGGTTTCGAACTGATAAACCGTTTCCGGGGCGACGTGGTATTTGCCGATCTGGGCGGTGCGGTAGCCGGCTCGCTGCATCACCCGTGGCAAGGCGAGGGAGACGACGTCGTGAAAGGAGGCGAATTTGTGATAGTGATGCTGGTGTCCGAATTGTCCGTTACGGTGATTGTGCAAACCGCTCATCACGACGCTGCGACTGGCGCTGCAGGAGGCGGTCGTCGCAAACGCGTTGCGAAAGACCATGCCGTCGGCGGCCAACGCGTCGATCGCCGGAGTTTTCGCCGCGGTGTCGCCATAACACCCCAGCGTCGGGCTTTCATCGTCGGTGATGATGAAAATGACGTTCCGCTCGGCGGCGAGGCTGGCCGTTGTCAGCAGGAGTGACGAAGTGAAGACGGTGAGGAGGCAAAGCGAGATTCGGGCGAGCATCGGAGGTTTGTGTGCGGGGCGGAAGGGGGGAACCGAAGGCTCCATATTCTAGTCGAATCCGCAGCGTCGAGTGGACGAGTGGCCGGCGGTGGTGTGGTTTCGACGTGGGCCGTTCGCTGACGCTTCCCGCTGGCAGGTGTTGGACGATCTAAATCCCCATCTGCGCCAGCATGTCGGCGATGCGGCCGACCGTCCGAGTCAGTACCGGGTGCGATTCCTGGAACGCTTCGGTTTGCTCTTGCAACCGTTTGGCGAGCGACGCCGAATCCACTTCTTGTTCGTCCAGCGTGCTGGAGATCTCTTCGGCGGCCCGCCGCAGCCGCTCCGCCTCATCGGGCTCCAGGGTCTCGATCGACTCCAGGGCCGTGTGGAGTTGTCGGAGGGCTTCTTCGAGTTCGTTTCGCATCGCTGGTTTTTATCTCGCCAAATCGCTCATCACTGGTGGGCCCGAGGGGGCGGCCGCGGAAAAGGGGTCAGGTACCAAAAATGCGAAGCACCCTTCGGGCCATTTGGTTTTTGGTACCTGACCCCTTTTCCGCTCGACAAACGCAACCCGAAAATTTAACGCTGACAAAGCACGAGGGGCCTGAATCCTATTAGACTATTCTGGGAATGCGTCTGCAAACTCCCCCAGGATATCCATGGTCGAAATGATCCCGACCAGACGGCCGTTGTCATCCAGTACCGGCAAATGATGGATTTGGTCCTTCAGCATCGTGCGAACGGCTTTCAGGATGGTGGCCTTGGCGTCGACCGTGCAAACCGTTTCACTCATGAAGGATTGAATCGATTCGCTGCCCATGCTGTGGATCAATTTCTCGACCAAAAAGCGTTGGCTGGCCGGATCGGCATGGTCCAGTTCGTAGACGTCGTCGTCGACATCGCGGGTCATGTCCACCAAGTCCGATGTCGATAGGATTCCGACACAATGATCGTCGTTGTCGACCACCGGCAGCGTGGAGACACGATTCTCTTCCATCAGAATCAACGCTTCGTGAATCGTTCCGGCCGCGTTAATCGTGACCACATCGCGATTCATGATGTCTTTGATGGGGCGGGAATAAACATCTTGTTGGGCAACCATCATTGTGTCCCTTGTGAGAAAAAACATCGACGTGAGCAGAACTCGTGATCGGCTCAATCAACAAGCCGTGATAAGCCATCGATGTCCGCACATCGCGTGCCAGCAGGCGGCAAAGATGAATGTTCGCTGTTTACAGCACAGATGCGTGCGTGGGTGTCACAGGCTGTGCGTCGAAGCCCGCTTTGCGATGAATCCGCTGAGCGTTTATGACGCACATCAGGCGACGGGGACGACGATCCGACCGGCAATCGAGTGGATGTCTTGCATCACCAGTCGCGTGGTGCCTTCGTCCCCCAATTCCGCAAAGCGTTCCATCGCCAACGTCGGCGTGTTGAACTGCGGCAGTCCCAACGAGCCGCTGGTGCCGCGCAGCCAATGCGCCAGTGAGGCAACGTCGTCCCAGCGATGCTGATCAATCGCCTGATCCATTTCCGACAATTTGTCATCCAGGCGTTGCAAGAAGTCGACCACGATCTCGCGGAATTCCGGATCGTCCATCGGCAGCGCCGAATGGATCGGATGTTGATCGGGATCCGCCGCCGACGATCGGTCGGACGGCTCTGCGCTGCTGACCGGGGCGGCCAACGGGATCGGTGACGCGGCCACATCGCCGGGCAGGTCGATCCGTGAGGCCAGGTTATACAGCTGTTGCAGGGGGGCCTGACAGGCGTCGGCATCGTGGGCCTTGGCTTGCCGCTCCAACGCATAGGCGGGATCGACAAACTGTTCAAAACCCGCGCTGCCGCTGACGCCCTTCAACCAGTGGGCTTCGGCGGCCAGCTGGCTGAACTGTTGTTGCTGCAGCAGTTGCCCCAAGCCCGGCAATCGCGATCGCAAGGCATCGACGAAGTCTTGGGCGATCTCCAAAAAGTCGGGGTCGTCCAGCGGATAACTGCAGGTGACTTTCTCGACGTCCGATGCGGACGATTCGGTCGCGGCGGTCGGCGTCTCGATCTCGCGTGTCTCGGTCTCCGCTGTCACCTCCGACGGGGTGTCCGGTGCAGCAGCGGACTTCGAGCTGGAATCGTCGTACGGTTCCCCATCGAGTTCTTCACCGAGTTCTTCAGCAAGTTCTTCAGCAAGGGTTTCCAGCAGGTGATCGATCTTGATCGGCTTGGACAGGAATCCGCTGCAGCCGGCGTCAAAGCATTTTTCTTGATCGCCCTGCATCGCGTTTGCCGTCAGCGCGTAGATCGGTTTGGTGTACCCGTCGGCGCGCAACGTGCGTGTCGCGGTGTAGCCGTCCATCACCGGCATCTGCATGTCCATCAAGATGATGTCGAAGGATTGTTCGGTCGTCGCATCGATCGCCAGTTGGCCGTTTTCCACCGCCACGACTTCGGCGCCGGCTTGGCCCAGGACCAGTTGCAGCAGTTTTCGGTTGGGCGAACCGTCGTCGGCGACCAGAATCCTGCACGGAGGCAATTGCCGCACCTTGGCTCTCTCGGCGGTCGATTGCGTCTCCGATTCGGCCAGGTCGGCCGGGTCGATCAGTTCCAATTCGTCGGGGCTGCCGATCGTGATTCGAATCGTGAACGTCGTACCTTCGCCGGGCGTGCTGACCAGCGAGATGTCGCCACCCATCGCTTCGGCCAGTTGCTTGCTGATGGCGAGTCCCAGGCCGGTTCCGCCGAACCGTCGGGTGATCGAGGTGTCGGCTTGGGCGAACGGTTCAAACACTTTCGCTTGGGCTTCGGGAGAGATCCCAATTCCGGTGTCGGCGACATCGATCGCCAGAACGAGGTTCTTGTCGGTGCGTTGTTTGGTGGCTTCCTGATCGATCCTGGCGATGATTTCGACGCTACCTTCGTCGGTGAATTTGATCGCGTTGCCGGCCAGGTTCATGATCGCCTGACGCAGCCGTACCGAATCGCCTTGGATGGTCTTGGGCAACAGCCCGTCGTTGCGAAACTTGAGTGCGATGTCTTTTTCGTCTGCTTTGCTGCGGAGCAATGAGACGACTTCTTTGATCAGTTTGTAGGGCGAGCAGGGGCCGAGTTCCAATTCCATCTGCCCGGATTCAACCTTGGACAAATCCAAGATGTCGTTGATCAACGCCAGCAGGTGTTCGCCGCTGCCGTGGATTGTATCCAAGTACTCTTGTCGGTCGGCCACCGAGGTGTCGAAACCGCGGCGGAGCACGTCGGTGTATCCCAGGATGGCGTTCATCGGGGTCCGAATCTCGTGACTCATCCGCGCCAAAAACTCACTCTTGGCCTGGTTGGCGTCGTCGGCGGCGCGTTTGGCGACCGTCAGGTCGCGTTTGGTTTCTTCCAATTGCGTCACGTCGTCGAAACTGACCAACACGCCGCGACACTTTCCTTCGGCTCCCTGCACGGGGGACGCGTTGGCGATCAAAGTGCGTGACGGTTGGCCGGGCTGTGCCAGTTCGATCATGCCGCCCGAGACGACCGATTCGGAGATCACGGCCTCGTGCCAGGGCGAACCTTCCAGGTGATCCAAGTTCCAGGGCAGCTCGTCGGCCTTCTTGCCCAACAGTTTGTCGGGGCCGCTGCCGACCCAGTCGGCGAAGGACTGGTTGGCCAACACGACGCGCCCTTGTCGGTCCAAAACCAGCAAGCCTTCGGCCAGATTGTCGAGTGCCGTGCGTACCCGTTTGGGAACCGTTTTGGAAGGATCCAAATGGGCCAGCATCTTTTTCAGGTAAAGCTGGAAAAGCAGAAAGCTGGCCAGGCAGACGAATCCGGACATCAGCATCCAAGGGTCGGTGATCGTCGCCCACCAACTGTCATCTTGCAGCGAACGGAAACACAGCTCGACCACGCCCCAGCTGTCTCGGCCGCTGCGAATCGGAACGCGGACGTGAGTATCGGTCGATCGACGCGACTCCTCCGCCGGCCAGACCGATTCATGGTCGCCGAACACCGAAACCAGATCACCGTTGGCGCGTCGGACGCCTGCCGAGACGACATCGTCGTTGCGGTCGACCACCGCTTCGAGCAACTGGTCCAATCGACGGGTCTCGCCATAGGAGATGTATTCCGAACTGGCAAGCGCGATCGTTTCACACAGATTGCCGCGACCTTCGCGGATCGCCGATTCTCGCTCCGGCACCATCCCCAGCATCATCGCTGCCGACAAGACCGACAGGAGCATGCAGACCAGGCCCAGCGAGATCCGAGTTTTGGCGTCCAGTCTCAAAAAATTCATGTGAGGGTTTCCCCTGAAGCCGATGACTGGGAAGCAGTCTCGGTCGGTGTGCTCTGCTCGCGTTCTTTTTCGGTCTTGTCCAACAGTTCTTCCAGCGAGTCGTCGTCACCGTCGTCGTCATCGTCCAGTTCGTTCAGGACCAGCAGCGGATCGACAAGGCTCCATGCCGGCAAGTGGGCCAACAAGCTGGTCGCCAACAACCCGCCACGAACGGTCCACATCACATAGCCGACCGACAGGGCGCCCGAGAAACCCGCGAAGGTCCCCGCAAAGTAGTACGGCGCGGCGTCCGATTGTTTGATATCGTCCTGCATGCCTTCCATGTCGCCCCAAAGCAGCTTGCTGTCAAATTTGACGATCCCGAGGGTCGAAACGTTTGGGCGATTCGATTGGGTCCGCGTTTGTCGATTTGCGTAGCCGTTTTGACCGTCGTCAATCCTCGCGATCCGCTCCGAATCTTGGTCGCCGTCGCTCAGATCCGGCATGCTCAGGGGGACCATGCTGAGCGTCAAAAGTTCATCGTCGGTTGTCTGGATGACCGACCCTCGCGTCAACGCCGGAGGAACGTCGACGTCCGCTTCGGCGACCGGCGTGATCTGCGTTGCCGATTCCGTCTCGACGTCTTCCTCCGTATTCTCTTCTTCGGCCGGCACCTCCGGCACGGTTTCCACTTCCGGGGCCGGGTCGGCGGCGATGCTGGCAAGGTCTCCGGGGGTGACTTCGCTCAGGTTGTTGGGTTTGGCCACCAGAATCGTGACGGTCGTCGGCGCGCTTGTCGCGATGCCATCGGTCACGGCATAAGTGAAGGTGACCGGTCCGCTGAAGTTCGCCGCCGGCGTGAATTGAAAGGAGCCGTCGGCGGCCAGCGTCAACGTTCCTGAAATCGGGCCCGAGACGGGAATCACGGTCAGGGAGTTCCCGTCCAAGTCGACGTCATTGGCGAGCAGTCCGCCGACCCCGATCGTCAGCGTCTTCCCCGCCTGCATGGAAAAACTGTCATCGATGGCCGTCGGCGGATCGTTGACCGTCGTGATCGCGATTCGCGCCGTCGCAACGCTGCTGTTCAAGCCACCGTCGCTGGCGACCACCTGGATGACCCGAGTGCTTCCATCGGGATTGGACGAAGCATTGTGATAGGTGATGGTGCGAAGGACTTGCTGGTAGTTGGCGACCGTGTCTGTTCCCGAAAGCGTTAGCGTTCCCGCAGCATAGGCCGCGGTGATGGACGTTCCGCTGGTGTCGGCCGCAAGCGTCTCGCTGGCACCGTCAATCAGGTTCGTGATCGTGACGGTTAAATGGGTCAAGTTCGACGTGTCGACGTCGGTCAGGATTGCGTCGGCCGCGTCGGCGATCAACACCGCCGGGCCGCCTTCGGTAAACGTCCCGGCAAAGTCTGCTCCGCTCGCGCCGCTGGAATCGTTCGTGTCCAGGTCGATCGCGGGCGCCGCATTGCTCGCCGCCACGTTGACGGTGGCGTCATGGGCGACGCTGGTTCCGCCGTCCCCGTCGTTCAGCGTGAATCGGATCGTGCGTGTGGAGGTCGTCGGATTAGTCGTGTCGGTGTTCTGATAGGTGATGTTTTCGATCAACGCGTCGGCGACGGTTGCCGTGGCGCTGGCGTTGAAGGTGACGACCAGATTTGCTCCGCCGCTGCCGCCGGCAAAGGTTCCGATCACGACGGGGCCAGCGCCGAAGTCGTATAAGACGTTGCTGCCCGAAACCGTGATGTTGCCGACGCCGGGGCCTTGATCGCGGATCGCCAAGACGTCTTCGGCGCTGTCACCGCCGGCGAAGACCGACACGGTCAGATTGCCGGTGTCGAAGTTTGCCGAGTCGCCGTCGGTCAGCGTGACGTTGCCGTCCTGTTCGATCACCGTCGCGGCATCACCCTCGGTGTAGTTCAGTGTGTCGCCGGCCAGATTGCCGATCACTGGTGCATCGTTTTGCGGCACCACGTTGACGGTGGCGTCATGGGCGACGCTGGTTCCGCCATCCCCGTCGTTGATCGTGAAGCGGATCGTGCGTGCGGAGGTCGCCGGATCGGTGGTGTCGGTGTTCTGGTAGGTGATGTTTTCGATCAGCGCGTCGGCGGCGGTTGCCGTGGCGCTGGCGTTGAAGGTGACGAACAGATTCGCACCTCCGCTGCCACCGGCAAAGGTTCCGATCACGACGGGGCCGCCGCCGAAATCGTACAAGACGTTGCCGCCCGAGACGGTGATGTTGCCGACGCCGGGGCCTTGATCGCGGATCGATAAAACGTCTTCGGTGTTGTCACCGCCGGCGAAGACCGACACGGTCAGATTGCCGGTGTTGAAGTTTGCCGAGTCACCGTCGGTGACGGTGACGTTGCCGCCCTGTTCGATCACCGTCGCGGCGTCACCCTCGGTGTAGCTGAGCGTATCGCCCGCCAGATTGTTGATCGTTGGCGCGGCATTGGTCGGAACCGATGTCCCCAGTGAGAAATAGTTCCCGTCAGCGAGATCCACGCCGGTGAAGGTGACGATTCCCGTCCCGGCGTCATAGCTCGCTGCGGAAACCAAGGTCGCTCCAAGATTAAAGTCTGTATTGTTATCAACGATCAGATTGAAATCTGCGGCCGTCGCCCCGCTATAGGTCAATCCGCTTAGATCAAATGAGATCGTCGTCGTGCCGATATCGCCTGCTTCGCTGACCCGCCAAATTCGATCGAGTCGGTTTGCGATGCCCGCCGGTTCAGCGGCAACCTCACTTAATGCCCCGTCATCATTGCTCCAGAACATGAATTCACGGTCGTTTTGGTCCGAAGCCCCGGACATGGTCACGATGGCATCGGCGTTGATCGATCGAGATTGACTCTGGGCAAGTAAGGAGGCGTTGTCTTGGCCGATTCCCGCGACGTCATGTTCGAACCCGGAGTTCGCTGCCGCATTCCAGATCGCCGTACCGGTGGAGTCGCGATAGGTTGCGGGGCTCACTTGACCGAGTGTGATGCCATACTTAATCGCTAGGTAAGAGTCCACCTTCAAACGGTCGATGGTACTGAGGTCTGTCGAATAGATAACGACTTCGCCGAGGTTCAGGTCATCATTGAACCCACCGCCGGGGTACTCACCTAGGAAGAACTGTCCGAACTGGTTGTTGTCCAGGGGGCTGCCGACGCTCGCGCTACCCGAAGCGGTTAGCTGGCCATCGATGTCGATGCTCAAACCGACCGGCGTACCCGGTGACGCTTGGGCGTTGATGATGTGGTACCCCGTGCTCGGAAGCGGAGCGGTCAATTGATCGTTGTTCAAATCGCCAAAGTCGAATCGCAGGTCGTCCTCTAGGTTGACCCGGTTGCTGAGCGTGTCGATCCACTGCAGCATCACTCCGTTGGACCCGTTCGTACTTCCAGCCAGGAAAAGGGAGGCGGAATCGGATCCGAACAGGTCGGCTCCCCAAACCGAGAGGTCCGACAAGTGATCATCAATGCCGTCGAACGAAATGATCGGGTTGAAATTCAATCCGGATGCGATCAGATCGGGGCGTTGCGTGGACAGGGCTTGTTGAAGATCAGACAGCGTCGCGTTGGTGACTTGGTTTTCCCATTGGCTGACTCCTCCCAGTCCGATCGTGACACCGGCATCGGCCTTCAACCACAACGTCAGACCGTTCGCCACTCCGCCCGGAGCGCCTTTCACGACCGTGACGGTGGCATCGTGGTTCAAGCTGACGGCGCCGTCGCCATCGTTAAGAGCGAAGCGAATCGTGCGTGCACCGGTGATCGGCGCCACGGTGTCGGTATTTTCGTACGTAATATTTCGCACCAGTGCGGTGGTCGCTGCCGCATCGGCCGCTGAGTTTAGTGTCACGACCAGGGCCGGTCCTCCCGATCCGCCGGACCAGGTTCCGATCAACACCGCTCCGGCGCCGAAGTTGTAATAAACGTTTGAGCCCGAAACGCTGATCTGACCGGGATCCGTCCCCTGATTCCGGATCGCCAGAACGTCTTCGCTGGCATCGAACCCGGCGGCGACCGAAACGGTCAGGCTGCCCGAATCGAAATCGGCCGAATCGACGTCAGAGACCGTCGCATCACCGCCAAATTCGATCGCAAGCGGGCCGGATGCGGGGAGATAGGCCAAAGTATCCCCGGCCAGATTGCTGATCGTCGGAGATGCGTTCACCCAGCCGCTGGCGGCGGATGAAAAGGAAAACGCCTCAATCGCCTCGGCCGATGCATCCAGTTTGATATCGACGCCTTCAAAGATCACCGTGCCCGTCGCCACGGTGTTGGTGCCCGCTGTCGTCACCGTCAGTGCAACAATATCTTGCCGGTTGACTGCTCCGGCGATGCCAGCAAAACCGCTTCCGATGTCGCCATCAAGTGACACAAGGACTTGGCCTTGCGTCAATCCGGCGCCACCGAGGGTGATGGGGTTTGCGACCAGTTGAACGGAGGTGAAATCGTTCGACCCGATTCCGATGTCGGTACCGTCAACGAACACCGCTGATGTCCCCGCAGTTGTTGTGTCCCCCGCACTCGTGACGTCAAAGTAATAAATGACGTTATCCGTTCCTTTCGTTTCGACGAGCAAAAAGTTACCTGCATTGAGTGTCTGGCCACCGATGGTCATCGTCTCTTCAACGAGGCTGATGCCGCCAATGTTCGTGTCACCGAGTAAGGGATCATCGAGCACGATTTCGAATGTTCCGGTGGAGTAGTTACCCGGTGTGTCCGGTCGGAAGCGGACCACATCGCTTTCGTCGATCGTGACCGAATTGGTGCTCGTCAGCGTCGGTTGCGATCCGTTGACGGAGAACAATACATCACCTTGCTGAAGGCTGATCGTGTTCCCCGGAGCGCCGACGGTGATCGATCGGGTGACGACATGGAGGCCTGTCAGTTCGGTGGCGCCACTGGCTCCAAAATGATCGGTGAGATCAAAAACGCTGGAAAAGGAGCCGTTGGTCACGCCCGGTTCCAACGAGAAACTTGGGTCGGCGACTTCCAGTAACGTGTCCTTATCCCAGCTTGTCAGCCCAAGCGTTCCGCTTCCGCTTTCGTCGCCCTTGGTGCTCAACCAGACCGCTTCGCGAATGAAGGAGATGGTTGCGGCGTCGGGGCCATCGGAATCCGTCCCGTCGGAAACCGCAACGTCAAAGGTTGGCGCCGAGGTGCTGCTGTCGTGGATGAATTGAATGTCACCGGCTGTGACTTCACTCTGATTGAAGGTGAAGACCGGAACCCCCGGAGCGGACACACGCTCGAAACTGCCGCCGGTCACGCTCGACACCGTGAACGTGAGTCCCGCGTCGGGGTGGTCGACGTCGGTCGCCGACAGTGCGTTCGCCGAAAGAACGACGCTGCCGCCTTGGGAGATGACCAGTTGGTTGTTGCCAAGAATCGGGGCGTCATTGACCGGATCGATGGTGATTCCCGCCGAGACGGTCGCGCTCAAGTCAGAATTGTTACCGGTCGCGGATGCTTGGAAACTGAATCCGGCCGCGCCGTTGTAGTTGGACGTGCCCTTGAATTTGACGCCCGCGTTGCCTTCGGCAAACGTGATGAAGCTGTTGTCGCTGATCACCGTCACGCCGTCATTCTTGTACAGTGTTCCGTTGGTGATGCCGGAGATCTTGAAGTGCGTGACCTCGGTGCCATCGGCGGCGTTGCGTTGCAGTTGAAAGCCCGTCGAAAGCACGTCTTCGTCAGTATTGGTCGGCCCGTTGAACGTCGGCGTGTCCGCTTTCGGATCGACGTCGATCGTCATCGTGTAGGTCGCGGCGCTGTACTCGGTTCCGTCATAGACTTGGAACGCAAAACTGTCGTAGGGGGCGCCATGATTCTGCGACACCGGCGTGAAGGTCAAGTTGGGGATTTGCCCCACGGAGATGACCTGTTCGTCGGTCACGTCGAACATGCTCAACTTGAGAGTGCCGACGGATTCCAGCGACTTGATCTTGATTTGGGTCAGGCTGTCACCGATGTCCACGTCGGAGAAATTGAAGTCGGACGCCGAGAAGGTATAGACGCCGTCTTCGTCCATGCTGACCGTCTTGTTGCTGGCCGTCGGTGCGTCGTTGATCCGAGCCACGTTGACGGTGGTGTCGTGGGCGGCGCTGGTTCCGCCGTCACCGTCGCTGAGCGTGAATCGAATCGTTCGGACGGAGGTCGTCGGGTTGTCGGTATCGGTATTGCGGTAGGTGATGTTTTCGATCAATGCGTCGGCCGCCGCGGTGGTGGCGTTGGCGTTGAAGGTCACCACCAGATCCGCTCCCGCGGTGCCTCCGGTGAAGGTCCCGATCACGACCGGTCCGGCGCCGAAGTCGTAGCGAACGTCGCTGCCGGAGACGCTGATGTTGCCCACACCGGCACCTTGATCACGGATGGCCAGCACGTCTTCGCCCGAGTCACCGCCGGTTGTGATGGCCACGGTCAGGTTGCCGGTGTCGAAGTCGGCCGAATCGACGTCGCCGACGGTGACGTTTCCGCCTTGCTCGATGACCGTCGCCGCATCGCCTTCGCTATAATTCAACGTGTCCCCGGTCAGATTGCTGATCGTTGGGGCATCGTTTTGCGTCGCCACGTTGACTGTGGTGTCGTGGGCGGCGCTGGTGCCACCGTCACCGTCATTGAGCGTGAATCGAGCCGTACGGGCGGAGGTCGTCGGGTTGTCGGTATCGGTATTGCGGTAGGTGATGTTTTCGATCAATGCGTCCGCCGCCGCGGTGTTGGCGTTGGCGTTGAAGGTCACCACCAGATCCGCTCCCGCGGTGCCTCCGGTGAAGGTCCCGATCACGACCGGTCCGGCGCCGAAGTCGTAGCGAATGTCGCTGCCGGAGACGCTGATGTTGCCCACACCGACACCTTGATCACGGATGGCGAGCACGTCTTCGCCCGAGTCACCGCCGGTTATGATGGCTACGGTCAGGTTGCCGGCGTCGAAGTCGGCCGAATCGACGTCGCCGACGGTGACGTTTCCGCCTTGCTCGATGACCGTCACCGAGTCGCCTTCGCTATAATTCAACGTGTCCCCGGCCAAGTTGTAAATCGTTGGGGAAGCGTTGCCGGCTGCAACGTATTCAAAGGCTCCGATGTCGGGCGTCGCATCGCGCGTGGTGCCGCGTTGATCCGTCGTGGGAGCGCCGGTCAATCCCGCAGGGTCGATCGCGGCGCTTCCGACGAGCAAAGCATGTGTTTCGGTGAATCCCCCGTTGCCGGTCAGCGCACCCAGCATCGGATCGCTGACCGAATCGTCGGATCCGACCTCGACAATCGCCGCGGCACTGGCGATGTTGTATCCGGACGATGTCAATTCCGCATCCGCATCTGGGCCGATCGCCGCAGTGTTGCCGTACAAGATGCTGTTTTTCAGTGTGACGTCACCGCCGCCACCGGCAATGTGAACGCCGCCGCCGGTTCCCGTCGAAGGCGTCGTGGCCTGATTATTCGTGATCGTGACGTTGGTCGCGTCGATGTTCTGGTTTGTCCAGATGCCACCGCCCGAGTTGGTCGCCGTATTGGTACTGATGGTGACGTTGGTCAGGGTCATCGCGGCCGAACCGCCGCCATTGTGAATGCCTGCTCCGGCCGTCGCGGAGTTACCGCTGAGCGTGACATTGGTCAGCGTGGCCGTCCCATTGTTCCGAAGACCGCCGCCCGCATTGCCCGCATTATTTCCGGTGATGGCCACATCGGCCAGAACCAGCGTTCCGCTGTTGTCGATGCCACTGCCGCTGTTGCCGGTATTGTTTCTGATGACGGTGGTATGGGCAGTGAACATGCCGTCGTTTTGGATGGCGCCACCATTGTTGCTGTTGTTATTTTCCAGCACGACGTTGGTGACCGTCAAATCCGCTCCGGTTGCAATGTAGACGCCGCCGCCACCGCTGCCACCACTCTGTCCACCCGTGATGGTCAGGTCCGTGAAGTTGACGACGGTTCCGGCCAGCACGTCAAAGACACGGTCGGGCGATGCCCCCATTCCGCTGGCATCGATGATCGTTGTGGAAGCCGAATCACCATGAATGTTGACGCTTTCGGTAATGTCCAGGTCACCGGTCGCTGCCAGGTTTTCGCCGTCCCCCAAAATGGACAGGGTATGTGTGCCCGCACCGAGATAAATGTCATCGGTCCCCGACGTGTTGTTGGCCGCAAGGATCGCTTCCCTCAGCGAGATGAATCCGTCGGTCCCTTTGTTGCTCAGCAAGGCGGTGATCGATGACGTGTCACCGTCAACGGTGTCACTGGTCGTGTCGACGGTGATCGCACTGGCCGGGGGCGCCGCCTTGATCGACACAGCACCGGCGGCCCATGGGGTGGAAGCTCCATAGGTCCACGATGTCACCACCGATGCCGCACCGTCTTCGGTGGTTCCGGAACCGTTGGCTTGAGAAGAAAACAGGTCCCAATGCTCGGTCTGACCCGATCCGGGCGTGAAGTCCCAATCGCTGTTGTCGTCCACGCCGACGACGCCGAATACCAGATCGTTGTTGGTCGAAGAAACGGTTACCGAGGGCGTTCCCGATGTTCCTTGGTCGCCGGTAAACGTTCCCACAGGAGTCGTTTGATCGACGTCGGTGAAGGTCATCACACCGACGGTCGCTCCTTGGTGGTTCGTGCCGGAAAAGTTGACCACGATGTTGTGGGTGCCCACGTCCGGTGCGACCAGCGACCAGATTTCCACGCGTGACTTCGACGGATCCGCGTGCTCCTGGGTCCCAACCAAGGTTAGACTGACACCGTTGTAGGTCACCGAACTGACAACGTCACCCATGTCCTGACCAAAAGAGATGCCAACCAACATCAAACGGTCCGTTCCGGCGGTCGCGTGTGCGAACGACGTGCTTGCTGCACCGGTCCCGGCGGTGTCCGTTGTAGTGTTGTCGATCGTTACGTTCAACAAATGTGCCCAGTTTTGTTGCACGTCCAGGCTGAAGGCCAGGCTGGTTTCGATCGCTCCGGTCGAGTATTCCAGATCCCAGTCGCCGCCAAAAATCGCGTATCCCGTGTTGTCATCGCTGGCCGCGACGTCAGCCCCGGTCAGGCTTGCCAGGGAAGTCGACAGTGTTCGTCCGTCTTCGTCGGCTGCCAGATCACAGCCATAGATCAATAAGTCCGCGCCGTCGCCAAGCGAATCGCCCCACAGAGCGATCGCGTCGGCATGTTCGTTCAGGTTGTCGAGCGAAAGCCAAGTGTTTCCCAGTTTCAATCGGCCTGCGGTACCGTGCGTGACCAAGTGAATCGCATCGACGTCGTCATACTGCGCGAGCGCTCGGCTGATCTGATCGATCCCGTCGCTGTGACCATCCAGCAGGATCACCTCGAACGACCGTCCGTCGCCACGTTCGCTCTGTAGATCGGCCAGCAACTGCTGGTAGTCCTCGGCGGTTTGATCCACGAGCACGATTTCACGCGAGGTGTGCTGTTCGTCCGCCGAGGCGACGTCCGCGCTGCTGTCGGCCGCAACACTCTCCGCTCGCACAGCATCTGAGGTCGGGACCGCGACGGTCGCACCGGTCAGCTCCGAGATGGCCTCCAGCATCGTGCGGCTTTCCGGCGATTGGGACGATTGAAATCCGTGCAGGATCAGGTCCGCGTCTTGCGACAAAGAAGAACCCCACGCCGCGAAGTCTCCCGCCGATCCGTCCAGATTGCCGGCGTTCACGAGGGAAGACCCTAAACGGAGTTGTCCGTCGGCGCCGTCAGTGAGCAGATGCACGGCGTCAATGTCGTTGTAGGCCGAGTGGTTGTAGGCCGACAGGATTTCACCGATTTGCTCGATCCCGTCGCGTGATCCTTCCAGTAGGTAGATCTCCAGGTCCGCGTTGCCGCTCTCGGATCGCAGGGCATCGACCAACGGTTGATAATCCCCGATGCTGGCGTCGACGAAGGCGACCTCCAATCGCCGTTGCCGCTGTTGATCGTCCTGCGTCGGATCCCCCTGCCCCGAATGAGTCGTTGCGTCTGCCGCAGTGGCGCCGTCAGGAAAGGGCTGCTGCGTCTCCGGATCAGCGTCGACGTGATCGACCGGTGGCGCGATCGGTGTCGCGCTAAAAAGCAACCGCTTCTCCAGAACGGCCGCGTCGAGCAGGTGGCCGCCACGCAGGATTGACGATGAATCGTGCTTGCGTTTGCGTCGGCGCCACGGCATTGCGGGATCTCAGTTGGTTTGGGACAGAAAGCGAGAATTCGTCACTTAAAGGTAGGTCAGATTCCGCCGGCGGCTTGTCCGCTTCACCTAAACACTCGTAACGCCAAGGCGGTCTTTAACGGTTGTTCCCAATGGACCGATCCCGTCAAGCCTGCCGAGCATTCCGAGGATTCATCGCGGCGGCGGATTTGCGGGGCACTTGTCTCCGCCGGTGGGAGTCCGCGAGCGGGTTGAGAACCGATGAACGACATGCGGATAGAGAATTGGCGGGAGTGCGCCCCGCATCAACAAACTCCACGGATGGAGTGCCCCATGGGACGGACCGTTTGCAATTTCTTCATCGCGATCGCGACCTGTTTTTCGGTCGCGGGATCGGTGGGTGCGCAAACGCGGGACTTGCCCTCCTGGCTGACCGAATCGACGGTCCCATCGGCGGCCGAAGACGCGCCGGCCCCCGAGTTGACGGAAGTCTATGCCGAGCCGGTGCCCGAGATCCCGATGGCGGCCGCGCTGCAGCTTGCCGATCAATCGGATGAACATCCTGACGCGGCCCCCTCGCAGGCCACGCCACCCTCGTACGTGGCGATGAATCCGGACCCATTGGTCGTCGGTGATGTGCCGAAGGAATGGTTGAACGAAACGACGATTTCGACGTCCGCCGGCCCGACCCAGGTGACATCCGCTTCGGTCAAGCAATTCCTAAGGTCGATGGCGCAGCGGTCTCCGATCTCCGATACCTACCGGCCCTGGTGGGAAGCCACCGCAACGGCGCCGTTTGAACTTTCCGCATCATCGGTGGTCGTCGACGGGGACAGTTTGATTTTGGAAGCCCTTCGCCACAGCTTTCGCATCGCGGCGGTCAACGAAAACATCTGCATCGCACGGACAGGCATCACACGCGCGGCGGCGGATTTTGACCCGACCGCGTTTGTCGAATCAAAATTCGTTCGCACCAGCGTGCCCACGGGAAGCGATCTGGACGCGGGCACTAACGTCGATCGGCTGCGTGAAGAAGACTTTTCGTTCTCCGGCGGTCTGCGACGGAAGACCCAGACCGGGGCGGAATTTGAGATCGGACAGCAGATCGGGTTGCGGGACAGCAGCTCGCAATTCTTTACCCCGGACAACCAGGGCAATTCCAGGCTGACGCTCAGTTTCAACCAACCGTTGCTCAACGGCGCCGGTCAAGCATACAACCAAAGCCTGATCGTGTTGGCCAAGCTGGACACCCAGATCGCCAACGAAGCGGCGACGACCACGATTCAAGATCATTTGCTACGTGTCCAGGAATCGATGTGGAACCTGTACTACCAGCGGGCGTCTTTGTTGCTGCGGATCCGCCATTTGAATCAAGCCAAATCGATTCACGACTGGTTGGAGAATCGACAGGACTTGGACGCTTTGCAGAGCCAGCTCAAACGCGCCGAGGCGGCGATTGCGACGCGGAATTCTGAACTGGCTCGGGCGGTGACGGCGATCCGTAACGCGGAAGACCAACTGCGGATGCTTGTCAATTCGCCTCGCTTGAGTGATGACAAGACCGTGGAGATCATTCCCGCTCGACCGCCCTCGCTGACGCTCGTCCCGGTGTCGATGGAAGACGCCGTCGTCACGGCACTGCAGCAGCGGAGTGAAATGAATGAGGTCGCCCGCGAATTGGACACCGCACGCGTCCGATTGAACGTCGCCTGCAACGAATTGTTGCCGATGTTGGATCTGGTGCTGGAAACCTATGTCAGCGGTTTGCGGGGAAGCCAAGACATCGGCGGTTCCTGGATCGACCAATTCAGCGTCGGTGAGCCCAGCTATAGCGCCGGGTTGCTCTTTGAAGTGCCGTTGCAACGCCGCGCGGCTAAGGCCAACGTGATACGTCGTCAAGCCGAACTGCGTAAGCTGGCCGGCCGTTTGGGCGAAACGATCGCCAAACTGCACGCCGAGGTGGCCGCTGCAGTCCGCGAAGTCGAAACCAGCCACCGAGAACTCGGCGCACGCTATGTCGCGATGGTTTCTGCCCAAGAGTATGTCGATCTGATATCCAATCGCTGGCGTGAACTGCCCGGCGACGGCTTTTCGGCCAACTCCCTGTTGGAGGACCTGCTGGATGCCCAGGATCGATTGTTGTTGGAAGAGGTCGGATTCGCTCGGGCGCAAATCGACTACACGCTCAGCACCTCGCGACTGAAACGCGCCACCGGCACGCTGCTGCAGATCCAACCGGTCGGTGCGGCGAACTAACGGGCGCGCTGGTGTTTAGCCTTTAGGCGACTCCCTGTCGCTGCTTTGCAGCGAGTGTGTGCGGCTAAAGCCTGGACACCAGCGCGTTGGTGTTTAGCCTTTAGGCGACTCCCTTGTCGCTGCTTCGCAGCGAGCGTGTGCGGCTAAAGCCTGGACACCAGCGCGCTCGGTTCAAAGCTCGGGCGGATCCCAGTCTTGGCCATAGTCGTAAATCGGGTATGCACGCCAGATCCGCAGCGCATGCTCGCGACCAACATGTTCCACGTACTCGTTTGCACTGCTGTACGGCCACTCGGTCCACTTCCGACAATATCCGTGGTGCACGGGATTGTGCAGAATGTAGTTCCACGTCGCGTAGTAGTGACCCTCGGATTTCATCGCGGTCTCCGCTGCGTTGCACCACACCTTGCGACCACGTTGTGATTCTTCACCGTTCCAATCGAACGATGAGCGACCGTGTAGCGTTCCAATTTGTTTGAGGACGTGCGTCAAATCAGGTGCGTCGACGAGAGCGTGGTAATGGTTGGGCAGCACGACCCACGCAAACAGGGTTTGGCAAAACTCTTCCAGCAATTCAGACAAACTGTTTGAAAACGCTTCTATTCGTCGATCGGTGATGCCGATGACCGGCACATGTTCGAAGCACGCTGCGGTGATCATGTAGAGCGACGTGCGATCGCTTTGAATGTGTGCCGGTGAATGGGGCGGATGATTTCGCTGTCGCCGTTCATCGAGAATCTTCTGACGCTGCTGTGGTGTCCAGCGCCGCCATCGGTACATCGATTCGGGATCTTGCGGCATCACTTCCCCCGTGCAGCAGAAGGATCATCGATTCGGAACGAATGATTCTATCGCGGTGAAAGGTTGAATACCAGCGCGCGTTGGTGTTTCGCCTTGAGGCGACTCCCCGTCGCTGCTTCGCAGCGAGCGTGTGCGGCTAAAGCCTGAACACCAGCGCGTTGGTGTTTCGCCTTGAGGCGACTCTCTTGTCGCTGCTTCGCAGCGAGTGTGTGCGGCTAAAGCCTGAACACCAGCGCATGTTGGTGTTTAGCCTTGAGGCGATTCCTCTCGCTGCGAAGCAGCGACCCCCGTGCGGCTAAAGCCTGAACACCAGCGCGTTGGTGTCTAGCCTTGAGGCGACAGCCGCGGGTCGGGGGGCATTTTTTCGGGTTGTGTCGCTTATTGGTGTCCTAAACTTGCCTCGGGCGAGCTGTTTCATGCAGCCAGACCTCCATTCCCACCGGCACCCTTCCTGCTTTCCGCGACGCCATGAAATCCTGCCACCGTTCCGCTGACGTGCGATTGCTCTCGTTCCAAACCGTTTTGATTGCGGGGATCGCATTGGTCTGTCGGTCTTCCCTCGCGACCGAGGTCCAAGGGTACACCGAACCCGTCCGGACCATCGAAGTCGCGTCGGATGAAACCGGAACGGTGGACGAGGTGTTGGTGCATTTGGGCCAGAAGATCGAACAAGGCCAACCACTTCTGCGACTGAACAGTCAAGTCCACCTGGCCCAGATCGAAGTTGCCAAGCAACAGATGAACGCCCAGGGCAGGTTGGATGCCGCCAAGGCGGAGGTCGAATTGACGTCCGCACGGTTGGAAAAACTCGAGTCGCTGCGCAAATCGGGGCATGCCCGCCAAGCCGAACTTCACCGCGCCGCGAAAGAATTCAAGGTTGCCGAGGCGAATCTGCGCAGTGTCGTCGAAGAGATGGAGACTCGACGGCTGGAACACGACCGTCTGCTCACGCAAATGCGTCGCCGCGTGATTCACGCCCCGGTCACGGGGATCGTCACCGAACTGCACAAGGAACCCGGGGAGTTCGTCGCTCCAAATAAGCCGGAGATCATTACCCTGGTTCAATTGGACACCTTGCTGGCCAACTTTGCCCTGCTTGGCTCCCAAGCCGAACAGCTGACGACGGGGCAGGAAATCGAATTGCAGTTCTCCGAATCGGGGCAAGTGACCTCCGGCAAGGTCCACTTCATCTCGCCGGTGACCGACGCCGAAAGCGGAACGGTGTTGGTCAAAATCGCGATCGACAATGCCGACGGGATGATCCGCAGCGGCGCCCGCTGCGCGATCCAATTGAAGGATTGAGCAAACGTGGCGACCGAGATCTCCAACACCGGATCCGGCACCGGCGATCCGATCCTGGTCGGCGCCGGCCCCGATTCTACCGGCCCCAAACTCTCTGCACCCAAGCTCGCTGTACCGGATCCGGACGTACCGGATGGTTGTGACGGTCTTGCTGCACCGCGTCGCCGCGCGGCCGACGTCGCCGGTATCGCTTCTTCGAACTCTCCGTTCGGATCGGCGGTCAACCACCAGGACGCTTCTGAGCGTCTGTTGGAACGGCTGGACGAACTCTCGGTCGTTATCGCGGCCGTGATTTTTGGCATCGATTCTGACGACCAACTGGTTCTTCCCCAACCGCTGCGTTTGGATCCGAGCGACCGAAACGCGCAACCGCAGTTGGCACAGTTGATGTCGGTCTGTCAACAAACCGCCAGCAGCGGCCAAGTTCACTCTCGACGTCAACTTTCCCCAGAACGCGTCCTCATTGCATTTCCGATCGCAACGGGATCGGACTTGCCACAGGTGCTCGGTCTGATGGTTGCGTTGCCGGACGACCTGCAGCGTTTCACCCAATCCGTCCTTGGGTTGACCGAACAGTTTGCCATCGATCATCTTCAGCATCGTTTGCAACGGCAGGCGGAACTCGCATCCGATGCCGCCGCGACCGTTGAACTGTTGACCCGCGCGTTGGCGACCGAGGATCACAAGGAGGCCTGTCAGGTGATCGTGACGGAACTGGCCGATCACTTGCAACTGCGGCGGGCGGCGATCGGGATGACGTCGAAGGGATCACGAAGTTGCCGGCTGGTGGCGCTCAGCGATTCGACTCGAATCGATGCCTCGACCGCCCAGACCCGATTGATCGAGAACGTGATGGACGAAGCGTTGCTCTCGGGGGCGATCACGATGGCCGGCTCGGCCACCGGCGGACACGACGCGGCGCGCAACGCGGCCGAACTGGCCCGCCTACACGCCGCAACCGTCCTGGTTGTGCCGTTGGCCGACGCGCCCGAACAACCCCGCGCTGTGTTGTTGGCCATCATCGATTCGGATCGGTCGGTCCAGCCGGTTCGGCAGTTTTTGCACGCGGCGCAAAACTCGCTCGGCGCTGTCTTGAATGCACTGCAAACACCGCGTTCCTCTCAAACGGTTCGACGATTGGGCCGCGCCGTGAAATCGCGATCCGGCAGCCTTGCCATCGCGGCCGGTGTTCTGCTGCTGGCGTCGCTGTTCATACGCATTCCCCACCGCGAAACCTGCGACGTGCGAGTCGAACCGCGTACCAAACGATTCGTGGCGGCCCCGTTCGATGCGACGCTGAAAGAGTGTTTCGTTGAACCGGGCGATGTGGTCCGTCAGGGCGATCTGCTGGCAACGCTGGACGGCCGGGAATTGAAATGGAAACGAGAGTCGCTGCAAGCCGATCATGATCAGGCCGTCAAGAAACGCGATGCCGCCCAGGCATCACGGGCCTACGCCGATCAACGGATCGCACAACTGGAGATCGACGCTCTGCGGTCGGAACTGAATCTGCTGGACCTTCGTTTGAGTGAATTGCAGCTGCGCAGTCCCGTCGACGGGATGGTCGTGGCGGGGGATCTGAAGCGTGCCACGGGCGCTCCGTTGACGACCGGGCAGTCGCTGTTCGAGGTCGCGCCGCTGGACGAAATGATCATCGAAGCGTCCGTCAGGGACGACCGGATCGCGTACGTCCAAAAAGACCAACCCGCCCGACTGCGGCTGAACGCCTATCCCCAACGCAGCTGGGACGCGCGGATCGAAATCGTCAATCCACGCAGCGAGATTCGCGATGAAGAAAACGTGTTCATCGCCCAGTGCACGCTGCCCAACGAGCAACAGTTGCTGCGTCCGGGGATGAAAGGGACGCTCAAAATCGACTGTGGCCGTCGTGCGCTCGGCTGGGTTTGGTTTCACCGACCCGCCGAAGCCGTTTCACAGTGGTTCTGGTGGTAGCCGCCATGTCGGACGACCAGCAGCATTTTGCAAGCGACCAAAGCACGACGTCGGTGGTGCTTCGCCAGGATTTGCGGGTGACGCCGTGTGAGGATGCACGGCAGCCCCACGTGGTCGTCGAAGATCCGGTTGCGGGAGCGTTTTATCGGCTCGGCCGGATCGAGTACGCGTTGGCGTCTCGCCTGACCGCCTCGCGGACGATCGCCCAGGCCTATCGGGACGTGTGCGAGCAATACCCTGACCATCGCGTGTCCGAGGACGATGCGGCCGATCTGTGCCGCTGGTTGATCGACAACCAATTGGCGCACACCGAGTCGTCCAAGTCCTCGGCACGACTGCATCGCTCGGCCGAGAAATCCGAAACGGATCGGTTCAAACAACGCGTCAACCCGATCGCGATCCGAATCCCGCTGCTACATCCCGATCGGATGGTCGGCAGCTTAGTGCAGTTTACGGGTTGGATCTTCTCGGTGCCCGCGACCGCCGTCGGCGTCCTGGTGATGCTGTTCAGTGGATGCTTGGCACTGATGCACTGGGAGCAACTAACCGCATCCACACAGTATTTGTTTGCGCCATCATCGCTGTCGCTGTTGCTGTTGCTGGCTGTGACCGTTGGCTTGAAAGTGATTCACGAATTTGCCCATGCGATCGTTTGCAAACGCTACGGCGGAGACGTCGGCGAGATGGGGGTGTTGCTGATCTTGTTGGCACCGCTGGCCTATGTCGACGTCAGCTCGGTTTGGCGGTTCCGTCGCCGCTGGCAACGCATTCACGTCGCGTCGGCGGGGATCTATCTGGAACTGCTAGTCGCCGCGATCGCGATGTTGGTTTGGCGCTCCGCCGATTCAGCGTTGGTCCGACACGTGTGCACCAGCGTGATGCTCTCGGCCGGCGTCGCGACGCTGGTGTTCAATGCCAATCCGCTGATGAAGTTCGACGGCTACTTCATGCTGGTCGACTGGGCCCGGGCGCCGAACTTGTACACGGACAGCCAGAACCAGTTGCGACGATTGCTGCGACGCCTGTTTCTGGGCGGCGAGGTCAAAGAGCCTCAATGGACACCCGGCTATCGGATTGCCGTCGGTGTTTACGCACCGCTGGCATTGTTTTGGAAAGGTTTTGTATGTCTGGGGCTGACGCTTGCCGCGACGAAACTCTTTCACGGGCTGGGAACGCTGCTGGCGGTCGTCGCCTGTGTGTGCTGGATCGGCGGTCCGGCGTGGCGTGGTTTTTCGATGATTCGCAAGGCCCCACGGTCCGGGCGGCGACGGTTCGCGCTGGCCGCGGCCGGATCGCTGGCGCTGGCCGGTGCCCTGTCGGTGGTGGTCCCCTGGCCGGGAGCGACGCCGGTCCACGCGGTGGTGGAGTATTCGCCGCACGAAGTGGTGCGGGCCGAGGTGCCGGGATTTGTCCACGCGATCCATGTCGACACGGGACAGTGGGTGTCCGAGGGCGAGCAGCTGTTGACGCTTCGCAACCCGGAACTGGTCCTCGAAGCCGAGCAGTTGGAAACGAAGATTCAACAATCGACGTTGCGCAGGCGCCAACAGACGCTTCGAGGGAAACACGCCGCCGCGCAAGCCGAGGCGACCGAGTGGGAGTCGTTGACAAGACGGCTGCAAGACGCGAACGAACAAATCGATTCACTGGTCGTCCGTGCGTCCCGTTCCGGCGTGGTCGTTCGCCGACGATTGCAGGAGTTGCAAGGAACCTATGTCGCCCAGGGCGATGAGTTGCTGGTGATCGGAGACGAATCACAAAAGGAACTTCGGCTGCTGATTCCGCAGGACAGATACGACCAGTTTCGCGATCAGGCCGGTACCGCGGTTCGGTTTCGCGCCCCCGGACAGCCGACGCAAATGTCTGCGTTGTCAACGATCATCCCGCGGGCGCGGACCGAGGTGGATTATCCGTCGTTGCTGGCCAGTAACGGAGGTCCGCTGGCGGTCAAACACGTTTCCAACGATGCATCGCAAGCTGCTGCGGAATTCGAATTGCTGGTGCCCCACTTCGAAGCCATCGTTCCGCTCGATGCGTCGCAAGGCGCCGGTTTGCATAGCGGACAACGAGCCAGTGTCTCGATCGGGGGACTCGACCGGACGATCGGATCGCACCTGTGGCGGGTGACGGCGGAGTGGATCGACCAGGCGGTTCAAGCGACAGACCGCTGATTCGGTTTTGCGGGTCGTATCGAACGTGCGGACACCGTTTAAGAATCCAAATTGTTAGCCCAGTGCGAATTTGCAACATCACCTCCAACGTCGACAGATTGACTTACGGTTTCCTGCGAGAGCAGCTCTCGCGATGATTTCTAGGCAACCCCAAGAGCGGATGAACGCGACGACTCCATCAACGTTGGCCTGTGCCGTGGCCCCCCCGGCACCCGTCGCTTCGCAGAGGTCCAAGGAGACCGGCTGCACGAAGTCCGGTCGTGTCATGATCGCCGACGATGAGCCGATCAACATCAAGTTGATTCAAAAGTACCTCCGCAGCGCGGGGTACCACGAGTTTGTCACGACGAGCGAGTCGCGTGAGGTGGTTGATCTGGTGCGGTCGACGCGGCCCGATATCTTGATTCTCGATGTCGTGATGCCGCACGTCACGGGGTTGGACATCCTGGAGATCATCCGCAACGATCCCGATCAGGCTCATCTGCCGGTTCTGATCGTGACCGCATCGACCGACGAGCAAACCAAGATCGATGCGTTGGAACTGGGGGCGACCGACTTTTTGCATAAACCGGTCAAACCGACCGAGTTGTTGCCGCGGGTGCGAAACTCGCTGGTGCTCAAGGCGCACCACGACCAGATGGCCGCCTACTCCAAACGACTGGAAGCCGAAGTCGCCCAGCGGACCGCCGATCTGGCCCAGTCACGCGAAGAAGTCATCCATGTGCTCGCCTGTGCGGCCGAGTACCGTGACCAAGAAACCGGCAACCACGTCATTCGTGTCGGACGGTTCGCGGGAATCATCGCGCGCGAATTGGGCTGTTCGGAATCCGATTCCGAACTGATCGAACACGCCGCGATCTTGCACGACGCCGGCAAGATCGGCATCTCCGATTCGATCCTGTTGAAACCGGGTCGGCTGTCGCCCGACGAGTTTGAGTTGATGAAACGGCACTGTGAATTCGGCGAGCGGATTCTAAAAGCCCAGCCGAGCGATGAAAGCGAACCGTTTCTGTTGCACAGTCGTCGTCCCGTGACGCGTTCACCCGTCTTGCGAATGGCGTCGGTGATCGCGAGGACGCATCACGAACGTTGGGACGGAACCGGATACCCCGAGCAACTGGCCGGGGAAGAGATTCCGATCGTCGGCAGGATCACAGCGGTCGCCGATGTCTTCGATGCACTCAGCAGCAAACGCTGCTACAAAGACGCATTGCCGCTGGAGCAATGTATCGAAATCATGCGCAAGGAACGCGGCAAGCACTTCGATCCCAAGGTCCTGGACGCGTTCCTGGCAAGGATCGACGAAGCCTCCCAGATCGTCGTCAGCCTGGCCGACCAATAGCGCACGTTGGTGTTTAGCCTTTAGGCGATTCCGCTCGACAAACGCAATGCGAAAACATGATGCGGACAGAGCGTTAGGCGTAACCGGCTGCGGCGAGCGATTGATAGACGATCAGTGCCGCGACGTAAGCCATCACGGTCATGTAGACGAACTGGAAGATCGCCCACCGCCAGCTTCCCGTTTCGCGTTTGGTCACCACCTGGGTCGGCAAGCACTGCATCGCCAACACAAAGAACACCAGCAAGCTCAACCCGGTCGCGGTTGAGAACACCAGCGTGCCATCGGGGTTTCGTTGTCGTCGGAGCGTTTCGACCAACCCAGCCGGTTCCTCCGCGCCGTCTTCGCCCAGTCCATAGACGATCGACAGCGTGGACACCAAGACCTCACGGGCGGCGAATGAAGTGATGATGCCGACGTCGATCTTCCAGTCGAATCCCAGGGGTTTAAACACGGGTTCGACGATCTGGCCGACGCGTCCGGCCATCGAGTACTCCAGTGCCGCTTGAGCTTGTTCCTGGTCGGAGGAAAACGTTCGGTCGTTGGGTAGTTTCGGATACGTTGCCGAGGCCCACAGCACGACCGAGATCAACAGGATGGTGGTGCCGGCCCCGCGCAAGAACACCGTCGCCCGTTCCACCGTCGTGAACCACGCATTGCGAAGACTGGGCATTCGATAGTTCGGCAGCTCCAACACCAACGGTGCCGCTTCGCCCGGGACCACCGTCTTCTTCAGCAGGAACGCCGTGGAAAACGCCGCCAACAACCCCAGCAAATAGGCCCCGGCGAACATCAACGACGCTTTCCATGGGCTGTCACCGAACAACAGCGCGGCCACCATCACATAGACCGGCAAACGTGCCGAACACGTCAGCAGCGGTAAGACCAGAATCGTCACCAAGCGGTCACGCCATGTTTCGATCGTCCGTGCGGCCATGATCCCCGGGATCGCACAGGCGTGGGCCGACAGCATCGGAACGAATGCTTTGCCGGGCAGCCCGACGCGTCGCATCAATCGCTCCATCACGAACGCACCGCGGGCCATGTAGCCGGAATCTTCCAGCAGCGTGATGAAAAAGAACAGGATGCAGATCTGTGGCAGGAACACGACGACGCCTGCCACACCGCCGATCACACCGTCGATCGCCAGAGACCGAAAGTCCTCCAGCGGCAAACAACCGATCACCAACGACGTCACCGCCGCGATCGATGTCGAGGTGCGCGTCCATTTCGTTTCATTCAACCAATACGCCAACGCAAAGACCGACATCGAGATCCCGGTCGCGATCGGAAGCCAGATCAGCGTCGACAAAGGACTGGTCGGCAGCAGGTTGCCGACCACCTCGCCGGCCCAACCGAAGCCGTCTTCGATCGCCGACATCGGCACGTCGGCCAACGAAAAAATCAAAAAGAAGACCGACAGCATCACGCCCAACAACGCCGCCAGGCCGATCCCCCGCGACGTCAACAGCCGATCGAGCCATTCCAGTTTGACGCCCTTGCCCGGCGTCTGACGGACCGATGCACCGGCTACCCCATCGGCCCACTCGAACCGAGCCGCGAACGGACAGCCGCTGCAACCCGCCACGCAGGGCTGGCGGGCGATCGGAAGCTGTGGCTTGCTGGGTTTGGTCAACTCGTAGATCGATTCACGGAGCTCGCCCAGCCCACGGGCTTTGCGGGCACTGACCGGAATCACCGGGCAGCCCAGTTTTTCACTCAGCTCCTCAAACTGGATTTCCGTCCCGGAGGCTTCCGCCGCGTCGATCAAATTGACCGCGATGATCGTCGGCAGGTTTTGATCCAAGATCTCGCCTGCCAAGACCAACGTGCGGGCCAGGTTTGTGGCGTCGACGACGACCACCACGGCATCGGGCAAACGACTCAGTTCACCCCGAAACTCACCACGGATGCTCCGCGCGGCGACCTCTTCCTCCGGACTGGCCGTCTCCAGAGAGTAAAGCCCCGGCAGGTCCACTAATTCAATTTCATTGGTCGCCTGGCAACGCGAATCCTTGTCCACCGCCGCGACGTGAATCATCGCTTTTCGCAGGTCGACGGTGATGCCCGGGTAGTTGGCGGTCTTGGCACGCATTCCCGCCAGTGCATTGAACAACGACGTCTTGCCGACATTGGGATTGCCGACCAGAAGCACCACCGGTGGCGCGGTCACATCGTCCGATGCGGGCATCGAACTAACAGTCGGAAGACTCAAGGGACGGACTCTGCCTCAATACGCCGACGCCGGAAGCGTTTCCGGCAAGGACTGGGACGGGGGACTCGAATTCGAAACGCCGGCCGAATCGACCAAGACCGACTTGGCCAATTGACGCGACAGGCCGACACGTGACGCGCCGATCTTCACAATCATCGGGTCTCCGCGTCCGACCAATTCGATCATGCGACCCTGGCAGACGCCCAAACGCTTCAGCCGGACCGCGTCTTGCCCCTCGGCATGGACCTCTCGGCAAACGTAGGGACCGGGTGGGACGTCAGCGAGCGAGGAAGCGGGCACCTGGACGATTGCCATCGAGTTCGACCATCCGATTCATCTGGCGGGGCGGGGGCTGTCACCGGGACAGCGGCTGGAATTGAGAATCACTCTCAATAGAATGGCAGCCGGCTGCCGACCTGTCAAGCGCTACCGTCGGCCCGCACTCGGCCGCCAGGAGGCAGGAATCGCAGCGGTCGAGCCGGACGCGAGTCGACAAGAAGAAGTCAACAGACTGTGGTTTCGTAGCTACGCTCGCCAGAGCGTGGTCAAGCGGGGATCCGCCTTCCGGTGAAGGCAGCTACGTCTGACCGATGAAAACCTGAGCGGCTAAGAATCGCCCTTACGCCCCCGCGGCCAGCCCGGAGGGCGAGGGGATGTCCGGCAGCGTTTTTTCCACCACGGCCGCACCGACACTATCCCCCAAGACGTTGACCGCCGTGCGGAATCGGTCCAACAACCAGTCAACCGACAGGATCAGCCCCATGTATTCCAACGGCAATCCGACGGCGTTGAGCACGATCAGCATGGTGACCAGTCCGGCTTCGGGGATCCCGGCCGCCCCGATGGCCGCCAGCGTCGCCGTGACCGCCACGATCACTTGTTGCCAAAACCCCAGATCGATTCCTGGTACGACTTGGGCGATGAAAATCGCGGCGGCGGCTTCGTAAAGCGCAGTCCCGTCCATGTTGATGGTCGCTCCCAAGGGGACGACGAACTCGGTGGAACGATTCGAGATCCCGGCTTCTTCGCTGCATTCCAATGTGACGGGCAACGTCGCCGAAGAACTGGCCGTTGAAAACGCGGTCAGCAGGGCCTTGGACATCGCCAGCATGTAGCGATAGGGATTCTCTCGCCGGACCAGATAGAAGATCGCCGGCAGGGTGACGAAGGCGTGGATCGCGAGGCCTCCGAGAACGGATCCGAAGTACCAACCGATTTGGGCAAGTTCCTGCAGAAATTTCCCATCGGCCTGGGCTTCGCCGAATCGCGCCGCGACCAGGCAAAAAATCCCCAGCGGGGCGAAGTTCATCAGCAACATCACGAATTGCATCAACGCCTTGTTGGCTTGGGTGATCAGCTTGGTGATGCTGCTGACGTCCTCGTGCATCGTCGTCAGCATGCCGGCAAACACGATGGCGAACACGATGATCGGCAGCAGCTGTGTTTTGGCGGCCGAGACGATCAGGTTGTCGGTCACCAGCATCAAGACCAGGTTCTTGAAGATCGTGCCGATCTCCGGCTGTACCGATTCGCCCTTCGGCAAATCCGCCAGCACACCGCCGATCTCCGTCTTGCTCAGCCCCGTCGACTCGGCCAAAGCGTCGACGATCTTGGACTTTGGCGATCCCGTACCACCCGTGTTCATCGCTTGGACCGCCGCTTCGTCCACCGTGCCGACCCCCGGTTGCACCACGTTGACCACCACCAAGCCCACGACAACGGCCAGGATGGTCGTGACCAGATAGAATCCGATCGCCGCGGCGCCGGGACGCCCGAGTTTTCGAACATCCCCCATACCCAACACGCCGCACATCACCGAGGTGAAGACGAGCGGGACGACGATCATCTTTAACATCCGCAAAAAGACTTCCCCGCCGATCTCCAGTGACGCCGCCAAGTGGGGCTGGATCAACGCCAGTGCGATCGCAGCGATGATCGAAAAGAAGATCGCATAGGCCAGCCAATTGCTGTGCGGAGTATTGTCAGAGGCCGGAGCGGAACCTGGATTGTCGGCGGACATGACAGCCAGAGGGGTGCGAGGTTGAGAATCGGCGATCGATCATTCCTTGAAATCGATCGTTGCCAACATACCAGAGTTTCCCCGTCGTCGTCTGCCGAATTGATGCGATCAAACAACGCGCCCACCGAGATTGGTAAACTATGTTGCTCTCGAGCGGAAAAGGGGTCAGGTACCAAAAACCAAATGGCCCGAAGGGTGCTCCGCATTCTTGGTACCTGACCCCTTTTCCGCAGCACTGGCTTCCCACCTGACTCCCCTGCCCCTGCCACCCGACCGGTTCATGAAACTCTCACGACGTCAATTCGGCGCGATCGCCGCTGCCTCCGCAATCGCCACGACCCAGAAACCTCTTTCGGCGGCCGAGACCGGACCGCTGGAAACCTTCGTCCCCTGTCGCGCGATCACCAAAGGCCCCCAACACCACTGGTTCGGTTACTACGACAAGCGAGAATTTGATCCCACCAACACGCGGGTGCTGTCCAACGAAGTCTCTTTCGAAGGCCGCTCGCCGACCGGTGAGGACACGATCGCGGTCGGCTATGTGGATACCAGCGATAAAGACCGTTGGCACCCGATCGGGACCAGCAACGCTTGGGGATGGCAGCAGGGATGCATGCTGCAATGGCTGGGCGACGATGGAAAACGGATCTTGTGGAATGACCGCCAAGGCGACTCGTTTGTCGCCCGCATTTATTCGACCGAGACCGGCAAGACGCGTACGCTGGGCAAACCGATCTACACCGTTTCTCCCGATGGAACGTTTGGCTTGTCGGCCGACTTTCGACGCATCGACAATCTGCGTCCGGGCTACGGATACGATGGTCTGGCCGACCCGAACGTCGCGAATCGCGCGCCGGCCGATTCCGGCATTTGGCGCGTCGATTTGCAGACGGGCGAAGAGGAGTTGATTCTATCGTTGGCCGACGTCGCCGCGATGCCATGGCCCGATGGCGACACGCATGCCCAGGCCTGGCATTACTTCAATCACTTGCTGATCAGCCCGGACTCCCAGCGTTTCATCGTCTTGCATCGCTATCGTCCGGAATTCGATCCGCAGACGTTGCAATTCAAAGGCGGCTTCGTCACCCGGATGCTGACCGCGGCGGTCGACGGCAGCGATCGATACGTCCTGGACCCGTCCGGTTACACGTCGCACTTCATCTGGAAAGGCAGCGACGCGGTCACGATGTGGACCAAACCGGCCGGCCAGCGGGCGGGATTCTATGAGTTCGTCGACAAGACCGATCAGGTCCGCCCGGTCGGACACGACAAGATGCCGACCAACGGCCACAACACCTACTTGCCGGCTCCCTACCAGGACTGGATCCTCAACGACACCTACCCCGATCGCAAGACACGCCGCCAGACGGTTTATCTTTATCACGTACCCTCGGGGCGTCGGTTCGACCTCGGACACTTTCCCTCGCCGCCGGCCTACAGCGGCGAATGGCGCTGTGACACGCACCCCCGCAGCAGCAACGACGGCACCAAGGTCGCCATCGACAGCCCACACGACGGAGGCCGCCAGGTGTACCTGTTGGACATCGCCGACGTGCTGAAACAGGCCTAGGTTCCCGTACGACGGTCCCTTCCGGGCCGTCGAGCGAGGGACGTCTGTGCGACAGCCCGGAAGGGCCGTCGTACAACGAACAACGATCGTCTCTTCTCTCCCCCACTCCAAAGCCCATCATGAACCAAACCATCCGCTCTCTCGTCGCTTTCCTTGCGTGTTGGATCGTTCTGATCACCACCGCCGGCGCGGCCGAACGTCCCAACATCGTCATCATGTTGGCCGACGACATGGGATTCGGCGAGTTGCAGTGTTTGAATCCCCGCCGCGGCAAAATCCCGACGCCACAGCTTGATGCGATCGCAGCGAGCGGCATGGTGTTCACCGACGCCCACAGCGGTTCGTCGGTCTGCACGCCGACGCGTTACGGATTGCTGACCGGACGTTACGCCTGGCGGACGCGTCTGCACAGCGGAGTGCTGACCGGCGGCCCATCGTTGATCGCACCCGATCGGTTGACGCTGGCGAAACTGCTCTCTGCCCAGGGGTACCACACGGCGGTCATCGGCAAGTGGCACCTGGGGATGTTGTTTGATGGAAAACATTTGCCCAAAAAGGTCCCGGTCGGCGCCAAGGTCACGCACGGGCCGATCGACCGCGGTGGCTTTGACGAATTTCATGGGTTTCACCACGCACGGCAAATCGAAACGTGGATCGACAATGATGTGGTTACCGAAACCATCGAGCCGATCGAGATGCTGCCGCGTCTGACGAAGTCCGCCGTCGACTACATCGAATCTCGCAAAGACAAGCGCGAGCCGTTTTTTCTGTACGTCCCCTGGAGCTCACCGCACAGCCCCGTTGTTCCGTCAAAAGAATGGCAAGGCAAAAGCGGGCTGAATGCCCACGCGGACTTCGTTATGCAAACCGACGACAGTTTCGGCCGAGTCGTGCAGGCGCTGCGTGAGGCCGGCTTGCTGGACAACACGTTGATCCTGTGCAGCAGCGACAACGGCACCTCGGGGCCGACGTCAAAGATCGGTCAGTTGCAGGAGATGGGGCACTATCCCAGTGGCGACTTGCGCGGTTCCAAGGCAGACATTTGGGACGGTGGTCACCGCGTTCCGTTCCTGGTGTCCTGGCCCGGCGTGGTGCGATCTGGTTCACGATCTAGCGGCCTGGTTTGTCTGTCCGATGTCGTTCGCACCGTCGCCGATATTTTGGATGTGGACCTCCCCGACAATGCCGGCGAGGACAGCATCAGTTTCCTGCCGCTATTGAAAGGAGAGGTCGAGCATGAGCGGCAAGACGTGATCCATCACAGCGTCAGCGGGTACTTCGCGATCCGGCAGGGCAAATGGAAACTTTCGTTGTGTCCCGATTCCGGCGGATGGACGGGAACGCGGCCGTCCAAGAAGTCCTGGGCACGCTACGAAAAAGAAGGCTTGCCGATGGTGCAATTGATCGACATGGACGGGGACTTGGGCGAGCAACACAACTTGGCACGCGACTATCCGGGCAAGGTCGACGAACTGCGTGAGTTGTTGGAAGAACAAGTCAACCGTGGCCGCAGCACGCCGGGATTGCCGCAAACCAATGACGCCGAAATCGTGATCAACAAGCGACCGGGGAAGTAGGGGCCGGTCGATGCGACGGCCGCTGGGCAAACGACTCACCGTCGGGTACCGGAGTTCGCCAACGGCTTGTGTCCGCCACAACGGATCAACCCCACGGATGGCAGAGCGTACCTACGGATCCCCGATAGTTTTCATCCGTGGGTACGCCTTGCTATCCGTGGGCTGACTTCATTCAATCGAAAGGGTCCGCACCAGATGGGGCCCCGTTGTTATCGCCAGCGCTAAACGGATCAGTAGAACCGGGGGTGCCCCCGAACGAATCGCCCGATCCGCCTTCACCGAACGGATTGTCGCTGGCGTTGCCGCTTCCACCGCCGAACGGATCGTCGCTGGCGCTGCCACCACGGCCGAATGGATCATTCATCCCATCCGGGCCGCCGAAGGGATCGGCCAGCGGATCGGTCGGCGTCTGTTCGGGTTGGAGTTTGGCTTCGAGTTCCAACAGCCGTTTGCGGTGCTGCACCAACCTCGTCACCGTCGCTTCGATCTCGCTTCGCATGGTTCGGATCAACTTCAGTTTTTCGGCGTCAGATCTCTGATTGCTGGCGGACTGACCGAGTGTGGTTTCGGCGGACTGATTGGTGCGGAAGGTGGCTCGCCCGGACGTGGAGATGGCAAATTCCAACGCGCCGTCGACTCCCTTGATCTTTTCATCGGCCAAGACTGCCGTCGTGACGCCATTGCCCTGTTCCCAATCGATCACCGGAATGCCCCGCGTCATGAGTCCGTCTTCACCGATCCGGTTGATGACGTACCAACCGGGCCGAAGCAGATCGAAACGCAGGTTTCTGCCATCGGTCGAAGATGGCAATTGCACGCCTTGATAGGCAGCCCGCTCGTCACGACGTTCGTTCAAAAATTTGGCCATGGATGACCGTGAGGCTACTGCCGACGCGGGAGGAGACGTCAGCGTTGGCGTGTCCCCGTACGACTGGCGTTGAAACGGTTCCAGGTGATAGCGAGGCGGCGGTTGGTCGCCCCATTCGGGCAGCGCGTCATCGCTTTTTTCCGGCGCACGCAGGACCAACGACCGAAGCGGCGGGAAGTCGACGGTGATCGGCTGGGGCGTCTTTCCGGATACCAAAACGATCGTGCTGGGACCGCGGGACGTCAGAAGCTCAAAAATCTGCGCCGCACCGAGGTCCGCGTAGTCGGATGCGTCGTGTGGTTTGGGCACGATCGTCACGCGAACCTCACCCGGCGGGACCGAGATCACTTCGCCCAGGTCCGCGGTCTGGTACCAGCGAAACCGCGGGCTGAATCGCCAATCGTCGTCGTCAAGCTGTTTGCCAAGCTTTTGCGATGATCCGAGTTGTTGTTTGTATTCCTCCAGGCTGGGATAGGCGAACCCGTTTTGCCAACAGGTCAGGACGTGGTACCGGGAGGTGTCGATGCCCGACGGCGGGGCGACCACGATCTTGCCACCGCTGCGCAGTGTGACCTTTGGCGAGAGTGTCGTGTCGGCCGGGATGAAGCTGAATCCCGATTCATGAACGGCCAAGGCAGACACCGTGTGCACGCTGACTCCACGCCGACGCCGCGAGCCCTCGTTCAGTTCAATGGTTCCGTCGTCTGCGGCGGTCCAAGTTTCGCCCTGCGGCGGCGTGATCGGTTGCAGTGGTTCTGCGTTGAGGAACGCGAGGTGCGGTTCAGACGGAGGTGCTCCCGCCCCCATTTCTCCATACCCCATGTCCATGCCGCCTCCCATGCCCATTCCCATCGCACCGCCCATTTCCATCTCCATGCCATACATGTCCCCACCACCGCCGTCGCTGTCCATCATCATGTCGCCCATGCCGCCCATCATCATCTCCATGTCGTAACCCGACTCTTGATCTTGAAACGTCCGATAGAACTTGGTGCCGCCGGCCGGTTTGCCGTCGGGGGTCAAGAACGTGATGTTCTCCGCGATCGCGAGCGGGGACACGAGCAGGCATCCAATGAGCATCAAGAGTGTCGCGCGATTCATGAGTAGGCACCGTAGGTACGTGTGTTGATTCGGGATGTTTCGAACGGGGAATACTTTCGATCACAAACTGAGCCGTAGGCGCTAGCCTCGGGCCTTACAAGTCTCGAAGAGCAATCCAAGGCCCGCGGCTAGCGCCGTCGGCTCATAAAGTAGGTGCCATTGGGCCGGCGCCAGCCGACGCGCACCCCATCATTCTGCCATCTCTCCCCACATTCCCACCGGCCCGACAGGACACGGTCGATACAAGGGAGAGGTAAGAAGATTTTTGGGGTAAGAAGATTTAGGGCGGATCAGAGAGCAACGATTCCATTTCGGATTCCAATTGCGGTAGCGTGGTTTGGTTCAATTGATCAAGTTCCGCTTGGAGTTGATCGAGATAGATGTCGGTTTCGTCGGCAACCAAGTTCGACGGCGTCGATTGGGGCGGCGTTGCTGGTTCATGCGCCTGCGGTTCAGACGCGTGCTCATCACTCGCTGTAGTTGCAGGTGACTGGTCTGCACTGGGTTCTTCCGCCTGCGGCGCAGCTCGGGAGACACCGCCGGACGCGTCAAACATCATCCAGCCCGCTCCGGCGATCAGGAGTGTCGCCAGGCAAACGGCGGAGATTGCGACCGTGCGTTTCGGTTTGGGATCGTTCACGGACAACTCCTCGGGAATCGGGGCGGATCCGCCTTCGGCAAGATGTCGCTGGCAGGCTTCGATCCACTCGGTCAATTGTTCCGCCGAAGGCCGATCCGCTGGGACGGTTGCGTGCAGTTTCGCGATCAAGCGATTCACCCAGTCGGGGAGGTCACGGCAATGGTCGGACAGGACGGGAAGCTGAGCGTCAGCGATCTTGCGAACGATCGCGTGCGTGTGCATGCCGGACATCGGCGGTTGGCCGACCAGCATGGTCCACAGCACGGTACCCAAAGAATAGAGATCCCCGGCCGGGCCCGCGCCGCAACCGGAGGCTTGTTCGGGCGACAGGTAGATCGGCGTGCCGGCGAAGGTCCCCGTCGCGGTGCAGGTAGCATCGGATTGCACTTTGGCCAATCCGAAATCCGACAACACCGCGCGTTCGGTCCCCGCACCGAGCAGGATGTTGGCGGGTTTGACGTCTCGATGCACGACGCCACAGGCGTGCGCCGCGGCTAGTGCCGAAGCGACTTGACGGGCGATCCGCAAGGCCTGGTCGATCGGCAGGGGGCCTTCATCGCGGATCCGTTGTTCCAGCGATCGGCCGGCGACATAGGGCATCACCAGGTAGGGCACGTCGCGGTAACGATCGACGTGATAGATCGAGATCACGTTGGGATGCACGACCGCGGCGGCCGAGCGAGCTTCGCGCTCAAGCGTCAACAAGGTTTCCGGCGATTGCCAGTACTGTGGCTGTGGGATCTTGATCGCGACGACGCGGTCCATGTCGATGCTGCGCGCCTTGAGCACGATGCCCATGCCGCCGCTGCCGACGATGCCCAGGACTTCGAAGCGTCCCAAGCGGCCGAGGGAGCGATCGTCATCGGTGGGTCCGAGCAGTGTTTTCACCAGTGACACGATCGCACGGTTCGATGTCCGACCGGATTGCTGTTCCGCGCCTTCCAGGGCAGTCGTGGTTGTGGCGCCGCCCTGCCAGTCGTGACTGCTGAGCCCCGTCGAACGCAGTGCATCGCGCGACTGGCAATAAAACGGGTCGTCCGCGGAGATCCGGGCGACGACGCTTTGGCACGCCATGCAATCATCCAAATGATCCAGCAGCGATTGCTGGTCGACGGCGACATCGCCACCATCGAGCAGCCAATGGTGCCACGTTACTTCGTCAGGGCATTTCGATCGCGTTTCCATCATTCGACCTCCACGGGATCAGTACCCTCGAGGTTGCTCTCCTCCAGTCTTTCGATCCGCGTGACGGTGTCACGGAGCCGGCGGACGATGCGGCTGCGGATGGCATACACCGATCCGACCGAGCGCCCCGATTGACGCGCCGCCTGTTCGATCGCCAGGCCATCGACATGCGTTTGCCAAAACAGCTTCCAGTGTTCGGCGTCGACTTGTGATTGAACCTGTCCGGCGGCGGTGACAAACAGGTGCTGCTGGTGCTGATGATTCCATTGGCGACGCGACACATCATCGGCGATCGCGCGTTGCGACAGGCTGATCTGTGCACTCGTCCCGCCGGTGCCACGTTTGGACAGCTGGCGCGTGACCAGATTCAGCAAAACGTTTTCCGCGATCCGCCGCAGCCAGGCGCGAAAGCGGAGCGGACGTGATTCCGGGCCGCTGTCTTGCGGGTCGCTGTCGGGATCGCCCGACCAGCGTTTGGCGGCGCGAAACACACGCGACATCACTTCGGCGACCAACGTTTCGGCATCGCTGTGCTGCAATCCACGGCCCCGGGCGTAGCGGTAAATGACGGGGCGGTAGAGCGCATCAAAACGGTTCCAGGCGGCGTCATCGCGGGGGTCGGCCAAGCGCTGGACGAGCTTCGATTCGGTGTCGGGCCAGGGGGACATGCCAATGGGTGCTTGCGACAAGGGAGGACAAGATGCTCGTGGGACACATCCATGACCCCACCTGAGGGCAATTCTGACAAGAAAAACCTAGGGATGTTGAGAAAGCGGCGAAGCTGTCAATCTGGCAATCCCTGTCACCACGCCAAATCTCGTGTTTTGGTGATGCTGCCAAAAAAGGTTTTTCGCCGAATTGGTTCGCTGCAAAACTTGGTTTTCGCGGCGGAAACGCATCATTCGAACTGGCAGAGCGAGTTTTTCTCGCGACCCAACCGACGACTGGCACGGGCTTTGCTTTTCCACCACTCCGACGCCTCAAAAGGCGAAATCGACAGGCGGATCGGACCGCGATCGCCCGTCATGAACACCCTCAACTTTGACACGTTCAGCACAACCCACCCACGGCCCGACGAGCGGAAATCCCAACGCGGTTGATCGCCACGGCCGAAACCGAACTCGAACAATCCACTTTTTCACGGAGACGAAGCGTTATGGCTCAGGGCGAAAAAATCATCGGCATTGACCTCGGGACGACCAACAGTGTGGTCGCCATCATGGAAGGCAGTGAGCCCAAGGTGATCCCGAACCCCGAAGGCAACCGGCTGACGCCCAGCGTGGTCGCATTCACCGACAAGAAGGAAACGATCGTCGGCGAGCCCGCGCGACGCCAAGCCGTCACCAACCCCAAGCGGACCGTTTACTCGGCAAAACGCTTCATGGGGCGACGCCATCACGAGGTCGAATCGGAAGAAAAGATGGTCCCCTACGGTGTCGTCGGGGCGGCCGACGAGTACGTCAAGATCCAAGTCGGCGACGAAACCTTCACGCCGCAAGAAATCTCGGCCAAGGTGCTTCGCAAGCTGAAGGAATCTGCCGAGTCGTACCTCGGTCACAAGGTCAACAAGGCCGTGATCACGGTCCCCGCCTACTTCAACGACGCCCAGCGCCAGGCGACCAAGGACGCCGGTCAGATCGCCGGGTTGGAAGTCGCACGGATCATCAACGAGCCGACCGCCGCTGCACTCGCCTACGGGCTGGACAAGGCCAAAGACGAAAAGATCATCGTCTTTGACCTCGGCGGTGGTACCTTCGACGTGTCCGTGTTGGAAGTCGCTGACAGTGGTGATGAAGAAAACGAAAGCCGCGTTTTCCAGGTGATCAGCACCTCCGGGAACACCCACCTGGGCGGTGACGACTTCGACGAAGCATTGATCAACTACGTCGCCGGCGAATTCAAGAAAGAAAACGCGATCGATCTTCGCAACGATCCGATGGCGCTGCAGCGTCTTCAAGAAGCCTGTGAAAAGGCCAAGAAAGAGCTGTCGACGCTGCCCGAGACCGACATCAACTTGCCCTTCATCACGATGGACCAATCCGGTCCGAAGCACCTGACGATGAAGATCACCCGCAGCAAGTTCGAAGAGTTGATCGACGACCTGGTCGAACAGTGCAAGACCCCCGTCAAGCAGGCGCTCAAGGACGCCGGGTTCTCGCCGAGCGACATCGACGAAATCGTTTTGGTCGGCGGTAGCACGCGGGTTCCCAAGGTCCGCCAAATCGTCAAAGAGATCTTCGGCAAAGAGCCCCACCAGGGCGTCAACCCGGATGAAGTCGTCGCCATCGGTGCCGCGATCCAAGGGAGCGTCTTGGCCGGTGACCGAACCGACGTCTTGTTGCTGGACGTAACGCCATTGACCCTGGGCATCGAAACCGAAGGCGGTGTGATGACCGCATTGGTCGAACGTAACACCACCGTTCCGGTCGAAAAGAAGAACGTGTTCAGCACCGCGGCGGACAACCAAACCGCCGTGACCGTCCGCGTCTTCCAAGGGGAACGAAAGATGGCCGCCAACAACCGGCTGCTCGGCGAGTTCAACCTCGAAGGCATCCCCGCCCAGCCGCGTGGCGTGCCGCAAATCGAAGTGAAGTTCGACATCGACCAAAACGGCATCTTGAGCGTTTCGGCCAAAGAGCTGAAGACGGGCAAAGAAGCCAAGGTCGAGATCAAGGAAGCCGGCGCGCTGAACGAAGACGAGATCGAAAAGATGCGCCGCGATGCCGAACAGAACGCCGAAGAGGACCGCAAGCAGTTCGAATTGGCCGAAGCACGCAACAAGGCGAACCAGCAGGTTCACCAGTTGGAAAAGGAGATGGCCGAACATGCCGACAAGCTGTCCGACGACGACAAAGAACCGTTGAATAAGGCGATCGAAAAGGTCAAGACGGCTTCGGGCACCGACGATGTCGAGGCCATCAAGCAGGCAACCGAGGAATTGGATGCCGCCGCCAAAGCGTTCAGCAAGGTGCTGTACGAAAAGACGGCAGCAGCCGGAGGCGATGCGGACGCCGCAGCCGCCGGAGCGGCATCGCCCGCGGGCGACGCCGATGACGACGACGCCATCGACGCCGATTTCGAAGTCAAAAGCTAAACGACGACCATTTGTCTAACCGATGAAACGTCACCGCCGGCATCCCGCCGGCACCGTGACGAAGAGAGACGGGTGACACGTCGCCCGTCTTTTTTTACGCACCGACCGAACCTGTCGCAGGAGCAATCGAGATGGCCTTCCGATTCGATAAACTGACCACCAAAGCCCAGGGCTTGATCGCCGAAGCACAAGGGCGTGCGACATCGGCTGGCAATCCCGAAATCACCTCCCTGCACCTGCTGGCGGCGATGCTGGATGAAAGCGACGGCATCACCGGCGCCCTGCTGGCCAAAATGAAGGCCGACGCAAAGCAGTTGCGCGAATTGACCGCCAGCGAAGCCGACAAGCTGCCCAAGGTCTCCGGCGGACGCCAACCGGGAATCTCCGCCGAACTGCAATCGGCACTCAACGAATCCGCCGCCACCGCACAATCCCTGAAAGACGAGTTCGTCAGCACCGAGCATTTGCTGTTGGGACTGGCCAAGGCAAAGACCAAAGCACAAAGTCTGCTTTCGCTGTGCGGCGTCAATGCCGACGACGTGTTGAAAGCGGCCAGCGAAATCCGTGGCAGCGCACGCGTCACCGACCAGAACGCCGAGGACACCTATCAAGCGCTGGAAAAATACGGCGTCGACCTGACGCAGTTGGCCGCCAGCGGAAAACTGGATCCGGTCATCGGCCGCGACAATGAGATCCGCCGTGTCATCCAGGTGCTGTCGCGACGAACCAAGAACAACCCGGTCCTGATCGGGCAACCGGGAGTGGGCAAGACCGCGATCGCCGAAGGATTGGCGCTGCGGATTTTCGAAGCCGACGTTCCGCAAAGCCTGAAGAACAAACGCGTCATCGCACTCGACATGGGCGCGCTGGTCGCCGGCGCAAAATTCCGAGGTGACTTCGAAGAACGGCTCAAAGCCGTGCTCCGTGAGGTCAAGGATTCCGACGGCCGTGTGATCCTGTTCATCGACGAACTTCATCTGGTCGTCGGTGCGGGGAAGGCGGAAGGTTCGCCCGACGCGGCCAACTTGCTCAAGCCCGAACTCGCCCGCGGTGCGCTGCGTTGTGTCGGTGCGACGACCTTGGACGAATATCGCCAGCACATCGAAAAGGACGCCGCGCTGGAGCGACGATTCCAACCGGTATATGTCGAAGAACCGTCGGTGGAGGATTCGATCGCGATCTTGCGCGGTTTAAAGTCGCGCTATGAATCACACCACGGTGTGCGGATCACCGACAGCGCCCTGGTCGCCGCCGCGACGCTGGCCAACCGCTACATCGCCGATCGCTTCTTGCCCGACAAGGCGATCGACCTGGTCGACGAAGCAACCAGCCGATTGGCGATGGAAAAGGAGAGTGTTCCCGAACCCATCGACCGCATCCAACGCCGCTTGCGACAACTGGAACTCGCGGCACGACAACTTCAAGACGAAGACGCCACCGATGCGTCCATCATTTCGCGACGCGAAGAAATCCAAGACGAAATGGAATCGCTCGGGAAAGAACTCGCCGACCTGCGTGAACAATGGGAAAGCGAAAAAATCGGACTCGACGGCGTTCAATCGATCCGCCAGGAAGCCGAAACGCTGGCCCACCGCTTTGCGACCCTGGACGCCGAAGCCAAACAGACTCAGCTCCGTGGCGAGAACCCGGAAAACCTGTATCGCGAAATGCTGGAGGTGCAATCACGCCAGGCGGAACTGGAATCCAAGCTGGAGGAAATCGAAAAACGTGACGACGGTTCATCGGCCGGGGAGCCGTCCGGGGAACCCGAACGGAGATTGCTGCGGCGTGAAGTCACCGCCGATGAAATCGCCGAGGTCGTTTCGGCCTGGACCGGCGTTCCCGTCAGCCGCATGATGGAAACCGAGCGGGCCAAGTTGCTGGTCATGGAAGAGCGGTTGCACACCCGCGTGATCGGCCAAGACGAAGCCGTTCGCGCGGTGTCCGATGCCGTCCGCCGCAGCCGCAGCGGTCTGGCCGACCCCAACCGGCCGATCGGATCGTTCCTGTTCCTCGGACCGACCGGGGTTGGGAAAACCGAACTGTGCAAGGCACTGGCGGAAATCATGTTCGACGACGAGAACGCAATGGTGCGGATCGACATGTCCGAGTTCATGGAACGGCACAGCGTCGCCCGCATGATCGGTGCCCCGCCCGGATACGTCGGTTACGAAGAGGGCGGGAAGCTGACCGAAGCGGTCCGCCGTCGACCCTATAGCGTCATCTTGCTTGATGAGATCGAAAAGGCCCACCCGGATGTGTTCAACATTTTGTTGCAGGTCCTGGATGACGGTCGCTTGACCGACGGGCATGGTCGCACGGTTAACTTTGCAAATGCGGTGATCGTGATGACCAGCAACGCGGGAAGCCAGGAAATCCAACAGATCGCGGCCGACGGCGGCGACGAAGAGGAGATGCGGGAGGCGGTCGAGCAGGCGTTGCGGACACGGTTCCTGCCCGAGTTCCTGAACCGGATCGACGACACCGTGATTTTCCGGCCGTTGGATAAGCGTCAAATTCGCCAGATCGTCAAACTGCAACTGGCTCACTTGGGACGCCGTTTGCAGGACAACGGATTGACGTTGGAGGTAACCGACGCGGCCATCGATCAGATCGCCAAGACCGGCTACGACCCGACCTACGGCGCCCGTCCGCTGAAACGAGTAATCCAACGCGAAGTCCAGAACGAACTGGCCACCGCGCTACTGAAAAGCGAGTACGCCGAGGGCAGCACCGTCACGGTCGACCATGACGGGACGGGGTATGTGTTCCGGTAGCGGAACTCGCCAAGAGTTTCGCCCCGGCGCGGCGGGGCGTACGTTGGTGCGAAAGCCTTGGCGGCTTCCGCTACGACGAGTATCAGCCTTCGACGTCGATGCCCATGCTGCGGGCCGTGCCTTCGATCATGCGGACGGCTTGGTCCATGCTGCGGGCGTTCAGGTCGGCCATCTTCTTGGTGGCGATGTCCTCGCACTGGGCGCGGGTGACCTTGGCGACTTTGTTGATGTTCGGCACACCGCTGCCCTTGGCGATTCCGGCGGCTTGCTTCAGCAACGAAGCGGCCGGCGGGCTTTTGGTGACGAACTCAAAACTGCGGTCGTTGTAGACCGTGACGATCACGGGGATCGGGGTGCCGTTGTATTCTTTGGTGCGATCGTTGAACGCTTGGACGAATTGGCCCAGGTTCACCCCGAACTTACCCAGGGAGGTACCAACGGGAGGAGCGGGGGTGGCTTGACCGCCGGGAACTTGAAACTTTGCCTGTCCAGTAACTTGCTTTGCCATGGTCGGATGCTTGCTATACGATTGAGTTGGTTGTGGTGTTTCGGCGTTAGGTTAACTACACCGGTTCGACTTGCCAGTGATCCAATTCCATGGGAACACTGCGGCCGAAAATGTTGATGATCACGGTGATTCGGCCGTTGGCTTCATCGACGGCATCGACATCACCTTCCTGGTTTTCAAAATTGCCTTCCTTGACGCGAACACGATCGCCGACCTTGAACGGAATCGCCGTCTTGATCGGGGCCTCTTCTTCGTCTTCGGCGATCGGTCGGTTGATGAACCGATCCACGTCCGCCGGGTCCATCGGCATGGGTTTGCCCGCCGATCCGGTGAAGTCGCTGATTCCGCCGGTTTCACGGACCAGGAACCAGGTGTCATCGTTGATGGCCATCCGAGCCATGATGTAACCGGGCAAGAGCTTTCGCTTCGTGATTCGTTTTTTGCCGTCACGGGTGAACGTGGCGACATCTTCGCTGGGGACGACCACGTCGCCGAAGTATTCCTCCATGCCTTCCATTGCGATTTTCTTGCGCAACGCGTCGGCGATGGAATCTTCACGGTTGAACGCGACCTTCAGGATGTACCAGTCCATCTCGATTTCATCGGACGGCTGGTCGTCGTCGTCATCGTCGCTGTCCAGGAACACTTCGCCGGTGGATTCGCTGCCCGAATCGTCCGTTTCGGCCGCTTGCACGGCTTCGTTTTCTCCGGCACCCGCGTCCGCGGAATCGGTTTCCTCAAGCACTTCGCTGGACTCGTCAATCACTTCAGAGTCATCGGTGTTGGGGGATCGGGATTCGTCGGTCATTGGAGCACTGAAAACGGCTTGGGCGTGAATACGTCAGGAGTGGTGGGGGCGCGATCGGCGAGCGACAAGATCTCAAATCTACCAGCAAATCGATCCAGGGCAATCGGTTAGGCCGTTGCCCACAAGGCATTGAAGAATGCTTGCCAAAACACGTCGAACAGGAACAGCGAGATGGCCAGGATCGCGATCGTGACGATCACGACCACCGACGCCCGCTTGACCTCTTCGCGGCTCGGCCAAGTCACCTTCTTCATTTCCGCTTCGACGGCGATCAGAAAGTCGGCAAAGCGAGGCCAATTGATCAGCCGATAGCCGATCCACAAGCCGGCCAGCAGGATGCCGGCGGGGATCCCGACGGCGATCGCCTTGTTGGCGGTGGAGCTGTCCAGCGTGGCGTAAAGACGCCAGGCCCCGAGTGCTACGATCAACCAGATCGCCAGCACGGTCAGCTGGCGGACGATGCGTCCTTGGTTCGGTTTGTAAACGGAGGCGTGCAGTAGCTCGCTCGAAAGCGAACTGCCACTTGCGGCGGTGTTCGCTTTGCTCCCGGCGATGTCTCGAGACACTCGATTGTCCTTACGTTCGAATCAGCCGGCTTTTTCAAAGGCCGGCTTCTGTTCAGCCAGTACAAGTCGGAGGAATGCAGTGCCCTCCGCGTCAAGCACATCGTACCGCCGCCCCGGGTCTTGGCACCAGAGCAGCGAGATGGGCGGAAAAATCAAGCAGGAGTGGAGGGACTTGAACCCGCAACCGCTGGTTTTGGAAACCAGTGCTCTGCCAATTGAGCTACACTCCTTCGCTCGGTCCGAACCGGAATTCGGCTTCGCGTAGTTTAAAGCAGAGAACCAACGAACCGCTAGGTGATTCGTTGGTTCTCGCGATGTCTTTCTTCGAGATTGACGCCGGCGAGGGCGTCAAAGCGTCCCGCGGGGACTACTCGACGATTTTGGTCACAACGCCCGAACCGACGGTACGACCGCCTTCACGGATAGCGAAGCGGACACCGTCGTCCATCGCGATCGGCTTGTGCAGTTCGACGGTGACTTTGACGTTGTCGCCGGGCATGCACATGTCGGCCCCTTGCAGGTTGGCCGTTCCGGTCACGTCGGTGGTGCGGAAGTAGAACTGCGGACGGTAACCGCTGAAGAACGGCGTGTGGCGGCCGCCTTCGTCCTTGCTCAGACAGTAAACTTCGGCTTCGAACTTGGTGTGCGGGGTGATCGAACCCGGCTTGGCCAGAACCTGACCGCGTTGGATTTCTTCGCGTTTGATCCCGCGGAGCAGGCAACCGACGTTGTCACCGGCACGGCCTTCGTTCATTTCCTTGCGGAACATTTCGACACCGGTGCAGGTGGTTTTGGACGAATTCGGGCCCAGACCGACGATTTCGACTTCTTCGCCGACCTTGATCACGCCGCGTTCGATACGCCCGGTGGCGACCGTTCCACGGCCTTCGATCGAGAACACGTCTTCGATCGCCATCAGGAAGGGTTTGTCGTCTTCACGAACCGGCTCGGGGATGTACTCGTCGAGTGCTTCCATCAGCTCGGTGATGCACTTGCTGGCATCGGGATCGCTGGGGTTGTTGTACGCCGGCAGTGCGGATCCGCGGATGACGGGAACGTCGTCGCCGGGGAAGTCGTACTTGCTGAGCAGTTCGCGGGCTTCCAGTTCGACCAGTTCCAGCAATTCCTCGTCGTCGACCAGGTCGCACTTGTTGAGGAAGATGACGATGTAGGGGACGCCGACCTGACGAGCCAGGAGGACGTGCTCCTTGGTTTGCGGCATCGGGCCGTCGGCGGCCGAGACGACCAGGATGGCACCGTCCATTTGGGCGGCACCGGTGATCATGTTCTTGACGAAGTCGGCGTGGCCCGGGCAGTCGATGTGGGCGTAGTGACGGTTGTCCGATTCGTATTCGACGTGGGCGACCGCGATGGTCACTGTCTTGGTCGCGTCTCGCACGGTACCGCCCTTGGCGATATCCGAATATCCCTTTGCCTGTGCCAAGCCTTTGGCGGCTTGGACTGCCAGGATTGCACCCGTAGTCGTTGTTTTACCGTGGTCAATGTGCCCAATCGTGCCGACGTTGACGTGGGGCTTGGTCCGTTCAAATGTTGCCTTGGCCATTTCTAACTCACCTGCGCTCGATCGCCTTCGCAACTTGCCTGGGGATACGCCCCTGACGAGCCCACAAAAGCGGTGCCGTGTTCACACCCACGGTGGTTCACCGACCCAGTGGTCGCGACGATCGAACTTTGTTCTTCTAAACAGACAGAAAATCGTATCCAGGAGCGTCCACCAAGGACGCCCCGGTTGTTGCTTCAGTACGCCCGCCAGAGGAGGCAAAATCCAGTGCCGCTGGCGAGGGTGCGTAGTTGTTGCGAAAAGTCGCGTCGCTTGCAATTGCTGATTGAAAAAAATCAGCAAGATCCGCACCAACTTTCCAGATTCTCAGTTCCAGACGCTCAAGCTGCTGATGGGACTTGAACCCATGACCTCTTCCTTACCAAGGAAGTGCTCTACCACTGAGCTACAGCAGCGACGGGCAGAGCGGGTGAAGGGAATCGAACCCTCGTATTCAGCTTGGAAGGCTGCTGCACTACCATTGTGCTACACCCGCTTGATCGTGCCGGTGACACGAATCGCAAAATCGAGCCTCTCGATTTGCGATTATCTCTCTATGGGGGCTATTGGATTCGAACCAATGTAGGCGTAGCCAGCGGATTTACAGTCCGCCCCCTTTAACCACTCGGGCAAACCCCCTTTTTGTTTGTCGATCGTGTTGCTTAAGTCTTGCTGTCGGTCTCGTCGTGCAAATGGATCGGTAAATTCTCGGTCGGATCGTGTTTCGCCAGGAAGTGTGCCTTGTCAGGCCGTCGCTGGCAAGGTGGCTTGCCGGCCGGCCCGCGCGGTTGCACCACCTGAACCGTTTCGGACTCTCAGCACGCAGTCTCTCAGCCCGCAGTGGTGTCACCCGTTAGTGGTGGCCACGCCAAAGCCAGCGGAGGGATTCGAACCCACGACCGGCTGATTACAAATCAGCTGCTCTGCCAACTGAGCTACGCTGGCGAATCGATCGCCCAATCGCCAGGATCATCGTCCCGGCACTGTCCTGCCCTCGGGGCCGCTGCAACGCAGCTTCCCTCGAGAGAGGGCAGAGTTTAGCAATCGATCGTTCTGGGGCAAGCCGGATTTGGGGTCTGGCGACCGCAAACCACCAGATCGCCGCCGGAACCTTCCAGCCGCCGGCCTCTGTGACAGCCGGTTGAACGCTCGGGTTCACCGCGTGAAGCACTGTTTCGGCGTTCCCCGCGGCCGATCATGAGGCAATTCGCGTTTTCAGCCGCCGAATTCGATCACATCGCGATCGGACGCCAAGCGGACCGGGATTTTTCGCCGCCGGAGCGCCTCGCTGACTTCCCGGAGCATCACATCGGGCTGCGGATCGACCGGGTTGACGTGGGTCAGGACCAGCTGTTGCGGCGCCGACGCGGCAGCAATCCGCGCCACGCGGCTGCTGTAGGTGTGCCCTGTTTTGGTCGCCCACTGGGCTTTGGCGTCCGGAAAATAGCACTCGTGCATCATCAGATCCGCCCCCGAATTCCAGCGAATCGCCTCGCCGCTGTCGTCGCCCGTCGTGTCGGTCAAGTACAACAACCGTGTGCCGTCGTCCCAGCGGATTCGATAGCCGACCGATGCCCCGGGGTGTTGCTGGTGACGCCAGTCGATCGTGCAGTCGCCGATCGCAAACTGACGCAAATCGTCGATTTCTCGGAATTCCGCGTCGATCTGGACGGGGAACAACAATCGCGAAAACAAGTGCTGTTTGATCGCCGCCAGTTTCTCCTTTTCTCCCCAAATCCGCAGCCGATCGACGGGGCGTTGATGCAGAACGTCCAGCAAGAACGTCAGCCCGGCGACATGATCCAAGTGGGCGTGGCTGAGCAGAATGTCCAGCGTCGGCGTCCGAATCAGCTCCGTCAACCGAAACAGCCCCGTTCCCGCGTCGAGCACGATCCCGCTTTGCGGCAAGAAATAGCAGCTCGTGTGTCGATCCTCGTTGGGGTGATACCCGGCCGTTCCGAGGCAATGCAGTTGCATGGTCGACGTTGCTGGCGAGCGGAGAAAGCGGTGAAGGCTGACCTGGAGCGACAATTGTAGTGCAAGCGGTGCCCGGTTTGCTATCGCTTGCCGTCAGGCTCGGATGTACGACGTCCTTTCCAGGTCGTCGCGGCGAGTTCTACTCGCGACGGCCCGGAGGGGACCGTCGTACTCGAGGGGCGCGGGTGGTTGTACGACGTCGAAAGGCTGGAAGCCTATTCCACACCAACCCGGCTCGTTACACCTGTCGTGTCAACTCGTACAGCAAGATCGCGGCCGCCACCGAGACGTTCAGGCTGTCGACCAACTGCCCGCAACCCGAGGCGGTGGCCATCGGGATGGTCACCCGACGCGTCGCCGCCTGCTGCACCTCGGTCGGCAACCCTTGGGCCTCGTTCCCCATCACCAAAACCATCGGATCCGCATTCCGCGCGACCTGATCGATGGAGACGGCATCGGATGCCAGCGTCGAAGCCAGACTGACGACTCCACGACTTGCCAGTGTTCGCAGATCGTCGGCCGGTTGGTTCATCGCCAGCCAACGCATGCCCAGGACCGCCCCCATGCTGACTCGCATCGCTCGCCGAGAAAACGGGTCGACCGATCGGGGGTCGATCAGGACCTGGCGGATCCCCAACGCCGCAGCCGTACGCACCATTGAGCCCAAGTTCTCCATGTCCGTCGTCTGGACCAGCGCCAGTGACACCGGATCGTCGTGGAAGTCACTGATCGCGCCCGGAGGTTGACGATCGGCGCTGGCCAGAAAGCCGCGATGAAAATCGAACCCCGACAGCTGACGCATCTGATCACGTGAAAGCACGTACACGGGCATTCGGCCGCCGAGCCCGCCGAGCACGCTGAGGTCGCGGCCGTCTTCGACCACCACCGATCGCAGCGGATAATCGCTGGCGATCAACCGCTGTGTGATCAATTGCCCCTCGACGACAAAGTGAGACGAGTCGAACACGCGTCCGGTCGGGCGCCGTCTCAGGTTTCGAAAGTCAGCAAGACGCGGGTCGTCGATCGAATCGATCGTGACACATTCCAGCGGGCCGCGGTCGGTCATGGGGCAACCGTCAGCCGCTGCATCTTCGCCGGTCTGCCTTCGCTGGTCACCCAGACACGCCCCTGGTCATCGACCGCGATCGCTTCGACTTGTTTCAACATCGGCAACTCGACGATGCCCGGCATCTGTCGCAATCGCGTTTCCAGAGGAAGGCGTTCGGAGTAGGGAAAGTGATACGCCTGCAGGTAGTTGGCAATCCACAGGTCTCCCGTTTTCGCGCACAGATCCATGCCGGTCGCCAATGGGATCGCAAGCGTTTGAACTCGCTTGGCGTCCACCTGGATGACCGAGCCGTCCAGCTCGGATGATTCGCTCGCGTTGCCGCGTTTCGGCAGTGGGACCTCGAACATCGTTGCCATCAACGGCGATTTGGCCAGCAGCAGAATTCGCCGCCGTGGAACATCGACCGCCACGGATTCACAGTTCAGCGGACCGCCCGGATAACGCACGACCAATTGCTGGAATGATGCAACCAGGGTTCTCGCGCGGGGGCTGGGTTCATCGAAAATGTACATCGAAACCGATTGGCGGCGGGAGTCGTTGTCACCCACATCGGCCACCAGCAGCCGTGGCCCGTCGTCGTCAAAGGAGGCCATGTCTTCCCAGTCGTGAGCCTTGACCCCACGCAGCGCCAAGCGTCCGCAATGCCGGCCGTTAACGGTAAAGGCGTACAGTCTGGCCTTGTCGCCGGAATCATTGTGGGACCAAACGCATTGGGGGTCGACGCCCGAAAACGCCAGTCCGCTGCTTTCGGTCAGCGTCGGGGAGTCCAGTTCCAGTGCGATCTGACCCGCCAAGACCGGCTTGTTCTTCGGTTCCCAAGCTCCGGCATTAGTCGCGGCGCCGTTTGCCACAGCGGCGATCAGTCCAAGCCACAATGTTCCATTGCAGATCGTCACCGAGAGGTGGTGGGTGAATCCATTTGTTGTCATTGCCATGCTCACACTGCCATCGAATGCGATTCCGCCAGTTGAGATGAAACTTCCGTCGAGTGTGATGTGGTCAGTGTGTCTTCAGTTGCGACATCACCTGATGCACGATTTTTTCGATCACTAAATTGGACACGCCGGGTGTCGGCGCGTCGACGAACTCGTTCAGTAAATCATCGATCTGCAGCTGAGCCGCTGCAATGGCGTCACGTTGCCGCTCGGAAATCGGGACGCGTCCCGGGCCGAGGTCCCAGCCACGCGATCGGGCGCCCGCACGAAACCCTTCGGGGAATTCGCCGATGGAGAGCATGGCGTCGAATAGCGGCAGCAACTGGTATTGCAACTTCATCGCTTGTTCGATGTCCCCGGCGACCACGCTGCGGTGGATCGCACGGGTCAATTCGGGAACGACGCCGCTGGTCGCGTTGGTTCCGCCGTTGGCGCCGGCCACCAGCATCGGCACCAACGCCGCATCCCAACCGGTGAGAAAACAAAAGTCTTCGCGCAGGGGGCGGATCTGCGAAATCATCCGCATCATGTTCGGCAGGTCACCCGAGCTGTCTTTGATGCCGACGACACGCGGGCATTCCGACGCCAGCCGCACGACGGTTTCGACGGAAATCGGCGAGGCGAATTGGGGGATGTTGTACAGCGTGACGTCGACCGAGACGGCATCGGCGATTTCACGGAAATACGCGTACACGCCTTGGTCGGAAAGCCGGTAATAAAACGGGGCCACGATCGCGACTGCCCGCACACCCATCGCGCCATACGCCTCACACGCCGCAATCGTCTCCTTGGAATTGGCTTCGGCCGCACCGGCCAAGACCGGCACTCGGCCGTCGGTCTGGTCCACCACGACCTCGACGATTCGCCGGCGTTCCTCGGCGGTAAACCGGATGAATTCCCCCGTGCTGCCGTTGGGGTACAAGCCGTCGACGCCTTTCTCGATCAACCAATCCACGTACCGACGCAGCGTGTCTTCGTCCACACGACCGTCACGATCGACAGGCGTGATGTTGGGGGTCAGGATTCCAGAGATCGGTTTGGGCATCGAAAAATGGTCGGATTCGAGGGGCAAAGGTGACGGATCGAGATGGTTTTCGAAAGAATAGTTCAACGCTAGCCGGGGGTGAACGAATCTTGGGGCATCCTACGCCAGGATCTCCCGCACCACGCGTGCCGGTTCGACACCGGTGAGCCGTTGATCGAGACCCTGGAACTTGACGCTCAATCGGGTGTGGTCGAACCCCAGCAGGTTCAGGATCGTCGCGTGAAGGTCGCGGACATGCACGCGATCGCGGGTGACGTTGAATCCGAAATCGTCGCTCTCCCCGAGTGTCGTCCCGGGACGCATCCCGCCGCCGGCCATCCACATCGTGAATGCGTTGGGATGGTGGTCGCGGCCGTCATTGCCGCCGCCTTGGACCATCGGCGTGCGTCCGAATTCGCCGCCCCAAATCACCAGCGTCTCGTCCAACATTCCACGCCGCTTTAAGTCCTGGACCAGCGCCGCACAGGCCTGGTCGGTGTCTCGGCAATTGGTTTTCAAGCCGCCGACCAGATTGCCGTGTTGGTCCCACGCTTCATGGAACAGCTGCACAAATCTCACCCCACGTTCGACCAACCGGCGCGCCAACAAACAGTTCTTGGCAAACGAAGGTTTGTCGGGGTCGGCGCCGTACAGGTCCAGCGTTTGCCGGGTCTCGGATCGAATGTCCATCAATTCCGGCGCCGACGACTGCATGCGGTAAGCCATCTCGAACGAATTGATCCGCGTCGCAATCTCCGGATCGCCGGTCACCGACAAACGTTGCTCATTGAGCTGTGTGATCGCGTCGAGTGCGTCACGCTGGGCCCGCGAATCCACGCCCGGCGGGTTGGACAGATACAGCACCGGATCACCGACGCTGCGGAGCTGGACACCGGAGTACACGGTCGGCAAGAATCCGCTGCCCCAATTGCTGTTGCCGCCGCTGGGGCCTTTGCTGCCGCTGCTGAACACGACGAATCCCGGCAAGTCTTTCGACTCGCTGCCCAATCCGTACAACGTCCACGATCCCAGGCTGGGTTTGCCGAACAACTGGGATCCGGTGTTCATCATGATTTGCGCCGGCGCGTGGTTGAACGCGTCGGTCGTCATCGATTTGACGATCGTCAAGTCATCGGCGACCTTGGCCGTGTGCGGCAAGATCTCGCTGATTTCCGCTCCACACTGGCCGTGACGGGCGAATTTGAATTTCGGCCCCAATAACTTTGAATTCGGATCGATGAACGCCGCACGATAACCATCCAGCAATTCTGCCGGCGGCAACGTGCCATCGAACTTGGCCAACTGGGGCTTGTGATCGAACAGTTCTAAATGGCTGGGCGCGCCGGCCATGAACAGAAAGATCACGTTCTTGACTTTGGCCGGAAAGTGCGGCGCGCGGACCGCCAGCGGGTCGCCCGGCGACGTTGCCGTCGATTGGTCGGCCATCAACTGCGCCGCCGCGATCGCTCCCAGGCCGACGCCGCAATCTCGCAAGAACCAGCGCCGTGATCGATTCAAAGGGTTCATCTTCTATTCTCGAGTGATCGTTTCATCCAAGTTCAAAATCACGCGGCACAGGAGCGACCATGCCGCTAATTCGTCCGCCTCCAAATCACCGACCTCCAACAGCGCGCCGGACGACAGAATCTGGTCGGCCGACAGCGATTGCGATTCCAGCCGAGTTCGTTGACCATGCAGGTAGTCAGCCAACACTCGTCGCTCGTCCGCACTCGGGGCACGTCCGACACAGCGCTGGAATGCGAATCGGATTCGTGCGTCGTCGCCCGTCTCTGCCACTTCGCGAATCGTTTTGGCGGCCAACGCGATCGCAGCCTCCAAAAACATCGGCTCGTTGAGCGACGTCAGTGCCTGCATCGGTGTGTTGGACATGCTGCGGCGCACGCAGGACAGATTCCCCGGCACGGCGTCAAAATTTTCCAGCATCGGATAGGGGACGCTGCGAAACCGGAATGTGTACAACGCCCGTCGATAACGCTGGGCGTCTTCGGCGACCTCCCAAACCTTCGGCCCATAGCTGACCGGCGGTTTGAACAGAAACTCCGGTGCCGGCGGATACACACTCGGTCCGCCGATGCTGCGATTGAGCAAGCCGCTGGCCGCCAGCGTGATGTCGCGGACCGTTTCGGCGGGAACCCGGAAACGTGCCCCGCGGGCCAACAGGCGGTTGTAGGGGTCACGCCCAGAAAGCTCGGGTGTCAAACGCGACGATTGCCGATAGGTCGCCGAGCTGACGATCAAGCGATGTAAATGCTTCAGGCTCCAACCGTTGTCGACCAATTCCACGGCCAGGAAATCCATCAGCTCGGGATGCGAGGGTGGCGCGCTTTGCGTCCCCAGGTCGTCACTGGTTTCGACCAGGCCGACGCCGAAATAGGCTTGCCAGATCCGATTGACGATCGAGCGCGCCGTCGTCGGTGATTCGTCCGACGCCAGCCACCGTGCGAATTGCAGTCGCGGCGGAGCGTCGTCGGTTTTCAGCTGATGCAAAAACGCCGGCACGTGCGGAGTGACCGGTTCCACCGGGCTGAGAAAATCTCCCCGGGCCAGCAGTGACGTTGTTCGCGGTGTGTCGCGGCGGCCGAGTGTCAATTGCGTCGTCCCGAGCGGATGCGACTTCCAGGCCTGGTCGATCGCTGCGTTGTACCTTTCCGCTTCGGGCACCGTTGTTCGCCAATGCGCAAACACCGCGGCTTCATCATCGGGTGACCATTGCGCCGGCGGGCGTCTCACGATCGAGTCGACCGCAGGCGGCAGCGGATCGAACTCGGGGATCGCGTCGCCGGTCAGCGAAACGCGAAACCGCCCGATGTTGAACGTCTGGTTGTCGTCGCTGTTCCAGCCGCCGTGACGTTGGGCCAGATGGACGGTGACGATCGCGTGCTGGCCGTCGGGGATTTCGATCGGGGACTCGAACTCGAACCACGCCGTTTGCGAGATGTTGCTCTGCGGCGTGTCGACTTCGTTGGTCCAAGCGGTCGTTTCATCGCCGTCGATGGCAAAGTCGATTCCTCCGGTGACGCGTTTCTGACTCTTCTTGTTGTCGTAGCGTGGTTTCAGTTCCGCGACCGGAGGAGACCGGTCGGCGACGGCGCGGTTGAATTTCACCCGTGTCGTTTGATCGGGACTGAGCGACAACGCGACCTCGGCCGTCAACTCGCTGAGCGCCCACGTTCCGTCCACGCTTCGTCCCGGTCCGCTCCGCGGCAGGTTCGGGTGTGTCAACAATTCCAACCGCAACCCCGTCAACCGGTTCCTATGATACGTCCCGGTGCCCTGCGGATTAAAGTTGGTCGGCGCGTAGCTCTGGCACAGATAGGATCGATCCTCTTGCGGCAGAAACTTGGATCCGCCCAGCGTCCGGTCCAAGAACGACAACTCGATCGGTGTCCAGTCTGGTTGATCGCGAGCCGTCACGTCGCTGGCCCAGGCATGCATGCGTTCGCGCCAGTCGGGGATCGCGGTTTTGATCAAACGTTCTTGATCAGCGATTTGCTTCAACACTTGATCGCGGCGATTCTGTTCGCCGTCGGTGTAGACCGGGATGATCGCGTCGTGTGTGTTGTTGAGAAACGCGAACATGCCGTAGTATTCGTGTTGCTCGATCGGGTCGTATTTGTGTGTGTGGCATTGGGCGCACTGGATCGTCAGCCCCAGGATGGATTTGCCGATCGCGTCCATGCGGTCGAACATCGCTTCCATGCGGAACTGTTCGGGGTCGGCGCCGCCTTCTTCGTTGACCATCGAATTGCGCAAGAATCCGGTCGCGACGTGGTCCGCTTGGGTCGCACCGGGCAGCAAGTCCCCGGCGATTTGCCGCACCAGAAAATCGTCGTAGGGTCGATCGTGGTTGAAAGAATCGACGACCCAGTCGCGATAAAACCACGCCTGGCGGGGTTTGTCTTTTTCATAGCCGTCCGAGTCGGCATAGCGAGCCGCGTCCAACCACATCCGCGCCCAATGTTCGCCGTAGTGGCTGGATTGCAGCAGCACGCCGACCAGATCCTGGTACGCCGATTCGCCGTCGTTTTCCAGCCGCTTGAGCCACGCGGTGACAAATGCCGGTTCCGGCGGCAGCCCCGTCAGGTCCAACGACAGACGACGGATCAACGTTCGGTGATCGGCGACCGGCGAAGGGAAAAGCCCCTCCGATTCCAGCGTTCTTGCGACGAATGCGTCGATCGGATTCTTCACCCAATCCGAAGGCCCGACACGTGGGGGCTGCGGTCGCGACGGCGCGACAAATGCCCAATGCGTTTCAAATTCGGCACCCTGGTCGATCCAACGTTTCAAGATGGCGATCTGCGCCGCGTCGAGTTGTTTGCCCGAATCGGGCGGCGGCATTTTCAACTCGGGGTCGGATTCCACCAACCGGGCATACAGCTCGCTGGATGATGCGTCGCCCGACTCGATCACGGCTGCGGCGGATTCGGGGTCGTCCAAACGCAGGTCGGCCGCGCGGGATTCTTCGTCCGGACCGTGGCAGGCGAAACAGGCGTCCGAGAGGATCGGACGGACCTGGTTGGCAAAATCGATGCTTTCCGAATCAGTTTCAGCCAGGGCCGGTCCGAACGCGGCAAGCCAGACCGCGAGGGCGGCGAATCGTCGAAACATGGGCGGGGGTGTGTTGGGGAGGGAGGAAGGGACTGTATTGTAACAGCCCAAGCCCATGTGGCGAGGTTTGATCGATCGGATGCCAGCCCGTCGCGTCAGCAAGGGGCACGGTGTTGACGTGGCGGGGGGCGTACACCGCGGGGTGCCGGTCGCTCACGCGTCCCGCTGGCATGGCTCGTACCAAACCGGTGACGGATTGAGCAGACGTGCCCGGTCGTGGATACTCGTCGTGCAATCCACTGCACCTCCACGGAACCGCCCCATGCGAATCGTTCTTTGTTACCCCGTCGGCCAGAAACACATCGACCAGATTCAAGCCGCTGCGCCGGACTATGAAGTGGTCAATGCCGGCCAGGAACGCATCGACGAGTTGCTGCCGACGGCGGAGATCTTCATCGGGCACGCCAAAGTTCCCGTCAACTGGGACCGCGTGCTCGAGGCCGGCAAGTTGCGTTGGATTCAGTCCTCCGCGGCCGGGCTGGACCACTGTTTGGTGCCCGGCGTGATCGAAAACGACGCCATCGTCGTCAGCAGCGCGTCGGGGCTGTTCGCCCCCCAGGTCGCCGAGCAGACGTTTTCGTTACTGTTCGGGGTGATCCGCCGCGCCCCGTTGTTTTTTCGCGCCGAAGCACGGCGTGAATTTGTCCGCTTGCCCACCGATGATCTGCGTGGCAAAACGGTCGGGATCGTCGGCCTAGGTGGCAACGGTCGCTTCCTGGCCCGTGTGCTGGCACCTTGGGACGTGCGTCTGGTTGCCACCGATTACTACCCGGTCGATTGCCCACCGGAGGTTTCCCAGCTGTGGCCGGCCGACCAACTGGATCGGCTGTTGGCCGAAAGCGATGTGGTGATCTTGACGCTGCCGCTGAACGCCGGAACCAAGGGTGTGTTTGATGCCGAGCGGTTCGCGAAAATGAAACGCGGTTCGTACTTGATCAACGTCGCGCGGGGATCGGTGGTTCAGGAACAGGCCTTGTGCGACGCATTGGCCAGCGGTCATTTGGCCGGCGCAGGATTGGACGTGACGGAGGTGGAACCGTTGCCGCCTGAGAGCAAGCTGTGGGACGACCCCAAGGTCATGATCTCGCCGCATGTCGGAGCGCAGTCCCATCGCCGCGTCGACGACTCGACCGCTCTGGCGGTCATCAATCTGAAACGCTATCAGGCGGGAGAACCCGTTTACAACCGTGTCGACAAACGTTTGGGGTTTCCCCATCCGTCGGCGGTCTACCGTGGGCAAGCATGAGCAGCAGCAATCGAACCGCCGTCCCCTGTGAAGCGGCCATCTATCGCAACGATCATCCCGTCGGGCCGATGAGGTTGCCGATCAAGGAACAAGCCTCGTTCGTCGAAGAATTCAACCGGTTGTATCGCCGCGCGGGCATCGTCATCGAGCGGTTTGAGCGTTCAGCTGCCAGTTGTAATCCAAATAAGAAAGGCTGACGGCGTTGTCCATCGCCGCACGCCGCGCTGTCTCATCGGGCAACCACACGGCGATGCGTTTGAGAACCTGCGATTGGTCGTCACCGAAATCTTCGGCGAACCATTTCAAGATCGCCGACAGATAAAAACGTTTTCCGGCGACGTCGTGGCGAAAGTTCTGACGCCGCGTGAAAAAGTCTTTCGCGTTCGCCGTCAATTGCTCGTCGACCCGCTCCGGCACATAGGCTTCGTTTAATAGTCGCGGACAACCGATCGACGCACAAACGATCGCGAAATGGATCCGCGGTTCCCCCATTTTTCGCAACACCTGATGCTCGATTTCGTCCAGCGAGAACGGTTGGTGTCCGACGTGCAGTTTCAAGTCGTGCCAGATGTGATATCCCCACAGCCGCGGCGTGTGATTGCGAATGCTGGTGGTCGGGTATTCGCGCAAGATCCCTTTGATGGTCAGCGCGTTGTAGGCGTTGATCCAGAACGCCAGTCGAGGTGAGCGGGTGGATTTCGTGTCTGTCGCAATGGATGCCGTGGAGAGTGTTTGCAGGTAGTCGTCAAGCAACGCCTGATCTTCACCGCTCGCGTGCCATCCTTGGTAGTCCACCCTGCCGTCGGAATCGACATATTTGCCCAGCAATTTGTTCCACGCCGAATGGTCGATCGTGTGCATCGGAACCAATTGGGGCTTGGCCTGGCCGACGTAGACCGGCGTTCCCGCCGCGGCATTCCGGATAGAGACGCCGCCCGGAAAAAGCACAGCGGCGAACATCATTGCAGTGGAGACAATCAGTCGATTCATCGGCAAAGGACTATGTTTCGGGACGCTTGATTGTAGCCGGCGGCTGTTTCGATCCGCTACAGTGGCCAATGACCGCCCGGCTACAGACTCCGCCGACAGGCGCAGGGAGATCATCATGGCGGAGACGCGATGCCGAAATGCATTCCTCTTGTTCCCCGGCTCCGCCTGGGAACACACTGATTCGAAGGCTTCGCCTCTGTGAAATGGCTCCCCTTCTCCCTAAAACAGATCGCGTGAACGACACCGATCGTTGAGTGAGTTTGACCGCGATCTGTTTTGGGGAGAGGGGTTGGGGGTGAGGGGCTCGGTATCGATCAGCTGCACATCAATGGACACGGCAAATCCTGAAGGATCCTGCAATGCATTTCTTGCTGGAGCAATTTATCTCTGCAGGGAGTCTCGTCGTATGACCGTTCATGCTCCAATGCGTCACCGACGCCTGGAAATCCCCCTCACCCCCGGCCCCTCTCCCCCAAAAAACTGGCTCGCTGGAGCTCGCCAGCTTTTTGGGGGAGAGGGGAGCCAGAATCAATCAAATGGTCCTGCAACTAGACAAGCATCGCTATGCCAAACGAACGCGGTCCGGCGAGATGCTCATTCCAATCCCCAGGCCGTTGACATAGCGTCAACCGAGACTCCCCAACCGCCCAAGTCCCCGTCGGGTGCGACGTGGAAATTGATCCTCTTTGTGCTGCTGGCCGTGACGGTGGCGACCGTGGGATTCTTGTATCGCGATATGATTTCGCTGCAGTCGCTGGCCGAGCGTGAATCCCAATTGCGGACGTTTCAAAGCGAACATCCGTTGGCGGTCTATGCGATCGCGTTCGGTGTCTACGTCGCCGTCACGGGATTGTCGCTGCCGGGGGCGGCGGCGTTGACATTGGTCTACGGTTGGTACTTCGGTTTCGCCCGTGCGATTGTGCTGGTCAGTTTCGCATCGACGGCCGGGGCGACGTTGGCGTTTCTCAGCAGCCGCTATCTGCTTCGCGATGCCGTCCAACAGCGGTACGGCGAATCGATGAAGACGTTTGAGAAACGGCTGGCTGACGAGGGGGCGTTCTACCTGTTCACGCTGCGGCTGATCCCGGCCGTTCCGTTTTTCGTAATCAATTTGGTGATGGGATTGACGCCGATTCGGGTCTGGACGTTTTGGTGGGTCAGCCAATTGGGCATGTTGGCCGGGACGGCGGTCTATGTTTACGCCGGGTCCCGCGTCCCCAACCTGACCGTGCTGGCCGAAGAGGGAGTCGGTGCCGTGATCGCGCCCGCCCAGTTGCTGCAATTGACCGTCGCCTTTGCCCTGCTGGGGATTTTCCCGCTGGGGGCGCGGAAGATCCTGGCGGCGTTCCGCTAGTGCGGCGAAAAGGGGACGGGGGTCAATAGTGCGAAGCACCCGAAGGGCCGTGCCGGCTATTGACCCCCGTCCCCTTTTCGCTCGACGTTTGGCCGGCGCGAACCCCGGTTTGTTTTTGGGCGTCGGTGTTTTAGCATGCACACCATGAAATTCACCAAAATGCACGGCGCCGGCAACGACTACGTTTACGTCGATTGCTTTTCGCAGCCCGCCCCCGAAAATGCCCCCGAATTGGCTCGCCAAATCTCCCACCGACACTTCGGGGTCGGCGGCGACGGTTTGATCCTGATCCGCCCCAGCGAATCGGGCGACGCGCGGATGCAGATGTTCAATGCCGACGGCAGTGAAAGCGAGATGTGTGGCAACGGGGTCCGCTGCGTGGCAAAGTTCGTCCACGACCACGGTATCGCCAAGCGGGACGCGCTGAAAATCGAAACCGGTGCCGGCGTGTTGGATTTGAAGCTTCACCTGGGCGAGGACGGCTTGGTCGATCAGGTGACCGTGGACATGGGCATTCCCGAACTGGTCGGTCCCAAGGTGCCCACCACGATCCCCAGCACGCGTGACGACGGCCGCGTGGTGACCGCGCCCGTCGAATTCGGCGGTCAGACGCTGGAGGTGACGTGTGTGTCGATGGGCAATCCCCACTGCGTGATCTTCGTCGAACAGGCCAGCGACGATCTGGTCCTGGGGTTGGGGCCGAAAATCGAAACCGACCCCCGATTTCCCAATCGCATCAACGTCGAATTTGTCGAAATCCTGTCGCCGACCGAGGTGCGTCAGCGGACTTGGGAACGCGGTTCGGGCGAGACCTGGGCCTGCGGGACCGGCGCCTCGGCGGTCTGTGTCGCCGGCGTGTTGGCCGGCCGCACCGAGCGAAAGATCTTGAACCATCTGCTCGGCGGCGATCTGACGCTTCAGTGGCTGGCCGAAAACGATCACGTGATGATGACCGGGCCGGCGACGGAAGTTTTTTCGGGTGAGTGGCCGGTCCGTTGAATGAGTTCCTGGAGTCCGAATCCGATGGCCTGACCCAAGCCGTTTCCGTCAGCGAGCTAAACCACCAGCTCAAGGCGGTCGTCGAAGGCACGTTTCCGATGATGTGGGTCGCCGGCGAAGTGACCGATGTGGCCAAACCACGCAGCGGGCACATCTATTTCACGCTCAAGGACGACGACTCTCAGATCCGCGCGGTGATGTGGCGAAACGTGGCCTCGCGTTTGAGGTTCGAACTGGAAAACGGCCAGTCCATCCTGTGCTTCGGCGGGCTGGAAATTTACACCGTTCGCGGCACCTACCAGATCGTCGTCCGCAAAGCACAACCGCAAGGCGTCGGTGCGCTTCAACTGGCGTTCGAAAAACTCAAGGCACGCTTGAACGCCGAGGGGTTGTTTTCGATCGAGCGAAAACAGTCGCTGCCGAAGCACCCGCGACGCGTCGGTGTGATCACCAGCCCCAGCGGCGCGGCGGTTCATGATTTCCTGGTCGCGGCCGATGATCGCATGGTCGGAGCGGAAATCTTTGTCATCCCCGCACAAGTCCAAGGCAACGGGGCGGCCGAAACGATCGTTCGCGGTTTGAAGGCCGCGGCGATGATTCGTCCCAAACTGGATGTCGTGATCGTGGCCCGCGGCGGCGGCAGTTTGGAAGACCTGTGGTGTTTCAATGAAGAAGCGGTGGTCCGCGCGATCGCCCAGTGCCCCATTCCCACCGTGTCGGCGGTCGGGCACGAAGTCGACGTCACGCTGTCGGACTTGGCAGCCGACGTCCGAGCGTTGACCCCGACCGATGCGGCCACCAAAGTCTTTGCCGATCGATCGGGGATGGTGCAGCGGGTCAGGGATTTGGACCGGCGGTTGCGGCGGGCGATGCGGTACGAGATCGAACGACGACGAATGGCGCTCCAGTCGCTCGCGGGCCATCCGGCGATGACCAAGCCGATGGAAATCGTGCACCTTCGCTCACGATTGGTCGATGAACTCGATCAACGCGCCAAATCGGCAATCGATCGGCGACTGCAACAATCCAAATCGGATGTCGCGACCCTGGCGGCAAGCCTGGCGGCGTTGTCTCCGCTGAACACGTTGGCCAGGGGGTACAGCGTGACCAGCGATTCCGGCGGCAACGCGATCAGTCACGCGTCCCAGCTGAAAGCCGGTCAGCGGGTCACCACACGCCTGGCAAACGGTTCGTTCGAATCGGTCGTCGACAAGATTGATTCGGATTGATTGGCCGATGTCCGCGACGTGGGAAATGACGTGCCGATTCATCGCGTGGTTCATCACCTGCTTCGTCTCGATGAGGCTTTGGCAGATCGTGTTGCGTTTGCGCCACGATCGGGATTCGGTCCGAAGCGTCTTGGTTTCACCGCTGTTGTCGATTCGGATTTGGGACCAACGACGACCGGCGACTCGCCGTGATTGGGGCCACTGGATCGCCGAAGCGGCGTGGACGTTTCCGCTGGCGGTTGCGGTGTACTGTTTTTTTCCCCGCTGGCTGTCGGCACAGACGGATGCTTGGTGGATACGTGGCTATCTCGCCGTGGTGCCGTTCCTTATCTTTGCGAAGTCGCTGGGCACGGTGATGCAGTTGATCCTGATGCCGTGTTGCGGACGGTTGCCACCGTTTATCGACCAGTCGTATCGATCGCGGAGCTTGGCGGAATTTTGGGGAAAGCGTTGGAACACATGGCACGGGGGTTGGTTCTGGGAAGCGGTGTTCCCCTGGTTTAGACGTCGCCCGGCGTTGGGTTTGATGATGGTGTTCTTTTTGTCGGGACTGTGGCACGAATTGTTGATCGCAGTGCCGTTGTGGAACGTCTTCGGAGAAAGTGTCTTCGGCATGATGACGGCCTACTTCATGCTCCAGGCGGTCGGGCTGTATTTGGAGCGACGTTGGCTTCGGAAACACCCGCGGGCAAGACATCTCTGCACGTGGTTGTTCGTGCTGGCCCCGATTCCTTTGATGCTGAACCGGGCCACGTTGCTTGTGTTCCATTTGGTGCTGCCGTGAGTTTCCAAGACTGAAATCGGCGTGTGATCGGGGCATCCGACCGGCTGACACATTCCGACCCATCGCGAACGAACGCGTTGCCACTGTGTAAGCACGTCGTTTAGACTGAAGGCTGTGGAGGTTTGTGATGCACGACGAATCTGATGACCGACCGGTCGGCGACGGCTGCCGATCGCCGCTCGAGCAGCACCTGGATCGGCTGGACGTGCTGAAGGTCGGTTTGTGGAACTCCTTCGGAATCGACCTGCGGACCGCTACACGCAGGGTCCAAGAAGACGACGGGCAAACGCGATCCGAACGGTTTCATTACTTGCCGGAACTGATCCCGTTTCTCCACGCCCGCGTGATAACGCTCGAAACGAAACAACGTCGCGCCTATGAATCAGTCAAAGAGCGGGCGACCGAGTCGTTTTGGAAACTGTACTCCGATTTCCAACCGATGGTGCATGTGGTCGCCGAATCCACCGGCATCGACGCCGATCGGCTAGACCCGGTCCTGGGGCGGTCACTGTTGTTGTTTGATGCATCGCGGCGGACGAAGTTTGTGACCTACTTGGAGAAATCGCTGCGGGAGTCGGTCAAGAACCTTCGTGGGGAAGATCACGCGAGGCAGCTGGGACTGCCGCTGTCGGCCGGCCGGTTGGTGCCGCAAATGCAGTGGGTGTTGCAGCGGGCCGCGATGGAGGCAGGGCGGCAATTGTCGGCCGAGGAGTCGGATGCGGTCGTGATCGAGTTTCTGACGCAGCACCGATGTAAATTCAGCAACGATTCGATGCGTCGGATCGCCGAAGTCATGCGACGCGGTCGCGGTGATGTTTCGCTCCAGTCGTGTCGCGAGTGGCTGGAACCTTCAGTCAATCCCGCCTCGGGCGTGTCGGCGGCGGGGAACGATGGTTGGCTGGAGGCGCAGGAGGAACATGACGCCCAACTGCGACAGGTCCATGCCGCGATCGACCGGGCGGGGTTCGACGCTGACGAGCAATGCATCGTGCTGCATCGGTTAGGCCTGCCGCATGATCAAACGAGATATGATCGCGTCGCATCGGCGGTGACTTCGGCGTCGCTGCGGAAACGGGCGGCGCGGTTGTTGGTCCGCTTGATGGCGGCCCGCTACGCGCCGCAGGCCCCCCGATTCGGCGGGCTTCTCCATTCCACGTCTTCGCAGGCGAAAGATGCCCTGCACGGGACACTCGCGGCGTTGGCGACGGAAAACGGCATGGAGCCGGAGGTGTTGGCGACCGATCTGCTCAATTGGATGTCACTGAGTGAGTCGGTTTATCGAGTTTCGATCGCCCAGCGGGGCAGAGTCGCGGAGTACCTTTGCGGCGATTCCATCGCCACGCTCCCCTCGGGAACCTTTCAAAAACTCAAAGCCGCCCTGATCGAACAGGAGCGGCTCGGCTTTCCCTGTTGGGACGAATCAGCGAGCACTCGGCAGCAGAATCGCTTCTTTTGAGCGGAGAACCGCTTGCAAAAGCATGGCTTTTGATGGCCAAGCGTGCCAGATCGACTAAAATTTGTTCATGGTGCCGCAGCGCCAGCTTCTTCTGGCCCCTATTCAGGGGGTTCTCGCTGTGGTTTGCCCGATGCCTGTCAAATCCTCTCTTCCACTTTGAATGATGAAACGAATCACCCATCTCACGGCGATGGTCTTGCTCGCGTTAGGACTGCAGCACGGAGCCTTGGTCGATAGCGCGTCGGTGAATTGCGCCGCGGGGGAACTGATGTCGCCCCAGACGGCGTCCCGATTGGGGTTGGAAGAGGTTTGGCGACGTCAAATGCGCGTTCCCGCCGGGGCCGGATCGATCGTCGATCAGCAGATCATCGTGCACGAGGCCGATCCGCGTGAGTACGTCGAAGTGGTGACCAAGGCGGCCGAGGGAGAGCAGCCGACGGTGATGTTCCGCATTCCGACCGATCAGGTCGGCCCGGACGGCCAGCCGATCGGCAAAGAGGAAGCCGAACGACTCGCCCGCCGCGAAGTCCGCCGATTGGCACGCCGCAAGTTGGATCTGTCGATCACATCCAGTACGGTCCCCCGAATCAAGCTTTACACGGCCGCCAACAACGGGACGCTTGAGTGTCGCGACGCGGAAACGGGGACGCCGATTTGGATGTCGCAGGTCGGTGACCCGCAACTGAACTTTGGACGGATGGGCATCGATGACGAGTTTGTGACCATCACCAACGGCGGCAACTTGGTCAAGATCGACGCCACCAACGGCGAGCCGATCAACAGTGTGCGGACGACCAGCATGCCGCTTTACGGAGCGATCCATGCCGGAGATTTTTCGTTGGTGCCGACGATCCGCAACGGCGTCGAAGGTTATCCGCTGGCCGATACCACGCGCGACCCGTTCATGGAAATCGTTTCCGGACTGGCGCTCGAACCGCCGACCAAATCACCGACGTCGACCAAAGTCGCCTGGGCGACCGATCGCGGATTCGTCTACGTGATGGAACTTTCCGGTGAACCGTCCGTGCTGTTCCGGCTGAACACCGACGGCATCGTCAGCGGCCGGATCGCAGCCGCCGACGGCGACCGATTCTTCTTCGGCAGCGAGTCGGGGCAGGTCTATGGTTTGCGTGCGACCCGAACCGGGCGTGTCCTGTGGAGCCAGCCTTATGGCGAACCGTTCTACAAGGCCCCGTTCCTGGTCAACGGCATGGTGCTGCTGCCGTCGGCCTACGGCAACCTGTACGCGATCGACGAAAAGACCGGCTTGGGCGTCTGGGATCAACCGATTCCCAATGTGGACGAAATCATCGGCGGGTTCGACCAGATGTTGTTCGTTCGACTGCTCAGCCAAAGCTTTGCCGCGATCGACCTGGAAACCGGCAGCGTGATCGAGGTCGACAACACGCTCAAACCTGTCAAGTTGCTGGTCAACCGAACCACCGATCGGCTGTACCTGGTCAATGCGATCGGCACGGTCCAGTGCTTGCGGGCGATCGGTGCGGACAACCCCACCATCCGACGTGCCGTTGATACGGGAGACCCCGAGGAGGCCGAGGAGGCGACCGAAAAGCCAGAAGCCGAAGCGCCCAAGGCGGCTCCGGCCGATCCGTTTGGTGCCGGTGGTGATCCCTTCGGTGCCGGTGGGGCGGACCCGTTCGGCGCCGGTGGGGCGGATCCCTTCGGTGCTGGTGACGCGGGCGGCGGCGAAATGGCCGATCCGTTTGGTGCCCCGGCCGGCGGCGGGAATGATCCCTTCGGTGGCGATCCGTTCGGGAATTGAGCGTCGCCACAAGGCGTTCAAGCGACACAACCGGAATTCCTGCGAGGGGGATTTCGGGTACGCAGGGGGAGAACGGTCACGGTGATGCTGTGGCGCATCTAGCTTTCAGAGTCATGTCGTGCGAGCCGGTTCGGGATTCCGATCCGGCTCGTTTTGTCGACACCTCTGCCTCGGAAACCCATTCGCGGTGCAGCCATGTCTTTGCCACCCTCGTCGCCATCGACCGACCCCGCATCGCCGCCCCCGCCGGTCACCGACTGGGCAGCGATTTCCTCCGTCGAAAACCCCGAGGAGCCGTCTCTGGCGTCCGAGGTCGATCAGCTGGCCGATGCGTTGGCGGCGCGGTTCGAAGAATTGACGCTGATCCACGGCCTGACACAACGCTTGGCTAGCAGTTTGACGCTGACGGAGCAGTCGCATCAGGTCGCCCGTTCGCTGCTCGATGAATTGGCGCCCTGCATCACGTCCTCGGTTCTGGCGATCCATTTGTTCCCGAGTGCCGAGCACGACCAACGGCCGACGCAGCGATCCGGGTTGCTTTCACCGCGACATTCCGACGAGATTTTCGAGATCGTCGGCCATGCGGTGACCGACAACGAACTGGTCGCCATTGTTGAAGCCACCCGAGCGAAGTCGAAAGAACGCACCGGCGACGCCGGCGGCGTCGCTCTGGTCAACGATCTGCAACTGGCCGGCGGGACGCGCCTGCGATCGGTTGTCGTTCCCATTCATCGGGGCAGCACCTCGTTGGGCCAGATGGTCGCGATCCGAACCGCCGACCAGCCCGAGTTCGGGACGATCGAAGCCAACATGATGTCGTCGACGTCCACCATGCTGGCCGTCCACCTGCTGAACCAACAACAGTATCAGCAGATGCAAGGGATGTTCGAAAGCATGATCCAATCGCTGGCGTCGGCATTGGATGCGAAAGACGCCTACACCTGTGGTCACAGCAATCGCGTCGCCGAACTGTCGTTCCAACTCGCCGCACGTCTGGGCTATGACGATCACGCGCTGGCCAACATCCGGATGGGCGGAATCCTTCACGACATCGGCAAAATCGGCGTCGACGATTCGGTGCTGCGCAAACCCACGCGTCTGACCGACGAAGAATTCGAACAGATCAAACGTCACCCGGTGCTCGGTTACGACATCTTGAAAGGGATCGAGCAGTTTCATCCCATCCTGCCCGCGGTCCGTCATCATCACGAATCTTGGGACGGTTCGGGCTATCCCGACGGCCTGGCCGGTGACCAGATCCCACGCGACGCCCAAATCGTCGCGGTGGCCGACGCCTTTGACGCGATGAGCAGCGATCGGCCCTACCGCCCCGGGATGAAACTGGAAAAGGTCGTGCAGATCTTTCGCGAAGGACGCGGCGTCCAATGGGCTGCCGATGTCGTCGACACACTGCTGAGTCTACCGAACCTGCAGCAGTACTCTTAGTCAGCCGCCCGCGGCGTAGCGGAACTCGCCAAGAGTTTCGCATGCGCTTTTCCCGTAGCGGAACTCGCCAAGAGTTTCGCATGAGCGCGGCGTTAACGCACGGGGCCGAAAGCCTTGGCGGCTTCCGCTACACTCAACGCATACATTCCGCTTGCGAGTCTGTTGTGCTTCCGCCCTTTCTTAGAATTGTTTGACGCAAAACGATTCCGGCGGTGTCTTCTTTCTGACAGCCGACTCCATTCCACTTGAACTTCGCCTGCCAGATCACCCCATGACGCCAGACGGAAACTCGGCGCCCCGATTCGAATACGCCGCCATCGTGCGCAGTTTGAGCCCTGGTTTGACGCTGTTGGCCAGGCAGTTGTGTGACACGCCGGAAGACATCGTGCAAGAAGCATTTTTGAAACTGTTTCGCCAAACACCGTTCCCGGATCAACCGCGCGGCTGGTTATTCAAAGTCGTTCGACGCGACGCGTTGAATGCGTCACGCTCTCAATCGCGCCGGAAGAAACACGAGCAGATCCGCCGCGACCAACGCGTCAACTGGTTCGTCGACGGTGTTGAAGAATCAATCGATGGTGAAATGGCGACCCGCGCCTTGAGGAGTCAGCCGGTGGCGATTCGAGAGGTTCTGGTGTTGCGATTATGGAATGGGCTTTCATTCGATGAAATCGGCCAACTCGTCGGCGTTTCACCGCGGACGGCCTCGCGGCGTTACCAATCAGGGCTTCAGGCCATCCGGTCTCAGCTGAACATCAAACTCGAAGACTTCACCAGGGGATAGTTCGCGATGCAACCTTCAGACCCATTGCCGGATCCGATCGAGAACGCCGGTGGCGGAGAAGAACCCGCGCGTCTTGAGAATTCGCTGCGTTCACTCGAGCCCAAGGGGATCGACACGGACCAGTTGGTCTATCGGGCCGGTTTTCAGGACGGATTTCGCCACGGTCAGGAAACGCCGATCGTTGCCTTGAGATCACGTCGCTTCAGTGGCGGCTCGGCCTGCGTCGGCGGTGTCGTCGGCGCGCTGGCCGCCAGCCTGGTCTTGCTGATGTTCGCTCAAGACAGGACGAATGGCCCACAGGGAACCCGAACAGCATCGCCCTTCACCACACCCACGGATGAAACGAGCATCGGTACTGCCTCCGACGATCCCGCCGGATCGGAATCTCGTGACATACCGACCGTGGTACCGTCGTTCGCCTCCACCGATTCGGCGGACCTGACGCTGCCGTTTGATGGAGTGCTTAGCACCCGTTCGCACTACCAACGTGCCGAGCAGGCATTGCGATCGGTTTCGACGACTGGAGGAGAGGGCCTCGCGGAGCCTCCCTCGTCGGTGAACGTTTCGCTCCCACTTCGCCGCGCCCTGTTTCGTGAAGTCGAGCAACCATCTTAACCTCTTGCCCACAATCGCAATGAAGGAGATCAGAATGAAATCGAAGCTTTGGCGCAGGCGGCTCGCTTGCATGATCGCGATAACCTGTTGGGCGACGTCTGCCCGATCGTTTGCACAGGACGTCGAATCGAAGCCACTTTCGGTCAGCCCCGCGGCGGTCGCCGATTCGCCAGTTTCACAATCGTTATTGCCGACGCTTCGGGAACAGATCCCCGGCAATGCAGTGGTCTGGTATGGACAGGTCTACGCCGAACAACAAGCGCTGATGCAGCAAAGTGAGCTGTGGAGCAAGATGGGTGAGATGATCGAATTGCCCGCAAATGACATGGCAAAGAGTCATCCCCAGTTCGCATGGCTCGGCAGTCAACCCATCGACAGCGGCGTGTTCGGCTCGCTTCGCAAAGCAGCTCGGTCGCGACAGTGTGACTGGCAACTGCTCTACGCCGGTGAACCGTTCTTTGAAATCTTGCTGCCGGAAGTGCAGCGTTCACGATCGTACGCGAGACTGATCGTGTTGCGGGTGAAGTTCCAGATCGCCGAGCAGCGTTTCGGAGACGCCCTCGAGTCGCTGCAACTGGGTTTCGCGTTGGCCAAACATGTCGCCCAGGGAGACACCTTGGTTTGCACGCTCGTCGCACTCGGGATCGAAGACATGATGGCCGACTGTCTGTTCGATTGGGTCCAGCAACCAGGTGCACCCAATCTTGCTTGGGCGTTGGCGGAGCTACCAGACCCGCTGGTCGATCTGCGACCGGGGCTGGACGCCGAGAGGATCGGGTTGGAATCGACGTATCCGTTGTTTGCCCAAGCTCGACGAATCGCCCACCATCAATTCGGCAGTGACAGTGCTGCATCGTCTCGAGAGTACCTGCAAAACTGGGGTGTCGTCGCGTGGTCGTCGGATCAATGGACCGATGGGCTGCGGGATTTTTGGGATCGGTCGGATCTGTTCGGCGGCCAACACAATCGCTCTCGCCCCGCTTTGGGACTGCTGGTCCTGGAGGCTTACCCGAAGGCAAAGGCGGCCTTGGTCCGGACAGGCTATCCGGCGTCCCAAGTCGAAGCGTTCTCGGTCGCACAAACGATCGCGGTGCAAAGCTATGACGCTCAACAAAGAAGAATCCAAGACTTGATTCGCTGGGCGTATCAGCCGACGGCGGTCGCATTGGCCGGTCTGGAGAAGCAACGGATGCGCGACGTAGCGGCCGCGCCGGTGCTTCCGATCGATGACATGCTGGGCAATTCGATTCAAGAAGTGGTCCGCCGACAGGCCAAGGTTCAACGCAAGGTCGCCGTGCTGCGAATGATCGAAGCGGTGCGAAACCATGCGGCATCCCATGGAGGTAACCCGCCGGCATCGATCGATGCGATCGAGGCTCTGCCGATTCCCAGCGATCCCGCGACCGGCACACCCTTTCAATACGACAGTGATGGATCGACCACTCGGATTGCCACCCGCCGTGATCCGTCACCCCAGCTGACGTTCCAACCCATCGAACTTGTGATCCAAACCGAAGGAGATCAGTGATGCCCACAACCGACCAGAGTCTAGCTGGACCGCGCCACTTTGGCGTTGCAACGCTCGCCAGTACGCGGAAAACGCCGGGGATCCACCTTCTGGCGAAGGTAGCTACGTTCGCACGGCGATTGATCCTTTCCACTCTCGCTACAATCGCTTCGCTGGCTGTGACGGCGACTCCCGCCAGCGCCGTTGACTCGGCCACGGTGCTGTCGGTTGTTGACGAGAATGCGATCGTTGTTGTGCGGATCGACCCGCAAGCGTTCCAACAGCTACCGGATGCTGAAAAGGCTTACCTGCGGTTGGCCGGAAACTCGTTGCCCCAGCATGCCCGAAAGACGATCGATCCGCTGTTGGAGTCCGAGGGGGGCAGCGAAGCGTTTCTTCTTTTCAGCGCATCGGAAACCAGTCAGGTGCCCTTCACACGCGATCCCATCGTCGTCGTCCCCGCGGCAAGCGGTCAACCGCCCACGGCGGACGCTGACCCCGGTCAGACCAAGCAGGTCGGATCCGTGATCATCACCGGCAATCTGTCGCGATTGAACGTTGATCGATTGGGAAAACCGTCCGCCGCTCAGGATGTTTTCCGCGACGCATTCACTGCTCTCGGTCCGGCGCCTTTGCAGTTTGCCGTTTATTTAAACAGTGATCGTCGCCGCGCTATCAAGGAGTTCGGTCTCGCCGAATTGGAAACCCTGTTTCCCATCGACTCCAGTCAGCTTGCCGGAGTGGACTGGGTTTCCGGGTCTGCCTATCCGGACGGACAGGCAGGATTGGAGTTTGTCTTTCATGTTGCCGATGCCGGTGATGCTAAGGTGACCCGAAGCGCGATTCGCGAAAGCATTAAGGACCGGCTTCCAGCACCGTTTCAGATGGATAGCAGCGACCAGGGCGAAGACCGCACGTTGCGCCTCAAGCTGGGGCCCCAAGCGGGTAGTCGCCAATTGCAGGTCTGGTCGAGCGAAGCAAAGCGAAAAATCGCGGATTCCAGGCTGCGACGGATTGCACTGGGGCTTCACAATTATCACTCCGCCTTCAGCCGGCTACCCTCGCCGGTGATCGCCGACGATCAGGGGCGGCCCTTGCTCAGTTGGCGAGTGGCGTTGTTACCGTTCTTGGGAAAGGACGAGTACAGGCTGTACCAAGAATTTCACCTGGATGAACCCTGGGACAGCCCGCACAACCGTCCACTCGCCGATCAAATGCCAGACGTCTTTGCCATCGATGCGTCGGCTGCCAGTGGAAACCGTTCGGACATTGTGATCCCCGTCGGCGAGGGATTATTCTTCGACGGGGACGAGCCAAAGTTCGGCGACGTCATCGACGGAATTTCCAACACGATCATGGTGTTCGAAACGCCGACGGAGCAGGCGGAAATCTGGAGCAAGCCCGCCAACCCCACGCCGACGCCGGCGAACCTGGATGAAGTGCTGGGCGGTCATTTTGGTGACCAGGCTGTGATCGTCCATGGCGACGGATCGATCCACTGGATCAAGCCCCAAACGATCGGCAAGTCACTCTGGGCACGCTTCACGCGAAACGGCAAAGAGCCGATCGACTGAGCGAGTTGTAGCGGAACTCGCCAAGAGTTTCGCTGCCGGCGCGGCGATGTCTCCCGGGGGGCGAAAGCCTTGGCGGTTTCCGCTACGTGGCCGAAAGCCTTGGCGGCTTCCGCTACGACACGGGCCCGGACGTTCAGCTGCGGCGGACTATCTGACGCGAAACGCAAGCGAGTGGATTTGCCTCGCCCGTTGCTTGCGCCGCGGGCTAGTAAATCAACTGGTCGTTCCGCGAGACGGCAAACGCTTGATCGTCACCCTGGACGATCAGCCACGTTCGATTCTCGCCGACTTGATACGCGTCTTCGGTTCCGTCCGGCCAGCGGACCGAAACGCTGATCGGGTCGCCACGGCGGTGATCCGGTCCGAGTCCGAAGTGGGTGACACGTTCGTTCGCACAATAGAACCCGTCACCGGCGACCACGGGGGCGAAACGCGTCAGGTGCTCGGTTTGGACGGTGATCGATGCGCCGACGGCATCCCGTGCACCCTCAACCCCGACCAGACGAAACCGGACCCAAGGGTGCTCCGTAGGAGTCCGGTTCATCAACACCTTAAAAGGTTCTCGCTGGTGCGTGATTGCCAGGTCCATGCGCCCGTCGCGATCGGCGTCGAAGGTCCACATCGCTCGGCCGACGTGATCGTCGGCAACGTAGCCGTCGGACGTATCAAATTCGAACGCTTCGAAAAGATCGTGTGACACGCGGTGAAGTACCTGCATCTGTTGCGCGTAGCTCGATGGAGGTTCCGCGTCTTGGTAAACATGCCCGTTGGTGATCGCCAGTTCGAGGTTGGAATCGTTGTCAAAGTCGACGGCCTGGGTGCCGAATCCGAGCTGTGAATAACTCACCTGCCTCAGCCCCCATGGTGTCGTTTGATCGGCCCAAATCCCGTGTTCGGTTTGTTCATAGAACGTGTTGTGTTCCTGTTCAAAGTTCGTCACAAAAAAATCAACATCGCCGTCGGCGTCCAAGTCCGCGGTGGCGATCCCCATGCACGCTTGAGGGCGAAAACGGGCATCGACCGCCAGCCCACGCAAGGTGGCCGATTCGTCCAGTTCCCCTTGATCGTTGAAAGTCCAATAGTGGTTGTGGGTCATGTCATTGGCCACGAACACGTCCATTCCGCCGGTCGCATCCAGATCACCGATGACCAGCCCCAACCCACGCCCCGGCTGTACCGGCGTCGCCGCCCATCGGTCCGTGACCTCCTCAAATCCTCCGCCCGGGCGTCCGCGAAAGAACGCATCACGATCGGCGGCAAACTTGGTCGGCAGACAGAGGCTGACCGTTCCGTCCTCTTTTTGGCAGGCGACGGTGGCGGGTTCCATTCCGGCGCAATACTTCAAGCAAACAAAGTCCGAGATCCCGTCGTTGTTCAGATCGGCGATCGCCCCGCTGGTCGACCAGGGGGACTGGCGGTCGCTGGAAAACCAGTCCTCGCGGGGCGTGAACGTTCCGTCGGCGTTGTTGATGAAGATCCGGTCGGGGCCGTAGTTGAGCACGACCAAGTCGGGGAATCCGTCTTCATTGACGTCGCCGAACGTGACTCCCTGGGCAAATCCGGTGTCGTTGGTGTCTGTCCCAGCAGTCACGTTCGCATAACGGCCACCCAGATTGCGAAACATCGAATTGTTTGCCGAATCCGTTTCGCCCGGCGTTCCGCCTGCGGCGGCGACGTACAGATCCGACCAGCCGTCGAGGTCGTAATCAATCGCGCAGCCGCCCGATTCCATCTGCGCATACAAGGGCACTCCGTCAGACGTGTGACGATTTCGCCGGGCGTCATCGTCGATGGCCAAGCCCAGTCGGTCGGTCTCGTCCCGGAGGACGGGTTTAACCGACGGCCGGATCAGAGCCTCGGCCGGATTCGATTTTGAACTTGCGATCAGGTCGGTGTCGGGCATCGGATAGTCGCTCAGATCCAGCGTGGCCAGCAGCGGGTCGAGTTCCCGTTGCCACGAGGTGTCGGCGGTGAGTTGCTTGACGATGGATCGGCGCGTCGCGCGGACGGCGGCGATGTCGTCGTCGGGGATGGTCATGGCGTAGGCCGTCCACGCCTCCGCTTCCCACAACCGCCCCAATTGCACCAGCGTCCGCGACATCTGGGCCATGATCGCCCCCGATCGATTGCCGAGTTTGTACAGCCGTTCCTTTTCCTGGCTGAACCGACTGAGCAATTCGGCACGATGATTGATCGCCGCGATCATCGCCGCATCGACCGATTCATCCTCGCGCCGTAGTCGCTCCAGCGTCCGGGCGAGTTTCGCCAGCACCTCACCGATATCGGGATTCTTTCGTACGGATTCCAGATAGGCCCTGGCGGCCTGTTGTTCGTTTCCACGCTGCCTTGCGACGTCACCGAGCAGGGCCCAGTACTGCCATCGGTCTTTCGTTGCCTCGGTGACGCAATCGATCCACTGGGCGATCCGGTCGGACTGATGGGAATAGACCAGATACTGTCCCAGCAGGATTTGGGCCGGCGGGTAGCCGGGGCTGTGCCGCAGGATTTGGAGGAGCGTCGCTTCGACTCCGTCCCACTGACCCCGGTCGACTTTGGAGCGAACTTCGGCGATTCGCAATCTCGGGTCGTCCGGATTGCGTTTCTGCAACTCCACCATCGAATTGGTTTCCATGTTGCGTTGTTCGATCGTCGCGAGCGAGAACAGCAACACTCGATCAAACTGGCGCTGGCGAACCAGAATCCTGCCATGGGGCGCCGCGCGGTAGTGATCTTCCGCGTTGACCAAGAAATCGAACAACAGCCGCCGCGTGTCGTGCCGTTGGGGAAAGGCAGCGACCACTTGATCGAGCAGCTCGATCAGTTCGAACAACTGACCGGTTCCCACGTATGCCAGCACCGCGTTTTGGACCAGTTGTTCGTCGGCGAAACCGTTTGCGACGGCGGCTTCGGCGACCAACGCGGCCGTGTCCGAGGGACGCCCGTCGGCGAACGCGATCTCGGCAGCCAAACGGAGCGTTGCGACATCGTCGGGCGCACGCAACATCGCGGCGCGGACAAGTTTCTCTGCCGCGGCGAGGTCACCGCCGGCCATGGCGCGTTTCGCGCGATCGATCACGGCATCGCGGGGAACTTCCGCGGCCGATGCAGCCGGCAATTCTGCATCCTGGTCAGACGCAGAATCGCCCTGCCGGCCACAGCCCGCCAAAATCAGCAATGCGACGGAGAGTGTGAAAAGACCTGGCTTCATGTCGAATCTCACTCCTCATGACAAGCTCTTTTCGGTCGTCCCCACCGATCGATCAGTAGCCTTTGATGCCTTCCTTGGCGGCCGCTTCCATTCCCTCTTTCATTTGAGCCTGTTCCTCTTGCAACATTCGATTGTATTCATCGACGTCGGACTGTTGGGCATTTTCGACGACGCTTGAGGGGCCGGCGTCTCCGCATCCAACCAGCAGGAAACATGATGCGGCGAGCATCAGAGAGCAAAAGAGTTTTGACATGAGTTGTGGTGTGAGGTTTTGAGAGTGGGGAATTGATCGCGGAACGGATCTGAAAAAGAGGATTGCCGCCCGCCGCGCGGGCGGCAATCGTAGCCGAAGCGGTCACTGGTTCAGCTGTTCTTCGATCGTCTCGTAGGCTGCGCGGGTACCGAGTGCTCCCCATAAACCGTAGGGGCTTTTCGCACCCGGTGTGCGATAGGCATTGATCCCCAGCGCGTTCTGGTCACCCGACTCGACCGAATCGGTCATGAAGATTACTGCACCGTCGGCCATCAGGACGTGAGCACCACCCTGGTGACGGCTGGACGCCGTGTACCAGCCCGAATTGCCCGAGTTTTGTTCGGTGCAGATCGCATGGTTCGGAGGCGAGGCGGTGAAGAAGCCGGACGAGTTGGGGATGTGCTCGGCCCAGCGGAAGCCGCGGCCACTTGTCGCTCCGACGGTTGCTGTGGTCGGCGCCCAGAAACGGGGACGATCCGGGTCGATCAAAGGATCGCAATCGGTCGGCGGGAAGTTGCGGATAAAGGACCAACCGCGGTTGGTCGCAATCGTTCGCGTATCTTTGTCGCCCAGGTCGGTCGCGATTTCGCCGGCCGCGATCGTGTTGGACAGGCCGTCCAGGATGTCACGGAATTTCGTGGACTTGTGGGTGATGAAGACCCCACGTGCGGCCCCGGTGATTTCGATCGAAAGCGTTTGATTGGGCTGGCCAAGTGGCGCGGTGCCGTTGCCCCACGCGCCCTGGTGGGCTCGTTCGGCCGAATCGCCCAGGCACGCGGCATAGTTCGTTCGCCCCAACGCCGGCAGTCCAACGCCCGGGTCACTGGGGCATCGAAGCGTCGGGATTTCGCTGGCCCAGGGGGTGTACAGAATCTCGTCCGGGGTGGGGCCCATCGGGGAGAATCCGGCGCCGCTGCGAAGCGCTTGTGCGCCGCCGTTGCCGCTGGGATTGGGGGGCGTATTGCCCAGCGAATCGCGGTTCAGAGGATTGGAGATGTCATTCCAGATCCCTTGCTGCTCCATGAACGGCGTCAACCCGACTAGGTAGCTCAGCCGTCCGTTGTTTGAAATCTCCGAAGGACGCCAGATGTGCTGGGTGATGGTGTCGGTGGTACCGCCACCGTGCATCGGCAGACTCTTGTAGGCGGCGTGATAGTTGTGCATCGCAATTCCGATCTGCTTGAAATTGTTGCTGCAACTCATCCGGCGAGCCGCTTCGCGGGCCGCTTGAACGGCGGGCAGCAGCAATCCGACCAGGATGCCGATGATGGCGATCACCACCAGCAATTCGACGAGCGTGAACCCCTTGCGGGAACATGTCCGGGACATTGTGAAAAACCTCTAAAACGAGCGGGAATGAGATGGTGTGGTCCATCGCAACACCGCTACAATTGACATCGTGAGGAAACGGTGTTCCGTGGCAGTAGAGTGCGATGAGACGCTCAGGCACGAGTAGAAGGCTCTAATATTGTCCCTTGTTGAATTCTTCACATAGCCAAGTTCAACCGGGGATGGCTTTTGTTAACCTGTTTTTTGGCTTTTAATTTGGGTGATTCGGTCGCCTTTTGTGAACCGTTGGAGCCTCGCAATGGCAAGCGATCCCGATTTCATCTCGCGCCAAACGAGGGAGTCAAAGCGTTTTTACCTGGATCTGAATCCTCCGCCGGAGGAGCGATTGTCGGTGGTGTGTGGCGGCGTGGAACGGATGCTGCCGGACTACGTTGTTGAACGATCCGGGTTTCCTTATTTCGGGATCGAATTGGTCACCGAAGGCCATGGTTGGTTGGTCTTGGAAGGCCAGCGGTTTCGTCTTTCCCGTGGCGTCGCGTTCGCTTACGGCCCGGGCATCCAGCATCGCATCGAGAATGCACCGCCCGGCGCGATGCGCAAGTACTACCTGGACATCGCGGGGTCAGAGGCACAGTCGCTGGTCACCGCGGCCGGCTTGCTTAGCGGCAAGCCGGTGATCACCGCTCGCGTCGGAGAGTTGACCGAACTGTGGGACAAGATCGATCGCGAAGCCGGTGAGAATACAAGTTTCTCGGCGGACATCTGTCAGCTGATCACCCGCATTCTGCTTTTAAAGATTCGCCAGCGACGGATCACCACCGGCGAAAAGTCGATCCCGAAATCGTTCCAGACCTACGAGCACGTCCGCGCATTTATTGAAAAGCACTACCTGGATCTTTCCACCATCGAAGAGGTCGCCCAAGCCTGTGAGATCACGCCGATCTATGTGTCGCGGCTGTTCAAGAAACACGCTTCGATCGGGGCGTATCAGTTCTTGATTCGGTTGCGCATGCATCACGCGGCGGAGTTGCTGTTGCACGAGCAGATGAAGGTCAAGGATGTCGCCGAGGTGATGGGATTTGCCGACCCGTTTCAATTCTCCAGGGCATTCAAACGCGTGTATGGCGTCGCGCCGTCCAAGCTTGTCAGTCGACACGAAAGTTCGTCATTGCCGGAAACGCGTTGACGGCCTGTTGACGCTACTCTTTAAACCGGTAACCGACGCCGCGAACGGTTTCGATCAGGTCGGCAGCGATCCCCATCTTCTTGCGAAGGGCGCGGACGTGGACGTCGATGGTGCGGTCCAACACGACGGTGTCTTCACCCAGCGCCGCATCGACCAGCTCGCTACGTCCGAAGGCGCGTCCGGGTTGTCGGATCAACGCGTCGAGCAATCGGAACTCGCTTTTGGTCAATTTCAGTGGTGATTCATCGACGGTGACGACGAATCGACGACGATCGACGGTGACGTTTTGATGGCTGACCGATTCATGGTCATCCAAGATCGGCTCGCGTCGACGCAGCAGCGCTTTGATCCGTTGCAGCAGCACCTTGTAGCTTTCGACCGGTTTGACGACATAGTCATCGGCGCCGACGGCAAAGCCGACCACCTGGTCGGATTCTTCGCCCATCGCGGTCAACATCAAAATCAATGCCTCCCGCGTCTTCGGGTCGGCCCGCAATTGTTTGCAAACCTCGATGCCGCCCAGGACCGGGAGGTCGATGTCCAGGATGACGAGATCGGGAAGATAGAGTTTCGCCTGATCGACGCCCTCACGTCCGTCGCTGGCGCGATAGACTTCGTAACCGGCGCGCTTGAGTTGGTACTCGAGCGACTCCGCTAACGGGCTGTAATCTTCGACGACCAAAACCTTGGTGTTGGTGGACATGCCTCAGCGCTTGACTGGATCCATGCGGACAATTCTCGAAAGGACGCCGACCGATCGTCTCCCGTGTTGACGACGGGGGTTGCGTCGGACGGCTCGCAAAGCGACATAGTGGTGAAATTGGCTGAAAAGTACACCCTACTGAAGCACTTTTTCACGATGAAGCTTTGGTGAAGAGCGTGGTCATCATTTCGACTTGGGCAGCCAAACCTCGAACGTCGCCCCCTCTCCAGGGCTGCTGGCCACCGACACAGTGCCCCCCAATGCTCGGGTCAGGTTCTTGACGATCGCCAGCCCGATCCCCGTTCCCCCATCGGGCGCTTTTCTTCCCCGTTTGACCCGGTAAAAGCGTTCAAAAATTCGCTCCTGAAACTCAGCCGCGATGCCTACCCCGTCGTCTTGGACGGCCATCGTCCAGCCGTCGTTGGCCCGGCGGCAGGACACGGTGACATGTCCCCCGGCGTCGGTGTGGCGGATCGCATTGCTGATCAGATTCTGGGTGATCGCCAGTGCGGCTTCTTCATCGGCCAAGACGTGGACCGGGGCGTCGCTGGGGCGGACGGTCAATTCGATCTGTTTGGCCGCAGCGACGGGCATGAACGAAGCCAGGGCCTGTTGGATCACTTTTTCCAGGTCGATGTTCTGGACCATCAACGTGCTCTTGCCTGACTGGGCCCGCGCCAGTCGCATCATGTCGGCGATCAGGTCTTCCAGTCGCAGACACTGGGTATCGATCTGTGCGATGAAGTGCTTGGCCGATTCGGGATCGTCTTCGATTGCCAGTTCGACCGTTTCGGCGTATCCCTTGATGGCCGCCAGCGGCGTTTTGAGTTCATGCGACACGTTGGCGATGAATTCGCGGCGGATCGCTTCGACGCGTTGGGCTTCGGTTTCGTCTCGGAGGACCAAGAGCAAGTGGGGCGGATCGGCGTCATGGATCCGGCTGATCCGGACGGCCACCGGCCGCACGATCGAACCGTCCACGATTTCGACCGACACGTTTTGATCGACCTTGTCGCTTTGGGTGCGTCGGGCGGCGTGGACGATTTCCGGGACGCGAACCAGTTCGGCCAGCCTGCGGCCCAGGTAAACGCCATCACCGGGAATCGCGAGCAATCGAGTCGCCGCCTCGTTGATCAGCAGGATCTCCGTCTTGGGGGACAGCATCACGATCCCGTCGGTCATGTGTGACAAGACGGCGTTGGTACGTGTCGAATCGGAATGCAGTTTGCGAAATCGTGCATTCCAGGTGTCGGCGGCGAGGCGTTGTTTTTCGTAGGCGTTTTCGGCGTGCTCCCATCGAAGCAGGTTGTCGATCACCAGCGCGGTGCCGACCAGAAAACAAATTGCCACGGTCGCGACAAGCGTCTCCGTCTGGCTGGCATCCAACAGCGTGGTCACCCAAATGATGGCGACGATGACCGCCATGCCGATCACGATCATGCCCGACCGGGGGCGAAAACCGGCACGGGTGACCGAGGTGACCGTCTCAAGTTCCGTTTCTGACGCACGAACCGGAGCGATCGAGACACCGCCGGCACGATCGTGGACTTCGGCCGGCGGTGCCGTGTCACTCGCCAGCGGCGACGCCGCGCCGCTCGTCTGGCCGGCCCTGTCTTGTGATGCGTTGTTCATCCGTTGGCTCGGTCGTCCCGATCTTGCTCGTTGACCGGTTTCACCGGGATCGAAAGCTCGCTCTGGCCGCGGCGGGTGATCCATCGATGAACGGTTTTGCAGGACTCCGCGACGAACAGCAGGAACGCCGCCGCGGGAACGCGTCGCCGGAATCCCTTCTTGTCGACTTGAATGATCTCATTGGTCGCGACGTTCATGCCCGTCAAGAAACCGTTCCCGAAGCAATAGGTGTCCACACAGACCAAGTATCCTAGGTCCAACACGATGCCGCTGGCTTGCGGCGTGTGTCCGACGAAGATTTTTTTGCCGGAAAAGTGCGGTCCGGGCGTCGTCGTCAGATGGGTCCAATAACGCAGTTCTTCGGGCTGTTGCTCCATCGGCAGTTGCGGGTCATAGCAGGCGTGCACAAAAATCGATTCCTGCGTTTCATAGTGTGGAAGCAGCGACAGAAGAAACTTTTTGTGCGACGTCGGGATCTTATCGAGCGAACCGCCGTAGCTGGTCACCGTCGCCTTGCCGCCCGCGGCGAGCCACATTTCACCGTCCAAACCGCCGAAGGCGACGCTGCACAACATGATCTCATGATTGCCGCGCAAGGCGATGACGTGACAACGCGATTGCAATTCGATGATCTGGTCGATCACGCCGCGGCTGTCCGGACCCCGATCCACATAATCGCCCAGAAAGATCAACTCATCTTCCGGCTGAGGCGCGATGCATTCGATCAGAGTTCGCAGCGCCTTGTCGCATCCATGAATGTCTCCGATTACAAAACGCCGCATCCGCTCGACCGCATTAGTTCACCGACGGATCGTTGAAACGTAATCCGGGCGAGAGTGAGGAAAGGACTTCGTGGCCACAACGTTTCACCGCTGCCTCCCACACTTGTTCCGGGTCGTCGAAGACGATGTCCGAATTGGCCGCACCGACAAGCCAGCCGCCGCATTGCATTTCGTGGTCCAGTTGTCCCGGGCCCCATCCGGAGTACTGCGAGACGAAACGGACCCGGGCATCGACACGCGACAACAGTAAACGCAAATGGTCCTCCTCGCCGGTCAGCCACAAACCCGACGACTCTTCGCCGATCGGTGACCCGATGCCGATCAAATCATGCAGCGCAAGCAGCGGCCCATCGACCGGGCCGCCTTCGTAAATCTGATCGTCTTCGCGAACCGATCCCTGCGGCATCGACAGTTCCACGACTTGGCTGAGTCGCTGGTCGGTGGGCCGGTTGAGTGACAGCCCGAACGCCCCCTCGTCATCATGGCTGACGATCAACACCACGCTACGGAGAAAATTGGGGTCGTTCAAGTAGGGCGACGCGATCAGCAGTTTGCCGCTTAAGAATTCGACCATGGTTGGATGCCACCTGTTCAGTCGGACCCGATGCCGGATGGATCACGCAAGGATCGCATCTCGGGTAACAGTCACAACGCCGTGATTCAGTTCACCGTTCCGCCCGCCAGATCTTGCCAAAGGCAACCGGCCCATGACAGACCGACGCCAAATCCGATCAGCATGTTAACGGATTCACGGTCCAGTCGACCAGACTTGCGGAGTTGGTCGATCAGAATCGGAAGCGTGCACGAGACGGTGTTGCCGATCTCGGCCAGTTCGATCGGAAGACGCTCTTCGCTGAGCCCCAAACGAAGCCGCAGTTCGTCGAGCATCTTCCAGGTCGCCTGATGCATTAAGTATTGCGAAATATCGGCGTCCGTCATCTGTTCCTGCTGCAGAATCTGGTCGATCAACTGGGGCACGGCGTCGACCGTGAAGTTGATCAAACTCGGGCCGTCCATATACAGGCGGCTTTTCCAGCGTTTGCGGTGCCGTGGTGGAATGGCGTCTTCCGCCGGGCGGGCGCCCCCGTCGCCGACGATCAACATGTCCGCACCGCTGCCGTCGCTGCCGAATTTGAACCCCCTTAATGAGGGCCGATCGCCCGCGGTCACCAGTGTCGCCGCTGCACCATCGGCAAAAATCGTTCTCAAACTGCGATCGGACCGGTCGATGTACTTCGTGTACGTCTCCGCCGTCAAAAACAGGATTCGCTTGGCCACTCCGCTTTGGATCAACCCATCGGCGACCGCCAGCCCGTAAACGTAACCGCTGCAACCGAGGTTGAAATCCAACGCCCCACAATGTGTGGGCAGACCCAGCCGGTCTTGGATCAGACAGCTGGTCGTCGGCAGCGGGTAATCGGGAGTCTGCGTGCAAAACAGCAAAAAATCGATGCTCGCCGGGTCGATCCGGTGCTCCGCAAACAGCTTCTGTGATGCCGCGACGGCCAAGTCGCTCGATGTTTCACCCTCGGCGGCGATGTAGCGCTGGCGGATCCCCGTTTTCTCTTCGATCAGAGCCAAATCCCACTTCGGGAATTCCTGCTGAAGCTCTGTGTTGGTTTCTACCTTTTCCGGTAAATGAACGGCGATCGGGCCAATTTGGGCGTGCGGCACAGACGGCATCCTGAAATTGCCAGGAGAAGAAGAACTGTCAGACCCGAAAGGGTACCAATGTTCGGCCCCAGCGTGGACCCGGGGACCACCGCGACGGCATTTCAGTCGCTGCGACAGCAAATCAGTCGCTGTGGCGTGGCCACATAATCCATCGCGACGTCATGCCGATCCAGCGGCATTTCCGGAACGATCTGACACTCAAAGGCCGCCCCGACCAGCACCGTCTCCGCCGCGACGCTGCCAAGCAGACGGTCATAAAACCCTCGGCCATGCCCTAGCCGCCCCCCAAGGGCGTCGAAGGCGACGCCGGGGACGACGATCAAGTCCAATTCCTCTACCGACACCGCACGATCCGCCTGCCCACGTCGCTCGGCACACGGTTCCAAAATCCCGAACGCCCCGGCCGATAAATCCTCCCAGCGACGCAGATGGAACAGTGCCAACTCGTCGCCGACACAGTAGGGCACGACGATCTTTTTTCCCTCCCGCTCGGTTTCCACCAGCATCCCGCGCAGGGCGTCCTGCGTTCGGACTTCATCCCGCACGTGCACGTACCACAGCACGCAGCGAGCATCAATGTACTGCCGCATCGACGTGATCCGCTCGGTGACTTGGCCGCTAAGCCGCTGCTTGTCGTCCTGGGCACGTCGCGCTTGCGCCACCGCACGGCGGATCGTGTCTTTGCGGGACAAGCTCATGTCCTTCCCCCATCCATGGCTAGCCTCGTTCCAAGGCTCCGCCTTGGAACGCACTGCAGGTGTGGCTCCTGCCACACGCCCCGTATCACCAAAGGCGGAGTCTGTGCTGTGCAGAATGTTGCAATTCGCACCGGCTCGACAGGACGTGGTGGCTGGGTAGAGAGGTAGGAAAATTTTGGGGGTAGGAAAATTACTCGAATCGAATGGATGGTGCATCTCATCATTTTCTTACCTCCCAAATTCTCTTACCCGATTTCCGCACGTGCCAAGACGCGGGACCGCCAGCACGAATTAACGGTGCTGATCGATCAGCGGTTAATCCGCCAGAGCGACGAAGCGAGCGGCGGGTTCGTCCCAGCGGTCTGCGTTCTGGGGCGTGTAGGTCTTCAGCTCAAAACTCTCACGGACCAACTTCCGCGCCTGCAAGACCGCCGTCGCTTGGTCCTGGGGATTACCGCTGCCGATCACCCCGGTGCCGACCATCTGCATCGCAATGTTGCCGATCGCGGTCGCCTCGACCGGTCCGGTGACCACGGTTCGGTTGCATGCGTCGGCGGTCATCTGACACAGCAAGGCGTTCATCGTTCCGCCGCCGACGATGTGAATGGTTTTGATCTCGCTGTCGACCAATTGCTCCAACATTCCCAAGCACACGCGGTACCGCAGCGCCAGCCCTTCCAATGCGGCGCGGTAATAGACTCCGTCGGATTGCGGCTTGCCCTGCCCCGTCTTTTCCGCAAAGGCGTCCACGGCATCCAGCATGTCGGTCGGTGCCGCGAAATCCGCGTGGTCCGGATCAATCAACAACTGGAACGGCGTCGCCGATTCGGCTTCGCTGACCATCGACTCCCAAGTCACCTCGTTGCCGCGGCGTTGCATCGATTTGCGAAGCTGTTGGAAAATCCACAAGCCGCCGATGTTCTTCAGTAATCGTGTGCTGCCGCCGACGCCGCCTTCGTTGGTGAAGTTCAATTCCGAGCAGAGGTCGGTGACGCAGGGAGCGGCCAGTTCGCATCCCATCAGCGACCACGTGCCCGAACTGATGTAACACCAATCCGGTTGCTCGGGGGCGAACGAGTCGACCGGCACCGACAGCACGGCCGATGCGGTGTCGTGCGTGGCCGGCAAGACCACCGGAACGTCCTTCAGCCCTGTCGCTTCGGCGACCGAGGGCTGGACGTTGCCCAGAACGGTCGCCGGCAACGTCACCGGGCGGAATAACTGTGTCGGAATCCCCAACTCCCCGATCATCTCCATCTGCCACTTGCCGGTCCGGGGATCGAGCATCTGGCTGGTCGAGGCGTTGGTCGCTTCGATGCTGCGTTTTCCCGAGAGCAACCAGTGGAAGAAATCGCCCATCATCAGGTAGCCGTCGGCGATCTCCAGCGACCGTTCGTTGTGGGTGACGGCCGAAAGCAATTGGAACACCGAATTGATCTGCATGAACTGCAACCCGGTCGCCTGGAACATCCGCCGCCGCCCTTCCTCCGGGCCGCCCAAGATTTCAAAGGCACGCTCGAGCATGCCGTTGTTGCGTGCGTCGCGGTAGTGACGGATCGGTGCCGCGATCTGGTCGTTTTCGTCGACCAACACATAGTCGACGCCCCAGGTGTCGACGCCGACCGAAGCGATGACACGAAAGCGTGAACTCGCGATCCGCAGCCCTTCCAGAATTTCGGCCCACAACCCGTGCACGTTCCACTGCAGCGAATCCTGAATCATCACCGGGTCGTTGGCAAAACGATGCACCTCTTCAAGCTGCAACCGTCCGTCCTCGATCCGTCCGGCGATCACGCGGCCGCTGGAGGCGCCCAAGTCAACGGCAAGGTGGACGGGGGTGTCAGTCATGGGAGTGCCTCAGTGGAGAAGGTTAGATGTTTCAGGTTTCAAGTTTCAAGTTTCCAATGCTTGGGGCCGGAACGCTGAAATCTTGGCGGGGAGCACGGTCAATATAAATCTTCGTGCGGGACCGGAGTACCGGGTACCGCCGATGGACGATGGCCCTGGACGATGGCCCTGTACGATGGCCCTGTACGATGGCCCTTCCGGGCCGTCGCGCCACAGTTCGACCGCCCTTCCGGGCTGTCGCGCGAGAGACATCGACGACGTCGAAAGAACATCATGCCTTGAACGCGGTGGTGACCGATTTGGGCGTCTGTCCCGTCCTCAACCGAGAAAAAAGCTCGCGTTTTTCCGCCCCGTGCGAGACAATTGAGTGCCGGTTCAGTAGTGGATCAACTGTGGTCAAACGCGGTTGTGTTGACTTCTTTCCACCAGGCGTCATGAGCTGAGCGATGAAGATTCTTGCCAATACCGGTCGCGCGTGCGTCGAGGATCGTTTTGAATCAGGCGTCTCGACGTGGAAAATCAGCGCCTCGGTGGGACAGGGCGGTCGCAACCATCGCGACGACGTTCGCACCATTCAACGGTTGCTCAATCTGATCGATCCGCAGGACGGCGGCCCGGTGGTCGCGCTGGAGGAGGACGGTTGGATCGGGCCGAAGACCAACAAGGCGATTCTCGACTTTCAGCGTTTTCAAGGCACCGGCAGCGACGGCCGCGTCGACCCGCACGGCCCGACGCTCAAGCGGATGAACGAGATTCCGAAACATCGCATGAAGGCCCAAAACGCCACGCTGTTGGCCAGGGTTGCCGCTGCGATGCCCGATCTGAATCAAATGTCGCTCAAGGCTCGCCGAACGATCGAAGGTGCGATCGACTATGTGCGTCTGGGCGATGGTTTGTTCACTTCCAAACGCGACTACGAACTGGCTGATCTGTATTTCGATTTCAGCAAACTTTCCAGCACCCAGACGCTTCGCAAACTGGACACCATTCGGACCACGCTGCGGCGAGCCTATGCCGCGCTCCAGGTCCCTCCGATCCCGCTGACCGGCTCCAACCCTGTCGGCATCTCGATCTTCACCATCGATCCGCTTGGGAAAAACCACTTCGCGTACGTTCCACGCACCGAAGCCAAGACCAAAGACCGCGGTCCGGGGTCCGATCCGGCATACATCTACCTGTGTCAAAAGATGGGCAAGCCGAAGATGGACAAGTTCACCCATATTTTGATGCATGAGTTGTTTCATTTCATCGACGATGAAACCTTTCTGTACATCCGCGACCACTGCTACCGAGATCGGATCTTCAGCATCCCGCACGAAAAACGGATGCGAAACGCGGACAACTATGCGGTGTTTACGTCCCACGTCCACTTCGGACGCGCGCGGCTGGTCAAAAGCCAACCCAAGCTCGGGCCGCACATTCCGCCGCATCTGTAGCTGGCACCGGCCGATAGCACGCTTGGTCACCTGCCCCTGTACGTCGGCCCTTTCGCGCCGTCGATCGTCACTAAACCGCCAAGCCGATTTCCGCATTCAATTCACGGCCACGTCGTAGCAACAGTCCGATCGTCAAGATGACGCCGGCGTACTCAAAGAGCTCTTCGCCGACCGCGATCAATTCAAACGTCAACGAGTAGTGCTCGTCCCCGTCGTAGTCGAAACCCGCCGTTTCATACTCGACGTAAGTGCTGGCCATTTCCAGCACGAGGGCGCCAAAGACAAACAGCCCGGAGGCGAGGATCAATCCGCTCGCCAACCACCTCGGCTGACGCACTAAAAACCGCAGGAAGGAAATGGCGACGGCCAGGCACAGGATGCCTGCGGGGATGACCCAGGCGTTCATCATGATGCCGCTGCGTGTCCCGAACAATTCGCCGACGATTCGACTGGGCGCATTGTGCACCGACGCGACTTCATCGATCCCCATTAGCAACAACAGGCACGCGATCGCCTGCCAGCTGCGCCGATTCTCGGCCGAGTCCGCCGATGCGATCGCCCACGCGATGAGTGCCGCAAAGTGCAACAGCGCCGATGAAAACCAGGTCGGCAAATTGCCTTCGGCGTCCACATCGATCAGCTGACGGAATCCCATCAACGACGCCGTCCCCGCTCCAACGACCAAGTGGGCCGCCGCGGTCGACACCACAAAGACACCGGCGATCAATGCAAGGAACCAAGGCATTCGCCGGCTGACCGTCACCGTGGTCTGACGTTGAGGTGTCTTGATGAGCACTGGAGCGATGCCTAGGAAAACGAAGCGAGTGACGCGACCGCGAGCGCCCGTTGACCTGCATGGACGCGGCACCGGCGAACTTGGAGCCGGCTTCGCTCCTTACCTTAATCATCCGCAAACCAAATTGAAATGCGATCTTCGCAATCCGATCGCATCTCGCGCTACGGCGGTCTGTACGCGTGGACAGGGTCCTGCGTTGCAAGAAGCATCACCCCTCGCTGCTCAGCCGCCGCGATGACTTTGCGGCAGCACGGGTTCACGGTTGAGCGGGAATAGGGTCAAAAAATGGGTTGGTCAAAAAATGTCAGTGCTGGGCGGGCTGATTTCCGAGCCGACAGGTCTCTTCATTTTTTGACCAACATTCTGCCACGATCTTCTGAGGGACCTACTGAGACACGCCGGGGATCCACCTTCTGGCGAAGGTAGCTACGTTTGAGTGGAGCGAGCTGCGATTGAGCTCTTGACGGTTACTCTTTGGACCGCATGTGTGGCAGGCGGCGGCCTTGGGATTGGGCGACGTCCAGCTGGGCGTTCAGGTCATCAACGTCTAACGGGACGATCGGGATCGTCATCAACGATTCGGGGTCGATCTCGCTGCTGGCGCTGCGTTTGGCCAGCTGCTCGACTTCCTCTTCCAGTGCCGCCAGCCACGCCGGGACATCCAGACCGGCGCCGGTGGGCGTTCGTGACAACAACTCCGCTTCCTCTTCCAACAGCACGAATCGCGGGCTTTCCCGCCCGGCTTCGGCATCCCGCATCGCGGGTTTGACCAGCGCCCGCATCCGCGCGATCGTCATCGGTTGAACAAAGCGTTCCAGGATCCGGTCGGCGACGGTGGGCATCCGCATCGAGTAGTTTTTTTGCATCTTGCGGAGCCGCGTGACGAACTTGTCCGCTTCGGCGCCGATCCGTTCGCTTAAGCTGCGCCGCCACATCATCGCGGCGTTTTCCAGCCCATTTCCGACCAGCACTTCATGGGCCCACATCACCGGTTTTAAGTTCCACGCGATGCGTTCATAGCTGGCCCGCAGGCGCAAAAAGTCCATGAACATGTACACCAGGTCGCCGCGGTCGCTTTGCGTCGTCGTGCTGTTGTAATCCTGGTATTCGGCGTGATGATCGATCAGGGCTTCATAGACCAGCGTGATCCAGCGGTTGGCCTGGTTCATCGACAGTTTGCCGCTGCGCAAGTCTTCGAACAGTTGCATGTCAGCGATCTGTGCGTCGTCTTCGTCGATCACGCGTTGCAACCAGTCCGCGACGCCTTGGTGCAGGATGGCGCGGACGTTGCCCAGTTGCAGGAACACCTGGGTGAAGATCGGATCGCCGTAGCGGCGAATGAACTCGACCAATCGATCCCAGCTTTGGCGGTCGTTGACGGTCTCCAGCGGCGACAACCGCAAGGTCTGGCTGTGTGCCAGCCAGGAACCGAGCATCGTTTCGGTCAGCCGTTCGACCAACGGGATCAAGACTTCGCCGATCGCGGTTTCGTCGCGGTTCAATTCGTCGAACTCGCGGTCTTGGCGTACCGCGGCGGTCAGTGCGTCGACCAGCGCGGTGAATCCGTCACGGAACAAGCTGTCAAATTCGGTGACGGCGCCGATCCCGACGCTGTTTTGCTGTTCCATCAACCGCGACACTTCGATCAATCGGCACGCTTCGCTGACCAGCCCGCGCCGTGGCAGCCAGTGCATCAGGTGACGCAGCACGCGTTGCCGCAATCGTGCCAGGTAAATCTTGACCGGGTCGCCGCCGCGTGAGATCGGGATGTACAGCAGGTTTTCGCGGCTGATCGCGTCGACGTATTCGGGGAACAGCTTGCGAGTCGATTCGACATCGCCGGCGATCAACGAGGCGTACAGCTTGACCGCTTGCACGTCATCGGCGGACATCTCGTCCAGCCCCGCTTCTTCGCCGGCCACCTGATCGGTCGACGCATCGTTTTGCGGTGAATCGGCGAGCAACGAGGCGTGGTTGGCGACGTGGGCGATGATCGCGCCGCAGATCAACCGCCTCGCGTCGGACATTTCCACCGCCGTCCCGATGATCCGCTCCATCAGCGAATCGCGGAGCACGCGGGAGCGGTCGTAGTCGCGCATCGACTCCTTGTCGCTGCCTCCGGGAGTGATCTTGTACTCGCGGACGGCGTCGAGCAATTCCAGCAAGCCGATGCGGTTTTCTTTGGCCCGCTGCGCCCAACCGCGAAGGGCGACAAGCTGGTCTTTGACCCGATCGGCGTCCCGGTCTTGCCCGTCGGTGATGACGATGTCGGCGGCGACCGACCACATGCGTGCCAGCGATTGCAGGAACGCGAGCCGATCGACCAGCCGTTTCCATTCGGCTTCCAGCTCGTCGCGGCTGCCGTCGCCGGAGTATTCAAAGACCGCGCCATCGACTCCGTCATCGGTGGTGTCGCGGTAGGAAACACCGTCGTAGGCGGCGTCATACAATCCGCCTTCTTCCGGATCGCTTTCGTCGTCGCCGGTTTCGCCGGCCAGTTCGCGTTCCCAGTCGCGCGGCGGTTTGGCGTTGTCACCGAGTTCGAACCGGGGTGCGGACCAAAAGTCTTCGGCGTTGGCTTCCAGGTAGTCGAAGCATTTTCGCGCCAGCGGCCAAATCTGCGACGGCTCGCATCCGGGGTGCTGGGGCGCGTCGGCGGATTCTTCATCGAATTGCCCACGCAGTCGCATCAGCCAGCGCTCGGCCAATCGCGGCAGCGAATTACCGCCCTGGCGCAGTCCGATCTCACTGGCGTTGCCCAGCCAATGGATCAGCAGTGCCATCGCGGGCAGGAAATCGTAGCGTTCCAACAGCGCCGAAATCACCAGCGAGTAAGCGCGTGGGGAATCAAAAAACTCTGCGTGCGGCGCCCAGAATTTCACATCCCCGGCCGCCGCACCGCCTTCGTGCCAGATCCGCAAGGCCTGGGCGACCAAGCGAGCCGAATCGTAGGATTCCAGCGGGTCGGCCGCTTCGAGCGATTCGACGGTGTGCGCGCCGAACTGACGCCACCACTCGGCGACTTCGCGATAAAGTGCACTGATCGCTTTGTAAGCTTGGGGATCGTTTCGCGCCGCGGCTTCGCTCCAGACCTTGGCCATGTAGCTGAACAACTGGTCGATCAAGTACAGCAGATCGTCGGCGCGTGAATCGTGAACGCTGCATTCCGGGCTGGGGTGCAAACTGAATTGGCCTGCGAATCCGATCAGATCCCAGGGGTCGGCCAGTGCACCACAGCGGATGGCCCGTTTGATCAGGTCGTAGACACGCTGCGGCACCTCCATGGCCTCGTCCAGCTTGCCGAACCGCAACGCCCGCAGTCCCAGTGTGGTTTCGCAATCGATCCGGCAGATCATCCGCGCCGACGCGGCCGGGACCACATCGATCTGACGACCGGCGGCGTCGGGGTAGCCCATGCGGGCATACAGACGCGCCAGTTGCACATGTTGGACTTGTGCGGCACGACGTTCGGCCAAGGCGGCGTTCAAGTTCTGGCGCGCGGCGCCAAAGGGCTGACGCCGGACTTGCTGTTCAGCATCCAACCGCTCGCGATGGTCTCCGGTCAACTTGTGAAGCCGATCCAGGTAGAACGCATCGCGGTATTCCGCGATCGGCTTCATCAACGTGCTTAACGTGACGTCGCTGGAATAGGCCGTCGGTCCCCAACCGCTGATCCCGCTGGCCATCAGAATCGTGCCGGCCAGAACGGTCGCCGCTTCGGTCATCAGCTCCTCGGGCGACACCCCTTCGGCTTCGACCTGGCTTTGATCGGCCACCCGAGAGAGCAGCGAATCGAGCGTGACCTGTCGCACCACGAATCGTTCGTAGTAGCCTTCGGCATTGACGCTGCGTTCGTCCCAGCCACCGAAGTGGTAATTGGGGCGTCGATTGACCGGATGATCGAAATCATACGCGCGGGGATCGAGCGCCAGTTCGGCCAGTTGATCGAATTCAAACGAAGCACTGCGCAGAACATCGGGATCGGTGTCGTGCAGAATCGAAATCGTTTGCGTGATCAGGTCGAAATATGGTCCGGCCGACACGCCGGCGCCGCGGACGTACAACGGGATCGGGCGAACGAACTCGTTCGGATAGGGCTGGCAGCGTCGGTTCTCCAGCACCGCGACGGGGCGGTAGCCGACGAAGTCGTTCAATTCCAAGATGGCTTGTTGGACCAAGCCGGCCGTCGAGGAATCATCGCCGCCGGGGGGCTGTTCGCTGTAAAGTCGCAGCAGCGATTCGGCGGCCCGGGCCAGAAAGAACCCGTTGAACAGGACTTCGGGTTCCTGGTGGAACAGCAGGTCGCGATGGTAGTCCATGTAGGCCGGCAGCAATTCGCTGAGCAACAGCCTGGAGACGTCGCGGGCCTGGGTGATCTCGGCAAACGCCGATGTCGACTCGGCCATCGAGACGAGCGTCTGTTCGATCCAGTTGTTCAGGACCAACCATGCCGGCGTTCCCGTCAAAGGATTGCCTTGGCTGGCGTGGTAATACGCTTCGTTCCACAGCGCAGCGATCGCTGGATCGCTGCTGCCGCTGGAGAAATTCAGGTACCCCGCCAACCGCTTGAGCGAATCGCTGATCGACTCCGGTGGAGGAAGATTGGACATGGGGCGGGACAGAAAAACGTAGGGCGACTCACCGAATCATGGGTATCCAACCGCGGCCAGTCTTTCGACGGAAACCGGCCGCCGCCGGCATTACTTTTTGGCCGTCTTTTTCTTTTTGACGCTCTTCTTGGCGGTCTTTTTAGCAGTCACCGTCTTGGCGGCGACCTTCTTGGCCGCTTTCTGAGCGGCCTTTTTCTTGGTCGACTTTTTGACCGTCACGCTATCGGCTGCAGCCTTCTTTTTGGCAGCTTTCTTGGCAGCCTTTTTCTTGGTCGCCTTCTTTTTCTTGCCGCCAAAAACGTCGTCCCAATTGTTCGAGTACTGTTCGTTGGTTCCGATCCGAAGAATAGTCATAGCTGGGTAGGGTTAGAGAAAAAACTGAACCGCCGCAGGGGGCGGCGTGATTGACAGGCTGATCGCGTCGAGTGCTGCGCGATCCACATTAACCGGCGTGGATGCTCTTGTAACGAGCCTGCTTGATTTCGTTGGGATCTTCGCCCATCCGTTCTCGCAATCCACGCTCGTAGACTTCAAAGTTGCCTTCGCACCACATCACTTTGCCGTCGCCTTCGAACGCCAGGATATGCGTTGCGAGCCGATCAAGGAACCAGCGGTCGTGCGAAGTCACCACGACACAGCCCGGGAAGTGGATGATCGCTTCCTCCAGGGCACGCAGAGTGTCGACGTCCAAGTCGTTGGTCGGTTCGTCCAGCAGCAGCACGTTGCATCCGCGACGCAACAGTTTTGCCAAGTGGACTCGGTTGCGTTCACCGCCGGACAGGTTGCCGACCTTCTTTTCCTGGTCGGGGCCTTTGAAATTAAACCGCGAGACGTAGGCCCGCGCGTTGACGTTGCGGCCGCCCAGGACGATCGTGTCCGTTCCGCCGCTGATCTCTTCAAACACGGTGTGGTTGTCGTCCAGCGAATCGCGGCTCTGGTCGACGTAGCCCAGATCGACGGTCTCGCCGACACGGAATTCACCCTGGTCGGCCGGTTCCTGTCCGGTCAGCATCTTGAACAGCGTCGTCTTTCCGGCCCCGTTGGGTCCGATCACGCCGACGATCCCCCCGGCGGGCAAGCGGAACGACAGGTCGTCGATCAGGACTTTGTCGCCGAAGGCCTTGTGAATGTTCTTGCCTTCGATCACCAGTTCGCCCAAATGACGATTGGACGGAATCTGGATCTCCAGCTCGTCGGGCCGATCTTCGAACTTCTCGGCCGCCAGTTCCTCGTACGCCTTGATCCGCGCCTTGCTCTTGGCTTGCCGCGCCTTGGGGCTCATCCGGATCCATTCCAATTCGTGGGCCAGTGTTCGCTCGCGCGCCTTGGCTTGGCGTTGTTCCAACTGCATCCGCTTTTGGCGTGCTTCCAGCCAAGCGGTGTAGTTGCCTTCGAATGGGATGCCGCGGCCGCGGTCGATTTCCAAGATCCACTGGGCCACGTTGTCCAGGAAGTAGCGGTCGTGCGTCACGGCAACGACGGTTCCGGGGTACTTGGCCAGGTGTTGTTCCAGCCAGGACACCGATTCGGCATCCAGGTGGTTGGTCGGTTCGTCCAGCAGCAACAGATCGGGCTGGCGGATCAGCAGTTGGCACAGGGCGACGCGTCGGCGTTCGCCGCCGGACAACTTGGTCACGCTGGCGTCGCCGGGCGGCAGGTTCATCACCGCCATCGACATTTCGACTTGGCGATCCAGTTCCCACAGGTTGTAGGTGTCGATCGTGTCCTGCAGCGACGCCATTTCGTCGCACAGTTTTTGCATTTCGTCGTCGTCGGTGACGTCGCCGAGCAGCATGCTGATCTCGTTGAAGCGGTCGACGATCGCGCGTCGCTCGGCGACGGCGGTTTGGACGTTTTCGAACACCGTCTTGGATTCGTCCAAGGGCGGTTCCTGTTCCAGGTAGCCGACGGTGAAGCCTTTGGTCAGCTTGGCGCTGCCGTCAAAGTCCGTGTCCTGGCCGGCCATGATCCGCAACAGCGTCGACTTTCCGGCACCGTTGGGGCCGAGCACGCCGATCTTTGCACCGGGGTAGAACGCCAGATTGACTTCATTGAGCACCGTCTTTTGACCGTGCTTTTTCGTCAAGTCTTCGACCTGGTAGATGTATTGCCTTCCCATGCCTGTGTGGTTCCTATCCTATTCCCATTCGATCGTTGCGGGCGGTTTGCTGCTGATGTCATAGCAGACTCGATTGACGCCCTGGACTTCGTTGATGATTCGCGTGCTGATGCGTGCCAGCAATTCGTACGGCAGCCGGCTCCAGTCGGCCGTCATGAAGTCGTCGGTGTTGACGCTGCGAACGGCGATCGCGTTGTCGTAGGTGCGTGCATCGCCCATGACACCGACGCTTTGGACGGGCAACAAGACCGCGAACGTTTGGCTGGTCTCGCGGTACAGCCCGGCGGCTTCGATCTCTTCGATCACGATCGCATCGGCGGCACGCAGCACGATCAGTTTGTCGCGGGTGACTTCGCCCAAGCATCGGACGGCCAACCCGGGGCCGGGGAACGGGTGGCGCCAAACCAGTTTTTCCGGCAGCCCCAGTTCCAGACCCAACCGACGCACTTCGTCCTTGAACAGGTCACGCAGCGGTTCGATCAGTTCAAAGCCCAGTTCTTCCGGCAGCCCCCCGACGTTGTGATGCAATTTGATCGTCGCGGCCGGTCCGTCGGGATCGGCACCGCTTTCGATCACATCGGGGTACAGCGTGCCTTGAGCCAAGAAGTGCGCGTTCTCGATCGATTCGGCTTCCTTTTTGAAGCACTCGATAAAATCGTGGCCGATCCGCCGACGTTTTTCTTGCGGCTCGACGATCCCGGCCAGGGAAGCCAGGAAGCGGTCTTCGGCGTCGACGACGTGCAGGTCGGTTTTGAAGTGGTTGGTGAATTCGTCGATCACCAGCGTTTGTTCGTTTTTGCGAAGCAGCCCGTTGTCGATCAAGATGCACGTCAACTGGGGCCCGATCGCTTTGTACAACAACGCCGCGACGACGGAGGAGTCCACGCCGCCGCTGAGCCCACAGATCACGCGTCGGTCGCCGACCAGTTGGCGAATCTGGCGGACCGTCGCGTCGGCAAAATCGCTCAGCTGCCAATTCGGTTCGCAGCCGCAAATCCGCCGCACGAAGTTTTCCAGCACCTTGCCGCCCTGAGGCGTGTGCGTGACTTCGGGGTGGAACTGCATCCCGTAAACCGGCAACTCCTTGTGCCGGATCGCCGCAAACGGACAGGTGCTGGTGCGGGCCAGCGGTTCGAATTGCTCGCTGATCGCCGAAATCTGATCGCCGTGGCTCATCCAGACATCGATCTCGCCCGGCAGATCATCGAACAGCGTGCCCGACTGGACGATTTCACACATCGCGTGGCCGTACTCGCGGCGCGAGGTGTTGGTGACCTTGCCGCCGAACGCTTCACAGGCAACCTGCAATCCGTAGCAAATGCCCAGCACCGGAATCCCCAGCTTGAACAGTTCCGGGTCACAGCGTGGCGCGCCGTCTTCGTACACGCTGGACGGGCCGCCGGACAGGATGATGCCTTTGGGGGCCAGTTCGGCGATCCGTTCGGCGGCAAGGTCGTGCCGCAGGATCTGGCAGTACACGTTCTGCTCGCGAACGCGTCGGGCGATCAACTGGGCGTACTGCGAACCGAAATCCAGGACCACGATCCGTTGGTCGGTCAGTGCCGAAGCCCCGGCCTCGGAAAGGCTTGAAGCGGTGGAGTTGCCCGTCGAGTGGGCGCTGGAAACACTCATGCAGGTGTGAATGGATTAAAGGGATGCCGAGGTGGCAGGGCGTAGGGGGCGTCAGGAGGCCAGGGGGGCACCGGGCGACCGAACAGGATTCCGCAGCAGCCGATTCGGCCGCCGCCGCCAGGCCGCATCGACATTGTCGCGAGTGCCGTAGTCGCCAATGCCAAACCGGGAGTGTAGAAAATGCACCGGTAATTCCCAAGGGGCTAAACCGCCGACACCGTGTTTATCGTTTCGCGGCGATGTCCCAGAAGACCATCGGATCGACCGAGCGTCGGCGCCCTTTCGGCGTGTTCTGCGGTTGCCGCCCCCCCGTTTCGACGGCAGAACACCGCAACGGACCATCGGTCGGTATCGCCGATGGATCGACCGAGCGTCTTTGTTTTTTTTGCCACGATGTCACCTCGATTATTCCCATGCGAATCCTTTTGACCAACGACGACGGTGTGTTCGCGCCCGGACTGGCCGCACTGGAACAACAACTCCGCCATCTCGGGGAGGTGATCGTGATCGCGCCGGCGACCGAACAATCGGGCGTCAGTCACTCGATCACGTTTTTGACCCCTCTGGTCGGCAAGTCGATTCATCGTGACGGACGTCACTGGGCCTGGGCGGTCGAGGGCAGCCCGGCCGATTGTGTCAAATTGGCGATCGCCGAATTGTTGCGCGACAACCCGGTCGATCTGGTCGTCAGCGGCATCAACAACGGCCTGAACGCCGGGATCAACGTGCTGTACAGCGGCACCGTCGCCGCCGCCATCGAAGGCGCGTTTTTCGGAACCACAAGCGTCGCCGTCTCGCTGGAATACGACCCGGACGCCGACTTCCAGTCCGCCGCCGTGATCGCCAAGAAAATTATCGGCGGGATCGCAAAACACCCTTCCTCCAAAGGCAAACTGTTCAACCTGAACATCCCCACCGCCGCCACACAGTCCCCGGCCGAACTGCAGATCGTGCCGATGGGATTGGCCCAATACGGAAATCGTTACGAGAAACGCCAAGACCCCGGTGGACGCGATTACTACTGGGCACTGTGGGAAGAACCCAACGAGCCCCCGCGGGAACAAACCGACATCACCGAACTACGCAAAGGCAACGTGACGCTGACCAGTTTGCAGTTCGACATGACCAACCACTCGCTGACCGACGACATGGCCACTTGGGGGCTAAAGCTGTAGCTACGTTCGCCAGAGCGTGGGGAACAACGGGGATCCACCTCCCTGCGAAGGGAGCGATGTTTAAACGAGTCCCACGGATGGCAAAGCATACCCACGGATTCCAGTCCGGATGACGTCCGTGGGGACGCCTTGCCATCCGTGGGTTTTCATTCTTCCGCGTCCGATCTGTCTTGGCCCTCTGTCTCTTGGCCCTCTGTCTCTTGGCCCCGACCCACCACCGGGACTGACGCTGGCGCGAGCGGTTCCACCTGTTCGGCTTGCACCGCATCCGGCTGATTCTCTGCCGCCTCCTGGTTTTTCTTGCGCACATTCAGAAACACCAGCAACCCGATGACGGGCAGCATCATCACGATGATGAATAGCAGCAGGCTTCGAAACGCGGATTGCATCCCCACGTTTTTCGCGGCGCCGCGCTCCTGGTCGTCGGCGGGGTCGTTCGGCAGGTTGGTCATGCAAAGAGGAATGATACGGGATCGTCGAGAAAAAACGTCGCCGGAGTCTACCACGCAATCACCGAGTCGTTGACGGTACTCAAGAACGGTTTCTCAAGGCGTTGTCCGCGATTCCAGAACGCTCGAAACGATTGGCGTCGTCGCAGTGAATCCGCGTTCTTTTGCTCCACCGCTTCAAATTGTTCGGCCGATTGGGCCGTCGGGGGATAGCCTCGCATGTCGCGAATCGGCAGCGGTCCGATCGATTGGCCGGTCAGGGTATTCAGGTCCGCGTCTTTGTCCCAGCCGACACAGTGCAGAATAAAGTCGCGTTTCCAGCCCTCGGGCACGTCCTGCTCCGGCGGGGCAAACCGCATGCGAATTTCGTCGCCGCCGCTGATCACCACCATCGAGTCGTCCCATTGTCGCAACTGCTCGGTGCAGTCACCGTAGCGTGAGACCGAACCCCGTAGCGGCGGCCATTTCGGCTGGGCGTCGGCTTGGCTGTAGTCGTAGGTTTCCGGACGCGTGTGATCCGCTTTGATGCGTTCGGAAAAACCATGAAAGGCGACTTCGGCATCGATCAATTCGACGGCTTGGGTGACACTGGATGCCGGAGCGGATTGGATCGCCAGCGACGCGGCGTCCCAATAAATTTGCGCGCTCGTCCGCACGCGAATCCGCGGATCGTCGTGCCGGATGTGTTCGGAAACATCGACGACGATGGTTTTTGTCTTACCGCCGGGGAAGCCCATGAATGGGATCACTAGTTGCCAGCCGGACTCGGCCGACGCATCGGGAACCCAAACCGACGGGAACTCGATCGATGGCAATTCGGGGTTCTGGTCGATTTGAATGTTCAGCGACGTGTCGGTCGGCAGGATCCAACCGCGTAGCACCAGGTGAATCGACGCGTCATCGTGGTCGGCCAGCGATTGCTTGACGGCTTGACCGAAATCCAAATCGATCCAGTGCGGCGGGCATAATCCCTGGCGGATCCGCCGATCAAACCCTTGAACGTAGTGTTCGTCGGCCTTCGTCAGCAACTCGGTCACGTCGCGGGCCTGGGTGTCGACGGCGGCGGCGACCGGATGCAATTCGTTTTCGTCGAAGGCAAAAATCGTCGGCGTCGCGACACTCGGCGGCCCGACCTTTTCGTTCGAATAGACCGCGACATCGGCGGGATGGTCGACCGCCGTCAGTGCAATCTTGTCGACATAAGCGACCTCCCACAATTCCTCGGTCAATCGAAGCTCATACTGGCCGTCTTTGTTTTGCCGGACATGATCGCCGTCGATCTTCAGGTACTCCCAGGGTCGATCGGCCTGGACCACGCCGGCGGCGACCTGCAGCCCCAGCGGTGCGGCCCACAAACAATCGGTGACGAATGCAAACCGCTGTCCGTCCCAGCTGTACAGATACGGACACGAACCCTTGAGCGTTTGTTCTTCTTCGATGATCGAATCGACTTCGGGGTCGCGAATCGTTTGTGTTAAACCGTTGGGCATAATGACACGGATCGAGTCGGCTGAATCGATCCCGTCCATGCCGAAGTGCGTCGCGGGGCCGCGGACGATGCGGCTGCGATAATGCGGTCCGAAACGCAACTCCAGAACGGATCCGATCGCATAGTGGTTCACGCGTCCGCTGGCCGCCGCGTTGTCGGCGATGCCTTTGAAGCGGACCGAGAGTTGATGGGCGTCGCCGGTGGACTGATTGATCCCGACGCCGACGCCATCGGCACCCAGCGAAACGAGGTCGATCCGTCCATCGCTGTCAACGTCGACCGCTTTCGCGTCGATCAGACCCTCAGGCAGTTCGGCTGCCGGGTCCATCACGTTGATGCCCCAGGGGCCAAGTTTCAGTGTTTGACCGGTCCCGATCAGTTCCAGATAGGAATCGTTGTCAAAGTCGCTCAGCGCGGGCCGCGACTGGAACCCCGGTCCGGTTTCGACACGGTCAACCGTCCAGACGCCGATGTCGGACGAGTTTCCGAAGGCGATCGACGACTGTTTGCTGCTCGTCGCGACGACGTCCCAGCCGACATTGGCGTCGACGTCTTCGACCGCAATGCTCAACGACGGATCATCGGCCGCGACCGGCAGCGGCGGGACGGCGTCCAGGTTGCGGAAGCGGAACTGCAGGTGCAGCAGGTTCTCCAGCATGCTGACGCGTCCGGACTCGTGAATCGCCAGCACATCCAGGTCGATGTCGCGATCCAGGTCGGCGATCGTCAAGTCGGCGATCGGGTCATCGTCGTCCACCGTGCTGGTCCCGATCGCAGCCTCAAAGAACGTGCGGTTGCCACGGTTGATCATCACACGGATTTGGCCATCGACGGGGGCGAGGATCAGATCCAAATCGCCGTCGCCTTCCAGGTCTCCCATCGTCACCGCCGCGATCGCCGGCAGTTCTTCCAGGCCCGTCGCTTTTTCGACCGACGTCAAACGCTCGGCGCGCGGGGTTTCGTTGCGCATGTCGACTTGAACCAATTGCACGCCCTGCGGTCCGTACGCGATCAGCGTTGGCAAAGTGTCGTGCCGTTTTGGCGAGACCTCGTCCCGTGCCGTGCCCTCTTCCGCATCGTCGTCCTGGTCGGCCGGCTGGCTGCGTTTGATACGGTCCGAATCGCTGCTGTCGACCATGAATAGATCGGCGGCTGCCAGCCCGCTCGGTACCGCGTCCAGCTTGAGGTCCGCGACCGATTCCCAGGTGTCGTCTTGACGCAGAAACAGTTGCAGTTGTCCGTCGGAGGAGACGGTGGCCAGATCGATCCGTAGGTCCAGATCGGCATCCAACGGCAAGACCATCGCCCCGTCAGTGATCGTTTCGAAGGCGAACGAGATTCCCGAGGTGTCGCCGGTGATCGGCTTGGCGGTCGCGATTTCGCTGCTCAGTTCGCGGACGGTGTCAAAGTTCAATCGGTCCAGCGGGTGCGGTGACGTGCGGCGTCGGTCGGTCCGCACGATTTCCAGCGGGTTCAAGACGTTGGACCACAACACCGACGACTGATCAGCCTTGGCCCAGTCTCCGGCGCCGACCGCATCACGAATCCGATCCACCAGATCCTCTGGCGACAGCCCGATCGGTTTGGTGTACGCGGCCAACGTCGGCTCGACCGCTTTGGCCAAGCGCCACGTGCGATCCGCCAGTTCGGCCGCCGCGGCGTCTTGATCGTCGATCGCCAACCGCAGCGCCCGCAGCGCCAGGAACAGGTTGTCTTCGTTTTGATCGGAAAGTCGTTGCAGCGACTTGGCGGCAGGTTTCAACACCGCGTCGGGCAGCCCATCGATGGGGTCAGACATTTTCTCCAACAGCTCGATCAGCGGGCCGCCCAAGATGACGGCGCGCGGATCCTCTCCCATCGGTCCGTCGATCGCTTGCGTCAGCCGCGTGAACAGGTCGCGGCGCAGCGACTTGCTAAGCGTTGCGCCCAGCAGCGTGGCTTCGTGGGCATCGATGCGGCTATCCAGCCACAGTTTGGTGACTGCATCGCCGGAGTTTTCCTGGTACTGGTCGATCGCCTTTCGTGCCGCTTCGATGGCGTCGGGTAGCAGTGCACGGGCGGCGGATTTTTCCTCGCTGGTCTTTACCGAATCGGTCGCGGCGGCGGTCAGCATGTCGACCGCCAGCACGGCATTGAGCGCGCGGTTGAGTGCCACCGAGGGGTCCTGGGCGAACTGAGTTCGAAGTTCCGCCCACAGCTGTTCGGCCTGATCGGGTTCCATGTTCTCGGTCGCCGCGAGCGCCTGGGTGATCTTTACCAGGTTCGCCTCCGATTCACTGCGGAGCGGCGGCGTGGTACCGTTTCCGTTGTCGGCAGCGTCGCGGCTGCAACTGCAACCGGAAAACGTCAGCGAGATCGACGTTGCAACCGCTGCGAAGACAACGGCCAATTGCCGACGCAAACTCGCCTGGATCGTCGTGCGGTTGGTCGGACGGTTAGTTGGGGGGGCGTTCACGGTGTCTACCATCCGTTGGGACCATTCATTAAAAAAGGTTTGACATATGAAAGTAGCAAAATTCCTTGATGCGTCCGACAGGATCCGCGTCGGAGTGGTCCGCGAAAACGAATTATTTCCGCTGGTGATGACCGATGAATTGGCCACGCTGGCCGATCTGATCGCTCACGCAACGCCGATCGTCGCGGCCCAGTCGCTGCAAACCGAACCGGCAATCACCATCGACGATTCGGTCCGCTGGTTGCCGCCGATCGACGATCAAGAGGTCTGGGCGGCGGGCGTCACCTACAAACGCTCTCAGACGGCGCGGATGGAGGAGTCCGAAGCCGCCGCATCGTGCTACGACCGAGTCTACAACGCCGATCGCCCCGAGTTGTTTTTCAAAGCGACGCCGCATCGCGTCGCCGGCCAGGGACAACCGCTGCGGATTCGAACCGATGCCACCTGGAACGTGCCCGAACCGGAAATCACGCTGGTGCTCAGCCCCCAAATGCGGATCGTCGGTTTGACCGTCGGCAATGACATGAGCTCGCGCGACATCGAAGGCGAAAATCCGCTCTACCTGCCCCAGGCGAAGTGCTACGACCAGTGTGCGGGTTTGGGGCCGTGGGTCAGCTTGTTCGATAGCTTGCCCGCTGCCGCTTCGATCGGAGTGGATCTGAAAATTGTTCGCGACGGCCAGACGGTCTTTGATCAACAGACCGACGGCGGCCAGATGGCACGGAGCTTTGAAAACCTGGTCGGCTGGTTGGCCAAAGACAATTCGTTTCCTGGCGGTGCGTTTCTGATGACCGGCACCGGCATCGTCCCGACCAGTGATTTCACCTTGCTTCCCGGCGACATCGTCAACATCACCATCGACGGCGTCGGTACGCTCAGCAATCCGATCATCCAAGGGTAAAGAACGGTGGGACAGGCTTCTTCGGGGTACGATGGCCCTTCCGGGCCGTCGTCGGTGCGACTCGGTGCGACGACCTAAAAAGAACGTCGTACAAGGAGCCACTGGCCACTTCTCAATCATTGAATGCTCGAAGCGCAAGCGCGAGAGCCACTGACGTCCAGACACACTTTCCAACTCTCAACATCAACCCAGCTAACAACAACAACATCATGGTCGTAAAAGTCTTGATCGCCGGATCGTGGCGTGACGCCGATTCGGTTAGCACGTTCCAAGCCACCAACCCGAACACCAACGAAAAACTGCCCGCCGAGTTTCCGATCAGCTCCTGGGCCGACTGCGACGCCGCACTCGAGGCCGCCGCCGGGGCGGCGCGCGAGATGCGAAAGCTTCCCGCGTCGGACATTGCGGCGTTCTTGGACTTGTATGCCGACAAGATCGACGCGGCCAAAGACGCATTGGTCGAAGCGGCCCACGCGGAAACCGGGCTAGCCAAATCGCCGCGGCTTGCCGATGGAGAGTTGCCGCGGACCAGCGGCCAGCTCCGCGCCGCGGCCGAATCCTGCCGCAGCGGTGATTGGGCGCTCGCTACGATCGACACTGCCGCCGGAATCCGTTCTTGCTACGAACCGCTCGGCCCGGTTTGCGTGTTCGGACCCAACAACTTTCCCTTCGCCTTCGGTTCGGTCTCCGGCGGCGACTTTGCCGCCGCGATCGCAGCCGGCAACCCCGTGATCGGCAAAGCCAACAGCTCCCATCCCGAGACGACGCGGTTGTTTGCCGAACTCGCCTTGGAAGCCGCCAAGGAGTCCGGGATGCCCAGCGGGATCGTTCAATTGATCTATCGAACCGGACATGCCGACGGCGAGCGTTTGGTCGCCGATCCACGGGTCGGCGCGACCGGGTACACCGGCAGCCGATCGGCCGGATTGAAACTCAAGGCCGCCGCCGACGCCGCCGGCAAGCCGATCTATCTGGAACTTTCCAGCGTCAACCCGGTCGTGCTGTTGCCGGGAGCGTTGGCCGCGCGAGGGGACGAGATCGTCGACGAGTTCTGCGGCAGTGCCTTGATGGGCAGCGGCCAGTTTTGCACCAACCCCGGTGTCGTCCTGGCGGTCGCCGGCGCTGACACCGATAAATTTATCGCCGCCGTCAAGGAACGTTTTGCCGGTTCCCCCGCCGGGACCCTGCTGTCGCCCGCCGTTGCCGGAAGCTTGAAAGAGAGTATCGAGACGTTGTGTGGTTTCGGTGCCGAGTTGCTGGTCGGCGGCGGTGACGTCGAAGCGGGCCGCTGTGCGTTGGCCAACACCTTGATGACGGCAACGGGCAAACAGTTCCTGGCCGACCCCGAAGGTTTCCAAACCGAAGCGTTCGGTAACGCCTCGCTGGTGGTCGTCGTCGAAGATTTGCAGCAGCTATCAAACGTGATCGCCAGCCTGGAAGGCAACTTGACCGGTTGCATCTACAGCGATCCGGCCGGCAGCGACGATGCGGCGTACGAGCAAGTGGCGTTCGAGTTGACGCCGAAAGTGGGACGGGTGCTCAACGACAAGATGCCGACCGGGGTCGCGGTTTCTGCGGCGATGAACCACGGCGGACCGTACCCGGCGACCGGACACCCCGGTTTCACCGCCGTCGGTGTCCCCGGGGCGCTGATGCGATTTGCAAAGTTGACCAGTTATGACAACGTCCGCGCCCAGCGTTTGCCGGCCTTGTTGGCCGACAAGAACCCGACCGGTCAAACCCCGCGGCGGATCGACGGCGCATGGACGACCGCGGACGTGCAGTAGCGGAAGTCGCCAAGACTTTCGGCTCCGCACGCTACCGCTACCGAACGAAACTCTTGACGGCCTGTTGATTTATTCCGATTCCAACGTGGGATCAGCCGTTTCGCGCGAGCGTACGGGCCTCCGATACCAAGAAAATGCACCGGCACCCTCTCGATCATCGACTGAGCCGTCGGCGCTAGCCTCGGGCTTTACGTTCGATCATAGACTGAGCCGCAGACGCTAGCCTCGGGCCTTACATTCGATCATTGACGGAGCCGCAGACGCTAGCCTCGGGCCTTACAAGTCTCGAAGGGCAATCCAAGGCCCGCGGCTGGCGCCGTCGGCTCATCAAGGAGGTGGCATTGGGCTCGCGTCATACGGCTGATTAAATCAACAGACCGGACTTATTTCGTCGGCCAAAGCGGGCGGCGCTGGTTTTCCGGCAAGAGGGCGCGGTTGACGCGCTCGGGGTCTTCTTGACTCCACGTCTCACGCATTGATTTGGCGCGCACTTGGCGCGTGATCGATTTGTCCTGCCAGCGGATCAGATAGGTCGCCGACTGATCGACCTGGCGTGGCAATTGCGACGGGTGTTTGACCAACCGCCACGCCCGGACTTCGAACTGGCGGTTCTTTCGGGACCAATCAAAAAAGACGACCTGGCGAAAAACTTCTCGGCCATGGTCGTCTAGAAAGTGGTTCAGTTCGACGAGATCTACTTCGGCTTCGGTCGTGTTGGAATCGTGCCGAGTGGGTGGCAGGATTCCCGTCGCCGAGAAATTGGCCGCCGACAGCGAGGCTGCCGATAGAGCGGCGATGTAGATCATCAAATGCATCGGTCTGTTCTACCGGTAAAAGCTGCCCTCGGTTCCCGTGCTGGGATAGCCGCTGGTCGTCGGGTAAGAGCCGGATCCGGCGGTGCTGCCGGGGGTGTATCCGCTGCCAAAGTTCGTCGTGGGTGTCTCGCCGGAACGCGGCGTCAACGACGCGCTGGCGGTGGAGAATGAAGGTGTCGAAGCGCCCGTGGAGACGGTCGACGCGGAGGTCGCTGCAGCGGCGTCGCCCGGCAGCTTGAACCCGGGCGATGCGGCGGGGCCTGCGATCGACGAGGCGGCCGGGCTGGCCGCCGGCGTCGTTTTGGGCATGAAGGGCTGGGGGTTGGTCGGTGCAGAGCCGGCCGAGCTCGTGCCGGAAGCTGTTTGGGCTGTCTTCAGCATCGAATCGGGCAGCGCGAATCCACTCGCCGCGTTCCCACTTGCCGTCGGCGTTGACTCGGGAGCCCCGGTCGACGGAAGACCAAAGCCGCTGGCTGCCGAGGCGGCGGCTGTCTGAGTTCCGGTCGGCGTCGCGCCGCTGGGAAAGGTGTAGCCCGAAGAGGTTCCCAGGCCTGCGGTCGCGGTGCTCGGCACCGATGGTCCGGCGCCGGTCGGCGCACTGGTCGGCATGCTGGTGGACGCTCCGGGGGCCGGGTAGGACGACGGCATCGCGTAGCGACTGGCCAGACCGCCCTGGGATGGTGCCGCGGACGTTTGCCCGGACGGCTTGCTTCCGAACTGGTATCCGGCCGGAATGGAGGGGACCGATGAATTGTTGGCGGCAACCGTTTTGCCCGGGGTGGCTGAGGCCGGAGCGGCTGACGTGACGTTGAACCCGTTGGCCTGGGCGGCTGCCAGATTGGTCGACGGGGTGGATCGATTGGCAGCGGCGACGGTCGCATCGAAACCGGTCACCGGAGCATTGGGAGATTGCCGCGCGGCGACGACGGCATCAGGAGTTGGCGATCCGCTGGTTCCGGCCGCGACCGATGCGATCGCCTCGGGAGTGGCCGCTTCACCGGGAGGGGCGGGATAGGTGATCGTGGGACCGTTGCCGGCGAGTGTTTCTGCCGATGGTGCGCTGCGCCAACTGAACATGTTCCACTTGGGCATCGCGCTGCGGCAGCCCGTGAAGGTGATCATCACCCCGGCGCAACCGGCGATCAACAACTGTCGTTTTAATTCGGTTCGTTTCTGCATCCTTGCAGCCTTACTTTCGGGCGTGTTGGTTAGCGCATGTCGACATTCCTTCATCGACAATCGGTTTTCCCTCTCGCAATCAACACCCTAAAATGGGTGGAGAAACGAGGTCAAGAGCAGTTCCCGCCCCATCGACGAGTTTCGATCCGGTAAAACACGCTGCTTCTCTTGTTATCGATTTCGCCCTTCCGAATGATTCCCGCGTCTGCGCGATTCCCCCTTTCCGCACGAGGTCACGATGAGCACCACCCTTTCTCCCGCACCGAAATCGGCTGCCGAAGTCGACGTGAAACACACCGAGTGCTTTATTGATGGCAAATGGGTTCCCGCCGTCAGTGGAAAGACCTTCGCCACGTTGAACCCCGCGACGGAACAGGAAATCGTCCAAGTCGCCGAGGGCGACGCGGCGGATGTCGACGCAGCGGCCAAGGCCGCGCGGCGGGCGTTCGAGTCGGGCGATTGGCCAAAGATGGACGCCCGTGACCGAGGCCGTTTGTTGTACAAGCTGGCCGACCGGATGGAGCAAGAGATCCATGCGTTGGCGGCGCTGGAAACACTCGACAACGGCAAACCGCTGGGCGACAGCTTGGCCGCCGATCTGCCGCTGGCCATCGACGCGATCCGCTACTACGCCGGCTATGCCGATAAACTGCACGGCAGCACGATCCCGATTCGCGGCAACTACCTGTGTTACACGCGGCGCGAACCGATCGGCGTGGCCGGTCAGATCATCCCTTGGAATTTTCCGCTGTTGATGTTGGCTTGGAAATGGGGACCCGCCCTGGCCGCCGGATGCACGGTGGTGATGAAGCCGGCCGAACAGACGCCGCTGACATGTTTGCGAATGGCCCAGTTGGCCAAAGAAGTCGGATTCCCGGATGGCGTGATCAACATCGTGCCGGGGTTCGGTCCGACCGCCGGAGCGGCTTGTGTGAAGCACCCGCTGATCGACAAGATCGCGTTCACCGGTGAACACCGCACCGCACAGATCATCACCCGCGATTCCGCCGACACGCTGAAGCGGCTGACCTTTGAACTCGGCGGCAAAAGCCCCAACGTGGTCTTTGCCGATGCCGACATGGACGCCGCCGTCGAAGGCGCCTACATCGGACTGTTCCTCAATCAAGGTCAATGTTGTTGTGCGGGCAGTCGCGTCTTTGTTGAGCAGTCGTGTCACGATGAGTTCGTCGAAAAACTGACCGCGCTGACGATGAAGCGCAAGGTCGGTGATCCGTTTGCCGAGGACACCCAGCAAGGGCCGCAGGTCGACAAGGCGCAGTTCGACAAGATCATGTCGTACATCGACAAAGGGAAAAGCGAAGGAGCCCAGTGTGTCGCCGGCGGCGAGCGGGTCGGTGACACCGGCTACTTCATCCAGCCGACGATCTTTGACAACGTCGAGGATCAGATGTCGATCGCGACCGATGAGATCTTCGGGCCGGTGATGAGCGTGTTAACGTTCGAGGACAGAGACGACATGATCCGCCGCGCGAACAACACCTTCTATGGTCTGGCCGCCGCCGTCTGGACCCGCGACATCGCATCCGCCCACGACTTTGCCGCCCGCGTGCGTGCCGGGACGATCTGGGTCAACTGCTATGACGTGTTCGATGCCGCGGCCCCCTTCGGAGGATTCAAGATGAGCGGTTACGGCCGCGAACTCGGCGAGGAAGGGCTGAAGCCGTACACCGAGTGCAAGACGGTGACGGTGAAGTTGTAGGTTTCGGGTTTCAGCAGGTCGCGGACCCTCAAACCTGAAACCGAAATCCCGCTCTGCGGGGCAAGGGGGACAGGCGTTTACGCCTGTCATGAGTTTCAGGTTCCGGGGCGTGAAACACCCCCTCGGCGGCGGAGTTTGACGGTTAGGCGAGTCGCGGCCGGGGTTGAAAGGTCAGAAATCAGGGTTTGTCAAGCCAGAATTCCTTGACCGTTACTTATTTTGTTCTAGAGTTGACTGTCAGGAGTGGCCGTCCCTACCTCCCAATAGTGACGCCGCATTGAACCGGCCTACAGCGATCTTGCCGAATGACCTCCCGTCGGACGCTGGTTCGCCCCGTAGGCATCAACCCGATTCATCAGGCCGGTCAACGAAAGGACTGAAACAATGTTGGTTTTATCAAGAAAAAAGAACGAGAGTATTGTCATCAACAACGACATCAAGATCGTTGTTGTCGAGATCCGTGGCGACAAGGTTCGACTCGGCGTGGAGGCGCCGCGCGAAGTCCCGGTGCACCGCCGCGAAGTCTACGAGGCAATCCAAAAAAGTCTGGAGTCGGGTGACGCGGCCGTCGATGCATAGTGTCTAGCACGGAGAGCGTGGCCGGAGAAACTTTCCGGCCAAAATCTTGGGTGAATTCGAATCCGTCGTCTGATTCGGCCCTCCCCCAACCCCCGTTACGGTGTGCTCAATGCAGCATGCTTCCCCGCTGAAGCAAAAAATGCGCCGATTTTGGCACTGAGCACCACGAACCCTTGACGGTTCGTTGGGGTCTTCGCTAAAACTCCGACCAGTGATCGGTCACCCCCGATGATTGATCGCCATGGCCCCTTCGTCTAGCGGTCTAGGACACCGCCCTTTCACGGCGGCGACACGGGTTCGAGTCCCGTAGGGGTCACCTTGCCGATTGCTCGGCAACCGACCAAAACCCGCAATTCCTTGTGACTTGCGGGTTTTTTTTATTGCCAGCCCGCGAATCAGTGGATGATTCCGCGGGCTTTTTTATTTTGACAGGGGCGATCAAGTCGGCGATCCTCGATGGGCGTTGCCGTGTCCCCACTGATTCCACCGACTTTGACTCTCACCGTCCGGATAGCGAGTGCTCGATGAGCGATTTGTATGTCAACGCGCGACTGACGATCCCGTCCTCGGAAATCGACGTCACTGCGGCGCGCAGCAGCGGGCCGGGCGGCCAGAATGTGAACAAGGTCAATTCCAAGATCACGCTCCGTTGGTCGCCGGGGAATTGCACGGCGATCGATCCGCATTGGCGTGACCGTTTCATCGCGCGACATGCCAACCGCATCACCAAGGATGGCGAGCTGGTGTTGCACAGCGAACGCTACCGCGATCAGCCGCGCAACTTGGCCGACGCCCGGTTGCGGTTGGTGGAAATGTTGTTGGAATGCCGGGAGCCGCCGAAGAAGCGAAAGAAGACGCGGCCGACCCTGGGCAGCAAACGCCGGCGGAAAGAAGCCAAGACCCAGCTGAGCCAAAAGAAGCAGAGCCGCCGCCAACGATTCGACGGTTAGCCGTTCAACGCATGCATGGAAGCCGTGCCCCGCGTCGAGGCGTGGCTGGCGTCGGGGATCCGCCCTCCGGCGAAGGTCCAGACGCCCTACCGGCCACTGGCGATGTTCTTGCATCAGCAGTAGGGGCGTCAGGTCGTGCGGGTTGTTGGGGCGCCGAAGCAAAGTTCCAGCAAACCGCGAGCCCATTTGCACTGCATCGCCGCGGCCTCGAACTACGCTCGGGATCTAAACCGAACCGCCGGAACATTTCCGTTTTGTCGGCGTTGTCGGCACTCAAGCTTCTGTGATTCTGATTGATGCATAGTATGATTCGTGGGATTGTTGCCTCCGTTGCGATCCTGACTCTCCTGGTCGCGATGCCCGAGCGTTCACATGCGGGCCTCTTGTTCGAAAACCAGCAGCTGGGTTACCAGTACCTTTGGCCGAACCAGTCTTCGGTCTACTTTGATCCCGGTCCGATTTTGGTGGGGCCTGGCGTCGAGCTTCCAGGACTGTACACCGCTGGTCACAACTCCGACGCGACTGTGGATTTTTCGGACACCGAAATCCGCATCGACTTCTATACCTCTGGTCCCTGGTGGACAGCGGGCTTCAACGGATTTCGCGTCTATGACATCAATGACACGCTGCCGGATTTCACCTCCGTCGCGTTGGGGCCGGGTTCCAACATGGCCGGCTTGGACGTTTCAAGAATTCAATTCGACAGCGACAACATCTATCTGGATTGGAACGGTTTGATGACGACGACCGAGACGATTGTGTCGTTGTACGTCAACGTTCCGCCGCCGTTGCCACCGCCAACACCGGCCAGTCATGCCGGGGCGGCACCCGAACCTGGGATGCTGTCCATCGTCGCGGTCGGACTACTCGGGTCGGTCTTTCGTCGTCGCCGTGTCGCGCGACGGCCCGGAAGGGCCACCGTACCGGGAGAGCTGGTCGTCTAGGGCTCCGCTCTTGGGGGCAGTAGCAATCGGAAGCAGCACCCCGTGCCGCTGGGCGGATCGAGGATCTCGATCGATCCGCCGTGTTCCTTCAAGATTTTCGCGCTGACGGGCAGTCCCAGCCCGGTCCCGCGGGCACCCTTTTTCGATTCGAACAGTGAGAAAATCTTCTGGCGGTCTTCGGCGGAGACGCCCGGGCCGTTGTCAATCACATCGACGAACCAACCTTGCGAGGGATCAAAACCGGTTTCGACTTTGACGATTCCCTTGGCCGGTTCCTTCGCCGCTTCGGGATCCTCGTGCACGACGTCCACCTGATCGCCTTTGACGGCATCGATCGCGTTGGTGACCAAATTCAAAATCGCTTGATGCATGGCGTCGGGATCGAACCACGCCTGGGGCAAGTCGTGATCGGTCTGGAGCGACAATTCGACGCCGGCTTCATCGGCGCGTGAGGACATCAGTTCGACGACGTCGGCAGTCGTCTCGTTCAAGTCCGCTTCGACTTTCTGTGGCTGGCGTTCCTTGGAGAACGTCAGCATGTCCATCACGAGATTGGAAATCCGTTCTTGGTTCCGGTCGACCATTCCCCAGCCGCGTCGCACGGCATCGGTGTCATCGCGTTTCAGCCCGGCTTCGATCAGGTAGCTGCCGCCGCGGATGCCTTGCAGGATGTTTTTGACGTGGTGGGAAAGGGTCGCGATGGTTTGCCCCATCGCGGCCAGGCGTTCACTTTGCAGCAGCGCCGAATAGTAGAACGTGTCCTCGATCGCCAGCGCCGCTTGGTGTCCGATCGCGGTGATCAGTCGCAAGTGTTCGTCGGTAAAGCGGTGCGTTTTTCCACGTCGGACGATTTGTCCGGGCGAGGTGTAGGTGTCGATGTAGAGTGCGCCGACGATGTCGTAGCGTCCTTGCAGCGGAACGCAAAGCGCCTCGCGGACGCCGCCTTGGACGATCGATGCGGCGGCATCGAAGCGTGCATCGTCGGTGGCATCACTGGTCCGAACCCCTTCGGCGCGGTCCAAGACGTAATCCAAGATGGTGCTGCTGATGCTGATCGGTGCTTCATCGCGTGACTTTCCGTCGGTCGACTGGCGGTCGCAGCGCGCCGCCGGACGCAATTGATTCGTTTCGTTGTCACGCAACATGATGCAGCCGCGATCGGCATCGACCCAATCGAACACCAACCGCAAGATCCGGTCCAGCAATTCGTCCAGGTCATCGGTCCGGCCGACCGCCAGGGCCGTCAGGTACATTACTTCCAGCGAGCGGTCGCTATCGGTGATCGTGTTCATCACCGGATCGACCGCGTCGACCGCGGAGGGTGGCGATGACGAATCGGAGGACTCGGACAACTCGGTTTCGAACGGCGCCACCGCCTCGGCGACCTGATCGGTCAATCGAACCGGTTCGCGGCGAATGCCGCCGGTCCGCGAGGTCGGGCGGACCAGTGACGAGATGATTCGGCTGGCATCGGCACCGCTGCTTTGCCGTACGATGTCCACGCCGTGGGCGGCTTCGATCGCCGTCGGCTGTCCGGTTCCGGTAAAGATCAACAGCGTGCCGCCGATCTCGATTCGATCCCCGCTGAGCAGCTTTTGGTTGCCGATCCGTTTGCCGTTGACCTGGGTCCCGTTGCTGCTGTTCAGATCGACCAGATGGCAGTCGCTGGATGCATCGATCCGGATTTCGGCGTGGTTGCGGGATGCTTCGCTGTCGAGCAGTTGGACATCGTTTTGGGTGTCGCGTCCGATGCGCACGACGTCCCCGTCGAGCACAAAGTGCTTTCCTTGATCCCGTCCGCGAACAACGTAGAGCGATGCCATATCCCAAAGATAACGTGTTCGGATGGCGGTTTAACCCCGCGGCCGCCATTTCCCGGCCGCCGGTCGAGGTTTCTAGCTGGACAACGCCCCTTTGCTCCAGAAACACCGTGAATCGCCGGTCGAACGTAGCTACCTTCGCCAGAAGGTGGATCCACGGGGTTTTCCACGCTCGCATCGAACGTTGCTACGCCAAAGTGGCGCTGTCCAGCTAGGGAGGGTCACCATCGATCCACACGATCGACCCAGCGGTTAAGATAGTGTCGTCCTTCTGGGAGTTATTCCTATTCGCAAAAAGGGAGATTTATGGTTCAACCGCCACCGATCGAATCCGGCGTCGCATCCGACGGCGAAAATGACGCTGCAAAAGCTGCCGAATTGGTCAAAGCCTGCCAGGCCGTCCGGCAGCAGGTCGCGCGCATCGTCGTCGGCCAGGAGGATGTGATCGAGCAGTTGTTGATCGCGATCCTATCTCGCGGCCATTGCCTGCTCGAAGGCGTGCCGGGGCTGGCCAAGACGCTGATGATTCGCACGCTCGCCGAATCGATGCACCTGAAGTTTCACCGCATCCAGTTCACGCCCGACCTGATGCCCGGGGACATCACGGGAACGGACATCATTCAAGAGGACCCCGAAACGGGCCGACGTGAGTTGTTGTTCGAGCGCGGCCCCGTTTTCACCCAGATGTTGCTGGCCGACGAGATCAATCGGACGCCGCCGAAAACCCAAGCGGCCCTGCTGGAAGCGATGCAGGAACACGAAGTCACCGCCGGCGGGAAAACTTACAAGTTGGACGAACCATTCTTCGTCCTGGCGACTCAGAACCCGATCGAACAGGAGGGGACGTATCCGTTGCCCGAAGCCCAACGCGACCGGTTTCTGTTCCACGTGGTGGTTGATTATCCGAGTCGCGAGGAGGAATCGGAGATCGTCGACCGAACCACGTCGACGTTTGATACCACGGTTCAGCCCGTGGTCACGGGAGAGCAGATCATTGCGTTTCAAAAGACGGTCCGCCGCGTCCCGTTGCCGCCGCATGTCAAGGAATGGGTGCTGGACGCCGTCCGCGCGGTGCGGCCGAGCGACCCGAACTGTGCACCCTGGGCCAAGGAGCTGATCGAGTGGGGGCCCGGGCCGCGGGCGAGCCAGCAGTTGGTGTTGGCGTCGAAGGCACGCGCGTTGATGCACGGCCGGCCGCACGTCACGATCGACGATGTTCAGAAGCTGGCCTTCCCGGTGTTGCGGCACCGCATCGTGCCGACGTTCACCGCAGAGGCCGACGGGATCACCGTCGACGATCTGATTCGTCGGCTGGTCAAAGATCTGGCCCCGAAGAAATCCGGGGCGCTGTAGGCGGTGGGAGAGGGAGTGCGGGGACTGCTCAGCTTCGGTTGGCTTTCGATCACAAACTGAGCCGAAGGCGCTAGCCCTGGGCCTTACAAGTGTCGTCGGCGCTAGCCTCGGGCCTTGCAAGTGTCGAAGGGCAATCCAAGGCCCGCGGCTAGCGCCGTCGGTTCATCAAGTAGGTGCCATTGTGCGCCAGCCTACGGGCCGCCACTAGGCGCTGGGGCCCGAACGCTTGCGCGAACCGGCTGATGTCACTCGATTTTCGTCGCCCGATGTCTGCTGTGGGTCGACCATCCACCGCGGAAGGAGTTCGCTTGAATTCTTAACCAACGCAGATCTCAGATTTGGCGCAGCCCGGGCTCCGCTGTCGATTACGTGGGGTGTGTGGCAAGAGCCACACCTGCAGTGCGTTCCAAGGCGGGAGCCTTGGAACGAGGGATGGGAGCCACGCCTGTAGTGCGTTCCAAGGCGGGAGCCTTGGAACGAGGTTGTCTTCCACGCTCTGGCGAGCGTGGCTGCGTTCAAGGTGACGTTTGCGTCGTTACGCTTCCAGCACTTCGGCTTCGCGCGTCTTGGCCATCTCGTTGATCTGGTCTTCGAACTTCTTGAGCAATTCCTGGACGTCATTCTTTAGCTTGTCGCGATCGTCTTCGGTCAGCTCCTTGTCTTTTTCCAGCTGATCGGCGGTCTTGTTGGCATCGCGGCGGATGTTGCGGATCGAGATCTTGGCGTCTTCGGCCAGTTCCTTGATCCGCGAAACCATCTTCTTTCGCACGTCGGTCGAAAGTGCGGGGATGTTCAACCGAATCACGCGTCCGTCGTTTTGCGGGTTCAGTCCCAGGTCGCTGCCCACGATCGCCTTTTCGATGTCTTTGATGGTGCCGGCATCGTACGGTCGAATCAAGATTTGCTGCGGCTCGGGTGTCCCGATCGAGGCGAGTTGCTTGAGCGGCGAGGTCGACCCGTAGGCTTCGACCTTGAGCGAATCGACCAGACCGGGGGTGGCGCGGCCGGTGCGGATCCCGGAAAGTTGTGTGCCCAGTACGCTGATCGCCTTTTCCATACGTTCTTCGGCGTCCATCAAGGTTTCTTCGGCGGACATGTTGAGCATCCTTGGGTTAGAGTGTGGTCGGTAGGTTAAGAGTCTAGCTTTTTTCTAGTTCGGTGTGTGGGTGGGAATCACTTCTCCGACCCGATCCAGGTGCCGACGGTTTCGCCGTTGATCGCCCGGACGATGCTTCCCGATTTTTTGAAGTTGAACACCAAAATCGGTTTGGCGTGTTCCTGGCACAGTGCGATCGCGGTGGCGTCCATGACGCGGAGTTGCTTTTCGTTGACCTGCTGGTAGGTCAGTCGGTCGTATAGCACCGCGTGGGGGTTCTTTTCGGGGTCATCGCTATAGACGCCATCGACACGCGTCGCTTTCAGGACCACGTCCGCGTCGATCTCCAGCGCCCGTTGGGCCGCGGCGGTGTCGGTGGTCACGAACGGGTTACCGATCCCGGCGGCAAGGATGATCACCCGGCCTTTGGTCAGATGTCGGATCGCACGCCGGCGAATGAAGGTTTCGGCGATCTTGTCCATCGGCACGGCGGACATCACGCGCGTCGACAGCCCGAGTGTTTCCAGGGCGTCCTGCATGGCAAGCGAGTTGATCACCGTGGCCAGCATCCCCATGTAATGCGCCGTTGCTTCTTGGACGAGCGCGTTGCTGCCGGAGAACTGGGCGCCGCGCAAGATGTTCCCGCCGCCGATCACGATCGCGATCTGGCAGCCACTGCTGTGCGCCTGGCGGATCTGTTCGGCGATGTCGGACATCTCTTGGCTGCTGATGCCGCGGCCCCCGGAATCGGCCAAGCTCTCACCGCTCAGCTTAAGGACGACACGCTGGTAACGGAGCTGGGGTGTGGCAGAGGCGTTAGACATGTTCGGTCCTTCCTGGCGTATGAGATCTCACTCGGGTCGCCAGATGATACGAAAAAACCTCGCCGTTCCCGAGGGGACACGGCGAGGTTTCCGCGAATGTCGTATTCGATGTGAATCGAATCAGGATGCCGCACCGACGGCCACGCGTTTGAACGCCACGACCTCGGCTTCGGGGCTGAATTCCTTCACCGCCGCTTCGACGGTCTTGGTGTCGTCCAGGGCGTAGAACTGGCTGAGCAAGCAGCGCTCCTGGTCCAGCAGCGTGTTGTCGGCGATGAACCGGTCCAGTTTCCCGGGGATGATCTTGTCCCAGATCTTCTCCGGCTTGCCTTCGGCCTTCAGTTCTGCCTTGATGTCGTCTTCGACCTTCTGCATGACTTCCGGTGTCAGTTGCGAGCGGCTGGCGTACTGGGGCACCGTCTTGAGCGTTTTGCCCAATCGTGCGCGGTCTTCGTTCTCGACCTTGATCTGTCCTTGCAGCGCTTCGGTTTCCTTGGCGACCAGTTCGGCATCGAACTCATCGGGGGTCAGGATCGAAGGCTTCATCGCGGCCACGTGCATCGAGACTTTGCGGAAGAATTCCCCGGCATCATCCTTGCCGCCGTCCTTGTAGGACAACAGCACGCCGATCTTGCTGCCGGCGTGGATGTAGGACGCCAGGTTGTCACCTTGGATCGTTTGGTAGTCGGCGATTTCGATCTTTTCGCCGATCGTCCCGGTTCGCTCGATCAGTTTCTCCGCGACCGTTTCGCCGTCCAGTTCGAGCTTGGTGACTTCATCCTTGGTTTCGACACCGCTGTCCAAGGCAAGTTTGGCCAGCTTTTCGGCAAACGCGATGAATTCTTCGTTCTTGGCAACGAAATCGGTTTCGCAGCTGAGTGCCAGCAGGACACCCTTGCCGCCTTCGGTGACCGCCACCACGACACCCTCGTTGGCTTCGCGATCGGCGCGCTTGGCGGCGACCTTTTGGCCTTTCTTGCGCAGGTAATCCAAGGCGCCGTCGATGTCGCCGCCGGATTCCATCAACGCCTTTTTGCAGTCCATCATGCCGGCGCCGGTGGACTTGCGCAGCTCGCTTACATCTTTGGCTGAAATCGCCATTGTTTCCTCCAGAAAAGTCGTTGTTCGACTAAGTGTTTTGTGTTGACGTGTGCTTAGGCTTCCGGACTCGCTTCGGCCGGCTGGGGTTCGGCAGCAACCGCTTCGGTCGCTTGCTCGGCCGGGGCAGTTTCCGCCGCCGGGGCACCGATGTCGGCTTGGCCCTTGCCGGCGTTCACCGCGTCGGCCAGTTGTTTCAGGATCAATTCGATGCTTCGGATCCCGTCGTCGTTGCCGGGGATCGGAAGGTCGATCAGTGATGGGTCGCTGTCGGTATCGATCAGCCCCACCGTCGTGATGCCCAAACGCTTTGCTTCGCGAACCGCATTGCGTTCCTTGCCCGGGTCGACGATGAACAAGCACTCGGGCAAACGGTTCATCGTCCGCAACCCGTTCAAGTTGCGGTACATCTTGCGGTACTCGCGATTGAGCGCCGATTGCATTTTCTTGCTGTAGCCGTTGATCGCGTCGCTGCCGCGAATCGTTTCCAGCTCTTCCAAACGGCCCAGTCGGCTGCGAATGGTGCGGAAATTGGTCAACGTGCCTCCCAGCCATCGCTCGCTGACGAAGGGCATGCCACAGCGGCTGGCCTGTTCCTCGATCGCTTCGCCGGCTTGACGCTTGGTCCCGACGAACAGAATCAACGATCCGCCCGCGGCGACTTGGCCCAGGTATTTCTTGGCGCGAAGCATGCCGCGAAGGGTCTCGCGGATATCCAAAATGTGGATCTGGTTCTTGCTGCCGAAGATGTAGGGCTTCATCTTCGGGTTCCACAGACTCGTGCGGTGACCGAAATGGACACCGGCTTCAATCATCTCTTGTACGATCGGGTTAGACATCGAGACAGTTTCTCCAGGTGGAGCGTCAGCGGGGGCATCGCGAAACGGCCGAATGCCGTTCCCAGGGACAGATGTGCCGGAAAGACCAACGCGATCTTCGTGCACACCCCCGACAAGCGGGGCCCTTCATCCCAGTCACGCAGACAAAAAGGTAGAACAGAGCAGAAAAACGACGTGTTTCCTGCCGGGGCGGAGAGGGTAGCGGAACCGTCGCCCCGCGGCAAGAGTGTCGGGTTTTTGGGTTTCAGCAACCGTTGGTGTTCCGCCTTCAGGCGATTCCCCGGTCGCTGCGGAGCAGCGACAGCAGGCGGCGAAACGGCCCGTTGATTTAATCAGCCGTTTGGCGCGAGCCTACGGGCGCCAGGGCGCGTTCTTGGTCTTGGAAGCCCGTACGCTCGCGCGAAACGGCTGATCCCACGTGTGATCGGATTCAATCAAAAGGCCGTAAAGATCAAAAGGCCGTAAAGCCTGTACACCAGCGTTTGCGCCCGTAGCCATTCTGGGTCAGGATTCAGCCAGTATTGGTGCTGGGGGCTCGTTGTTGCTGGACGGTTGACTACAACTTCATGACTTGTCATCTGGTTTTTGAGTTCTGTCCCCCGAGTTTTGGCCACGATATGACGACTGCCCCTTTCGTTCAACGCTGCCGTGAACTCGCCTCCCGGGCCGGGGGTGGCGAGACTCCAGAGGGCGGTCCGGGGCCGGAATTGAGCGAATCAGAATCGCTGATCGGATTCTTCCAGCTCTTTCGGCCCGACGGCAGCCAGCTCTCCGGCCTTTTTGATGCCTTTCCACAAGGAGACCAGCTCTCCGATCGGCTGCAACGCGTCTACGCCGCCGCGGGTGACGACCGCCGCCCCCAAGGCGGTCGCGACGCGTTCTTTATCGTTCGCTCGCCGAGCCCTTTGGAACCCGAAACCGCCGAGCATCACGGCGTGACCTGGATCGACGGCCTGCGGCAGTTCGCCGAAGCGGTCGGTGACGATCGCGTCGCCGAAAAGCTCGCCTCGCCTCCAAAAATTCGCGTCCTGGAAGGCATCCCGCCGAAACACCCCAAGCATCCGCACGAGCGCAGCGAGCTGCTGAACGTTTTCTTGGACCACGCACCGACCCTGCCCGAAAAAGCCGCCGGCGTCGACCCGCATGCCGAATTGTTGCGCCCGGCTTACTACTTCGTGGCCTGTGACGCCATGCTTCGCGACTACCTGATGTGGCCGTTCTATGCCCGGCAAACGGGCCTCGCCGATCCGCTTGGCAGCTATTTCGCCCTCTGGACGCACGGGGTCAAATTCCGGATTTTCCAGGAAGACCAAGTCGACCTCTACCTGCCGCGGCACCCGGCCTGAGGGGACCGTCCAGCGTAGGGCAGAGGCGAAACGCGACGAATCTAAATGGTCTGGCCGATCGGGTAAGCGATGGTCGGTGGATGGGTGTACGACGTCCTTTCTAGGTCGTCGCGCTGAGCCCCACGGGCGACGGCCCGGAAGGGCCATCGTACCTCAAGAAAAGCATCGCCCTAAGCTGGGCGGTCGCCTGAGGCCGGTGTGAGGGGCAGACGTCGTGTTTCGCCGAAAACACGTCGCTACCTTCGCCAGAAGGTGGTTCCCTGCAGTTCTGTCTTGATTCCAGCGGCCGAAGTCGGTTATGTCCCAGGCTTACATCAAAGCTTTGCCGGCCGCCGGGTCGCCTGGAACACCATCTTTTGCGACGGAACAACGACATGGATGTCTTGTCACTCCCGAAACGATTCTGCGCCCACCATACACTTTCCACGCTGCCCTTGCTGTTCGCCCTGGCGCTTGGTTTGATCGCCCTGACGGTCCTGTCCCCGGTGTCACAGGCGCAACAGCCCGACATCCCGGCGGCAGCCGAGGACGACCTTTCGCCGTACATCGTCTTTGTCGCCCAGCCGTCGGCGTTCACCCGCTGCGGCCCGGGCACCGACAACTACCGCACCGAGCCGCTTCGCCGTGGCCAAGAACTGGAGGTCTATGTCGAAACCGGTGACGGCTGGCTGGGCGTGCGTCCGCCGGAGGGCAGCTTTTGCTGGATGCCGGCCGACGCGGTCGAGTTGTCCGCTGACGAAAAAAACGCCACGATCCGTGAAGACAAGACCGTCGCATGGATCGGAACACGGTTGGGGAAAGCACGTCGCTACCGATGGCAGGTCCAATTGGATGCCGGTGAAGTCGTTTCGGTGTTGGGGAAAAACCAGCGTGAAGGGTCCGGCGGAACCAAAACCTGGCTTCGGATCGTCCCGCCCTCGGGAGAATTTCGTTGGATCCACCGTGACGACGTCGTTGAAACCGCCGAACAATTGGCCGACCGCGTGGCCAGCGGCGAACCGGAACTGCAGCGGCGCGGTGAAGTGGCCCCCGCCGCCTTGACCGAAGTTGCTCAGGAAGACGCGGGCGGACAGACTGGCCAGCAGGGTCGGCCGGCTCCCAAGCTTGCCCAGCTGAATCCGGCCGACGCATCGCAAGCGCCGGAGCAGCGTTCCAGCCGTCGCGGCACCGCGACCGAATCGTTGCGTGAAACCGATGCGATTCCTGAATTGCGGCCGGCACCGGAGCGCAGCGACATCGCGAGCAAGCGACCGCAACCCAGAGAACTCGCCGATCGTGCGATCCAGTTTCATCGGGGCGCAGAGGCCGAGGACTTTGAGGACCGCGGCGCCGTGATCGGCAGCGGGCTGAAAGCGGAGTGGAAAGACGATGCCGCCCAGTCTGATACGTCAGGACTGATTCCCGAAGCCGGCTCCAATTCTATCCTCAGCGCCGACCGTTTGACCGAGGTGCCGACCAACGGCGCCGCAGCGGCCGCTGCGGCGATCGCCACACCACTGAAACGCATGACCGACGTCGTTGCCAATTTCATCAGCCCGCCGCGGTTGGTCGAAATCGATCCCTCGGGCGCAGGCGTGTTCCGCACCGCGTCCACCGCCGACCGCCGTTGGACGGTCGGTTCGGGACGCAGCTCCGACAGCGTGACGGGTGCTGCCTCGCTCGCCCCGCCCGCCTCACTGGCGACGCCCCAGCCGGGAAGCTTTGCCAATCTGCCCCAGGCCCAATACCCCGAACCCCCCTCGCCACAGGTCCCGTCTCCGCTCGCGCCGGCATCGGGCGTGATGCAAACCGGTGCACTGCAGGCCACCACACTGTCCCCGATTCCGCCCAAACCCAGCGTCCCCTCACGGATCGTGACCGTCCAGCAGATCGCGCGTGTCGAAGACGCGGTCGCCGGAGCGGGCGTGGATGCGATCGGCCAGATCCTTTCGAAGCTGATGGCCGAAGCCGCATCGGCGGACGAACTCGATCCCCTGATCCGTCGGACCGAATCGTTGTTGCGTTCCGGCGACGTCAACCAGGCCTCGCGTACCCGCGAGCTGCTGGCGTTGGCACAGCGTTATCGCAACGTCGCCGCCCGCCGCGACGGCGTGACGACCATCCAGTCCTCCTCGTTGGCGAGCAACACACAACCGCTGGTCAACTCGGCACCGCTGGTCAGTCCCCGGCCGCTGACAGGCGTCGATCCGAACGCAACCGCGATTCAACAGGCCGGCGCGCAAACCGCCACGGACTTCAGCCAGCCCCTGGACGTCACGCCGCAATCGACATCGCCAACGGCCCCGCTGGATTCCGCCGTCGGAACCGCGACCGGTTATCTGGTCCAAGTCTATTCGTCGCGCGCCAACAGCCCGCCGTATGCATTGACCGATGATGCGGGTCTGACGATCGCCTACGTCACGCCCTATCCGGGCGTTAACCTGCGCACCCATCTGAACAGCCGCGTCGCGGTCAGCGGCAACGAAAAATTGCTCGAAGGCATGAGCACGCCGCACATCCTGGTCGACCGCGCGATCCGCCGCTAAGCGGCAGGCCGTGGGCAAGGCCTTCGCCGGGGGAGCGATCGTGAAATAGGACCAATGGGGCGTATCCGACGCATGGGGCCTCTCTGTCCTCTTGGTCCAATCGACCGCGTCAGGGACGCTGTTCACGCTTCGCAACCAGCGGCAACAGATCCATCAAGCGATCGATGATCTCGGTCGGGGCGGCCTGGGCGAGTTGCTCGCGGGTCTGGGCTCCGGTGGTGATGCCGACACAAAGCGCACACCCGGCGTCTTGTCCTTCGTGAATGTCGATCTGTGAATCGCCGACTTTCGCGACGTGCTCGGCAGACTTGATACCCAGTTCTTGCATGGCTTTGATGATCATGTCGCCGTAGGGCCGTCCGCGGTCGACGTCCGACGCGGTGACCAGGGCGTCGACATCACGACCGACGTTCCAGCCGATTTTGTCGATCAATTTCAACGCGGTGGGGCGGTCGTATCCGGTGTTCAGTACGACGCGGATGCCACGTGCTCGCAAGGCCCGGAACAGTTCGCTTGCCCCCGGTTGTTCCTGGACGTTCAGATCTTCGTACGCGGTTTTCAGACGCGACTTGAAATCCGCAAAGATCGTTGCGACTTCATCGTCGTCATGCGGCCCCCCATCGAGCGCCAGCACGTCGCGGATCGCTTGCGATTTTTCTTTGCCGGCGCCGGTCGCTTGGACTTGCGCTTGCGTGAACTCGTATCCCGCGGCATTAATCGCGGCCCGAACGGTCTTGTAGACGACGTTGTCCTCGTCGACCGTTGTGCCCGCCATGTCAAAGACGACCAATTCAATCACCGTAGATTTCCTTTAAATGTTGTTTGGCGAATCCCGCGCTGCCGGTCATCCCTTTGCCGCCGATCGCGGTTGCAATGTGGATGTCATCGTCCAACGTGCGTTGGAAGATTCCCGAGGGATGTTTGGATTGACAGTACATGCCGGCCCAAGTGCGCTGGATGTCCCAGTTGGCCAGCCCCATGATCTGTTGTGCTTGCGAAACAAAAAACCGGTTGATCGGCATCTGCAAGTCAAAACTCAATTCGTCGGCCCGCGATGTCGGGGCATATTCGTGTGAATCGCCCAGGATGATGTGCCCGTCGACTTCTTGTTTGAACAAGATATGAACGCCCCACTTTCTCCACAAGCTATCGGGGTCTTCGCGTTCTTTGATGGAGTGATACGAAGGGCAAGCGGCGAAGCTTTCATAGCGGCGGATCGAATGCCCGGTCAGCACGTTGCCAGGCAACGCCCCCGGTGACTGTGCGGCCAGCATGACCATTTGCAATTTGACCGTTTCGATTTCATCGCATTGGAACAATTCGGGGAACAGTATTCCGAACTCGACGCCCGAGCAGACGATCGCCTTTTCGCTTTGAAAGGTTCGTCCATCGGTGCAGTGTGCAGTCACGGAGTCCGACGAAGATCGATCAAGCCGTTGAACGCAGGTCGACATCGCGATCGTCAATCCGAGTTGTTCACGCAGGTAGTCGTGCAGGCGAAGCACCATCTTGCGTGGGTCGACGGAAACTTCGTCGGGAAAGAACAGTCCGGCCCGGCAGTACGAGTCGCACAGTAGCGGGTAACGCGATTTGCATTGCTGCTTGGTCCACAATTGAGAGTGATAGCCGTCACAGCGGTTGATCGCGTGCAGTTCTTCGATCAACGCGGTTTCCTCCGCGTCGGACGCCAAATAAATGCTTCCTTCATGTCGGACCGACAGGTCAAACTCCGCTTGGATCGATTTGTAAATGTCCAAGCTGTCGCGTCCCAAGCGTTGCCACGCCGTGTCCATTCCGGAAGGGACGACCTGTCCGAAGTTGCGGACCGTTGCCCCAACCGGCCGTGAGTTCTTGTCGACCAGCAGCACGCGTTTGCCTCGCCGCAACGCCTCGTAGGCGTGGAAGGTTCCTAAAACACCTGCGCCAACCACAATCAGGTCGTACTTGTTATCGCTATCCACACCAACACTCAGTCAGACGCCAATCAGTATCAAACTCGGATCACCGCGATCCGTTGTCATCATCACTGCCTGATCGGGGATTGTACAGAACGCGTCACGCGGTCAATGCGGTGCATCCCGTCTTCACCAAGATCTTGGAGTTCACCCCGTAGCGGAAACCGCCAAGGTTTTCGCCTCATGTCATCGCGAACGCTTTAGCGTTCGCCGATTCAACGCGTGACTCTCTTCTCGTCCTGCCTCTCCGCATGTTAGGTGGTTTGCTTCATGCAACGCTCACGGAAAAACCAAACAACGCAAACGCGACTGTGTGCGTTCTAAGAAGTCTCTTTGCCAATTGCGCAATCCCTTCAACCGAGTGCGCAATCCGCTTTTTTTTTCGCCTGCCGGTCGCTTTACTTCCTGCCGCACCGCCCGGCACCACGCCCCAGGCGACGTGCAACTAAACGACTTCAAATCGCGGTGACGGTGACGCTGATGGTGACGCTGAAATCGCACCACGGCCGGATCGAATCATTGCCCATCGACATGAACAAAATCATTCTCCTGTTCGCTTCGTTGACGGTCGCCTGCTCGATCGGATGTGGCGATCCCACACTGCATCAGGTGACCGGGAAAGTCACGTTGGGAGGCAAGTCCCACGAAAGGCTGCTCGTCTACATGCGTCCGCTGGATGAACCCGTCGACAAGTTCCGCATGGGGGTCGGTGAAACCGACGCCGAGGGCGTGTTGACGTTGCGAAGTAGCGCGGGGGACGGACTGGCCGAGGGCAATTATCGCGTCTCGTTTTCCTGCATGGTTCAAAAGGGGGTCGGCAGCGAAGAGACGCTCGATCCGAATGAAAAGCACGACGACAACCCCAAGCTGATCACCGAAGAGATCGTACCCGAGCCTTACTCAAGCGACTCGGAAAGCCCCGTCGAGTTTACGGTCGGGGACGGCGGCGGGAATGAATTTGTCTTTGACATTCCGGCCAAGTGAGCCCATGCCGGAATCCTGAGTCTTCAACCATTTCATTGTCATCTTGACCCTAAGAATCATGAATACCCATCGAGCGCATGTCAGGTCCGCATTCACGTTAGTCGAACTGCTTGTCGTGATTGCGATCATCGGCGTGCTGGTCGGTCTGTTGCTCCCAGCGGTCCAGGCGGCTCGCGAAGCCAGTCGCCGCATGACCTGTTCAAACAAACTGAAACAGATCGGTTTGGCGACGCACAATTTCGAATTGGTCCACAAGGGGCTTCCGATGCTGGGCGAGGCCCAGGAGGGTGGTCACTGGAGTGCGTTCATCCTGCCGTACCTGGAACAGTCCTCGACGTTCGAGCGTCTTTCGTTCGGTTCGGTCAACTGGGCCGCTTCGATCGCACGTGAAGACGCGGCGTTGGATTCATCCAGCCCCGAGCTGCGCCAGATCGCCGCCTGCCAGATCACCGTGGACGCCTACAAGTGCCCTTCATCGGTGATGAACGGTCCGGTCTTTGACGCCTCCTGCTACTCGCCGCCGTGGTTCGTGTCACAGCGAGAGCCGGCGAACTACCTGGGCGTTGTCACCGGCATTCAGCCCAACGACTGGAAGCCGGCATTCGGCTGGGGACGTCCCAATCGAGCGTTCTGGGGACCTGACCGGACGCCGACGAAGCATCACAGCGAACTGGACGGCATGATCATCACGCGTCCGCCGGAAAAGGCTCGGATCAGCCAAGGCGGCATGGACGGTGCGAAGTTCCGCGATGTGACCGACGGTCTGGCCAACACGTTGATGTTCGGCGAAGTCGAACCGGATTTTGTCCACAGCATCGAATCGTCGCGACAAGAGAACCAGAACACCGGCCGCAAGGACCACTGGGCCATCGGCGGTGATGATTTCGACAACTGGGAAGGCACCGACTGGTCCGAACAAGGTGGTTCGACCGCCGTCGTGATCAACTACAAGCGTCCCGACGATGTCCGCTTCAGTGACGCGTCGCCCGAGTGGGCCGCGTACGAAGTGAGCTTCGGCAGCAATCATCCCGGCGGCGCCCAGTTCTGTGCCGGCGACGGATCGGTCCGGCTGATCTCCGACAGCATCGACGCCAAGCTGTTCAGTGCCTTGGGAACACGTAACGGGGCCGAACATGAAGCCCCGATGCCCGAATAGTCCCCCGCCAGGCAATCGATCCCGGCCGTTCATCGTTTCGACCATTCAATGTCTCGAAGGTTTTCCGTTTTACTTACTTTGGAGTATCAACTGATGAAAAGCTTCCTCCCGAGGCGAAGCATTTACGCGACCTTGTTTGCGCTAGTGTGTGTGTGTTCTCTGCACGCGCCTGCAAACGGGCAAGTCATGGAAGTCGCTTTCGATGATTTCGAAGGCTTGAACATGGTTCCGTTCACGCTGGACTACAGTTCTCCCTACTTTCTTGATGGCACCGACTGGACCAAGGACTTTCCCTCGGGATGGGGCTTGGACAATTCCAACAACGGCTATGACAACTCGACGATGCCGGGTGAGTTTGACGGTTGGTCGCTGATGGATGTCGGCTCATGGATCGGTCACGCAGGCGAACAGGCCGGACGTGACCGCTGTTTTTTCGGAAACTCCGGGCGAAACGTTGCCCTGGTGGCCGACCCCGATGAAGCGGACGACGGCGGCAACACCGACCTGGGCAGCCCCGACAACCCGCTTTACAACTCTTACATCTCGCGGACCTATGACGTCACCGGAAAGCATCTGGCATCGTTGATGGTCAGTTTTGACTATGACTTTGTTTGCGAAGACACTCAAACCGGTGTGGTCGACATCTCCTTTGACGCCGGCAGCACCTGGCAGAACCTGCTGACGATCGATTCGACCGTCGACAGCGGCGCGTTCAGTACCGAGCTCGGCAACCAAGGGACGTTCATCGCCGGGGTCGACTTCACCGCCGACCTGACTGCGACGGAAGTCGTCCTGCGGTTCGGCTGCATCCGAGCCAGTAATGATTGGTGGTTTTGCGTCGACAACATCGGCATCGCCGACCAGGACGGCGTGATCGCGCTGGACGACTTTGAAGACCCCGCACTCGCGGCGGCGATGTTGCCCTTTGACGCGGCCAACGACGGTCCCACCGAACCGTTCGATCCTTCCGACGGCACCGATTACAGCGATACGATCCCGAACTGGACGGTTTCCAACGACGGCACCCCCGACTTCCCGACCAAGAAGATGTACCGCACCAGCCAGGAAGGAGCGTTTCAGGGTTGGAATGCCGTCGACTCGCTGTCCTGGTTCGAACAACAGGGAGATCAGCAGCGTGGCTTCTTTAACTTCCCCGCTCGCAACACGATCCTGTTGTGCGACGGGGATGCCCACCAGGACGACTTGGTCGCTTTAGAGGAGGGTGAACCCGGGACGCCGGAAGGCGAGTCACAGTTCAATTCGTTCATCGAGCGAACCTATGACATGAGCGGCTATGACAACACGACGCTCGAAATCGAGTTCCTGTGGGAAACACGTTTGTTCGCATCGCAGCGCGCGTTGGCTCAGGTTTCGTTCGACTACGGACAGACGTGGACGACCATCTTGGATGTCGACTCTGATCGCTTAAATCTGTCCGAAGGCGCCCCCGAAGACCCAACTTATGAATTCACGTTGTTCCCCTATCTGTTCAACGACAACAACAGCAACGGGTACGTCGACAGCGATGGTGAAGACGTGGTCAATACCTTCGCCGGTCCCGATCAGTACCTGTTCGGTGACGCACTGAGCAGTCTGCCGGCGGCCAAAAGCAACGTGCTGACGCTCCGTTTCGGCTGCATCGACACCGGCAACGACTGGTGGTTTGCCGTCGATGATGTTCGCATCAAAGCGGAAACTCAGGGCTACGTGATGGGGGATTCAACCGGTGACGGGAAAGTCGACTTTGCCGACATCGACGGTTTCTCCAACGCCCTGTTCGGCGCGGCCGGATACGACCCGCGTTTCGACTTCAAGGCCGATGGCGTCATTAACTTTGATGACATCGACGGTTTTGCCGCTGAACTCTTCAACTAATTCTCTGCCGCTTGTTTCTCGAGTAGTGGACGAGGCGACGAGTCCTCGCAGCGGCCAATCCGAAAGGACTCCTCGCGTCGTCCACTACCGTTATCCTTCAACTGGAATGAATCACATGAAAAAAGTTTTCTTCGCCATGGTGATGCTCGTGATCACCCCCGCGTTCAGTCGCGCTGAACTCGTTTTAGGCCGAAGTCTGGCGGACGCCCAATCCGGCAGCGCATTGAACATGAACCTGGGTGCCACCGAGACCTTGGAGATTTGGGCGATCGGTGCGACAGATCAAAACATCCGTGCCCTGTCGTTCAACCTGACCGCCGCGACGCCCGGCGTTGTCAACTCGACCGCGCTTGCGTTCGACGACCTGGGAGGTCGCTGGCCGCTGAACAACACCACGTTCGACTTGCTCGGCCAATCCGCTTCCGGGCTATTGATCGATGACGCTCAGGTCGCCACGTTCGGCAACTTTGCCGGAACCGGCGTGAGCTTCACCGCCACCGAGCCGGCGATCCGTTTGGGGACGCTGGACGTTTCGGCCGACTCGGCCGGATCGTCTTTGCTCAGCTTCAGCGCGGGCTCCAACGGCGTCAACGATCAAACCGGTGCGATCAGCGGTTTCGCCGTCGGCGGACGCACACTGAGCGTGATCACCGCCATCCCCGAACCTTCGTCCGCCGCGTTGATCGCGATGGGCGCCGCAGCCGTTGTGATTCGCCGCCGCCGCCGCTGATCTGTGGCCCGTCGGTCTATCTCCAATCACCTGAACGCCCTCCTGTCGATCAATGGGGAACGGCAGGGGGAGTTCGGGGTTTGGAGGCGCCATTGGTGTCTCGCCTTTAGGCAACTCCGAAATCTCCCGAGGCATGCACGGCGCGATACTTGCTGGGCGCACAGCCTAAATTGCGTTTAAAGAATCGTGTGAATGCGGACGGCGAGGAGAACCCTGTTCGTCTGGCGATGTCGTCGAGAAACAGATTGGTATCGGACAGCAAACGCTTGGCTTTCCGAAGTTTGAATTCGTTGATGACTGCGGAGGGGGATTTGTCGAGCGTGCGAGCGAGTTTGATTTCCAGCGTCCGCCTGGAAACATCCATCTCGCTGGCCAGCTTGGTCGCATTGATTCCTTGAGCCAGATTTTGGTCGATCAACCGCATGCAGTTTTGAGTGAAAACGTCATAAAACGCAACCACTTTGGACGATTCTCGCTCGATCACATCGACCGGCGGAACCAGACCGATCGGAGGGGCAGGTGACCGGCCTGACATGATGCCGTGCAGTGTCTTGGCAGCCTCGAAGCCGACCTGGTTCGGATTTTGAAACACGCCGGAAATCGAAATCGGCGCCAGTGCCGCGGACAGTTCGTCATACTCGCAGGTGACGATCGAGACTTCGTCGGGAATGGAGATGCCACGGCTTAAACAAATGGAAATCAGAATCCTGGCTTGATCGGTCGACCAGGTCACGATTCCGATCGGCTTAGGCAACTCCTGGACCCATTGGCAAAGTTTTTGACGCAAGCCGGTCCGGTACGTTTGCCTGTCGGGAAACTCAAACACCAGCAAATCGGGACCCAGGATATTCTGGATCGTATCGAACAACACCGACGGATAGCCCTGCCAATGCGGAACCCCGACGTAACCGAAGACTTGGAACTGTTTCGACGCGATGTAGCTGGCGACCATTTCGCCGCACATTGCCGGGTCTGCAACGACGCTGACCGACTGGTCATAATTCAATCCCCGCCAAGAGACATTGACGGCAGGGCAGCCCGCGTCTTGGACCTTCGACCACAGCGCATCGCTGGTGCCACGGAACAGGATTCCGTCACCGTCCCAGCCCTCGGGCAGCGAAACCTCGCCCTTGGGGAATTGCAACCCGTTGATCGACGTCGCCGGGTACAGGAAATCCCAACCGCCGTGCATCCGGCTGTAGGCCGACGCGCCCAGAATGATCCGGCGGTTGAAATTGTTCGAAGCCTGGATCAAAACGGCAATCTTGACGAGCCCCGAGATGATTTTGCGGGCAGATGGGATTGGCTTGGACGTGGTGGGGATTCCCAAATCGGATTGCGTCGTTGAATGATCGATTGCTTCGCCGTATCGCCAATGTGACGATGGAATCGCTGCGTGCCGGATGCCGACCGACCGTTGGGCACATTGTTTTGATGCGGACGAAGGTTGTGCGTCGGCGAAGATCAAGAATTGATGAATGTCATATCATCATCGATACAACCACGATTCGATTTGAACTGGAGGGGCTTGTCGGAATCAATGATGATCAATAGCGTGAGATTCACATCCGGCGAGAATCCAATCGGATACGATAGACACAGCGTTGTGGTTATCGTCACCTATGTTGTTTGCAATCGTCAGTAGAAACTGTGGACGGACTTGATGGGCACACCCTACATTGATCGGATCGCTCGGCGTTCCTTGGATGTCGTCTTTATCGTTTCAATCGGCGTGGTGCTGGGGGCACCATCGATTAACGCTGAAACGACGGTTGGTACAGCGCCGGCGAAGCCGACGCCACTTGACGTCAGCCCCAGCGTTCGGTTTCTTACGCCGACGTCGGCGGAGTTTTGCTGGCAGGCGAACATCGCGGGACCTGCGGCACTCGCCTACGGCCCAACGAGAAAACTTGGCAGCGTGGTCCAATCCGAATCGGTCGGCACGTACCACCGAGTCGTCATCGACAACCTTCAATTCGGCCAGGACTACTGGTATCGATTCGGAGTTCGCCAGCAGGGCAAACGGCTGTTCAGCGAGATCTATCAGCTCGAAGGCCACATGAACTACACGCCGTCGCCGATCCAGGCGTCGGAATCGGTCGATGGTTGTCAAAGTGTGCTTGCACACCTGCGGCAATTGGGAGGTTATGCGGTGGTCGTCGAGGGCGTCGATCCGAGTTGGGCCGAATCGGTCGCCGCCGGGACTTCGATGACCGTCGTGCTGTCGACGCGGAACCCGAACACTCAAGAAACGCTTCGCCGCCGCTGGTACGCCGAGGGCAAGTATGGAACCCGGCTGACCGTCCAACAAGCGTCGGATCTGCCGTCGACGTTCGCCAATTTGGTGATCGTCCGCGAAGAAGATTTTGACGCTGCGATCGCGCGTCTGGCACCGCTCGGCCAAGTCGTCAAACTCGGCGGGGTCGCTCAGCCGGATGGATTCACATGGCAGCGGCTTCGGCCCGATGTGATGATCGGCCGCCGAGCCGAGCAGCCCGATCTGGCCGCCTGGGGACACCAGTACGGATCGGCGGCAAACGCGTCTTATTCTGGCGAGAGGTTAGGCGGAGTGGACAACACCGCCGACCTGGAAGTGAAATGGATCGGCAAACCCGGCGCGGATTTCGGTATCGACCGCAACCCGCGCATGCCGGCTCCGCTGGCCGTCGGCGGCCGGCTGTTTCATCAAGGCATGAACCGCATGATCGCCGTCGATGCGTTCAACGGCGCTGTCCTGTGGTCGCTGGAGATTCCCGACCTGCGTCGCGTGAACATCCCGCGTGATTCTGCCAATTGGTGTGCCGATGAGTCGAACGTCTATGCCGCAGTCAAAGATCGGCTGTGGGTGATCGATGCGGCAACCGGTGAAATGAATCGCACGATGCTGCTTCCAAGCGAACACCAAGACGATTGCGAATGGGGGTATGTTGCTGTCACCGAGAACCTTGTCGTCGGAACGGCCGTCAAACAGGGCAGCGCGTATTCCACGTTTTGGGACAAGGCCGCTTGGTACGACGGCAAAGACGATGCCGCGACCGCCAAGGTCTGTGGAAACTCCATCGCCGCCTATGACAAAGACTATGGCAGCATCCAGTGGGAACACCACGCCGATGCGATCGTTCATTCGACGATCACGATCCAGGGCGATCATGTTTACTTCGTCCAAGTCGACGACCCGTCGCTACAAGATTCCGAGACGGGAAAGCTGGTCAATTCCAAGATCTGGCACGCCGCGTCGGTCGTCTGCCTGGATTTGCACAGCGGAAAACAGTTGTGGAAATCCAAGGTTCCGCCCCAAAATCACGAGGCGATCATCAGCTTCGGGATCGCCGACGACCAGCAGTTTGTTTTGCAAACCTCGGGCAAAAGACAGTTTCACTTTTTGTCACTGGACGCCAACGGCGGCCGGACGCGCTGGGATCAATCAGTCGACTGGCCCGAAGACCACCACGGCGCACACGTCCAGCATGCCGTTTTGATGAATGGAAAACTGATGGTCCAGCCCCACATCTTGGACGCATCCGATGGCAGCATTTTTAAGTCGGGGACGCTCGGCAAGCGACGCGGGTGTGCCACGCCGATCGGTGCCGGCAACTCGGTTATTTACCGTGGCGGGACGGGCCCCTTGACGCTTTGGTCTCTCGAAAACGATAGCACCAGCGAGTTCGCACGGCTGCGGCCGAGTTGCTGGCTGAGCACGATCCCGGCCCAAGGGATGCTGTTTTCGCCCGAAGGCGGCGGCGGTTGCTCGTGCGGCGGCTGGATGGAAACCTCGATCGGATTCGCACCGGTGGTTGAGCACGGAGACTTCAAATGAACGGCTTTCGAATTTGTCTGATCGCACTGGTGATCACCGCGGTTTCCTTGTCCACCGAAACGGCGTCGGCGGAAAATTGGCCGACCTATCGACACGATGTCCGGCGCAGCGGTGTCACGAGTGAGTCGCTGGCGTTTCCGCTGCGGCAATCCTGGGTCCGACGTTCCCCGCAAGCTCCGCAAACCGCTTGGACTGGTCCCGCCAAATGGGACGCGTACTCCGGCAATAGCGGCTTGCAATCGATGCGGAATTTTGATCCCTGCTTTTTTGTCACTGCGGCGGACGATCTGGTGTACTTCGGTTCGTCGGTCGATGACGCGGTGCACGCCCTGGATGCGTCCGGCGGAACCGAACGCTGGGTGCACTTCACCAATTCCGCGGTGCGTTTTCCGCCGACGATCGATCGCGGCAGGGCGTATTTTGGATCGGACGATGGGTTTGTGTATTGTTGTGACCGGCAGACCGGTGAATTGATTTGGAAACGTTGCGCGTCGCCGGCCAACCGCATGGTGACCAGCAACCGAAAGATCATTTCGATGTGGCCTGTTCGCACGGGAGTCCTCGTTCAAGACGGCAAAGCGATCTTCGGGGCGTCACTGGTCCCCTGGAATGATTCGTACCTGTGGAAAGTCGATTGCAGCGACGGCAGCGTCGAGCGCGACGATTGTTTCCAGACGGTGGCCGAAGGTGTCACGCTGCAGGGGGCGTTGCTGGCGTCGCACGACAGGATTTATGTCCCCCAAGGCCGCGCCGCACCGCTGTCGTTTGATCTTGGTGACGGAAAAAATCTCGGTGCGATCGGTGAAGCAGGCGGCGTGTTCTGTGTCTTGACCGAAGATGAAATGCTTTTGGCCGGGCCTCAACACCAAAAGGAAACCGACAGCCAGATGCGGATCGCCGACGGCCGCAGTCGCCAGCGTTTGGCAACGTTCAGCGGCACCAATCGCATCCTGGTCGACGGCGACCATGCCTGGATCCCCAGCGGAGGCACGCTCCGGATGCTGGTCCGATCCAGCTATGTCCAGGCACAGATCGAAGCGGCAAAGCATTACGCAATCTTCAGCGACGACAAGATCACCGACACCGCGATCAAACAGAAAGCCAAGGTGGCGTATGACGCCGCCCAAAAACAGCAAGACCAGGCATGGAAATGGCAGGTCGACTGTCCCGCGCCCAGTGGGTTGATCAAGACAGCAGACGCCGTCATTGTCGGACTGGACAACGAAGTCCGCGCCTTTTCCGCAGCGACGGGCGAGTTGCGTTGGAAACATGATGTGGAGGGAGTCGCACATGGTTTGGCCGTTGCGGCGGGACGATTGTTCGTCAGCACGGGACGGGGGCACATCTACGCTTTTGAGTCGGCCGAATGAGACGCGTCTTTCTACTCCCGGTCGGTTTGCTGCTCGGATGTCTGGTTTCGTCACCGGAGTTGCATGCGTGCAAGGTGCCTGTGTTCCGCTATGCACTGGAACGTTGGCCCGCCGACAATTACGCCATGGTCGCGATCATCGATGGTCAACCCGACGATAGCGAGACGAAAGCAGCGCTGGACGCATTGAAGTCGCTCGATCAATCGTCGGCCAACGTGGAGGTCGACGTCGTCGATCTGTCAACGTTGTCCGAAGCGGAGTTGTGGTCGGTCGAAGGTTTGGAGAGCACGGAAGAGGTTCCGCTGTTGCAGGTGTTCTATCCGGAGCGTGGTGCGCCGACGCGACAGTTGTGCTGGTCGGGCGAGTTGACGAGCGAGAACGTGGTCCGTTGGAGGCAGTCGCCGCTGCGGAAACAAATCGCGGAAGACCTGTGCCGTGGCGTCTCGGCCGTTTGGGTTTTTGTCGAAGGCGAAGACGACCAGCAGAACGCCAAATTCTATGCCGAGCTTTCGGCCGCTCTGGAATTGGCGGAGAAGACCGTGGCGTTGCCCGAAGGCGTGATCCGACGAAAGGATGCCGGCGCGGTGTTGAAGGATGATCCCAGCGCATCGATGGACGACGTGCTGCGCTGTGACATCCCGCTTCAAGTGAACTTTACCATCGCCGTCTTGTCGCCCGATGACCATGACGAATTGGCCTTCCGTGCCATCGTCAACGGGATTGCCGATTCGGTCGCGATGCCGTGCATGATTCCCGTGTTCGGACGAGGGCGAATGATCGAACCACTCTCGGCGCCGTCGTTCGGCGAACACTCCGTCGTCACCGCGTGCAACTATCTGTTCGGTGAATGCAGCTGCAGCGTTAAAGCGCTCAATCCCGGCATGGACCTGCTGCTGGACGTCGATTGGCAGCAGATTCTCGGTGCCCAGGTCGTGGTTTCCGACGCGGCCACGTCTGAGGCCGCAGAACCGCTGCTCATTCCGCCGGGGCGCCCGGATCACCATCAAGTGGACGAACAAACGGGGCAGCCGGCGGCGCGGGATCTGGACCGGCCCCGGTCCGGTGGGGCCGTCTGGGGCGTGTTCGCTTTGGTGGGGGCTGCCGCCGTGGTATTTTCGACGCGGTCCATCGTGAAACGGATCGGCCGCAGTTAGCGGTCCACCACGACTCGTTTTCGGTTGGGTTGGACAGTCGCCGTCCTCTCCGAGGTCGGCGCGGGGCAACGCTACGCGTTTTCGCGTGCGCCGAGTTCGGAGAACACGGCGACTCTCGGAGCCGTCGCGGTGCACTGGTGGTGCGCATTGGGGGGCACGCCTACTCCTTCGGGTCGCTCGGCGCTGGGAATTGTCGACGATCGGGTTAGAATCTGGTGTCGCCAATCTTCTCCCGAGCTCTCAATGACCGTCGTTTCTTGTCCCCGCTGTGGCCAGCTCGCTCGTTTGCCGGCCGCTGTACTGCCCGCTGACAGTTCGGTTCAGTGTCCGTCGTGTCGCCAGACAGTGGCTGCCGAACGCTGGCTGGAGCAGCTTCCACCGCTGGCGACCGTGTTGCGCTCCGACGGGACTGTCGTCAATGTGACAGGGCTGGAGAATTCCGTTCACAGTGACCCTGTCGCAGCCAGTGACCCTGTCGCAGCCAGTGACCCAGTCGCAGCCAGTGACCCAGCACTTGCCGAGGCCCAGACGCCGTTGGTGGACGGCGAACCAGCGATCGGAGCCGCGGAAGTCGATCCGGAGGCTGAGGCGGATCCTGACGTCGAGATCGATTTGGATGCCGAAATCGAATTCGACGAATCGCCGTCGCATTCTGGGATCTCCCAGGTCGGCATCGGCGAGGATGCGTTCGCGGTCGAACAGACGCGAAAGTCACCTTCGTTGGACCCGACCGAGCTTCCCTGCGAGTCGCCCGAAGCTTGGGAGCCGCAGGATCCGATCTCCGACGCCGATGTCTTTGGTGATCATGACGAAGAGGAGTTCAATGCGACCGATGAGTTCGGCGATCAAGCGGCGGCTAGGAAGGTTCCTCTGGTCGACGACGACCGATCGTATTACGAGCGTCACCAGTGGGGGCGTCGGCAGCGAGATTCGATCCGGTTGTTGAAGATTGCTTCGCCGACGCTGATCGCGTTGCCGATCATTGCTGCGATCCTGTACGTTTCGGGGTTCAACTTCGGGCTGGGGATATTGGGCCGGTCTGACGAGAAAGTCGCCTCGGCGTCACAATCGACTGTCAATAAGAATCAGCGATCGCCCGAAAAAACCTCGCCTGCCGTGCGTCCTCCGGTCGGTCGCGTGCTCGTCGATTCCGGTTCGAATGGCGACGACGAACCGGCCAGCGCGGCGCCAGGCGGCCGGCGGGAGCCTGACGAAACGGGCGATCAGGACAGTGATCCGATGACTCCCCAGGACATCGTCGCCGGTCTGTTTGATCCCGACCGCGATGTGGACGACCAGTCGGAACACGGCGATATGGGCATCGATCAAATGCTTGAGGACCTGAAGCAAACCGGCGAGGCGCTCGCCGAACAGTCTGACGCCGAGTCCGATCAGCCCTCGGCATTGACTATCGCGATGCGAGCGAAGCAACAGTGGGAGGAACGCAACCGTCAACCGCCACAAGATTCGCGCGAGCGAGAAGCGGCGCTGCTCAACAGTGCAACGCTCTCTTTCCCACAGGAACCGCCATCGGCGGATGCCATTTTGCAGACGAGCGCCGAATCGGTCATCCAGCCGACGGACTCCGAGCCCGCATTCGTTCCACCCGAGTCCGGTGTTGCCGAGTTGAGTGTTTCCGGTCCCGATGCTGCCGAATCGGAGCGCCCAAAAAACAACCTTCCAACGCCCGAAATAGCGGCAGATCATGCGCCCGAGTCGCCGCCGTTCTCAGCCCCTGAACGCAGCGTCCCTGAACCCGTTGTCCCTGAACCCGTTGTCCCTGAAACGGATACCCCCGATGCTGATGTTCCCCAAGTGGATACGCCCGCGCCTGAAGTCGCCGCGCCTGAGGTTGCCGAGTCTGAGGTTGCCGAGTCTGCGGTTGCCGAGTCTGCGGTTGCGGAATCGGAGACCCATCAACCGACTGTCGATGAACCCGACCGTGCCGAACGCGCGGCCTCACGAGGCGACACCCCCGAGTTGATCAGCGGGTGTGAGCGGGCGGACGCGTTGATCGGGCGCTTGCAGTCCGGTCGATCGGCAGCCGAGTCGACGCGTGACGACGTTGTGGCGCGATTGCGTGCCTATCGAGCCGTCGCCCAGATCGGCAGCTCGGAACTCGCCGGGGAGAGCCCGTGTGTGACGCGGTTGCTGGGTTCGTTGGCCTCGTCAGCGGCGCTTGAACAACTCGAACCGTTGTGCGGTGAATGGATCGACTGGGGGCGACGGCAAACCGACGGGATGTTATTGATCGGAAAGCTGAAAACGGGGGACAAGACAACGTATTTTGAACTCAGCGATGGGACTCGATTGGACGTCCAATTGCCCACCGAACTCGACCTGCCCATCGGATCGCGATGTGCAGCGATCGGTAAAATCATTTCAACCGAAGATGTACCGCTGATCCGGCTTGTCGCAGGTGTCGTGGTACCTTAGACCACTTCACCGCACGCCGACCGATGACCCACCCGAAGCATCTTTCTGTCCCAGATAGCCCCGTCGCGGATGACGCTGCCGCGGATAACGTCGCCCCAGAAAACGGCGGCAACGCAACGGTGCCAGTGGCCGTCGAATCCGGATCGCTGTTGGGGACGTTGACATACGGACTGTCGCTGCCCGAGCGTACGGCGCGGAGCGCGTCGGCGGTGGTCGGCGGATTGGTCAACGAGACGGCCGGTTGGTTGATCCCGGCCGCGTTCCGTTCCTCCAAGACCTATTCGGCGTTCGTCCAGCAAGCACTCGACATGATGATTCACGACGTCGGCGGCGTCGAAAACCCCAACGCCGCCGCCGCGGATGCCGAGGAAGCCCAGTTGGCGCAGAAAGCCGTCGGTGGGCTGCTGGACCTGGCCGGCGCGGCGACCCTGCACCTGTCCCCGATCACGGTCCTGGCCGTCTTCAACGACGTCGCCTACGGATCGAGCCACTACCTGAAACGGCTCAGTGAAGAACTCAAGCGAGAGGGGATCATTGATGAAACCTCCAGCATCGATCACGTCTCCGACCTGGTCGATGCGCTCGAAAAAACCGGCGCGAGAGCCTCGACGGCAGCCAACGCACCGCCGATGAGTGTGGAGGCGATGACAGAAACGATCTCGCAGCTCACCCGCGAGATTCAGAATGTGGACCCGCGAAAGTTGATTCCGCAAAGCGAGATCAAACGGATTTGGAACGAAATGGAAGACGCCGCCGGCAAAGCGCATGTCGGCATCTGGGACGTCAGCACGACCATGACGATGTTCGCCATCGATCGGCTTTCGCTTTCCACCCGCGGCGCTTTGTCGACCGTTCGCGTCGCCGGAAGTTTGGTCGACGAGCATTTCTTTTCCCACTACGGCGACGCGCTGACCGCGATCAGTGAAAAAGGATTCTACGAAACTCTTTCCGCTTCATCCGAACCCTACCTGGAAGCCGCCTGGCACAACTTCGATTCCACCCGGGAAACCTGGACCGAAGCGCTGATCACCGGCCGGATGCCCAAAAAGGTCTGGACGCGGTTTGCCGAGTGGTTCAGGAACCGCCGCAATCGCCCCGCCTCCTGACTGCACTGCGTTTCCGGTCAACCGCAGCTACCTTCGCCAGAAGGTGGTGCCGTCGTGTCGTCCACGCTCTGGCGAGCGTCGCTACCCTCATCGTGCCGCAGTCCCCGCCGCTCCCCCATCATTCTGCCCCGAATCATTCTGCCTCCCATTGTTTTGCCCCCGCCTTATTGCCTCGGCCGTTTGTCCTCCCGCCGGCCACGCCCCAATCACCCAGAACCCGGCATGTTAAACTGACGTCCGTCGTGACCATTCGCCCAGCGCGCCCCAAGAGTTCCAGCCATGCCCGCGTTCACCGTCTCACGAACCATCCCGGTCCACTCTGATCCCGAAACCGTGTTTGCCAAGCTGACCGATTTTGCGACCTGGAAAACGTGGTCCCCATGGTTGCTGGCCGACGAAAACGCGACGTTCACGCTCAACGGCGACCCGACGGCGGTCGGCGGCGGTTACAGCTGGGACGGTCCGGTGGTGGGAGCCGGCCAGATGCAGCATCGGGAGCTCAACCCGCCCTCGTCGGTCCAATCGATCGGCACGATGCACGCCGACTTGCGCTTCACTCGCCCTTGGAAATCCGAATCCAAGGTGGATTTCGAAGTCAAAAAAAGCCGCGATGAAGACGGTCGGGAAGTGACGCTGGTTCGCTGGGACATGACCGGCAAGCTGCCGTTCTTCTTGTTCTGGATGAAATCGATGATGGTGTCGCTGATGAACATGGATTTCGACCGCGGCTTGCGGATGTTCAAGGAGATGGTCGAAACGGGCAGCGTCGCGTCAACGACGACCGTCAATGGGATCGAAGAATCGCAGCCCTGCTTCCTGCTGGGGCGGTCGGCCGGCACGACCTTGGCGGACATCGGTCCATCGATGGAAGAAACGATCCAGCAGGTTCAATCCAGCCTGTCCCAGGCCGGTGTTGCGAGCGATGGCCGCTGGATGTCCGTCTATGACGACATGAACATCAAAACACAATCGTTATCGTATTTCAGCGGAATGGCCGTTCCCGAAGGCACGCCGGTGCCGCCCGGTCTGGTCGCCCGATCCATTCCCCGATTTCGTGCGATGCACGTCACCCATACCGGTCGCTACGACCACATCGGAAACGCGTGGGCGGCGGCGTATCAGAACCTGCGCGCCGGCAAGCACAAGGTCAATCCATCCTTGCCCGGCGTGGAGATTTATACCAACAGCCCCGAAGACACTCCGCCAGAGGAGTTGGTGACAGAGGTGTACGTTCCGGTGAAATGACACCCCACCCGATCATTTGGACGGGTTCATGTCTTTGAGCGATTTGCCCAAGCGTTTCCGCGAGGCGGCGGTTGTTTTGCGGCGTGGCGTGGTGGTCGTCGTCGCCGATTCATTGCCCAGCAACGCCGCGAGGGTCGGTTGGACTTCCTGGTCCGTCTCGGGCAGACCGATTTGCTCGACCGCGTCGCTGACGCCCAGCACGACCGACTGACGCACGCCATCGCGAAGCCACTGAAAGAAATTCATATTCATATTGTCGAATCCGTTCTTGATCGGAAAAGGGGGAACGCTGCCGGGGCGACACGATCGCTACATCGGCATCGCATCACGCCCGTCTTGACTCTCTTGTCTGCCTTCTAAGATTCCGACACTTTCGACGTCCAGACTGATTTCTAGATCGATGCTTCATCGAGCGGCGGGTCGACCCACTCGAAATCCGCGAAAGGCAAGACTTCCACGCTGTCCTGGCGGATTTTCGCGCGGACGCCGATCATCCGTGGCAGCGTTTCATCGGTCGCCACCGCGGCTCGGATCGCATCGATGCCGCAGACAAAAAACGCCGTGCTGCACGCTTCAGCATCGGTGGCATTGCTGGCAATGGCCGTCAATGACAGCAAGTCTCCGGCCGGGAAACCGCTGCGGGGATCGATCACGTGGCCATAACGTCGGCCGCGATGGTGAAAGAACTGTTTTCCTGAACCGCTGGTCGAAAGCGCCTCGTTGTGCAATCGGATGCCGGCCAACCGCAGCTTGGGTTTGGTCGGGTGCGAGATGCCCACGGCCCAGCCCTGACTGCCGGAGTCCTGACTGCCGGAGTCCTGACTGCCGTCGGCGATCTGATCCCCGCGCGCGATCACGCTGCTGCCGCCGCCGTGAATCAGAAAATTGCTCAGCCCCCGCGCCGTCAGGGTGTCGGCCAACTCGTCCAGCGCGAACCCTTTGCCGATCGCCCCCAGGTTGATCTCCATGCCCGGCAATTCGAAGGCGACCGAGCGGCGATCGTCGTCGAGTATGACGTGGCGGTAGCCCACCTTGGCGGCGGCGTCGCGGACTTCCGCGGTCGTCGGTTTTCGCCCGCGGCGCTGGGTGAAGCCCCAGACGCGAACCAGCGGCCCGGCGGTCACGTCAAACGCACCGGCCGTCTTTTCACTCCAGTCCATCGATCGTCGCAACAGGCGATACGTGTGCTCGGAGACCGGGACCGGATGATCGCTCGCCGCGGCGTTGATCCGCGAGATTTCGCTGTCGTCCTGGTAAACCGTCAAATCGGCCTCGATTCCGTCCAGCAACTCCAGGGCTTCGAGCGCCGGTTCGACCAGGTGCGCGTCCGATTTCGCCAGAATCACGGAGAATTCCGCCGCCATCGCATGGTGAGAGATTGTCGTCAGCATCGTTGCATCAGTGTCCCGTTGAGTTGGGGGGGCGGAGGTTGGCCGCCAAAGTGGTAGCAGGATAGGGCCGTCGCAACCCGATCGGAATCGAAAAACACCGCGGCAAAACACCCGAACCCCGGCTGCGGATTGAATCTCTATTATTTCCGGCCGGAGAAAGCAAAACGATGGGTTGCCAAGATTTGATCTATCCCACACAATCTCGCCTCAAGAAAGACCCACCGAGTCACCGAAAAACGGTGGGTACGGAGCGGTGGCTGAGTGGTCGAAAGCGCCGGTTTGCTAAATCGGTGAACGGGTCAAACCGTTCCGCAGGTTCAAATCCTGTCCGCTCCGCTTGAGAGCCTCACTTCATGAGGCTCCAAAAAAATGTTTCGTTGGCCGTTAAATCCATTGGCGGTTGTGCGGTCAACGAGGAAGACGCGGGCTACACCCCCACGTCGCGATGAGAGTGTAGCTCAGTCGGTAGAGCATTCGACTTTTAATCGAATGGTCCTGGGTTCAAGTCCCAGCACTCTCACTCATTTTCTACTGCAGCTTGGTTTTCGAGTAGTGGACGAGGCGACGAGTCCATTCGGATCGCAAGCTGCGAGGACTCCTCGCGTCCTCCACTACGGCTTTGTCGCCCCTGCGGCTCAGCCCAGCAGCACCGCCATCGCGCTGCCGTCGGTGGTGTGCGACAAGCACAGCACGTAAGGCGATTTCAGTGGTTCGGGGGCTTCGGCGAATGTGATCCCCGGATGCGTGCCGCCGTGACGTGTTGGCGGGATCGTCTTTTTGGCCAGCGACAATGCTCCGGTCGCCAGCTCGATCACGCCCGATGCCGCACCGGTATGCCCCAGTGCCGCGGACACCGCAACCACCGGGCAAGTCACTCCGGATTCGGCCAGCGCGGTCGCCTCACCGGCATCGACTTGCCGGTCACCGATCGCATGGCTGACGACCAGACCGATCTGGTCAGATGTCAATCCGGACTGCTGCAGTACCGCCTGGATCGCCATTTGAATCGCGGTGGAAGCCTGTCGCGAATGGGGTGTGTTCGGCTCCGGTTCTCGGTAGCCGCTGCGAATCGCAGCGGTGGGGCTGAACCGCGACGCCGCCGCCAGCACGGTGGCCAAGATGTTGGCCCCACGTTGCTCGGCGTGCCGGCGGGTTTCCACGACCAGCGATCCCGCACCTTCGCCTCCGACCACGCCGGGGGCATCGGGATCGTGCGGGCGCGACAGGTCTTCGATCGGCAGATCGCCTCGCTCGGGGACCGGCAAATCGCGGTGGTACAGCATCCGTGTGGACCCGATCCGCGTTCCCGTGGCACCGACCAGGACAACGTCGGCGATGCCACGATTCAAATACGATTCGGCCTCCAGCAGGGCCGCCGGGCCGGAAACATCACCCAAGACCAGCGAATTGTTGGGGCCTTGAGAATTGATCGAAATCCCGACTTGGCAGGCCGGCATGTTGGGCAGGTACTTCAACATCCACAGCGGCATCACCTCGCGCTGGGCCGATACTCCGAAGCGTTCCGGATGAAACTGTCCCGATTCGTCGATGCAGCCGCGCATCGCGTCGGCCAGTTCATCGGGCGGGTTGAAGAAAATCTCGCTCCCGAAGACCGCACCGAGCCGCTCTGGGGGGACGGCGCCGGAGTCGGATGCCGGGATGGAATCGGCCAGCCCCGCGTGCTCGATGGCCAATTGGGCCGAAGCGAACGCGGTTTGGATTTCGCGGCACATCACCTTGAGTGCCTTGCGCGGCTTGACGTATTGCTTGGCTTGGAAATCGATGATCGGGGCGCCGATCCAGACCCCGTCGATCGTTTCGTCCGGGGCCGGCTTCGCTTCGCCGTCGGTTCGGTCGGCCAGCGATCGGACCGCGGTTCGCCCTTCCAGCAGAGCGTCGAAGTAATCCTGTTGTCCGATCCCGATCGCGCTGACGATTCCAACCCCGGTGATCACGACGGTTTCGCGTGGCATAGCAGACGACGGGTGTGGCATCGAGGAGAAGTGGGCAGAAGGGACAAATCGAGCCGCGAGTATGATTTGTCGTCGACGCGATGGCTAGACGTGGGGCGAATTCGCTCGCCCCCGCGTGGACGATCGGACCGTGACGCGTCAGAGTTTGCGGTCGTAAATCCGTTGGGTCTTCATTTTTTTTGCCCCGCCACGTTCGATCGTCCCTCGCGAGAGCCGGTTGCTTTCCAGCACCCACGAGAATTCGCCGGTCCGGATCCCAAATTCGATCGCATCGGGCAGGATCCGGGCCAGCGTCACCAGCCCCAGCCCCCAGCTCTGGTATTTGGGCAGGACGTTTGTGCTGACCAGTCTCAGACGGTCGATCTTGCGTTTCCCCAGCCACAGTTTCAGCCATCCGAAGGGCAGCAAGTGGCCGTTCATCTTGATCAGCAGCTGGTTGAAATCCAGCAATCCGAACCCCGCCCCGACGGGCTCGCCGTCGATCTCTGCGATGCTCGTCAGCTCCGGCACGATCAGCAATTTCAACTGCTTGGATTGGTGCACCAACTCCTCGTGACTCATCGGCACATAGCCCCAGGTCCGCTGCAGCGATTCGTTGTAGATCCGCAGAAAGGCTTGGACGTCTTCGTCGAATCGAGAGCGATCGATGGGGCGACAGGTGACCTTGAATCGTCGGGTGGATTCTTCGATGACAAACTTCAACTTGGGGTCGACGGTCGCCAGCTGGTCGATCGTTGCGTCATAGCAAAACACGTCCTGGCACTTTTCAAAACCGCAAGCTTCGATCAAGTCGCCGTAGTAGGCGTGGTTGTAGGGGATCAAGAACGTGGGCGGCGTGTCGAAGCCGTCGACCAGCAAACCGACTTCGTAATTCAGGCTCGGGTTGACCGGGCCGCGGACGTCGGTCATGCCTTGTTCGCGCAACCAGTCGGCGGCCGCATCAAACAAGCCGCGGCTGACATCCGCATCATCGATGCACTCAAAGAACCCAAAAAACCCCCGTTGTTCGTTGTGATGCCGGTTGTGGGCGTGGTTGACGATGGCGACGACCCGTCCGACGACGCGGCCGTTTTTTCGGGCCAGAAAGGCGCGGCTGTCCGCATCGTTGTAGAACGGATGTGATCCGAACCCGCAGAGCTGTTTTCGTTCGCTCCACAGCGGCGTGACCCAGTTGGGGTCGCCCTTGTACAACTCGCGCTCGAGTTTCAAAAACGCTCGGCGGTCCGACCAGCTCTGCACCGGCGCGCATTGGATTGCGGCCGAGGTGGTCGCGGTTGACGTGGTCGTTGTTGAATCGTTCATCATCCATCCGGTTGGTCGTAGCCGATCTTGGGCCGCCGGCAGCTTGCCCTGTCGTCGCGGGGGATCCGTGATAGTATCTTCGCGGCGCGCGTTGGCACACCCGGATGCCCGCGTCAATTCGTTCGATTCAGGCTGTTTCGCCCGATACAGGCCGTGTTTCTTTGTTCCCCCTCTGCCCCACCGCCCCCGAGCGTGACCCTTGCTGACCAGCCTTCGTAATCCGACCGTCAAACGTCTGGTCAAAATGCGTGACAATCGCGCCCGGCGAAAAACCGGCCACATCCTGGTCGATGGTTGGCGTGAGACGCAGCGGGCGATCCAGGCGGGGCTGGATCCACTGGGGATTTACGCGGTTGCCGACAGCGGTGATGCGACCGCAGCCGAGGACACTGGGGATACTGGTCGCTCCATCGGTCCGCAGTCCGACGCCCGGCGATTCGTCATCGACGCGGCGGGACAGTCCTTGGTCGACGTCAGCGCTGCGGTGATGCAGAAAATCGCTTACGGCCAATCCGAGCGTGGCGTGGTTGCCGAGTTCGCGGCGCCGCCGTGGGGTCTGTCGGAATTACGCGTGCCCGAATCCGGATTGATCCTGGTGCTCGACCAGATCGAAAAACCGGGCAACATCGGTGCCGCGTTTCGATGTGCCGATGCCGCCGGTGCCGACGCCGTGATCCTGTGCCCGGCCGCGGCCGACCGCTTCAATCCCAATGCGATTCGCAACAGTTTGGGCGCGGTCTTTTCGGTGCCTTCGGCTGCGGCCGACGAAGCGGATGCCAGGTCATGGTTGGTCCGGCACGGCTACGGGATCTGTGCCGCCCGCGTCGAATCCTCGCGTCCGTTGTGGCAAGCGGATTTGACCGGGCCCGTGGCGATCGTCATCGGCAGCGAAGCGTTCGGGCTTGGGGCTCACTGGCAGAGCGACCCGCAGACGGCCATCGATGCGATTCGGATCCCGATGGCGGGGGACGTCGACAGCCTGAACGCCTCGGTCTCCGCCGCCGTGTTTCTCTATGAAGCCGCCCGCCAACGCGAGGCGACCGTGGGATAGGCTTCGATTTGTACGACAGCCCTTCCGGGCTGTCGCTCATGGGGCTATTTGTACGATGGCCCTTCCGGGCCGTCGCCCGTGGGACACTGCGCGACGACCTCGAAAGGACGTCGTACTCCGGCGCCGCGATCACTCGCCGATGCGGTACAGCGCGTGGCGGGTGCGTTGCAGCAGCCCGCCGTCGACCGGCACGGGGCTGGCAACGGTGTAGGGCTCCTCGTCTGCCACCCGGTTGGTTTGGACGACGTCGGGGGTGTCGGAATCCAGCGGTCCGATCACGTAGGTCGTTGCATCTTCGCCGGTGACGTACAAGTGATTTCCGGCGACCAAGGGTGAACTGCTAAACCCGATGCGAGATTTGGGCAGCTGCACGGTCCACAAGGTCTTTCCGGTTTCCAGCTCGACCGCTGACACGGTGCCCTTGGACGCCTTGCCGTCGCCGGCAAAGTAGACGCGGTCGCCATCGATCGCCGGCGTCGGCACGTCGCTGCCGAGGTCGTCGCGGTGCCACACGATGCTGTCGCGTCCCTTGCCGTCAATCACGTCGCTGATCCGGCAGGTCGTCACGCTCGCGCCGCGCGAGTAGGGGCAAACGATCAGGTCCCCTTGGACCGCGGGGGATGCGATCGATCGAAAGAATTTCTCTTGGTCGGGATTAAATCCGCCGACCCGCCCGAGTTCGCGACCGTCGCTGGCCGAGTGAATCGTCAAATGGTCGGCGCCCATCACCGCGATCAGATTGCGGTCTTCCATGGCGATCGGAGTCGCGTAACTTTGTGCCGCCTCCTCTGGGGCTCCAAGCTGGCGATCGACCTTCCAGGCCAAGTCGCCGGTCGAGCGGTCGTACGCGACCAGATAACTGGGGCCGGTCTGCATGACCGCGACGACGACCAAATCGTTGATCAACGTGGGGCTGGAACCCAGGTCCCACCACAGGGTGTCTTCGCCGAATTCGTCCTGCAAATTGACCTGCCAACGCACGTTTCCGTCCATGTCGACGCAGGCCAAATCGCCGCTGCGAAAATAGGCGTACACGGCATTGCCGTCGGTGACCGCCGAAGGATTGCTGCCGCCGCCCTTGCGGTGCTTGTTGCCACGATCGGTGCCCAAGGCCGTGCCCCAGAGCGTCTGGCCGCTTTGGACATCGATCGCAAACAGCGTGTTTTGGCCGTCCGTCCCTGCCGTCAAAAAGGCCTTGGAACCGGCGATGACCGGGGTGCTGCCGCCCAGTCCCGACAGATCAGCCTTCCAAGCGATCCCCGACTTCTCACCCCACTTGGTCGGATACGATTCTCCGGCGGCGACGCCATTTTGCATGCCCCCACGCCATTGCGGCCACGAAACGGGATCGTCGGCCGTCGCGATGGAAGGGGCGTCCAGCGACACGGTCGCGGTGGCAAACAAAACAAACGCGATTCGAAACGACCGCATGGTGGGATTCCTCTAGCAGCGATAGAAAGCGGACACGGGGTGGGAAGGATCTCCTGAGAGATCGGGGGTCCATCTGTTATGATGGATGCGAACAAATCATACCAGAGCAACCCCGCGCCCGCGGTGGATCGGAACGGCCTGCATACGACGCGGCTCATTCACTTTCAACTGAGAACAATGGTCGACATGGAACACCAGCGTTTGCGGAATTCGAATCGGTTTCTCCGACCGGGACGCGTCGCCACCTGCACGCGGACCCTGTCGGCCGCCGTTCTCTCCGTGACCGTCCTGGGGCTCGCGACGGTCCAAGGGCAAACGTTGCCGGCCGAAACGCCACTGGCCGATAAATCGCCGGCCCGCTCTCGCACCGACGCCGACGGCATGCAACCAGGGGTGTCAGATCCGATCCAGAATCTCGACCAACCGGCAAACCTGGCGCGGGATCGTTACGTCGATCGTCAACGTGCGACGCTGCAGATGTGGCGGTTGCGAACACAATCGCGCCAGGCCGTGCAGGATGCGGCGCGCAACGCCGACCCCGAAGTCGCCGAGCGCGCCGCCTGGATCCTCAAACAGTGGCGCAGCGCCTCGCTGCCCGGTGTCGCCAAGGGACCCGCGGAACTCCTGCTCGATCGCGGCAGCCCGTCGGCCCTGGCCTCGGTGCTCGAACAGGGGGCGTTTGATGCCGTGTTGGTCGCCGTGGAAGAATCTGCGGGGACGATCGAGTTTGATCAGATCAAGCAACGCGTCGTCACGCTGCTCTCGCAACGCTACCCATATTACTGTGACAAGGCACATGCCGAGGGAACCGAAGCGGACCTGTTAAAGTTACTCGACGCCGTCGCCATCGACCGCAACGTTGCGACTGCCTGTCGTGACTTGAAACGCTACCTGGGCATCGACCCCGACGACACATCGGTTGGGGCACCTCGCGGTGCCGATCCGCTGCCCTCGGCGGCGTCGCTTTGGAGCCCTTCGGAGCGCGAGATTTGTTTGGCGCTGTTTGCGATGCTGCGTGGCGACGTCGACGCCTCGATCGCACACGCGAGACAAACCGGCGATCCCGTGTTGTTGCGGATCGCGCGAATGCTGGGCGATCGGTGGCAAGAGATCGCCGACGAGGCGTTTGAGCTGGCGGACACCGCGGCCACGCACGAAGAACGGATCGAAGCGGATGCCTGGGGCTTGGCCGCAACGTCGCGCACCGGTGATCAAGCCCGCTTCGATTCGGCGCAATCGCGATTGATGGCGCCCGAGCCCGGCGAGTCGGAGATGGTCTGGAACATCCGCTGGCGGGCGTTGGCCATGCACGGCAGCATCGATCAGGCCATCGACGTGATGGCCGGCGTCGACCCAGCCGCCGCGGCGAAGGTCGCCTGCGCCGCGTCCAGGTTTCGACGCGCCGAACAACTTTGCGGGTTTCCACTCGAACGGATCGACAGCGATCTGGACGAATGGATCAGTGACGCCTACACCGATCAAGCGAACTTGCCGACCGGTTCGATCGCTCCGTCGATGGAACGCCTGTACGCCTTGGCAAGATTGTTGGTCAACGTCGGCGACACGCAACATGCTTGGCAGATCTATCAACGATTGACGCCGCGTCAGGTCATTGTGTCTCCCTACGGGGCGTCGCTGCGCGAGCAAACGCTCGTCGAGCTGGATCTGATCAATCGCTTTGATTGGATGCTGGACGCCGCCGCCGCGCCGGGCGAAAACGCGGTCACCCAGCGAACGCAAGCGATCATCGCGCGGGCGCTGAACACGGAATTCGAGGCCTTCCGCAAGGTGCTCGATCGGATCAAACTGGTCCGCCCGGGCAGCGATTTCCGCGAACGATTTCGCATCACCTTTCAATTGTTCCGCGGCAAACAACACGAACAGTTCGCCGATGCCCAGGACTTTCAAGCGTTGCTGGATTCGTTGCTGCATGATGAACAAATCAAACGCAGCGGCGGGCGGACCTATCAGGTCGAACAGGTCTCGCTGGATCTGGACATCATCGACATGCTGATCCGTCAGGGACAAGTCGATCTTGCCGAGCAAGGGCTGGAGGTGTTGACGCGCGCCGATGACTTGGACGCGTTGATCACCGCCGCGGATACGAAAACGCAGCAGGGGGACCACAACGCGGCGACGCGGCTTTGGCAACGCGTCGCCGATCGATCGGCACAGTACACCGCGGCCAACGCGCTGATCACCGTCGATCATGGCTTGTCCTATGCCAAGTCCGTCGTCGGCAGCTGGATCCTGGCCAAACGTGCCGGGCATCGACAGATCGCCGACCGGCTCGAAAGCCGACTGCGATTGATGCTGACCAGCCCGTCGATGGGGTTTCGCAAAGAACTGGCAGATCATTTGCGCGAAGTCGGGCAACACGAACTTGCCGCCGAAGTCTTGCGTGATCTGATCGTGCTGGCCAGTTTCGGCGGCGACGATTCGCCAGACTTCTTCCGCGTCGCGGTCACCTATGTCGGCGTAATCGATGACCTAAAAGAAACCGACCCGGACGCCCTGGACGCGTTGCAGATTCCTGCCGACGAAGCGGTCAAATGGAGTGATCTGGCGGTGCTGGGAATCTTAAAGACGACGATGTACCACGACACCGCATTCATCAGCGTCCCGCTGAGTGTGCGGAAGACGTTCTTGCAACGGGCCATCGAGACCGGCGACGAGTCGCTGGCCCGCGAAGCGATCGCGGAAATCGAATCGTTCGATCCGTTGAACATCGATTACGGCGAGCGGATGCTGCCCGAACTCAGGAAGGCCGGCCTGGCGGCGCTCGCCGATTCGGCCTTCGACCGACTGATCGATCGGGGGCTCGAGCATGTCGGCCATTTCCCAGGCGACGCCACGGCGCTGAACAACCTGGCATGGACCGCGGCGATGAACCAGCGAAGACTCGACGAAGCCCTCCGGTTATCCGAGCGCGCCGTCATGCTGGAACCCGACAGCGTGATTTTTCGCGACACCTTGGCCGAGGTTTTGCACCTGCTGGGCCGAACTGAGGAGGCGTTGGCGATCGAATCAGCCTGCCTGTTGGACGAACCCGACCAGTGGCACCTGCATCAGCAGATCGAAAAGTATCAACAACTGTTACGGCAGTGACGTGACGCTGTCCTGTGATCCTACCTCACGATTCGGCGATGACGTGGGCGACGGCGTGGGTGCGGCAGGCGGACACGCTCAGGTGCAACAGCGCGATGTCATTTTCGCTGGCGCATTGCAGCGCGTTTCCGCTCAGCACGATCTCGTGACCGGCACCGGGACGCACGACGACTTCGATCTCATTCCAGCGAACACCGCGGCGGCGGCAATGCAGTGCCTTCATGACTGCTTCTTTGGCTGCCCAGCGTGTTGCGAAGTGTCCCGGTGCGTCGGCGGTTTGGACACAGTATTCAATCTCATCGGCGGTGTAGACGCGTTCGAGAAACTGTTCACCGTGTGTTTCAATCATCTTTGCGATCCGAACCGTTTCAACGATTTCGGTGCCGGTGGCGACGATCGACATAGTGATGGTTATCCAGGCGACAAAGGGACGTCCCGACAAAACTCCGACTCGGAGTGGACGTCCCTTCAGTTTACTTCAGCCCGGACGCCCGCTGGGCGCGCAACAAGACCTCCGCGGCCACCGCTCGGGCCCGCGCCGCACCGGCTTGTAGCACCTCGTGGACGTAATCCAGGTTCTTTTCCAGATCCGCCCGCCGCGCCCGCGCGTCGGCAAAATAGACTTCGCTCGCCTCGGCAATCGCCTTCTTGACCTCGCCGTATCCGAATCCGCCGCGGCGATACATCGCTGCCATCTCGTCCCGTTGTTGCTGGTCGGCGAACAAACTGTACAGTTCAAACAGGTGGTCGCCGACCGGTTCCTTGGGATCTTCCATCGGACGGCTGTCGGTCGTGATCCGCATGATCTGCTTGCGGATCGGTTTGACTTCACCGAACAACGGCAACGTGTTGTCGTAGCTCTTGCTCATCTTTTCGCCGTCGGTTCCCGGCACCTTGGCGCTGTCGTCCAAGACGTTGGCCTTGGGCATCACAAACGTCTCGCCGTAATGGTGATTGAACCGGCCGGCGATGTCGCGACAGACCTCGATGTGCTGCACCTGGTCGGCACCGACGGGAACCAGCTGGCTGTCAAAGGCCAGGATGTCGGCCGCTTGCAGCACCGGATAGGTGAACAATCCCGCGTCGGCCGGGATCCCCTTGTCGACCTTCTCCTTGTACGCGACACAACGTTGCAGCAAACCCATCGGGGTGCCGGCCAGCAGGATCCAGCACAACTGGCTGACTTCGGGCACATGCGACTGCACGAACAGCGTCGCTTTCTTCGGATCCAGCCCCAATGCCAACAGATCCAGTGCGATGTCCAGCACATTTTGTCGCAGTTGGGCTGCGTCGCGGACCGACGTCAGCGCGTGCAAGTCGGCGATGAAATAAAACCCGTCGTTCTGTTCCTGCAACGCGATGTATTGACGGATGGCACCGAAATAGTTGCCCCAGTGTGGACGCCCGGTGGGCTGAATGCCCGAGAGCACGCGTTTGGTGGTCACAACTTCGGTCATCGAAAAGAATCCGCCAGAAAGATACGGTGGGTTATCAAAGCACGGGGGCGCTACGTCGGCAGGATTGTGTTCGATTGGGTGATTCCTTTGAAGAAGGGCCTGTAATTTTTCGCCGTCGGATTCATTAGTGGACGCGCGTTCCGGTTGACTTCCATGGTGTGGTCTGGCGTGCCCCAGGTGTGCGGATTCGTCAAAAACCCCGCAGACGTCAAATTTTGCCTTAGCTGCTTGATTGCCCCATTTGTACCGCTATTTTATGACGTGTCGTCCGGAGTGTCCGGCGTACTCATATCAGCGGGATCGGAGGGTATTTACAACTATGACGCGTTTTCGATTTTCGGTCTGTTTGGCAGTGTTGATCGCTGCGGCGGGCTTTTCTGAACTTGCCGCTGCGGGCGGATCTTCCGGAGGTTCTTCGGGAGGTTACGCAAGCTCCGGTGGCAGCAGCGGCGGGCAAGTGGCCCTGTACGGTGCTGCATCTTCCGGAGGCAGTTACGGTTCGTCCGGCGGCTATGCCAGCAGTGGCGGATCGTCCGGCGGCTACGTCGGACCGCTGCGACGATTGGCAGCCAAAATCCACGCCAACCGTGAAGCACGACGTGCAGCGGCCAGCAGCGGTGGATCCTCCGGCGGCAGCAGCGGCGGTTCGTCCGGTGGCAGCAGCGGTGGATCCTCCGGTGGCAGCAGCGGCGGCAGCAGCGGTGGATCCTCCGGCGGCAGCAGCGGTGGCGTCGCCTACGCGTCTCCGGCAGTCGGGTACTCCGTTCCCCTGACCCGCTTCCGCTCCAGCTCGGTCGCCATGGCTGGTTACGAATCGTCGTCGATCGAATCCTCGTACCGGCAGTACACCCCATTGAAAAGCTCGGTCGCTGACAGCAATTCTGACAGCACCGCCGAAGCGGCGGCTGCCGAGAGCGATCAATACGCATCCGCCAAACCGGCTCTGGATGACGACGCAGCCTTGCTGACCGTCGCCGTGCCCAACGATGCGGCGAGCGTTTTGGTCAACGGACACAAGACGACCAGCGATGGTATGGTGCGACAATTCATGTCGCGTGGTCTGAAAGAAGGCTACCTTTACACCTACGTCGTCCAGGTCACCTATGACCACGATGGCGAGACGAAAACGGAAAGCCGCGAAGTGAAACTTCGCCCCGGTGACAACGAACGCGTCGTGTTTGAGCCGCCGGCCGTCGATCAACCTGCCGCGGACGACTTGAGCGCAAGCACCGCTCCGGTCGAACGAACCATGGTCACCGTTGTCAAGCTGCACGTGCCCTCGGGCGCCAAAGTCAACTTGGCCGGCAACGACACCAACGGCAAAGGCATGGTCCGCACGTTCCGTACGACTCAGCTGAAATCGGGTGAGCGTTGGGACAACTACACCGTGCGTGTGACCGCCCAGGTCAACGGCCAATCGCTGTCCCGCCAGCGGACGATTGATGTCGTCGCCGGAAGCACGAACGAGCTGACGTTTGATTTCGACAGCAACACGGTGGCCAGCCGCTAGACGGCTTCGGTAAACACCGACCAATCGTTTTGACGACGCCTGATCGGATCGCTCCGGTCAGGCGTTTTTTATTTGGATTACTCTCCCCGGCACCGCTGGCCTCCCTACACATTGGCCGCCGCGCGGTTAATCTGTAAGTTGTTTTCCCCAGTTTTCCTGATCCGAACGTCCGAGCGACGCAGCGCGATCAGCCGCACTCAACGAGACGATTCACCGGGATTTGAGATGGCCGACGATGACGGCGATTCAGCGGCATCAACCGACTCTTTATCGGACCGTGCTTCGTTGCGGCGATGGAAGATCATCGCCAGCGCACTCCTGCTTTTTCATCTGTTGGCCGTCGCATTGCCGCCGCTGGCGTTTCAAACGTTCAGCCTGGATGGCCCCTCGCCACTGGTCGGGACGCTGATCCGGCCCTTCGCCGGATACGGCCAATTCTTTCATATGGATCGCGGCTACGCGTTCTTTGCCCCCGACCCGGGACCGAGTCACCTGATCCAGGCGGCGTCGACCAATGCCGATGGTACGCTGGCCGAGCGGATGTATCCCGACCGCGAGGATCAATGGCCGCGGTTGTTGTACCACCGACATTTTATGCTGGCCGAGTTTCTGAATGAATCCTATTGGCCGCCCGGGCCGCCCGATGAGATGTTCCAGTCGGATCGCCCGGCCGCCGAGCTTTGGCAACAGCGACGTGGACGCTACGAATACATCCGCCAATCGATGGTCGATCATTTGAAGAGCGTCAACGAAGGCCGTGAAGTGGCGATCCGTCGCATCGAACACGGATTGCCGGGGCTGCAAGAATTTACGGAACAGCCGATCGCGCTTGATGACCCTCGGCTGTACAACGTGTTGCTCGATCAACCGATTTTCAGCGACGAAATCGCGCCCGCCCCGGTGACCACCGAAGTCATCCCGGCACCGGAGGTCAGTGACGAAGCCCCGTCGACAGATCCGTCTGGACCGTCCGATCAAGAAACCGACGACGTGGGGCCCCAGTCATGAGCGGCACGTCGGCATCGGCAAGTTCAAGCGGGGAATCTTTCGGCGAAGCACTGTCCCGATGGGCCGAGGCATGGGACCGGTTTTGGTTCACACCCACACGCCCCCACACGCTGTGCGTGATTCGCATCCTGACCGGAGCGATGTTGCTGTACTGTCACCTCGTGTTGGCCAGCGATCTGCTCGCTTTCGTCGGCCCCGACGCGTGGATGAGCAACGACATGGCGCGTCAATTACACGACGGGGCATTCGGCGTCAGCGATTGGGCACGCAGCTACCTCTGGTACCTGGAAAGTCCCACGGTGATTTGGCTGCATCACGGTTTCACCATCGCGGTGACCGCGATGTACATGATCGGACTTGGGACTCGGATCACCATCCCGCTGGCATTGTTCCTGCAGTTGATGTACTTGCACCGTTTGACCGGCGCGCTGTTCGGGCTCGACCAGATCGTCACCTACACGACGATGTACCTGGCGCTGACCCCGTGTGGCAGTCGGTATTCGATCGATGCCTGGATCCGACCACGGCTGATCGGTAAATGCGAATCCTCCGCGTTTTGGCGATTCATGCTTCCCGATGATTCGCCCAGCGTCGCGGCCAACGTGGGGACACGCTTGCTGCAATTGCATCTGTGCGTGATCTATCTGTTCGGCGGTTTGTCCAAAGCCCGAGGCGAAACCTGGTGGAACGGAACGGCCGTCTGGTACGCCGTGTCCAACTATGAATACCAGTCGTTGGACATGACCTGGATGGCTCGCTACCCCGCGATCATCTCCGCGCTTTCCAACGCGACGTTGTTTTGGGAAGTCTTTTACTGTGCGTTGATCTGGCCGCGGGTGACACGCCCGTTCGTCTTGGCGGTCGCGCTGGGCGTTCACGCGTCGATCGGGGCGTTCCTGGGCATGATCACGTTCGGGTCGATGATGATCATCGCCAACGGGATCTTCTTGTCGCCGCGGTTGTTCCAAAGCAAAGAGCAACGCCAACTGGACGATGAGGCGGCGGCGCTGATCGAACACGACGACGCCGATGTCGATGCGGCCGAAGCCGAAGCGGCCGAACAGGAGGAGGCCGAGCGGGAGCTGAACGAGCAGCTGCAAAACCCCGATCTGTCGGCCAGCGAACGGGCGCGGCTGAAGGAAAAACGGGACAAGATCCGGGCCGCCGCCGCCCGCGTCAAACGTCGCTATCGGGCGCTCAAAAAACGCGAAGAAAAATACGAAGCCCGCGTCAAAAAACTGCGTGAGCGGGAAGCGAAGATCAAGACGATCGTGCAAAAACGCCGCGACCGAAAAAGCAAAGGCGACGGGGATTCGACGATCGAGTGACGGCGACACCGACGCCGACGCAATCGCGATCCTGCTGATCTCAAATGGACAGCCGCAGTTCGACGCAAGCCGACGGGCCCAATCTGCGGCGGACCGATTGGAAGATTCACCACAGAGGACACGGAGGAACACAGAGATCCGCGCCGTGATTCCTCTCTGTGTTCCTCCGTGTCCTCTGTGGTTAACCTTTTCCCCTGTCGCGAATTTCGTCCGGACTTCACGACCGTTTCGCCGCCCAATCACGACGCTCAATCCCCGCCAATCTGGTAGAATAAGACCTCGCTTTTTAAGCCCCGAAACGAGTCGCATTCATGGCCGATCCGGCCCCCTCTGACTTCACCGACCCGGCGTTTCTGGCCGCCCGCGAAGCCGCGATGCGGGCCTCGCCGGCGCCGCCGGACGCCCCGCCGTGGCGGCCGCCGTCCTTTGCCGACGCGCTCCGGGTCAGCGAGAAGATCACGTCCGATTACCGCGAACTTCATCGGCCCGGTTCCGTCGATGTCAAACCCAGCGAAGTCTGTGCGGCGCTCGAGCAGTCCGGCGTCAAGAACTGGATGCTGATGGGGCTGCACGGATACGTCGGCTACATGAGCGACCCGCGAGCGACCCAGGACGTCGACGTGCTGGTGCCCTACAGCCAAAAAAAGAAAGCCGTCAAAGCGCTGCAGCAGCGCTGGCCGACCCTGGTCGTCAGCGAATTGGAGTTCGTGGTCCGATTCAAAGATCCCGGCGATTTGGACGATGCCGGACAACCCAAAGTCGTGATCGACCTGATGCTGCCTTGGGGAAAACTGCACGAACAGATTCTCGATCAGCATCTGTTCGACGAACCGAGTTCTGGTCACCGGATCCCAACGTTGGAAGCAGCCTTGGCGCGCAAGTATGCAGCGATGGTGGCTCCGTATCGTCAGTTCGAACGCAAAACCCAAGACTCAGCTGATTTTCGAAAAATGGTCAAGTATCGCGGTGATGGTATTGATCGCCACGTGCTCGAACAGCTTGGAAACATGGTCTGGGAAAACGGCGGCCAAGAGATCCTTTCGTTTGTTGATCTGGCATTGGCAGACAAACAGTTCCCTCTCTAACTCCAATTGAATTCGGATTCTCTATGCGTCTCGTTGTCCTCCTCCTGTTCGTCTACTGGCTCGGTTCGGTCGATTTCGCTCGCTGCGAATCCCCCACCCGTCCGAACATCTTGCTCGCGATTGCGGACGATTGGTCCTACGGGCACGCCAGCGCCTACGGATGCCCGTGGGTCCAGACCCCCAGTTTTGATCGCGTCGCCCGTGAAGGCCTGTTGTTCCAAAACGCGTACACGCCCAATGCCAAGTGCGCCCCGTCGCGGGCCATCATCTTGACCGGCCGCTATTCCTGGCAGCTGGAAGAAGCCGGCAACCACATGTGTTACTTCCCGGCCAAATTTGGTGGCTATGTCGAACGTTTGGCCGCCGATGGCTACTTTGCCGGATTCACCGGAAAAGGCTGGGGGCCGGGGATCGCCAATGACGCCGACGGAAACCGACGCGCGATCACCGGAAAGGCCTATTCGAAAAAGAAAGCCAAGCCGCCGACCTCCAAAATCTCAAACAATGACTACGCCGCAAACTTTGAAGACTTCTTGAACGACGTCCCCGACGGTGCGCCTTGGGTGTTTTGGTACGGGACCACCGAACCGCACCGCGCGTACGAATACGGTTCGGGTGTGCGGATGGGCAAGAAGACGTCCGACATTGATGCCGTCCCAGGATACTGGCCCGATAATGAAACCGTCCGCAACGACATGCTGGACTACGCCGTCGAAGTCGAACATTACGACCACCATCTCGGTCGCATCCTCGATGCGCTCCAAGCCGCCGACCAACTGGACAATACCTTGATCGTCGCCACCAGTGATCACGGCATGCCGTTCCCCCGCGCCAAGGGCCAAGCGTATGACGAATCGAACCATATCCCGATGGCGATTCGTTGGTCCGCCGGGATCGAATCACCCGGACGCGTCGTCGATGACTTCGTCGATTTCGCTGGACTGGCACCCACGTTTTTGAAGGCCGCCGGGATCACACAGCTCGGTCCGATCATGCAACCCACCAGCGGGCGTGACCTGTTTGACGTGTTTCAAGCCGACGGTCCGATTGCCGACCGCGATCATGTGCTGGTCGGAAAGGAACGCCACGACATCGGTCGCCCCAACCGCGGCGGTTACCCGATCCGCGGCATCCGCAAAGGCGACCTGTTGTACCTGCACAACTATGCCACCGACCGTTGGCCCGGCGGCAACCCGGAAACGGGCTACTTGAATTGCGATGGCGGGGCCACGAAAACGGAAGTGCTGCAAATGCGCCGCAGCGGTGCTGCGACCACGTTTTGGAAACTGTGTTTCGGCAAACGGCCGGCCGAAGAACTTTACAACGTCGCGGACGATCCCGATTGCATCAACAACCTGGCGAATAATTCGGGACTGGCAGACCAACTCGCCGAACTTCGACAGCAGATGGAAGACGAACTCAAGGCACAAGGCGATCCGCGGATGTTCGGCAACGGGGACATCTTTGACCGCTACGAGTACACGTCGCCGGCGACCGCAGGTTTCTACGAACGGTACATGTCCGGTGAAAAACTGCCCGCCGGCTGGGTCAATCCGGACGATTTCGAAACCGAACCGCTGGATTAGCGCCGACTAACCCTCCCTGGAAGGGAGGGTCGAGCGAAGCGAGGGGAGGGGCGATTCGTTGTCGCTGAGTGCTATCGAGCCACAGCGAACCCTCCCCGGTCGCCCGAACGACAAGGACGGTCTGTGCCCACGGATGGCAGCGCGAACCCACGGATGTTATTCAATTGGGGATCCGTGGGTACGCTTTGCCATCCGCGGGTCAAAGCACTTCCTAACGGGCTGTCGATTTAGTGAGCCGACGGCGCTAGCCGCGGGCCTAGCGGTGCCAGCATCGCGCTTCGAGGCCCGTGGCTAGCGCCATCGGCTCACTACTGGTTCAGTTGCGATTAAATCAACAGGCCGCTAACCGGACACGGTCCCCGGCGGTCACTGCTGTACGAGCAGGCGGCGCCCCGGCCCAGCCGCGTAGTCTCCTTAATCCACAAAACCCGAACCGGCGGAGAAAACGCATTGGATCCTCGTTGCCGGATCCTCGTCCGCACGGCGCAAGGGCGTAGAATTCGGCTGCGGTAAATCGACTTTCTGCCGCGAATCAATTGATTCTGGACCCTCGCACGGGCGTTTTCGATGACTCCTTCTTCGACCGACCCAGCGTCTTCGCTGGATGTCAGTGATGATGATTTACCCCACACGGCCAGCGCAGCGTCGATCGAATTCGAACTGTCCAGCAGCGTCAATTTTGCCAGCTACCAAAACTCGATCCCAGTTTTGCGTCGACTTTGCGTGCGCAACCGGTCCCAGGACCCACTGATCGACCTGCGGTTGGAACTGACGTCCGAGCCCGGTTTCCTCAAATCGAAAACCTGGGTGATCGACCGCATCGATCCCGATTCAACGATCACGATCGATGACAACGACGTTCACCTGGATGCCGGTTATCTGGACCGGCTGAATGAAGCCCAGCGCGGTGACGTCCGATTCGTCTTGCGCGATTCCGACGCGATTGTCTGTCAACGCGATGCGGACCTGCGCGTGCTCTCGCGCGACGAGTGGGGCGGTGTGTCTTCGATGGGAGAACTGCTGTCGGCGTTCGTGATGCCCAACGATCCGGCGGTTTCGGGGTTGTTGAAACAGGCCGGTGAAATTCTGGCCGGAAACGGATTCTCGCCTTCGATGGATGGCTACCAAAGTCGCGATCCCAAACGGGCGCACCTGCTGGCCTCGGCGATCTGGTCGGCCGTCGTGGCCAAACAACTGACCTACGCCAACCCGCCCAAGAGTTTTGAATCGCGCGGGCAAAAGACGCGCCCGCCCGCGACGATCCTGCGCGACGGTTTGGCAACCTGTTTGGACAGTTCGCTGTTGTTCGCGTCGGCGCTCGAGGCCGTCGGGCTTCATCCGGTCATCGTGATGAAACACGAGCACTGTTTCGTCGGCGTCTGGCTGGTCGAAACCTGCTTCGGCCGGTTGATCGAACGCGATTGTTGTGAAGTTCGCAAGGCGGTCGCCGCAGGGGAGTTGATCGTCTTTGAATCCACACTCGTCACCCGTCGACCCGCCGGATCGTTTGACGATGCGATTCAGTCCGCGGTGCAACAGATCGCCGAAGCCGAAGAAGACCGCTTCGTTGCCGCGATCGATGTCCAGCGGGCGCGGATGGTGAAGATCAAACCGCTGCCGTCGGTCGGCGAAGAGCCTGAGGACTCCAGTGAATCCGAAGCCTCCCGGTCGAGGCCACTGCTTTCGCTGCCCCCCTCCGGACCGTCGCCGATCGAGGAGTCGGCGGAGCCCAAACCGACGACTCCGGAAGGACGCATCGATCGCTGGCATCGCAAGTTGCTGGACCTGACGCTGCGCAACCGGTTGTTGAACTTCAAATCGACCAAACAGACGATCCCGTTCCTGTGTCCCGAAGTCTCCAAGCTGGAAGACCGACTGTCCAGCGGCAAACGGTTGAAACTGGTCTCGTTGCCCGATGCCAACGTCGCCGCCGGACGCGACGTCGCCCATCACCAGAAAACCAAGCTGGAAGATCTGGAAATCGAATATGCCAAAGCCGCATTGGAACGCAATGAAGTCTGCGCGACGATCGGCGGCGAGGAATTGGCCAAGCGTTTGGTGACGCTTTACCGCAGTTCACGCAACGACATGGCCGAAGGCGGCTCGAACACGTTGTATCTGGCCGTCGGTTTCCTGCGCTGGAAGGAACGGCCGAGCGACTCGCGATCCTTTCGTGCCCCCCTGCTGCTCGTCCCCGCCAAATTGTTGCGCAAGAACGCCAACTCGGCCTACCGGTTGGCGCATCACGAAGACGACGTGCGGTTCAACGCGACGTTGATCCAGAAACTGAAACGCGATTTCGATTGTGACCTGTCACAATTCGAATCCGAATTACCGATGGACAAGAACGGTGTCGATGTCCCTCGCGTCTTGGACATGGTTCGTCGCGAAATCCGTGAGCTGCCGGGATTTGAAGTGGTCGACGAATCGGCACTGGCATCGTTCTCGTTCGCCAAGTATCTGATGTGGAAGGATCTGGTCGATCGCAGCGACCAATTGGAAAAGAACCGAGTCGTCCGTCACCTGGTCCGCAATCCCGAAACGGCTTTCCAGAGCGCGGTGGAAATTTCGATTCCCGATCAAACGGAAATGGACCGGCGGTTTGATCCGATCGATTTGATCCATCCGCTCGATGCCGATTCGTCACAGTTGGCCGCCGTGATGGCCGCCGCCGAAGGCCACGATTTTGTCTTGATCGGACCGCCCGGGACGGGCAAAAGTCAAACGATCGCCAACATGATCGCCCAGTGTTTGGCGGGTGGAAAAACGGTCCTTTTCGTTGCCGAAAAAACGGCTGCTTTGGACGTCGTTCAGCGCCGACTCGAGCAAAACGGGTTGGGCGATTTTTGCGTGGAATTGCACAGCAACAAGGCCGAACGAAAGCGTTTTCTACAGCAGCTTGATCAGGCGTGGCAAAGCGGCGGGCGGAAAGGCCGCACGCATTGGAAAACGATCAGCGAAGAACTGAAACTGTCACGCGACCAATTGAACGCCTACGTCCGCTCGCTCCATCGCCAAGCGTCCAACGGCTGGACGGCCTATCAAGCGATCGGAGTTTCGGTGGCCGGCGAATCCGTCGAAACGCCTCGATTGTCATGGCCCAACCATGACCAACACGACCGACACGCGTATCAATGGATGGAGCGGTTGGCCGATGAAATCGCATTGAACTTCGGCGCCGTCGCCGACATGGATCCGCTCGATGCGGTCACCCGAACGCAGTGGTCGATGCAATGGGAACGCGAACTGCTCGACCATTGCGAAAACCTGTGCACCGCCATCGATGCCTTCCGGCCCGAACTGGCCCGGTTTTGTGACGCGTTGGGGCTGGAGATGACCGGCGACGATGTTGACGCTTCGTCGTCACATTTGCGAAACCTCCACCGGCTTGCCATCGAATTGGCCGCGACCGCCGACGTCGATTATCAGACCGTCTTTGATGACCAACTGGACGAATTGCCGGGGCACTTGAAGGATCTAGATGACGCGATCGACGCCTTCGATTCCGCCGCTGCACAGTGCTCGCTGACTTTCGATGATGACAACCTGAAAGGGATTCCCGTCGATCAGTTGGAACGGGACTGGAACGTTGCGTTGGAGTCCTACTGGCCCCTGTCGTATCTGCGCAAACGCGCCGTCATCAAGTCGCTGCAAAGTCATGCCCGACTGGGCGTCGCCGATCCGTCGAACGACTTCGAGCCGATCCGGACGATGCAGCGGGAATTGGCCAAGATCGATCGGAACCCTCTGGCCAGTCGCGACCATCTTTGGCAGCACCGGCACACCGCGACCGCATCGGTCGATCAGCACCTCGAGCGTTGCCGTGAACTGTTGAATTTGGTTCAGCGGTGCGCGTGGCCCTACCGGAATTCAGCCTCGCAACTCGAGTCACTTCGTCAGATCCTGAAGCCCTTCCTGCAAAACCGATCGTCGGACGATCCGCTATTCGAAACGGCCAAACAGTTCTCACGCAGCTACGAGTCGTTCGACACGGCGGCGGGGCACTTCGAACACCTGGCCGGCAGTCGGGCGTACCCCGCGGAATCCACAAAATGTTTGACCGATTCAGTCGCCATGGCGCGGCGGATCGAAGCCAACCGCACCAAGCTGCAACGTTGGACGGCATGGCAATCGGTTCGAAGTCGGGCTTGCGAAGTCGGTATGTCCCCCATCGTCGCGGCGACGGAAACCGGCGAGATTCCTCACCAAGACGTGCCGAATCGTTTTCGGTTGGCCTACGTCCGCTGGTGGCTGCCGCGGGTGATCGATTCGGACGACGTGCTCCGCGACTTCCAGCGATTTCAGCACGAGAACACGATCGGCGGCTTTGTCGATCTGGATGCCAAGGCTCGGCAAGCGGCGGCTGGTCGCGTGCGCAAATCGGTCGCCCATCGATTGCCCGAACAAAGTGAAGTGCCGCGAAAGTCGGAACTGGGGATGCTGCGCCACCAGATCGGATTGAAACGTCCCAGTAAGTCGATTCGGGAGCTCGTTTCGATGATGCCAGAGCACTTTGCCTCGTTGGCACCGTGCTTGTTGATGTCGCCACTTTCGATCGCTCAGTATTTGCCGGCCGACCAGCCGCCCTTTGACGTGGTGATCTTTGATGAGGCGTCGCAGATCACGACCTGGGATGCCATTGGCGCCATCGCTCGCGGGCGACAAACGATTATCGTCGGCGACCCGAATCAGTTGCCGCCAACAAACTTCTTTGGCAAATCCAATGACGACGAAGACGACGAGGAGCTGGAGGATTACGAGCGCGACTTGGAAAGCATTCTGGATGAAGCGAAGGCGTCCGGGTTGCCGACACTGCAATTGAACTGGCATTACCGCAGCCGGCACGAGTCGTTGATCGCGTTCTCCAATCATCACTACTACGACAACCAACTGGTCACGTTTCCTTCGCCCGAAACGACCGACAGCGCCGTCTCGCTGCGACACCTGCCGCACTCGGAGTACGACCGCGGCAAGACACGCACCAATGCAATCGAAGCCGAAGCGATCGTCGCCGAATCGGTCGCTCGGATGAAACAGTGGCTGGAGTTGCCCGAACAGGACCGCAAAACGCTCGGTGTGGTCACGTTCAACAGTCAGCAACAAACGCTGATCCAGGATCTGTTCGACCAGGCACAGCGTGACGATCCGACGTTGGAATGGTTCTTCAGCGACGATCGGATCGAACCGACGGTCGTCAAAAATCTGGAAAACGTGCAGGGCGACGAGCGGGACTTGATGCTGTTTTCGATCACCTTTGGACCCGGTAAATCGGGAAAAGTGCCGTTGACGTTTGGGGCGCTTAATCGCGACGGGGGAGAGCGACGGTTGAACGTCGCCGTGACCCGTGCCCGTGAAGAATTGATCGTGTTTTCGTCGTTCACCGCCGATCAATTGCCGGCGGAGAACTCCAAGTCACGCGGGGTTCGGGATCTGAAAGCGTTCTTGGCCTTTGCGGAAAAGGGAGCCACAGAATTCGAGCGTCTCGAATCATCCTCGCTGCCGTCGAATCCTTTGCCTCAAGACACGGCCGGCGATCTCCCGTCGCTGGAATCCGCGATCGCCGATCGGCTGCGCACCCGTGGCTGGGACGTGACGCGGCAAGTCGGCGTGTCCGGGTTTCGCATCGCGTTGGCCGTCCGCGACCCCAGCGACCCGCACACCTACTTGGCGGGCATCGAGTGCGACGGCGCAAACTATCGCAATTCCGCCACCGCGCGAGACCGCGACAAGACACGCCAATGGGTGCTCGAGAACTTGGGCTGGAACATCCTCCGCGTCTGGTCACGCGACTGGTGGTACGACCCTGAGGGGGCGATCGAACGATTGGATGAAGAGCTGCGGAGCTTGCGCGCTCAGGGGAATGGCACGGGCATCAGCGCTGGTGTCTAGCCTTTAGGCGACTCCCGGTCGCTGCTTCGCAGCGACAGTCGGCGGTTAAGTCCTGAATACAACGAGGACGCCAATTCCACCTTGGCGACCTTGGAACGCTATGCCGAAGCTGCCGGGAAACAGATGATCGTCCTGCTGTCGGACCCGGTCAACTGAATCACACGGCCTGCTGGGCCCCTTTCATTAAACCATCGTATCGCCTTTGGCGAACCGAGCACTCACTGTGGCGCCGACGAAACGCAATTCAGTCGGCACACCAATTCCCCACGACCAATGAGAGAGAATCAGGTTCCAAACACGGTTTCAGACATCACCGGTCAATACTGTGCGAGCGTTGGGGTGATCAAACAAACAAGAAAAAACTGCGTCACACAGGAGACGACGGCAGCGGCCCGCAACAGTTGGCGTGCCGTTCCGGGTGGCGTTTTCCACGCCTCCTGCAAGAGTGTGACGAAGTACGTGTTCGCTGCCAGCCACACAAACTGAAACGCCAGAAAGATGGAAATCTGAAGTCGGGGTGGGATGAGAAGATGATTGCTGGTCCGCAGATTGACGAATCCGATACTGAAAAATGCGAAGGCAAACATGACAGTTAACAAGAACAGCATCTTGATTGTCATCGTGATTCTCTCGGCTTGCGTCTCGAATCGGTGTCACTTCCACGGCAACCGGCACACACCCCATTGGCCATGGTTTTCATCCACGGCGACTTCGATCCAGTCAAACGCGTCGCCGAATTTGGCTTTCGTTTTTTCCCGCACCCGTTCGGCGATCACCCGTGCGATCTCTTCAGCCGTCGTGTTGACCACCGGCAAGATCACGCAGTCTTCATTGGGAAACACCCAACGCCGGTCACGGAATTTGGCGGTCGTCTCGTGATCGTCGCTGCGGATTTTGATCTCGGCGTGATCCCGCGGCAAAATCACATGGTGGTCCAGTGCCGAGGTCTGCTCCAGTACCGCGTCACGCAGCGCGATGAAGTCCACCACGTAACGGTTCTCATCCAAGGGGCCTTCCACCGAGGCACGGACGCCGTAATTGTGCCCGTGGATCCGCTCGCAAATGTCGCCGGCAAAGGTGATGAAGTGCGCCGCCGAAAACACGAACTGTTCCTTCGTGACGTCGACTCGGTAGGTGGGTTGTGTCATGGGAGTTGGGAGTTGGGAGTTGGGAGAGTCGCCGTGTTCTCCGAACTCGGCGCCCTCAAAGCGGAGCTTTGCCACGCGCCGACCTCGGAGAGGACGGCGACTTTCCAGCCAAATCGAAAACGGAGCTGCTGCGGACCACTAGCAGTTCTGCTACACCGCTTCGCGCAGTAAGACGTAAACCGCTGCGGCGATCAGGTCGGCGGTCGTGCCGGGATTGATCCGAGAAGATTGTCCCTGGCGATCAAGTGTACCGGTTCGCAAATAGCGATCGAAGGCCTCGCGTTGCTCTCCGTCGCGGTGGTCAAACCGCGCCCGGCGCTGGACTTCACGGGCCACGTCCTCGCCGAATTTCCGCGCGATCAACGTGTCGGGGGCCGCGGCAAGCAACCGCAAATGGGCCAGCGTTAATCCGCCCATCCAGTCGCCTTCATCGATCAGACTTTGGTGGACCAGCGGCACGACGTGATGAAAGAAATCTGCAAACCCGTCCGCGTAATTCTTGGCGATCCGATCGCGCGACACGGCATGCCGCATCGCCGCCAGAAAATCTTCCGGTGGCGGTCCGCTCAGATCCATCTCATCGGACTGCCCCATCCCGCCCGGTGCGGCGACATTGATCGCGGCGTACAAGCGATCCGCATCCTCGGCGGTCAACGAGTCCAAACATGCAACCACACGGTCGCGCCACTGGGCACGGTTCAGCGGCGATTCTCCAGCGGCGGCGTCGGTCTGAACCAGCGGCCCAAGCAGCAATAAGATTCCGAGGTTGACGTTCGTGCCGAGTCGCTCGGCGGTCCTGCCGCAAGCCTCCAGCACGCCGTGGCTGAATGACGACGGTCGGGGATCAAAGGCCGACGCGGCCAATTCAGCCGCGGTGACAAAATCCAGGTAGGACAGGTCCTCAAAATCGCGTCCCGGATACACGTTACCCGCCTTGGGCGCGGTCGCTTCCAAGACACATGCCCAGCGGATCGCGTCGGCGGGGCACGTGCAGGCCAGACGAATGGATGCCAAGCCGCCGGTCATCGGATCTTGTCATCCAAAAATTGCCCGATCGCAGCGAGCGTTTCGCCGGGCGCGTCTTCGATGACATAGTGCCCCGCGTCATCGATTTCGACGCTGCTTGCCGACGGCCAGACGGATTGAAATCGTCGCAAACACTCCGGCCGAAAACACCAGTCTTTCATCCCCCAGACCAACAGCGACGGCAGATCGGCCAACGACGGCAAGGCGTTTTCCAGGTCGACCAAGGTTTGATAGGTCGGCGCCGCCTTCGACAGCGGAATGTCACGAACGAAGGCATCGATCGCCACTCGGTTGGCCCAACTGTCGTAGGGCTTCAGCAGATTTGCGGCGACCGCCGGACGCATCCGATTGCGGCTCATCGCCATCGTGATCGCGGCTCTGGCGAACAGGTTCACGCCGCGGACGCCGAGCGTGCCCAAGACGGGAATCCGGCATGCGGCGATCCTCCAGGGAACATACGGCGGAGGGAACGCAGCGGTGTTGAGCAACATGATGCCTCGAAACCGCGGCTTGCAACGGACCACGGACCCCAGCCCGATCGCCCCGCCCCAGTCATGCGCTAGCAGCACGACATCGGACAGGTCCAAGTGTTCGATCAACGCGGCCAGATTGGATTGGTGATTGGCCAGCGTGTACGCGAACTCGCTTTGGCTGGGTTTGTCACTGTGGCCGCAACCGATGTGGTCGACCGCGATCACCCGATAATCCGCGCCGAACCGCTGGGCCACGCCGCGGTAATAGTAGCTCCACGTCGGGTTTCCGTGCACGCACAGGATGGTCGGTCGCGGCGCGGCGGCCGAGTCCGACTCGCCAGCCGTCGGCCCGACGTCACGGTAGGCCAACGCATGCCCCCCGACGTCGAAACGCTTTACCGGGGCGTCAAATTGATCTGATAGTTCGCTCATCGGCGTAGTGTCGCCGTTTTTGACCCGGCTTGGAAGTCGACAGACCGCCGTCGTGTGCAACCGCAAGCGGATTTCGTGGGGGCGGCAAAAAAATAAATTCCGCGTTTGGCAAACTTATAAGAGCAAGGGAGCGTACCGTATCCGCACCGAACGATGGTTCAATCACGGTTGATATCGATCGAAGCCGTCAAACTCCCTTGCTCTTATAAGTTCCAGTCGGCGAAAACGAGTCGATAGCTCGTCGAAAACGAACCGTACAATGAACTTGCGGTGTGTGGCAACTTGCGGTGTGTGGCAATTTGCGGTGTGTGGCAATTTGCGGTGTGTGGCAATTTGCGGTGTGTGGGCACCTCTCCCGACAGCGAGGATGCCGGTGGTCGAACACTCCCCCTCGTGAGCGGACGAACCGACGAAGGGTAAAACGTGTGTTCGCTTCGACCAGAAGCCAAGTGGACATTGCTCGAAGGAATCCGATCGCGAATACACTCCGGTTCGCTCGGACGCTAGCATCACTGCGGGAATCAGGATTTCAGAAACGGATTCCTTCAAGCAAATATTCCAAACGCGGAATTTATTTTTTTGCCGCCCCAGGATACCGCGGATGAAACTGCCACCGCCCTCGATCCGAAAACTGTTTCGCGAAGACTTTTCCGGTCAGTCGCCGATCGTGGTCGACCGCACCAAGATGCTGCAGGAATCCAAGCATTGGCAGAAGCTGGTCGCCCAGATCGACGGGGTGCACGTCACCCAGCATCCCGGCGACAAGGATTCCCGCTCGCGGACCCTGTGCCGGTTCACTATCCCCGAACCGAACACGGCCGGGCAATACTGGCGCAGTGACGAGCTGCGGTTGGAATACGACAGTGAGAGTCGACTGACGATTCACTCGTATCGATTCCGCGAGAGCCAGCACAGCGCGCCGGTCAGCGACATCGACGAAATCAAGACCTTCGTCCGGCATGTGCTGGAACGTTATGCACGACGCCAAGCGGGGGCAAAGAAACGCGAAAAGGTCCGCCAGTTCAAATCCAAGGCGATCATCGCCCAGGTCAAGAAGTTGGCCAAGGAGGAGAAGTTTGATTTTGCGACCAGCGGCGACACGGTCAAATTAAAACTGTTCGTCAAATTGTCGAAACAGGACTTGATGGAAATCAGCGTGCCCTTCAAGCAGTTCGAAAAGATGCTGCCCAAGCTGCGGGTGACGATCCAATCCTTGCGTGAACTGTACGCCGAAGGATTGCGTTTCAAAATCATGCCGGTCGGACGGTTGCCCTGGGATGTCACCTGGATCGAGCACGAGACGCTGTGAAGGTGCAGTGGATCGTATATCGCGTCGTACTGGTAAACGCCAACCGCATGCTGTTTTAATCAGCCGTTTGGCGCGAGCCCAAAGCCACCTATTTTCGATCATAAACTGAGCCGTAGGCGCTAGCCTCGGGCCTTACAAGTATCGAAGGGCAATCCAAGGCCCGCGGCTAGCGCCGTCGGCTTATAAAGTAAGTGGCATTGGGCGCGAGCCTACGGGCGGTGTTGTATTTTTCTCAATCGTTGATGCCCGTACGCTTGCGCGAAACGGCTGATCCCACGTGCGATTCGATGAAAATAACAAGCCACCTGAGAGCTCCGCTGCTGGAAACCGTTCGTTGACGTTGCGCGGGGCTCAGTCGCCTTCGAACAGTTCGCGGACGTCCAGCATTGCGTCGGGAGCGGCGAGGGCAGAAATCTGATCGCCGCACGATGCCAAAGGGCCTGCGACAAACGTTGCCCCGAAGCGTACAGTATAGCCAACTAACCCAGACGTTACGGAGTTTGACGTAGCTACGCTCGCCAGAGCGTGGGAAACGTACCCGACCCACCTTCTGGCGAAGGTAGCTACGTTTGCCCGATAGCCCGCATTTGTTCATCCCGATGGAGATCTCCCCTTGGCCGTTCGTGTCGACGCTCGTGAATTGATTCAGCTTTGGGAACTGACGCCCTCGGAGCAAAACGTGATGCTGGTGGGGCGCCATGGCATCGGTAAATCGCAAATCATTGCCGATCACTTTCGCGGTCGTGGGATGACCGTTGTGCCGTTCTTTCTGGGCCAGATGAGTGACCCGGGGGATCTGATCGGGCTGCTTCACAAGGACGAACACACCGGCCGCAGCGAGTTTCTGCCGCCGTTCTGGTGGCCGCACGATGACCAGCCGATCGTGCTGTTTCTCGATGAACTCAATCGGGCACGTCCCGAGATCCTGCAGTCGGTCATGGAACTGGCCCTCAACAAAACGCTGGCCGGCAAGAAGCTTCCCGCCGGCAGCGTGATCGTCTCCGCCGTTAACGAAGGCGACGAGTACCAGTTGACCGACCTGGACCCGGCGTTGGTCTCGCGCTTCAACCTGTACGAGTTTGCCCCGACCGTCGAAGACTGGCTGTTGTGGGCTGAACGCGAGAACGTCGATTCGCGGATCACCCGCTTCATTCAAAAACAGCCGCAATTCTTGGACGGACACGGGATCGGCGGCGAAACCGACGAGCCGCTGTCGGGGCTGGCCAAGACGCCCGATCGACGTGGCTGGGCGCGGGTGTCAAAACTGATCGAACCGATCGAGAGTCTGGAGGGGGCACACATCAAACTGGTCGCCGGCATCGTCGGTTCGGCCGCCGCCAACGCGTTTCGCCGCAGCCTGGCCACGCCGCTGCCCGTTTCCCCCGCGGATGTTCTGTTGGAGCTGAGCAAACATCGCAAGACGCTCGGCAAAATGCCGCTGGGCGAATTGTTGTTATTGAACGAACAGATTCTGGTGTGGATCAGCAGCGGGAAATGCCCGGTCGAACGCGAGGAACAGGCGCGCAAGGGGTTGTTGGGCTATCTGAACCTGTTGCGGAAACGAAAGCTGGATGAAGCGGTCGCCCATCTCGTTTCGATATTGGGTAAGCCCAAGTTTGAATCGGTGATGGAGTTCATCTCCGAGTCGATCGAGCTGACCGAGTTGTTGACCGGTTACATGGAAGGGATCCGTATCGAATGAGCACGTCGTTTGCCAAGTCGACGGCGCGCGAGCGGATCACGCAGGTGGTCGAAGGCTGGTTCCTGACCGAACCGCTGTTGTTCGCGGCCTGGACGATGCACGATGTCGTCGAACACGCCGGCATCGCGACGATTCGTGTCGGCCACGGCCGGATCGAATTCAATCCTGATTTCGTCCGGTCCCTGCGCCGCGACCAACTGCGATCGGTGTTGGGGTTTGAAGCAATGAGGATTCTGCTGGGACATCCCTACGGCAGACAGCAACCGAAGGCCGAGTTGTCCTACCTGGCCAGCAATCTGAGTGTTCAAGAATGTCTGCGAACCAAGCTACCGATCCCGCGTGCCAGAGAGGTGTTTGGCGACGAGCGTTACGACGACCAATACTTCGAGTTCTATTACCGGGAACTCGCCGAACGCGGCAGCGACGACGAATCGGCTGAGGAAGAGTCGGCCGACGATCAACCCGAGCAAGCGTCCTCCGACGCAGCCGACAAGTCAGGTGACGACCAACAGGAACCGCAATCCCCAGAAGACGAACCGCAAGACGACGATTCACAAGTCGACCAGCCGAGCGCGGAAGCGAACGCACAGCAGGATGCCGCAAACACGCTGGAATCGTACAGCGACCCCGATCAAGTCGGCATGGAGAACACGGGACAGTGGGACAACGATGATCTCAAACGCGACGAGATCAACGCCGCGGTCCGCGAAGCGGCCGAAACGGACGGCTGGGGCACGGTCGGTGGCGCGGCCAAAGAGCAGTTGCTGGCGACGCTGCATCCCAAGCTGGACTATCGCGGTGTACTCCGCAACTTTCGACAAAGCGTGCTTTCGGTGCGCCGCCGGCTGACGCGGATGAAACCGAGTCGCCGCTATGGATTCGCCCAAATGGGCAGCCGTTACGACTTCACAACGAAGTTGTTGTTCGCCGTCGATGTTTCCGGATCGATGGGGCACCGCGATCTACGGCTGGGCTTTTCCGTGATCAGCCACTTCTTTCGCTATGGCGTCGAATCGGTTGACGTGATTTGGTTCGACGAAGACATTCGCGGTGAACCGGTCACGCTGCGACGGGCGCGCAGTACCTTCGAAGTCACCGGTCGCGGCGGAACGAACTTTGCGCCCGTCATGGAGTTCATTGACCAGCATCGTGACTATGACGGGTTGGTCGTGTTCACCGACGGTTACGCGCCGGTTCCGCCCAAGCCGAAAAACACTCGCACCCGAATATTGTGGCTGTTTAAAGACGAAGCGACGTATCGGCAAATGAACCAGGGCCTGCGGCCGCTGGGGCGATCCGTGTTTTTGCAGGAGTCGGCTCGGCAGTAGGCCACTCGGTTTTCGGGTAGTGGACGAGGCGACGAGTCGTTTCGGATTGCCAGCCGCAAGGACTCCTCGCGTCGTCCACTACCATTGACCCGATTCTTAAGGCGAGACCGTCAGACGTTTTCGAAGTCGTCGAAATCGTCCAGGTCGACGTCCTCTTCATCTTCGTCGTCTTTGCCGGTGCTTAAACCGAACTCGTCGCTGATTTCGTCGTCGATCTCGATTTCGTAGTCGTCGTTGAGTTCTTCTTCGAAATCGTCATCGAAGTCGTCATCGAAGTCGTCTTCGTCGATGTCATCAAAGTCATCCAGGTCGTCGTCTTCATCCAGCCCGTCATTGAAGCCATCGTCCACGTCGTCGCCGCCGGCGTCATCGTCGTCGTCGAAGCCATCATCATCGTCGTCGTCATCCAGGTCGTCATCGTCGTCGTCCGACGCGATGGGGCTGGCGGTCCAATCCGTCACCGACGGGCCAAGGGGGCGAAGCTCATCCGCCGTGGGGGAATTCGCGTTCTCGATTTCGGGATTGGCGACCGGTGGAACGGCGAGAGCGACACTCATGGATGAAACCGGAATTGCGATGAATGGGGGAGGGGGGAGCAATCTTCTGTCGGCGGATCCTCGATCCGACAGGCCACGCGAATGACAAAATACGTGGGTATCTGGGGATGCTGGGGCGGATAAACAAGTCTCCCGACAGCAAATTTACGGCCGCAACAGGTCAACCAGCCGACGGTGCGGTGCCGATAGTTACGGTATGCCGCCAGCGTGATGGATCGCTGCTGTGATTCAGGTAGCGGATCTATCTGGCCCGGCGGACGCACATTTTGATAGGTCCACACTATCGGGCAAGTCGCCTCCGGCGAATTTTCTTTGCCCTAACGGCAATTCTGGCCCCCCAGCGCGGGGTTTCGAACTTCGTCGGGACCGAATCCAACCCCCAGACATTCAATCAGCATGCAACAGACAACCCCAATGCGGCCGACCGCAACGGCGGCCTCCGTGGTCGTGATCGTGGCAATTCTGACCGCAGCCGCGGGATGTGCCGGCCGCCAATACGGCCATCTGCTCGCCAACGACGACAAGGATCTGGTCGGCAGCCACGCCGCGGGCGCCGCAACCTGGAACCCGCTGGTCGAAGAATCGGTCGCAAAACTGCTGTCCCGCTGCCCGCCGACCGTCCAGCCGGTCACATTTGCCGCACATTCGGGGCAGCCGGTGCAGGGATTGAACGGGCCGGAGCTGTCGACGGCCGATGGATTGCCGGTCGACCCGGCAGTCGCCCATCAAACGCTCACCGCCGCTCCGGCCAACGTCTGCTTTGTCGGGATCGAAAACAAGAGTGCCGAGGAGCTGGGGGATTTCAAAGAACAGCTCTACGAGCAAATCGACTCGCAAATTAATTCCAACGGCGATTTCCGAGGCATCAGCCGGCGGATGGTCCAAACCGCACTTCGCGAAACCCGTCTGCGTCCGGACGCCTTGTTCCTGCCGGCCAACCGCGAGGCGTTCGCCGCCGTGTTGGGCAAAGCCGGTACGCCCGTCGACTACCTGCTGTTTGCCAACATCACCACCGGAACGACCGATCGCAACAAGACCAGCCAACGCGATTACACGTTGACGTTGGAAATGGTCAACGTGCACACCGGCGACTTCCTGAAAGAGTCGGCCAAGATCCGCAAGGGGTACTCCAAATCGCGTGCCGGCAAATGGTGGAACTATGGCATTTTCGATCAGGCCGATGGGTGAGCAAGTTGCGTCGCGGCTCCGCTGTTGCAGCAAGTGATCGGCCTGCTCCGCTACCGCCAGCTGGTTTCATCAGCCGATGGGTGCGAGCCCACGGGCCGTGGTGCGTTTTTGATCAGCTCGGGCCCGCACGCTCGCGCGTCCCGGCTGGTTCCACGCGTGATCGGATTCAATCCGCTCGCCGGCTGGCTGTCGTGTTGATGATTGCCGTTTTCGTCGCTTCAGGCTGTCGGTCGAACAAGGTTTCGATCGTTCAAGCCCGCGATGCCTATGCATGGGGCGATCTTGAAGCGGCCGACACGGCGCTTCGTGAACTTGCCGAAGGGCGGAAACAGACACGGCAATCCAGCGAGCTCGACTTGGCGATGGTCGAACTGGCCCAGGGCAACCTTGCTGCTGCGGAATCGCGGATGCGAACCCTGCGCGACCACTTCGACACCCTGCCGCCGAACGTTTCGGTTGGCGACGCCGCCTCACTGGCGGTCGACGACCGCGTGCGGCCCTTCCAATTGGCCGGCTATGAACAAGTGCTATTGCGCTCAATGTTGGCGCTCTGCTCCCTGGCCGGCGATGCCACCGATGCGGAGGCGTATTGCTTGCAAGCCCAAGCCCGCCAGGCTGAATTGGATCGAATCGCCGCCGAGGAGGACTCCGCGACCTTTGTTCAACAAGTCGCGCTGGCACCCTACTTGAGTGGCGCGCTGCGAGAAGCGACGCATCAAAACTATGACGACGCCGAGCGAGCGTTTCGGCTGGTCAGCAACATCCAACCGGAATTTGCACCGGCGGTGGAGGACATCGCGCGGGCCAACCGCGGCGCCCACAGCGCCGCCGGACATGGCGTCGTGTACGTCTTGGCCCTGGTCGGACATGGGCCGCGGCTGGTGGAAACCACCGCTCCGACGACCACGACGTCGCTGCAAATCGCATCGACCCTCCTGCGGACGCTTCACAATCACCAGCAAGACGAAGACGACGAACCGGTGCTGCCCAACGTGGTCAGCGTCAAGGTCCCGCAAGTCGAGGTTCCGCCCAGCGACGTTGCCGCGATCGGCGTTTCGTTCGGCGGCGAGTTACTTGGTGCGACCCAGACGATCACGGATGTCGGCCAGCTGGCGACGGAACAGGTCCAGGCCGAAATGCCGTGGACGATCGCCCGCGCCGTCGTCCGCCGCGTGCTGAAAGAAACCAGTGTCGTCGCCACCGCCCATTCACTCGGTCTGACCGGTGACGCCGCTGCCGTGTTCACCTTTGCAGCGATGAACGCCTGGAGCGCGACCGAAAAGGCCGATACCCGATGCTGGGGATTGCTGCCACGTGAAATCCAGGTGCTCCGCGCCGAACTGCCCGTCGGCCCCCAAGAAATTCAGTTGTCCCCGTTGGCCTTCACCGGCCAACCGCTCGGCGCCCCCCAGACCCGTCGCGTTGTCATCGAAGACGGACGCAACCACTACGTCGTCGTGATCGCACCCGAGCAAATCCTGTCCGTGCTGCCGTCGCGGGAAGCGTCGTCATCGGCCGAAGTCGATCTGAATGAGCCGTCAGCGCACGAGTAGGCTATCGCAGCTTCGTTTTCGATCGGGCTGGGCAGTCGCCGTCCTCTCCGAGGTTGGCGCGGAGCAAAGCTTCGCTCATTCGATCGCCGAGTTCCGAGAACACGGCGACTGTCGCAGCGCATCGTCAAGTGCGAGAACTGAGCTGCGGTAGACTCCTATCCGATCACGGTGATTTCATTGACCACCGACTCGCCTCCCGGCACACTCCGTGCCACGACGGCGCACAGGAGGGCGTCGTCACGCGTGTTGACCTGACCACGCAGCGTCAGTTTTCCATTTTCGACGGAACAGGAAAAACTCTTGACCTCAACGACACGTTCTACCGACGCCTGAACGCGCCGGCAAAGGTTCTCAGATGTGGAATCAGCGATCACGTATGGAACTCGGAAAAGGGAAAATGGATAGGACGACGCGTCTGGGAAGGCTCGCCCCGCGCCGTTTCCAGGCACAACCATACCCTTAGACGCGTAATGGAGTTCCCGAGTCACGCAAAACGGGGACGGATTGCGGGAATTACTCGGCCCGGCAGAGGGTGCTTAGGTGGCGGTTTTTCGCCATCCGGGGTCGGGCAGTTGCCGTCCTCTCCGAGGTCGGCGCATGGCAAAGCTTCGCTTTGTGGGCGCTGAGTTCGGAGAACACGGCGACGCTCGGGACGCATCGTCTACCCGCAATTCGAGTTGCGGTAGATTACTAGGCCGCGATCCCCCCTCCTCCGCATTCGGACAAAGCCGGCTCCGCCCAGGGTGACCAGCAGAAGCAAACCCGAGGGTTCGGGGATTGCTGTCACCGCAGTGTACGAAATCGAGCCGATGATCGTGCCCGGAACGGGGGCGGTTTCGGCGTCGAAGGTGGCTTCAAAGGTGCTGAGCATGCCGCCGGTGTCGTAGCTAAGTTGCGTGATCGTGAAGTCGGCCCTGTATTCGTTGGACCCTCGATTTCCGACGGCAAAATCAAATCCGGGAAGGACTTCGGGAAACGGATTTCGGACCGCATCGGTGTAGTTGCCGACCGCCAATGGGGCGCCTAACTGTGTGGAGGAAAACCGGACGGCGACACGCGTTCCGTCGGTCCTGTTCAAATTGAAGTCCAGCACGGTCGGTTGGCCGTCGACCGGAAACAGCTGAGCGATCGTAATCACGCCTCCTTCATTGGAGTCAAAGCGGACCGTTTCGGTCTGCCCCTGGGTGACAAATTCCCCCGCCGATCCTTGGTACATCACCGTCGCAACGGCAGCGTGGGAGACGCCGGTCAGCGCCAGTGTGCAAATCGAGACGAAGTCTCGGATTCGAAGCCATTGTCCAATCATCGGTTGCAATCATACGATTCGAGAAGCGTGCTACGTCGGGCAGCTCCCAAAGGGTAGTTCTGACACGCACCCGAGTAAAGCAACACCGGGGGACTGCTGCGACACGCCGCCAAAAAAACAAAAATCACCGTGACAGGTGCCGATCCGTCGGGCCAAAATCATCAATGGCGTTTCGCCCAGTTTTTCCAAGCGGTCAACCCAGATGAGCAATCTCATCACCAGTGAAGCGAATCAACTGCTCGCCGGAGCACAGAACGGCCAGGGCGATTGCCTGGGCCGGTTACTGCAACTGTATTTGAACTATCTGAAATTGATCGCGCGAACGCAGCTCGATCAAAAGCTACAAGCCAGGACCAGCGCGTCGGATGTCGTCCAGGACACGCTGTTGGAAGCCCATCGGGATTTCTCGAAATTCCGCGGCAGCTGCCCGGAGGAGTTTCTCGCTTGGCTGCGAAAGATCTTGGTCAACAACCTCGGACACATCATCCAACGACACGTGTTGGCTGAAAAACGCGACATTCGCCGCGAAATTTCGCTCGATGACGTCGGTGCCACCCTGGAGCGGTCGACGGCGCGGCTGGTCGCCATCATTGCCGATCCGGGACTAACGCCCAGCACCGACGCGCAGAACCATGAAGCCAGCCTGCTGTTGGCCGATGAACTCGCAGAACTGCCCGACGACTACCGCGAGGTGATTCTGTTGCGGCATATCGAAGGGCTGGCCTTCCCCGAGGTCGCCGCGCGGATGGAGCGATCCGCCGGTGCCGTGCGGATGCTTTGGATGCGGGCGATCGCCCAGCTGCGCGTCCGGCTCGAATCGCGAGGCGTGCTATGAACCATATCGTTCGCACCCATCAATCGAGCGGGAACCCTGACGGCGTACACGACGATCTGGCGGTCGACGCGGGCAATGCCGTGGCGGCAACACTGGCGGCCAATCCGCTCGATGCCCTCACGCCGGAGCAACAAGAGCGGCTGTCGGAAATTCTCGAATCCTACCTGGACGAGTTGGAACAAGGCCGCCCCTGCGATCCGGACGCGTTGATTCAGGACCATCCCGAATTGGCCGAGCCGCTGCGTTGGTACTTGCGCGGGCTGGACTTTGTGCATCACGCCACCGCGGAACTGGGGCCGAAAGACCGGTCGGACGACACGGACGACGCAAATGAAAACGAACTCGGCGATTTCGAAATCCTTCGCGAAGTCGGCCGCGGCGGCATGGGCGTGGTTTATGAAGCGCGGCAGAAGTCGCTCGGTCGGCGGGTCGCGTTGAAAGTGTTGCCCTTCGCCGCCGTCCTGGACCGACGCCAGATCATTCGCTTCAAAAACGAAGCGCAAGCCGCCGCCCAACTGCACCACCCCCACATCGTCCCCGTTCATTCGGTCGGATGCGATCGCGGTGTCCACTACTACAGCATGCAGTTCATCGATGGCCAGCCGCTGGACAAGGCGATTAGCCAACTCAGGGCGATCAGCCAACAGAGGCAGTCGCGCGACGCCCGCCGCGACGACGACGCCAATGCATCCAGCAGCACGGTACCGATCGGTGTCTTTTCGACACTCCGCAGCATTCGGTCCCACGGTCACATGACCGCTGCCGCCGAATTGATCCGCCAAGCGGCCACGGCAATCGAACATGCCCATGAATTCGGCGTCGTTCACCGCGACATCAAACCGTCCAATTTGTTGATCGACCAACAAGGAAAACTGTGGGTGACCGACTTCGGGCTCGCACGTTGCCAAAACAGCATCACCATCACGATGACGGGGGATCTGTTGGGGACGATTCGCTACATGAGTCCCGAGGCGGCGGCCGGACGCGGCAGCCTGGTCGACCACATCAGCGACGTCTATTCCCTCGGCGTCACCCTGTACGAACTATTGACCTTGGAACCACCCCACAACGCCACCGATCGTGTGACGATGCTCGATCAAATCCAACGCCAACATCCCGAACGTCCCAGGCGGCTGAATCCGTCGATCCCGATTGACTTGGAAACGATCGTGCTGAAAGCGATCCAAAAACCTCGCGACGATCGCTATCAATCGGCCGCCGCCATGGCCGACGACCTGGCCCGGTTCCTGGCCGGTAAACCGCCGCTTGCCAAACGCCCCACCGTCATCGACCACGTCTCGCAATGGGCCACCCACCACCGCACGCTGGTCGCGTCGATCGTCGCGGTGCTGACGCTGACCACCTTGACCGCCGGCAGTGCCGCGATGTTGCTGTCCAAAGAGAAAAGCCGAACGGAAGCGGCGCTTCAGACCGCCGAATCGAACTTCCAGCAGTCTCAGCTGAATCTGCAAAAGGCGATCGATGTCGTCGACCGTTTCGGAATGCGACTGGCCACCAAGCTGGCCGCCGTCCCAGGGACCGAGACGGTTCGCCAATCGATCATGCAAGAAACCTTGGCTGACTACCAATCGTTCGCCGAGCAGATGGACGGCGACGCGTCGATGCGATTCGCCCTGGCACTGTGCAACACCCAAATGGCGTCGATGCATCGTCAACTGGGGCGGTTTTCCGAGGCGGTCACCTGCTACCAAACCGCGATCCAGCTTTACCAAGAATTACTGCAAAGTGACGAACAAGAAAGCGCCCCCAATCACGCCCGGATCGGCCATGATCTTGCGGTCTGTCACAACAACCTCGGCGAACTCGCGTTCCAGCAAGGCGACTTTCCCAAAGCGGAACGGGAATACCAACGGGCACACCAGATCATCGACGGACTGGACACCGCCGACCAAGACGATTTGAAGGTCAAGCATTTGCGGATCGCCTCTTTGGTCAATGTCGGCAACCTGGAACGCGCCGCCGGAAACACGTTGCAGTCACGCCGGACGTACGAAAAAGCCATCAACATGCAATCGGAACTGATCGAAATCGATCCCGACAATGCGGAATACCAACGCGAATTGGCCGTTTCCTATGCGCAGTTGTCGTTCCTGTTTGCCAGCAATGATTTGGATGCCGCCGACCGCTACAACCAACTGGCGATCGCCCTGCACAAGAAACTGGCCGAGCAGCGGCCCTATGATTTGGCGGCGCTGTCCGAATTGGCCACCTGTTACAACCACCGTGGTGCGATCTTCAACCGCCGCGGTCGGACCGACGAGGCGCTCAAGGCCTATCAGGAAGCCATCGATGTCCAACAGGTGCTGGTCATGCGTGCGCCAACGTCCAGTCGCTTCAAGGAACAGTTGGCGGTCGCCCACAACAATCTGGGCCAAGTCGTGTTGTCGTCCGAGGCGGCGTCGACCGACGCGATCTCGCATTTCAAAAAGGCGGAATCCTTGTTGAACGAGCTGGTCAGCACGTCTCCCTTGTCCCCGCATTACCGAGCCCAGCTCGGGGGCGTGCTGTCGAATCTGGCACCACTTTTGGAGAATTCTGATTCCCAGGCGGCGCGAAAATACTACGATGATGCAATCGAGCACCAAGGTTGGGCCGTGGAGCGTTCGCCACAAGTTCAAGACTTCCGGGTCTGGCTGAGCGCCAGCTACGTGAAGTACGGACGGTTCTTGAGACGCCAAGGACAATACGATCAGGCGGGCGAGGTCGCACTCCGGCGGCGCGAACTTTGGAGCGATGATCCGAATCATTTGTATCGAGTCACGCTGGAGCTTGCCGAAGCTGCCGTCGGCGACGGTGAATCATCGCTGTCGCCACGTCACCGTTGGATCGACGAAACGGTGCAAACGTGGCAGCTGGCCGTCGCGGCGGGACTTGATGATCTCGAATCAAAACGAAAGGATCCGACCTTACAAAAGGTCATGCGGTTTGCCGATCAATTCACATCTGTCGAACCATCCCAATGACCCAAGCACGTCATCCATCCGACGGGCGTCGAAAGCGAAATGACCGCCGCCGCGGCCGACCGCTGACGCTGGAACGTCTCGAAACGCGAAACCTGCTCGCCGGGCCCGAGCTCGAAGCGGTCGACTTCATGGTCAGCTTGGCGTCCAACCATCCGTCGATTCCCGAATACCAGGCGATGGTGGTGCGTCTGGAACCGGTCGCTGGTCGATCCAACGACACCCTGCGATTAAGTATCGGACGGATCTTGAGCACGCCAGGGGATCGGATCGTATTGCAAGACCTGTGGACCGCGCAGGACGATTGGTTACTCAGGTCGGCGTTGGTTGATGCGATCTTGTCCGATGGTCGTTTCGGGGCTGCGTTGGATGCGGAGTATGGCTTGTCCGGCCGTGATTCGATCTCCATCGAAATCGATCGCGGCGATGGGGTGGTGGATTCGTTCCCACTGACCGACCCGGCCGACAGTGGATTGTCGCCGCTGGAAATCATCCCCAGCCCCGTGATGCCCACGCTTGCGCACCTTTCGTCGGTCGATCCGTTCGCACCCGATGATGTCGAACGCGTGGATCAGACGATTCGTCCCACGTCCAAAACGCTGCCTCGCAAACTCAGCTCGCATGCCGTCGAAACAGATTCGGTTGACGCGCCGACCGAACGGTTGACGGATCGATTGCCGGGTGAAGGCGAAGTGATTCGATTGTCGACGACGGCCGAGTTGGTGGCCAACGAGCTCGATCCGTCGGAGATTCGTTTGCCGTCCGAATCAGAATTCTTCGTGACCAACATCCAACGTCTCTCCCCGCCAGGGGAGGACACCGTGTCGCGCCGGGACGATGATTCAGCAAATCGTCAGCCGGATGAATCGATCGTCGATTCCGATGGGCTGGGACCGGACGTGACCTCGGCAACCGCCGACGCCAGCCACAGCCAAGCACCGATGTTTGCGGCTGTCACATCGCTGGAGGTTGCCCTGGTGTTCGAGTTCGGCGGTGCATCCGACGACGCGGTGATCGGTGCCGCGGAATCGGTTTCACACTATCGCCCGATGGTCGAACCGGTGGATGCGGCGGCTGCGGTGCCGGTCGAGACCGCGTCGATGGCACAAGGCGACCCGGATGCCGTGGTTGCCGAAACCGGCGACACCCGTGCACGTGTTCGCAGGTTGGCCGCAGCGCCGGCGCTGCTAATCGTCGCCGGGGCGGTGTGGACCAAGGTTCGAAGTCGCCGCACCACAAGAACGGTCAGTACCCACCGATAGTCGTCTACCGCCGCTTAAATTTTGTCCTCGGCGATGTTTCAGAGGGTCGCCGTGTTCTCCGAACTCGGCGTCCCAAAATGCGAAGCATTGCCCCGCGCCGACCTCGGCGAGGACGGTGACTATCCATCGCCATCACACGACCCCTCAATGCAAGGGATTTAGAAAGTCTGACAACGTGTGTCGCGTCCATGGCCTCCCAGCCATCGCTTTTAAGCGGCAACCTTGCCCAGACCGGTGGTGGTCGTGTCTGCGTCGTCGTTGTTCCGTTGACGTCGTCGTCGACGTGGTTCCGATTCGGGTTGCATCTTGTCAAACAGATTGCCCAGCAATCGGGGGTGCAAACAGACGTAGGCCCAGATCAGGCCGAATGCGGCGCCGCCGAGAATATCGCTTGGAAAGTGGGCGATGCTGGCCAGTCGTTGTAGACCGGTGCCCAAGCAGATCGCCGCGAATAACCAACGCCCACGGGGCAAGACGATCCACAACCCCACGGTGAGCGCCGTCGCCGTCGCCACATTGCCGCTGGGAAAGGCACGTGTGCTGGCGTCAAAGGTGGCGACTTGAGAGAGCGTCCAATCGAACGCCCACAGCCAGGCTGAGTCGATCGACGCGACGTCCAAGTTCAACCCCGTCGGGCGCGGTCGCAACACAAACATCTTGGCCAACGTCGCGATCGCTCCGGCACCGAGTGCCAGCGTGGCCAGTCGAGGCAAGTGCCAGCGACAATGTGGAGCCATCAAAAAGATCCCGAACAGCACCAAGAAGATCCCGCTGCCGTGCGAGAAGATCTGCATCAACTCCAAGCCGCTGCGAAACTCCCTCGGTAACGGATCTCCGGCAAACCATCGTGCCACGGAGATGTCCATCAGCGTGACCATCGGCACCGACAGCAACAACATCCCGGCAAACCACAGCAGCGCGTTGACGCGAAAGGCGTCTTTGGACGCTTCGGTCTGTGGATAGACCAATCGCACCGCCGGGGCTTGGGAGGAGGTGAGGGCCTGAGAATCCGAACACGACTCCGCTGACGATCGCGGCGGTTCGTCGTCGCGAGAAGGCTCGTCGAGTGGTGCTGCAGATCGCATGTGCAAAGCTACTCTGTGGCGGGGAACGGTGTCCGTGAAACATCGGTTCGTGAAACAGGCCTTGCGGGTTTCAATCCAGCCCGGACAGGCCCATCTCGTCTGACGCCGAACACTACGCAAATCGCCAATCGCAGCGGAAGACGCATTTTTTCCCGCGGTGGGTGATCGCCGAACACCCTTTGATGGCAAATGAAGCGATCCGTTTAAACAGTTTTAGTCAACTTTGACGGTTGCGTTGACGATGACGACCCTAGACATGGCGTGTCAGTCGCCTGTTGTCGGTTTGGATCACAAGGCGTGCGAGAGCTTTTGGCAAAGGATTCGCAAGCGATTTCGTTTCATGGGATAACGATGATGTCACGCGTGTTTGGATTGTTGCTGGTTGGATGGATCACGGTCTCCATGACGGGATGCGTCGGACCGATGGGAGCCGGATGTTGTGGCCCCATGGGCGGCCCGGGGTTCAGCGGCGGTTGCGATTCCAGTTGCGGCGACGCTTCCTGTGGCGGATGCAACTCCTGCACCGGATGCGGCGAACTGTACGTCGACCCGTGGATCAACCATCCGGCCGACTGTGTCGATCCCTGTGATTCCTGCGGTAATTACAACGGGCAAAGCTGCGGCCAGTGCCGATCCGTGTTTACCGGCTTCCGATCACTTTGGGGATACCGTTGCGGTTGCGATCCGGGACCGGTCTCGACGACCCGCCGCGGTTTCGCACCGAGCTGCTCCAGCGGTTGCGATGGATGCGACAGCTGCATCGTCGAACCGGCCTGTGGCTGCGAAGGTGCCTGTGACTGTGGCGTCATCGAACCCGGTTGTGGCTTCGAGCCGGCCTGTGGGATCGAGCCCGGATGCGGATTCGAGCCGGCATGTGGTTGCGAAGGCGGATGCAATTGCGGCGGCGTGATGACAGAGAGCTACGGACCGCCGCCGGGGGAAGTCATCATCGAGTCGCCTGACCAGGCAGCGATTCACCCCACGGTCAAACCCTACGCCCCGCACCGCACGCGCAAGATCTTCAACCCCCGCACCGAGACGGCCTCACGCGGCGGATTCTTAAACGAGTATCGCCGCTAAATCGCATTGTAGAACCGTTGTCCCCAACTGTTCCCTCGTGACCGCCCCGCGGTCACCCGCTTTGCTCCTTTCAGCCGAGACGGCTGAGGGGAGCAACCATTGAGACAATGGTTCTACATGACGATTGTCTTCAAACGCGCCGACCACGTCGGCGGTTTCGACACACCGTCACGCCCGAGACAATCGCAATCAACGCGAATGCGGATGGTTCGGGGACTGCCGTCACGGCGACGCGGTAGGTCCCGGCCGTGTTGTCGGTAAACCGGAACGACATATAAAACTCGCCATCCTCGGCCGCAGACGATCCGGCGATGAGTGAGATTTCCCGGCCATCGATCTGATCGCCAACGCGAGCGAGTTCGCTGAACGTGGAACCGGACTTGTAGTAGGCCGCCACTTCCGGGTCATTGTTCGTCACGGCCTGAAACACGGCGGCATCCCCGCTGACCGCCAGCGAGAAGACGTCAAAATTAAGAAACTGGTCGTTGCCATAGGGAGTGGCGTTGTTGACCAACGTATCAAAGTTTCCCTCTTCGTCGACCGAATAAAATCCGATGCGATTGTCGTTCGGATTCACCGTCGCCGCGGCGAAGTAGGCGATGTTGTTCGCGATCGTTGGGTCGGCGAACCCAAAGAACTGCTCTCCGGTTCCGGGCATGACGTCGTTGGTGTCAACGATCTTTTCCAGACTTCCCGAACGGTCAGAATAGATGCCCGACAGGCCGGCGCCGTTTGTGCCTTGGAAGATGACCGAGCCGTTCTTGCCGATATCGCCGCGGGAACTCTGAAAGCTGTCGATGTCGAACGTCCCTGTGCCGGACGGGACCGCGGTGTTTCGGTCGGCGATCGTTGTATTGGTTCCGCTTGAATTCTTATAGAACCCGGGGTTATTAAACACCGAGCTTGTCCCCGTGCCGTGAATCACGACGTCTCCGTTGGGCAGCGCACGCAAACGTCGAAAAGTGCTCGGAGCCGTACCGGACTGTTCCATCAATTGCGGCGTGCCGTCGGAACCGAGACGGTAAAGGTGGTTGTCAAAACTGACGCGACCGCTGAAGTACACGTCGCTTTCAAGCACATCAATCGCATCGACGAAACTGAACGTCGTTGTTCCAGAAAAGACGGGGTGAGAGACGATGGTGTTGTGATCAAGTAGCGTCGTGAAGGTGCCATCGGTGTGGCGGCGAACGATCCCGAACTCGCTCTGGTTCGTTGTCGGGTTGAACCCGGATCCCACAAACACGTCCTCGTCGCCGTCAGCGTGAATGAACGATCCCGTGAAGTTAGGCCCGAATCCGGGGACCTGTGTGTCGGAATGGAGGACCTCTCTAAACGTAAAACTCTGCGCGCTCACGGGACAAGATCCGACCAGAAACATGACGCAGAAAACGGAAGCACGAGCTGTCAATCGCATGGGGGCCGCCTGAAATTCCGATGATGGGTTTCGTTCGCTTTCTCAGAGTTGAATTTTCAAGAAGGGCCAGGATATCGCCCCCGGTGGCGCGGTGCAACAAAACGGTTACCCTCACGACGTCGTTCGATCGCCCCCTTCGCCACAATCACTCTGCCGCGGTGGCGTACAGGACGCGGTCCGCACCGGCGGCTCGGGCGGCGTCGTAGGCGGCCACGGTGCGCTCCATCGTCACCTCGGCCTCCGGATCGATGATCACCGGCGGCTGCACGCCCAACGCGATGACTTCCGCCAATCGTTCTTGCAGCACGTCGACCGATTCAATCCGCTGGCCGCCGAACTCGATGACCGGCAATCCGCCACGCACCAATAGTTTCACCACGATCTCGTCGAACGCTTCGGTCGGCGGCGGTTGGTCCGTGTTGGCCTCGCTGCCCCCGGCGGGGACTTCCGCGAGCGCACTCGGCAGATCGTACTCGGGCGTTTCGAAACTGCTGGTCCAGACAAAGAAGATCAACAGCAAGAAGACGACGTCGATCATCGGCGTCATTTTGACTTCCAGCGAACCGGTTCGATCATGACGGGGCAATCGCATCGCCCTACCCCTGTTCTTTGACGGTCTGCTCTTTGACGGCCAGTTTGATGTCCAGCAAGCCCTGCCGGGAAGACGCTTTCAAGATCGGTTCGACCGTTCCGTACGGCACCGCGCCGTCGGTGCGGATCCGAAGCGAAGCCGATTCGCCGTCGCGGCGGACGACGTCGGCCAGAATCTCGTCCAGCCCGGCAAGGTCGACGGCGTTTCCGCCGACCATGATCTGACGCTCGCGATTGACCGTGATCGTCAACGACACCGGGTCGACACTCAGCGGCTGATGCGTCGCCGCGACGGGCAAGTCGACGGGCAACCGCGATTCCTGGCGTGCCAGGTGACTGGACACCAGGAAGAAGATGATCAGCAGAAACACCACGTCGATCATCGGCGTCATGTTGGCACCGGTGAAGGGTCGGTTCTGCTGATTCGGAATCTTCATCGGCGTCGCGGCCTGTTGATTGATTCTGATAGCCGCGAACGCGCGAGCGTACGGGCCTGAAACATCAAGAAAACGCACGGGCCGGTAGGCTAGCGTCCAATGTCATCTACTCTATGAGCCGACGGCGCTAGCCGCGGGCCTTGGATTGCCCTTCGAGACTTGTAAGGCCCGAGGCTAGCGCCTATCGGCTAACTCAATCAATTCAACAGGCCGTTCAGCCGCCGGCTGCTGCGATCACAGCGTCTTCGTTGATACCGAAGTGTTCGTAGACCTTGGAGTACGGTCCGCTGGCCCCGTAGCCGGACATGCCGACAAACTTGCCTTGCAGCCCGATCCAGCGGTCCCACGACATTCTCAGTCCCGCTTCGACGGCTACACGGTTGGTGACTTCCGGCGGCAAAACTTGATCCTGGTACGCTTGGCTTTGCTGGGCGAACAGGTCCATGCAAGGCATGCTGACCACGCGGACCTTCTTGCCGGCGGCGGTCAGTTTTTCGGCGGCGGTGACACACAAGCCGAGCTCGCTGCCGCTGCCCATCAAGATGACGTCCGGTGTGCCTTCGCAGTCGGCCAGCACGTAGCCGCCCTTGGCACATCCCGACGCGGGGGCGTACTTGGTGCGGCACAAGGTGGCCATGTTCTGGCGTGACAGCACCATCGCGGCCGGATGGTCGGTGATTTGCATCGCCGCCCGATAACACTCGGCGACTTCGTTGGAATCTCCGGGGCGGAACACGTTCAAGCCCGGGATGGCGCGGCACGCCGACAGGTGTTCGACCGGCTGGTGGGTCGGTCCGTCTTCGCCGACGCCGATCGAGTCGTGCGTCAGGATGTACAGGATCGGCTGGTGCATGATCGACGACAATCGCATCGCGCCACGCATGTAGTCGGTGAACACGAAGAACGTCGCCGCATAGCCACGCAGGCCCGACAGGCAGATTCCGTTGACGATGCCCGCCATCGCGTGTTCGCGGATTCCGAAGTGCAGGTTGCGACCGCCGTACTGATTGGGCAGGAAATCACCGGCACCTTCGAAGGTCAAATCGCTCTTGTTACTCGGTGCCAGGTCGGCCGAACCGCCGATCATGAAGGGCACGTTTTTGGCGATCGCGTTCAGCACCTTGCCGCTGCTGTTACGTGTCGCGTCACCTTTCTCGCTGGCTTCGAATTCCGGGATATCTTTGTCCCAGCCCTCGGGCAGTTTGCCGTCGAAGATCGCCTGCAGCTCGGCCGCCTTTTCGGGGTTGGCGCTCTTGTAGGCCGTCCAGGTTTCGTTCCACTGCTGGTAATCGGCGGCGCCGCGTTGGCCGAGGTTGTTGGCGAAATGTTCGACCACGCCGTCGGGGATGTAGAACTTTTCTTCCGGCGGGAAACCGTACGCCTTTTTGGCCAGTTCGACTTCGTCCCAGCCCAGCGGTGCGCCGTGGGCTCCGTGCGTGTTCTGTTTGTTCGGGGCACCCCAACCGATGATCGTCTTGCAGATGATGATGGTCGGCTTGTCGGTGCAGCTGCGGAACTTCTCGATCGCGTCGGCCAGGTTGGACAACTCGTTGACGTCGGCGACATGCACGACGTTCCAGCCCAGGCCCTCGAATCGCTTGCCGACGTCTTCGGAGAATGACAACGACGTGTCACCTTCGATCGTAATGCTGTTGTCGTCGTACAACCAACACAGGTTGTCCAATTTCAGGTGACCGGCGACCGAGGCGGCTTCGCATGCGACGCCTTCCATCAAGTCACCGTCGCTGCACAGGGCGAAGACGTTGTAATCGAACAACTTGTGATCGTCGGTGTTGTAGTTTTCGGCCAACCACTTTTCGCTGATCGCCATCCCGACGCTGTTGCTGACTCCGGCACCCAGCGGGCCGGTCGTGGTTTCGATTCCGGCGGCTTCGGCGTACTCCGGGTGCCCGGCACAAACGCTGCCGATCTGACGGAAGTTCTTGATGTCTTCCAATTTGATCGACAGCTCGTCCAGCACGTTGCCGTCTTTGTCGGTCGCTTTGACGCCGGCCAGGTGCAGCGTGCTGTAAAGCAACATCGAGGCGTGGCCACAGGACAGAACGAAGCGATCGCGGTTGGGCCAATGCGGCTGGGCCGGATCGTATTGCATCGTGTGATTGAACAACTGATAGGCGATCGGGGCGAGCGCCATCGGTGTCCCGGGGTGACCGCTGTTGGCGGTTTGGACCGCGTCCATGCTGAGGGAGCGAATGGTGTCGACCGCTAGGGTCGCGAGATCAGTCGATGCAACACTCATTTTGCGTGGTCTGTTTCGTCGCTAGAGGAAGAAGATTTCATTTCGGTCAGCCGCAAAAGGTACCGCCTTTGCGGGAATTTCGAAAGGGTCGACGGACAACGGTCACCCCCGCGGCCCGCTTTTCCCGGGCGAAACGCGTGATTTTTTTGAAATTCGGACGGTGAATCCGAACCCCCGATTGTCGGCGAGCAAAGCTTGCCAAGCACGTCCCCCGCTCCCCCCCAACCGGACGCGGCTTTTGAGTTCACCGATCCACTAATGCGAGCACCATCATCATGCGTCGTTTCAATTTCGTTGTTTTCACAATCGCCGCCCTTATCGCCGGTTTTACGGTCGCCGCCCCACCATCGATCCTGGTCCCCGCGGATGTTCAGCTGGCCGCCAACATCGACTTGGATCGGGTGAAGGCCAACCCGCTCGGCCAGCAGCTGGTCGGTGGTTTTCAAAGCGGCATCTCCGCGTCGTTGGCGAACGATCCCGAATCGGCGTCGGCAACCGAGATGATCGATGCACTCGGTTTTGATCCCATCGCCGCCGCCAAACGCATCACCGTCCTGTGCAGCGACTTTGAAAACCCGCCGCAGAGTGTTTGCGTGATCATCGAACTGGAGAAAACGACCGGCAACCTGGAAGGATTGCTGCTGGCGATGCCCGAGTACCAAAGCAGCATCCATCGCGACTATCAAATCCATAGCGTCGTTCTGGACGGCGACCGATTGTTCGGATCGATTCACACCGCTGACAACGGAACCAAACGAATTATTGCCGGTCTGGCCGCCCAGCCGGTCCAGCAGGTGTTGGATCATTTCGACGGGCAAACCGGAGCCGAGTTGTCGCGTCGATTGCCGCTGGCGACGGGCAATCTGGTCGACATCAACCTGTTTACACTGCCCGAAGCCGCGGTCTCGGAACCTCCCTTCTCGACCGCCGCGGAAATGATCCAAACCGCCGCCCTGACGCTGTCCGACCAAGGCACCAGCCTGCGAGCCTCGGTCGATTTCGTCACTCAAGTGGACGGTCAAGCCGAACAGTTGCGTCAGATGATCCAAGGATCCGTCGCGATGATCAATTCCATGGCGCAAAACGGAACCGATCCCGGCATGGCGTTGGCAGCCAACTACCTGCAATCGGTCTCGATCAACCGCAGCGGCAAGACCGTGTCGGTGACCGTGGAAATCCCCCAAGCCATGTTGGCCGAACAACTTTCCGCGGCGATGGGGAATTGAACATTATGTCGCTACGCTCGGTGCGAGCGTGGGAAACCCCGGGAATCCACCTTCTGGCGATGGCAGCTACGTTTCAACGGCAAACACCCCGTCGTCGTGTGTGCCAGATCTCATGGACTAAAACGATGGCGTAGCAAACCAAGTGGCCGGCGATCAGCCAGCCGTATTGGTTGCGAAAGCCGTCCGACAGTGCCATCCCGCCGATCCCCGTCATCGCCCCGACGATCATCGGGTGGGGGATCGTGCCGAAGGGAAATCGCTTGATTCGTTCCGGCGGATCGAAACCGAGTTCTGCCGAAAACAACGTCCGTCGCATCCCCAGGACGTGCGCCGCATATCCGGCCAGTGCGAATCCACCGATGACCAGCGCCAATGATCCGAAGTCGCGGTCGAAGTGCATGGCGTAAAACGCCAGCAACAGCGACATCGACACGGTCTTGAAGAACATCGCATCGCGACGGAACGTGCCGAAAGAGACCGGGGTGCGTTCCTGCAGCGTCCCGATGTAGATCGCATAGTGAATGAAACTGGTCGCGGCCAGGAAGACAGCCGCCTCGCCGGCGGCGGCACTGATCACCAGCGCGATCGTCACATAGGCCAGATTGGTCCAGCCGAAGAACCGCACGGCTTGCTCGAACAGACGCGTCCATGCCAACACCCAGCGGGCTTTGATGGCCGGCCAGATCCCCTCGGGGCGAATCGTTTTTAAAAACAGATTTCGGGCGCGGATGTCGTACCACGTGGTCAACCGAGCCAACAAGCATCCATACCACTGCATCGAACGCGGGTAAGCGACGAAATGTAATTTCAAGTTGACCCGTGGTTCGGATTGCTGTGGGTCAGCGCTGCGGGTGATGTAGTGCAGTTCGCGATTGAAGTCGAACGCAATCGCGTCGCCGTGCTGAAGCCGATGACTTTCCGGCACGTCGTACTCGGGGTTGGACATCGGATAGTGCGTGGTGACTTCCAGGTTCTGGTTCAGCGCCAACATGCAGCGGTACAACCTTGCCCCCGGAAAGATCGCCCAGGGGCCGTCGACGTGACCCATGTAGAACACGGTGTCCGAGGACGTCGTTTTCGGCGGGCCGGTGACGTACAACTCATTTATCCCCAAGACCGGGCGGACGTCATAGCCGCTGCCGTGAAAGGAACGGATCATCGACATCAATTGGGGCGAATCGGCCAGTCGCCCGAAGGAAGCTCCACCGGCACCTGACAAGTCGCTCTGCCACCAGTGTGTGCTTTGCGAAACGTCAACCTGTTGACCGCAGACCCAGTTCAGAATGGCATCGAAGTCGGCTTTGTCCTGGCGGTCGGTCAGTTTCGTTTTCAGCACCGCCTTGCGGGCCACCAGCAAACGAACTGGCGACTGACGCCAGCGCCCCGCGATCACGATCAAAACCGGCAACAGTAACACGGAGTGTTCCATGAACTGCCGCCACCAGCGACGTGAATCCTTGTACGTGCTTTGAAAAGTTGGCTCGGCGGTCAACCAGTGCGCAAGGTCTTGTCCGACGTACCCCGCGGCAACCGCAGCGACGGACCACCAAACACCCAGCGACAGCCAAGCCGCCATCACAGCGATCACGCCGACGGCAATCGCGTGCAGGCAGGCGATGGACGCCGGGGCGAACGCAACGACCACCGTGATGTGCGCGAACGCGATCAATGCAGACGCCATCGGACTGGCCCAAGCCAGCAACGCGTACAGGCCGAACAGCCCCAGCGGCGTCGTCACCAAATGACAGGCCACATTCAGCGGGCTGCGATGACAGCGCAGGAACCCTTGGCACAGCCGTGTCCAGTCGGAACCGGCGGCGGATCCGTTGGGCGTCTGACCACCGCCGGCGTTGACACGCGACACGTCCGTCCAAGCGTGATTGCCGACGGGATGCTCCAGCGTCGCGGCGGCAAATGATTCAACCGGCATTCGTGGCTCGCTTGGTCCCGACGAACAAATAGTAGGGCGCTCGAACGAGCGGCAAATAAGGCACACGTCCCAGCCGTTCGCTGAAGCGTGTCACGTCAAATTTTTGATGCAGCATGGCGGTGTGGTCGGGGCTCAAGAAGACATTGTCCGCTCCGAACCAATGCGTCCAAAACGAGCGGCGAAGCCAACCGTGTTGGCGATGCCCGTGGGTCGCGTATTTTCGCGACACATAAAAGTCAACGACGCCGATGACCCCGCCAGGTTTTAAAACTCGATGGGCCAATTCGATGGCCTTGAACCAGTCGGGGATCATGGTCAGGGAGTAGGAGAACGTCACCAGATCGACGCTTTCTTCCTCTCGGTCCCATTGCGTCACATCGGCCAGCGAAAACTGGGCATTCGCCACGCCGGCGCCGCCCAGTCGATCGCGGGCGACGTCCAACAACGAGGACGAAAGATCGACCAAATGAATCTGCCTTAACTCCCTACAGCGCCCGCCGGCCCGAAGGATGTTCTCGCCCGTCCCAGACCCCAGATCGGCCCAAACCCCGGCGGTCGGAAAGTCCAGCGAATCGATCAGTTCGTCGCGACCGTGCAACAAACGTGCACGGAACGAGTCGTAATCACCGGCTTGGCCGCTATAAAAACTCTCCAGCCGCTCGGCATGCGTTTTTCCACGCACCGGGTGAGCCAGCAGGTGCCAGATCACACGCAGATCGCTTGCCCAGGAAGGTTTTCCGGCAGCCGTGTTCTGGTCGACGGATTGATCTGCCGTGGTGATCGTTCCGTTCAGTCCGGTGGATTTCGTGACGCCCGTGCTGGTCATGCCGCGACACCGTTGAGGTCGGCGATGTAAAAACTGCCGTAGGTGTGGACGCGATCGGTCAAATGCAATTCGGCGGCCAACTCCTTTTGGTACCGCAGCAATTCGCCCAGGCAGGTTCGCTTGCCGTTGGAGCGGACCGTCAACGGATCGACAAAGTCGACGTCCAGAGCGGCACTGCGCCACAGGATGCGAGTGTTGTCGGCCGAGCGGTCGACGATGCTCTGCCATTCGGAGGCCAACAGATCGGGGTGTCGTTCGTACAACCAGTCCATGTGGTCGAGCAGAACGAATCGCGAAATCGGTGCATCGTGGACGCGTAGAAACGACTCGACCGTGTTGTTGTGCGTGCTGACGCGATCGACCAAACCGGCGCGAAGTCGGTCGAAGCCGTGCCGCGTCAGATATTCCGGGCAGCAGGTCGGTGTGTAGCTGCCGGTCAAATAGACACGCCAAAAGTAGTTGTCTTTCAGCGGGATCTTTTTAAAGACCGTTTCGATTCGATCCTGAATGAAGCGTCCGATCCCGCCGGGATAGCCGCGATCGATTTGCAGACGTTGACTGCGTGGGACGCCCAGCATCGCGAGTGTCGTGTCACGACGCAGTACCCACCGCATCGGCTTCGAAAACAGTTGTTCGGAAACGCCGCACGAATCATAGATCTCGGCTTGCTGTTGGACCGTTTCGGCCGACAGAATTTCCAGCACCGATTCACGCAAGCCTTTGGGGCGATTGAGGTAGCCGTTGATCATCCAGGCAAAAAAGCCGGACGTGCCGCGGAAATAGAAACTGTTGCGCCGCGCGGTGCCGTCGAAGAAATTGATGCGCCGGTCCCAAATCGCGCGATCGTCCCGCCGCAGTGCCGGACGAACCCGGTTGTGATACAGGGTCTTCCAATTCGGGTGCACACCCCTGCCAAACACCTCGAAAAAATCATCGTACGGAAGCGTCCGGATGGCGGCGATCTTGAGTTCCAGCAAGGCATTTTGCATCGCATTGACGTCGACCGCATGCACGCTTTTGGGAGCCTGCAGCGCGTAGTCGAGTGCGTTGCAGCCGGCCGACGTGATCACCAGCACGCTGTCGTCTGGGCCCAAATCGAGTGCTTGGCGGTCCAGACGCGGGTCTTCCCAGCACGTGTTGTAGACCAGATTGCGTTGATGGACCGCGTCGAAGCAGCGTTTGCTTATCCATTCCTTGATCATTCCGATGGTTTCCCTTGGGGATGCTTTGATGTTTTGTTGAAGGTGTCATTCGATCGAAGACACGACGCACTCGCGGTCGTGACACGGGGCCACCGCATCAAACAGCGGTGCATCGGCGATCGACTCCGGTTGGAAATCGTCGATCGGTGGCGGGTCGGATCCTCGCTGGCCCAGGTGCAAGGTTTGAGAGTCGCCGTAGCGGCTGACCAATTGCAAATCGCCGTTGTGGCATTCGACCAGTCCGGTGCAGTTTTCGACCCAGTCACCGGTGTTGCAGTACAGCACCGATTCGGACCGTTTCATCACCGGCGTGTGGATATGACCGCAGATCACGCCATCGCAATCCTTTTGCGAGGCATGGTGCATGATTTTGTTTTCGTAACGGCTGATGAATTTGACGCCGCGTTTGACCCGTCCCTTGATCACCGCGCAGGCACCGTAGGGGTTTCGGTCGTGGGCCAGAAAACGGTTCTTGACCCAGCGATTGAAACTCAGGCAGGCGTCGTAGAACGAGGAACTGCCTTTGGAGATCCACTGCGCCTTGGTTTCAAAAAAGTCGAACAGGTCGCCGTGGGTGACCAGGAATCGCCAGCCATGCAGCGTTTCAAAAATGAACTCGTCGGCGATGCTGACATCGGGAAACCCCGCCGGCATGACGCTGCGAAACGAGGCTTCGCGGAGGAATGAATCGTGGTTGCCGGGGGTGTAGTGCAGTTGGGTCCCTTGCTGCACCAGATCGACCAAGTGGCGGATGATGCGGTCACAGGGTTCGGTCCAATGCCAACCGGAATTGATTTTCCAGGCGTCGAAGAAGTCGCCGACCAGGAACAGTTTTTCCGGGCGATAGCCTTGGAGAAACTCCAGGAATTCCTCCGTGCGGGCGTGCTTGCATCCCAAGTGGACGTCACTGACGAGTAACGTCCGTACCGACAACGGTGAGATCCCACTCATGCCAATAACGCCTCTGCTCCTTGCGGAACCGCTCCTTGCGGAGTCGATGAACTACCGATCCCTTGAATCTGAGGCAGAGCGTATCAGAAGAGTGTTGATATCCTGTTAATGCAGGGCGCAGCTTCGCGGAAGAACTCATTGGTTTTCCATGAGCCGCTGCTGGGCGATGTCGATCAGTGGTTTCAGGTCGGAGTTGTCGCCGTACAGTTCGACCAGGCTGTACCAAATTTTGCGGGCTTCGACGACTTGATTGTCAGCGAGCAATTGATCGGCTTCCTCCAAGCGGGCGCGGATGATCTTGGCTGCGTCGCTTTCGCCGGCGGCCTTCTCTTCCAAGGCCGCGATCTGATAGCGCGCCGCGTTGACGGCGGTTTCGTAGTCCGGGTCGTCGCCCAACACCGTCACCATGCTGTGGTACTTGTCGATCGCCTTGGCAAAATCACCGTTGGCGGAAAACTCTTGTGCCTGCTTGTGCAGCAATTCGCCCTGGTTCTTGATCGGTAGGTTGTTTTTGATCTTGATCGACAGCTGATGCAAGAACTGTTTAACGTTGATCAGGTCGATTTGTAGTTGGGCCCACTCGGCGTGCGGACCATCCGGGAATCGCACCAGCAACTCCCGTAGCGGTTCGTCTTCGGCTTCGGCCAACGCCTTGCGTGTGTCCATCGCGATCAGCTTTTCCGCCTCGGCTCGCAGCGACGCCTCGCTGGCCGGCCAGGCGACGTAGCCCAACAGCATCAGCAACAACACCAATCCGCCCAACAGGAACCACGGTTGGTCGTGCCACACGACGTTGTCCGGGACCTCGTCCTCGGGCTCGATCGCGTTCAGGTCGATCACCCCTCGCCCCAGCAATGTCCGCGCCTCGTCCTTGTCTTGCTGGCTGGTGACCTGCAGCGGGCTGAATCCGCTGCTGGTGTGTTCGGCGACACTGGTGCGGGACAGGGCGCGTTTGCGGACCTCGGCCAATGCCAACTTGACGGCCGTTGCACTGGGCGGTCGATTGGCCGGGTCTTTCTCCAACAACCGCATGATCAGTTTGTCAAACCAAATCGGGCACTGCAGCACGATCGATGCCGGTGTCGGCGGCGATTCGCTTTGCACGTTCTCGCGGACTTCCTGCATCGTCTCACCACTGACCGGTAACCGCCCCGTGATCGCTTGGTAGAGCAACACGCCCAGCGCGTACAAGTCGGCCGAGGCCTGCGGCGGCGCTGCCGGATTTCCGTTTCCCCCCGCCTCCGCGATCGCCTCCGGCGGTTGGCGTGCGACTTGATCGATCGAAGGCGGACGGGTGGTGCGAAACGGTGATCCGAATCGATCGATGCGAAGGTCCAATAGCACGGGGGCGAATCCGGTCACGATCACCTTGTCGGGACAAATCGCCCCGTGCACCACGCCCTGGCCGTGCAGGTACTCCAACGCGTCGGCGATCCCCTGGGCGATTTCCAAGGCGTTTTCCCAGGACAGTCGACCCGCTCGCTCGATCTGGCTGGAGAGCGTTTCGCCCTCGATCAGCTCATACGCCAGGTAGGCGTCGGTTTCTTCAAAGCCTCCGCCGAAACATTTCGCAATGCCGGGGTGCGAAATTGTCTTCAGTCGTTCCCATTCGTCGGCCAACAACCGGCGTGCCTCCGGTGTGCTGCCGAACGGGGCCGAGAAGACCTTGACCGCGATCGACTTTTTCAGCTGCACGTGGATCGCACGCCAAACCGAACTGGTCGACGGATGGTCGCCAAGTTTGGATTCAATTGCGAGCGGACCGAGTCGGCTTCGAGGCATCGTGGAATTGATCGGCTGAAGAAACGCGGGCTGGACAGTCGCCGTCCTCTCCGAGGTCGGCGCCGGGCAAAGCTTCGCTTTGTTGTGCACCGAGTTCAGAGAACACGGCGACCCTCGGAACGTATCGGCGAAGACGCAACTCGGTTTTCGGGTCGTGGACGAGGCGACGAGTCCCTTCGGATTGCCGGCTGCAAGGACTCCTCGCGTCGTCCACTACCGGGTGCCCGAATCTTAAGGCGAGGCGCACCACTAGCATAGCGTCTGAGAACACAAAGTGGATGGTCCGACGGGATCGCCGACGGTTTAACGAGATTCCGTAACGTAGGCTTCAATTCCGGCGTCCATCCCGATCCATGCGATCGATGGGAAAGCCGATTATTCGAATTCTGACGATCCGATCGCCGCCAAGACTTTCGCAACGCAACATGACCCGTCGCCACAGCATCGCCCTCGCCACACTCGTCGCCCTGACTGTCATCACAACGATTTCGGCCGACGCGCAAACCAGTTGGGTTTCCGCCCAACGCAACTCCCCGCCGACAACCGGCCAGGGGCTGGGGCGGGCTACCCCCGCCGACCCGGCCAGGGTGGTCGGTCACGATGCCTGTGTGAAATGTCACGCGTCGGAGGTCAAGGTTTGGCAGACGACGCCGCATGCGACGACCTTTGATCAATTGCATCGCACCCCCGAAGCCAAACAGATCGCTTCCAAGCTGGGCCTCCGCTCGATCAAACATTCCGGTCGCTGCGTCGCTTGCCACTACACCACGCAATCCGATCCGTCCGCGAACGGCCCCGATGCTTCGCCTCATGTGGTCGCCGGCGTCTCGTGCGAATCCTGTCACGGTGCCGCCAAAGACTGGCTGGATTTGCATCACCATTATGGCGGCCAGTCGGTCACGCGTCTGACGGAATCGCCCGCTCACCGCGCCGAGCGAATCACAACGAGCATCCAGGCCGGGATGCGCAATCCGACCAATCTGTACCTGGTCGCGCAAAGCTGCTTGCGCTGTCACACCACTGCGGATGAAGAATTGGTCAACGTCGGCGGCCATCCCGCCGGGTCACTCGATTTCGAATTCGTCTCGTGGAGCCAAGGGACGATCCGCCACAACTTTGTCAACAGCGACGGCAAGTCCAACGCGACGCGGTCGCCCGAGCAACTGCGGGTGATGTTCGTCGCCGGGATGATCGCCGAGCTGGAAGCGTCGTTGCGGGCGACGGCGATCGCGACACAAAAAGCCACCTTTGCGATCACCGTCGCACAGCGCGCCGATCGGGCCAAAAAGCGATTGCAAAGCGTCGCGGCAAAGGTTGACCAGCCGATCCTGAATCAGATTTTGGACGTCGTCGCGGGCGTTCGGCTGAAGCTGAATAACGAAGCCGAGTTGACGGCAGCTGCAGACGAAATCGCGAGCCTCGGCTATCGATTTGCCGCCGAGTGTGACGGCAACGGGCTAAGCAGCTTGGACCCGTTCATCCCGACAGGGCGCAAGTGATCTGACCGGTTGGATGGGCTTCCAGCTTGTTGAGCGGGAGCCGGTCAGCGGATCGTTGTACGACGTCCTTTCTAGGTCGTCGCGGCGAGTTTTACTCGCGACGGCCCGGAGAGGCCACGAAGACGAGAGGTAGGAAAATTTTGGAGGTAAGAAAATGAGCCGGATCAATTGGGCGGTGAACACCAACATTTTCCTACCCCGAAATCTTCTTACCTGATCCCCGCATGGTCTATATCCGTAGCGCTGCGCGAACCGGCTGATATCAATCGATCGCTCCTCCCCGGCCGCGCCCTGCCCCACAACCGCTACCGCGGTTGGCTGGGCAGGTTGGTGGCGATGATGCCGTCGTTGCCGTAGTTGTCGACTTCGTTGACCGCCAAGTCGTCGCTGTAGTGGCCGGTCTTGACGATCACGATGTCCCCGGCCTCGTCCTCTTCGACCGCCGCCCCGTGGTGGCGGGTCAGTTCCAGCGTGGCCAGGAACCATCCGATCAATGCGGACTTGTGAATGCCGCCTTCGATCAGATCCATCAGCGCCACCCGCGGTCGATCGGCAAGCCGGGTATGGATCTTCTGCATGTAGACGTGGATCGGCGTGTCGTCATAGATGACTTCGGTTTGCGGCGGTCCGGCCGACTCGCGCATGATCCGCCCGAAGGCGCTGACCAAGTCCCAAATCTCCAGGTCTGCGATCGGTTGGTCGCCGGGGTCGATCCGCCGCCGCGGCAAGTCGTCGCTCATCCGCTGGTAACGCTGTTGCCAACGGCCGGCCATCTCGTCCAAGACCGCTGCGGCGTCGCGGATCTCTTTGTATTGCAGCAGCCGTTCGACGAGTTCTGATTGCGGATCTTCGATCTGCTCGTCTTCCTCGTCCTCCTCGACCGTTTGGGGCAGCACGGCCTGGCTTTTCAGTTCCACCAAGATGCTGGCGAACTCCAGAAAGTCGCCGATGTCCGCCAAGTCCAATTCCTGCAGCAGCTCCAGATACTCGCCGTACTGGTCGATCACTTTCGCCAGCGAGATCTCCATCAAACTCACCTCCTGGCGGCGGGCCAGGTAGAGCAACAAGTCGATGGGACCGTTGTAAACAGCGAGTTCGACGCGGAAGGACATGCCGCAAGTTTATCCTAAACCGCCAATTGGACCAAATCTTTCGGCCCGGTGTGCCCGTTGGCCTGGACCGCTTTTTGCTCCAATTCCTCGTCGACCAGCTGGTAAAACACGTCTCGTTGACGCGGCTGGAAACCCAATTCTTCGATCGCCTGGCGGATTTGGTTGAGCGACATGAAGTGGACAGTTCCGGCTTCGGCGACGACATTTTCCTCGATCATCAAGCTGCCCATGTCGTTGGCGCCGAACAGCATCGCAAGCTGGCCCATCTTCAACCCCTGGGTGACCCAGCTGCTTTGGATGTTGGGCACGTTGTCCAGGAACAACCGCGACACGGCTTGGGTCTTCAGGTATTCAAACGATCCCTTGGCCGGAATGTGACTCATGTCCGTGTTGTCGGGCTGGAACGTCCAGCAGATGAACGCGGTGAATCCGCCGGTTTCGTCCTGCAGGTCACGGATCCGCTGAAGATGCTCGATGCGTTCGGCCAACGTTTCCACGTGTCCGAACATCATCGTCGCGGTGCTGATGCCGCCCAGTTTGTGCCAGACACGCATCACGTTCAGCCAGTTGTCCGTGTCGACTTTCCCACGTGTCAATTCGTTGCGGACACGGTCGACCAGGATTTCGGCCCCGCCGCCGGGAATGCTGCCCAAGCCGGCCGCCTTCAGCCGCGTCAGCACGTCTTCAATGGGAAGGTTGTTGACCTTGGTGAAATGGTACAGCTCCGGCGGGCTGAATCCGTGGATGTTCACCGAGGGGAACGCGGTCTTGATGTCCGAGAGCAGTTCTTCGTACCAATCGAGTTTGAATTTGGGGTGCAGCCCGCCTTGCATCAAGATTTGGTTGCCGCCCAGCGCCACGGTCTCTTCGACCTTGCGGAGCAGCTCTTCACGCGGCAACACATAGCCTTCGTCGCTTTTGGGGCCGCGGTAAAACGCGCAAAAGTGACACACGGCGGTGCAGATGTTCGTGTAGTTGATGTTCCGGTCGACGTTGTAGGTCCGGTAGGGCTCGGGGTGCATCCGCCGCGAAACCTTGTCCGCCGCCGCGCCGATGGCCGCCAGGTCGTGGCTTTCCAGCAACGTCAGCCCTTCCGCGGCCGATAGACGCTCGCCGGCAACCGCTTTGTCCAAAATGTCAGTGATCATCGTTAATCGATCCGTTCCGTTGTTTGTTGTGTCGAGCCAGGCGTTGGTTGTGTCGAGCCAGTCGTTTTCGTGTCGAGCAAGCCGAGTGATGCACATCCTTCGCGGAAGCGGCGCAGCCCCTCGAGTTCGGCGTTTCCGAGTTGGAAGTGAAGGTTTTCGGCAAAATAGCGATACAGGTCTTCGTTGGTCAGCCCGTGTGCGGCCGCGTGCGTCTGTGCGATCGATTCCATCGCTTCCACGCCGCCGTCACGACAGCGTTGCAGGATGTCGACCAAGCCCTCGGTGTTGATCCCCGGCCGGGCGACCCACATGGCGAACACAAAGGGTGTTTCGGTGTAGCGACACCAGCGGTCGCCCAGATCCCAGATCTCATTGTAGATCCCCCGCTCGGGATGCATCGCCCGGTCGCCGATGATCAGCACCGCGTCTGCATCGACCGATTCGGGCGACTGTTCCATCGACAACACGGTCGTCTGGGGTTTCAATCCGTACATCTGCCACAACAGCACGCGGACCATCGCCGCGCTGGTGCGGCTGCCTTCGTCCAACGCCAGCCGGCGGATGTTCTTGACCGGGACTCGGCTGACCAACCGCACGCTCCAAACCGGTCCGCGGCAGGCGATCGCCGCATCGGAAACGATTTGGTAGCCGTCGCCGCGGAAGTACTCGACCGAGGGGATCAACGCCACGTCCAATTCGCCCGATCGCAGCTGGCTGGCCAGTCGGCTGGGCAGATTCAACGTCAACGAATCACCAGGCCCCAGAGCCTCTTTCAGCCCGTGGATCAACGGTTTGGTGTTCAAGTAGGAAACGGCGCCGAGGCGGGTCATGGGACGGATCGGGTTTGGCAGGTGAAGACGCGCTAAACGCGGGGTCAACCGTGGAAATGCTGCGAGCGCAACACCTTAGCCGATGATCCGCCGTTCGCCGAGGTCGCTATCTCCGCCAATCACGTCTCGTCCCCAGGCTCCGCCTGGGGACGGGGTTCTCCAGAGGCTCCGCCTCTCGTTACGCGCGGGGTGTGTGGCAGGAGCCACACCTGCATTGCGTTCCAAGCGTTCCAAGGCGGAGCCTTGGAACAAGGGCGGAGTGGGATTCCACTCGTTCCCAGGCTCCGCCTGGGGACGGGGGTTTCCAGAGGCTCCGCCTCTCATTACGCGCGGGGTGTGTGGCAGGAGCCACACGTGCCTCGCGTTCCAAGGCGGAGCCTTGGAACGAGGGCGGAGTGGGATTCCACTCGTTTCCAGGCTCCGCCTGGGGACGGAGTTTTCTAGAGGCTCCGCCTCTCATCACGCGGTGTGTGTGGCAGGAGCCACACCTGCCTTGCGTTCCAAGGCGGAGCCTTGGAACGAGGGTGAGGCGAAAGCTCGATCACGCCGACGTAAACTCAAACGGGCACGGCGATTCGACCCGCACCAAACGGCCGTTGGACGGATCGTGAAACTCCAATCCGTGGGCGTGCAGCAGGATCCGCCCGGTGTGCGGATTCGCCGCACCGCCAGTCGCACTGCCGGCGGCACCGTACATTTCATCACCCACGATCGGATGGCCGCGTGATGCCGTTTGCACTCGCAATTGGTGCATGCGACCGGTGATCGGGCTGAGCTCCAACAGGCTGCGATCGGCCACAGTGTCCAGTGCCAGTGTTTTGACGATCGTTCGGGCCGGCTTGGCATGCGGCGCGGATTCGTCACAGACCTCTGCCCGCGGCTGGTCCTCCAGCTTGCGAACGAAGTCGTCCCACTGCTGAGGGCTCGATCGGCCCACCTCGATTCGACCTTCGACCACCGCCAAGTACTGTTTGCGGGTTTTGCGGCTTGCGAACTGGGCGGAAAGCAGTCGAGCAGCTTTCTTGGTCAATGCGACCAAGATCACACCGCTGACGGCGCGGTCCAGTCGATGCGGAAACGCAAGGTAGCTGTCACGGCGATCGAATTGACGTTGAAGTCGGCTTTCCAAACTGTCGATTCCCGCCGGAGCTTGCGTGGCGAGTCCCGCCGGTTTGTCGACCGCCACCGCGAGATCACTTTCCCAAAGCAACTTGATGTCTGATTCAGCCATCGCTTTTAACCGTCAGTGATCCAAGGCGTCGTGATCCAAGGCGTCTCGAAGTGCCCAATACGTCGGTCGGCAACGTTAAAGTGATGAACGGGGCCATTGCGATGAGAAGTGATTCGCACATTTGGCAACAAGCGATGTGGAAGAGGCTTGCAGTGTGACGCCGACACCGCAACGCATCCGTCGCTGCCCCTGCCACTTGATGCGTTCGAAGAACAGTGATCGTCACGAATTCACCGCGCATAAAAAAACGAGAGATCCCGGCCACGACAAAGCGATGTTTCAATCGAAATTGCAACACCTACTTCGTACACGAATCTCTCGCTTAATGATGTTGTACGCGTTGTCACACATCAGTCAAGAGCGACTGCGTGATCGATTAGAAAAAAATACGCCGTTTTGAAGCTGTTATCGGAGCCGATCTTTGGCTTCAATCGATGACCTGAACGACAGGTTGAACACGCGACTGACGCGAATGCGGTTAACCTTGATGATGCTGACTCTGTTTCGACGACGCGTGAGCGTTCGAACACTTCCTTTCTATCGGTCTTTGCGACATGCCATCGGTTATCGATCTCCGCGAACCATCGCACTTGCATTTCGTCACCGGAACGCTTGCCCAAAATGCCGTTCGCGAGGTCGTCGATGCGCTTGCGGTGCGACATGCGTTTGAGTATTCGATCGGAGTGATGCCGATCACCGTTGCCGCGTTGATGACGCCCAAGTGGATCGCGCGCAAGCTGGACTTACCCGTACAAGCGACACATTTGATTGTTCCCGGTTTCTGTGAGGTGGGGATCGAAACACTTCGCTCTCAAGTCGCCGTCGATGTTGTCGTCGGTCCCAACGATTGCCGCGATATGGCCGAACTATTCGGCGAAAAACGTCCCGAAGTCGATCTCAGTGGGTACGACATCGAAATCATCGCGGAGATCAATCATGCCCCGCGGCTTGATCGCGACGAGTTCATCGCGACGGCTTTAAAGCTTGTCGATGACGGTGCGGATCGAATTGATGTCGGGTGTGATCCCGCCGCACGGTTTGAATCCATTGCGGACTACGTCGACGCGCTCGTTTCGCGCGGGATTCAGGTCTCCATCGATACCTTTGACCCTTGGGAAGCCGAAGCCGCTTGCCGTGCCGGTGCGTCGTTGGTGTTGAGCGTGAATTCCCACAATCGCGAGCATGCACCGCGATGGGGCGCCGAAGTCGTTGTGATTCCCGATTCGCCGACCGATCTGACCAGTCTGGATGAAACGATCGCGTACCTCAAGCAGCGGAACGTTCCGATGCGGTTGGACCCGATTTTGGAACCGATCGGATCGGGATTGGCCGCCAGCATCGTGCGTTACTCGACGGTGCGTCAGCGTTATCCGCAGCTGCCGATGATGATGGGGATCGGCAACGTCACCGAGCTGACCGATGCCGATTCGGCCGGCATCAACACCGTGCTGTTGGGCCTCTGCCAGGAACTGGGGATCCAAAGTGTCCTGACCACCCAGGTGATCAATTGGGCTCGGTCATCGGTCCGCGAATGTGATCATGCCCGGCGGTTGGTGCATGCGTCGGTCAAGAACGGAATTCCGCCGAAGAATCTGTCGGACCAACTGGTGTTGCTCCGCGATCGCAAGCTGAGCCCTTTCACCGAAGCGACGCTTGAGGGCCTGTCTCGGGCCATTAAGGACAACAATTATCGATTATTCGCCCAGGACGAAGTGATTCATTTGGTCTCGCGCCAATTGCATCTGAGCGACGAGGATCCGTTTCGATTGTTTGAGCGGCTGTTGCAGAACCCGATTTCCGACAATGTGGACCGCGGCCATGCGTTCTACTTGGGGTACGAAATGGCCAAAGCGTCGGTGGCGCTGACCTTAGGCAAGCAGTATGAGCAAGATCGCGCACTTAACTGGGGGTTTCTGACCCGCCGCGAGGACCTTCACCGGCTCGCCCGCAGCAGCCGTCACGGCAAGCCGACTTGAATTGCGGTTACCCGCGAGTGCGGGGTTTGGGGGAAACTCTCGCCTTTTGCTTTTGCCCGGGCGGTGTAGACTGTAGTGTCCAAATGTAGCCGGCCAGCCAACACGGAAAGACCTGCAGCGTGCCGCATTTGATTTTGCCCTCTCGCTATTCGTAAAACGACGGACCGTCGCGACGATGGAATCGACTACACGCTTCGAACCCAACCCAACGGTCACCTTCCGGGGAACCGTCAACACCAGCGGTGACGCAAAGCTCGTTCACTGGTACGACCATCTGATCGAACGTCAGAAGGTCAGTTGGACCGGGCACCATCACATGATTCGTCTGCTCGGCCGCGGCGGTCAGGGCGAAGTCTATTTGACCGAGTATCGCGGGACCGACGACTTCACCGTTCCGGTTGCGATGAAGGTGTTCTCGCCGGAACACTACCAAAGTGCTCGCGCGTACGACGAAGCGATGCGGCGGATCGCGACGATCGCCTCCAAAGTCGCGTTGATCCAGCACGACAACCTGTTGGCGGTGCAAAACTTTTTCGAGCGACATCGCATTCGCATCATGATGATGGAATGGGTCGACGGTTATGACCTCCGCCAACTGTTGGCCCCCAGTTGTCTGAAATTGCTGGGGCAACATTTGGACACGCGGCGGTTCAAGTACATCAACGATGTGATCATCACCAAAGGCCCCGATCATTCGCGCTTCAAGGCCGGGATCGCGGTGGCGATCATGCGTGAATGCTTGGCGGCACTGGCGGCGCTGCACCGCGAAGGCATCGTGCACGGCGACGTCAAACCCGCTAACATCATGCTCAAACGCAGTGGTCACACCAAGCTGATCGACTTGGGTTCGGCGATCGAATACAAGAATCCGCCCCGCGAACGCGAGTGTACGCCGATGTACGCGGCGCCGGAGATCTTGGAAAACGAGCTGGCGACCCCACGCAGCGATTTGGCCAGTGTCGGCTACGTGTTGATCGAACTGCTCAGCGGACGAAACATTTTTGCGGGAAATGAAAGTCTGCGTGATCTCGTTCAGGCCAAACTCGCCCTGCCGTCGCGATTGGAAGAAGTGTTGCCCGCGGACATCAGTCGCAACGACTTGCTGATGAATTTTTTGGTCGGATTGATCTCGCCGGACCCCAACTTGCGATTTCCCAATGCCGAGGCCGCCGAGCACGTCGATACCGGTGCGGCGGCATTTCATCGACAATTGGTCATCGGTGACATGTCGACCGAGTACAACAACGACATCCGGCTGTGGCTGGAAGAACTCCGACGACTCGAAATCGAATTGTGAATCAAGAACACTTGGATGTGGCGATCAAGGCAGCCAAGGCGGGTGCCGTGGAATTGCTGAGCCGATGGGAGAACCGCAAGGTCTCGGAAAAAGCCCCCAAAGATTTGGTCACCGACGCGGATCTGGCATCGCAGAAAGCGATCCGCGAAATCCTGATGGGCGCCTTCGGCGGCTACGCCTTCGTCGGCGAAGAAGAGGGCGAGAATGATCCGCCGCCGGCGGTTCGCAGCGGGGATGCCGACGCGCCGCCGTGTTGGGTCGTCGATCCGCTCGACGGCACCGTCAACTACGTCCATCGCTTGCAGTCCTTTGCCGTTTCGATCGGTCTGTACCATGCCGGCAAGATGCGGTTGGGCGTGATCCTGGACCCGGTCACCGACGAACTCTATTCCGCCGTCGACGGTGCCGGCGCCCAGTTGAACGGCCAGCCGATCCGGGCCAGTGATTGCGAAGACCTGTCACAAGCGCTCATCGCCTGCAGTTTTCCCGCCGGCGTCAAAGGCGACTCGCCGGAAGTCGCCCGCTTTGTGAAAGTCCTGGAACGCTGCCGCTCGCTGCGTCGCCTGGGATCCTGCGCCCTCAACATGTGCTACGTCGCCGCCGGACGCCTGGACGGCTACTGGGCGACCAACGTCTGTGCCTGGGACTCCGCCGCCGGAATCGTGATCGCACGTGAAGCGGGCGCCCAACTGACCGCCTATGACGGATCCGAACTGGACGATTGGCTGCCCAAGTTCTGTGTCACTGCGACCAAGCCGATGCACGAAACCATGGTCGGCTTGCTCAGCAGCAATTGATGGCCGTGGACATCGGGGGAGAACGAAATGGAATTTGATGTCGAAAAACTGACGTTGCAAGAAACCTACTTGCGGATGGTGCAACTGATCACGCCGCGGCCGATCGCTTGGGTTTCGACGCTGTCGGTCGACGGCATTGCCAACCTGGCCCCGTTTTCGTTCTTCAGCGGCGTCGGTGCGAATCCGCCGACCGTCTGCTTCGCCCCGGCCAACAACGCCCAGGGGCTGCCCAAAGACACGCTGGAAAACGTCCGCCGCACCGGCCAGTTTGTGGTCAACATCGTGACCGAGCCGGTGGCCCAAGCGATGCACCGTAGCAGCGACGAAGTGGGCTCGGAAATCGATGAATTCCAGCACGTCGGTGTCCAGCCGGCCAGCTCGGTCAAAGTCAAACCGCCGCGCGTGCAATCCGCCATCGCCGCGATGGAATGCACGCTGCATTCGGCGATCGCGCTGGGAACCGGACCTGCCGGAGCCAACTTGGTGATCGGCAACGTCGTCTACATCCACATCCAAGACGACTTCGTCGACCAAAAATCCCTCCACACCATCGCTCGCGTCGGACGCCGCGAATACACCGAAGTCAAAGAAACGTTCCGGATGGAGTGACGTTTCATGTTGGGAGTTGGGAGTTGGGAGTTGGGAGTTGGGAGTTGGGAGTTGGGAGTTGGGAGTTGGGAGTTGGGAGTTGGGAGTTGGGAGTTGGGAGTTGGGAGTTGGGAGTTGGGAGGAAGATCGGTGACAAGAAGATGTTGGGCGGCCTCGAAAACCTGAAACACCCAACCTGAAACAAAGCTATAATCGGCGGCTCTCGCTTCTCCGATCTTCCCCATCGTGGAACCCGTGACATGCGTCTGGTCGATCTCCGCTGCGTCGTTGTGCTTGTCGTTCTGGTTTTCCTCGTCCCTGCGACAGGTTTCGCTCAGTCTCAATCGCGTCAGTGGACGGACAAAACAGGCAAATTCCAGGTCCGTGCCACATTGGTCGACCACAACGCGACGCACGTCAAGTTGCAAAAGAGCGACGGTCGCGTGATCTCGGTGCCGCTCAGCGTGCTCAGCGAGGCCGACAGCGAGTACGTGCGACAGTTGGATGCCGAGCCGGAGAATCCGTTTGCCGGTGGGGAGCCGATGGCGGCGTCGACGTCGGACCGCCAACTGGCTCCGTCACAATCCGCTTCGTTCCCGCAGCGCAGCACCACCGAAGAGTTGCCGACCGACGGGCCGGAGATCTACATCAACATCGACCAAACGATGCCGGCGGTGCAGCCGGATCCGGGGCCGGCGGGGTTCAAGTTTGTCGAATTCGCGCGACCGATCGAGCCACTCGACGCCTATGCCCGTGTGTCCCAGCCGATCGTCGTTGACCCGACCGGGCCGGTGTTCGGGGTCTCGACACATCGCAACGGCAATGCGGTCAGCCCCGCCCATTTCGGGCACGTCTTCTTGGCCGGCAGCGCCGGCCAACCGCGGATGGTCTTTGAGTCCGACGAGACGTTTTTGTTGTTGGACCACAACGTCGACTACGACCGTTCGGTGGCCATGATCGGCGTCGATTCACCCTCGGATCGTGGCGGTGATTTGGCGGTCATGGACGGATTGTCCGGCGGCAGCCCGACGGTGGTCGCACGGTGGCATTTACCCGAGTGGCAGAAACCGGGATTCAAACCGAAGGCGGAATTTGCGGTGATGATCGATGGGACGCGGGCGATCGTCCAGGTCAATTCATCGATCTATTGTTGGTCGCTCGATGACGGGAAATGCCACTTCAAAATCCAACGTGTTCCGGCAACCGGAAAGGTCGCCGTCAGCGCGGGCGGGCGTTTTCTGGCCATCAGCGTCAGCGGCGGAACGCAGATGATCGATGTTGCCAAGGCCGAACTGGTCGGCAAGATTCCGTTTCCGGGAACATTGACTCCCGAAGTCCGGTTCTCCCCCGACGGCAGCCGACTGGCGATGGGGGCCGGCAATCAAGTGGCGGTATGGGACCTGCAATCGGCCGGAACGGAGATGGAAGAAACGATCGAAACGCCGGTCGGTCGACTGGTCGGTTGGGTCGGTGACGATGCGTTGCTCACCCAGTTCGCGTTGATCGATTTGGAGATGGCCCAAGCGGTCTGGAAGTACCATCTGCCCTCGGGGGCCAAAGAGATGACGGTCCCCGGCGGATACGTTTGCGTCGACAAAAATGCAAAGCCGGCCATGATCACCAGTCTGCCGCTGCCCCACGGTGCGATCGCCGACGTCAAACAGAAACTGAAAAGCGCCGGAAGAGACATGTTGCTGCTCGGTCCCGGTGGCAAGGTCTCGCTGGAAGTCGAAGGCATCGCGGGTGTCGACGAACAGGTGATGGAGGACGCGCTTCGCCAAGCGGTCCAAAAGGCCGGTTGGAAAGTCGTTCCCGACTCAGACATCAAGGTGGTCGCGAAAATCACCCGTGGTGAAAAACAAGTGCTGACCTTCCGTCCTATCGGAGCATCATTTCGCAGCGAAGGGGAAACGGTCAACTTGAAACCGTACCGCGCCAGTTTGGAGATCGTCCAAGGCGGCAACACGCTCTGGCAACGCAGTTCTCAAAACATGGTCCCGATGCTACTTCGTTTGGAAGCCGGTGAGTCGGTCAAACAGGCCGTCAAACGTTTCGAGAAAGCCGATCCGGAATACTTCAAACGCGTCAACATTCCGCCCAAGATCATCAAACCGGAACACCGCAGCATCGTCGGCACCAGCCGTGTCCAGAACGGCCGCTGGGTCGATTTCTAATCTGATATCACCCCGGCCGACATGGATGCCAGCGGGACGCGTCAGCGAGCGGCCACTCCATCCGGCCACGGTGTCTTGTCCGGTCGGTGAGAGTCAGCAAAGGGACGGCAGAATGATTCGAGGCAGAATGATGAGAGACCCGTTGGCTGGCGTCTACGACTGATCGGACAAACAACGTCAGGAACCGACGCTGTCAAAACCACCGGCCGAAACTTGTGAGTGTCACGACATCGGACGGCGATCGTTTTGCCCCCATCGTCTTGCCCCATCATTCTGCCCCGTATCATTCTGCCTACCCACCTGTTCACCCACTCGCCCTGAGAAAAGACCAAGAAACCGTCACCCGCGCGACGCGACAAACCCGGCAATCCACCCCGCGATCTCACCCGCTCCGGGAGACTTCACCATGCTGTGGTGGTGTCCGCTGACCGTGTGGACGGTGACGTCGCCGGTCCAACGCCCCCAGCCGCGATCGGGACGCGCGTCGGCTTGCCCCGGAACATCATTCGGCCGCAGCAACAACACGGGCACGTCCAGCGGCCGGATCGCATAAGCCTGACAGAGTTCGACGTGGTGGGCGAACAATCGTTGCAGATCGGCAATCGCTTTTTGCACGACTTCCGCCGGCGTGTCCTCTTCCAAAATCCCCAAGCGTTTTGCGTGCTCGTACAAAAACGGCAACTGCTGGTCATCGGAAAGCTCGCTGAGCTGATCAAGCGACAGTTCCAGCCCATACTCCAATCCCGCCGACGCCGATTCCGGATCACTTCGCTCGGGGACCGTCGAATCCAACAGGATCAACCCCTCCACGTCGCCGCCCTCGGCGGCAAGCTGGCGGGCGACTTCAAACGCGATCACGCCGCCCAGCGACCAGCCGCCGATGAAGTATGGTCCGGACGGTTGGCGATGACGGATCGCGCGGACATAGTCGCCGGCCATTTCACCAAGCGTGCTCGGCAAACGCTCCTCCCCGTGCAAACCCCGTGATCGAACCGCAACCATCGGCTGGTCCTTGGGAAGCAGACTCGCCAATTCGCGATAACAGACGACGATGCCGCCGGGCGGGTGAATCATAAACACCGGTGCGGCATCCCCGGAAGGTTTTAATTCGACCAACAACGAATCCGTCTGATTCGTCGACGCCGCCGTGCCGCAGCAGCGGATCGATTCACCACCGAAACGCTCGCTGATCGGTTGTGGATGCAACTGCACCAATCGCGTCGCCACCGAACGGACGTCGCCCAAATCGAACAACAGCGACGTCGGGATCGAGAAACTGAATTCGTCGGACAGCTGCGAAGTCAAAACCGCCGCCTGCAGCGACGTTCCACCGGCTTCGAAAAAGTTGACGTCGTTCGGGATCGAATCTTGCCCGAGCGCCGCGGCGAAACGACGTTCCAAAAAACGTTCCAGCTCGCAACGAGGCCGTGCCACCGTTCCAGCCGTCGCCGCTTCGCCGGCCGGTTGCGGCAACCGTTTTCGGTCGATCTTGCCGTTGGAATTCAGCGGCAGCGCGTCGACCAGATCGATCGACGCCGGACGCTTGTACGGCGGCAAACTCGCAGTCAGGTGGCGCGTTAACGCGTCGAGTTTTGAGGCGTCCATGCCTTCGACGAAGGCGGCGAGTCGTTCACCCGCGGTTCCCGGTTGGACGACTTTCACCGCCGCGCGTCGGGCATGCCGGAAGCGTTCGATCACCCGCTCGATCTCTTCCAGTTCGACGCGATAGCCGCGCACCTTGACCTGATGATCGACACGTCCGAGAAACTCGATCGTCCCATCGCCACGTCGTCGCCCAATATCGCCCGTCAGATAGACTCGGCAGCGATTCCCTTGCGGATCACGAATCTGCTCCGCCGTAACAAACGCCCTTTCGGTCAACTCCGGCTGGTTCAAATAGCCCTCCGCCAACCCTTTGCCGCGGATCACGATCTGGCCGGCGACGCCCACCGGAAGCGGGGCGAGCTGGTGATCGACCAGGTGAACATGAACGCCGTCGATTTCTCGTCCGATCGGGATGCGACACGGCGTTTCGTCACCGGTCACGCGATGAGCCGTGACTTGGCACGCCGCTTCGGTCGGGCCGTAATAATTCCAGAGTTCACAATCGAGTTTGGAGTGAATCAGCGCCGGAAGCTCCGTCGGCATCGATTCCCCGCCGGTCCAAATCTGACGAACGCTGGTGCACTCGGCGAATCTGCGATGGGATGCGAGAGGGCCAAGGATGCTGGGGACGGCTTGCAGAATCGTGATTCGATCGCGGACGATCTGATCGATTAGCCGATCGAAATCCAAGTTGCGGGTGTCGTCGGGCCAGACCAGCGATGCGCCCTGATCGAGCGCCGTCAATACCAACACCAAGGTTGCATCGAACTGATGGGACAGCAGCACGAGCGCACGGTCGGACGCCGAAAACGGTGTCGCACGTGACTGCCAACGCATCGCGTTGGTGATCGCCGCGTGCGACACCATGACTCCCTTGGGACGTCCTGTCGAACCCGAGGTGTAGATCACGTAGGCGATGTCTTTGGGGCAAACGGTTGGCAACGACGATGGAGTTTGAATTCGGGCGGAATTCACCGAGACGATCGTCGCACCGAGCTCTCTGGCCCAGGGATTGTTGGGCGATGCCACGACATAATTGATCGTCGCGTCGCGTCGCAGCATGTCCGGCGCAACCGCCGGTTGATCCGCGTCGATCGGAATCGGTGTCGCGCCGCAATACATCACGCCCAGAATCCCGATCCATGCGTCATGTCCACGCTGCAAACAAACAGGGACGAAGCCACCAGGACGGACACCGACTTGCTTCAGATGCGACGCAAACCGTTTCGCGTCGGCAACCATCGGGTGTTGTGATTCGGCCAGCAGGTCGACCAGTGACTCGCGTTCGTCATTCGCGTCGTCATGGCCAATCGACTGAGGTTCCAGCCAAGGAATGCGTTTCACCGGCCGGCTGGGGGCGTCGATCAGACGGTTGGCTAAGACGACCAATTGCGTGGCCATCGAATCGATCGTGTCGACCTCGAACAGATCGCGGCAGTAACAGATCATGCCCCGAAGTTCGTCGCCTTCGAATTCGAACACGAACTCGACGTCGAAGCGACAGCTGGTGTGTGGGACCGGAAAACTCTCTTGCCGCAGGCCGGCGAAGTCGTCGAACACGTGGTCGTCGCCGATGACGAACCCCGCACGGCCTTGTTCGCTGGCGAGTTGTGATTTTTCGAAGGTGCAGGAGACTTGAAACAGCGGGTGACGACGGGGGTCACGCCCGATGCCGCTGTTGCGTACGATCTCCGATAACGGCAGCGCTTCGCCGGCCAAGGCATCGATCATGTTTCGACCGACCGATTTGACCAACTGTTCCAGCGTCGGGTTTCCCGAAAGGTCCACCGTGATCGGCAACAGATTGACGAAAAAGCCGACCGTCTTTTCGAATTCACGCTGGCGACGACCCGAGAACGGTGTGCCGATCGAAAACGAGTCTTGGTCGGCAAACCGTCCGATCAGCACCTGCAGCAATGACATCACGACGACGTTGCCGGTGACGCCCAATCGACGCGCCAGCGACGTGATCTTGGCACCTGTTTTGGGCGGAAACTTCAGCGGCAACATCGACGCGCGGTGCGTGAATCGTTCCGGGCGACGGAAATCCGTCGGCCACTCGAGCACCGGCGCCACGCCGGCAAGTTGATCCCGCCAATACGATGCGATCTCGCTGCCCCGATCGCTGGCGACGAATTCGGATTGCCCGCGCACGAACCGCTCGTAGTTGGACGGCGCCGGTGGCAGGTTCGGTTTGCGTCCGCTCGCAAACGCTGGATAAAGTTGTCGGACTTCGTCCATGATCAAAATCAAGGACCAGAAATCGACCACGATGTGGTGCGTCGTCGCTACGATCACGACGTCATTGGCAGCGACGCGAAAGGCCGCCAGTCGAAGCAGCGGGCCACGCGTCAAATCAAACGGACGGTTGATCTGTTCGGTCACGCATTCGACCAGTTCAGACCGACTCGCCCCCGGAGTCTCCATGACGCGAAACTCCGGCGGCAACGTCGCCTGGATGCGTTGGACCGGTTGATGGTTCGAATCCGACTCGGCGAACACCGTCCGCAGCGCACTGTGCCGACGCACCAGTTCCTCGACCGATCGCCGCATCGCATCCAGGTCGACGTGCGAACGAAACCGCGACGGCAACGCGACGTTGTAAGCGGTGACATCGGGTGCACGACGAAAGTCATACCACAACGCCTGCTGCCCAGCCGATAGCGGAAACTCCGTCGAACGATTTATTTCCTCCGGTGAGGACTGCCCAAGACGTTCCTCTTGTCGAGCCGCTTTTTCCTTTAGCAAGCGGGCCAGCAGTTCGCGTTTTTCCTGCGGTGACAGGCCCTGCAACACATCACTCACTGGGCTGTCCGGGGGTTGGGCCGCTTAACAAATCGGTCAGCAACGCGTCCACGCTGGCATCGGACATCTGGGGCAATTGATGCAGCAACTCGGCCGCCGTCGCACCGCTCGTCTCGGCACCGTCGGTGACGTCGGGTGTCGCTTGTTCGGAATCCGTTTCCAGAATTGTCGACACGCTTCGGCAGACCTCGCGCAGACTTTCGCTCCGCATCAATTCGGAGATCGGTAAATCGATTTCCAGTCGGCTTTCGATCCAGTTTCGCATCTCGACGGCCATCAGCGAATCCAGGCCCATCGACAGCAGGGGACGATCCCAAGGCATCTTGTCCGCGGCGATTCCCAACAGTGACGCGGCCTTGGATCCGATGATTCGAGCAACCATCGCGCCGCGTGCCTCGGCGTTCGCCGCGCGAACCTCTGCGGCGCTGGCCAGTCGGTCGCCGCCGGTCGCCTCTTCGCTGACCCCGCGTAACAGATGAGCGAAACGGGGCGAGACGTCGCCGGTGATGCCCAGCCCCCGCCACCGCGTCCAGTCCATTCGCAGCACGCTTTGTTGGACGACATCGGTTTGCATCGCCTGTTCCAAGCACTGCATCGCTTCGTCGGCGGAAAACGTCAACACGCCCTGACGCTCCAGTCGCTCGCTCAATTCGCCGCGCCGGGCCAGATAACCGACCTGGCCGACGTGTCCCCAATTGACGGCCAGACCCGGCATGCCGATCGATCGACGGTAGTGTGCCAGCGAATCCAGCAACGCGTTGGCCGCGGCATAGTTGGCTTGTCCGGCATGCCCGAAAACACTCGACAGCGACGAGAACAAAACGAAATGGTCCAGGTCATGGTCTTCGGTCGCCGCGTGCAGGTTCCAACCACCCAACACCTTGGGGCCGAGCACACGCTCGAGCGTTTCGCGGTCCATATCGACCAGCAGACGGTCTTCCAAAACCATCGCCGTGTGGAAGACGCCCGCCAGCGGCGGGCAATCACGATCGATCTGATCGACGGCCGATCGCACCGCAGCGGTCGATGTCAGGTCCACGGGAATCACGGTGACCGTGATCCCGGCCTCCGTCCACTGATCCAGCGTCTGCTGTGTTTCGGCGGGAACGTCCGCACTGCGGCCTCCCAGCACCAAGTGTTTGGCACCGCAGTCGATCAACCACCGCGCCACGCGCAATCCGAATCCGCCCAACCCGCCGGCAACCCAGTACGTCCGCCGGTCGGACAGACACAACGGTTCATAGCTTCCGGCAAACACGTCCGAGGGACCGCTGCGGTAATCGACGACGACCTTGCCGATGTGTTTGCCCTGCTGCATGAACCGAAACGCTTCGCGCGTTTCATCGGCATCGTACGACGTGACCGGCAATGGCGTTAGTTCTCCGCTGTCGAACCGCGCCGCTAGCTGGCGAAGCATCCGCCCCATCCGTTCGGGCTGCTCTCGAAACAGTTGATCCAAATCGATGGCAAACAACGCCAAATTGTTCTTGAACGTCTCCAGCCCCAACGACGCGTCGGCATAGATGTCGCGTTTGCCGATCTCCAAAAATCGGCCGCCGGTTTTCAGAATCGACAATCCTTTCGGGATCGCTTCGCCGGGCAGCGAATTCAGGATCACGTCGACCCCGACCCCGTCGGTCTGCCGGAGCGTTTGGCGGGCGAATTCCAGGTCGCGCGAATTCATCACCAGTTCGGCACCGAGCTGTTTGACGAACTCGCGTTTTTCATCGGTACCCGCGGTCGCCAGCACGGTCGCGCCGGCGAGTTTTGCCAGTTGCATCGCCGCGATCCCCACGCCGCCGCTGGCCGAATGAATCAGCACGCTCTCGCCGCGGCGGATCAGCGCGCACTCGTTCAACGCGTATTCGGCTGTTAGGAACGCGATCGGAATGGTTGCGGCTTGTTGATGCGAAACCGATGGCGGCTTCTTGGCGACCAAATGCTCGTTGACGATCACGTGGGTGGCAAACGACCCGGGCGCGACCGCGAACACTTCGTCGCCGACATTGAATTCTGTCACGTCGGGACCGACTCGCGAAATCCGCCCGCTGCATTCTGCACCCAGCGAGACGGGGCCGTCGGGCAATCCCGGATACAAATCCAACGACTTCATCACATCGCTGAAATTTAATCCCGTCGCCAGGACTTCGATTTCGACCTCGCCGCCGGCTGGTGGCTGTGGCGCCGCGGACTCGTATCGCAGTTGATCGATCGATGCCGCTTCCCCGCATCGCAACACACTCGCAGCACGTCGTCGACTTTCCGGGTGAAGCGGCAATTCGTCGGCCGGAACGAAGCGACGGACCCAGCGAATCGAATCTCGCAGCATCACTTCGTCTTCGTCATCGATCCGGCTGACCAATTCGTCCGACAGGTCCTTTGCAATCATCGTTTCGCCCGATGACAGGTCGACCAGCCGGGTTTTCAGCCGACCACATTCGGCGGCGATCACCCGACCGAAACCGATCAGCGGGCCGGCGGCGACCGAAATCGGCGCCGCCCCCTCATCGGGCGCACCTCCGTCGGCCGGCTGTGCGTCAAGCGTCACGATCGAAAGCCGTGCCGCGTTGGATTGAATCCCCGAATCAGCCGCCGCCTGCCAGGCCGCCGCCAAGTGCATCGGCGCCAGCGTGGTCAGCACCGTCGACTTGTTCAACACGTCGACCGATAATTCCACGTTGTCCGGCGAATCCAGTCCCCACAAGTAGACGACATCGGTCACGCCATCACCGATGTCGGTCAGCAACCGGTCGAATTGTTCGCGGTTCTCCGGATCGATGATCAATGAATGGTCACGCAGGCGTTTGAAACTCGATCCGTGTTGCACCGTGATGATCTTGTCGCTGATCGGCAGCCGAGCCAACAGATTGCTCGACAATCCGCTCTGGTCGCAAAACACCAACCATTTCCGCTGGCCGGTCTCGGCGGCCGCTGTCTCGGGAATCGGTGTCTCGGGAGTCGCTGCGTCGGCCTGGGCGGAAGGTTTCCAAACGTAACGGTACAACAATTCGTTGATCGATCGTTCCGCCTTTGCCCCCGAGACCGAAACGCTTTCGAACCCGCGAATCGCGACGCAGTGGTTTTGGTCGACGTCATAGATGTCGATGTCGGCGACCATGCGATAGTCGTCTTTGGATAACAATCTCACGTGGGCGGTCAGCGGCGCGGTGGACTTGTGAAAGACATCCAGCGACGCGATCTGTTGGGGCAGGTACAGTCGGTCGATTTCGGCGTCAAACACTGGACTGGCCAGGATCATGCCATGAAAGCAACTGTCCAGCAACGCTGCGGCATCGCCGAGCGGATCTGCACCGTTGGCGCTTGCATCGGCATTGGAGAATTCGACCGTGACGATCGCTTCATAGGGTGTTCGCCAACCCTGCGTGACCCCGCGAAACCGCGGCCCGTAGTTCAGCCCCAGTTGATCGCAATACTTGTACAGACGATCCGGCGAGATCGATTCGGTGCACCGACGCCGTGCGTCTTCCAGTGCCTCGCGCCCCGTTCGCTCCACGCTGGCGATGCTGCTGGCGTCGACCGTCGCCAGCGTCTGCCAATTCGCTTGATCGATGCCGCTGCTGGAAAGCAAAATCTGGCGTCGCGGCGTGTCGTGATCGATCTGAACCCGCACCGGCGATTCCTCGCTCAGCATGCATGGATTCTGCATTCGGAATCGTTTCAATGAGACCGCATCGGATTCCGCGACAACGCTCTCGGCGGTGATTGCAAGTTCCAACATTGCCGCGGCCGGCATCATGCACGCGTTGCGGACTCGGTGGTCCGCCAACGACTCTTGCATCCGAAGATCGACACGGGTCTGCCAGCCCGGTTGCGGACCACCGATGACCTGTCCCAGGATTGGTTCACCCGGATTTGCCATCCGACCGGACTTTGAATCAAACGATTCACTCCACAGCGATTGTTGGTTCATTGCCATCGCAGGCAATTTGATGAAGTCGTCATCGGCCGGCGAGTTTAACGTCCAATCGATCGGATAACCCCACGCGTACAGCTGGCCGATCGAATCCGCGATGACCGTGGCGTCGTCTTTTTTCCGATCGAGTGACGCGACGGCCAAAATCGATCGTTGCTGATCGGCAAAACACTCCGCGATCGCATAACGCAACACCGGATGGGGGCCGATTTCGATCGCCAGCTCGATGCCGCGGTCGGCCAGCACGTCCATCGCGTCGGCAAAACGAACGCTGTGACGAACGTTCTTCCACCAGTACTCGCCATCGACTTCCGGACCCGAAAGGACGCCGCCGGTCACCGTGGACACCATCGGCGTGTGCGACGGTTGTGGTCGGATCCCCGCCAGCGACTTCAACAGCTCGTCGCGGACCGGAGCCATCTGGGGGCTGTGGAACGCGTATTCGACTTCCAAACGTCGGCAAAAGATCCCCGCTTGATCGAGCCGCTCTGCCACTGCTTCGATTTCGACGTCACGCCCCGACACGGTCAGTGATGACGGCCCGTTGATCGCAGCGATCGAAACGTGCTCGGTCACATCGGCGATCCAGGGCTCGATCTCTTGCCGGGAAAGCCCCACGGCAATCATCGCACCCTTGCTGGTCGCGGCGTCCATCGTGCGACCCCGATGAATCGCGACCAAACACGCGTCGTGAAAATCCAGGGCGCCAGACAGGTGCGCCGCAGCGATTTCCCCCACGCTGTGTCCGACGACCAGCGACGGGCGTATCCCTTTGGATTCCCACACAGCCGCCAACGCGATCTGCAACGCAAACAGACTCGGTTGAGCGATCGCGGTTTCGTTCATCCGCGATTCGTTTTCACCTCGCGTCAATTCGTCCAACAAGGACCAGCTGACGTGCTGGGCGAATTCTCGATCGCAGCGCTGGATGGAGGCGCGAAAGATCGGATCGGATTCCAGCAACCCGCGTCCCATCGCCCACCACTGCGGGCCTTGTCCGCTGCAGACAAACGCGATCGGCGGCGCTGGCGTTTCCCGTCCGCGGGACGGATGATGCACACGTGTGGCATGGGCGTCGCAATCGGCCGCGATGTCACGCAGCTGCCCGACCCACTGGTTGCGCTCGCTTCCCACCACCGTGCCGCGCCAGTCGTGATGCGTTCGGCGCCGTGCGGCGGTCGCCGCGATCGCCGGCAGCGTGCCGTTGCCTTGATCGATCCAGTCGGCCAGACGTGATGCCGTCTCCGCCAACGCGTGCTTGTCGTGCGCCGAGATCGGCAGCAAGATCGGTGCACCGTCACTCTTCGGCGTTGACTGGGCAGGCGTCTGCTGCGGCGGTTGCCCGAGGATCAAGTGGGCGTTGGCACCGCCATATCCAAAGCCGTTGATGCCGGCCAACCGTGGTCCGTCGCAATCCCAACGTTCGGTGTTCCGCGGAACCCGCAAGCCGTTGGCGTCGAACTCGATCTCCGGGTTGAGTGTTTCCAAGTTCAAGTGCGCCGGGATCGTTTGATGTTTCAGCGACAATGCGACCTTCATCACACTGGCGATCCCCGCACCGGCCTCCAGGTGACCGATGTTGGTCTTCACACTTCCGATGCGACAGACGCCTGCGTCTTTGTCGTTGCGGCCGTAGCAATTCGCGATCGCGCGGGCTTCGATCGGGTCCCCGATCGGTGTCCCGGTTCCGTGTGCTTCGACATAGCTGATGTCATGACCGTCCAGGCCGGCGGTTTGAAGGGCGGACCGGATCAACGCTTGCTGTGCCGATTGACTCGGGACCGTCATCCCGTCGGTGCGACCGTCTTGGTTGGTCGCCGAGCCGTGAATGACCGCATAGATCGAGTCGCTGTCGGCCACGGCGTCGTCCAGCCGCTTCATCAGCACCATCCCGGCGCCTTCGCCGCGGACGTAACCGTTGGCCGCCGCGTCAAACGTCTTGCACCGTCCGTCGGGCGAAAGCACCCCGAGCTGGCTGAACGCGACGAAAAAATCCGGCAAGATCAAAGCGTTGACGCCGCCGGCAAGCGCCATGTGGTTGGCCTTCGATTGCAGACTTTGACACGCCAGATGCATCGCGATCAAGGACGACGAGCACGCCGTGTCCACTGCAACGCTCTCGCCGCGCAAGTCGAAACAATACGAAATCCGATTGGCCGCGATGCTGCTGCTGCCGCCGGTATTGCTGTAAGGTCCGATGACGCCGCGGTCACGGGGGCTGAGCGCGGCGACGGCGTAATCGAAACTGGAGATCCCGACGTGGACCGATACCGGTCGCCCTGCCATCGATTCCAGCGGGATGCCCGCGTCCTCGGTTGCCCGATACGCCGTCTCCAGCAACAGCCGCTGCTGAGGGTCCATCGATGCCGCTTCTCGTGGCGAGATCCCGAACAGCTGCGGGTCAAACTGATCGATTCCGTCGACGTACCCGCCCCAGCGACTTTGCGTTTTCCCCAGACGTGCCTGCCCCGGTGCGTAAAACTTCTCCAGACTCCAGCGGTCCGGTGGAGTCAATTTGATAGCATCGCGTCCCGATTCGAGCAGATTCCAATAGCTCTCGGGGCTATCGCACCCTCCAGGGAAGCGGCATCCCATGCCGATGATAGCAATCGGTTGAAAGTCGGTCATCACGGGCTTGATCACTGGTGCAGAGTCTGGAAATGGTAGGCGTCCGTGCGTCCGATCCACGATCCTCGGCGGAATCACAGCGAATCACAGTGTTTGAAAGTCACAGTGTCTGAGCGTCCGGCCGCATGAACCCCTGCGTGCAATCGGGGCGCATCGCTTAAGACGTACTCAAGTTATTCCATCGGACGTTGGGCGGGAGAAACTTGGTTGGATGGCCGGCCAACCGTGCTATCCTGCCCAAATGCACACGCAACTGCCGTTCCACATCGGTCTGTGACGTCCTTTCCAGGTCGTCGCGAGCGGTTGTACGACGTCCTTTCCAGAGCGTCGCGTGCGGGTTGTACGACGTCCTTTCTAGGTCGTCGCACCGAGTCCAACGGACGACGGCCCGGAAGGGCCATCGTACTCGCAGAAATCGCCCCTCACGTGCTCCGCAGCGCCTCGGTCGGCATCACCGAAGCGGCGCGTTTGGCCGGCAGCAGAGCGCCGAGCAACCCGATCAAGACTGCCAACACGGTTCCTTCCAGCAGCGTGCCGCCATCGATCGCGGGAACCAGCACGCCGCGAACCGCGGGGTGCCGGCTCATCGTATCGGTGGCAACGATCGCCAAAACACCGCCCAAAACGCTGGCCGCTAGCGCCAACACGACCGATTCGGCGACGATCATTCGGATCACACGCCCGCGCGGCCAGCCGACGGCACGCAGCACGCCGATCTCACGCGTCCGCTCCAACACGCTGGTCATCATCGTGTTCAGCGTGCCGATCGCCCCGATCGCCAAGGCGATGATCGAGGTCATCCAGGCCATCGCCGAGGCGAGTTGCATGCGGGTGTCCGTGCCCACGAACTCCTCGGTCGTCATGGCGTGAAGTCGACCATCGATCGCATGGATCTGGTCGACAATCGACCGCGCATGATCGCCATCGACCGTCGGTTCCAGCACCACGTTAATGTAGGTGACCTGCCCGGTGCGGTCTGAAATTGCTTGCAACTGGTCCAGCGGCATGACCAGCGACCCGTTTTCCCAAACGCTTTCGCTTTCGAAAATGCCGGCCACGAGGTACGGCTCTTCAAAAATCATCGCGGTCTGGCCGACCGAAAGCCCCGACCGCTCGGCCAGATGGATCCCCAGCGAAAGTTGATTCGGCGGGGGGGATTGCGAAGCTTCCGCGGGGCGTCGTTTAATCCAGCGGAAATCGTCCCTCAGCCAACTGTCCGCGGCGATTCCCAGCGTGGGAACGCCGAAGATCTGCTGGTCCTCCAGCGACAGGGTTTCCAGCAACACGCCCGCCGCCTTGGCCACGCCCTCCAACTGTTCGATCTGGCCGGCCGCCTCCTGGGCGACACTGCTGCTCAAACGGTCGGCGGTCCCCTGGCGAGAGACCACGATGTCGATCGAATGCGACTGATAGATTTCCGTGAACGACTCGGTGAACCCGTTGGCGATCCCGCGCAGCGCGACGACCGAAGCGACCGCCATGGTCAGCGCGATCAGAGTCAGCGCCGCCCGCAGGGGCCGGCGAGTCAGGTTTTTCAGAATCAGCGAGGTAAATCGCATCGTGCGTCGCAAAAAAGTCGGATTGGTGTTGCAGGGGGCACCCCGAAACCGGCACAAGGGACTGTCCGAATGAGGACGGCCGCATGCCCGGGTACGATGGCCCTTCCGGGCCGTCGAGCAGAATCACTGTACGATTGCCCTTCCGGGCGGTCGTCCGCACGATTCCCACAACCAAATTGTCGCCGGCGGAGGCCAGTTTCGCCGATTTCACCCCGCCTGTCGATTCACCCGCACCATGAACTCGCACCCGATCGACAACGCGGACGCATCCAACGGCCCGGCCTCGGCAACAACCAGGCACCCAAACCCACGCAGCCATGCCAGCCCGACGCGTAAGCGAGGGGCCCGGCAAGTCTCCCCGCGATGTCTCGTTCCCGGGCTCCGCCTGGGAACGGGGATCTCTGGAGGCTCCGCCTCAGGAGCCCGCGGTCGATGCGTCGGGAGCCACACCAGAAATGCGTTTCAAGTCGGCGCCTTGAAGCGAGTTAACAACTTACTCGGGCTCCCTTCTCCCCCGGCATTGCCGAGGAAAAGGGCCGGGGATGAGAGAGCCAGTCCAACCACCCTGCTCCTCCTGCTGACCCTGCTGTTCTGCACCGGCTGTGGCAGCAAAGTGTTCCGCCACAACGGCGCCGTCAACATGGCGGGCGGGTTCGACATGACCGGCGACATGACCGTTGACGGAAAACTGGACATGGGGGAACTAAAAACGACCGTCAGCTTGAACCCCAACAGCCGGTCGACACCGCTCACACCCGTCGTCGTCTCCGGCCGACCGATCCGGACCGAAAAAATCGCCGTCATCGACGTCGACGACTTCCTGGTCGATCGCAATGTCGGCGGCATCGGAACGATGGGAGAAAACCCGGTCGCGCTGTTTCATGAAAAGGTCGAAGCGATCCGGCAAGACAAGCACATCAAAGCCGTCGTGCTGCGGATCAATTCTCCCGGCGGCGGCGTGACCGCGTCGGACATGATGTGTCACCAGCTCGCAAAGCTGAAGCAAGACCGCGAGCTGCCGATCATCGCCAGCATCATGACCGTGGGGACCGGTGGCGCGTATTACTTGGCCAATCATTGTGACGCGATCATTGCGCACCCGACCAGCATCGTCGGCGGGATCGGCGTGATCTTGAACGTCTACAACTTGCAAGACACGATGGGGCAGTTCAACGTGTTGTCCTCGCCGATCAAGAGTGGCGAAAAGATCGACGCGGGGACGCCCGAGCGTCCGATCGAAGAAGACGAATTGGTGATGCTGCAGCGGATCGCCGATTCGTTTCACCAGCGGTTGATCGACCAAATCAACTCGAAACGTCCCCAAGTGACCGCGTCACAGGAGCAGTGGTCCGACGGCAGCGTGATGACGGGCGGCGAAGCCCATGCGATGGGGCTGGTCGACGGTGTCGGGTACATCGACACGGCGATCGAGATAGCCAGGCAGCAAGCCGGGTTGAAACCCGACGACCGCGTGGTGATGTATCGCCGCGAGAACGACCCCGCGTACACGCCGTTGGACGTGTCGCCCAATCAGCCCGTGTTGTCCTCCTTGATCCCGCTGCGCGTCCCCGGGCTGGACCGCAGCACCATGCCGACGTTCCTGTATCTCTGGCAAAGCGACCCCGCGATGGCGACACTCGCACGACCCTAACGCCGGCCCATCACGTACCAACACCCGTCCGTCTTCCATTCAACAGCGGGCGAAGTGTCGCTATCCAGCCAGTCGCTACCCTCCATGCCCGATCCCCAGCACAACGAACCGTCCCCAGCCTCTCACACCGGCACGATCTTCGGCGACTTGCAGAATCCCCGATTGATCTGGGCCAAAGGCATCCTGTTTTTGGTGCTCGGCGTACTCTCGACCGCATTACTTGTCGCGCGCCTGCCGAGTCTGACCGAGTGGGCGTTGTTGTGCATTTGCATCTGGTCATTCTGCCGCGCCTACTACTTCGCGTTCTACGTCATCGAGCACTACGTCGACCCGAGCTACAAATTCGCCGGCCTCAGTTCCCTCGCCAAGTACCTCTGGAAACACCGCCGATCACCGTAGAACCGTTGCCCAGTGTAGAACCGTTGTCCCCAACTGTTCCCTTTGGCCGCACCGCGGCCACCCGCTGCGATCCTTTCAGCCGAGTCGGCTGATGGGGGAACAATTGAGACAATGGTTCTACACTATTGTGCCCAGTGTAGAACCGTTGTCCCCAACTGTTCCCTTTGGCCGCACCGCGGCCACCCGCTGTGATCCTCTCAGCCAAGACGGCTGAGGGAGGAACAATTGAGACAATGGTTCTACACTACTGTGGTCAATGTAGAACCGTTGTCCCCAACTGTTCCCTGTGGCCGCACCGCGGCCACCCGCCGCGATCCTCTCCGCCGAGTCGGCTGAGGGGGGAACAATTGAGACAATGGTTCTACACTGGTGTGGTCAATGTAGAACCGTTGTCCCCAACTGTTCCCTGTGGCCGCACCGCGGCCACCCGCCGCGATCCTCTCAGCCGAGACGGCTGAGGGGGGAACAATTGAGACAATAGTTCTACACTGGTGTGGTCAATGTAGAACCGTTGTCCCAACTATTCCCCCTGACCGCGCAGCGATCACCGGGCACCCTCAACGGTCCCCCGGACCGCCACGCGGTCCTCTGCCAAAACTCCCCACCGCCGGCCAACCAACCCCATCATCCCCCGGTCGCCCGCGCCATCATTCTGCCCCGAATCATTCTGCCCACCTTCTCCCCATCGTTTTGCCGCGCCCACCACTCCCCTAACGCCGACGACCATCCGCCCCAGCAGCTCTTGCACGTCGCGAATGTCCGTATTGTCTTTCAACAGATGAGTCGCGAAGCTGTGACGAAACGCGTGCGATGTGATGCGTTTCAGTATCCCGGCGCGCTCGACCGCTTCGTTCCAGCCGCTCGCCGCTGTCTCGATGAAAGCGTTTCTGATAATCCGAAAGCGCCTCGGCAATCTTCAAACGTTTCCAAGCCGGCGCGCCCTTCTTTTTCTGGTCGACCAGAAATTCGATCACATCGGATTGGCCAAAACGCCAGCTCGAATCGCCGCCGGTACCGTGAAAGGTTGCCAGCTTTTGACGCCAAATCAACGCCTAGTCCGGCTTCTCGTCCGCTTGCTTCCCGGCCCGCTGCCCTCCGCCACCCTTTTGCATCGCCATCGGCCCGCCCCCTCTGCGAAATTGGCTCCGAAGCCCGCTGCGGACCAGCATCTCGCTGCGGAGGGGTGGGGTCATCCCCAACGGATTGCAATCTTTTTCAGAAAGCAGGATAATTCGGAGAACACTTATCGCCGAGCCGGGGATAGGACCGCCAAAATCTTATCGACCCGGGGATAAGGCGGCAGATAAGACCTCCGGCCAGCGAGACCGGGTAATAAACAAGTTATCGGGCAGACACAAAGCCACACCACAAATCATGAACCAAGGGGAGCGAACGCTAATGAACGCATCGATGGGTATCGCCACTGACATATCTCAATCTCGATGGAACGCTAGCGGTTGGTTTGGCGGTGCGATTGGCAGTTGCGCATGGATGGCGATCATTGCCTGCTTCCTAATCGGATTTGGCCAAACTGGTTTGGCGATCGTGCCGATCGTGTGCTTTGCTGTGACGATGACGGCGGCTGTGATGATTTGGCGTCGCCGCGCACACATATGCGTAGCTTCCGGCATGTTGACATTGATTGGCGTGCTCGCCTTCACGATTCCAATTACTTGGTTTGCGACGTCACTCTTCGCGAATGATGCCGTGCGAGCGAGTATGAATTGGCCATCCTCTCCAATGGCAACACTGATGGTGCTATTCGCTGCTCCTGCGGTTGGCCTTTGGATGCTGTTTGTCGAATCGCGACGGACTGCGTAAAGCACGCCAACACTGCACACTCAAGAAAGTCCGATAACCAAGCCGTGAACCGGAGCGGCGAAGTCGGGCGGTTTTGAAATTGTAGATCCTTCGTCGCCGCCCGGTTACGGCCGCCGTTACGCGAAGAAATGAAGAGACGGTTTCGCTATCGACTACTAACGCTGATACTTGCGGTCCCCATAGCCGCGATTTCCTTCGCTTTCATTCTTCCGTTTCATCCGAAAGTCTCGTTCGCTGTGGTGACTGAGGACAGGTGCGACGAGGTCAATGTTGACCCACTGTGGGTTTTTGAAGGCGATCCTCCCCCGCTCATATACGTTGAGGTCACGAACAACTCTTTTTGGCCTATTTGGTATCGCGCTAGCAATCGACTTTTCAGCTGGACTGAATGGGTTTGGGAACCACTTCCATCTGAAGGCGGTCACTACATGACCGGTTCATTGCCAATCGAGTGGTCGATGATGATGCCGGGGAGTTCAGCATTCAATTGCATCCAGGCTGACCCGTCTCAAGATGAGGTTAAGTTGGCTGCGGAGTTGCAAGACTGGCGTGGGAGATCGAAGACGTGTTGGAGCGATGTACTTTCGGTCGTCGTGTCGAACGCAGATTCGCGTAACAATGCGATGCACGACGAGTCGCCGAGTCGTGGTTATTGATGTGGATGATCGCTCGCGGCGACCGCGTGATCGCTGACGTTCGTCCGACTGAGCGAATGCCTGTTCATGTTCCATTCAGCGCGCCTCACATCTCATGGTATTGGGCCCACCGTTCAATGGAGCCGGATGCAACACTAAGCCCGACATTTGGAGCCCTTCATGTCTGAACGCTCGCTATTCAACGTGCTTTGCAAGTTGCTGGGGATGTGGATGGTTTTTCAAGGTATCACCTCGTTGGTCTGGGGATTTCTCGCAAGTCGATACTCAGATCAAATTCCGTTTGATCCTCCTGAGTTCGCGAGTTGGTTTTCCGGTGCAGTGATGACGGTGTTTGGGGTCATTCTTTGTACGCGGTCCTCTAAGCTGACGCGATTTCTTTTTGGGCTTGATGCATCACTCGATTCCGATGCAACGAGCAAAACGGAAACTTGATACTCCCCATTCGCATTGATACATTTGACTGTCGGGTTTTCACCGATGCAAAATGCGGACGAACAAAGTGGTGCACCGCAGTCGGCGAGTTGGGTTTGGATTCGAGTTCACGTCACCCGCGCCGACGTGGTGACCACAATCGTTTGTCGGAATGAGAGACACATACTTTGTGGTCAAGGATTATCCGCTCTTTGAATCCGCGCAAGAAGAAAGAATTCCTGACTGCCGAAATGTGCGCTGAGATCGATCGGCTTGGCCTTGATCGTAACGGGTTCCAGTGGATCGTTGATGAGGAAGGGCTGGAATTTGGGCAGTTCGCCTTATCACAGCAAACAAAAGAATCGCAACTGTTCGACAAGTGGTATCCGAGATTGACCGATTTCGTAGCTTTAAAACGGCGGCAGACGCCTTTTCCCGACCCGGCCGCAATTGACGTATTCGACGCTGCAACAAGACGCATTCTTGAACCAAAGATACGCGATGCTGAACGCGTTCCATGCCGTGGCGATTTCACCGCCGCTTTTTTTACTGCACCGATTCACATGCTTTCGTACGTAGCTGCCGAATGGCCTTCCACTTACCGGAACCCGGTATTCCTTACTCCCGTCGAATTGACCGAGTGGCGAAGCTTTTACGACGCCGAAGAAACAGATCAAGATTCTTGGTGGTACGTCTTTCAGGATTGGGACGCTCAGTTGAATCCGCCGTCCGATTCATTCTGGCTGCAAGACATGGCCGTGCAGCATGATGCTGATGTTACTCCCGCTTTAATCGTGTGGGGTTTGTATTGGGGCTCACTTGCCGGTGGCCACCGCGCGGAACTCTGGGGAATTGATCAAGCTGGAAATGAGTCGTTTTTGCAAAACGTTGGCGATGTGACATACTGAATGCGACACGCGAATCCGACGAACAAAGCCGTGAACCGGAGCGGCGAAGTCGGGCGGTTTTGAAATGGAAAATCTTTCGTCGCCGCCCGGTTACGGCAGGCGTTCGCCGACAGAAACAAACACAGTGGTGAATCCATACCATCCCCCGTCGCAATCGACATCAAATCGTCGGAAGTCGACACCGCTCTTTGTTGCGGCTTCATTGACCGCCTTGACCGGGCTGATCATTGCGGGGCCCGGCGTGGCGTACTCGATCAGCGACATGAATCGTCGCATGGCGTCTGGCCGTCGCTACGCAACCTACGATCCTGAACTCTATCTTTTTGGCATTTCCATCACACCAACTACTGCACAGATTCTGGCCTTTGGCGTTGCCCCGTTGATGGTTGCATTGTCGGCGTTCCTTGTTTTTCGTGGTGCTAGGAATCGACGAATCAATACCGATACGGACTGACGTTGCCCGGTTCGTTGTCACCCACCGTCTGTCCACTTAGGCTTGGGCGAGGAGGCGTGCAAGCCGTTGCTGCCGCCTGCGTCGCGGCGAACCATGGGTTGCAACGGAAGCCGCGGTTTGATGTTTTTGAAGTGGTGAGTCGTTCGCGCGGCCCCGCTGAACCCTAACGTTCTGCTATGAACGAGATGCAAGACTTCGAATCCTGGGAAGATCACTGCCATTTTCACGACCGGCGTGATTACGCCGGCTTGGTGGCATACTGCAAGGACGAAGTGAAGCGTGCACCGAACGATCTTTATGCCGCCGAGCGTCTTCTGCAGGCTTTGTTCTTAACGGCGACTTCACCGACGCGATCAAGTTTGGGGCGACATTGGAACGTCGTCACCCCGGCGTGGGAATGTTCTCGCACCACATTCTTGACGCATTGTTTGCACTCGGAAAAACTGAAGCTGATTTTGATTGGACCGAACCGCCAAGCATCGTACGACTCGGCCCTGGCGTCTCGGATGATTGCTACGCATTTCTCCGAACAAAACGCAAACCTCGATCACTATTCGATCTCCAGGCGGAACTTTGGCTGGACGACTACGTAGCATTCACGGATGAGCAGTTGTTACACTATCTACACCGGGATGAGCGATTCGTCGTGAACGGTGACTCGCCTACGAACGCCCAGATCTCCGCCGCTCGCAAACTCAAGAAAGCAGAACAAGCGAATGCACGCGAGCGACGGAGTTGAGTTTGTCCTGTGTTCACGTCCTTCGCCGTCGCCGCGTGATTCGTTTCGTTATGCCACAAAACACCATGGACCGCGAAGCTGTTGACCGCGCGCTCGGAAGAGACGGGGAGTCCCGTCAACCACTCGTCACCGGTTTATCGGCGACGGAACGCGATTCCGTGCTGGAGCAGGCTCTATGGTTTCCAGACCGCCCGTTGCCCACAGGCGAACTGGCTGATTGGGCGGTTGCTCTCATCGAACTCGGAAAGGACGCCGCCGTAATGGCCTCGATGGCTGCGGTTGAAACAGCCGTGCGTTTGACTCCTCCAAAAAGCCCTGATCTTCCATTCGTAAACAACGTCCTTGCTGAACTGCATGTGTGGGACAACAGCAAAAAGGGCACAGAAGATTTACGAGAACTTGGCGATCTATGGTGGAAGCTAACACGCAATCCACCGCAATCCGCCGATACACCTCTCGGAGACGCCGCCGTTATGGCATGGATCGTTGCAGGGTACGATCCCGAAGGTTGGGGCAACCCACCAGAGGATGCAGTAAAGCTACACGACTGGCTGGACGACGCCGCTAATAATGTGACAGCTGTCGTGGACGTCTTCAGTTGCGTACAACAAGCTGTCGGTCCCGAAAATGAACATTCCATTGTTCAGAACGTCAGAGCGGCTCTCCGCAAATGGCGCGAAACAACGGTGGCATAACCATGCGGTGAACGGGAGCCGTCGATAACGTTGGTTTTGAAAACATAGTTTTTGGCGGCGGCCCCGTTACCGCCGTCGTTCGTCCAACAAAATCAACTGATGGCGACACTTCAGCCACTGCCAAGCCAACTTGCGATTTGCGAAAAGAATGAGACGCATCCGCAGCTCCTAATGCGTCACGATCGACTGGGAATCGCGCTCCACACACTGGGACTGACACCAATCAATGGACTGCGCGTTCCTGCGTTGAGCGGAACATCGGGCTGGTACATTTACGGCGGTGATGATCCATCCGATGATCCCACATTCTACCAACCGCTCTGTGTCACTCACCTCGGCAAACACTGCGAGATTGCAATTCCATACATGTGCCTTCCCGCCGGATGGCGATTTCAAATTGATGCAGATGGACACGAAGACGTTTGGTACGATGACTCATTGCGTGGCTAGTCCTTGCGTCCGATGTTGCCTCAGCTGGCCACACGAAGACGTGGACGAACCATGCGATGCACACGAAGCGGCGGTGGTGCGGTTGCTCAAGTGGAGAGTTGTCTCCCGCCGCTCGGTGATCGCCGCCGTTATCGCAAGCAACTGGGGCTAATCCTGCAAGATGATACGTACTGTAGCATTGTTGTTGCTGATCCATTCGGCGTTTGGGTGCTTTGCCGGATGCTCACAGCAACCAGCAATGGACGAATTGAATGAGGATGGTGAGCCACTCCGATTTCTTAATGGCCATAAGAACATGCAGGAACTTATCGGCGGACATGCCGTAGACCAGCCAAGGCTAGAGACTAGAAACATCACAGTTCAGGGCCGTGAATTGGTAATCAGGATTTCTGCTGTACCCGAATCGGGTTCCGAGTATACAACTGGCGAGATGTTTGTTTTGTTCCGTAGTTTGCACCGATTTGTGTCCGCCGCGCTTGATCAAGCGTTGCACCCACTAACAAATGATGACGTCCGGGCACTCTATATGGAGGCAGCGACACAAATCGATGGGGAACGTTTTCTCAATAATCGGTCAGTCGAGTTCTCAATCGAAGTAGATGAAGATTCCGAGTGAGTTGCAAACAGATGCCAGAACTGCGATTACCATGCCGTCCACCGAAGGACGGGAGTCAACGGTTTTGAAGTGGTTGGTCATTCGCCCGTCCTCGGTGACGGCAACCGTTCCTCGTAAAGAACGAGACGACTCAAGACGTCGATTTGCGTTGACAGATTTACTGGTCAGATTGTTTGAACGTCTCGCTCGTTCGGTGGACGCATGCATCTTTGAGCTGCGGCATCGGGATGTTTCGCTCGATTGATCGATGCCGCATGACGTTCCATCGCGCTTTGAGTCGCAACGTCGCCTGATGCGAATTGGCAGCGGTCGTACCCGCCGCAACGGACCTGGCGTGTGGTCGACCGCAGGGCCGCTTCAACATCGCTGTGCCGACGGTGGCTCAGCGCTGCGTTCCGTGTCCATTGGCCCTTCGTGATGAAACGATTCGATGCCGCCCAATAGTTTGCCTGGGCTGATCCGTCACGCTATCCTGAGTCCGCCAGCCCGCGTCACACGACGTGCCCGAGCAATACGAAGACAGTCAGAATCGAGGAACAATGCCGTGCACCTGAGCACTCGATCGAGCCTGTTTTGAGATCAAGTTTTTCCACTCGTGCCAGGTGACGGCGGGCGTTCGCCGACCAAGCGTATCGATAATCCGCCCCCGAAATGAGCACGTTTACGGACAATGCCGTTCTCGAAATGTTCCGCGACCTACCTGGACATCGCGGGTATGCAGATGGGGAATTTGACGCCATCGAATCAAGACTCGGCGTCAAGTTCCCTGGCTACTATCGCAGGTTGATGTCGTTCGATTCTGATCGCCTCATCAACACTGGCATGATTCTGCCCCTCAGCCAGATCCGCGATAACACAATCGCTGAGATTGATCCGCTTGATGGCGAGCCACCAATTGCTGTAACGCCTCGCATCGTTTTTGCGGTTGACGACATTCGTGCGGTCTTTGCGATGGATTGTCTGGGATCCGACGACTCACCCGTCTACGAGTTCGATCGCTACAATGCCGACGAGGACTCACAACCGATCAAGATCCACGATACTCTTGCCCCGTTCTTTGCTGATATACTCCGTGTGTATCTCGGACTTCAATAGGATGGCGGCGAACCATGGGATGCAACGGAGCGGTGGTGGTGCGGTTTCTCATGAGATCAATGTCAACTCCCGCCGCCCGCTGATCCCGGTCGTTCTGCAATACAAGTCCATCGCCCACTCGTAAGTCATCCGTAGGCTGAATGAGAAAACACGAACTAACTGCAAACGTGCTACTGCACTTTCCGATCATCGTGATGCTCGGGATGTTTCTGGTCGCCAGCTATCCTCTGAACCTTGTGGTGATGTTCATTTTCTACCTGGCCGGCGTTGTCGATTTGACATATTCAAAGCTGCCTCTGTATCGCCAACGGATTTGGAATTCATTTGGTCCCGAGACGATCTCGATGAGACGGCGAGAAGCATACTATCGGGGCTACAAACGAATCGCATTCGGAGGTGCGTTGAACTTGCTGATGCTGGTACACTACTCAATGTGAGCGTCCAGTCTGTCGGTGGGCGACACGAAGAAATGCAGAACCATGGCATGAACCGAAGACGCGGAGTCGAGAGCTTTGAAGTGGACAGTCGTTCGCCGCGTCTCGGTTATGCCCGCCGTTCGCCGATTGATGAAACTGTGAATCCATATGCTGCATCAACATCGTGTGCGAACGACACTCCAGTAGTTGACCCGAAGAATCCAGCCAAACCTCTGTTGATCCTGGTTGGAGCTCTTTATGCTGCAACAGGGCCGTTGACGATTCTCTCTGGTTTGCAGGCCGGGCTCCATTTGATCGCAGCAGGATTTGCAATGCTCATTCTCGGCTGCGCCACCATCTGGCTGGGAATGCGTGACTTTACCCCGGCTTTCCGCAACTTGACAATTGGATGGGGGTGTTGCCTCGCTGCATTTTTCGCTTGGGCTTCATTCTCGGCCTACGACCCAAGCGATCTTGGCGGATCAATATTCTTTGGTGTCGTGTTGATCGCAGTGACGCCTATACCGATACTGGCGTTTCGGCAATCCGCACGCCATCACGTCAATTCGGCCGAAGCAGGGCGAGACGGCGAACCAGCGGATGCACGTGAGCCGCCGAGTTGAATTTATTGAAATGGTCAGTCGTTCGCGGCGGCCACGTGATCCGAATCGTTATTTGCATCAAGCAACTCGATGTCGACCGAAGAATTACTCGCGAAGTCTGCGATCCGACTCCGAGAGCTTGGGCTGTACGCAGCACTTCATTCAAACTGTTTAACGGTTGCGCATTACTTCCGCAAACCTAACGCCATCCCGAAGCTCACTGGGCCAACGTCCGATTTCGACCAACCCTACTGGAAGGTGACTTACCACGGCCGCTTAGTTGGTGTTTACGGTTTTCCACTAGATGAGGCATGTGGTACGGACGAGCATTCAGGTGCGACTGGTGAACCCAATCGGCCGTTCGCCAAAGATCACTGCGAAGATGGCTACATTTTCCTCGGGGACGAGAATCGAATTCGACTCAATGTCGGTCGATGGATACTTCACGACGCACCCAAATGGCGATTCGAGAATACAATACAGAACATCGTCGGCGGCGTAGATCCGGACGGTGTGATCCGTGTGACGGATGACTTGTCCAAAGCAATCGACTGGCTATTCACGTACAATGAGATCACGGTCGATCGAATCCAGTGCGCCACCGATGACCGCAGCAGCAAATAACCATCGGATGCACGACGAGCCGCGGAGTCGTGGTTGTTGAAGTGGTGAATCGCTCGCCGCGGCCGCGTGATCCGTACCGTTCCTCGTAAGCAGACGGGCAGCTCCGGACGTCGACCCGAGTTGACGGATTTACTGGGGCGATTGTTCGAGCATCGTGCTCTTTCGGCCAACGGAATCCGCGTTGATCTTTGGCCGTCGGACGGTTTCGGGCGATTGATCGATGCCGCACGTTTGGCCCGATTGCTTTGGTTCGCCACCGCCCCTTGGCTGACGTATTTGGAGACTTGTTCCGCGCCGCGACGGACCTGTCCCTGGGTTCCCTTGAAACGCACGTCAGACTTTCCGGTTACCACAACGCCCATTGGTTTCGTGTCATTCGTGTGTTTCGTGGTGAACCACCGCTGTATTGATCCGCCAGATCCGAGCCGCTCATTTCGCAGACAAAGAATTGCTTCGTCGCTTACGCCGCGGTATCCTCTGTGCATCGGTCGCCACCAACACTGCCGCCGAGAAACGGATGAGATCCGAGGAACAGCGCCGTGCACCTGGGCACTCGTTCGAGTCCGTTGTGAGTTCAAGTTTTCCCGCTCGTGCCAGGTGACGGCGGCCGTTATCCGACCGACCATCAACGTGAGACGACCTTGAACGTAGATCCCTATCGTCCACCGAACGAAGAGGACTCGCCACAGATCGACCCCATCCCCGGTCCGTCTTTCCTCCCGGCCACGCCGCTGAAGACGTTCGGGCTCGCCGTCATCGTGTTCCCGGTACTCGGTGTGATCGATCTATTTGTCGACACCCTTACTGGCGTCGCCGAATCTGACGCACCAAACTCGCTGCCTGCCTTGTTCTTGATTTTTGGTTGGTTGGTCGGCGGATACCTTTGGTTTCGCGCGTTTCGGCTCTTGCATCGTAAGAGACCGCTTCTATCGCCTACTGTCTTCGCATTTTTCACTTTGCCCGTTTGGTTCATCGTGTCCGGGATGCTCGCACTTCCGATCATCATGGTACGCTAGCGTTACTGGCAATCCTGGCGATCGACGCAAAAAACGGGTAACCATCGCGTGAACCGGAGAACGCGAGTCGAGCGATTTGGCCGTTAGAGACTTTCCCGCGCGTTCCCGGTTACGCCTACCGTTCTGCCATAAGATGATTCGACTTTGATTTCGACACGCGATCTATCGACATTGCCGACGATCGAGGGCTTGCGTCAACGGTTGCAGCAGATGGCCGCACTTGAGTCTGTGTTCGCGAACGAATACGGCGAATCAGACTATGCATTCCATCCCAAATGGGGTCGCTCTGAACAAATGGGCGCAGTCAAGAATGGATCGGGTGACGAGCTGTTTGCTCACTTTACGCCCGTAGGTTGCTGCATAATCGGTTTCGCGCACGAATCGTCAATGTCACCATACCGCACGGACCCACCGGAACTTTGGCCCGAGTTGCTTTCGAGCGTTCCTGCTGAATTCCAAGCTTCACTTAACGAACCGGCTTTTGACATTGCATCCACTACATTCGTCGTTTGGCGGCTTGCATCGGGGGAAACTTGGCGTACCGACAACATCGAGTACCCTGATGATTTGTACGGCGACGGATCAAATGATCTCTTGTCGCGGATGCTTATGTCGGCTGTTGATTTCGCCGATTGGCTAGAAGAGAATTACGAGGTCGATGTTGTCGGGGACGTTGTTGCGAACGTATTTGAGAATCAACCGTTGTCGGACACTCAACTAGCTGCTCTAAATTCCAAGGCTTCGCTAGCGAATCTGAGGAAGGTTGTTGCTGAGACGGGCTACCCGCTCGCATAAAAGAGGCAGAACAATGCCGTGCACACGGAGCACGGCTTGCGCGTTTTCACAAATGGAAAGTCGTCTCGCCGTGCCCGGTGACGGCTGACGTTCACGCTCTCGACTGCTTGAAACGGGTTCCGAGATTCGCGTTCATTCGCGTGGATTAGCGGTTCGTGTTTCCGGCGTTTTGGTACCGCTAATGAACACCGATGAACGATAATGCCAGTACCCGAGCTTGCGCCCACCGGGATTCATCAGGCCTCTGTTTCCTGTTATTCGCTCCTGAAGTCAGGGTTCGACAGGTGCGCTGACGTACTTGCTGGAAGGGCCTCACGCAAAGTCGCCAAGCCGCAAAGATTGGACCCCGTTTCTTTGCGGCTTGGCGTCTTTGCGAGATTCTTGTCTCACTTGGTGCACGGTCGACTCGGCCGAAGTCGACAAACCGACGCCTGTTGAATGCAACGCTGACAGCCGACACCTGACGCGCCGACTGCTGTTTGGAGACTCGGTTTTCCTTGGCGATTCCGGTCGAGTACACTGGCCATCAGCGACGATGGCTCAAGCTGTCGTCGTGGCCGATCCGCGTGAACCAAGTGGTGCACCGCAGTCGGCGAGTTGAGTTTGTTTTGAAATCAGGTCTATCACGCCGACGCGGTGACCACCGACGTTCTGCTCAAGGAAACGATCATGGTTCAAAGACTTGCATTGCTTCTCGCGTGTTTGAGCTACTGTGCTGGCATTGCCGTTCCTGACGATGTCTTTCCCAAGAGACTTGTCGGTTTGCTTACCCCAGGAATGCACGTTGGGTACAATTCAGCGACGACACCCGGCCAGCGTATCGAGGTTGTCGCTTGGTCCCAAGAGCGATTCGAGATGGAGCTCGACGCTCGTAAGATGCCGATCGCAGAACTCTCAAGAAAGTACCCAGCCGTTGCAGCGGCTGCAGCTAGACTCAAATCAACACAAGATCCTCGTATGGATGCTTCGGAGCTCGCAGTGCAGTGGTCGCCCCTTTATGCGCCGGCGACAGTACTTCATGTCGGAGACGATTACGTGCTTATTCAGTCTGCTGAGTCTGACCAGGTTCGATTAGCAATTCCCGCCGATCGCATCCTCGCAATTCGCTGGGGCCTGAATGCCCCCACCCTATTTCAGGGGCCGGCAGCAGAACCATCCGGTGCACCCGAGTCCGCGAGTCGAGCTGTATCGAAAACGGAAGATCACCCGCGCGGACCGGGTGACCGGTAACGTTCTGCGGAAACAGGTGCTGTCATCGTGAAACGTGGGTTCACTTTTACTGAGTTGATCGTTGCCCAGACGATCCGAATGGTTTTGGATTTTTTCAAAATCGTATTTGGGGCCACTCGGCGTTCAACGACCAACATTCGACTACATTCGAGTATTTCGAACACGCGGGTGGAGCAGAATACGCACTGTTTCATCCGATGGAGCACGTCGAACCGATTGCAAATCCATCCAACTGGTTTCCGCCGGTCGTAACAGATCCTAACATCACTGCGATTCGTTGACCATGCGTTCCGACTGCGGGGCGTGGCCGCTGGCCAGCCGGTACACCCAGCCCAGATGCATCCATTCCAGAAGTTGCAGCTCGTCCAACCGGATGGCCGTGCCGAAGAGTTGCAGGTCTTCGCTGAGTTTTTGGCGAAGCTTCTCGGGAAAGTAGGCGCACAGAGCGGCAGACTTTTGCGAATTGTGGCGACGATTGTTAGAATTGGACATTGGAAATTCCTTGAGGAAGGAGTGTGTGAAACGGTTCACCGTGAACCGCTCCTTCTATCAAGGTCCCGTACTCCCAAAATCTCCCGCCGCGCAGCGGCGTACGTGAATCACGCAATGCAGCCGAGGCGCAGATTCGGGCGATTCGGAAATGGACAATCTCTCGTCGCGTCCGAATGGTTGCAAACGTTCTGTCGCAAAGTCTCCAACCCATTCAGATCGAAGGCAATGACCGACTCTCTCAATGGACATCGCAAGATTACGGTTCTCGCGTTCCTCGCGGCATGCGTTTGCATCGTGGTGATCACAGGATTCACCTTGGTTGAGCCGAACGCGAGGGCAAGGGCGGCCGTTGAGTCGATTCTGCTTGCTGAATCAACACCCGAGAAGAAACTCGAGGAGCTGGCTCCCTACGTCACGATCGGTGATCACATTTCTGTCGTGCATCAGCGGATCGTGCCGGAGCCAACCGAAGAAGTCCGCATCGATCGTCCTGCTGAGCACGCTTACGGACTCGGCGATTCGAACCTCGTGCTGGCCATCCGCGCTAACGGAACGATTGCCGGAATCGGGCGACACAAGTATGGGACCGACGATGGGACTGTTTGGCTAGCTTCACCCGAATGGTAGCATCAGAAAGAGCGAGCGAGTTGCCAAGCGGACTGGCTCAAATGCGACAGAACAAAGCCGTGAACCGGAACGGCGAATCTCGCGAAATTCAAGTAGACGATCGAACTTCGTCGCCCGGTTATGGCTGATGTTCTGCCGTTGAAGCTGGAAACACGATTGTGACGCCCAACATTTTCAATGTATTTCGGCTCTGTGAAAGCGGAGATGAGAGCGGAGAAGCGACAGGGCTCGAACTCTCATTGGACCAGCTGATGGTCCTCAGGCACAAAGGAACGCAATGCACGTTGACGCTGGAATTGCTCTGCAGCTCCTTTCGCCACGAACGTGAAGAAGCAGTCGTACGATGTTTGCACGTTGGGAGATCAGATGTCCACAGTTCAGTCGAATGTTTGGCGATACGATATGAATGCGATTGGGCCGATCGCGATTGTTGCAACTTGACACAAATTGGCGGATCCGACGTTTTAAAATATGGCGATTTTGCTGTACGCTGGTCATACGCAACTCCGATTTCAATTTGGCTGTACCCGGAATCGGGGACGGAGTGTGCGATGAATGAGAAGCAGAAATCGGGTAAATCTCGATTCAGTTTAAGGCGGTCGTTTGACGTTTGGATTGCAAAACGCATTTTCGCATCTAATCGATCCGATTCCGATACGTGAACGGCGACCGTCCCCCAGAACTGACGGATGCCGTGTACAAGGTGGAGCCGTGGTACGCTCACGACGAGCCGCGGAGTCGTGGTTGTTGGAGTAGTGAATCGTTCGCCGCGGCCGCGTGATCCGCAACGTTATGCCAATCACTTTTAGTTATGCGCAAACCTCGATTCTCGATCGATTCGCTTATGTGGACAATGGTGATCGTTGGCATCGCCATATCGCATCTGCGCACTTCGGCAGAACTCCGTGTGACGAAATCAGAAAACAAGCGCCTTCGCGACGAACTCGGAGTGCTAACGGTTGAGGACGAGACGGCGGTGAGCTTACTCGCTGTTCCCACCGCCGAACAGGATTGCTGGCGATGGCGCATTCACATGCCCGCCGACCTAAAACTGAGGATTGGAATAACAGATGCGGGAGTGATTCCTCTTCCTCGCACACAGGTTAATGCTGGAGAAAACCTCGCTTACTTCGACGATCCGTTGCCCGTTGGCGAAAATCTCGTTGAAGCCAAGCTGTACCTGCGTGGCGATGGCGTTTGGGCTGTATCGGTCCGGACGTCCGACGCAACGATGACGTGTGCACTGCAAAACGGTGATCACGAGTGGCTCGATGGCACGGCGTTCTTTCGCACGCGGTTCGGCAGCACGACATCGCGAATTGTCGACAGCACCAAGGTCATTCCTCTGCTGCGTCACGTCGTTGTTAAACATGATTCCATTAGATCGCCAACGTCAAAGCCGAATCCAGGTATCATGATCTGGCTGGAACCCGTAAAGTAGCCGGCGAAAGGCAAAACAAAGGCGTGCAGCCGAGCAGCGGAAAGGGCGGAACTCCATTGGACAGTCACTTGGTCGCTGCGGGGTGGCAGCGGCCGTTCTCTCGCTAAACCCGCCACGATGTACCATGGATGTTCTCCCACGCCACGTAATCTGTGTTCTCGGGCGATGGCGCGACTTTAGTGTCGTTCAATCCGCGGTCGCTACCTGCGGTGACGACTTTACGCTTGACGGAGAATACTCCCAGTTGGTGCCCGACGAGCGAATGGTCGTTGCGTTCGAAGCGTCGATGGACCGCTTTGATCCAACCATCACTGCCGAGGATTGGGACAATATTCAAACGCATACGGCTGTGGCCTATATTCTGTCACCGCCAATATCGAAAGCGGCCGCCGAGAGTATCTCCGCACGAACACTTCTCCTTGCTGTTACGCTCCTCAATCAGGGCGGCTTAGCCGTCAAAAGCGAAAGCGCCGGGCTGGCCCACGGCCGAAAGCGATGGATCGAACTCGGTCGCAAATATTCTATCGCAACTGAACGTAATGATGCGCACTCGGCATCCGCCACACTTTATTGGGCTTGGGTCCAGCGCGCCATCCACGATACGTCAAGTGCAACGCTATACTCAATCGGTATGCATTTGCTCGGACAACGCGATACGGAAATCGACGATTCGCTCGCGTTCTCAACCGCACTCCAGTGGATTGATTTGATGGGGCTGTATCTCGTTGCGGACAAGCCGGACCGCCCGGTTCTCGATGGCGAAGGTTTCAGATTGCGAAACGAAGGTCCGCGGCGGATAATCAGGCGTGTACCGTGCGATCGATATGAACAAGATGACTTCTTTTTCAACCCCTACGGGTACAATCGACTTGTTGTCGATGAAGGATGAGCACTGAGCCCAATAATCGCCAGATAGCAATGCCATCAACCGATGCGGCCGGGATAGTAGTCGCCTAGAACGGCAGGCTTTTGCGAATTGCGGCGACGATTGTAAGACAAGGACATCGTAACCGAAGCCTGACGGCCCATTTCTTCTCTGTGTCCCTCTGTGGTTATTCATTCATCCGCGGTTTGCTTGTTGCGCCCGATGTGGAAGATGTGGCAGACGAATGATGTGGCAGACGAATGTGGGGCGATGTGTCTGAGGCCCGGAGGGTCGGTAGAGTGTCTGCCGGTGGTGTCGCGGCCTGTCGATTTAATCAGCCGTTTGGCGCGAGCTTATGGGCCCGGTGCATTTTCTCAATCGTTTATGCCCGTACGCTCGCGCGAAACGGCTGATCCCACGTGGGATCGGAGTAAATCAGCTGGCCGGTCAGCCACCGGGACGGATTCCACGCGTTGCTCAAGTCCCCACGGGCTGACACAGTGTTCCGGTTCCCATCGCTATCGGGCCGTCATGAGATCCGATTATGCCGGCCCTTTAGGCCTACCGCGCGGCGGAGCCTGGCGTTCATCGATGAATCAACTCTATTCAGCAACACCGGTGGCTGGATCAAACTATCGAATTTCACAAACAGCGAGTTGATACACCAGCAAGAGTGCAAATCGGGCGTACACGCTGAATACGCTTACCCAAAGATTGAGTACTTGGAATTTCTGCCTGCGCTGGACGCATTCGTTGCTGTGGAAGTCGAGAACGATGAAAATACAGGTCACGATGATTGGACCACCATCTCATTTCGCCCGAGGAAGTTGATGGATCGTACGCCGTAAGCTCGGCGGCTCGCCTGACCTCAAGTGATCGCGCAGTTGGTGCCATCCATCACATCGGTGGCCAACACGCGACTGCTATGAATACCATGGTGCCCGCTTGAATGCTGGGATACGTCATTCGCGATTCGGCACCCGTGATTGAATTCATCGCGTAGGCATCATTCTCAGCGTTGGGTGGCTCCATTCGCACACGATTTTGAATCGCAGAGGCGCAGAGGACGCAGAGATACGGAATTGAGTGCCTTATCCTCTGCGCCTCTGCGTTTTAGTCTCTCCCGCTCCCTTCCTGTGTCCTTAACGCGCCGATCCGTTGGCACCCGGCAACGTTCGGTGAATGTCCGAAGCGAGACTGCTAGCAACTCCAAAAGGGAGCGAATGATTCGTGGGTGGAACCATTCGCGGCCACACAATTTGAGTTCGCCGGGGACTGAGAAACTGGCATGCTCCGCCAGGATCCGTTCTAATCCAGTCCCGTAGTCGGCTATCCGAAGGCCGACAGATTTCTGGCGCACGATCTATCTTCGTTCCCCTGCATGCGCGGATCGATCGCAATTCGTTCTCCGATCAATGATGGAGCGTTCTGGCTGATGCAATGCCCGCGATGTGAGACTGCGCTGCGTTTGGAGGTGGCGACTGGTTCTGAGCTTCCATTGGTGAATTCAGCGGGGCATCGGGGTTTCCGGATTGTCGACTTGTTTGCGATCACCGCACTGATCGCAGTCCATTTGGCTGCGTTTCCCGTACTCGCAAGTCCATCGGGTTCCCAGTGGCCGTTGCTCCTCTACTTTTCGCCAACTGCAATCACCTGCCTCCTTCACCTCCGCCTCCGTCTTGGTACATCAATCGCGATGGTTGTGCATTACTCCGTTTCACTGGTTTGGTCGTACTTGTATTCGCTTGGGCAATACGCTGCGATCAACGCATACAATCCCATGCAACGAAGCGGTGGGAGCGTTCAGGTTGATGTTTATGCGACTGCCTGGGACGACATGATTGGATTTGGAATCTTCGGTTTCGCTTGGGCTGCTGCCTACGGGCTCGTTTGCTTTACTGCTCTCAACGCTCGTCGACCAATTCCCACCGCACGACCGCACCGTTTCCATGACGATCGTTCAGTGCTCATTCGCGGTTCGGATGGTGTGGTCGAAGCGAATGATGTGGCAGACGAATGATGTGGCAGACGAATGGCCTGCTTCACGAGTGTCAAATTCGTCTGCCGTCGAAATTGACCGTCTCCCGGCCACGCAACTCGAATTCGTCCGGGGCTGAGAAACTGGCACTCGCCTCCAGGATCCACTCTAATCGACTTCTGTGACCGGCCCACCGGCGGACCGGCGAAATTCTGACGCACGATCGTTTCCTGCTGCTCCGCATGCGTGGATCGCTCGCGATGTGTTCCCCGGCTGAACCCCTTCAACACGAATAAAGCATGGATACGCGAATCAGCATGATCACACTCGGCGTCCGCGATCTTGACGCGGCGATCCGTTTCTACCGTGACGGGCTCGGTTTTCCCAAAATGGAATCGCCGCCTGAAGTTGCGTTCTTTACCCTCAACGGCACTTGGCTCGGACTGTATGGGCTGGAGTCACTCGCAGATGACGCGGGCGTTTCTCCCGACCGCAGCGGATTCGCCGGATTCGCTCTTGCGCACAATGTCGAATCTGAAGGCGAAGTCGAAGCGATCCTTTCGCGGGCTTCGGAGTACGGCGCCGAAATTACCAAGCCAGCTGCGCACACCGAATGGGGCGGCTACTCGGGATACTTCGCCGATCTGGATGGCTATCAATGGGAAATCGCCCTCAACCCGCATTTCTGGGTCGGCCCGCCCAAAACTGGTGGATAACAATCCGATCCGCGACCAGCGGCGAGGTCAGCTTGATGAAGTCGTTGGTCTTTCATCACCGCTAGGTCACGGCAAGCGTGAGGTACAAAATGAGACGTTCTAGATTAAGTTTCGTTTCTTTACTGGTCTTCAGCATGTTCGCAGCCAATGCTGCGGAGGGACCGGCTCAGGACCGTCCACCGAAGCCGCCGACATGGCGACAGTTCAACCAGGTGTTCGTCAAAGTCATCATCCCCGTCACGTCTCACACTCCCAAGCAGGACGGCCCTGTCGTTGAGTCTTGGGTTGCTGAGGAGCTCAGGAAGTTGGGCGAGACCGAATGTTTTGCGGTCACAGACTGGGTGCCTGTTTGTGACGGGCTTCTTGAGGACGATGTTGTCGACAATCGCGTCTGGGATGGCGGTCGTTTCGCCAGAACCGTCTATTGCCCCGTCGGCGGAGACATTCCGCAGCGAAAGGAGGGGCGCTTGTTGGTCAACGTTCGTGGCTGGACGCCGGGCGGCTTAGAGGTGAACATCGCGCTGGCGGATGAACCGGGTAGTCGAGCGGTTGGCTCCGTGCAGATTCTGGTGGGCAAGGAGCGAAAGCCGATGAAGACCGAAGAGCCGATCCCGTACGTGGCAGTCATCATTACGCCGCCACCACTGGAGGGTGTCACGTCACACGGCGATGTTGACTAGCTGGACATCGCCACTTTGCCCAAGAAACACCGTGAATCGCCGGTCGAACGTAGCTACCTTCGCCAGAAGGTGGATCCCTGGGATTTTCCACGCTCTGGCGAGCGTAGCTACGCATCAAGGGGCTGTCCAGCTAGGCAGACCAAAGCGGTGAACTGGAGTCGCCGATCACACGGAGATTGAAAACATCGTCACTCATCAATCGAAGACCAATTTTGGATTGCTGGTGCCCTCTGGCGGAAACGCATTGCTCGCTTACGCAAGGGAAAATGGACTGCGTTTGGTCTATCGCCTTTCAAAAGCAACATCCGATCCGGTCTCGCTCAAGCAGTATCAACCCGCGAGAAATCGGCCGCAGAATCGCCGTTAACAATGCGATTGGCACGGTCGCCGGGTAGAATGTTGCGGCTGTTCGTCTCCGACCGGATGTTCCCGCCACGCTGATCTGACACCATGACTGTCTTTGAAAAACCATTCCTCTGCCTGGCTTTGGTCGCGTTCTTTTGTTTCGGCTGTTTTGAAAACGTTCGGTCCGCGGAACTGCCGAACATTGTGTTAATCCTGGTCGATGACATGGGCTACGGGGATCCGGGGTGCTTCAATCCCGACAGCAAGATCCCGACTCCGAACATCGATTCCTTGGCGGCCGCGGGCATGCGTTTTACCGATGCACACGCCTCTGGACCGCTGTGTCACATGTCGCGCTATGGGTTGATGACGGGACGTTACCCGTTCCGGATCAATGTGGGGCGTTGGCCCAAACAGGCCCTGATCGAGCCCGGCGAAGTCACGTTACCGTCGCTGCTGCGGGATGCCGGATACCGAACGGCGATGGTCGGCAAGTGGCACGTGGGATTTGACGAGGACGGTTATGACAAACCGTTGCCCGGAGGCCCTGTCGATCGGGGGTTCGATTCGTTCTTCGGCATCCGGGCGTCGACGGACATCCCGCCGTATTTTTACATCCGAGACCGGATGGCGGTCGCACCGCCGTCGGATTCGATTGCCGCCAATCAGAGCGACGGCTGGTCGCCGATCCAAGGGGCGTTTTGGCGCGCCGGTGGGATCGCACCGGGGTTGCAATTGGAAGACGTACTGCCGCGATTCACCGAAGAGGCCTGTCAGGTGATTCGCTCTCACGAAGGCCGCGATCAACCGTTGATGTTGTACTTGGCCTATCCCGCACCGCACACGCCATGGTTGCCGTCGGAGGAGTTTGCGGGCAAGTCGGGCGCGGGCATGTACGGTGATTTCGCGATGATGGTCGACGCGATGATCGGCAAGGTGCTCAAACAGCTCGACGCGGCGAACATGACCGACGACACGATGGTGATTTTCACCAGCGACAACGGACCGGTCTGGTACGAAGCCGATGTCGAACGATTCGGGCACGATAGTTCGGGCGACTTGCGCGGCATGAAAGCCGACGCCTGGGAGTGCGGCCACCGGATGCCGATGGTTGTGCGTTGGCCGGGAGTCGTCGCGGCAGGATCGGCCAGCGGAAAAATGATCAGTTTCGTCGATTTCTTGGCCACTGCGGATGAATTGACCGGATCGAAGGTCTACCAAAACAAGGACAAGACGGATGTCGGACCGGACAGTTTCAGTTTTCTCGGTGAGTTGACCGGCAAACCGTCCGACGCGCCCCAGAGGACGTCGCTGGCGCTCAAGAGCGGCAAGGGACTGATGACGATTCGGCGCGGGGATTGGAAATTCATCGACGGGGATGGATCGGGCGGGTTCAGTGATCGCGGAACGAAGGGCAAATCCGAGATCTCAAAAGGCCAACTTTACAACTTGGCCGATGACATCGGAGAAACGAATAATCTGGTTGATCAGTATCCAGAGATGGTGCGATCACTACGTGCCGAGTTGGCGAAGGTCGAAGCGGTCCCGCGACACCGTGACGTGAGAGCGGAGTGAGCGCAGGGGGCGGAAACCGTTGGTGTTTAGCCTTGAGGCGATCTCCAACCGTTGGTGTCTAGCCATTAGGCGATTCCCCCTGTCGCTGCTTCGCAGCGAGCGGCGACCGCCCGGAAGGGCCGTCGTACTTAGAGCGGCGACCGCCCGGAAGGGCCGTCGTACTTACTTGCCGATGCAATACAGGTTTTTGTCGCTGCGCAAATAGAGCTTGCCGCCGGCGACGATCGGACTGGCGTTGAACGTGCTACGGTCGTCGAGCCGGTTGTGCGCCAGTTGCTGGAATTCCGGTTTGGCGGCCAACACATAGGTGCCTCCGTTTCGCGTCACGACGTACAGTTTGCCGTCGCCGACCAGGGTCGACGCATAGGGCTGGCCGCGAAACCGCTCGGCGTACATCACTTCGCCGTCGGCCAGTCGCACGCAGTAGGCGATCGTGTTGCGGTCGCTGACCCAATACAGGTGGCCCTGGTGGATGACGGGCGACACGACGTTCGCTCCCGCCTTGGCTTCCCACAATCGGTGCGTGTCGGTGACGTCACCTCGACCGCCGGCGCGGACCGCAATGGCTCGCGAGGTCCGCCCGCCGATCACGTAGACGACGCCGTCTTGCGAGACGATGCTGGGGCAGACGTAGTCTTGGATGCCGTCGCAGTTCCACAAGGGATCGCCGGTCGCCGGATCAAACGCCAAGATCTTGTCTTTCACGCTGACGACCAGTTCTTGCTTGCCGCCGTCGACGTCGACCAAGTGTGGCGTGTTCCACGAAGCCTTCATCCCATCGGCGCGCCAAACCTCTTGCCCGTTGCTCTTGTCGATCGCCACCAGCGAACCGCTTTCGACACTGGCGTTAACGATCACCAAATTCTGATACAGGATCGGCGACGTGCCACATCCCCAGCCGTGGGTGTTGTCGCCGATGTCGGCCTGCCAGAGTTGGTTGCCTTTCAGGTCGAATTTCAAGACGCCCGTTTTGCCGAAGAAGACGTACAGGGATTCGCCGTCGGTGACGGGGGTGGCCGCCGCATAGCCGTGATCCCGGACGCGTTCCGATTCGGGCAGTTTGGGTTGGACGTGCTGATCCCAAATCGTCGACCCGTCGCTGGCCAAGCAAACCACATGCAACGTCAGGTCTTCCATCCGCCCGGGGTTCTCGCGATCGATGCCGTACCCGCTGTAGCAGGTCAGGTACAAGCGGTCGCCGAGTGCGATCGGGCTGGACGCGCCGTGTCCCGGGAGTTCCGTTTTCCACACGACGTTCTCAGTTTCGCTCCAGACCAGCGGCAGGTCGGTTTCATGCGTCACGCCCTGACCGCCGGGGCCGCGAAATTGGGGCCAATCGGCGGCGTGAGCATTCAACAAGAAGGTGGTTGCAACTAGCAATGACATCGAAACGGGAGCAACTCGCATGGCAGTTCTCGCGGAGGTGGGTGGAGGGCTTGGGCAGAATGATGGGGCCGAATGATGGGGGCAGAATGATGGGGGCAGAATGATGGGGGCAGAATGATGGGGGCAGAATGATGGGGTGCGCTTGAGCGACAATCTATGCGACGAAGTCGAAGATCCCCGAGCGGAACGTGCTGGTCCCCGGGTGTCCTCCCGACACGATGCCTTGGGGGCCGATCAGGTGGGCGTCCATGGGAATCTGGATCGTGCCGGATTCGAGAAACAGTGTCAGGTGACTGTCGGAAGTGTTGCCCTGTTTCTCTCGCGTGAAGTAGACCGCTTGAGATTCAAATTCCTTCGTCGTGATCGCGCGTTTCGTTTTGAAGATGCTGAAATGACCGTTGAAACGCGACGGGACGGGACGCGGGTGCAGGCCTTGCTGACGTCCCAAAAAATAGACGCTCGAAAAGTTGTGTGGAACCGATCGGATCTCGAAGTAATGGTCGCGGTTTTTCGCGCCGAAGGAATCATTGGCGTTTTCACGCATGATGGTGAACTTCAGTGACTTCGGTTCGCTCCGCTTGACCGGCGGTGGGAGTTTTAGTTCTGGAAGCGTGTACAGCACGAGCTTCAAATAGGTTTGCTTCCCCACTTCGATCAAGCCATCACAGCCGCCCCAGCCGAAATGATGAAGTTGGAAACGCTGAATCGCCTTGATCGTCTTCGGTCCACATTTGCCATCTTTGTCCAGTGGTACCGGCGAACCGCCTTCGTCCAGCGGCACTTGATTGATCGCGTCCTGCACGCCCAAGACATCGTTGTGTTGATTGACGCCGCGGCGTCCGACCGAAGCACTCAGGAACAGGGTCATGGCTGGGCCTTTTAATGAAACGTTGCCGCCCGTCTCGAGACACGTCTGCTAGAGGCGAAGATAACCATGCCAGCGTGACGATGCAAATTGGGGGCAGAATGATGGGGCAGAATGATTCGGGGCAGAATGATGGGGGCAAGACGATGGGGGCAAAACGATGGGGGCAAAACGATGGGGCGGGAGGATGATGGGGCGGGAGGATGATGGGGAGATGGCGGGTGGGGAAAGGTTATGGCAATTCGATTTGCGTCAGCGCGCCGTTGGTTCCGCCGACCAGGACGCTGCGGCCGGAGGGGGCGATGGCGATCGCATAGGCGGGCCCGTCGATGCCCTCGCCGATCGCCGTCACCTGAACGGTCTCGGGGTGGATCAAATACGCCTTGCCGTCGTCGCAACAGGCTGCGACGTGGGACCCGTCGTGCAGCCAGCGGATTTGCCGTGGTTTGGACGGTAGCCTGGCGAAACGCACCATGCGCCCGATGGTCGGTTGCCAAAACCGCACGGTCGCGTCGTCGCTGGCCGAGGCGATCATCGGCAGCCCGGCGTTGGACGGACGTAACGCGACACAGCCGACCGGTTGAACATGGATCGCCATGTTGCGAACAAGCGCGCCGGTTTGTGTCTCCCAGACACGAAGACTTTGGTCGATCCCCGCACTGACGATCAGCCCCGGGGCGTCAAGATGCTCGATCGTCAAGACGCCTCGCGAGTGTCCTTTCAGCGTCAACCATCGTTCGCCTGTGGTGGTGTCCCAAAGCAGCACGTTGTGATCCAGGCCGGCCGAGGCGAGTCGGGTATCGTCCAACCAGTCGATGGCCATCACGGAATCAAAATGTCCGTCGAGGATCCTCAGTGAATCCCCGTCCGGCCAAGAAAGAATTTCGACGGTTCCGTTTTCCGCGGGAGTTCCGCCGGCGACGGCCAGGCGTTCGCCGCCGGGGGCAAACGCAAGGTCGTGAAGGTTGGGCGAGGACACCTCAATCACTCGTTGCGGGCTGAGGTCTGGCCAGCGGTAGACGGCCACGCCGGCCTGGGAACTCGCGACCAGCGATGAACCGTCGGGGGCAAACACGACGGCGGTGATCGGTGGCTCGGCAGCGCGGCAAAGCAAAACAGCCGCGATCATCGGGAGAAACAAAAGGGATCGAACGAGATTCAGCATTGTTTTGTTCAAAATGGGGGAGGCTGCATCCAATATAATCTTCGCTACCGATCGGTACCCAATGTGGATCGCAACGCTGGCGGGGGCATGGGAATCCCTGCGGATCCACCTTCTGGCGAAGGTAGGTACGTGGATCCACCTTCTGGCGAAGGTAGTTTCGTGGGAACGGCGATTGGCAACATTTCATGTGCAAAGCGGTGGGGCAGTTCGCGTTGCACGCTGACGAAGGAAGCAATGCATGAGTGAAGAACCCCACCATTTGCTGCTGGTCGAGGACGACGCCGAGTTGTCCGGCATGATGAAAGATTTTTTGACCGGCAAGGGGTACCGCGTCTCGGTCGAAGCGAACGGATCGGCCGCGATCGGGCGAATCGAGTCCGAAACCTATGACGCGATCATTTTGGACATCGGGCTGCCGGGGGCGGACGGTTTCAGTGTTTGTAAGAGTGTACGCCCCAAGTTCGGAGGCCCGATCATCGTGTTGACCGCGCGAGGGGACGAGATGGATGAAGTCGTGGCGTTGGAAGCCGGGGCGGACGACTTCATGAGCAAACCGGTGCGTCCCAATGCCCTGATCGCTCGGTTGAAGATTCATCTGCGCCGATTCGATTCCGGTTCATCCGATTCGGTCGCCCCTTCGGCAGAGATCGTGGTGGGCGACTTGAGCATCAGCCCCGGCAGTCGCGGCGTCAGGGTCGGGGATCGGTCGATCGAGCTGACGACCGCCGAATTCGACTTGATCGAATACCTGGCTCGTCGCGCCGGCACGGTGGTCTCACGCAAGGAGTTGTACGTCGATCTCTTGGAAATCCCCTATGATGGCATGGATCGCTCGTTGGACTTGCGCGTCTCGCGGTTGCGGCGCAAACTGGGCGACGATCCCCACCAGCCGACCCGCATCAAATCCGTGCGCGGCGTCGGATATCTCTTTGCCAAATGATGTGACGCCATGACGCGATTGTTTCTGCGATTCTATCTGGGGGTGATCGCCATCTTGATCTCCGCCTGGTTGATTCAGACCGTTGTGTTTCGCAAGAGTTCGGTCGCAGAGAACATTCCCGTGATCGAAGACATCTTTGCCGGCAGCGGGCGTTTGGCCCGCGATCGAATCATCGCCGGTGGTGAAGCGGGGTTTCCCGAAACGATGGAGTATCTAAAACGTCAATTCGACTATCCGATCCGTGTAGTCTCGCGCGAGAACCGTCCGATGGACCAGGCGTCGACCGAGCGTTTGGATCGCGGCGAAAGCATCCTCTATTACGATCGGCTTGAAACGGCCATCCCGGAAACGCCCTATCTGGTCGAACTCGGGCCGCTGCCGAGGTTCGACCGGCCGAGTCAGGCAGAGCTTTCCTTCGCGCTGGGGGGAGTGTTTTTGTTGACCGCGATCGGGATTGCGATTTTGTTGCATCCGGTCAGCAAGCAGCTGCGTGGTGTCGAGAAAACGGCGCTCGCCATCGCCGGCGGTGACTTGAGTGCACGAATCGATTACGGCAGATTTCGGCACAGTGGTCCGCTGGCGGAAGCCTTCAATACCATGGCCGATCGCGTAGAGAACCTATTGCGATCACAGCGTGAGTTGCTGCAAACAGTTTCGCACGAGCTGCGTACTCCGCTGGCTCGCATCCGGTTTGCCACGGAACTGATTGCGTCGGCGGATGATCATGCCGAACGAAGGCAACGTTTGGCGTCGATCGAAGTCGCGACCGATCAGTTGGACGATTTGGTCGGTGAGTTGCTGACTTACGTGCGGCTGGATGCGGAGTGTGCCGACGGGGAATCCGAGTCCCGATGCAGCGAATCCTTTGACGTTAGGGATTTGGTTTCCGAGTTGATCGAGTTTCATGCCCCGCTGTACCGTGACGTCGAGTTTTGCAATGCGATCCCTGGGGCGGTTGCTGAAATCAACGGTGATCGGAGCGCCATCGCACGGGCGATCGGTAACTTGATCAGCAACGCCGGAAAATACGCGGCATCCAAGGTTGTCGTTTCCGTGACCGAATCTGGCGACCAGCTTAGTTGCGTGATTGACGATGACGGCAAAGGTATTGCCGCGGCCGATCGCGACACGGTGTTCGAGCCCTTTCAGCGACTCGCCGGCGGGGCAAGCGAGAACGGAACGCAGGCCGGCTCCGGGCTGGGGTTGGCATTGGTCAAGCGGATTGCCGAACGAAGCGGCGGGGCGGTGGCGGTGTCCGAAAGTGAATGGGGTGGAGCGAGATTCACATTGACGCTGCCAGCCGAGCGTGGAATCAGCGAGGTTTGACGATGACCGCCGTGACGTCATCTTTAATCGGATCGGGATCGCAATATGCGGTCACTGCTGCGATCAATTCGGAAACGATTTCCGAGGCCGGTTTCTCGCGATGTTGATGCACGACGTCCACCGCACGGTCTTTGCCGAAGGCGACATGATCGTCGCCGCGCGCTTCCCAGATTCCGTCGGTCATCAGCAAGACGATCTGCCCGGACGAGAGTTCGACGCTGCCATCGATCTGGTAGGTGTGGTTCGGGTCGACGCCGGTCGGGATGCCGTGGGTTAATAACTCGGTGGACCGGCCGTCGGCTTCGATCAAGAACCCTCGGTGCCCGGCGCCGACGTAGGTCAATCGCATGGCGGCGGGATCGAGCCTGGCAAAGAACAGCGTGACGAAAAGTGATTGGAAGGTGTCTTCGCAAATCCCGTGGTTGGCGATCGTGACCAATTGTCCGACGTCTTCGTACAGCGCTGCGGTGGAACGCAACAATCGTCGCGTACCGACGGTGATCATCGCCGGTCCAATCCCGTGTCCGCAGACGTCCGCCAGGACGATGTCCCACTTGCCGTCGCCGTGGTCGATAAAGTCGTAAAAGTCTCCGGAGGTCGAATCGATCGCCACGCAGCGGCCTGCGACATCGAATCCGGGGATCTCCGGAGGATCGTTGGGCAACAGGTATTCTTGAATCTGTTTGGCAAACTGCAATTCGCGATCGACCGTCCGTTGACGATGCTCGACCAATCGTCGCTTGTGTCGTTCGATCGCATAGAGCAGCGACCGGACCAACACCTCGCCGTCCAACTGAGACTTGCCGACATAGTCCTGGGCACCCAGTCGCATCGCCGTGATGCCGAGCGATTCGTCGTGTTCGCCCGTCAAGATGACGATCGGCTGGTCTGGAAACGGGTCGTGGATTCGGCGGAACGTGTCCAGGCCGGCCGAATCGGACAGGTTCAAATCCAGGATCAGGGCGTCCGGGGTGAGGCCGCTGGAGAGTCGCTCGAGTGTCTCGGCCAGCGTCGCGGCTTCGGTCACGGTGAAACGCCCGTCGCTTTCCAAACGTTCGTGCACGACCATGGCATCGACGCGGGAATCTTCGACGACCAGAATTAGAAACCGGTCGTCGGCGGCAGCGCCCGATTGGATTGGCTGATTGTCCATCATCGAGAACTACGCGGATCGATCCACAGAAATGAACACCCCGGTGGCATGCGACGACCACGCTTCATCATTGTGGGAAAATCATTCAGCGCTCTTGAGTGCGTTGGTGACCGTGCCGCGGATTTCGAAGACGGTCCCATCCAAATTCAAAACTCGGAACACCTCGCGAATCGATTCACGCATCCCACACAGATAAAGACGCGTCTGGCGTGGTTTGAGTTCGGAGTGCAATTGGATCAGGATTCCGACGGTTTCGGAGGAACAGAACCGTACGGACGCGAAATTGACAATCAGACGTTTCGGATCGGACTTGTCCACCATCGCGAACAGTTCACGCTTGGTTTGGACCAGCGACTCGGTCGACAGCACGCTCGCATCGTGAAGATGGACGACGTGGGCGCCGTCGATTTCCTGCAGATCAAACTGCTCGTATTCCGGCGCTGCGACTTCTTCTTCTTCTTCTTCTTCTTCTTTTGCTGCCGGTTCGGGGCTTTTCTGATCACGGGTTTGCGTGGTCAGCGGCGTCATGCGGAACAGGCTGTCCATCGCCGTGGCCAATTCACGTGCCGACGCGTAGCGTTCGCTGGCGCCAAACGACAACGCTTTGGCGAACGTTTGTTTGAACAGTTCGGCGGCCTTTTTGTCCAGGCCGGCGTACAGCGCATTTTGAAACACCTCTTCGGCCGATTTCGGGGCGTGCCCGGTCAGCACGAAGAACCCGATCGCGGCCAACGAGTAGACATCGGATTGAGGACGCACGGCGTCTCCGGATCCGACCGAGACCTCAGGGGCGGCATACTCGTTGCGGAACTCGGCCGATTCGCCGTCTTCCTCCGACAACAGCATCCCGGGCATGCCCAGGTCAGCGATCACCGGTTCACCGTTCTTTTCCAGAACCACGGCCTCGGGCGACAGGTATCCGTGGACCAGTCCCGCGGCGTGCATTTGACTGACGCCAAGAGCCAGCTTGCCGACCAGCAATGCGACCTGCCGGGGTTCGATCAACGCCGCTTGCTTGGGTTCGATCGCTGCGTTCTGGGCTGTGATCTCTCGCAGGTTGGGGCCGTCGACAAGGGTCGTGGCCAAGTAATCGGCTCCATCGGCTTGACCAAAATCCAAGACGGCCGACAGATGGGCATTCCGCAAGTTGGCCAGCGCATGGGCGCGGGCGTCGAAATCGGCACGGACTTGGGGATCCAAGCCCGAGAAATCAGCGATCCGGATGGTCAGATCTCGATCCAGGTGCGGATCGTAGGCGAGATAGACGGTCTGACGCCCTTCACGTTTGAGCCGTTTTTTGAGCTCAAATCGACCTACGGTTTTGATGTTTGTTTCTTCCATCCTTTGGTCGTCTCCAGTAACCAGACCAAAGCGGACGGGTGGAATCGAGAAGTCTAATATTGATTACTTGGCCGTAGCTGTCAACTAACCGGCGATCCATTAGCAGGGGGCTCGCGGAGGGGTTTGCGGACCGCCACTGGCCGTGGTCCGAGAGCCGCCGCAAGGTGCAAAGTGGCCGAAGAAACAGGGCTGGCAATTTCCGTGTTTCGAGTCGCGATCCAGGCTGCCGACCCGGCAGCCGCCCATGCAGATGCGATAAACTGGGGTTCGCTGTGGGCCGCCCGCCAGGATGCGGGGGCGATCCCGATCTTTCCCCCTCGAGATCTCCGAACGCGCGGATTGAAGATGACAACAATTTTGGTCGTGGACGATTCACGGGTCGATCAGACGCTGGTGCAAGGGGTTTTGTCGAATGATCGCGAGTTTGAGCTGCGTTTTGCCAACCAGGGTGCCGAGGCGATGGATTCGATCCGGCAACAGGCTCCGGATCTGGTCGTGACCGATTTGATGATGCCGGAGATGGACGGATTGCAGCTGGTCCGCTGCATCCGCCAGGAGGCCCCCGAGGTGCCGGTGATCGTGATGACCGCGATGGGATCGGCCGCCAACGCTATCGAAGCGTTGGAAGTCGGGGCGGCCAGCTTCGTCCCGAAACTGCAATTGACCGAACGGCTTTCCGATACCGTTCACCAAGTGCTGCTGCTCAAGCACGCCGGCCATCCCTACGGGGGTGTGGTCAAATGTTTGGCAGACGCGGAGCTGACGTTTCACCTGCGCAGCGACATCACCCTGATCCCACAGTTCGTCGACTTGGTGCAGAAGACGACTTCCGGATTGGGGATCTGCGACGCGACCGAAACGATCCGAATCAGCTTGGCACTGGAGGAGGCGTTGTTGAATGCTTTGGTGCATGGCAATTACGAACTCACCGATGAAGTGGCTGGCAACGGGATCAACCCCAAGAGCGAAGTGTTTTGCAGTCGGTCGACCGAACCGCCGTACCGAGATCGGGTGATCTTCGTCAGCCTGCACGTCAGCGGCGATGCGGTCACGTTTGTCGTCCGAGATGAAGGCCCCGGGTTCGATGTTGCCCAACTGCCTGATGAACATGATTTGACACCGTTTGAGGGCGGTCTCGGCCGCGGCGTTCGTTTGATGCGATCGTTTATGGATCAAGTTGCTTTCAACGCCAAAGGCAATGAGGTCACACTCGTGAGGCGATTCAAACCGACCGCCGATGGACCATGATCGATCTCCCTGATGAGCTGAGCTTCCCAATACTCTGATCGAGTGATTCCGATGATCAATCTGCGCCGCATCCTCACCGTGATTGACGTCGAGACGTCCGCGGAATCCCAGTACGCCGAAGCCCTGGCGATGGCGGGACGCTACCAGGCGGAATTGCACCTGCTGCATGTCGTCGCTCCGCAGGTGATTCCCCGCTTCGGCAGCGAAAAACGATTGCAACAGGCGCGTGAAAAACTTTCCTCGCTCCAGATCTCCAACGAACAGGTCTCGGTCATACGCGACATTCGGCGCGGAACGCTGATCGATTGTGTCTCCGGTTATGTTCGCGATCATGCCATCAATCTGGTCGTCATCGCCCCGGGAGGTGTCGCGGCGTCGGGCAAAAAGGAGTATCGCGGAATCGTCAATCGCTTGCTCGACGTGCTGCCGATCCCGGTGGTGGTCGAACCGTTTGAGAATCGCAGCGAATCGAATCAAATCCATCGCGCGTCCGCCGTTCTGCAGACGTTGCTTGAGGACCCCGTGGCCGGGGAGCGTGAAGAGACGCTGAAGCGGTTGCATCAGGCGATCGAGACGGAATTGGAATTGCCCGCCGAACAGGCCGAACGACTGGTCACGCAATTGGAAATGCGAGGCATCTTGATCTGGAATGAAGCGGAATCTGACGGCGACTCCGTTGAGGAAGCGGACGGCGATCCGAGTACCGATCGGGGGCACTGGTCTCTCGATCCGGCACCCGTCGAAGAAGCCCATCCTGTCAACGAAAACAGCGGTGATGCGGAAGAGACCACGACGGCGATCAGCTTGCTGCGTCGGGCGATCGAAGCCGAAGCGACGGACATCCACATCGATCCGCTGTCACGCGATGAACACGTCGTGCATTTTCGCGTCGATGGCAAGATGCAGCAGTTCTGCACGATGCATCACAACATCGCCACGCAAGCGATGAAGCAATTGAAGCTGATGGCCAACGTCAGTTTGTCCGATCCGTTCCGGCCCGCCGAAAGTCGCCTGGACTTGCCCGATTCGATCTCCACACACGAAGTGCGGATCACAACCGCACCGGTCGCCCAGGGCGAAGCGATCGCGTTGCGATTGATCGACTACGAACAATCACGCCGGCCGCTCAGCGAATTGGGGCTGTCCCAAAACTCCTTTGCCTCGGTTTACCGCATGTTGCACCGGCGGTCCGGCGTCGTCTTGATCAGCGGTCCCACCGGGGCGGGGAAAACGACGACGGCTTATTCCATCTTGAATGTACTATTTTCGGAAAAACAGAACATCATTTCGATCGAAGACCCGGTCGAATTGATCGTCCCCTTCATGCGCCAAATTGATGTCGATCAACGACACGGATTCACGATGGCCGCCGGTCTGTCGACGATCTTGCGGATGGATCCCGATGTCGTGTTTGTCGGCGAGATCCGTGACCAGGAAGGTGCCAAAGTCGCGATGCACGCGGCGTCTTGCGGCAAACGGGCCTTCAGCACGATCCACCGGCGCGACGTGTCGTCCACGCTCTCGGCGATGCTGGATTTTGAAATCGATTCGGCCACCTTGGCCAGCAACCTGTCCGGGGTGATCACCCAGCGACTCGTCCGACGGTTGTGCACGCATTGTTGCCAGGTCAGCCCGGTGACCCGACAGGAGCAAGCGTTGTTTGAATCCCACAACCTGGTGGTCCCGACCACGATCGCTCGCCCCAGGTCCTGCCAACATTGTCGTGGAACGGGGTACAAAGGCCGGATCGGCGTCTTCGAAGCGGTCGTGATCGATGACGAATTGAGCGATGCGATCCAAAAACGCAAACAGGAATCGGAAATCCGCACGATCATCCGCGCCGGCGGGGCCGGGCTGGTTCGAGACGCCTTGATGAAGGTCCGTGACAAGATCACGTCGATCCAGGAAGTGCAAGACATGAGCTGGATGACCGAGACGATGCCGATCGAAAGCCCCTCGGAGGCCGACGACGACTCCTACCAGCGTGGTGCACCGTTCCTGCATTTGCCGTCGCGCTAGTGGCATCAATGTCGTTTTGATGTAGCTACGCTCGCCAGAACGTGGACGACGCCGGGACACCACCTTCTGGCGAAGGTAGCTACGTTGACCTGTCAATGGACGACAGGTCACATGCGATCCGGTGGAGCAGAACTGAATGCCGTTTGCCGTCGACGCATCTCTATCCGGGGGGCATTTGCTAAAAGGTTGCATAGTTTCCCTTTACGCGGCTATACTGGGACGCGATGCCTCGCTCGGGCAGCTCACCTTTGTTCTGCCCGGGTCCCACCTGAATCATCCCTCCCCCCTACCCCGGCCTGATCATGTTAACGATCAAGGGTCCCTCCAGTCGCTATTGCGATGGGCAACACCGGCGAAGCTTTTTAAAGATCGGCGGACTGTCTTTCGGAATGGGCGGCCTTTCGCTGGCCGATCTCTACCGCGCCGAAGCGTCCTCGTCGTCGCCGCGGTCACACAAATCGGTGATCAACATCTTTCTTGCCGGTGGTCCTCCCCATCAAGACATGTGGGAGATCAAGACCGAGGCACCTAGTGAGGTCCGCGGTGAATTTCAGCCCATCGCGACTAACGTCCCGGGCATCCAGATTTGTGAGGTGTTTCCCAAACTGGCCGCGTTGATGGACAAGTCGGCGGTGATCCGCAGCGTGGTCGGCTGCCGAGGCGGGCACGACGGGATTCAATGCTTCACCGGTTGGGAAAACAACTCACTGAAAAACCTCGGCGGACGACCTTCCATCGGCGCCGCCGCGGCCAAGTTGTTCGGCCCGGTCGATCCCTCGGTGCCACCGTTCGTCGGACTTGCCGCCCCGACACGTCACGTCCCCTGGTCCGATTCCGGACAAGCCGGTTTTCTCGGTTCGGCCTATTCGCCCTTCAAGCCAGACGGGCCGGGCATGCAGAACATGACATTGAAAGGGATCTCATTTGATCGCTTGCAAGATCGCCGCCAATTGCTTTCGGAATTGGACACGATGCGCCGCGACATCGACATCACCGGCGCGATGGAGGGGATGGATGCGTTCGGCCAACGAGCGCTCGATGTGCTGACCAGCAGCAAGCTGGTCGATGCATTGGATCTGTCCAAAGAAGATCCCAAAGTCGTCGCCCGATACGGGGACGGCAAGCCCTACAACTACCAATACGACGGCGCACCGACCTGCAACGATCAGCTATTGATCGCGCGTCGATTGGTCGAAGCCGGAGTCCGCGTCGTCAGCCTCAGCTACGGACGTTGGGACAGCCACGGCCAGAACTTTGATCTGGTCCGCGATCACGGCGGCAAATTGGACCAGTGCTTGAGCGCGCTGGTGACCGACTTGAACGAACGTGGCATGTTGGATGATGTCGCCATCGCCGTCTGGGGCGAATTCGGGCGAACCCCAAAAATCAATGCCAACGCCGGTCGAGATCATTGGACCAAGGTCAGTTGTGCGTGGTTGGCCGGCGGCGGACTGAAGACCGGCCAGGCGATCGGCGCGACCAACCGGATGGGCGAAGAGGCGGTCGAGCGACCGGTGACCATGCAAGAGGTGGTTGCGACGCTGTATCACACGCTGGGCATCGACACGCACTCGACGACCATCGCTGATCCGACCGGACGACCTCAGTTCCTGGTCGACAGTGACCCGATCGCCGAGTTGGTCGCATGAGTCGAAACGCATTGAAAGGCGGCGCAAGGTTTCGACTTGCGCCTTGTTTGTTAGGGCTCGCCGCGATCGTCTGCCTTGCCGTCACCGATTCCGCTGCCACCGATTCCGCCGCCCGGCAATCGCTCCGCATCGACAACGTCGACGGTGCCGCGGCGACGAAACTGGTCGGAATCGACGCGCGGCTGCAGCTGATCGTGTCACGATCCGAACCCAATGGCATGACCACCGATTGGACGCGGCGCGTGGATTTTTCTGCGTCACCGGAGGGCCTGGTTTCGATCGATTCGACGGGGCTGGTCACGCCGCTTGCCGATGGCACTGTCACGGTGTCGGCGACCGCCGATGACGGCCAGAACGCGACGGCAACGCTGGACGTTTCCGGCACCGGGCATACGCAACCGGTCAGCTTTTGCGGACAGGTCGTTCCGATCTTTACCAAGTTGGGCTGCAACGGCGGCGGTTGTCACGGAAAGATCGCCGGCCAAAACGGATTTCGACTTTCTTTGCTCGGGTTTGAACCACACGAAGATCACAAGCGGTTGGTTGCCGAGTCGCGCGGGCGTCGCGTTTCTCTGGCGTCGCCGGACCGAAGTTTACTGTTGATGAAAACGATCAATGCGATGCCGCACGGGGGCGGAGCGAGAACGGATCGCGATTCGCATGAGTACCGTGTGCTGCGTCGCTGGATTTCCCAGGGCATGCCGTATGACCAAGGTGAAATCTTGGCGGTTCAATCGATCCGCTGTTACCCCGAGGTCCGACGCATGGCCGGCGACGGCGAGCAACAGATCTCCGTGATCGCCACCTTCAGTGACGGTTCGGTCGAAGACGTCACCCGGGCGGCGGTTTACGAATCGAACGACACGCAGATGGCCGAAGTGAGCGCCACGGGGCTTGTTCGAACCGGCCAATTGGTCGGCGACGTCGCGGTGATGGCACGCTACCAGGGACATGTGACGGTGTTCCGCGCCGAGATCCCGTTGCGGATCGATGCGGCGACCGAAATCGCCGATGCCGGTGGTTCGTCGGCCGGCCAGCCCGCCAATGTTGTCGATCGATTCGTCCGCAAAAAACTCGATTCGCTGGGCATCCCCGCTTCGCCGCCGAGCGATGACGCGACGTTCTTGCGGCGTGTGACGCTGGACCTGACCGGTCGGATCCCGACGCTGGACGAGACAAACGCATTCCTCGCCGATGACGCGCCGGATAAACGCGCCGGCTTGGTCGATCGACTGCTAGGAAGCGACGATTATGCGGCGTTCTTCGCCCGCAAGTGGGGCGTGATCTTGCGCAACCGCCGCACCGGCGGGGCGTTGCAAGTGTCGAACATGCTGTTTCATCATTGGTTGCAAGAAGCGTTCCGCGTCAACAAACCTTACAACCAACTGGTCGACGAATTGTTGACCGCCAGCGGTTCGTTGTTCAGCAACCCGGCGACCGCATGGCTGTCGCAAGTGACCGACCAAAACGAACGCGTCGAAGACATCAGCCAGTTGTTCTTGGGCCAACGGATCCAATGCGCTCGCTGCCATCACCACCCTTATGAAAAGTGGAGCCAAGAAGACTACGCGCGGATGTCGGCGTTCTTCAGCACGATCTCCAAAAAGACTCAGGGCACCGATGTGACGTTTGTGACCCGCATCGCCGCCCCGTCGGCGAAGCATCCAAAGACGGGGCAATCGGTGTCACCCGCGGGGTTGGATGCCGAAGCGGTCCAAGCCGATGCCGCGACCGATCCTCGCCGGGCACTGAGCGATTGGGTGACCTCGCCTGAGAATCCGTTCTTTGCCAAAGCCCTGGTCAATCGCTACTGGAAACATTTTCTCGGCCGCGGTTTGGTCGAACCCGAAGACGACTTGCGCGTGACCAATCCGCCATCGAATCCTGAATTGATGGATGCGTTGGCAGCGGCCTTCGTCGAATCCGGCTATGACCTTCAATCGCTGGTCCGGTTGATCTGCAATTCCGACGTGTACGGTGCCTCCAGTGACGCGAGTGGAGACAACCTGATCGATCGCCGCAGCCACTCGCGGTACTACCCAAAGCGATTGCAAGCGGAAACGTTGCTCGATTCGATCGACGCCGTCACCGGTGCGTCGACCAGTTTTTCCGGCATGCCGGCCGGAACGCGGGCGGTGGAATTGCCGGACACGGGGTTCAATTCGTATTTCTTGTCCGTGTTTGGTCAACCCGATTCAAAGACCGCGTGCGAGTGCGAGCGGTCTTCGGAAGCCAACCTGGCTCAGAGTTTGCATCTGCTGAATTCCGAACAGATGCAGAAAAAGCTGACGCACGACCAGGGACGTGCCGCTGCGTATGCCGCCGACGCATCACGTGCAATCGAAGAGAGAATTCGAGAGCTGTATCTGCTGGCGTTCAGTCGCGAACCGACCGACGGAGAGCTGAAGTCGACGCTGAGCTATTTGGGGGATCGCCACGATCAAAAAGAGCCCTGGGAAGATCTCATATGGGCCCTCGTGAACTCCAAAGAGTTTCTGTTTAACCACTGATGCGACATCGACCCTTTTTTTGCGGCGCCGGTGCGCGCGTCGCAGTCCGCCCCCTGCACTGCGGGTTGATCTCCCTGTGCGTCTTGATCGGGATTTCCGGTGGCAAACTGAATGCACAACTGCCCGTGATCGCTTTGCGATCGCTGTCCCAATCGTTTTATGCACCCGGGGAAACATACGAAGTCACGGTCACCGAGGGGGCGAACACCGACGAAGTTGTCGAACTCGTTTTTTCCCATCCGGGCATCACCGCCACGCTGGTCAAGGGACCGCCTCGGCCGCTGACCACGACTGGGGTGCCACAGCACGGAAAGTTCAGTGTGGCGGTCGCGTCCGATGTCCCGGCGGGACGTTATGAAGCCCGCGCGGTCGGCCGCTTTGGGATTTCCAACCCGCGCTCGGTCGTGGTTCAAAACGGCGTCCAGGTCGTTTCGGCGGTGGGAAGTGATGCGTCGACGGCAACACCCATCGAATCGGGGCAAACGTATTGCAGACATGCCTCGCCCCAGCGACGTGACTATTTTTCGTTCTCCGCCAATGCCGGAACGCAGTACACGTTGCGGTTGATCGCACAAGCGGTCGACTCGCAATTGATCGGCGCACTGTCGATTGCTGATGCGAAGGGGCGAACGCTGGCCAGCGGGATCGGAAGCGACTACTCGGATCTGCGACTCACTTGGACCGCCACCGAAAGCGGCGTGGTGACCGTCGCGGTGCATGACGCCTTGTTTCGGGGCGGCGCGGCGTTCCAGTATGGTTTGAATGTGGTCGAAGGTTCCGCCACACCGTCATACCTTGAACCGGAGTTTCCGAAATCGATCAGCGTGCAGATGCAGGACGTACAGACGCAGGACGTACAGACGCATGACATACAAACTGAAGATCCGGTCGCGGCCGACGAATCGGACGCGGCGGTCGAACTTGAGATTCCTGCGTTGGTGGAAGCCACCTTTGACGGCCCCGATGACAGCGACCACTACCACTGCAAATTGGTCAAGGGACAGCCGGTTCAAATCGAAGTCGTCTCGGATCGCATCGGCCAGCCCACCGATGCCCGGCTGATCATCGACCGAGGAAGCGTCGACGCAGCGGGCGCAGTCACTTGGCAACGCGTCGCAACGGCCGAAGACGGCCCCAACCTATCCGATAGCATCATTCGTCTTGCCAGCGGTGATCCCGTCCTGCGGTTTCAACCGCCCGAAGACGGCGACTATCGGATCACCGTCACAGACCTGGATACTGGTCGATCGCTCGGCGATGTCCAGCGATATCAACTCGCCATCGGCCCGCCCCGACAGGATTGGCACCTGTTGGCCTACCACGTCTATCCGCACAAGGATGCCAAGACATCACAGCCGTCGGGATCGCATCTGATGCGTGGGGGCGCGACGACGATTCGTGTGTTTGTTTATCGCAATCAGATGTCCGGGCCGATCAAAGTCTCGATCCCGGATCTTCCCGTTGGATTGAGTTGTCGACCCAGCTGGATCGCGGCCAACCAAAACCATGCCGACTTGGTGATCACCGCGTCGGACCAGACGCCGACACAGCACGCCCCGCTTCAGGTGATCGGTGAAGCCAACCGGGACGGCCAAACGGAATCGCGGATCGCCAGCGCCGCGTCGGTCATCTGGCAGCAAGACGGTTATCGGCCTACCGCACATGTGCGACTGATCGATGGGCTACAGATCGGGTCGTCGGAAATCGACACGTCTCCGATCAGCATCGCCACGGCTACTCCAGATGTTGTCACGGCAATGAAGGGCACCAAGGTCACGGTTCCGATCAAAGTGACGCGTCGTGACGGCGGTGCGGACAACATCGTCCTGAGGGCTCAGCATTTGCCGCCGGGTGTCAGCGTCGCTGAGTTGACGATTGCCAAGGACAAATCGGAGGCAGAGTGGACGATCGACGTGAAGAACAATGCGGCGGCCGGGACCTACACGTTCTGGGGTCAAGGCGAAACGAAGGTCAAGTTTGCGGTCAACCCGCAGTCACTGACACGTGAAACCGAGTACCGTGACGCCTTGAAGACGCTGCGGGCCGATCCCAGTCGCTCCGATCAGCATGCGGAAATCGACAAAGCCATCGCGGAAGCCGACAAGCGGATCGAAACGCTAAAAACACAAACCGCCGCTCGAGATTTTACCATCTATGTCCCGCTCCCGGCGATCACACTGGAAGTCCAGTGAAGCCCCACCTCCCGCCCCTTCCCGCTGTCATGATGCGTGATCGATCATTACCAATCGTCTTGGTACTCTGCTTCCTCGCTTCGCCTGCACCGGCGGAACAAACCGATCCCGCCGGATCGGTCAGCTACGCTCGCGACATTGCACCGATTTTGCAGCGTAACTGTCTGGCTTGTCACCGCGCGGGGCAAGCCGAGGGGGGGCTGTCGCTGGAGAGTCGCAAGGCGATCGATGCCGGCGGAGACAGTGGGGCGTTGCTGGTCGCGAAACAACCCGAATCGAGTTTATTGTACGTTCGGGCTAGCGATGACGATGACCCGATGCCGCCGGAGGACAACACGGTGGGGGCCAAGCGTTTGACGCAGGCGGAACTCTCGTTGTTGCGGACGTGGATCGAACAGGGGGCTGTGATCGATGATTTGTCGGCCGAGGATGTGATCCAGTGGCAGCCGATCGACGATTCGGTCCGCAACAGTTACGCGCTGGCGGTTTCCCCGGATGATCGTTTGATCGCTGTGGGCCATGCCAATCGAGTGGAACTGGCCGACGCACAAACAGGTACCCTTCGCGGCACGTTGGTTGACGCAGACCTTTCGCAGGCGGGTGTCGCCGACTTCGACGTGATCCAAGCGATCGCGTTCTCACCCTTCGGTGATCGCATCGCCACCGGTGGTTTCCGCACGGTCCGGATTTGGAAGCGTCAGCCGATCGCGTCCGAGATCCCGCCCGCGTTACGGCATGCCGTCGGACCGACCGCGATCAGCCCCGATCGGTCTGCGCTCGCGCTGGTCAATGCGATCGGTGATGTGGAAATTTGGCAGCTCGCGTCGTCGGAACAACGCGCCAGCATCAAGAGTCTTGGCGCGGTGGCGGACCTCGCCTGGTCCCATCCCCAGCGACTTGCGGTCGGATATGATCACGGCGACATCGGAATCCATGATGCTCGCTCGGGAACCTTGGTGGCGCGGGTGAAACTGGACCATGCGATCGAGTGCCTGGCGCAAAGCAGCGAATCCGACTTTACCGCCGCGCTCGGTACGGATGGGCAAGTTCGACTCTTTAACAACGATCAACCACACCCGTCGCCGGCCCTCGCGTCGATCCAGGACGCCACCGCGATCTTATTCTTCGGCCCCGGCAAGCTTGTCGTCGGCACGGCGTCGGGTGTCGCTAAGACGATTGACGTGGTTTCCGGTGACATCGCGGTCGAGCTGGACCACGGATCGGCCATCGAATCCCTCGCGATCGACCCGCCGTCCAAGACCCTCGCGACCGGCGGGCAAGGTGGGACCACGAAGTTGTGGAATCTGGAAGACGGATCACTGCAAAGGACGCTGACCGGGGACATCCAATCAGTGCTTCGGATCGCGGCGTTGGACCAAGACGTTCAACGCGAGCAGGCGTGGGTCAAGACGCTGGAGGGCAAGACGGACGAGCTGAAGAAGCTGCTGGAAAACGAGCAGGCGGCGCTGGCCAAAGTGAACGAGGCTCGTGAAAAGGCCGCTAAGGAATTTGACGAGAAAGCCAAGCAGCGAGACGACGTCGCGAAACAGATCGCCGGCAGCGAGCAGGGTATCAAAGACGCCCAGGCCAAGATCGATGCGTCCAATCAGGCTGCGGCCGATGCCGAAGCGTTGATCGCGAAAAGCAAGGCCGAGATCGAATCGCTAAAAGCCGAACTGCAGCCGCTGGAAAAACAATCCGCGGCCGCGCTCTCGCAAGTCGAATTGGCCCAGGCCAAAGCCGACGAAGCGAACCGAATCTTGGCCGCCGCGAAACAGTCGGCCCAGGAGATCGCAGGACAAGTCGAGGAAAAGAAGACACAACTGGCATCGGTCACTAAACGCAGCGCCGACGCCGATCAAGCCCTGGTGAAGTCCAAAGCGGATGCGACCGAGGCAGTAAAACAGCTGGAGACGACCAAGGCGGCATTGGCTAAACAACGCGAGTCTCTCGCTGCGGTGGAATCGGAGGTGCAGAAGAAGCAAGCTGATGTCGCCGAACGCGAGCAAGCCTTGGTGACGGCAACCAAGACGCGTGACAAAGCCGCCGCAAACATTCCCGCGCACCAGGATTCGCTGCGGATACGAAACAATCGCTTGGCCGATCTGCGACATCAGCACGGCGCCCTGGTCCAGCGCCAAAGTCATTCCGCCGCAATCGCGTCCATCGCACTGGATGAGGCGACGGTCACGGTCGTCGATGTCGACGGCGATGTGCGGACCTATCAACTGGCCGACGGAAAACCGCTTGAACGTCATCGCCTGCATCAACCTTTCCGCGGCACGGAGTCGGCCGATGCGTTTTTCCTGGATCAAGATCGAATGATCATCAACGAACGCAACGCGCCGCCTCAAGTGTTCGACCGACGATACCAATGGACGCTGGAGCGGACGATCGGCGGAGTGGGATCGGATTTGATTTCCGATCGCGTGACGACGTTGGATTTCCGTGGCGATGGTCAATCGATCGCGATCGGCAGCGGGATCCCCAGTCGCCAAGGCCAGGTTCTGGTCGTCGCAGTTGCTAACGGTGACGTGTTGCGTCGATTCGACGATCTGCACAGCGATACGGTGTTGTGCGTGCGGTTTTCGCCCGACGAGCGACTGCTGGCCACCGCGTCGGCCGACAAGACGATCCGCGTGTTGGACGTTCAGACCGGTGGCGTCGTCGGTGCACTCGACGGACACACGCATCACGTTCTGTCGCTGTCCTGGCGACGGGACGGACGGTTGATCGCCAGCGGCAGCGCCGATGGGACGATCAAAACCTGGGACACCGAAACCGGGCAACAGAAACGCACGATCGGCGGGTTCCCCGACGAGGTCACCGCGGTGGAGTTCCTGGGCGACAGCACCCGTGTGGCCAGTAGCTGTGCCGACGGGCAGGTGCGGGTGCATGAGACCAACAACGGTGGTTCGGTTGCCGCGGCATCAGCGGCGGGCGATTTTCTGTTTACGTTGGGGATCAGTGCCGGTGGTGACCGTGTGTTCGCCTCCGGGCAGACCGGCGGTGTCCATGTTTGGCAAACCGAGGGACTGAAGGCGGTGGGCAAGTGGTGAATGGAGCGGGCCGGTCGCTGACGCGTCCCGCTGGCATTGCATTCCGGTGAGCCGGTGCCCGCCTATCTCACTCGCATCTCGTTCAGGATTCGCCAGCACGTCGACCTCGTTCCAAGGCTCCGCCTTGGGACGCAATTCCCCGGTGGCTCGGCCACATGTCGCGGTCCGACGCGAGGCGGAGCCTCCAGAAAAGCGTGTTCCCAGGCAGAGCCTGGGAACAAGTGAGGGTGAATGGAGCGGGCCGGTCGCTGACGCGTCCCGCTGGCATTGCATTCCGGTGAGCCGGTGCCCGCCTATCTCACTCGCATCTCGTTCAGGATTCGCCAGCACGTCGACCTCGTTCCAAGGCTCCGCCTTGGGACGCAATTCCCCGGTGGCTCGGCCACATGTCGCGGTCCGACGCGAGGCGGAGCCTCCAGAAGAGCGTGTTCCCAGGCAGAGCCTGGGAACAAGTGAGGGTGAAAAGGGCGGGCCGGTCGCTGACGCGTCCCGCTGGCATTGCATGCCGGTGCGCCGGTGGCCGCCTATCCCACTCGCATCTCGTTCAGGATTCGCCAGCACGTCGACCTCGTTCCAAGGCTCCGCCTTGGGACGCAATTCCCCGGTGGCTCCGCCACATGTCGCGGTCCGACGCGAGGCGGAGCCTCTAGAAAAGCGTGTTCCCAGGCAGAGCCTGGGAACAAGTGAGGGTGAAAAGGGGCGGGCCGGTCGCTGACCGGCCTGTTGGCATTGCATACCGGTGAGCCGGTGCCCGCCTATCCCACTCGCATCTCGTTCAGGATTCGCCAGCATGTCAACTGCATCCGCGGCAGATGAAACGGCCCTTTCCAAAGGTTGCCCTTCAATCGTGAACTGATGCTGCCGTCACGGTGCAGGTAACCGAACCATTCTCCGTGTTGTTGATCCGGAAAGTGCGCGTACGCCCAGTCGTGGATCTGCTGGTGCCAGGTCGCGTACTTCGCGTCGCCGGTCAATTGATAGGCCAGCAGCGTGGCGATGATCGTCTCATTCTGCGGCCACCAGAACTTCATGTCGTGCCAGTACTCCTGGACCGGCAATCCTCGCAGGTCGACGAAATAGAGGATTCCGCCGTGTTCACTGTCCCAGCCCCGCTGCCAACTCCAATCCAACATCTGGCAACCGAGATGGACAAGTTCTTCGTCGCCGCGCAACTTGCCTTCCCACAGGATGAACCACGCGCCCTCGATCGCATGCCCGGGCGTCAACGTTCGGCCATCAAAGTGGTCCAAAATCGCACCGTCGCCGCCGACCGTTTCCATCACACATTTCAAGTCCGGTTTCAAGTGGTATCGGCGAATCGTTTCGATGCTGCGATCGATCCACGTTTGGGCGTCCGGCAATCCGATGGAATCACGCAGCTCCTGTGCCGTCGCGATCGTGATCATCGGGAACCCCAAAGCTCGGGTCGGCCGGGTGTCGGTGAATTTTTGCGGCGTGTTTTTTGGATCCAAATTGTGGTCGATGAATCGCCCGAAGAGTTGTCGTGCCAAGTCGGCGTAGCGTGATCGTCCGGTAGCTTTGAACAATTCACCGAAGGCGATCGCCGCAAAACTTTCGCTGAACGCATAGCGTCGTTTACGAATCGGCCCGCCATCGCGGGTGACGTGGAACCACATCCGACCGTCGCTCGGATCGAACCCGTGTTTTTCAATGAAGTCGGCGCCGGCAATCGCCAGGTCCAGCCACTGTTGGCGAGGTTCGACCTGGTTATAAAGTTCGCCCAGCAACCAAGTGAAACGCCCCTGTTGCCAAAGTCCCTTGTCGGTGTCGATCACGGTTCCGTCATGATCCAACGACGTGATGAATCCTCCGTGCCGGCGATCGACAGCGTGCCGGATCCAGAACGGCAACGTGTCCTCCAGCAGCCCATCACGATAGGTCTCAAGGAGCGACTGGATCCGTTCGGGGGTCATTGGTTTAGCGTCAATTGAAAGTACGCGACGTCCAGCCAGCGGTCGAACTTTCGTCCGACTTCGGTGAATCGGGCGACCTCGCGAAAGCCCAGTGACTTTTGCAGTTCCATGCTCGCAACGTGCTCCGTGCACGCGCCGCCGATCAACACATGAAAACCGAGCGACGACGCTCGATCGATCAGGTCCGTCAACAGCGTTCGTCCGATGCCGCGTCGATGCCACCGGTGGTCCAGATAGAATGACACCTCGGCGGTTTCGCTGTAGGCCGGGCGTGGGTGCCACCGGGTCAGCGAGGCCCAGCCGACCACCTCGCCCGAAACACAAAAGACCGTCACGGGATGGCGATCGTCGTGTGCCCGCAGCCAGTCCAGCCGATCATCGACCGATTCCGGATCCAGATGAAACGTACAGGTCGATGTCCGCACGTAGTGATTGTAGATCTCACTGATTCGCGCGGCGTCAGATTCATTGGCCAGTCTGATCAATAGTCTTCGACGACCTCGTTGCCGTGGCGTGTGGCCAGGGCATCGTAGAGATCCGCGTCGATGTGTTCAGTAATCGCGCGGACCGAACCGTCACACAACGCGAATTGACAAAGTCCGACGTGGGGTGCGGCCAGACCTTTGTCGTCGCCGTCTTTCTGGTTCGGCCGAAACTGGGTTTCGAACAGCACCATGTGGCCGTGGTCATCGTCTAATTCGTCGGTGTCTCGGATCGCCGCGCTCCAAACGTTCTCAAACGCACTGTGTCCGCCGGCCGTCGTTTGGCTCATCGGAATCGGCCCGTTGTGGCGTTCGCCAAAGGCCAGGGTGTTGGATAGCCCGTCGATGATCGCCGAAACACGGGTGCGGCTGTTGCGATAGAAGACGCCTCGGCTGGCCGTCGGAGTGTCATCCAGATTGGTCGAGGCGTCCGCCGGCCCCCAGTTCGCGGCGTAGCTGGCTGCCGCGTATCGTTCGACCGGGTTGGAGGTGTCGTCGCGAATCACGAACGCGTCGGCGGAATAGGTATCGCTGGGGCACAAAAACACCTCCAACGGTTTCTCGCGGGCGTCCAGGTTTTCCGGCACCCACATCGGACGGTTGTAATCGAACAGGATCGCGACCTGGCTCTGCTCCAATTGGGGCAACATCGCCGCGCCCCAAGCCAGGCCCATGTGATTGGCCGGCTCCATCGCGGTGCCGCGGGGACCGGGCTTGTGCAAGTAGCCTGAGGGAAGAACTTTGAACGTCGATTCGTAATTGTGAAGTCCGAGCGCAAGTTGCTTTAAATTGTTTTGACACGACATCCGCCGGGCCGCTTCCCGAGCCGCCTGGACCGCCGGCAGCAGCAATCCGACCAGGATTCCGATGATCGCAATCACGACCAACAGTTCGACGAGAGTGAACGCAGATCGGCGGGAAGGTAGCTGGGGCATGATGGAACAATCGCGGGCTGTGGACGATGAGAAACATTACCGACGACGCGGACACGTTTCGTTAAGGTGACAGATTAGTCTAGAAGGACGTCCAGTTCACCCTGCCGAAAAACAACGTTGCCGGAAATGTCAAACGAATTCCCCGCGGCGTCGATCACCCATTCGGTCAGCGGAATATCTGACTCCGCCCCGGCAAACAACGTTTGCACATCGGCAGACAGCGGCGCCGTGTAGCCATCTTCGTCGGGGGCCGTGGTCAATTCCAGATGCAGTGGCGTGGTCCCCGCGGTGAAAACGACGGTCGGCGGCGACGGCCCGAGGTCCCAGCGGTTCCAACGGCCGTTTTCGGATTCGGCGAGGAAATAAAACCTCAGCCGCTCCGGCAAACCCGTCACGATCTCGACGTGTGGCCGCAGCGGCACCGGCGATTGGTTGGCTGACGCACCCTGCCGGCCGGTCAACCGCAGGCTGACAATGACGCCACCATGGGGTGCCGGCGCGTGCCGATGGGCGTGCCCATGAGGGTGCGAGTGCGCTCCCTTGAATGTCCCCTGATGGTCGTGGTCATGGCGGTGTGGATCGCCGTGAAAGTGTTTGTGGTCATGACGCAAATCCGATCCGGTGTCGGTGATCACCATCGGATCAGGCGAAGGCGGCTGGCCACATCCGACCAAGCCGACTGTGGTGATCGCACAGAGGCTGGCCAAGATCGTGGTACGGGCGATGGTGATTCGCTCTATCGTGACGGCGAGGCAGTGCATGGACGGATTGTACACCTGCGAGGAGGTCCGTGAATGAGTACGTTGCGGCCTATCGACCGACAGCGGGCACTTCCCTAGCATCACAAGTTCGCTAGGCTACCCTCACCCCCCGGCCCTCTCCCCCAACAACCTGACTCGCTGGGGCTCGCCAGGTTGTTGGGGGAAAGGGGGGCCCGGAATTTGTTTATCTGGTGAAACTGCGGCTCCGATACGTGTCGCGTCTGGTAGTCGCTGCATCATTTCCATCAGGCCAATGCACGGGGAGGATGTAGAAGATGTTTAGATACCAATGCTCTCCCTCCGTTTCGATCCCACTGTTTCGATCCCACCGTGCTTGACGATTCGATTCACCTGCTGTTGCCATTAGCCGCGAGCATTCTGTTTGCTTGCGGTCTAATTTTTTTGAAGCGTGCGACGTTGGAGGGGGCGAATCCATGGACGGTGTCACTGGTGGCCAATCTGTGGGCCGCGACGCTGTTCTCGGGGTTCTGGTTGCTTGAAAGCGATCCCGTCCAGCCGTGGTTGCTGTGGCAACCCGCGCTGGTGGCGGTGTTTTACATCAGTGGCCAGATGGGAACATTTTTCGCGATCACGCACGGTGACGTCTCGATCGCGGCCCCGCTGTTCGGCGTGAAGGTCCTGCTGGTGGCGATCCTGGCAACGGTCATTGGTGGTCAGAGTCTGCCGGCGGCGATTTGGTTGGCGGCGGTCTTGGCAACGGTCGGGATCGCATTGGTGCAGTGGACCGGGGCGGGGACGCACGGACGAATCGGGTACACCATCCTTAGCGCGATGGCCGCCAGCACGTCGTTTTCCATTTTTGACGTGTTGGTCCAGCGGTTCTGCTCGTCCCCGATCGCGGCGTGGTCCTCCGGGCGTTTCTTGCCGATCATGTTCTGGTTCGTCGCGGCCTACTCGACCGTCTTTTTGGTCGGATTCCAGCGGGATAAATTTGCGCTCCCCGCGGTCCGGCGGTCGCTGTTGATCGGCGGATTGCTGATCGCGATGCAGGCGATTTGCATCGTGTTCACGCTGTCCGCCTTCGGCGATGCCCCGCGGGTGAACGTCGTTTATTCGATGCGGGGCATTTGGGGCGTGCTGTTGGCCTGGGCGACGGCGATCATTTGGGGCGGCAGCGAGGCCGATTTGTCGGGAAAAACGATGATTCTACGCCTCGCGGGAGCTCTTTTGATCACAATCTCGGTCGTGATCGCGATCCTGTTTGGTTAAGGCTCGCAAATCACCGGTGATACATCTCATTGCGTTCCATCGGTTATCTTTTACCCTTACGGTGCGAACCTCATTCACCCACCCCCCCTGCTAGAGAGCTCGACGCATGAAAGCGATGCTGTTGACAGAATATAAACACCTGGAAGTCACCGAAGTCGACAACCCGACGATCGGCCCGAAAGACCTGTTGGTCCAAGTGAAGGCATGTGGCATTTGCGGCAGCGACATCCACGGGTACGACGGTAGCAGCGGGCGGCGGATCCCGCCGCTGGTGATGGGACACGAGGCGTCGGGGATCGTTGCGGAAATCGGTAGCGAAGTGACCGGGTTTGCCGTCGGTGATCACGTGACGTTCGATTCGACGGTGTCCTGTGGCGACTGTTTTCATTGCCGCCGAGGCGAGATCAACCTGTGCGACAATCGAACCGTCTTGGGCGTCTCCTGTGGCGAGTACCGTCGGCACGGTGCGTTCGCCGAATTGGTCTCGGTGCCGCAACACATCTGTTACAAGTTGCCGGAGGAAATGCCGTTCGAACACGCCGCGTTGATCGAAGCGGTTTCGGTGGCCGTGCACGCGGCGAATCGCACACCGGTCAAGCTGGGTGACACCGCCGTCGTCGTCGGTAGCGGGATGATCGGTTTGCTGACCATCCAAGCGATCCGATTGGCCGGTTGTGCCAAAGTCATCGCGGTGGACCTGGACCAGGATCGGCTGGACGCCGCGCTTGCCTTGGGCGCTGATGTCGCCTTGAAGGCGGATCAGGTCGACGTCGCCGAAGAGGTCCGGAAACTGACCGGCGGTCGCGGAGCGGACGTGGCGTTGGAAGTCGTCGGGGCGACCGCGACGATCGACACGGCGATCGCATGCCTTCGCAAAGGCGGCTCGATCACGCTGGTCGGCAACCTGGCACCCCGCGTCGAAGTTCCCCTGCAGGCGATTGTGACCCGAGAATTGAACGTTTTTGGCACCTGCGCGTCCTGCGGTGAGTACCCTGCGTGTATCGAATTGATGCGCAGCGGCGCGATCAAGGTCGAACCGTTGATCACGGCAACGGCGACGCTTGATGAAGGCCCCGAGTGGTTTTCACGTTTGTATGCCGGCGAGAAAGGTGCGATGAAGGTGGTCATCCAACCCGGCGTGTCGGCCTGAGATCTCCGCTCGGCACGCGTGATCGCCGCCGGTCGCTGCAATCAGCTGGGGTCGCCCCCGGCAATGTCTTCCTCAAACCGTGGTCACCCCTTCACCACGTTAAACTCAATCCTTTCCCCCTTCTCATTACCTACCTTTTTCATCGCCTCCATCATGAACCCCATCTCCGCGCTCTCCTGGCCGTGTCGTTGCGTTTGTCTCGCCCTGGCAATTGCCCCATTGTTTGCTTTCTCCGCCGAGGCGGTCGAGGTCGAAACGGCGGGCGACATTCAGATCTACACGATGAAAAACGACAGCGGTATGACCGTGCGAATCACCAATTATGGCGCGATCATCATGTCGATCGTCGTCCCTGATCGCGACGGCAAGATGGCCGACGTCGCATTGGGCTACAACGACATCGCCAGTTACACCAACGCCGTCGACAAACCGTACTTTGGTGCCGTCGTGGGGCGTTACGGCAATCGGATCGCCAAGGGGAAATTCACCATCGACGACCAAGAGTACACCCTGGCGATCAACAACCCGCCGAACAGCTTGCACGGCGGGATCATCGGATTTGACAAAGTCATCTGGGACGGTAAGGTCGACAACGAAGCCAACGCAGTGACCCTGTCCTACTTGGCCAAAGACGGCGAAGAAGGGTACCCGGGCAATTTGAACTGCTCGGTGACCTATCGATTGACCGACGAGAACGCGATCGAGATTGATTACTTGGCCACCACCGACAAGGCGACGCCGATCAACCTGACCCAACACACCTACTTTAATCTCAAAGGTGAAGGGGAAGGCACGATCTTGGGCCACGAGTTGATGATCAACGCCAGACGTTACACGCCCGTTGATGAAACGTTGATTCCGACCGGTACGACGCCGGCCGTCCAGGGAACTCCGTTTGATTTCACGACCGCCAAACCGATCGGCCGCGATATCGCCGCGGATAACGAACAGCTGAAATTCGGCGGCGGCTATGACCACAACTGGGTCTTGGACAAGGGAGGCCAAACCGGCGAGATGACGTTGGCCGCCACGGTCTATGAGCCGACCAGCGGACGCGTGCTGGAAGTTTCAACCACCGAACCGGGAATCCAGTTCTACTGTGGCAACTTCCTGGACGGCCGGCTGACCGGAAAGTCGGGGAAGAAATATGTCCACCGCGGTGGGTTCTGTTTGGAAACTCAACACTATCCCGACAGCCCCAACCAACCCACGTTTCCGTCGACCATCCTGAAACCGGACGACGAGTACGAAACGAAAACCGTGTTTAAGTTTTCGACTCGGTAGCGATCAAGTCTTTCACGCCTTGCGTGGCGTTCGCCGAGGTCGCATGCACTGCATGCCCTAAGGCGATAACCAAGGTGTGACTTGATTCTTCATCTGGTTCCGCACCGGCAGTGACAAGGGATTCTGATAGTCCGGGGGGCGGATGGATTTATCGTCCGGGCCGATGTCGGCCTGGGGGAACGGGTCATGCACGACGGCGTTGGCTTGCTGGTAATTCATCGGCCCTGGCGGTGCGATCCAGCCCCGCTCGACCAGACTTTGGCACCCGGTAATGCCGGTCACCGCCATCGCGACCAAGGCCGTCCGCGCGAAAGAGCGGCGTCGATGGGATTGCACGTCCATGTTTCGATCTCGTTGTGTCGATTTAGGGCGACCGGTTCTTCGAGTACGATGGCCCTTCCGGGCCGTCGTCCGCAGGACTCCTGACGACGACCTCGAAAGGACGTCGTACAGACGGAGCATTCGTATGAGTCGCGTTTCGCTTGGTTCCTAAGCTGGACGATTCCAACAATCGCGCCAGCCTACACGTTCCTGCCGCCCCGGCGGTAGAGGAATTCATTTGGCGCGGCGACGGTAATGCTGGCTAATCGCGAGAATTGACAACAGGTACATCGTCCCGAACAGCAGCGGGGCAATCTGCGGCCACCAGACCATCAGCGGGGCGACCAGGAAAAACGCGATGCCGGCCAGCGCCGAACCGCCCCAGATGTGACCGGCCATGGCCACAAAAGCGAATCCGCTGAGCGCCGAGGCGAGCGGAAACAGCGCGGAATCATTGATGCCGCCAAGGAACAGCAAAATATTGACGACCGCCAGGGCGCTGAGATAGCCCAGCCAAATCGACCACACCGGTCGTTCGGCGATGCTGCGCGGGGACAACGATCCGTCCCGGGCGCGATAAATCGTCCCGAAGATCAAGGCAAACATCGTCAGCCGCGGAATCCAATAGGCGATCGAATGCGGAAACTGCATCCGCAGCAAGACAAAGATCAACACGTGGGTGACGAAAATGATCACGCCCAGCAGCAGAAGCGTCCCGTGCCAGCGGAGGAAATGATCTTGGTGCTGGTCGCGACCGATTTCGCGGGCCACGCGTTCGATCAATCCACTGCCGGCCGCCTTGATCGTGTCGCCGGCGAGGTAGCGGTCCAGATCGTCGGCCAATTCGTCGGCGGATTGGTAGCGACATTCCGGCTCATAGCGAATCGCCTTCAGGCAGACGTTTTCCAGGTCGCGAGAGAGTTGCGGCCGGTAGCTTCGCGGCAGACTGGGCTCGTCTTGCAACACGCTGCGGATCACTTCGGCGGGATTGGAGCCCTCGTGTGGCGGCACGCCGGTGATGAGTGCGTAAAGGATCGCGCCGAGTGAATAGATGTCGGACGCCACACCCGATCCCGCGCGGCCGGCCGCCTGTTCGGGACTCATGTAGTTGGGCGTCCCCAGGACTTGGCCGGTCCGCGTCAACATCGTCCCCTTTTGGCTCCATTTGGCCAGTCCGAAATCGGCCACCAACGGACGTCCGTCCTGGTTGATCAGAATGTTGTCCGGTTTCAGGTCGCGATGCACGATGCCGGCTCGGTGGGCGTAACCGACTGCCCGTGCGATGTCACGGACCATCTCGGCGGCCCGGGTGTCGCCCAGCGATTGGTCGTCGACGTATCGTTGCAGCGTCGGCCCGTCGACCAGGGTCATCGAAAAGTATTCGTGGCCGTTCCAGGTCCCGATTTCATGGATGGAGATGATGCCAGGGTGATCCAATTGGGCCGCCGACTCGGCTTCCATGCGGAACCGTTTGCGTTCTTCTTCGCTGGCCAGAACCCCGCTGCTGATCAACTTGACCGCGACGCAGCGATCGAGCCCCGTCTGTCGGGCGCGGTAGACGACACCCATGCCGCCCCGCGCGATCTCGGATTCAATCCGATAGGATCCGATTTCCTGGCCGCATAATGAGACGATTTGCGGCGCCGGACCTTCTCCCATCCAGTGGTGATTGCGAAAGAAACTGCACAATTCGTCGGCGTGATGCGGATAACGCGCCAGATAGTCTGCCGGATCGGGGGACTCGCCGGATTCGAGGCGCTGCAGGTACTCTGCCAGAATCTCGTCCAAGCCGTCGTCGCCTTCGACCGGGGGTTCGTTCGAATTGATTTTGTCCGTGGCCATTGGACAACTATAACCGATGACCGCGACGCCGAGGTCTGGTTTTAACGTAGCGGAACTCGCCAAGAGTTTCGCTCACCGTCGGCGAAGCCGCGGGGCACCGAAAGCCTCCGCGGCTTCCGCTACCGGTAGTCGTCATCCAACGGCAATCTACTTCGCAGCGGACTGGGCGACGGATTGGAGGTACGCCATCAGGTCCAGCACTTCTTCCTTGGTGTACTGGTCCATCAACGCCTTGGGCATCATCGATGTTGCACTGCGTTTGATGACTTCGATGTCGTCTTGCAGAATGATCACCGGCTCCTTCGCTTCGGGGTTGGTCAGCAGTGCGACGGTGTCGTCGTTTTCATCGACGACGATTCCCGACATCGTTTTTCCATCCGTGGTCAGGATGACCTGCATCGCGTACTTGCTGTCGATCTTGTGCGACGGGACCAGAATCTCGCGGAGGATCCCCACGTGGTCGGACTTCCATTTGGTGTACGTGTCGGTCAAATCGGGGCCGACCGCACCGCCGACGTTGTTGATCTTGTGGCACCCCACACAGGAGGCTTCGTTGAAGACTTTCTCCCCGACCGAGGGTGTCCGGCCGCGAAGATCGTCATCAAAGTCGCCCGCGAAATCTTCCAGCGTCCACGCTTGGACGAACGATCGGGTGTTGCCGAGCGGATCGGCCGGCTGGACCGGATTCTGGTTCCACGCATCCAGGTCTTCGACGACCACCATCACCCCGTACATCCGATACCAGTGCTGGGGAAACGTGCACACATAGGGGTACTCGCCCGGCGTCGACGGGGCCGTCAACGTGATGCGTGTCGACTTGTCCGGCGCGACCATCTCGCTCGCCGCGATCACGTTGGGCGAATCGGGGACATAGGGCAGTCCACCGGTCCCTTCCGGTCCGGCGGCCAGACCGGCCATGGCGACACCCTTGAGCGCGCCGGGTTGGGTGAGCACCAGGTTGTGCGGCATCAGATCGTGATTCTCAAGCAGAATCTGGACCGGCCGGCCGGCTTCGACAGCAAAATACGGCACGTCGTAACGCATCTCTTCTTCCACGGTCCCGATCTTGACCACTCGCACGGTGACTTCGCGAAGCCGACTCCGCAACGCCCGAGCATCTTTGGCCGGGATTTTCGTCATCAAGCGATCGACCAGTTGCATGGCATCGATGAACGCATCGGTCGTCCGCTGGGCCGCCGGCGTCGCTTCGGCAAACGCGACCAAGGTCTTTGCCGCGTCCAACGAACTTTCGCTTTGGAAAACTTCTGCCGGCAATCGCATCAGCCCGCGGCAGACGGCGATCCGCATTTCGGGATCGTTGACCAATGTGACCAATCGCTGGTAGGTGTCAGATTGGTCTGACGGAATCCGCGACAGGGCGTCGATCGCGACGAGTTTGATTTCCGCTGACGCAGGGGATTCGAAGGCGGCAATCGCAACGTCACGCTGAGCGACCTTCAGCTTTTTGCCCGGCAGTCGTCGGATCGCGTCGAGCAGCGCGATGGTGGCGTCCGAATCGGAATCGGCGATCGACTGAGCGGCAGCGGCGTCGCCGGCGGCGATCAATCCCGCCATCGCGATCGAACGCAGCGTGCCGTCATCTTCATCGCTGGCGATCTCGGAGAGTTGAGGCTTGAGTGCGGTCAATTCGGCCGTGGGACGCTCCAGCATCAATCCGGTCAACAGATCGACCAACCGTTTCGCGTCCGGGCTGTCCAGCTTTGAATCGGTGATGGTCGCAAGCATTTCCGCCGCCACCGAGCTGTCTTTCAATTCGGCGAGCGCCTGGAGTGCTTCTTCGCGAATCCCGGCTGCCATCGCGGGACGTCCGACGATGGCTTCGTAGACCGGAATGTACTTCGCGTCATCGGTCGACCGGGGGACGAGCAACAACCGTTCGTCATCCAGACGTCCCAATTGATAGGCGACGATCCGCGGCGATTTGTCCAGAAAGATTGTCGGCGGTGTGGGCCCCTGTGCGGGGCACGGTGCGATGAAGGCGGTCTCAAGTAGGGCGACGGCGAACAGAAATAAAAGCAAACGCATGGTTTGAATGGCAGGGTCGAGGTGATAGGAGGTGGTGTTGTTTTCGCGTCTTTATTCTGGCTCCCTTCTCCCCCGGGTTTGTGGGGGAGAAGGGCTGGGGATGACGGGCACAGTCTGCAGAATTGCGGAAGAATTTCGCTCCAGCGCACGCGTTGATTTCCCCTTCCCCCCGGCCTCTCTCCCCGAAGTGGGGCGAGGGGAGCTCGAGTAGAAGAACGTGCGTCTGTCATCGGTTGCAGCAGGCCCAGTTCCTACTGTTCCAGCTGACGCATGGTTTCATCCAGCGTGTACTGCAAGTAGTCGTCCATCTCGTATTCCAGGACACCGAGGGCCATTTCGATCGCCTCGTCTCCTTCCAGGAAGCTGATCGCGCGCACTGCCTCCAAACGGACCGTGGGATGTTCATCGTGGACGGCTTTGGCGAATCGATCGGCGTGATCGGGGATCGCGTGCATCATGTGTGAGGTCAGCCGCACACAGGCCGCACGTGCCCGATAGTTTTCCGACGCCAGCAATTTGTCCAGCAATTCGGTGCGGACCCGATTGTGGGTTTGGTACATCCACAACGCTTCCATCTGCTGGTGTTCGACGTTGGGATCGGACGGGTCCAGCCCATCGACCCAGGTATCCAATCCCTCCAGGACGCGGGCGCTGTCGCGCGCGGCCAGTTCGCGTCGTGCGCGATAACGGGTACGATCCTCGGGCGACTTCAGCAATTCCAACACATCGGCGATGGGGGCGCCGTCGATTTTTGCCGGTTCCAACAGCGGTCGGTCCTTGCGTGTGACCCGCCAAATTCGTCCGTGGGAATGGTCGCGGCTGGGATCGCGCAAGTTGTGTTGCAGGTGGCCGATCAAGGCGTTGTGCCAGTCGACGACGTACAGCGACCCGTCAGGAGCGAATTGAACATCAACCGGTCGGAAGTTGCCGTCGCGACAGGAGAGCAACGGTTCGACTTCTTTGCCGACAAAGCCGCTGCCGTTTTCAGCGGGCATGATCTTGTGATTCAAGATCGCGCGTTCTCCGATCACGTTGGTGACCAGGAAGTTGCCTTGCATGTCGTCGGGAAAATGGCGGCTGGAAACGATCGCGCATCCGGCCAACGGTCGAATCCGTTTGGGGTAAAACGTCGGGAACTTGTATTTGGGATCACCGCCGGCAAGTTCTGCGACGCGTCGGTGTTGGCTGCCGCCGGGGTGCTTGTTGGGGAACTCGACGTGTCCGCTGATCGGGGCGGCCCAGTAGGCGTTGCCCGGTGAGGCATCGCCGATGAAGTCTTGTCCCCATTTGTCGTAGCAGTATCCCCACGGGTTGGAGAACGCGAAGGACGCGTGAACGTTCATGCGTTCGGTCCGCGGGTTGTATTTCCAGATCCCGGCTTCGGCTAACCGACGTACGCCGTAGGGCGATTCGACGGCGGAGAACTTAAACGTGCCTTCTTCGAAGTACAGGTTGCCGCCGGGGCCCCATTCGAACGCCGCGATGCCGTGGTGCGAGTCGGCCGAGTCGAATCCGATCAAATGCCGGGTCACCTCGTCGGCCTTGTCGTCGCCGTCGGTGTCCTTGATGAACCAGATGTCGGGCTGGCGCGAAACGTAGGCGCCGCCGTGGCCGAGTTCGAAACCGGTCGGTTGGTGCAGGTTTTCGGCAAACACCTTGCAGACGTCGGCGGCATGGTCGCCGTCGTTGTCTTCAAAGATCAACAGTTTGTCGTTCATCGGCGACTTGGGCTTCCAGTGCGGGTACGACTTCATCGTCGCGACCCACAAGCGGCCCTTGCTGTCGAAGTTCAACGCGACCGGGTTGGACAGCTCGGGGAATTGTTCTTCCGACGCGACCAATTGGATCTCAAAACCGTCGGCCAGATCGAACAACTTGATCTGTTCGGCCGCCGGCAGGTATTCCAACGAACCGAGTTTTCCGGCCTTGGCGTTCTTGTCGTTCGGCGTGCCGACGTTGGTGGTGGGCTCGAGGAACGGCAGCGTTTGAGAATCATCGATGGTTTCGGGGACCGGTTTGCCGGCGGCCACGGCCCAGATCCGCGCGTCGCGGGTTGCCGTCATCTCGTCCAAGATCGCGCGTTCACGCTCCATCACGTCGCGGTTGTTGTACTTGCGGTCGCCGTCTTGCCCGGCCAGACCGCGATCACCGTAGATCGAATATCCGTTGACCGCGCGATAGCGATGGAACCAGTGAAAGTTCTTGTCGTCGATTTCCTTTTTCAGATCGGGATTGATTGCCGAGCTCAGTTCGTTGCCGAACAGTGCCTGATCCAGGATCGGGGCCAATGCATCGTATCCGCGATCACTCAAATGAAATCCGTTGATCGTCAACCGCTCGGAGGACTTTTCGAACAATGCTTTCGTCGGCGTGAACAAGTCGACGAACACCACATCGGTTTGCGACGCGACATCGGACATCGCTTCGGTGTACATGGCCAAGTTCTGGTTCTGCTGCTTGCCGTCGGAAAGGTTCGGGTCGTCGGATCCCTCAAACGCGATCGGCGAGACCAGGACGACTTGTGGACGTCCCTTGCCGTAATCCGCCGCCAGGGTTTCATTGACCAGCTTGGTCAGGTCCGACTTGTATTTCTTCAATCCCTTTTCACCGGCGAACGATTCGTTGTAACCAAAGAAATACATCACGACCGACGCTTGGCTGTGCGTCAGATGGCTGGTCGGATCACCGAAGTTTTTCGAGCGAATACGGATGTACGGCTCGTCGCCGGGGAAACACAGGTTTCGAACGACTAGTTCCAGTTCCGGAAAACGCGTGTGCAGCAGCGTCTCCCATTCGTTCTCGGCCTGCATCCGCTCGCCCAACGCATTGCCGACCAGGCAGATGTGGTCGCCCTTTTGAAGCTTCAGATCGGCGGCCAGGGTGAACGGGGAGACGAGCAATCCGGCCAGCAGCGCCGCGGCGGCCAGGAAAACAATCCGGGTAGGTGATTTCATTGTCGGTAGGCAATCGGTGGGGGAAAAGTATCGGGTGGGAAATCGCCACACATTATGCACCGACCATCGGCAAGGCGGTAGCGAAGATTGGGCCGACGATGCGGAGTATTGCGGATTCTCACGCCGATTGAGTGTTCATCCGTCGCGAATTGTGACAACCGTGACACCATTGATACCGGGGGCGACGCAAAATGGTTTTCAGATGACGCAAATCGTTCTTCAGCGAGCAAGTCGTCCCCTTCCGCAGATGGTTTGAATTGGCCCACGGATAGCAAAGCGTACCCACGGATGTCATCCAGAGAGGAATCCGTGGGTACGCTCTGCCATCCGTGGTGACTTTCCGTTGCTGCGTTCCGCGAAAAACGAAGGTGAGATGGGGTGACCGGGAAAACCTGGCGAATCACATTCGCCTATCCGACCGGGTGAGACTATCCGGCCAAGCAACTATCTGGTCAGGTTCTGGTAGCCGGCGACCAACAAATCGATCGCGCGGTCGATCTGGTCGGGCGTGTTGAATTTCCCGATCCCGAATCGCACGCTTCGCCGTGCTTCGCTTTCGCTCAGCCCCAACCCGGTCAACACGTGGCTCGGTTTGGCATCGACGCTGCTGCAGGCCGAACCGCTGCTGAAGGCGACGTCGCTGCAGGCCGCCATCCAGGATTCGCCTTCGATCCCCGGCAGTCGACAATTCAGGTTGCCGACCAACCGACGCGACGGATTTGCCGGTGGCCCATTGGAAGAAATGCCGTCGATGCCTTGGACTAACCCGTTCCAGAGTTGCGACCGCATCTGGCTAACTCGCTCGGCGACCAAGGCTGATTCCGTGATGGCCAGTTCTAGCGCGGTGGCCATCGCGATGACATTGGCCGGCGACATCGTCCCGCTGCGCAAGTTTCGTTGTTGGCCGCCGCCGACGATCATCGGTTTCAATCGGACACGGCGCGCCGCCATGCCGCCGGCGATCGTCAACAGGCCGACACCTTTGGGGCCATAAAACTTGTGGGCCGACGCGCTGATCAAATCAACGTCCACGCGTTTTAAATCCACGTCAATTCGACCGACCGCTTGCGTCGCGTCGCTGTGAAAAAGCGCCCCGGATCGGTGGGCGATTTCGGCGATCGATTCCATCGGTTGGATCACGCCGATTTCGTTGTTCGCCCAGTGCACCGAAACCAGTGCCGTGTCATCGTCGATCGTTGCGGCCAGTTGGTCCAGATCGATCTGTCCGGCAAGCTGGTGATCATTGGCATGCACCGGAACACGTGTCACTCGAAAGCCGTCTTTTTCAAGTCTGGCCACCACGTCCAGAACGGCCGGGTGTTCGATCGTGCTGGTCACGACATGGCGCCGACGTTGGCGCGGGTGGCGGCAGATGCCGTCGATCGCCAGATTGTTGCTCTCGGTCGCCCCGCTGGTGATCAGCACCGAATCCGCCGCGATTCCCAACCGGGACGCGATCACCCCCAGCGAGGTGTCGATCGCCGATTTCGCCTGACGCCCCATTTCGTGGGACGTGCTGTGTGGATTGCCGAAGTGTTCGACCAACCACGGCATCATTTGCTCGGCGACGCGGGGGTCGCAGGGCGTCGTCGCGTGGTTGTCCAAGTAGATCATCGTACGTTCGCTCGTGGGACGGGCATCGGTGTTGGTGTCCAGGCTTAAGCCGCCCATTGTCGCTGTTTCGCCGCGACCGGGAATCGTCTATAGGCGAGACACCCACCGACACAACGCGTTCAACCATACAGCGCATCGAGCGCCAACTGGCTCCAGGTTTCCAGCCGTTGGTGTTCGGATCGCAGCTGGTCGATCGAAACGAATCCGCCCTCGGCCAGATCGGCTTCGTTGCTGGTCACGTTCGGGGAATCGAGCACGAATCGATGGACCACCCCCAAGTGAACTTGACCGACTTCGTTGGAGGGATCATAGATCAGCCCCTCACGGGTCTCGGTGTACTGTGCTTCCAATCGGATCTCTTCGTCCAGTTCGCGTTGCATCCCGGTGGCGTAGGCGTCGCTGCCGTCGGCGGCGTCTTCGCGGCTGATGTGCCCGCCGATTCCGATGCTGCGTTTGGCGTGCAGACGTTCTTCGCCGCCGCCTCCGCCGCGGGTGTACGCGAACACGTGTCGCTGTCCCGCGTCGTCGGCCCATTCCAGAACCACGTAGGGAATCAATTGCTTGAAACTCGGGTCGACTTCCATCGCCCCGCGAGGCCGATAGGACAATTGGTCGCTTTCCAGAATCGGTCCCAAGAATCGATCGACATCCGATTCAAAGCCGTCGATCACGCCGATCGCGTCGATGACCGATGCGGGGATGACCAGGACGTGTTCTTCGTGAGTTGCCATGAATGTTTCAACAATGCAGAAATGATCGAGGGGACGTCGCTACCTTCGCCAGAAGGTGGATCCTGGGCGTTTTCCACGCCCTGGCGAGCGCAGCGAGTTCAACGTGGGGCTGCCCAGCAATTTGCGGCCGATCCTAACATGCCCGACTCAATTGGTGTAGCGTCAACGCGTCGCGATCGCCAGGCAAAGAACGTGGCCGTCGCCGCGGATCAGCATCGAATCGCCGACCAGGATCGGAGCCGCCCAGCAGGGGGTTTGCAGCTGGTCGCCGAAATCGTACTCCGCGAGAATCTCCAGCTTTTCCGGGTTGGGGCGAACGATCTCCAGCCGGCCGTACTCGTCCAACACGATCAAGTGCTCGCCGGCGCGGGTGACCGACGTTCGCATTCCCCGGTCGTCACTCCACCGGACCTTTCCGGTCGCCAGTTCCACGCAGCGAAAGTCGCTGTCGGGGTTGTTTCGTCCGCTGCAACCGTACAAGAATCCATCCACCAAGACCGGCGTCGACCAGTGGCAACGCATCGCTTGGGCGCGGCGATTCCGTGGCGGGTCCAGCCACAACGTGTTTGCGCCGTCGGGCGTGACCTTCATCAGCCGGCTGCCGACCTGGTAACACTCGCTGATGAAAACCCGATCGCCGTCGACGACCGGCATCATCGCGTTGACGCTTTCCAGGATGTCCGCGCGATGGGGCTGTTTCCACAGCACTTTGCCCGCCTCCGGATCGACCGCCAGCAAGTGATTGCGGGCGAACAACAGCACCACCGTTTTGTCGCCGATCTTCATCGGTCGCGGGCTGCTGTAACTGGCCAGGTCGTCGCCGCATTTCCAAACCTGGTCGCCGCCGGCTAGGTCAAAAGCGACCAGCGCCGAACCGTTGGGGATCACGCGATCCAGGCGTCCCGGTGCGATTTGTTGGTCCTCTGCGGGGCTGCCGCCGACCGGAACGATCACCATCGAATCCAGGATCAGCGGTGACGACCCGACGCCGAAAAAGTTCTGGACGACGCCGTACTCCTGGTTGGTCGAGACGCTCCATTTCAGCGAGCCGTCGGTGATGTCGCGACAACACAACTCGCCGTCGCAACCGAACGTGAGGATCGATTTGCCGTCGCTGGCCGGCGTCCCCCGCGGACCGGTTTCGTACCCGTACATGTCCCGGTATTCCAGCGGACGATCGACCGACCAGATCAAACGTCCGTCTTTCAAATCAAATGCCCTCAACCGCTCGATGAACCCCCGCTGCCCGAGCGGTTGGTCACTGCGCACGGCGTCGGCGTGGTAGTAACGCCCGTCGACCACGCACCCCAGTCCGTATCCGTCGCCGACCGGCAGCCGCCAGATGACCTCGGGCGTTTCCGTCCAGTCGAGTTCGATGCCGGAGGTTTCCGCGACACCGTCAAAGTTTTTCCCCAGCAACCGCGGCCAATCGAAATCACCGGCGTGGTTTGCGGAAGCCGTTGCGGTTGCAGCGGAAGTTTCGCCCGTGGCGGCGTTCTTTGATGGCTGGTCGCATGATGCGAGGCTGCAAAAGCAGAACAGCAGCGGGATCGTGGAGAGGATTCGGAACAGAGGTTTCATGGACATCGGTATCAATCGATTCGACGGGCGGGGAAAGCTGCAGTTTAGCATGTTGCGTGGTTCGAGAATCACACGCCAGCACTCCTCCTCGTTCCTAGGCTCCGCCTAGGAACGTAATGCCCGAGTGGCTCCGCCACACGGCCCCTGAGGCGGAGCCTGAACTACGCAAAATCTGGAATCTGCGGTGGTTCAGAATTCAAGCGAAGTCATTCCGCGATCGATGTTCGACTCACCGCATCCATCGGGCGACGAAACACGAGTGACATCAGCCGATTCGCGCAAGCGTTCGGGCCGCAGCGTCGATGGAGACCCTGCGCCGATGGAGGCCCGTAGGCTGGCGCCAAACGGCTGATCCCACGAGGGTTTCGCGGAATCGAAGACGCCAAAATCCTACGAACGACAACGCGATCAAATCGAATGATTTCGCGCAGCCCAGGCGGAGCCTCCGATTCAGTGTTTCCCCAGACGGAGCCGGGGAACAAGAAGAGAGGGATGGTGTTACGTGCCGCTCGCCGACGCTTCCCGCTGGGATTGGTCGACCGACAGTCGCTCTCCGCAGCGGTAGCAGTACACGGCGTCATCATGGTGCCCGGTGCTCGCGCAGCGTGGGCAGGTGGTTTCGTCGCTGGGTTCGACCGGCTTTTTCGACGTCAGCTCGGCGGTGACGAATCCGCTAGGGACGATGATCAAACTGTAACCGAGCAGGATCAGCGTCGCGGAGATGAACTTTCCGACCGTCGTCTTGGGAACGATGTCGCCATAACCGACCGTGGTCATCGTGACGATGGCCCAATACATCGCCTGGGGGATCGAATCGAATTGGCTGGCGGTGAACTCCGAATCGTCCAACGGGCCTTCGCCGCGGGCCATCCGCGGGATCACGTTTTCGACAAAGTACATCAACGTGCCGCTGATGGTCACGGCGACCAACACCACGATCAGAAACACGATGATCTTGTGCCGGGCCTTCCAGATCGCCTGAGACAGTTCCTCGGCGTCATCCATCATCCGCCACAGCTTGAGCACGCGAAAGGCACGCAACAGACGGATGCTGCGAAGGATCACAAAGGAGTTTGCGTCGCTTTCGACAAAGAAGAATCCGATGTAGGTCGGCAGAACGCTGAGCAGATCGATCACGCCCCAAAAGCTGAACGCGTAGCGCAGCGGGTGGCGGGCGCAGGCCAATCGCGCGCCGTATTCGATCGTGAACAGGAAGGTCAGAAACCATTCGAAGCGTCCCAAGATCAGCCAATTTCGCTGGGCGACCGAGGGGATGGTTTCGACCGCCACCACCGTGACGCTCATCAGGATGGCAAGCAGCAGCGCGACGTCGAACACCCAGCCGGCGGGCGTGTCCGATTCGAAGATGACGTCGTGCATCAGCACGCGCCACGGCGGTCCCTCGGGACGCTGTTCGGCTTTCGATCGACGTCGGCTCATCGCAAATCCGCTACCTCGTGGAACTCACCGGCGATTGGATTCGCCGCGGCGCGGTCACCGCGGCGCCGGCCGATCGTACCGAGTTGCTTTCGCGATCGGACATGACGGCACTGGCCGGCATCACCCCGGCCGGCGTTCTACTGGGTGTCTGTGCCACAACCGGCGGCGTGGTCGACGGAACATCGATGAACGGAGTCGCACCGTCGTTGGTGGCGTTTCGGTACGACGCGGCCATCGCGTTGACGCGGTCCTGCAGTGAACCGCTGGGCAACGTGTTGGTTCCATCCGGCGACGTGGTGTGACGTCGAATCGTGGTCGTCACCAGTCCGCTGGGACGCGTGGCATGTTGCGTGATCGCGTTCTTGTGCCCGCGGTATTGCGGCGACAGATAATTGTTTGCCACTTCCATCGCACGTTCCGCCTTGCGGCCCGGCAGGATCACCGTGGTCGGGCTGCCTTGGACGATCTTGCCTGCGGTGGTCTGGAACGTGGGAACCAGCGAGACGCGTTTTTCTTCTCCGCCGGCGGCGTCCCAGGGGATCCAGATGTTGTAGCTGGCCCCGAAATCGCTTTGGCTGAAGTGCTTGGTGAATTGTTCCGGGGTGAATTTAAACGGTTTGACCTGGGCGTCGTTGCCGTCGGTCCCCATTTCGAATCCATGGATCGTCAAGGTGCCTTCGACCGGAACCGCTTTGGTTTTTTCATCGAAGAAGAACAGCCGGCCGCCGAACCCGCGTGTCGGGGTCTTGCCGGTTTGAACCAGCACATCGGGCGACCAGGTCGTGGCCATCTTGACCGGTCCAGGATAGGGAACCGGCGGCTCGTCTTCCTTCTTAGACCAGGGGGCCTTCTTCATCCATTCCGGTGCGTCGAAAAAGCTGGCGAGTTTGGCATCGCCCCGTGTCGCCGGGCTGGTGCATCCGCCGGCGACAAGCGATCCGGCAGCAAGAACGGCGACAGCCAAGGCTTTGGCGCTGCGTGTGGTGTATGACATATCGTTTCAATTCGTTGGTGATGGATCGCGTGAACGTGAGTATTGATCAGAGTGCCTTGCACTGGCGTAGCTACGCTCGCCAGAGCGTGGGTATTCACTGACGTAGCGACGCTCGCCAGAGCGTAGGGATCCACCTTCTGGCGTAGGTGGCTACGTTTTCTCTCTTCCTACTGCCCGGACGGTTTGATCCAACTGGCCGGCAGCGTTTGATCTCCTTCGCTTCCAATCATCCCGGCGGGCAACCGGAACGACGACTGATTCACATCGGGCTGTGGCGGCGTGGGCAGCGAGTCCGCGGGACGTGCCGGGGGCAGCGTCTCGGTTTCGAATCCCTGATTCAGGATCGATTCTCCGGCGGGCCGACCGACGACGGGTTTCTTCTGGTCGGTGATCACGCCGGGCGGCAACTCGCCGACGACGATTTCACCGTCGATGGTCGGCTGCATGTCGGGGTAGATCGTCGGCCCGATCGCGGGTCCCCACAGGCCATAGCCGCCGCTCAAGCCGACGTCGCCGTGGGCTTCCACCACGTCGGCCAGACACCAACTCATCCGGCTCGATTCGGTTTGCTTGATGTACTCCAAGTCGTCTTCGCCGGTGACCAGCATCGGCGTCAACACGACCAACAATTCGTTGCGTCGCTCGGCTTCGAAGTCGTATTTGAACAGGTTGCCCAGGACGGGGATGTTCGACAGGTACGGAAGCCGTCGGCTGTTGTTGGCGCGACTCTTCTGAATCAATCCACCCATGATCACCGTCTGACCGCTCATGACCGAAAGCGTCGCTTGGGCGGTCGTGTCGACGATGTCTTCGATCAATACCGTTCCTCCGGTGCCGTCGGGAACCACGGTGCCGTTTCCTTCGTCGCGGTCCGATCGCGTCACGTCGACATCCATCAGGATCGTTCCGTCGCTTCCGACACGCGGCCGAATGTTCAGAATCAATCCCACCGTGATGTCTTCGATGTTCTGGGTCACGTTGTTGTTGGTCACGGTGCTACCGCGGAATCGTGCGATTTGCCGACCGACGTTGATCAGGGCTTCGGAGTTGTCGGCGGTCATCAACTGCGGACGGCTGATGATTTGTGCCCGACCGGCGTCCTGCAACGTTCGGAACAGCAAACTGACCGACTCGCTTGCGGCGTTGAGCACGAAACCGCCGTAGCCGATCGCGGGGTTGCTCTGTCCGAGCCCGAAGGTCGACACGGTGGTGGCCGCCAAGTTGCCCTGACCGAAATCATTGGTATCCGGGACGCCGGCGTTGTTGAAATTGAACCCCGGATCACCCGGGCTGATGGTGTCCGCGAAGGCTCCGGCAGCCTGGCCGCGGCTGAACGCCAGCGAATCCTGCAGGCCGAGCTCTGTCCCGATTTCGAATGCGTCTTCCAATGCGACTTCGGCCAACATCACCTTGATCAACACCATCGGGCGGCGGCGGTCGAGTCGTTCGATCAGCAATCGGACTTCTTCGTACAGTCGCGGCGAGACGCTCAACAGGATGCTGTTAAAGTTCTCTTCGGCGATCGCAACGATGTCACGGTCCAACAGATCGTAGGGTCCCAGACCTTGCTGGTACTGCTGGATCGTGGTTTGCGATTGCTGGCGTTCGTTGACGTAGTTGGTGATCGCCGCGGCGACCAACACCGCTTCGTTGTGCTTCAGCCAAATCACTTCGGTGATGCGTTCGGCAAAGCCTTCGCTGTCGAGTCGCAGTAGGATGCTTTCGACGACTTCCAAGTCCGACGACGATCCGCTGGCCACGATGCTGTTGGTGCGGATGTCGGTCGAAAAGCGGAGCGGCACGAGCGAGCTTTCCGCTGCGGCCGTCGACGAGGGCAGCCCGGCGGCGTTGGCACCACCGATGCTGGTTCCACTGGTCGCCGCATCGGAACCGAACAGGGTTTCCAACGATACGGTCAATTGAGCCGCATCGCCGTTTTCGATCGTGAACACTTTGACCAGCGAGTCGATGCCGGGGGCTTTGTCCAATTGGCGGATCAATTCGGCGATCAGCGGCATGCTGGACGACGGGGCGCGAACGACGATCGAGTTGGAATTGGTTTCCGCGGTGATAGTGGCTCCGGCCAAGATGCCGGATTCCACCATCCGTCGTTCGTCGCTGTCGACGGTCAGGATCGACAGGGATGTCGACGGCGCGGTGGCATCACCGGCCGAGGCGACTTCGCCGGTCGCAAACGCGTCTTGCAGGGTGGTGGCCAGGTCTTCGGCGACCGCGTTGTTGAGCGGAAAGACTCGCAATTCACTCGTCGCCGGCGTCTTCTCCACGTCCAGCTCGTTGATCAATCGCGTCACCTCGGTCATGTCCCGCGGTGCGGCACTGACGATCAATGAATTGGTGCGGTAATCGGCCGAGACACGCACGCGTGGTCCCAGTCCGTTGCGAACGTCTTCTTCGATGCCCGGACGGTTGCTGAAGAACGTCAAAATGGCGTCCTGGGCGTCGACGGCCGAGGCGTTCTGCAATCGGAACACCCGCAGCCGGCTGGCTTCTTCGACGGGCTGGTCGATCTTGCGGATCAATTCTTCCAGCGACGCGATCGCTTCGGCACGGCCGATCAACAGCAACGCGTTGGGGCTGTCCAGCGATGTGATGCTGACATCACCTTGACGCGTCGACAGGACGTCGTCGTACAGCTGGGTCAGCAATTCGGCGACCGCATTGGCGTCGGCGTGCTGAAGCGCGACGACTTTGGAATCGGGCTGGGTCAGTTGTGCTTTGGATTCGATCTCCTTGATCAATTCCATCACCCGCTGGACGTCGCGGGTTGCACCTTTGACGATGATCTGTCCCAGTTCGGGAACGTATTCGATTTGCACATCGCCCAGCGGGCCGGCGCCTTCCGTGCCGGCGGATGGTCCGTCTTGCGGGCCAGCGGTATCGGGCGTGCTGCCTTGATCGGCTTGCATCACCGCGTTGCGGAAAACGCTGGTACCGGGTTGGGGCATGTCATCGCCACGCAGTGCACGCAACAATCGCATCGTGCGTTGCACCGGTGCCATGTCCGCCTTTTGCAAGCGGTGCACTTGGGTGACGTCGTCGTAACGATTGGGCACTCGGTCCAAGGCGCTGATCATTTTTTCCCAGCCGGGGATCGCGGGATCGGGGGCTCGGACGGTGACTTGGTTTTGCCGGCGGTCCACTTCGACCAACGTCCCTTGCATCGGCGGGACGTTCATCTGGAACGTGACCTGGTTGCCGTTGTTGCGGGTCGTCATCGGAACGTCTTGACCGGCGGCCTGTTTCAAGTCGCGTTCGAACTCGCGCCAGGAAATGTTCTGCAGCCGCACGCTGATCGGGCCGGCCGAAACCGAAGACGCTTGGCGGACCGCACCGGCGACCAGCGACTTGACTTGCGATGCGATCACCGCCTGGTCCTTGGCCGGCGCCATCACCACCAATTGGCTGTTGGCCGGGTCGGGCGAAATCGTGATTCCCGGCAGGTCCTGGTAGCGAAGGCTGAGCGCCGTTGCGATCGCATCGGCATGGATCGACGGGACCGCCAGTTTTCGCAATTGCGGAGAATCAGCGACCGCCGATGCCGGCGTTGTTGCGGCAACCGTACGAACGTGCCCTTGGGGCGACACTCCGGTATTGGCTTGCATGTATCGATGGTAGGCCTCGGCGTTCATCGACGGCATTCGCGACGGCCCACTGCCGGGGGCGACCTGCGATGGACGGGTGTGCGGCGTTTGAGCACACGCGGTCGACACGGCAATCGCCGCGACAAGCTTTACGCTTAACGCTCGCCTGAGACCGGCAGCGACTGGGGAGACAATGGTTTTCAAACGGTGCACGGGCAACACCTTTAGGCGTACAGGGTCAACAACAGACAGAACGGAGCTCCGAGAGCGCTTCCTCCGCTCATCCCTGGTGATCGTCTCCCCCGTTGCATCCCCTACAGTCAAACTGACCGCGATACTGGTACCGGATCGTTCCATCAGGCATGATTGCCACAACGAGTAACGAACCCAAAGTTTCGGTAAACCAGGGAAGATGTACCGATCCGGTAGATAATGCGCCGGTTGGAATTCTGCCCGATTCGTCCATTCAGCGTCCTTGGCGGAGCAACATGATCACTCTTGGCGGCCAAATCCTGCAGTCCGAACCTGAGGGATACGCGACGATCCGGCCGGGAGTCGTGGAAATCGCCGAGGGCCGAATCGTCGGCGTGGAGTTTGGCCAAGTGTCCAACCGGGTCGATCACGGTGGTCCCGACGCACTGATTTGCCCCGGATTCATCGACACCCACCTGCATCTCCCCCAATTTGACTCGATCGGGGCCGCCGGAATGCGGCTGCTGCCCTGGTTAAAAGACGTGATTTTCCCGGCCGAACAACGCTGGAACGATCTCGATTTTGCCAAGTCGATGATCGATCGCGTCGCAAGGCAGTGCCTTGGGGTGGGAACGACCGGCGTTTGCGCCTATGCCACCGTCAACCATGAAGCCACGATCGCTGCGTTGACGGCGTTTCGCGACATCGGTTTTCGCGGCGTGATCGGGCAGGTGATGATGGATCGGGACGCGCCGCCGCCGCTACTGCGTCCGAGAGGGCAATTGATCGACGAGGTGTCACGGACGCTGGATCAATTTCCGCCCGACAGGCCAATGGCCGCGGCGGTCACGCCGCGATTCGCACTTTCCTGCAGCGAGGCGTTGCTGGAGGATGCGGGGCGGTTGGCCGCATCCTATGACGCGATCGTCCAGACTCATTTGGCCGAAACGGTGGCCGAATGTGACGCGGTCGGCAAACGGTTCGGCGGCCGAGACTACGTTAATGTTTATGCCTGTGCCGCACTGCTGACGCCGCGCAGCATCCTCGGGCACGGCATCCATTTAGATTCGCAGTCCCAAGACCGACTGGCACGCTGCGGCAGCATCATCGCTCATTGCCCGACGGCGAATTCCTTTCTCGGCAGCGGGACGATGAATCGTCACTCACATCTTTCCCACGGGATCCCGTTGACGCTCGGCAGCGACATCGGGGCGGGATTTGAACGCAGCATGGTCCGCGTCGGACGGGCGATGATCGAAGCGGCGATGCGGATCTCGCTGGCCGCGGGGCACGGGGTTGATGATCAGGTGCGAATCCCGTCGGCCGCCGAAGCCTGGCACCAAATCACCGCTGGAAACGCCGCCGCACTGCGGTGGAACGACGTGGGCCGCATCGCCGTGGATCAGCGTGCCGATCTGTTGGTCATCCGGCCCGATATCGCGTGGTTGGATTCACGCCAGCCACTGGCGACGTTGATGTTTGCTTGGGATGATCGTTGGATCGAAACGACGATCTTGGAAGGACGCGTTCGATTTTGTTCGGCATAGGGCGTCTTACCGTACGATGGCCCTTCCGGGCCGTCGTCCGCGGGACCCCGGACGCGACGACCTAGAAAGGACGTCGTACAACGATTCCTTGTCCGCACCTCCTTCATCGGTCAGATCATGATCTTGCACATCGACATGGACGCGTTTTATGCGTCGATCGAACAACGCGATCATCCGGAATTGAAAGGTCAGCCGGTAGTCGTCGGGGGTAGCAAGACAGGGCGCGGCGTCGTCGCGGCGGCCAGCTATGAAGCGCGTCAGTACGGAATTCACAGTGCGATGCCGGGCCGACGGGCCGCCCAGCTCTGTCCGCACGCCGTGTTCGTTCGGGGGCGTCTGGATCATTACGCCGACGTAGGACGACAGGTGCGTGAGATTTTTGGGCGGTTCACACCGATCATCCAGCCCTTGTCGCTGGACGAAGCGTTCCTGGATGTCGCCGGTACGGAGCGGTTGCATGGCGATGCCGAAACGATCGGACGGAGCATCAAAGACGCGATCGAAACTGAATTGCACCTGACCGCCAGCGTCGGCATCGCTCCCAGGAAGTTTGTCGCAAAAATTGCCAGCGACTTGGACAAACCCAACGGCTTTGTCGTGGTCAAGGAATCAGAACTGACGTCGTTTTTGGATCCGCTTCCGGTCGAAAAACTTTGGGGCGTCGGCTCGGTCGCACTGCGGCGACTGCATCGCCTGGGGTTAAAAACGATTCGCGACGTCCGACACTACGATCGCGAGTTGTTGGTATCCAAGCTGGGCGATTGGGGGCACCACCTTTGGAAACTGGCCAACGGGATCGATTCGCGAGGCGTGGTCCCGGACCGAAGCGCCAAGCAAATCAGTCATGAACGCACCTTTTCGGACGACCAGAGCGATGCCGAACTGTTACACGGCGTAGTTTGTTTTCTCTGTGAACAGACGGCGATGCGGCTGCGTCGCAGCCAGCGAATGACGTCCACGATCACGTTGAAGTATCGACGCGAGGACTTCAAGACATTCACCAAATCGCGCACCTTGCCGGCGCCGACCGACCAGACCGGGAAAGTCATCCAGGTCGCGGTGGAGCTGTTGGAGGAAATGCGGCGGAACGAACCGCGAGCGGTGCGGTTGTTGGGCGTTTCACTCGGATCCCTGGTCGGCTCGGATCGCCCGGTGCAGTTGTCGTTGTTCGATGATCCGCAGCAACAGCAAGCCGAGCGCAAGGTCGATCAGGTCGTCGATCAGCTGTCCCAAAAGCTGGGCGCCAAGACGGTGTACCGGGCGGCCAGTCATCGTTGGCGGCATCGCCAATGATGGATCAATAAAAAAACGGCCGTCTTTCAACAGGCAAAGACGGCCGTTTGGGTGCAGTGATTTGACGTTCCAGTCAAACCAGGTTCTTTCGCACGGCCCAGACAGCCGCTTGCGTGCGGTCGGTCACGCCGATCTTACGCAAGATGTGCTGGACATGTTCCTTGACCGTTTCGTAGCTGATGCCCAGCATCTTGGCGATTTCTTTGTTGGTCAGACCTTGGGCCATCTGACGCAACACTTCGCTTTCGCGATGGGTCAACGGCACGTCCAATTCTTGGCTCAATCGCGGCGTGGCCAATGCACCGGTGACGCGACGCAATTCTTCGCGGGTCCAAGCCGATTCGCCGCTTGCCGCTGTGTTCAGGGCGTCGATCAATCGCTCACGCGGAGCGGATTTGAGGACGTAACCGGCTGCTCCCAGAGCCACCGCGCGGGCGATGTAGGTCGGATTGTCATAGGCCGAGTAGAGCACGATCGGCAGATCGGGATGGTCCAGCTTCAAACGTCCCAGCGTGTTCAGTCCGTCGCCGCCGTCCATTCGGATGTCCATCAAAACACAATCGGGCACCGAACGCTCCACTGCTGCCAGGGCTTCTGCCGCATTGCAGGCTTCTTCGGCGACCACCAGATCCGTTCCTTCCAGCATCGCTTTCAGGCCCATCCGGATGACCAAATGATCGTCGACTACTAATAGATTCTTACTCATAGAATCTCCTTGCTTGTTACCAGGGGTTGGATTTTCTGTGCCCCGCTAACACTACCCACCTCACAATGGGGGCTTACAGCTGGCGGGGTAAGAAATGTGAAAATAAAACTCTTCGGTGCTCAGGTTGTCGTCCAACCACACCACTCTTGACGTCCTACTGCCCGACACCTCCGTTAAGCGGCGCGTTAGGCAGCGTGTAGACCACATGGCATCGTGCCACACCGTTCGCCTTCCTCTGTTCCTCGAAAGGATCTCATCGTCAGAACTACAATGTCGGCGTGAAGCCATTCTCCGCCCCACACCTCCTGACTGGATATCAATCCACTTAGGGAGTGTTTTGCTATGAAATTCCGGGTGTCGCAGAGTATGACGGAAATCTCCGGCGTGAGACAGGTACGCTCACTACGTTTGGACGGCCTTGTCACACCCATGGAGGGAGATCTTGATCGACCATTGTCACCCAAGTACCCAGAAATCACTGTCTTTCCGCTTTTTTCTCGAAATCTTATTACTAAAAGGAATGCTACTGGTGAACTGTGCCCGCCTTAAGGCCCTTTAATGGTAGGTTGGCGGACACTGAGACACCTCTCAAGTGGCCCCGCCGTTAGTCGGACACTCTATTCTACGGGTGGCATGCTCGAATTCCCAATCGAAATCGTTCTCGAACGCGCCTTTTGCGGGTATTACTCCCCCCCTGTCACCTTCCCACAACCTGTTTACCTGCCTACAACCCATGCGAGCTGCTCCTTGAACGCGATCGCAAACGACCGGCCCGCCCCGGCCGACGGGATCAGATCGCGTGGCGAGAGTCTGGCGATCGGTCGTCCGTTGAAGTTGCATCCCAAGGGGGTGAACTCCAATCCGCGTTTTTCCGCCAGTCGCATTGCCCTGGACAGGTGGACTGCCGAAGTGACCAACCCGACCGAAACCCCTCCGCGGGAGGCCCCATTCGGTTTCTCGCGATTTGGACCTACGAGCTGCAGCCATGTGCCCGGGGGGGCCTCGAAAAAGGACTTCAAATAAATCATCTCCGCATCGGTGTTGACACCAGGTACTTCAAAAATGACCTGATCGGGCACGCCGACCGATGTCAACAGCTCGCGGCCGATCCGCGACGGATCTCGGTAGTCCTCGGTACCCGTTCCGGTACAGATCAGCGTTTTTGTTTTTCCCGCGTGCCAGAGTTGGGCGGCCAGTAGCAATCGTTGGCCGTCGTGGCCGAGTTGCGGGACGTCGAATCGATTGTCGTGGGCGAACCCGCCGAGCAAGACCACGGCATCGAGCGGCTGTACAAGCTGGCTGGCCGGATCTGCCGCCGCGGGGTACTCCAGTGATCGTAGCAAACGACCGGCGACCCGGCCGTTGAACGCGAGTCCGAAGGTCAACCAGGCGACCGTGAGGATGATTGTCAGCGGCCCGCACTTCCGCAGACCACTGGCAATGGCGGCGGCCAATAGAGACAACCAGATCATGGCAACAGGCATGACCAAACTGGTCGCCGTGCGTTCGGCCGGAGACCGCCCGCTTTGAATCCCCGCCCAGGTGACCAGCACGACGGCCAGCACACCCGCCCCGAGGGCGCCGATCATGATCGCTCGGAACCAGCCGATCGGACGCGCGAGCGCATCGTGCGCGTTAGGTGCGGCGGCTGCTTCCTGATCAGGGCCCATGAATGAATGACTTTCCTTGGTGCTGTTTTTGACGTTGGTGGTGAGCGTTGTGGGGACGACGCGTGGCGTGATCGGTAATCGCCGAAAGCATAGCTGCTTCCTAATGCGAACGAGGAGAAAAAAAGAAGTAATCGGAAGCGGCCGGTTATATTGGGGGGAAGCGAAACATCGGCTCCGCGTCTATGTTGCTTCACCCCACCTGTAATTCGTCCAAGACATTCCTATCTCAGGGACCCCATGAAACGTCTCGGCTCTCGTTCGATATCACTGTTTTTGGTTTTGGTTGTCTGTCAGTCATTGGCGACGTCGCAATGGGCCACCGCCCAATCATCGCGTCTTCAGATTCGTGAGGGGTTGAAGCTGGCTGCGGTCGGCAATTCGCTCGGCGAGCGGATGAATTTGTACGGCAACTTCGAGACTCGGCTGCAGTTGCGTCACGCGGGGGCAAACCTTCGGTTTCGCAACTTTTGTTGGCCGGCCGACGAAGTCGGTAACCGCCAACGCCCGGGCAGCTACACCACGATCGATGACCCGCTGGCGGTCTTCGCCCCCGAGGCCTACCTGTGTTTCTTCGGTGCCAATGAGTCCTATGCGGGAACCGACGATGCCGCCGTGGCCGCGTTCGTCGCCTCCTATCGCGATTATCTGTCGCTGCTGAACTCGAATTACTCCGGCGGCAAAGCTCAATTTGTCCTGGTCAGCCCGATTGCGTTTGAGTCCAGTGGCCATCGGTTGCATCCCGATGCGAGCACGCGGAACGAGGCGTTGAAGATTTACCGCGATGCGATCGAGAAACTGGCGTCGGAAGAGAGTTTGCCCTTCGTCGACCTGTTCACCGAGTCCAAGTCGGCCTTCGATGCGGAGCCTGGCAATCAATACACGATCAACGGGCTGCACCTGAACGAAGCCGGTGACCGCTGGGTCGCGCGGTTACTCGACCGGTCGCTGTTCGGCGATTCGCCGACGTTTGACGAATCGCAGTTCGAATCGGTGCGTAAATGGGTCAACGACAAATCCTGGCTGCACCTGCAAGACTATCGCATGCTCAACGGCTGGTACGTCTATGGCGGTCGACGGACCTGGGACACGGAAACCTTCCCCAGTGAATACCGCAAGATCCGTGAAATGGTCGCCGTTCGAGACCGATACGTTTGGGATCTCGCCCAAGGCAACCCCGTCGCCGATCGACCGGATGATTCCGGCACCGGCCAGGTCGTCGTTCCCGAGACCATGTTTGGCACCCGGAGCGACAGTTTTCGCGAGATGCGCGAGCCCAAGGAACTTGTCTATCCAACCCCGGAAGAGTCGATCGAAATGATGACGGTTCCCGAGGGGATGGAGGTCCGGTTGTTTGCGTCCGAGCGTGAGTTCCCCGAACTGGCCAACCCCAACCAAATCGCCTTCGACGCCAAAGGCCGCTTGTGGGTTTCCTGCATGGCCAACTACCCGCAGTGGCAACCCGGTGCCGCACCGCCGGACGACCGGCTGCTGATTTTCGAAGACACCGACGGTGACGGCAAAGCGGACGTCTGTAAAACGTTCTATGACAAATTGATCTGTCCGACCGGGTTTGAGTTTTATGACGGCGGCGTCCTGGTCGTAGACGAACCGCGCATCCTGTTCCTCAAAGACACTGACGGTGATGACAAGGCCGACCAAGTGATTCAATTGATCGACGGCATCGCCACCGACGACACGCACCACACGATGGGCGCGTGGGAGTTTTCCCACGGCGGCAACCTGCACATGCTCGAAGGCATCTCGCTTTCGACCACCCTGGAAACACCGTGGGGGCCGTTCCGCAACAAGAATACCGGTGGCGCCTACGTTTACGACCCGATTTCCCAGCGGGTCAGCCACTACCGCACTCCGGGTTACGGCAACCCCTGGTGCCTGGTGTTCGACCAATGGGGCAATGGTATCGTCGGTGACGGCACCAACGCCAAGCAACACTGGATCGCGCCGCTGGCCGGTAAAGAGGTCGATTCACGCAAAACGCTGCAGCCCGTGTTCGATAACCACGGCTTGCGTCCCGCGGTCGGCAACGAGTTTCTGTTGTCGCGACATCTGCCCGACGACATGCAAGGACAATTCATTTATGCCTGTGTGATCAACATGCACGGGATGCCGCGATTCAATCTGCGATTCGAGTCCGACGGTGCCGGCTACGAAGGCGAACGCGTCGAAGACCTGCTGTCATCGACCGACATGATCTTCCGACCGGTCGATCCGAAAATCGGTCCCGACGGCGCGGTTTGGTTCGGCGATTGGTGCAACGCGTTGATCGGACACATGCAGTATTCGCAACGTGACCCCAACCGTGATCACACGCATGGCCGCGTCTACCGCTTGGTCAACAAGAACAAGCCGCTGTTGGACATCGTCGATCTGACAAGACTTAGCGAATCCGAACTGCTGGACCAGTTGTTGGTGCCGGAGTTGCGAACCCGCTATCGCGTCCGACGGGTGTTGCGTGATCGGCCCGAGCAACAGGTGTTTGAGGCGATCGCCGACTGGATTGTCGACACGGACGACCCGCAACGGTTGTGCGAAGCGATGTGGATTCAGGAGAGTTTCCGAAACGTTGACACGGACCTGATCGATCGGATTTTGGCGTCGGACGACTATCGCGCCCGAGCCGCGGCGATCCATACCGTCACCAACGAGATGTTGCGGATCGACGCCGCCCACGATTATCTGGCCGCCGCGACCTCGGATCCGCACCCGCGGGTTCGTCTGGAAGCCGTCCGCGGGATCAGCTTTCTGGAAACCCCCGACGCGACCGAGTTGGCATTGTCGGTGACGGATCACCCGATGGATTATTGGATCGACTACACACTCGAACACACCCTGCACGCCCTCGAGCCCGCTTGGTCGCGGGCCCAAAAGTCCGATAACTTCCTGGCCGGCAGCACCGAGCAAGCCAAGGCGTACTTTTTGCGATATCAACGCATGTCCGGCCCCGGCGGCGCGGCGGTCGTTCCCCTGGAAATCGCCGACGATGTCGATGCGTCGTCGCAAGACCGCAACGCGGCCATCGAAACCTTGGCCGGGCTCCGGGGCGGTAACGCCGGGCGAGGCGAAGACGTGTTCAATCAAGTTTGTTCGGCCTGCCACCAAATCGGTGACCTGGGCAAAAAGTTCGGCCCCGATCTGTCCGACGTCGGATCACGGTTCGACAAACAAAAGATCATTCGGTCGATCGTGATGCCCAACGACGAGATCAGTAAAGGCTACGAGACGGTCAACATCCTGACCGTCGATGGCGATACCTTCAACGGATTTGTGATCGCGAAGACCGATGACACGCTTTCCCTGGGGATCGCCAACGGAAAGCAAGTCGACATTCCGATCGATGACATCGAGATCGAAAAACCGATGAAAGCCAGCTCCATGCCGGAAGGATTGCTGAAACAAATCGCGCCGATCCAGGCACTCGACTTGATCGCTTACCTGTCCTCCCAACGCGACATCACCAAGGTCTCTCGCCGGGGTTGGACCAGCGCCAAGTATCGCAATGAACCGAAGCTGCGGACGCACAACGGCGCCGTCGAAATCTCTCACGACGCCGCGATCAAACTCGGCCCTCACTTCGGCAACAACTCCTGGAACTCCGATCCCCATCTGTTGCTGACGCCCGTCGGGCGAGAGGGTTTCGATTTTGCCTTTCACAGCGACCACGATGCAAAGTCGCCTTACGTCACGATCCGCTTGAACGAAACGGCAACGCTAAAGCACTTGCTGTTGCGGAATCGATTGTCCAGTCAATTCCACTCGCGTGCCAAAGGATTGACGGTTTGGGTCAGTCCCGATGGTGAGGATTACCGACAGGTTTGGAAAGCCGACAAGCTCAAGGGCGACTGGATGATCGACTTTCCCGACGGCACCAAGGCCCAATACGTGCGGATCGGGTTGGACGGCGAAGGCACGTTCCACCTGTACCAAGCCGTCGTGTTCGGCGAGTGACCCGGCGGGCAGAACGCAAGTCGGCTCGGTTGGGCCATTGGTTCTGCAGGCTCCGCCTGGGCTGTTTCAAAATCGTTCGATTCGGTCGCGTTTTCGATTCCGCGAAACCCTGCCGGGATCAGCCGTTTGGCGCCAGCCTACGGGTCTCCACTGACGATGTGGCCCGAACGCTGCTGTGGCCCGAACGCTTGCACGAATCGGCTGATGTCACTCGTGTTTCGTCGGCCGATGGCTGCTGTGAGTCGACGAATGATCGCGGGTGGCGGAGCCACTCTGGCATTGCGTTCCAAGGCGGAGCCATGGAACGAGCCGAATGGGAATCCACCTTCTGGCGAAGGTAGCTACGTTTCACCGACAGAGCTGGTCCAATGCATCGAACAGCAGTTCCAGCTCCTCTCGTGTCGTCGTTTCGCCGCAGCTGATTCGCACGGTTCCGTCGTCGGGCGATTTGATCGCCGGGTGGATCAACGCCGCGCAGTGCAACCCCGAGCGGACTTCGATCCCGAATTCGCTGTCCAGAATCATGGCCGCATCGCCGGCCGCAAACCCGTCGATCGCGATGCTGGCCACCGGCAGGACGGGAACGCGGGGGCGTCCGATCACACGGACGCCGGGAACCTGTTCCAGCCCCCTGTAGAGTTCGCTCGCCAGTTCGGCCAATAGGTCGCGCGATGTCTCGAGCGCTTTCTGCGGCGATGTGCCAGCGCGTCGGCTGCGGAGGCCGGCCAGCCATCCGGCGTAGGCGGGGACGTTCAGATTGCCGGCTTCAAAACTTGCCGGATAGTCGTTCGGCATCTCCAGCGATTCCGAACGCGTGCCGGTCCCGCCAAACACGGTGGGGCGGATCCGGTCTTGGGCTTCGCGGCGGACGTACAAGAATCCGGTTCCCAGCGGCCCGGAGCCTCCCTTGTGTCCCGGGGCGGCCAACACGTCGATGTGGGCCTGGGTGACCGAAAGCGGCAGGTGACCGAAGGTTTGGGCGGCGTCAATGAACAACAGCGGCTTGGCCGGTGGATCGAACTGATCGACCAGCCGCCTGCCGATCGCTTCGACCGGCTGGACGGCACCATTGACGTTGGCGGCGTGGACGACCGCGACCATGCGTGTCTGGGGTGTGACGGCCGAGAGCACGTCATCGACACTGACTTGACCCTGTGCATCGACCGGCACCACGGTCCAGGTGATCGAACCGTTGGCGACCAAATGTTGCAGGGGCCGCAGCACGCTGTTGTGTTCGGCCGCCGTCGTGACCACGTGATCTCCGCTTGTCAGGATCCCCAGCAGGCCTGCGTTCAAGGCTGCCGTGCCGCCGGAGTGCAGGGAGACTTCTTGGTCGTCGGCGGCGCCGATCCAGGCAGCGATCTCGCGCCGCAACCGCGCGATGATCTGGCCGGCCTGTTGCGATGCCCGATACGCTCCCCGGCCGACCGCCGCCTCGTGCTGTGTCGAAAACTCGTGCATCGCGTCCAGGATGAGCGGCGATTTCGGATAGCACGTCGCGGCATGGTCCAAGTAGATCCGTCGCGTCATGGATGAATCCACTCGGTCGAATCGTCGGCAAAGGTCTCCCGTTTCCAGATCGGCACGTCCGCTTTCAGCCGGTCCATGATCCAGGGCAGTGCCGCAAAGGCGTCGCGGCGGTGGGCGCTGCTGCATCCGACCAGCACGCTCGCCTGGCCCAGGGGGACTTCGCCCAAGCGGTGCACGATCACCACGGCGGCCAGGGAATAGGTCCGCTTGGCTTCTTCGGCCAGTTGTTGCAATTGCACCAGGGCCATGGATTCATGGGCCTGGTAGTGGAGCGTTTGGGTGATGCGGACGCGCCCGGCCTTGGTGGTCGTTTTCCGCCGCGTCACACCGGCGAACCAAGCGTGCGCGCCCGTGTCCGGGTCGTCGATCTTGGACGACCAATCCGACAGCTCGATCGGTGTCTGTACCAGGCGAATGTCAATCATTGCTTTCGGTCGCCCCTAGCCGCCGCTGACCGGCGGGATCAATGCGAGTTCTGCGTCGCCAGGCTCGACGATGTGATCGCCGGCGACGTATCGGCCATCGACGGCCAGCCGACTGACGCCGATCAGTGGAGCCGCCGCGGGGACCTGTGCCGCGACGGCATCGATCAACATCGCCGCGGTCGCCGGCGGGTCGACCGTGACTTCGACGACGTCACAGCCGGCGGCGTCACGGACACCGGCAAACAGCAAAATCTGCATCGACACTGTGGCGCTCATCGGGGCGGCAATCCGAGTTCCTCGCCGACCTTCGGCAGTCGGCCGTAGGCGTACGCGAGCAGTTTCAGGGGGTGAATGGTGTGGAGTTGGGTGCCATGTTCGATCTGCATTTTACAGGCGCTGCACTCGGTGCAGGCGAGCCGCCGTCCGCTGCCGCGCATCGCCGAAATCATGGGCCAGCCGACGCGCAGACTATTGCGATAATTCTTGCGCTGCAATCCCCAGGTTCCCGCCATCCCGCTGCATCCGCCTTCGACGTGATCGACCCGCATGCCCGGGATCAGATTCAACAACTCGATCGACGCGATGTCCGGATCCAAAACACGCAAGTGGCAGGGGCGGTGATAGGCGAATTCCAGGTCGACCGATTGGAACTGGCGATCGAGTTTTCCGTCGGCATGCAGCCCGCGCAGAAACTCGCACGCTTCATACGAGTTGCGGGCCACCAGGTGGGCGTCTTCGTCGTCCAGCAAGTTGGGGTACTCGTGTTTCAAACACAGCACGGCGGAGGGTTCGGTCGCGACGATTTGGTACCCCGATCGGACTGCTTCGGACAACATCCGCACATTCTTGCGGGCGATCCGTCGGGCACCTTTCAAGTCGCCAGCGGTGATCCGCGCCATGCCGCTACCGGTCTGGGACGTGGGCACGTAGATCGCAATGCCATTTTGTTGCAAGACCTCCGCCAGCGCACGTCCCAGGTCGGGATCGTGATAGTTGGCGTAGTGGTCGACAAAATACAGCACCTTGGCACCGTCACCGGCCGGCTGTTTCGTCCAGCGTCGGCGCGAGGAATATCGCATGAAGCTGCCCGATGCGATCGATGGCAACTCCCGCGCCGCGGACAAGCCAAACAATTTGTCCGCCAGCCAGCGTGAGAATCCGTTGCGGATCAGCAGATTGGCGATCCAGGGAAACCGCGACCCGATCGCGGCGATGGTGTCCAGCCGACAAAGCAATCGGTCCGACAGCGGTTGCCCGTTGGTGGCCACATACTGGGCCTTCAGCTCGCCGACGATTTTGGGAATGTTGACCGTCGCCGGGCACTCGACGCGGCACTGATGGCAATTGAAACAGAGGTCCGCGACCGCTTTGGCGCGGTCACCGGTGAGTGCTTCAACGTCGATCTTTCCACTCAACACGCCACGCAACAAATTCGCTTTGGCCCGCGGAGAGGCCTCTTCGCTTCGCGTCGCTCGAAACACCGGACACTGACGTTCCGAGCGTGCCGTCGTTCTGCACCGCGCGCATCCGTTGCAGGACTGCGCGACGACGTCGATCATCTCGCCCGGCGACCACTGTTGCAGCACCGGCAGCTCGGGAACCGCGCTGTTTTGCAGTCGCGCGACTTGGACGATCCGGTCGGTGGCTTTGATCAGTGTTCGCGTTTCGGTGGACACCTCGATCGATTCGCCGATCGGACGGATGTTTTCATTGGGCTGCTGAAGCACCGCGCCAAACAGCTTGCCGGGGTTCAGCCGGTGATGCGGATCGAACAGGCGTTTGATTTGGCCCATCGCCGGCCAAAAGTCGCCGAACTGTTTCGGCAACAACGCGCTGCGGCTCAACCCCGCGGCGTGTTCGACGCTGACGTGCCCCTTGAATTTCCAGACCACTTCGGCCACCTGCTCGGCGACGAGCCGAATCTTTTTGCGTTCGTCAGCGGACGACAGATCGATAAACGGGCGGACATGCAAATGACCGTGGCCGGCATGGGCGAACACGGTCGCCGTGCATTCATTGTCACGCAAGGTTTTTTGAATCGCCGCCAACGCCTCGGGCAACTTCTCCGCCGGTACCGCGATGTCTTCGGTAAACGGAATCGGCATCCCCGGGCCCTTCAATCGACTCAGTCGCGGCGTGACCCGCCGGCACAACGCCCAGTATCGATCACGGGTCGCTTGATCGGTCGCCGCGTGGGCGACGAAGGCCGAATCGGGACCGTGCGAGAGATCTTCACGCAGGATTTCGATGCGGTCGGTCAGTTCCGCAAGTGAATCTCCCTGGAGCTCAAGCAACAGCATCGCTTCGGCTTCCTGCGGCAACACGCTCTCAAACTGTCGTTCAGTCTCCCGCGCAATCCCCAGCAGCCGTCGCCCCATCAAGTCGCACGCCACCGGCCCGTAACCCAACGAACGCACGGCACATCGGGCGGCCGATTCCAAGCGGTGAAAGAACAGCATCACCACGCCGCGGTGCTTGGGGATCGGTTCGGTTTTCACCGTCGCGTCGACGATCAGTCCCAGCGTCCCTTGGGTCCCCACCAGGAATTTGGCCAAATCGACGCGTCCCAAATCGTCGACCAGCGAGTCGAATCGATAGCCCCCCCGCGCCGGCGGCGCGTCGTTGAGGTGTTCCAGGCAGCTTTGATATTGCGTTTGAATCTCCATCAATCCGCGCGCCAGACGTCCCAGCGTTCCCGGATCGTTGGGATGATGTTTCGACACATCCAGCAACTCGCCGTCGACGGTCACGAATCGCAGCGATTCGATGTTGTCGCGGGCCGAACCGCTACGCAGATAGTGGCTGCCCGAGGCGTTGATCGCCAACACACTGCCCATCGTCGTGATGCTGCGGGTCGCCGGATCGGGGCCGTACCAGCGGCCCAGTGGTTTCAAATTGCGATTGAGTTCGGCGATGGTCAGGCCGGCTTGCACCATGGCCACCGATTTCAGCGGATCGAATTGCATCCGCCGCATGTATCGCGAAAAATCGACCACCAGTCCGGGGCCGACCGATTCCCCCGATACGCCGCTGCCGCTGCCTCGTGGGTGAATCGGCAGATCCTGTTCGCTGGCATACTGCACCAACGCGACCACGTCCGCCGCCGAACGCGGCCGCACCACGCCGATCGGCTGGATTTCATAAATGCTTGCGTCGGTCGCGTACAACGTCGTCGAGACGGAATCGCACATCACGTCGCCGCGAACGATCCCTCGCAAGTCGTCTTGAATACGTTGTCGGTCGATTTCCATGCATTAGTTCGACCGCATCGAGCGTCCCAAGTCAACCAGGATGTAAGTTTCGGGTTTCAAGTTTCAAGTTTCGCGTCAGTTGGGAGTTGGGAGTTGGGAGTTGGGAGTTGGGAGTTGGGAGTTGGGAGTTGGGAGTTGGGGGGGCGTCGAAACGCGACCAAGAGCAGGGGAACCGGACGAGGAAATGCGTGACAAGAAAAGGTCGGGTGAAAACCTGAAACCCGAAACCTGAAACCAGTGGCCCCACCTCTGCTGCGGTTGTTGCTAAACTGATCGATCACCCGCGACTTTGTGCGATTTCCGCCCCCTTCCCCGCCCCGCCTTTTGAGACTTTTTGAAATGATGTGTCGACATCGACTTCGGCTGGTTCTCGTTCTCGCTCCAGTGATGCTTTGCGTGTGTGCCGGCGGACTGGCGGCATCCGCGGTTGCGGCCGATGCTGAGAAGAAACAGATCTTGATGGTCGCCGGGGCACCCTCGCACCGCTACGGCGCCCACGAACACTTCGCCGGGCTGCGAATCCTGCAAGACGCGATCGAGCAAAGCAGTGAGGCTGCCCAAGTCACCCTGGTCCGCGGCTGGCCGTCGGACGAACAGATCGCCACAGCGGACACGATCGTGATCTACAGCGATGGCGGTCGACGTCACGTCGCGATGGACCACCGCGACCAGCTCCGCAAACGTCTCTCCGAAGGCGTCGGGCTGGTGTGTTTGCACTACGCGGTCGAGATGCTGCCGGGCGAATCGGGCAAAGACTGGGAGGAACTGCTGGGCGGGCACTTCGAGATCAACTACAGCGTCAATCCGCACTGGGTGGCGGAGTTCAAGTCGCTGCCCGACCACGCGATCACACGTGGCGTCCAGCCGTTTGCGACCGACGATGAGTGGTATTTCCACTTACGATTCACCGAGCTTGGCAAGGTGACGCCGATCTTGTCCGCGGTCGCCCCTGCTCACACGATGAAGCGACCCGATGGCGATCACAGCGGCAACCCGCACGTCCGCAAAAGCGTCGCCGCGGGCGAGCCCCAAACGGTCGCCTGGGCTTACGAGCGTCCTGATGGCGGCCGGTCCTTCGGATTCACCGGTGGTCATCACCATTGGAACTGGGGCAACGACGACGTTCGACGCCTGGTGACCAACGCGATCCGCTGGACCGCCGGGGAAACCATCGGTCCGGATGGGTCTTCACTCGGCAAGGAACCGGTCGGGATCAAACGGTTGCTGGAAAATCAAGACTACGACCGTCCCAAGGACTTTGATGAGCAAGCCACTGCGGAGCGGTTTCAGCTGACGGCGGAAAAAAAAAAGACGAGTGAACGTGAATCCGCCAAGCCGATCTATCTCTCCGGAAGACTGACCAGCGAAACGAAGCGGCACCGTGTCGAGATCGATGCGTCGATCGAGGGCGTGTCGGATTTGTATTTGATCATTGACGACGGCGGAGACGGCTTTGCATGCGATTGGGTGGACTGGGTTGATCCGACCATTCACGGTCCGGACGGATCAATGTCGCTGGTCGAATTGGGCTGGCAATCGGCGACCAGCGGTTGGGGGAGCGTCAGGAAGAACGCCAATTGCAGCGGAAAACCCTGGTCGGTCGACGGCCAGGTGATCGGAAAAAATGCCATCGGAACGCACGCCGATAGCGTGATCCATTTCAAACTCCCCTCCGGTTTCAATCGGCTGACGGTGACCGGCGCATTGGACACCGGCGGAACGAGCCAGAATGGAGGGGCAACCACGAGCGTTCGTTTGGCGGTTTACTCTGGTGCCGCCCCCGCAACCCTCGGCAGCGCCCCGGACAATGCAATCGACGGCGACCAACGCGACCCCGGCAATGCGATCAAGGGAATCACCATCGCCGACGGCCTGGAAGCAACGCTCGCCGCCTGCGAACCGATGCTCCGCAGCCTGACGAATCTGGACATCGATTCGCGCGGACGCGTCTGGGTCTGTGACGTGATGAACTATCGAGGCAACCAGGGATCGCGTCCCGAAGGCGATCGGATCCTGATCCTGGAAGATACCGACGGCGACGGGGTCATGGACGATGCCAAGACGTTTTACCAGGGCCGTGACATCGATTCGGCGATGGGCATTTGCGTACTCGAAAATGCGACCGGGGCGGATGTCATCGTGACCGCTTCGCCCAACGTCTGGCGATTCGTCGATTCCGATGGTGACGACGTGCCGGACAGCAAGAACGCGATGTTCACCGGTGTCGGCAATCCGCAACACGACCACTCCGGTCACTCGTTCTTGTTCGGCCCCGACGGAAAACTCTACTGGAATTTCGGCAACACCGGCGAGCAGGTCAAAGACTCCGACGGCGAAACGGTCATCGACATTCACGGTCGGGCGGTGGTCGACAACGGGGCGCCGCTGCTGGGCGGCATGCCGTTTCGCTGTGATCTGGACGGGGGCAACTTCGAAGTCCTGGCCCACAACTTTCGCAACAACTGGGAAACGACCGTCGATTCGTTCGGCACGCTTTGGCAAAGCGACAACGACGATGACGGAAACCGTGGCACCCGAATCAATTTTGTGATGGAGCACGGCAATTACGGCTATCGTGACGAAATCACCGGCGGCGGCTGGCGCGAACCGCGGATCAATCAGGAAGACGAAATCATGCACCGCCATTGGCACCTGAACGACCCCGGCGTCGTCCCCAACATGCTGCAAACCGGCGCCGGGTCGCCCAGCGGCATCTGCTTTTACGAAGGCCGCTTGTTGCCCGAGCGATTCTGGGACCAGATCATCCACTGCGACCCCGGCCCCAACATGGTTCGCGCCTACCCCTCCAAACCCGACGGCGCCGGATACTCCGCGACGATCGAACCGCTGATGACAGGAACCGTCGATCGCTGGTTTCGGCCCGCCGACGTCTGCACCGCACCGGACGGTTCGCTGTTCGTGACCGATTGGTACGATCCCGGCGTGGGAGGACACCGCCAAGGCGACTCCGATCGCGGACGGCTGTTCCGATTGGCCCCACCGGGAACGGATTACAAGATCCCGACGTTTGATTTCACGACGCCCGGCGGAGCCGTCGAAGCGCTGCGAAATCCGACTCTGGCGGTGCGGGCGCGGGCTTGGCGGTCGCTGCACGCGATGGGCCCAAAGGCTGAACCCGCACTACTGCAGCTCTACGCCGATTCGAATCCACGCCTGCGTGCCCGCGCGCTGTGGTTGCTGGGCAAGATCGATGGACGTGGCGAACATTACGTCGCCGAGGCACTGGCCGATGCGAATTCCGATCTCCGAATCACGGCGATCCGATTGGCCAAGCAGCTGACCGACCAACCCTCGCTATGGTTGGCCGATGCGGTCGATGACCCGTCCGCGGCGGTCCGACGCGAGCTTGCGGTCGCACTGCGTTATGACACCAGCGATGCCATGCCGTCGCTGTGGGCCCAACTGGCGACGTCCTACGATGGACAAGATCGTTGGTATCTGGAAGCACTGGGAATCGGCAGCGACGTGCGCGCCGCCGAGTGTTTCGATGCTTACCTGGAAGCCGTCGACGGACGCTGGGACACCCCCGCCGGCCGAGACCTGGTGTGGCGCGTGCGGGCCCCCAAGGCAGCCGATGCGATGGTCGCATTGATCGCCGATCCGAAACGCCCGTTGAACGAGACCGATCGCTACTTCCGCAGTCTTGAATTTCATGGCGCGGACGTTCGAGACGCGGCGCTGAAGCGTCTACTTCCCTGAACGCATTGGGTTCGTTGATATTTGCCCGACCGTTGTCCCCACCTTCCCCCGATGACGATGAAAGTTCACTCGTTGATTTTGACCGTTGCATTCCTATTTCTTGTCCCGCCGCAGGCGCGGTCTGCCGAAAACGACTCACGGGCCGACCAGGCCCAGGCCCGCCAAGACGCTGTGATCGTTCGCGCGATTGAGCGGATCAGCGATTACGACTATCGGTCGGATCCGGCGGTCGCCGAGGCGGTGATGCGGCAGATCCGACGCAGCCAGGGGACGCCGGAGTTCATGCGATTGGTCAAGCGTTTCAAACCCGATGGGATTGAAACCCAGTTGGTCAAAACGTTGGTCGGTGACGACCGATCGGCGGCGGTCGAATCGGCCGCATTGTTGTTGGAACTGGACGCCGGACGCAAAGCGATCCGCCGTCGGTTGAATTCAACCGGCCAAGCGGTCGCGGTGATCGAGACGCTGGGTTTGCTCGGCAACGGGCGCGCGAACCATTTCCTTGCCGAAATCGTCAGCGACGCGGAGCGTCCTTACGACCAACGCCGTGCCGCCGTCACCGGATTGGCGAAATCCAACGACGGGGAAAAACGGTTGGTCGCATTGGCAACCGAAAAAAAACTCGTCGGTGACACGTTCCTTGTCGCCGGCGCGTTGCTGGCACGCAGCAAGGACGGCGGCATCCGTGATGCTGCCGCCAAAGTGTTACCGCAACCGGCATTGAAGGACGCCAAACCGTTGCCGCCGATCGATGAATTGGCCCAACTGCGCGGCGATGTTGCGGCGGGGTTGAAGTTGTTTCGGGGCGAAGCAACTTGCGCCAACTGCCACATCGTCAATGACTACGGCAAAGACGTCGGGCCGAATCTGTCCGAGATCGGAACCAAGCTCTCACGCGAAGCGATGCTGACGGCTGTGTTGGCCCCCAGCGCGGGGATCAGCCACAACTATGAAAACTTCAGCGTGTTGACCGAAGAAGGCCAAGTGATCACGGGGCTAAAGATTTCACAGACCGACAACGAGATCGTGATCCGAACGGCCGATGCGATCGATCGAACGATCCCCGGCGAAGAGGTGGTGACGATCAAGAAGAGCGACACATCGATCATGCCGGAAAATCTGCATCACATCACCGGTCAGCAAGGATTGGTCGACATCGTGGAATACATGATGACGCTCAAGAAGAAAGGCTGATCAGCGGTACTGGCCGTGACAGTCATCGCAGGACTGGGTGACCGCGCCGACGGCTTGGCTGATCACATTGTAATCGTCCAGTTCCAAGCCACGCGTGACACCCTGAGCGGCTTTCGTCATCGCATTGCTAAACGCGACATAGTCGTCGTCATCGGCATCATCCATGCCTTCGGCGACAAGGATGCGGCCGATGATCGCCAGCAATTCGGCGGGACGGCGGACATCGCTCGGTTCGGCTTTGACGTCGTCGGCACTGTTGGTGGCGGTGCGAAGTTGTTCCTTCAAGATTTCGGCGTATTCCATCAACGGCGCGCGGTCGGCGATCGACGCCCAATCGTTGCTCTCCTCTGCTTTTCCACTACGCAGTCCGGTGCCCGACATCAAGTCCTGCAAATCGTCCTTTCTCGCCCGCGCTTCGTTGAACACCTGGTTGGTGCCGGCGTTGCAATTGAACGCCGTTCGTCCCAACAGGTCGCGGGCGATGGCCGCGTCGTCCTTCCACCGCACGTCGCCCTGGTACTCGGTGATGATCGCAAACAGGCTGCTCATCACCATCAAGTCCAACCGCGCGTCCTGGTAGCCGCCGCTCTTGAACGGCCCGGGCTGGGTGACGACGGAATCGTAATGCAATTTCACCCGTTTGATCTCGTCCTCGATCGAAGTCGGGGAAATCAACTTGTCCCACGGCCCGGCGTTCGCCTTGCTACCGTCCTCGGGGGTGGTGGACGCCGCCGCTGCAGGCGGGGCGATTTTCTTTCGCAGCTCTTGCAGGGTTGGTCGCTCGCCGCGGATCGCATCGCCCACGGAGTCGAAAAAAATGCCTTGGGTGGCATCGGCAGAAAATTTTGGCGCCGGGGCACGTTTTTCTTCGCCCCATGCGAGGTACGCGTGTGCGGAAAAGAGCATCGAACCGGACAGCAGAATGGCGGCGGGTAAGGTGCGATTTCGGGGTTTCATCACGGGGCTCGACCGGTGCTATGGCAGGATGGTTTCCGTCAGTGTAGTTCAGTCTAGCACCGCAAAGAAACCGCTGCCCAGTGTCCGATAAAGACCCCTGTCCGACGAAAGGATGCAGCAGACGTGGACACCCATGCGGGGGTTTGCGGGCAGGAAGGCTGGTCTGGTTGAATCCGCCACGACTGAATGGGCGGCGCCGGATGATTCCGCGCCCCGAATCCATCCGAAACCTGCCCGGATCATCGGGGTTGAAAGGAGAGTGAAGGGATTCGCATCAATTACGAGGGGAACGATTAAGTGGATAAACAAGAACGAATCACATGCCGATGCCCACGCGGACATAAGCTGCGTGGCGGGACGAATCTGATCGGTGAAACGGTCCGCTGCCCGCGATGCAGCGAGAAATTCGTTTTCGGATATCAAGTGCGTCAAGACGTGACCGACACCGCCGTGGTGCGAATCCTCGGTGATGCACCGGCGGCACCCGCACCGCCCGTCAAACGCGAACCCAAGCTGCGTCCGTGTTCACGTTGCGGCGTCGCGATCAGTGCCGCGGCCAGCGTTTGCAAGCACTGCAATTGCTACGTCGGCATCATGCCGGACTTCCTCAGCAAGCTCTCCGACGGCAGTTCGATCCACACCAACTGAGCGCACCGCCAGCGGGACGTGTCACGGTCTGTTGATTTAATCGCAACCGAAACAAGAGTGAGTCGATGGCGCTAGCCACGGGCCTCGAAGGGCGATGCTGGCACCGCTAGGCCCGCGGCTAGCGCCGTCGGCTCACTAAATCAACAAGCCGGTCGGCGAGCGGCCTATCATCCGCTCAGGCACGCCCCGCCGGGCCACTTACCTACGCAGCGTGCTAGCATGAACTGCCAGCGGGACGCGTCAGCGAGCGGCCAATCATCCGCTCAGACACGCCCCGCCGGCCACTTGCTTACGCAGCGTGCTGGCATTAGCGCCCACAATTCTCCCTCGCATCTCAACGGCGGTTTCGTTTAATGCGCACACTTTTCAACCTATCGACCGGCCTCCTGATCACATTCATCGCTGTCGGTTGCGATCGTACCCCGCCGCCACCGGCGGCCGATGCCAATGTCGGCGTCGTCACCATCGAGATCCGGTCCGGTGACACGGACAAGCAATCGATCCAAGTCCCTGATGTCGCCGACGGGGCGACCTTGGAATCGGTGATGCGGATGGTCGATCAAGTCCCGGTCAGCGTCTCGGGCAGCGGAACGACCGCGTTTGTCGATTCGATCGGCGACGTGCAAACCGACGCCACGCAGGGTTGGACGTTCAAGGTCGACGGAGAGTTCGCCAACCAAGGCATCGGCCAAACCGTGTTGCACCCGCCGACAACGGTGACCTGGTCCTACGGCGCGTTTGAGATGGAGGCGCCGTGATCACTTCGCGGGCCCGCGGTACGACTACAGCCGACGCAGCCCGTCTTCGGTCATCGGGTTGGGGATTTCGAAATCCACCTCATCGATTCGCGCCAGCGTTTCGTCGGTCAGGATCAGGTCGCGGGCTTCCAGCGATTCGTTGAGTTGTTCGACCGAGGTGGCGCCGATGATGGTCGAGGCGACGAAATCGTGCTGGCGGCTCCAAGCGACCGCCAAGGCCGTGACGCTAACGCCGATGCTTTCGGCAATTTCCGTCAACCGCCTGGTGGTTTCCAGCGTGCGGTCGTTGACGAACCGCTTTGCCATCCGCTTTTGTCGTTCGCCGTCGCCGGTCAGGTAGTCGGTAAAGCGGGCCCCCGGCGGTGGGCCGTCCTGGTACTTGCCCGTCAACACGCCCCCGCCAAGCGGCGAATAGGGCAACAGCGAAATGCCTTCGCGACGGCAGACCTGGGCCAGTTCACTTTCGCAGCGACGATTGATCAGGCTGAAATTGTTCTGCACGGTTTCGTAGCGGTCGACGTCACAGACGTCCGCCGCCCAGCACGCCTTCATCATGCCCCAGCAGGTCTCGTTGCTGGCGCCGATCGCACGCACCTTGCCCTCGTCGCGCAGCTCCGTCAGCACCCCCAGCACCTCTTCGTACGGCATTCCGTGATCGGGCCAGTGGGTCTGGTACAAATCGATGTAGTCCGTGCCGAGTCGACGGAGTGAATCTTCACACGCCTGAATGATTTGGGTTCGATCCAGTGCGGTCTTTCCGTGGCGAACCGGTGGCTTAAACCAGCCGTGACCGGGGCCGGTCACTTTGGTCGCGACGATCACCGATTCACGTGGTTTCGTCTTCAACCAGCGGCCCACGATTTGTTCGGTCACGCCGACGCGTTCGGCCGACGGCGGGACAGGATAGATTTCAGCAGCGTCAAAAAAATCGATCCCGGCGTCAAAGGCCGTGTCGCAAATGCGATGACTGAGCGCTTCGTCGCATTGAAGCCCAAACGTCATCGTGCCCATACAGATGTCACTGACGACGATTCCACTGCGTCCAAGTCTACGTTGCTGCATCGAAGTGCTCTCGGGAAACAAACTCAAGTAATCCAACCGGCCATACTTTTAACACGTTTTCCGGCGATCCCCAACCAGTGGCAGGCCCGCGCCAATGTCCGGCGGTCGTCTATGGCAAATCTCATTTTGACCGTAGCTCTGAATCCTTCATCGGATGGCAGAATGATTCGGGGCAGAATGATGATGTGCTGCAGAAGAGGGCAAAACGAGGGGGCAAAACGATGAGGGCAAAACGATGGGGCAATATGATGGGGCAAAATGATGGGCAGAACGAAGGGGGAATAACGAGTGCGATCAATCCTCGCTGTTCGGTCGTACGATGACGTTAGGCTGGCTTTCCACATCATTCATCCTCACATCATTTATCGTCCCATTATTCTGCCCCCCATCATTCTGCCTTCCCTATTGTCTTGCCCCCATCGTTTTGCCCCCTTTCTCACTCCCGCACCCGTTCCACTTCATATTGCCGGTGCGGTTCGTCTTTGCCAGGCGCACGGACGCGAAACCCCGGACGTTTCATGAAAGCTTCCTGCACCTGTTCGGCACGCTCCAGTTCAGCCGGTCCCGAATGGGCGTACAGTAGGTAGCGAAGCACCAACGGACTCTCGTCGCTGACATCGATCGCCGTTTTCATGCCCGGTGCCGCCCCCATCCAGCCGTCTTGACGCACGTGCCAGTGCGTCGGGTAGCCCGGATTGTTGGGGTGATCAAAGTAGGTGATCCCTTCTTCGACAATCGTTCTGCCCTGTGACCCGGGCACCGCGATCGGCCCGGAGTAGTCCATCCATCGCGACCGTTGTTCGTGCAGCTTCGGTTCCCCTTGTAGGCCGGCATCGTTGGTCAATCGTCCGCCGCCGAAGTAGGCCGAGATGCTGGCGGCAACGCGGACGGCCAAGACGCCGAAATTGGTTTGCTCCAACGTCACTTTCTGGCGGCCTTCTCCAGGCCGAAACGTCAACTGAAACTCGATCGCGTGTTCTCCGGCGTGCTGCTCGCCCTCGATCGGCAACAGTGCGACGACGACGTCTTGCTGCATCCGCTCGACTCCTTCTTGGTCGATCCAGACCAGGTGCGTCGCCATGACGGCTTCATCATCGCCATCGCGATAGCGGTACCAATGGGTTTGACGGATTCTGGTTCCCGTCCCATCGCCCCAGAAATTGATGCCGTCGACTTTGTGATGGGCAAACCACACCGATCGGTGATGGTCATGGTTTTGCGCACCCGGGTGCCCCATCCGCGTCAACGTTTCTCCCGACGGTCCGTTAAACGGATAAAAGAATGGTCGCGGATACTGATCACCATAATGCCACCGCAACTTTTCGTGGCCATCGATCCGCAGTGACACTTCATGATCGGCCAACGGCACGATCTCGCACCGAGGCGGTTGATACTGCTGAGCGAGTCCGGCAGACGCAAAGCAGAAAAGCGTCAGGAGGGCCGGCAGCCAATGACGGAAGACGATTGTCATCGAGTTGTGGATCATGGTGAGTTCCCTTTCTTCATTGATTGTTGCCGCGTCGGTGATCGTTTCCCCATCTGTCGGCGAGCCACATCGAGTCGCAGACGACACGATGCTCCAACGCGCGCGGCGGGGTTTGGCGGCTGCCCGTGAGAGCCGCGAAGCCGCACATCATAGCGTTTGACCAACCGTGTCGCAGACTCGGTGGATGCTCGACGGATCATCCAACCAGGGAGGAATGTGCGATGCAGTCGTTTCGAATCGGCAAGGGGATTCAGGTGGAAGTCTGCAAGGCCAGCAACCGTGCCGAATGGACCCCGTACACGACGACCAAGACGAATACGTTTGACGAGCCGGTCAGCCGGACGCGATCGACCGTCGTCTTCCGCAGCGGCCGCTGGTTGCTGCGGGTCAAACCGCACCACGTCGAAATGTTCAATGGGCTGCGGTGGCTGCGACTGAAGTGACCGGATACCGATCGCGAAATTCCTGGCAACGTTGTCGTGCGGTTTTTCAAAGTAACCCTCCCCGGGGAACCGTGAAACGAGTCTGCCAACATTGTGTTGATCGCAAGGGGATTGGTCAGCAATAAACTTAAGGCGGTGCGTGACGGATGGCATGCTCAACATGCCTACATTGTCCCTACATCGGCACCGACGATGTCCTGCAAATGCGAGATGCCATCCCGCTTCAAGATTGTTAACAATCCGCGATTGATCCGCCGGACCACACCGGGGCCTTGGTAGATCAAGGCCGTCAACAATTGGACCAGCGACGCGCCCGAGCGGAGTTTCCGGTACGCGTCCTCGGCGCTGCGGACTCCACCGGCCGCGATGATTCGATAGCGTTGTCGATCCATGCGTCGGTAGAGGTTTGCGATCCTCCGGTCCATCCAATCGGCCGTCGGCGGTCCCGAAATCGCGCCGGGCCATTCTTTCCAAACCTCACGTGGTGTCGACAGTCCGGTCCTGCGACTCGGTGACAGGTTGAACATGAATCCCTGCACCGATTCGAACGGATCAACGGTTTGCAACATCCGATCGATCGCGGCGTCGTTCCAGTCGGGAGATAGCTTCAAGAAGCACGGCACGTCGATCGGAATCGACGCCAATCGGTCGAGCAGTTCTCGCAGATGCCCCGGCTGGTCAAAGAACGCTCGTCCATCCTGTGTGTTCGGACAACTTAAGTTCAGCATGAAGTACGACGCGTGCCGCTGCAGCGTCCGCGCCGAAGTCACGTAGTCGTCCAACACCTCGTCGGCGCTGTCGGCTTCTGCACCGATGCCATGATTGGTGTTGACCAGATTGATCCCCAGCGGCACGGTGATCGGCTGTCGTGCCAGGTGATTCGCAACCTCGGCGGCACCGTCGTTGGGCAATCCGTAGTGTACGCAAATCGCTTCGTCCGCTGGCAGGCGCCAAAGCCGCGGGGCCGGGTTTCCCGCCGACGGTGACGCGGAAACCGAGCCGATTTCGACGTGTCCGAACCCCAGTGACGCCAGCGCGCCGATCGCACGCCCGGATTTGTCATAGCCGGCGGCCAATCCCAGCGGGTTTTCGAATCGGATTCCGGCGACCTCGATGTTCAGTCTGGGATCGGGCACACGGTGCAAACGCGACGACAGGCGGATCAATCCGGGAACACGCGTTCCCCGGTCTGCCCAGGTGATCGATTGGTCGTGCGCCCATTCCGGGTCAAAACGGAACAACAAAGGGCGTACAATACGTTCGTAGATCATAGAATCTGGGACAGGCTTCCAGCCTGTCGTTGTCACCAAGATGGGATCGGCTTGCAGTCTGTCATTCTATCCGCCCCGACCGTCCTCCACTGTCACCCGCAATGATTCACACCCGATTGCACAGCACTGCCTGCCTGTGCGGGCTGTTCCTGTTTGCCCTGTGCGTTGCATCTCCGATCCAAGCGGAAACCGCAACGCCGCAGACGGTCGACTTCGGTATCTATCAAGATTGCCCGTTGTTGGAAAATGATTCGACGCGGGTTGTGTTTTGTCCTCAAGTCGGAGGTCGCGTGTTGGAGTATTCGCTGCGTGGCCAAAACGCACTGTTCGTTTCTCGGTATGAGTTGACCGGCGAGGAATCCGAAATCGGCGGCACTGCTCCGTCGGCCGGTCGGTTCGACATCGGTCCGGAGAAGATTGCCGCGAAACGGACCGAGTCATTTTTTGGCGAGTGGACGACGGAACGAACGGGACCGTTGTCGCTGGTGATGGTCAGCAAGCCGGGCAAGCAGACGGGGGTCACGCTAAAGCGTGAATTCACCCTCGCCCCAGATTCTTCGCGTCTGGTTTGCGTCCAGACCATCGTCAATGTTTCCGATCGAACGGTCCAGCACTGTCACTGGAGTCGCACGTTCGCAAACCAAGCGGGCATCGTGTTGATCCCCCTGGAAGGCTTTCCTCGTTTTCCCAATCGATATGTCCGCTATGACGGCGGCGGACTTCGCATGGCGCCCCAGGATGACAACATTCGGATCCGTGACGGCTTTTTGGAGATCATCGGACCACCGTCGTCACCGAAGCTGGGGATGGACAGCTATGCCGGTTGGCTGGCACATCAACAACCGAGCGGATTATTGTTTATCAAACAGTTTCCGACCTACCCCGACCGCAACTACTGTGAACTGGCCGGACTGACAATTTCAACGTGGACCCCCGCCACCGGCCACACGGTTGAACTGGAACCGATCGGACCGACCGAAACGCTGCGGCCGGGTGAGTCGGCATCGTTCACCGAAATCTGGTCGTTGCACGAGAACGCGTCTCCCGAATCGGGGGGGGCACTGGATCTTGCACGAATCCGGGCGATTCACGACGCGCTGCCGGAAACCCCAGCGGTCGGCCCGCAATCCTAAACAACTCACCAACTCACCCCCGAGTTCTCATCGGAACCTTCCAGCAGAGATTCATCGGGCGCACGAATATCGCTGTTGGGTAACCCGTCGGGATACTCCTGTTTGATCTTAGTGATGGCGGCGGTTGCTACGGCCAAGTGCTGCTGCTTGGTTTCGTCGTAGAACGATTTGGCCGTTCCGGGCAGCTTCGGCTGTCCGTGCAGCGGTTTGTCGCTGACGCATAGCAACGTGGCGTTGGGGATTCGATAGCGGAATCCGTTTGCCGCGACGGTTGCCGATTCCATGTCGACGGCGATGCTGCGGCTGACCCGCAAGTGATCCAATGCCGTTCGCAAAGAAAGCTCCCAATTGCGATCAGCCGTCGTGTACACCGCGCCGATCCGGTACGGCAACTCGGCCGCGTCGAGCGCGTTGGCCAGCGCGCGATTCAGCAAAAAGCTTGGCGTGATCGGGACCGCCGGGGGTAAAGCTTCGTCCAGCAAATGGTCGGCGCGCATGTACCCCGATGCCAACACAAAGTCCCCGATCTCCTGGTGGTTTCGAACGCCGGCGCAATGCCCCACCATCAACATCGCGTCGGGACGGAGCACGGCCAGGTGATCGGTCAAGTTCTTGGCGTTGGAGGGGCCGACCCCGATGTTGACGATGCTGATGCCGCGGTTGTCTTCTTCGCGATGATGCAGCGTCGGCATTTGCACGTCGTCACGGTTGGATCGCTCGGCATCGGGGAACTGCCGGATGAAGGCCGCGATGTGCATGTTGTAATTGGTCAACAGCACGTAACGCTGGAAATCTTCCGCGTTTGTCCCCGTGTAGTGTTCCAACCGCTTGATCGAAAGCTCGCTGCGTTCGGGGCCGAACAGGAACACTTTCTTACGAGTCAAATCGAAATCGGTTTCATCGATCATCTCCAACAACTGCGGAGAATTCAGGTCCACCCGCGGACGTGAACGCGTGATCGTGATTTCGGCCCCGCGTCGAGCCAATTTCAACAGTTCACGGCGCAAGTACCATCGATAAGCACGGGGGCGAGCGATCTTGCCGGACAATTCCGGGTTGTGCTTGGACCAGTGCCGGTACACCGTTAATTTGGAATAGAATCCGTCGGCGTAAATCTCCTCCATCCGCTCGCACGCGGCCGAGATTTGCTCACACAGTCCCTGTTCGGAAGCATTCGGATCGATTTGAAAGATTTCGTGCATGGCGACAATTGTGATCGATCACCGATCGCCCGGCTAGCTGTCTCGCCTTTCTTCGACGTCGCGACGCTCGGTGCGAGCGTGGGAAACGCCGGAGATCTACCTTTGGCGGAGTTCGTCTCACGGATGGCAAGGCGTACCCACGGATGAGGAGCAGCCCGGGATCTGTGGGAATGATGGGTGCCGGACGCTGCCCACATGAGCGGGCGAACGTGAGTACATTAAGAGGCGTGTGTGAACGACACCTCCCATTGAGACAAAGCATCCCCATGAAAGTTTCACCGCGCGCCGCCGCGTTTGTTTTCCTGGCTTTGACGAGCGTCACCGCTTCGGCCCAGCAGCCTTGGATCATCGACCCGCACACGCACTTCAAGGGTCACGAGCAGATCGCGTTGGAGAGCCGGACGGTCAAGCGTGAGCCGAAGAATACGCTGGGCCAGGTCGTCGTCCCCGAAGACTATCGCGAACTCGCCGATCGGTTGGGCATTCAATCAACGTTGGTCGTTGAGGCCGTTGATCAGGACCAGCATCAATTCAATGACTGGTTACTCGACCAAGCCAAGTCGGACCTGGTTTGCGGTTACGTCGCACGGGGTGATTTGTCTGCCGCCGATTTCACCACGCATCATCAACGCTACAAGAAATCAGGCTATTTAAACGGCTACCGTTTTCGGTTCGACGAACTCGCCGGCTACCTCAACAATGAAACGGCTCGCAAGAATCTCGCAACACTCGAAAAGGAGGGCATGGTCGTCGACTTGCTGATCGCCTCCGCCCACGCGGACGACGTTGTCGAATTGGCCCAAGCTTTTCCGCGACTGAAGATCGTAATCAACCACTGCTTTCGCGCACAAATGGTCGATGGCGTCGTCAGCGACCAGTGGAAACAGGCCGTCGCCCGATGTGCCGAGTTTGAAAACGTTTACATGAAAATCTCCAGCATCGTCAACTTTGCCGGCACCAAACCCTTTGTCGAACAAGCCCCGTCGGACCTGCAGACGTACCTTCCGGTGCTGGAACCCTGTTTTGCGGCGTTTGGCGAAGACCGCGTGATCTTTGCGACCAATTGGGGCGTCAGCACCCACTTCGGCAGCGTCGATGACGTGGTGAGAATCGTCAAGGAGTTTTTAATGACCAAAGGCGACGCGGCGGTCAAGAAAGGCATGCGTGACAATGCGATCCGCGTTTATGGGATCAACACGCAATACTTGCGGTGACCATGACGTCGCGATGCTCGGTGCGAGCGTGGAAACTCCCGGGGGATCCGCTTCGGCGTAGCTACGCTCGCCAGAGCGTGGAAAAGCTGGGGATCCACCTTCTGGCGAAGGTAGCTACGGACCGGTGATTCACGATGTTTGTTGTGCAAGGTGGCATTGCCCGGCCCGGCGCGAAACACAAGCGAGTGGATCCGCCTTGCCCCTTGCTTACGCTGCGGGCTAGTAGATCAACCGATCCGATACAGCCAGATCCCGACGACAGCATCACTCGGTCGCTGGCAACGTCCACCACCAGTACTTCAAGTACTGCTCATGCTCGGAGAGCGACGACACGTCGATCGGCTCTGGCGGCGTGACATCGGTCGGCAGTTGCGGATCGAAGCCCCAGACTTCGGCGCGACCGTCGACCACACGGTATCCGAACGGGTTGCCGCCGACGGGATCGATGGGGCCGAAGTCGATGCCCAAGTCCGCGGAGGTCAACACGTCCAGATCGTCGGGCCAGTCGCCGTTGCGTTTTTCGTACAGCCGCAGGCCGACGCCGATTTTTGCGATTCGGTTCTCCATCGCGGACCGTGCGAAAGCTTTGCCGACGGCGCCCAGCGCCGGGACGGTCAGACTGGTCAACACGGTCTCCAATCGCCTGAGCCAGCCGGCCTGGGCGATCTGTTGGCTGAACTGCGAATCGAGTGCCGTCGTCTGCGCAAAGAACTCGGACAGATCCTCCGTGTCGATCGATTCCGCCTGGGCCATCACGTCGAGGGATGCGAGTGCGTCGATGGGCCGTTGGCTGAACCCGCCAGACGGTACCGATAGGTTATCGCCGAAACGTTGCAGATCGTCGAACACCGGCTGCGACATCGCCCGTTCGCCCACGATCGCCAGCCGGTATCGTGATCCGAATTCGTCCAAGGCACGCAACTGCTCGAAGATTGGTTTCAATTGTTCTTCGTCGAAAAGATCCAGCTCGATGGCAAGCTTCAATTGCTTTAGCGCCATCCCATGGACGGCGACCACGACCAATTGCGCGATGATCAGCGGTTCTTTCTCAAGCGTCCGGGCGACACCAAGACCGGCCAGGACACTCTCAAACGCCTGTTGTCGATCGTCGCGTCGGAGTGCATCTTCGAACTCTAGCTGCAGTAATTGGGCCACGCTGCGTGTCGATTGGACGTAGGGCAGGAGCGTATTGAAGGATTCCATTTCGACCCGCGTCCAGATCGGCCCCGTCCCCTCGGTGATTTCATGAATCTCGGCGCGCAGGGCGGACCATTGGTCGAGAAACTGGCGCACTTCGTCGTTGTACCGGTAGGGTGTGCCGTACACGTAATCGGCGTCATCTTCGGTCATACCGACCACCGGGACGCCGCGGCATGATTCGTGGAACACCTGCGAATCGATTTCGTCCAGCACCCGCATCCAGCGTTCGGATTTCTCGTGTCCCATCATGCGCGCGCGAAACGCCTCCATCGAAACATCGTCGATCGGCAAGCCCCGCGAGAGAATCTCCTCGCGGCGCTCGGCGACCTCGGCGGTCGCGTTGGAACGCCGCGCAAACCACCACGTCAGCGGACCGCCACACAGCAAGACCGCCAGCGAAAGAAGCACGATCAGCACAACAATGATGCGTTTGTTGGTCGAAGATGAATCGGTAGATCCGGCAGACGCCATGGGGGCAACCTTTTTTCGCAGCAATCAACTGAAGCGTTCGAAATCCGAACGATACTAGTAGTCTACCGCAGCATCGTTTTCGAGTGGGCTGGACAGTCGCCGTCCTCTCCGAGGTCGGCGCGGGCAAAGCTTCGCTTTTTCGCGTGCGCCGAGTTCGGAGAACACGGCGACGCTCTTCTTCTCGTTTTGGCTGGTCGCAGTGATGTGGCGGCGCGTTTCTTAAGACAATTATCGTGGATCGGATCTGAGGCGTCGATGGAGTCGGAACGACGGCGTCAATGCTGACTTGTTGTCCGCGACGCTACGTTCAATACCGAAACGCCTCCGATCCCTCTACGAGCAAGTACTCGTTCGACGAATCCAGGGACCCGAACGCCTGTGTCTGGCCCGAGGGCCAGCGGACCGAAACCTCTTCCACCGACTCCGCCTGCCCGACGCCGAAAGAAACGGTCCGTTGATTGCTGCACATGTACCCGTCACCGGCAGTCACCATCGCGACCGAACGGCGCCCTTGGATCGTCACCGTGACGATCGCACCGATGGCGTCTCGATGCGTTCGAGTGCTCTGCAAATTGAAGCGGATAAATCTGCCCGGATCGGGTGTGCGGTTCATCAACATCGCGACCGGTTCATAAAGGTGCGTGATCAGGGCGTCGTTTCGGCCGTCGCAATCAAGGTCGGCAATCGCCAAGGCCCGGCCGATGTGATCGTGTTGAAAGTAGCCGCCCAGGTCGTCGCGTTCGCATTCTTCCCAGCGGTATTGCGTGGTTCGGCGAAAGACTTGGCCGGGCATGCGATAGGCGACATCGGCTTGATGGAAATCATCGATGTGCCCATTGGTCACGATCAATTCTTTGGCACCGTCGTTATCAAAATCGCACCACTCGGTACCGAACCCGAGTAAGGGGACGGTGGGCTGTGCAAGCCCGCTGGGATAGGACTTGTCCGACCAGTAACCGGGCGTCACCTGTTCGTAGTACGTGTGATACTCCTTCGCGAAATGGGTCAGGTACAGATCAAAGTCACCGTCGTCATCGGCATCGCCAAACGCAATGCCCATGGATGCTTGAGATTCGGATTTTCCGTTGACCCCCACACCGCGTATCGAGCTGATGTCGATCATGTGGAATTTTCCGTCGCGCTTCTCGGGGGACCAAAGATGATTCACCGTCATGTCGTTGGCGACGTAGACGTCCAGACCGTCACGCTGGTCGATCTGTCCGACGACCAACCCCAGCCCTCGCCCCGGTGTCGTCGGGGAGATCCACTCACTTGTCATCTCCATCATTTTGCCGTTGCCGACGCCCTTCCAAACCCGGTCGCCGGCAGCTTCAAATAGAAGCGGCGCACATGCCGAATAGCGACCGGATTCGAAGCAGGCCTGCTCGAACGGTCGCGATCCGGCGCAGTAGTTGGTGACGAACAGATCGGCGTTTCCATCGGAATCCAAGTCCGCGATCGCGGCGGAAACGCTCCAAGAGTCGTCGTCCAATCCGACTTGCTGTGCGACCTCGCGAAAGGTGCCGTCGCCGTTGTTGATGAACAGACAATTGCGGCCGATGTTGGCGTCGAACAAGTCGGGAAATCCATCGCCGTTGATGTCACCGACCGTGATGCCTTGGGAAAAACCGCTGTCGTTGTACCCGGCGCTCTCCCCTACGTCGACGAATTCTTCGCCGAGGTTGCGAAACAAGCGATTGGGCGACGAATTGCGCTGCAACGGTCGACCGTCCAACATCGCCGCCGCCACATCGGGGCGGGAATCTAAATCGAAGTCGATGACGCCGATTCCGCCCCCCGAACTCTGGTGCAGCCAGTGTCCTTTCTCCTCCGCATCGGGAGCGAGTTCGCAGGTGTGAATGAATCCACGGGCAACCGCTTCATTCTCAAACCTCGGGCTGCGGCTTTTCACGCGAAGCGAGCGGGGACTTTGGGGGCGCCGGTGTTCCGATCCGATCAGGCTGTGGGCATCGGCATCACCGGACAATCGAATCACGGCGGCAAGATTGAATTCAGGCAGGATCCAAGGCGTGCTGGGTTGCAGTTTCGATCGGATGCTCAGATAGCGACTCTTGAGATCGTCGACGCGATCGTTCGGCAATGCGACCGCGTGACGCGCCCAAGCCTCGCCTTCCCAGATTCGCCCCAAGTCGACCAAGGCATTTGCAACGGCCAACGCGGACACTTGCGATTCACTGTCGCGATCCAGATAGATTTTGAACGCATCACGGAATCCGATCTGCCACGCGATCTGTTGTTCGACCCGGCGGGCGTCGTTCTGCAGTCCCAATTCCAGCAGGCTGCGATGCAGGCCGGCCAAGTGTTCGGGGAAGGACGTCGCGTCGATCCGCTGGACTTCCAGGAAGGCGTGCGCGGCGACATCGGGTCGACCGGCTGTTTCTGCCCAGCGGCCGATCACGATCCAGTATCCCGGCAGTTCCTCGACATCTGCCGGCAGAGTGTCGATCCAAGTCGGTAACTGGGCGAGTTGATCCGATTCAACCAGGGCCCGTCCATACAGCAACTGGGCGTGCAGGAATTTGGGGTGGCGTCGCACGACCGGCTCAAGCTGTTCCAGCACACGTTCCCACCGCAATTGAATCGCATCACGGCGCGCTTGAGCGAAACGCAGCCGAATGTCCTGGCCGGATCGAGAAAGCAGTTGCTCGCAGAACTCGAGATCCGGTTCGATGCGGGCCGGATTGGCCATCAACATCAATGTTTCCATGTCACCATGGTTGTGTTGAAAAAGCCAACGCAATGAGGGAATGGCCGTTTCGGGGACACCCACCATCACCGCCAACCCGGCCAGATCCAATCGGGGTTGAGGGGAATTCGGAAAACGATCGATCCAAGCCGTCAGGACTTCGATCGCGTCGTAGACACGCCCCGACCGGACCAAGGACGCAACCAATTGATCCAACGGTGCCGAGTCCGCCGTGGGAAGACGCTCGATGACTTCACGATAGAGCTGCAAACTGCCCTGAAAGTCATCGCGGTTTTCTGCAATCTTGGCCGCCAGCATCAGGGCTTGCAGATCGCCCGGGTCCGCGATCAACAGTTTCCGCGCCGCGGCGTCGGCCGCGGCAAGGTCATCGGAATCGATTGCGGCGAGCACCGTCTTGAGGAGCGATTGCCGTGATTCGACCGGCTCGGATTGCGGTTCATCCGTGCTCGCGGCCAGGGAGATCAATTCGGTGTCAGGCTCGACCGAATTTCGACCTCCACAGCCCGACAGCAGGACGACGCAAAGCATCGGCCAGACCAGGAATCTTATCCACGAGTGTGCTTCATTCATGGGGTTGAAAGGATCCAGAAGGTAGGCGGAGTCTCCACCCGCACCCGACCATCAGAGCGGGCGAAGACATTCCACGACCGGCAGATCGCTCAGCCCCGACGCTCGTCTTTCAAGCGTTCCTTTTGTTCCTCGATCACTTGGATTTCCGCTTCAGTGATCGGTTCATAGGTTTGCAGCTCCACCGGGCCGGAGGAACTGCCGCATCCCATCACAGAGGACATCGATGCAACCAAGCAGAACAACAGCACACGTTTCACAGATTTTGAGTTACCAGACATCGGAATCAAATAAGAAGAGGGGTAGAAGAGTGAGAAGGGGGAAATGCACCTGGACGAGGCATCGGCCCCGCCCAGGTCAAGGGGCACCGTCGGCGGCTATTGATTGAGCGCTTCTTCGATCGTTTCGCGAGACCGCTTGGTCCCCAGGGCGCCCCACAATCCGTACGGACTTTCGACACCGGGAGTCGGATTGCGAGAACCGACGGGGACGGCGAAGCGATCGCCGGCTTCGATGGAGTCGGTGATGAACACGACGGCTCCGTCGCCCATCAGGATGTGGCATCCACCTTGGTGGCGGCTTCCGGCAGGACAGTTCGCTTGACGATCAACATTTCGTCCGACACAGGGGCCGTTGGGCGCCGCGACGGTGGTGAAACCGGTGTCGAAGCATCGTCCCAAGGCCCAGTTGGTGCCTCGCCGTTGGTTCAAATTCACGTTGGCGGCGGTCAAGTCCCAGAAGGCGGGCCGATCCGGATCGAGCAACGTGTCCCAGTGGGACGGACCGTAGTGGGTGACGCTGGAGTCGCGGTGCATGTGGCTTTGTCGCTCGCCGGTTCGGTTGCCGGTCATGATTTCGCCACACATGATGGTGTTGGAAAGCCCGTCCAGGATGTCGCGAAATTTCGCGGTGTGACGAATGAAGAAGAAACCGCGATCGAACTGTTTCAGGTAGCTTTCGTTCCACGTGTTTCCGGTCGACGTGTCCGATCTGCCGTTCGAACCGACGCCGCCATAGTGATTTTCGTGAATCGAGTCGCCCATGCATGCGGCGTAGTTGGTGTAGGCGGTCTCGACACCGATCTTCTCCGTCGGGTCGCTGGGACAGCGGAGCATCGGGACTTGGGTCAGCCAAGGGACGTAGTTCGTGTCCACCGGTGAGGGCCCCATCGCAGGAAAGGCCGGCGTTCTGGTGGTGCCGTCGCGATTGTAGGCGTAAGGATTTGCGATGGTGTCCCACAAACCCTGTTGCTCCATGAAGGGCAGGATCGCGGGGATCCAACTTAGATTGTTCGTGTTGCTGTCGGTTGCGCCGCCGGTCAGATCATACGTGCCTCCCATCTGTTTCGGCAGTTGTTTGTAGGCGCTGTGGTAGTTGTGCAGCGCTAATCCGATCTGTTTGAAGTTGTTGCTGCAACTCATTCGGCGCGCCGCTTCGCGAGCCGCTTGAACCGCGGGAAGCAACAAGCCCACAAGAATGCCGATGATCGCAATCACGACGAGAAGTTCCACCAACGTGAAACCCTGATTCCGCTTGGCCGTGTTCATGAAATAGAGTCCTTTGAGATGAGAAAAGGAAAAGGAGACGTACGGGCGTCGGTTGCAAGTACTCGCATCACCCTGTCTGATTTTTCCATGAAAAATGGAAAGAATTCTTCAAAGCGTGTCGCGGGTCCGGCGAGGCGGATTCACGCCAGCGTGCGGTGCTGCGATCACAAAGCCCGGCCGATAGGTATAAAAACGCTGCTTTTCCCCGGTTTTTTTGGCATAATTGTGAGTTGCACCACGAGTATCTGCGGAGCGTCGCACTTGCCACGACACGCTGCGAACGACAGGCGTCAACGAGAACCAACTTGTTCGGCGCACGATTGCCGTGGCATGAACAAGACTTTCGCATGAAGGCGGGCTCCAATCATGACAACGATCTCTGACGACGAATTCGTCCTTCGCTTGACGGGGAGCCAACGAGAATTGAAGGCGTTCATTTTTGCCCTCGTCCCTCACCAGGGCGATGCGGACGACTTGCTTCAAGAAGTCAACATTGCGCTCTGGCGGAAACGGCACTTGTACGACAAGAATCAAAAATTCATGCGATGGGCGACCGGCTTTGCATCGCTGGAGGTGCGGAGCTTTCGGAGCCGATCGGCAAAGTCAAAACTCTGCTTCAGCGACAATGCAATCGAAGCGCTCGCCGGCGAATGGCCGAATACGGTGTCGTTTGCCGACGATTGTCGTCACGCACTTGCGACCTGTATTCAAAAACTCGGTCGCAAAGAACGCCGAATCATCGAAGACCGATACACCAAGGGATTGTCGGTCAAAGAAATTGCGGCGGAGTCCGACAAGCCCATCAGCACCGTTTACAAGATCTTGGGCCGCGCCCACGAGGCCTTGTGCGAATGCGTCAAGCGAACACAAATTCAATCCAACCAATAAATAAAGGAGTTCCGCCAGAGTGGCTGAACCAGAACCATCCCCCGACATGAACTTGCTGCGGCAATTGACGCTGCAAAAATGTAACGGTGATTTGACCGAAGAAGGCGCCGAGCGGCTGTCGCAGCTGTTGGTTTCGTCTGACCTCGCCAGACGCACGTATTTTGAACTGACGACCGTCCATTCCCAGCTGGACTGGGATTTAGGTTCGGTGTCTGACGAGGTCGCCTCGCTGCTCAAGGAACAGCTGGAAGATGCAGACGCTCGCCTGCCGTCTCCGTCGTCTGCGGATTCAACGCGTCCGATGGTGTGGATGGTGGCAATCGCCGCATCCATCCTGTTGATGGCCGCGGGAGCGTGGTGGCGGTTGAGTCGTCCCGGAGACGGCCCCGGTGCAAGGATTGCTCAAATCGATGACGCAGATTCGAAGGCTGCCGTTCTGGGCAGCGTCACCGAGCTTGTTCCGCAGAGCCGATGGTCGATCGGCCAATCTGCCGTTGCCGAGCCGAACGTCTTTCGACAGGGGGACACCGTGTCGCTGGACGCGGGCGGGATCAAACTGAGCTTTCGTTCCGGGGCGGTCGCGATCCTCGACGCCCCGGTGACCGTCAACATGCTTTCCAAGGACCGCGTCCGTCTGATTCGCGGCGGGATCATGATCGATGTCCCGAAAGGGGCGCAGGGCGTAGCGGTCGAAACGGCTTCCACCGAGGTGATCGATATCGGCACGATCTACTCGGTCAGGCTGGCCGGGCGAAAGACGGAAGTCGTTGTTTTTGATGGTGAGGTCGATTTGAAGTCCACGACAACGCCCGTCGCCGGCACCGACCAACAGTTGGAATCCAAGCGACGGATTCATGCCGGAGAAGCGGTGCAGGTCGGCGAAGACGGAACGCTCTCGCGAATCGTCAGCGTTCAACGATCCAGCATCCAAGGCCAACGCGAATTCGATCCGACGAAACTCGTCATCGCTTCGGTCAGAGACAACAATGTCCGGGATGACTTTTACAGCTTTTACGAAGTGGTTCCCGGTGGAATGGGCGAGGACGCCGAAGCGTTTGTCGATCGTCCGCACGAGTGGAACGGAGTGGACACGGGCGGAATGCCGGCTTACCTGGTCGGCGGCGATTACATCAAAACGTTCAATAACGACAAAGTCGCAGACGATCTTCAAGTCGACCTGACGCTGCAGCGGCCGGCCACCCTTTATGTGTTGCTGGACAACCGAGTCGAACCGCCCGATTGGTTGCTGGCAACGTTTGAAGACACCGGGGACCAAATCGGGATCGATGAAGTGCCGCGAACCGAAGAATTCACGTGGGAGCGTTTGGACGATAATCCCCAGGTGGGCGCCGGGCACAGCATCGACCGGAACCACTCGATCTACAAGCGAGTCGTCAAGCAAGGCGGCGCTGTGTCGCTCGGACCCAACGGGAACGTGCCGACCGAACACGCACGACGCGAAGGGTTGGTCAACATGTACGGAGTCGTCGCCGTCCCACTGGATCAACCGCAGGTTCAATAAGGCGAGGCGTTTCGGCCACCGCGTCAATCGAAAAAAGGATCAAGCTCGGGCACCTCCGTGCGGAGTGCTGCGATGATCAATTTCGCGGTCGCGTCGGCCCCCTCGGGACTGAAATGCGTGGTGTCGGTCGGGTTGAAATTGTAAGCCTGACTAGCCCCGGGGCCGATCGTGTTGTGATGGTTCACACTGATGCGATACAGATCAACGAACGGCACGCCCTGCTCCTTCGCCACCGCTTCGGCCGTCGCGGCGAACGACGGTAAATCGCCTTTCAGGTTGGCGACCCGAGGCTGGATCTTTCCGTCGTCGCCGAAATTCCGACGGGTGACGGAGCTAAAAACAATGGGTTTGACGCCGACCTGCTTGGCCCGCTGGATGTACGAGGTCAGCTTGGTTCGGTAGACATCCGGGCCGTATTTTTTCTGGTCGTTGTGACCGAACTGGATGATCACGTAGTCCGGTCGGTATTGCAGTAACTCGTCCATTCGCTTCGACAAGGATTCCAGCGTCGCCCCGTTCTTGGCGAAATGAAGCACCTTCGCCTCCCCCGTGCACTGCTCTTCAAATGCGGGTCCCCATCCATAGGTGGTCGCGACGGTCGAGTCGCCGATCAAACCGATGGTCAGATGATGCACTTGGGCAACCGCCGCAGGTGCATTGACGAGTAACAGTGTTAATCCGAGCAACAATAGAAATAGCTTTTTGCTCATGGTCTTGCTTGTTGGGTTGGTCGATTCTTTTGTGGCGTGACAGACTAGAGCTCTGTTTTATCCAACGCCTTGGCCGGGGAACGAGGTAAGAAAATTTCGGAGTTAAGAAAATTGGTAAACCCGTTGGATCGTGCATTTGACCATTTTCTTACCTCCGAAATCTTCTTACCCCATTTCCGCAACGATCCAAACGACGGGGCGTCTGCCTGAATCGGCCGTTGCCATCGGTGTTTTTTCGTTGCTGCGCCATCGGCGATGGCACGTCGAATCCGATCGATCAGCAAGCCCGGTCGCCTGACGATCGGATAAAATTGATTTTTCGCCGGTTTTCTGTTTGAGGTTGCTCCGTCGCGGCCGGTCTAAGGGTTTGTCGCTAACCACCGAGTTTTCATGATGGATGCCGCGTTTGACAGTCTGTTTGACGATCGTCGGGTCTGTCAACGCACCTCCACGCGGCGGGCATCGATGGAAAAATCGCTGACCGAACCCGAGTTTGCCCGAGCGGTCTCGGTCGGCTTGCCAAAACTGATCGCCGTCGCCCGACGGTTGTCCGGGGACGACGAGGTTGCGGCCGAAGCGGTCCAGAACGCGTTGCTGAAGGCCTCCAAGTCATGGCGCAAGTTTCGCGGCCAGTCGCATGTCGACACCTGGCTGACCCGGATCGTGATCCATGCCGTCCGCGATGTGATCGCGGCACGGCGCCGCGATACCGAAAACCTTCATCCACAGCCCGATGCCCCCGGCGATCGACAACGCGAAACTCTGGTCGCACCGCAGCGTGGGCCGTCACAACAGGTGCTCGATGCGGAAATCCGTTCGGTCGTGGCGACGGCCGTGCGGTCGCTGCCGGATCGTCAACGGGAGGTGTTCGGTTTGATGGTCTGGCAAAACATGACGGCAGGCGAGGTCGGGCGGTTGCTGGACATCACACCGCAAACGGTCCACGCCAATTTGCACGCCGCGCGAAAGCGACTTCGCCAGCTGTTAGGGGACTTCGTTGACGACCAGCGGGATTGATTGCGATGAACCCAGATGAACTCGACCGACTGATCCGACGCAGCGATCCGGCAACCGACGCTCGGCGATCCGATGCTGCCGATCCGTTGTTGCGTGCAAGTGAGCGACAGTGGGCAGGGCTGGCGGCGCGACGCATCATCATTCGAAAACGCCTGACGCTGTCACTGGCGGCGATGGGGCTGTTTGTGATCCTGGGTGGAACGCTGCAGTGGGTGGCGATGAAGTCGACAACCACCAGCTCTCACCTCGCTGCGGTCGATGCTCCGGTAAACGAAAAGGCAATTCCTGCTCACGATGCCGATGCCGCTGCGAATTCACAGGCCGCCTCGATCGATGCTGCGACCGCGGCTGCGAGCGACCAGACCAAGTTGGCCGATGCGGCCATGTCCGACGGGGCTGCGTCTGGCGAGCGTCTCGAGCCAGCGGTTCCTCCTAAACGAACGGTCCCAGACGAAGATGCCCGGCAATTGGTCCAGTTCGCGGCGTTCATCGACCGCGCAGGCGAATTCGAGAGTGACACGTGGCATCAATCGTGTGATTTTCTGGCCCGTCAAGACGCCCGTTCGCAACGAGCGGCGATCGCGTTGGTACCGAAATTGGTTGCCCCACAACGGCGCGAAAGAGCGTTCGAATTGGTGTGCGCCGCGGCGGCCGAATCGAAACGCAACGTCATGCGTCATTGGCTCGCTCAACCTTCACTCCGCGCGCTGGCCTTCGATCGTTTGGCCTCCGACGCATCGCTGCGGCAAGCGATCGAGTTGCTTCCGCTGGCGCTGACCGACGCCGAACGTATGCTGCTTTGTCGAACTCTGGCCGTAACGCCGGAACCCGATGGCGCGGACTTGTTGTTGGAGCTGGCCCACGATCCGGTCTGGAGGTCGGCGGTCGCGGCGGCAGCTCGAGAATTGCACCCGTCACACATTCAATCACTGATCCTGCGGATGCGAGAGCGGAATGTCCCTGCACGGACCGCCGCCGCGTTTCTGTTGGCTTCGGTTCCCGGCAACCAGCTCGATCAAGTGCTCGCATCAATGATCCTGCGCGGTCGATTTCAACAACCCGCCTACTTGGCATTGCTGTCGCGAAACACGCCGCAGGCCAAAGCATTTCTCGCTCAAGCCGCCAACCGTCGTGATCTCAGTGCGGCCCTGGTTTCGGCTCGTGTTCACTTTGCAACCATTCAACCCACCCTTCAACAATGGATCGCAGACTCCAAAGGACCCCATCATGAACAATCCGAAACGTTACAGCGGCGACTACCGGAACTTTTGGCTGGGCGGCACGATGATCGCCGTCGTTGTGCTGGCTTGCCTGACGCTGGGGCCCCGGTCGGCTGAGGCCCAGGGCAACGTCGATCAACCGGCCCCGGACTTTGTCACCAAGGTCTACAACATCGCCGACCTCTTGGATGCGCCCAGCATGCTTCAAGGTGACACACAGCAAGCCGAAACGACCGTTGGCGGCGGCGGGATGGGGTTTGGTGGTGCCGATGGGATGGGGGCGGAAATGGGAGGCGGGTTCTTTCGAATCCCCGACAACATCTTGCCGCAGTTTGCCGGCGGGATGGGCGGCATGGGCGGCGGCGGTGGAGTTCACGTGCTGCCCAATCGCATGACCCGCGAAGCGCTCGAGCAACTGACGCTCGATCACCTTTCTAACGAAAACACTCAGTGGCTGGACCTTGATGGCGTCGGTGGTAAGCTCTCCATCGTCGCGTCGATGATGATTGTCACGCACACCGAGGCGACCCATACGAAAGTCGCCGAGTTTCTGGAATTGCTACGCGTCGGCAACCACACTAGCCCGACCATTCAAGTCGATGTGCGGATCGTCGAGGTGGCGTCAGACCAGTCGGTGTCCGATCTGACCAAGGATTTAGAATCGCTCGAAGCCCTTGCCAATGACTCGTCTGCGGCGCGACTGTCGCTCCGCTGTGACAACCATCGCGTGGCGACCGTTTCGTCAGGATTGCGTCGAAGCTATGTGGTTTCGCTGACGCCGGTGGTGGGGTCCAACGGATCGATCGATGTCACGACCGGTAATCAGACCGCGTACCGGCCGGAGACCTATTCGCCGCTGCTGGGCTTGTTCGGAAGGATCAAGCCGGAAGTCGATGCCGAAGGCAAGAGCGGGCGGATCCACCTGGGTATCCAGCTCGCCTCGGGCCCCGAAGAAGTCGTCGCGGCGACGTTCGGGACGGGGCAATCGATCGACCGGGTGGAGCTTGAAACCGCCCAACTGGCGACCTCCATCGCGACCGCCGCGAACACCTGGACCCTGGCCGGCAGCGTCGCCGTCACCAGCCCGACCTCCAGCATCACCTCCGGCGAGGCACTGCCGCATCTGGCCGTGCTGGTCCGCTGGCAAGCGGTGGATTGAGGTGCGAGGCTGCGTGTGCTTTCGACGCGCGAAGGGCTGCCGATGCTAGGCTTTGTCCCCCAAGTCGTAGCGGAAGCCGCCAAGGCTTTCGACTCGCAACAGTCCACTCGGGGAAAGCCGAATTTCTTGGCGAATTCCGCTACCACATACAACGCTTCAAAGCCTAGCCCGACGCGTGAGCAAGGGGCCACACCGTGAGCAAGGGGCCACTCAGCGCCCCTCGTTCACGCTTTGCGCCTGGCAAGGACATTTAGATTCCAGGGCTTTGGTTCAATCAACAAGCTGCCCGCAAGTTTTGCTACCTTGATGACGAAACCTGCTTGTTGCGGCGGACGTTGCGAACCACCCACCCCAGAAGCGATCGATGATCATTGGCGTTCCCAAGGAAGTGAAATCAGATGAGTACCGCGTGTCGATGTTGCCCGTCGGTGTGGAGGAGTTGGTCTCCCGCGGACACCGAGTAATCGTTGAATCCTCGGCGGGGCTCGGGTCGGGTTTGCCCGACCACGAGTACCTTCGCGCCGGCGCCGAGCTGGCCGCCTCCGGGGCGGACGTCTTCGGTCAAGCCGACTTGATCGTGAAGGTCAAGGAACCGCAGCCGGAAGAATACGCGATGATCCGTCCGGGACAATTGCTGTTCACCTATTTCCACCTCGCCGCCAGCGGTGGCCTGACCGACGCGATGATCGACTCCGGCGCGACGTGTTTCGCTTACGAAACGCTGCGCGACGCCAAAGGGCGATTGCCGTTGTTGACGCCGATGAGCGAAGTCGCCGGTCGGATGAGTATTCAGCAAGGCGCCAAGTATCTCGAACGACCCCAGATGGGCCGCGGCATCTTGCTGGGCGGTGTGCCGGGCGTTCCCCCGGCGCACATCACCATTCTCGGTGGCGGGATCGTCGGTTCAAACGCGGCCAAGATCGCCGCGGGCTTTCAAGCCGACGTGGCGATCCTGGACGTCGACCTGGATCGATTGCGTTACCTGGACGACATCATGCCCGCCAACGTCAACACCCTTTACAGCGATCGCCACACCATCTTGGAGCAAATCCAGCGGGCCGACCTGGTGATCGGTTCCGTCTTGATTCCCGGCGCCAAAGCCCCACAACTGGTCCGCAAAGAAGATTTAAAGTTGATGAAGCCGGGCAGCGTGGTCATCGATGTCGCCGTCGATCAAGGCGGTTGCATCGAAACGAGTCATCCGACCACGCACAGCAACCCGACCTACATCATCGACGAAGTCGTCCACTACTGCGTCGCCAACATGCCCGGAGCGGTCGGCCGGACCAGCACCTTTGCACTGTGCAACGCGACCATGCCCTGGGTGATCCGGTTGGCCGAAATCGGCGGGCAAGCTGCGATCGACGCTGCCGGCCCTCTACGCGAGGCGGTCAATGTTCATCAAGGCCGCATCACCAACCAAGCCGTCGCCAACGCCTTCCATTTGCCCTGTACCGACCTTTAATTGATTCTGTCACGAAGTCGCTGGATCGCGACGAACCGTCTCTTTGGGGACGCCGCGATGGTCCGGTGAATCGCTAGGCGTCGACGTTGATCAGCTCGCAGGCTTCCTGGTACCCCGGTGCGGGTGTTCCGAACTCGCTGGCCGAAACGCGCGCCAACCCCACGAGGTGACGCCAACGCATCGAAGGCCGTGTCTTGGCGAATTCCTCGGTCACCGTACGGTAATACTTTTCGGCATGCAACGCGCCGTCTTGGCTGGTCGCGAACGAAAGCAGCACGTCAAACATCGCCCGCGGTGATCCGCCCAGTTCGCCGTAACGCTGCGCCGCTGCGGCGGCGAGTGCCTGATCACGGTCGCGGACCGCGTCACCGGTTGTCCTTATCAGTTCTGAATGATCGTCGATTGCCTCGACCGCATCCGTCTTCAGTGGCCATCGCTCCGGGCGAACACCAGGGCTTTGGCCGGCGGTGTGGTAGGCGCCGACGATCACGCTGGCCACGGTGTTGCGGCGATTACTGACCGCGGCAATATTGCGCCACGCGTTGGCGGCGTCGGACGCATGGACGCCGACCGAAGCGCCGTGGACCGAGCCCTTCACTTTGTCTCCGTCCTGATCCTTCGACCGTCCCGGATCGTGCAACAACAGCAAGTTGGCGGCGACCGACATCGCTTCGCCGATCTGGTCCGGTGCGTAACCGTCGGCGAGGGCCTGGGCGGCGGCGTCGGCGGCCTGACCTCGGTCGCTTCGGAAAAACGTCCAGGCCAATTCGTCGAGCCACCGGTCGTCTCCCTGACGCGTTCCGATCGCTTTACCAGGCAGCTTGTACTGGTCGAGCAGCTTCGGCAGGAGTGTCCAAAGTTCCGGATCCGGTCGGCCCCGTTGCAGACGGGTTTTGGAGTCCTGGAGACAGAAGCGAACGGATTGCCGCAGCAGTGTGCCGGCGTGCTGCTGGCCGATCAGATCGATCGCCAGCCAGGCCCGCCAGGCCAGCACCACGCGGTGCACGTTCGCTTCGTCCTGGACCGGGAACTGGACCTTGTTGAAAATCTGTTTGGCGGGCTGATCGGCGATCGATGCCATGATCCGCTCCGCGCCCTCGACGTCGCCTCGTCGGGTTGCCGCTTGCAACGCCTTTGCCGAGACGCGATCCCCCTGGTGCTTGATCGCATCGAGACGTTTGAGCACTTCGCCGCTGGAGCCGCCGAATTGTTGAATCCGATCCGTATTGCGGTACAGAACCTTCAAGATCGGAAGCAAGCGGCGCTCGCTTGGAAGTTCCGACGACATCTCCAGCGCCGGCGATAGCGCCATGAACGTATGGAATCCGACATAGTCGTGTCCGCCAAAGGTGCGCGCATTGGCGAGCGCCCCGGCGGCAATCAGCGTCGGCAAATCCGTCCCCTGATCGACGCGTTCGATCAGCACGCGTTGCAACCGATTCAGCGGGGTCTCCTGCATCAGCGCGACCAAGGGTTCCATGTCGCCAAACGTCAGCCGGTCGTCGTGATCGTCGGCATAGGCGGAACGAATTCCCAAATCCTCCGCCAGCGACACGCCCAAACTGCCCACCAACATTCCGCGTCCCACATTGGCCAAAAACCGACGGCGATCATTGCACTGCATCGTTCTTCTCCGGAAAGAGTTTGAAACCTGTCACGCAGCAGAAGGCTTCGCCGGCCTGTTAATTTACTAGGCTTTGTCCCTAAACCCGGCAAGGGTCGTCTGTGGTAGCGGAATTCGCCAAGAATTTCGGCTTTTCCCGTGTGAACCGCTGCGAGACGAAAGCCTTGGCGGCTTCCGCTACGGGTTTAGGGACAAAGCCTAGCCCGCGGCGCGAGCAAGGCGCGAAGCATCTTTCCAAGGTAACGGACGCCGATGGCAAAAGCGAATGGAATCTAAAAAAGGGTTCCGGCAGCCCAAAACGCTGCTGAAACCAATGGTGCGGGCTTAAGGCAGAACGGATTCAGCAATCGCCGGGATGCAGGATTTAGCCGCCCACAGTCGCTGTGAAGTGGCGACCGGGAATCGCCTAAAGGCTAAACACCAACGGTTGCTGGATGCCGAGCTACTTCGATGGGGCGAGTTCGAAGGGCCCGATGGTGGTGTACACCTCCCTTCCGTTCTTGACCTTGCTCCACGGCCAGATTTCGGTCCGCCAGACTTCCCGGTCCTGGTAGGACGCCACAAATTGCACGCTGTTCATCCGCGCGAGCGCATAGTTCCACTGTGGCTGTTGCCCCTTGCCTTCCGCTTCGATCATCAAGAAGACCTCCGGGTCGGTGCCTTGAACAAACACGAACAGCATGCCATCGCGAACGTCGGAGGATTCATCGCCGTAGCGGAAAATCGGCTGGGCGAGCAGACGCAACTGCCGTGACACGCCTTCCCGGTCCAATTTCTCGATCTCAAACCCGCGGGAGATCGCTCGGGCGTGCCGCAGACGTTGCGCCGGCGTGGCTGCCACCGCAGGCGCGTCGGGAACCGGACGCCACGTCACGCCGGCGGCCGGTGATTCCCAAACGTGGGTTCCATCGCGTGAACCCGTCAGCGGCTCGGTGGAAAGCGAATGGAATTCATGCGAACCGTGTGTCATCGGCGAATACCACTGGAAGATCGATCCGATCAGCTGCGGACGTCCCCGATCGGTCCACAAAAACACGTTGCCATAGACTTCTCCGGCGACCGGATTGGACCAGTTCAAAATGGACGCGGGGTGCAGCTCAAGTTTTCGCGGCGGTGTTCCGGCGAGTCGAAAGTCGTATTGCCGCGCCGCCGCGGTCGAGATGCGAAGGGTTTGGGCAACACGATCGCCGGTTGCCGCATCCTTGTCGCCGGGTGATTCGGCTAACACGCCACGACCGCAACCAAACATGAACAAGGCCGCCACGAGCCCGATCGACACGGATTCTGACGTCGGCGTGCGTCGCCAAAAGGATGAAGTCATGGTCAGCCTGTGGTCAGCGTAAAGGACTTTTCCGTCGCTACACGTTCGCGTTCCGTCCAACGTAGCCGCTGGAAAGCCCCATTGCAAGACAAGGCGTCTAATCTTTGCCGGCGACACTTGTGTGCGTACAATGGTCCACCCCTCGGAACCTGCCCATGAAATTTCGTTTGCGAACGTTGTTGGCCCTCGTCACGCTTTGCGGTCTTGTCGCGGCGTTGGGTTTACGCGTTGCCCTGCGGAATGAACGACTCCGTCAGCACCGCTTGTCGTTCGAGGCAATGGATGATCAAGTCGCAGGATTAGACGCGCCCCTGAGGCGTCATCTGCTGCAGATTCCCGCCGTGCTCGCGGAGCTTCAAGCCGCCAACCCGATCGATCCTCCGATGGCGGTCAGCCACTCGATCTCCGGTTCTTCGCAGCGGTATGGCCGGTACCAATTCGACCACCAGTTTCACTATGACTGGCAGTTGGCCGACGGGTCACGCAGCGAAGGCATCACGATCGCCATCGCTGCATTGATCCATGAAGTCCCCGGCGAGAAACACGTGGTCCGTCTGACCTACGTCCCGAACGAGTTGAATTCGGAGATCGCACGGTGGGTCGCGGCGATCTTCAGCAGGAACAAACACATTCAAATACGGCACGTCACCGACCAAACGAATACGGCAGCAGAGTTGCACTCTCGATCCCGCGTTTCCGGCCATCTCCGGTGAAGGCTCCGTTGGCGTACACGGCAAGGATTTTCAATTGTCCCTTGCGTCCCGGCGTCGGAATCGACAGAGAAAACCGAGCCTGGGGGTCGACCTGGGCGACAAATCCCTTCACCCAATAGCCTCCGATCTTGTCGTCGCGATCGTCGATCACCACGATGCGATGAATCGGGAAATCGGATTCCAGTTTCCCGCGAACGACAATCGCGTGAGTCTTGCGGTCATAGTCTGCGGTGAGCCGTTGAAATCCGGTTCGTGGAAGTTTGCTTCGCGACGCGGGATTGCCGGTAAACACCGGATGTGTGGAAAGGATCGCGGCACCGGCTTCGGACAGGTACGCCTTGGTTCGATCGGGCATTTTGTGATAGCGATAGATCCGGTTGACCGGTCCCATCAGGGTGTTGCCCTTGCCCAGTTCCACCTTCGGCCCGATGTGCGGCAGGCCGAGCGCGTGGCCGAATTCGTGAATGCAACCCTTGAGTGTGAGTTTGTCATTGAGCGGCGAGACCATCTCGCTGCGCGGTGAAATCGTCCCCGGCAAGTTGGTGTAATTCAGAACGGCCCAGCCGCCGTCTTTGGAATTGCCCGATCCGCGATAGTTGTCGTGCTTGGCCGGCGGATCACCGACGTAGACGAAGATCCAGTACAGGTTGCCGGCGATCTTGATGCCGTGTTCGCTCTTCAGCTTGTCGTGAACCTGCCGACTGATCCACTGTTTTTTATAGGCCCCGCCGGCGGCCGGCAGATCGCCTTTGACGTGAATCACCGAGATCTTCCCATCGTCACCACGAGTGAAGATCTCTTTCCGGGCCGGCGTGTAGCCCCAATCGGTCAGTCCGTCGTGAAAAAACTGCTCGGCGTAGCGGCCGAACTGGTCCAGCCGCTTGCGATAGTCCGAGCGAGGCGGCTGAATATCGCTGGGGGTGAACAGGACGATCTGGGCTTCGGGAACCGACAGGTTTTGCGCGGCGGCGCCAGCGGCATTGAACGACAGGGCACAACCCAACAGGCCGCCGAGCAAGGTGAGTCGCGTCTGGTCCAGCAAACGAAACGGAAAAGGGGCGACGTGGTTTTGAACTGCGAATGCTGACATTTGCCTGATGCCGATGGTACGTTAGTGGGAGACGGAGCTTGATCAGTTTAGACGCGATGTCCCGCATGCGAGTGCTTTGATGAGTCAATCATACGTTGCGTCGCGATGTCGTCCGGTTCGGCAATGACGCAAAGCGATTGAATTTGATTGCCCAGCTCCATCAAACTGGACCGGATCCATCAAACGAGCGTCTGACGCGTGCACAATTGAAGAATTTGCGAATGCTCGCGCGCTACTACATGTTCATCCGCTCCGGCTGGTCGGTGACCGAGGGAACACAGGATGTTTTTGATTCGACCCGGCAAGCTTTTTTGAAATCGCTTCCCGACGTTCCCGAAGCGTCGCACACGCAGTTGAAAACGAAAACGTTTGCCGAGTTGGCAACCCAGATCTCGCCGGAGGGTCAGATTTAGACTTGCCCGAAGACCTCTTTTGGGAGGTCGTGAGGTTTTCCAAATCTACCCTCCTGGCAGGCATTGGTGTCTACACGAGTCTGCTCGCAATCTCGGACATCGCTCCCCTCTCCCTAATACAGATCGCGCAAAAGACTTTGATCGACCAGTGAAGATGACCGCGATCTGTTTTGGGGAGAGGAGTTGGGGGTGAGGGGCCGAACCTCCGACCAGTTTCCGGGCCGCTGCGGCCCCTCATCCCCAGCCCTTCTCCCCCGCAAAGCCGGGGGAGAAGGGTGCCATTGTAAGTTGTCTGGACTCCGAGACCTTTTGGTGGCTTGGATGGCAGACTCCCGACGGCCCGGAAGGGCCATCGTACGGGGAGACGCTCCCCTACGCTTTCTCCGCCGGCGCGGCGACTTGATGCACGTAGATGTCGCGTTGGGGGAAGGGGATCGAGATCCCGGCTTCGTCGAACCGCTGTTTGACCGCACGGGTGATGTCGGTTTTCACCTGCCACCAATCGCTCGTCTTGGCCCAGGGGCGGCAGACGATGTTGACCGAGGAATCGGCCAGGGCATGCGTGACGACCACCGGCGCGGGATCGTCCAAGACCAGATCGTGCGACTTGACCACTTCCAAGATGATCTGTTCGGCTTTTTCAAAATCGTCGCCGTACCCGATCCCGAATTCCATGTCGACGCGGCGGTTTTCGTTGGCCGTGATATTGGTGATGACGTTGTTCCAGATCGAATTGTTCGGCACGTGAATGGTTTGATTGTCGAACGTGCGGAAGGTCGTCGAAATCAAATTCATTTTGTCGACCGTCCCGGTGATGCCTCCGGCGGTGACGACGTTGCCGACATCAAAGGGGCGATTGATCAAGATCATCAACCCGCTGGCAAAGTTGCTGAGCGTGCCCTGCAGCGCCAGACCGACGACCAAACCGGTCGCCCCGATCGCCGCCACGATCGGCGTGATGTCGATTTCCAAGGCGGTCAATGCGACGGCAAATCCGATCACAAACACGACGTTCTTGATCGAGTTGGCGATCAGGCGTTCGGCCAACTGAGACAGTTTGACCTTGCGGTCGAGCAGCCAGTTGACGCTGCCTGCGATGACCTTTGCCACCAAGGACGTGACCAACACGATGAGGATGAACCGGGCCAGATTCCACGCCCAACGCTGTCCGCCCTCTTTGGACAACAGCCAGCCGACAAACCCTGACCACGCCGATTGGACATCGGTGGTGTCCAGTTCGATCCCCGAGACCGCGGTGATGTAGCTGCGGTATTCCTCGGCCTCGCCGCCCTTGCGCTCCAGCGAATCGAGCACGACTTCCAACCGATCGGTCAGTGCGGTTCGCTGCTCCTGGAGCACGTTGACGTCTTCCAGCAGCGTCTGTTTCTCCTCCGCCATCTGCTGTTCGGCAGCTTCTTGTTGGGCGGCTTCCTGTGCGGCAACTCCCGAATCGACTGAAGTGTCACCCGAGTCTGGAATCGCAGCGGCGTCTTCGGCCACGGTCGCAGCGGCCGTGGTTTCCTGGTCGCTGATGACTCGCTTCACACCGAGCCGCGCCCTGGCGATTTGTCCCCCTTTGGCCCGCAGCAGCGAAAACCATGCATCCGCTTCACGCTCCAGTTCCGCCCTGGTCATCGGTTTGACCATGATTTCCAATTGATCGATCGGAATATCGGGATCGCTGATCTTGACGGCCGGCTCTGCCGGGGCGGAGGAAGTGTCGCTGCCGGACTGCCCCCACAATGGTCCGGTACACAAGCCAAGAAACGCGGCGGAAAGCATGAGGGATCGTGAGAAAAACATAGGCAAGTTTGCTAGCGGAATCGAAAACATCCGAATCGAATGTGTAGACGCCTTCATTCTTGTCGTTTCCGCCGGATTGCCAAGTCGATCTTGGATAAGATGTCGCTGATCGATGGCAAGAAAACCGGATCGACAGGACCGATTCGGCTGTCCCTCGCCGCCGCACTCCCTAAAATCTTCCTACCTCCCAAATCTTCCTACCCGCCCCTTCGATCCTGCGGTGCGCGAACAGCTCGGTGCCGCAGGAGTCGTCTCACGATCGGCGTCATCACACCGACGCAACCGCTTTAGGACCGTCCAGGAATTCATATGACCGCTCGCTGGATCGCGAACCCGTTCTGTTTGCTCGCCACGCTGGCGTTGTTGACCTCGCCCGTGAGTGCTGCCGAAAACTGGCCGATGTGGCGTTATGACGCCGTGCGCTCGGCGGCCAGTCCCAATCGGCTGGACGACGAATTGAGCCTGTTGTGGGAAAAATCGTTTTCCGCCCGATCGCAGGCTTGGGATGATCCGCTGAATCTGGACCTGATGACCTACGATCGCGTTTTCGAACCGATCGTGGTCGACGGACGGTTGTTCCTCGGATTCAACGACAGCGACAAAGTCGTGGCGTTGGACACGGCGAGCGGCCGGGAATTGTGGGCGTTTTACACCGAAGCCCCGGTGCGAATGCCGCCGGTGGGAGCGGCGGGCCGAGTCTATTTCACCAGCGATGACGGCTTTTTGTACTGCGTCGATGCGGCCAGCGGAAAACTCCAGTGGAAATTCAGCGGCGCGCCGAGTTCGCAACAGGCGATCGGAAATCGACGATTGACGTCGGCCTGGCCGGCCCGGGGCGGCCCGGTCGTCCGCGACGACACCGTGTACTTTGCCGCCAGCATCTGGCCCTTCATGGGGACATTTGTTTATGCGTTGGACGCTCAGACCGGTGAAGTCCGCTGGGTCAACGATCGCACCGGATCCCAATACATCAAACAACCGCACAGCGCCCCGTCGTTCGCCGGCGTGGCGCCGCAAGGGGCGTTGGTCGCGACCGAGTCGCTGTTGATCGTGCCGGGCGGACGCTCGGTCCCGGCCGTGTTTGAGCGTGGCAACGGAGACCTGCGTTACTTCGAATTGAATGCCGGCGGAAAGGGGACCGGCGGTTCGTTTGTCGCCGCTGACGATCAACACTTTTATGTCCACACCCGCTACAAGGGAACCCGCGCATTCAATTTGGATGACGGCGTCAAGACCGCGTTCATGCCGAATGAGCCCGTGCTGCACAACGGTTGGGTTTATTCGGCCGAATCGGAAGACGACCGCGACGTTGTTCGCGCCTACCGGTCCGATCAAGAACTCCGCTGGCAGATCGACGCCGACGGAAGCGGTGATTTAATTCTCGCGGGCAACCATCTGGTCGCGGCAGGGAAGAACCAAATCTCCGTGATCGAGTTGCCGGAACAGAACGCTGACGCCAGGATCGTGAAAACGATACCGACCGACAAGCGAATCGAACGTTTGATCGTCGCCGACGGAAAGCTGTTTGCCGTTTCGATCGACGGGGATCTGATCGCGTACGGCCGTCATTACACCGATCAACCGACAAAACTCACTCAGTCTGGACCGCAACGCAGTTCTGTGCAGGCGCCTCAGATGGCTCGCGACTTACTGGCGCTCGGCGACGCATCGGGTTACGCATTCTGGTTCGGCGACTGTGATCACCCGACTGCGATGGCATTGGCGACCAATTCACCGTTCGTTCAGCTTTCGATCGTGGATTCCGACTCCTCGGCGATCGATCCCGTGCGCCGTCGACTCGATGGCGAAGGACTTTACGGGCGTGTCACGGTCCATCACTGTGATCCAGCATCCTTTCGCGGCCCCAGTTACGCCGCGAACATGGTCTTCGTCCAAGACGCCCAGCGCCTGGATGACGCTGCGATTGAGTCCGTTTATCAAAGTGTGCGTCCCTACGGCGGCGTGATGGTCCTGATCGGAACGGATGACCAGGACACATTGGTCCGGCGCATCGCTGCGATGAACTTGGAACAAGCGGTCATCACCGCCGGCACGCATGGCGTCGTCGTGCGGCGTGCCGGTGCCCTGCCGGGATCGGCCGACTGGACGCACCAGTACGGCAACATCGCCAACACCGTCAAATCGAACGACTCACGAGTCAAGCTGCCGTTGGGCGTGCTTTGGTTCGGCGGCAGCAGCAACATGGATGTATTGCCGCGACACGGACACGGCCCACCGGAACAAGTGGTGGGCGGGCGACTGTTTATCCAAGGCATGAACTCGCTCAGTGCCCGAGACGTCTACACCGGGCGCGTGCTTTGGAAACGCGAGTTTGATGACCTTGGAACCTTTGACGTCTACTATGACCAGACCTACGAGAACCTGCCGCTGAATCCAAAGTACAACCAGGTCCACATCCCCGGCGCGAATGCTCGCGGCACCAACTACGTCGTGACCGACGACCGGGTTTACATCGTCGAAGGAAGTGTTTGTCACGCACTGGACCCGGCGACGGGAGAGTTGATTGCCGATTTCCAGCTTCCGCCCTCGGCCAGCGGCGAACAAGAGCAATGGGGCTATCTGGGCGTCTATCAGGACGTGTTGATCGGTGGCCTGGGGTTTGCAATGTACCGCGGCCGAAACAGTTTGACGTTTGATAGCGATAAAAAGTTAAAATCAAGCAAGGCCGGTTTCGGATCGAAAAGCTATGATCGCGCGGCCAGCGTTGCGTTGGTCGGCTTTGATCGCCATAGCGGCAAACAGCTCTGGAAAGTCGACGCGGAGCATAGTTTTTGGCACAACGGGATCGTCGCCGGTGGTGGAAAGATCTATTGCCTGGATCGCACGCCCAAGCAAATCGCGGACGCCTTGCTGCGGCGTGGTCGATCACGCAGCGACACCTATCGCATTGTGGCGTTCGACTTCAAAACCGGCCGGCAAGTGTGGGAGGCCCACGAGAATATCTTTGGCAGCTGGCTGGGCTATTCCGAACAATACGATCTGCTGCTCGAGGCCGGTGCGAAGGCGAGTGACCGATTGGCCGACGAAGTCGCCGAAGGCATGACCGTCTACCACGCCGACGACGGTCGCGTGAAATGGAGCGACCTTTCGCTAAAGTACTCCGGCCCCTGCATCTTGCACAACGATCTGATCATCACCAACTCCAATTCTTATTCCGAATCGGCGGGCGCGTTTTACTTGGAAACCGGAGAACCAAAGTTGGTCGAAAACCCGCTGACCGGCGAGATGCAGCCTTGGAAGATCACGCGGGCGTACGGATGCAACAGCATCATCGCCAGCGAAAACCTGTTGACGTTTCGGTCCGGCGCCGCCGGTTTCTACGATTTGCTGACCGATTCGGGTACCGGAAACCTGGGCGGTTTTAAATCCGGGTGCACGTCCAATCTGGTCGTCGCCGGCGGTGTCTTGAATGCTCCCGATTACACGCGGACGTGTAGCTGTGCCTACCAAAACCAGACTTCGTTGGCACTGGTCCACATGCCTGAAATCGAAATGTGGAGTGTCCACAACGGTGTGGCGAACTTGTCACCTGGAGAATCGATTCAGAACTTGGCGATCAACTTCGGTGCGCCCGGGGATCGTCGTGACGAAGACGGCACGTTGTGGCTGGAACATCCCGTCGTCGCGGGAAGTTCACCGCCGCTCACGATCGCGATCAATCCGGAAACCCGCTTCGTTGCACGTCATTCTTCCGGCGCCGCGCCCTCGCAGCGCCCCTGGGTGACGGCGTCGGCAGCCGAGGGCATCACCGAGTTGCGACTGGGAATGACGATCCAAGGCGAAAAGGACCAGGCGGGTCGGTCGACCGCTGACGCCGCGATGCACGAGTACGACGTCGAACTGATCTTTGCCGATCCCGAACCGGACGATCAAAACGTCCGGGTTTTCGACGTTTATGTCCAAGACGAACGTGTCGAAGAAAACGTGACAATTGGTGGCGATGTCGAACATGCCGTCGCGACGATCGAGCTCAAGAACGTTTCGGTCCAAAACGAGTTGCACGTCCGTTTAGTCCCCAAACAGGGCAAGGCCGTTCTGTCAGGAATCCAGCTTCGGCGCCGCTGATCGGTGCCCGGTCAAATGTAAAAGCTTTCTGGTTCTGCCGATTTTCCCCCAACGGCGACGGGTCGCGTGTTGTCTACTAATGGCCGCAACCTGGTTTTCTGGTAGTGGGCGAGGCGACGAGTCCATTCGTAACGCAAACTGCAAGGACTCCTCGCGTCGTCCACTACTACCTGCAATGCGTTCCTCTGCCCGGGAACGAGCTTAGAGACGCTGGACTCCCCGTCGTTCCTCATGTCTACACGGAAAAGCCATGGATTCTCCATTCACTCGAAACAGAAGCCTGCAGTTCGCTGTCGCGATCTTCATGTCACTTGCCTGTGGTGTCGCCGCGACGGCGCAGGGCCGGCAAGAAGTTCTCAGCCAACACGACTTGGCGTGGCCGCCGGCCGAGCCGACCCGGCAATCTCGGCTGTTGAACATCGGTTTTGCGCATGATCCGGGCCCGGGGCACTACGATGGCGTTGTCGGGACACCCGGCGACGTCTGGAATTTCGTCAGTGTCGGCACCACGGCCAAGGACTTCATGCGATTCAGCGATCAACGTCCCAGCAAAGCCAGATTGCGAATCGCTCGGCACGACGGAGCATGGGGGATCGCCGGGCAATCGGGGATTTTTCACGGCTACATCTACGACAATTGCCGCTGCAAGGACCTGGACGTCACGCTGTTCGATTTAGAACCGGGACGGTATCGCGCGTACGTGTACGCGCACGGCGACGCCCCTGATCAAAACGCCAGAATCGAACTGCTGGTCGGTGCAGAGAGCCTGGGCCAAAAGGCGACCGCCAATGACGGCACCGGTGGTTACCGGAAGCAGCCGATGAGCGAAGGCGTTCAATACGTCACGTTCGACTTCGACGTCTGGCAGGGCAACGAAGTGAAATTCATCAGCCATCGCGACGGCAGCAGTTATTCGATGTTCAACGCGATTCAGCTCGTTCCGCTCGGCCGCGATGCCGAAGTCGGTGTTCGTTGACATTTGAGATTCGTCGCTCGTGATCGATCCGGGTTACAATTGACGGGCCCGTGCAACATCTGCCACGGGCTGGTCCGAATCCCATAGTGATGCACAAGCAGTAAATCGATGCGCCGAACCTTGACTCAATCGACTCGTTTGTTCTGCGGCATGATCGGATTGATGTTCGCGACGGAGCGATTGGGATTGGCGGCGGATTACTTTCTGACGATCGGAGGCGGATATGCGCCGGCGGGCAATCAGGCGTCACTGGAGAACAACGTCTTATTCTTCCAGCGGGTTCTCGACGAAAAGAAACTGGACCAGACCCACAATGACGTCTACTTCGCAGACGGCACTTCAGACGGTTCCGACCTGCAGGTCATGGATCTGCAATCGGTCCCCAAAGCCAATCGCTTGATGGCCGAGTTCTTTGGCAACCAAGACTCCCTCGGGTTGTCCTACCGGAACCATCGCGTCCCGAATGTACGCGGCAGTACACGACCGGACAACATTCGCAACTGGTTCGATCAAGTCGGCAGCACGATGATGTCGGGGGATCGGCTGTTGCTATTTGTCACGGCACACGGCAACAAGAGTGCGGATTCGGAGGATCCCTACAACACAACGATCGCGACGTGGAACAATTCGTCGATCAAGATGCGCGAGTTTGTGGACCTGCTCGATGGATTGCCGGCCGGAGTGAATGTCGTGGCGATCATGGTCCAATGCCACTCCGGCGGATTTGCCAAATTGATCTACAACGGTGGCGATCCTGACCAAGGACTGTCGTCGCAGCAACGTTGTGCGTTCTTCGCAACCGTTCACGATCGACCGGCCGCCGGTTGCACGCCTGAAGTGGACGAATCGAGCTACGTCGAATACAGCACCTATTTCTGGGCCGCATTGTCCGGTCGGTTGCGGACCGGTGACCCGATCCAGTTGCCCGATTACAACCATGACGGCGTCGTTTCGTTTGATGAGGCGCACGCTTATACGATCTTGACCGCCGACACGATCGACCTGCCCATCAAAACCTCCGGCGAGTTCCTGAGCCAGTACAGCAAGTTTAGTGATGGGGATTCAAAACTACTTTCCAACGAAGAACCGTACGACGTCGTCTTGGGGCTGGCCACCAAAACCCAGCGGGCAATTCTCGAGGGGCTTTCCGAACAGCTGGGTTTGAATGGAAATGACCGCCTGGTCGACGCCTGGAGGGCGCTACGAGACGGCCGCCGACGCGGACGGTCCCGTCGACGAAACGAAGGGCCGTCGTCGGAATCGCTGCGGCGAAGAATCGCCGGCGATCTGAAGCGCAAATGGCCACAACTGGAAAATGTGGTCAATCCCGTTTCGGTCGAGTTGATGACGTCACGAGCTGAGGAGTTTATCGCTGCGATTGAAAACCACCGCGATTACAAACGGTATCGCGAACTGGCCGACCGCCCCTCGCCGGATCGGGCGAAACAAAACGTCAAATACGATCGGTTCCTGAGAGTCGCCGACAATGTGCTGTTGGCCGAGAACCTGCGGCGGATCGGCGACGCCGAGCGAATCGCCCAATACGAAGCGCTCGTCACGGCCGAAGCGGGATCGTTGGTCCAGTAGAGCTCGACCTGTCGCGTGGTTTGCACCTCTGCGTTATTGGTCGTTCACCACTTTGCCCTCCGCTTGTGATGGGGTTTGGGATCCGTGGGTTCGCGCTGCTATCCGTGGGTATTCATCATCCTCGTGGTTGGGGGCCACCGGGGAGGGACCGTGCGGCTCAGCAGCACCCAACAACCACGAATCGACCCGCACCTCGCTTCACACATCCTCCACACGGTAGGGTTGCTGCTCCGCAAAGTGTGTCTGGTGTTTGAGATTTGATTGGCGGGGCGCGAGCCGAACGGTTCTAATCAAGTCGTCGAACCCTTGCCGGAGGAATCTACCGATGAAGATCGCGTTGCTCTCGCTGCTTTGCATGATCCCGGTTTTCGTTCATGCAGAACTTGTCGATCCGGTCCGTCTGGTCGACGAGGACCTGCCGCACGCGGCGCCGACGATGGCGGATCTCGATGGGGATGGAGTGCGTGATTTGGTCGTCGGGTTGTACCGCGACGATCCCTACACGGGCGCGAGGTTCAAGTGGTTTCGCAATCGAGGCTCGAATCAATTGCCGGTCTATAGGGCGTCCGATTGGTTGCGAGCGGACGGAAGCGACGCCCGCGTCGACGAATTCTGCTTCACCGGCGCCGGTCCACAGATCGTCGATTTTGACAGTGACGGTCTGCCCGATCTCGTTTCCGGATCGAAGGACGGCCGATTGAATGTATTCCCCGGACTGGTCGATGGTTCGTTCGGTTCCCCAGTTCAACTGACCTACGCTGTCGGGCCGTTCGCCAATCGCCTTCGTCACAACGTGAGATTGTTCTTGTTTGACTGGGACGGTGACGGCGACCAAGACCTGTTGGCGACTCGAATGACGACCGTTTGGATCATTCCCAACGAAGGATCGCCGCGGCAGCCCCGATTCGGTCTTCCGGTCGTATTGATGACTCCCGCGGGGGGCGAAGAATCGTTTTCGTCGAGCGTGACCGCCGACTGGGACGGTGATGGGCGATCCGACTTAGTCGTCGGACGCTGGGACGGCAGCATCGCCTGGTACCGGAACATTGGTGAGGATGACACTGATGTTCCGCTGCAACGCCAGATGCTCGCTCCGGCAAAGGAGCTGGTCGCCCCGGGTATGCCGCGTTTGATACAGATCGATTCCGAACAAGAAGACTTCCGTCCGGATCGTCCTGCCGGCCATGTTCGGATTGCGGTGATGGATTACGACATGGACGGAGACTTGGACCTGTTGGTCGGTGACGCATGGGCCAGTCAGGTCTCCAAATCGAATCAGGCCAAGCTGTCCGACGCGGACGTCGAACGCCGGCGTGACGCGTTAGCTTTGGAGCGAGAATTAAGCCGGGACCTTGATCATCTGCAGCGGTCTGTCGATGGTGAAGATGACGAGGTCAAAGCGATCCGGATGAAGGAACTGGATCACTTGAGGTCGCGATGCGCGTTGGCGTGGCGGGCCGCACACGGCAATCGTTCGCATCGCCGGCATGGGACGGTTTGGTTTTTCGAACGACGCTGAGACCACCCCGTCAGCACGAGCGAAGACGCGCCGCTGTGTCCGATGGTATCACCGGCGAGCGGCAATCCACGGCCCTCGTTCGCCGTTGATGCATTATGGGGCACAGCGGCAACTCGACTCAGGGGCACGCGCTCGGCAACGGACTCCTGTTCGAATCGTTCCATCAGAGCAGGCATTGCCGCCGCAACCGCTGGTGTCTAGCCTTTAGGCGATTCCCGGTCGCTGCTTTGCAGCGACAGCGGGCGGCTAAAGCCTGAACACCAACGCTTCAGGCCGTGCCATTCGGACAGCCTCCTTTCCGCGGTTCGCACGCCTTAAGTATCCCACTGCTGCATCGCCGTTGCGATCCGGTGCAGCTTGGGTTTATTCTTTTCGATCGCCATCAATCCGATCATCAGCAACACGCCGGTGCTGATGCCGAACACCCACCACGGCCACACCGCGTCGATCTGTTGTTGGGCATGCCAGACCATGCTGGTCACGCCGATCAGCACAAAGGTCGTGCCCAAATAAAGGAAAGGTTTGACTCGGAATGCCACTCCGGCGCCGGCTCCGATCATTGCCAATGTGACCAGCACGATCGGTCCCCAAATCGTCGAACCGACGCCTTGAATCAACATGTCCGCGGTGCTGGTCACATAGATCGTCAGCGTCGCGGCATAACGGATCGCGGTCGCGGTTTTTGCCCCCAGTGATTCGCGTTGGAAATGCGTCGCGACCAACACACACACCGCCGGCGGGATCAACCAGGCCTGTGGATGTGACAGGAAGTCCCAGTTTGGTGTTTGAACCAGGACCACCCACAACGCGGCGTTCCCGATGATGATCGAAACCAACCGCGCCCGACCGCTCTTCCAAAGAAACGACACGACGCCATAGTACAAAGCCGCCGCGACCAGCAACGCCTGATACGACACCCGCCCTTGGATGTAAGTCCATCGACTCGCATCCGATTCGCCGAACAGCGATGTCATCCACGCGCCGCTGAGCCAGAACCCGATCACGGGCACCAACGGCAAGAACAAAGCGGTTTGCTTGAGCGTCTTTTCCAGCACCTCGTCACCGCGGCGCCGAGCCCACTCGGTGACCCCCACGCTTGCGAACGAAAGTGTCATCACCACGTAGGGCCAATAGGCACGCAGCCCTAAATTTGCCAGCGGGCTTTTGCACAGAAACAGATGGAACCACGTCAATCCGCCAAAGACCTGTGCCGCGACGACCAGGGCGGCGCGGTGTCGGTCAGACAATTTCCAGGCATCGCGGTACGAGTATCCCGGGCCGCTCACGATCCCCGCCAATGTGGACATCACACTCAGCATCGCCAGTGTCGCCGCCATCCCCAAGTACAACGGCTTGACCAACAGATCCGTTTGCCCGGCGACACGGACGAAGCCTTCTTGGACCAGGGTCGCGATCAGTGATCCGATCGCCAGTGAAATCGCCAGCACGAATCCGCTGCGAATCGCATCCCGCCAGCGTTCCAGAATCGTCGCACCGAGCAGTTTCGGCACAACGAATGACAATCCGGCCGCGATGAAAACCCAGCCGACGAACCATCGCGTCGAAAGCGACACCATCGGATAGGACGCTTGTTCGACGTTCACGCTGGCAAAAAGCGCGACCGATCCCAGGCCGACCCACACGGCCATGTGACGAATCACGCCACGCCCCGTCCGCTCGGCCAATTCGGCCAACGCGGCGGACAACAACGCGACACCGCAGATCGCCACCGGTACGATGCTGTCGGAGTTGCTGTCGACCAATAACCAGGTGGCCAGCCCGATCACCAAAACGACCGCAGCGGCGGTGACACGCGTCAACACATCGGCAAATCGTCGGACCGAAAGGACGACGGCGGTCTGGTCCGCTGGCACCAGACCGTTCCATGACGCCGCAGCCAAGTTCATCACGCGGCAGATCCCAGCGGCGGCAAACACGATCGCGGCCAGTGACATCGGTGCGACCAGACAAATCACCGTGACCAGCGTTTGGGGTTGCGCCGATTGGCCGATTGCGATCCTAATCCCCAGCAACGTCGCCGACACCAGCACCGTTGCCACCGCCGTCTCGCAGACCGATCGTCGCCCGTATCGGAAACAGACCGACAACGCGACGGCCAAAGCGATGCCCAATCGAAGCCACAGCAGCGGGTCGTCAACGACCGCCAGCGGCGCGAAGTCCACCGGCGAGCTCATCACGCCGAAGCTTTCCAGTGACAGTGCCGCCAGCACCAAAACTGACAATTCGCTATCGCCCAGCATCCCGCGGAACCGTTGTCCAATCGATGCTTCCACCGCTTTATCGGGGCAGGCCATCCGCCAAACGATCGCCCAGGATCCCACCCAGGTCATCAACATCGTCCAAAGCAGAAATTCCGATCGCGAATTCGCTTCCACCAACTGAAATACAAACACCAACCCGATCGCGACCGCGTACCAACCCAATGCCCGCGTGATCACCGTGGAGCGTCTGGTGACCGGCAATCCACGATGATTCTCCCAAGATGCCAGAACCGCGCGAGTCGTGACCAGGATTCCGCCGACGATGCTCGCGACCAAACCGATCGTGTAGTCACTGTTGCCCGAACCATCCAAGAAGCACCACAACGACGCCGCGACGATCACCGTCCCCGCGTGCCAGCGGCAGAAACGAACGGCTTGTGTCGGCTCCAACGCCACCCGACAGCTTTCGACGACCGACACCGCTGCGACCACCGTCCAAACCAGCGGCAACCATTGCTGAGGGGACAGCGATGACGCGACAAACTGTGACAGCAACAGCGCGATGTGACCCGAGGTCAAACTAAGCGTGATCGGCCATGAGACCGCCGGACCCGATCGTAGCCCCACGCCCGCGAGCCGATGCCAAAACAGAATCAGGATCGCGGCCATTGTCGACAACGTCAGCCCAGCCGGATGGTGCAATTGCATCCACGATGGCTCGTCCAGCACGATGCCCGCGACTAATCCCAGGCACGTCATCACGGCAACGCCCAGACATCCGACGAGTGACACATCAATGGCACTCGGCAAGATGGGGTGATCGGATTTCTGGTGTCGACGAACCGGCACGAAACGCAGCGTGACGGCATAGACTCCACTTGCGATCGCCGCGGATTGAATCCAAACCCACCACTGGGTCGGTAACCACAGCGGCATCAACAGGATGACCACAGCCGGGACCAGTACGGCAGAGACGACGGCCAGGACCGTCGATCGATAACGGTGCCCCAGCCAGGCGGACATGCTCGCGCCGGCCGACCACCAAATGGCGACCGACACCGTAGTGAATAACTCCGGACGCAACCGTTGCTGCACCATCGGAACCCATCCACTGTGCAGCAGTGCGACCGACGAGATCCCGATCAGTGCCAACCCGGTCGCGGTCAGGACGCCGGCGCCGTTCGATCCACCCCAGGAAAAAACGCGTTCAACTGATTTGGATTCACGCCGTATCAAATCGATCGCAAAACAACCGGCCGCCGCCAACGAAGTCGCCAGGACAAGTTGTTCCGCCGGATCGACCAACATGCGAATCCCGGCTTGCCATCCGACCCAGACAAACACACTGGCAAGGTGAAGACACGGAAGGATCCATCGCTGACCGAAGAATGCTTCTTCGCCGTGGTTGCGCCATTGCAACACCAGCCCGCCGGCCGCCAACACGGCGATCGGCAGGGACAGCAGGTTGTAGAGGTTTGCCGACGGCTCGCTGCCGAAGCCGACCACCAACGATCCGAACCCGACCGCCGAGGCCAATCCCGGCAAGATCGTCGACGTCTGAATCAGCAAACCCGCTGAGAGAACATCCCACGACTCCTTGCCCGGATCGTACCAATTCAGGCGATCGACGAGTGATGGGACCGGGCCGGCGTTGGAACGCTTTCTGATCCAGCCGAGTCCCGCGTCCCGGCAGGCGATCGCGGCGACCACGGACCAACCGAGCGCCGACCATGCCCACAATGCCTCGCCGCTGCGCCACGCCGTCACGGTCATCAGCGAATCATGGAAATAACAATGCCCCACCATGACGGCCGTCATGACCAAAAACACTCGGGCGAACATCAGATGCCGCGGATTGCGATCGCTCAGTCCGATCCACAGCCAGGCGAGCACGCTGACAAACAACACCGCGATCGACTTTTGAGTGTTGGACCGATCGATGGCCGCCACCCCGGTCGCGTCGATCACCAACACGATCGACGTTGCCGCCGCACCGAGCAGAAATCCAGATGCGATCATGCGAAATGCCTTCGCGGTCGCCTTTCGCCGCAGCACGAACTCCGCCGCCGCGATCCCCGTGCCCGCGGTCGCCAGCAGCGTCCACATGGCCGGCAACCACCCCGGAAACGGCTGTCCAATCACCAGCGGTTTCAGAATCGACAACCAAAACGCAAAGCTAACCGCGCTGCCCACCCCGGCAACCAAGTCGGCATTGGTTCCTTCCGGCATTCGCCCAGCCGAGAAGATGATCGCGACAACGGCCGATCCCAACAGCACCGGCAGAACCCCGCCGGGAATTGCCCCCATCCAGCTCACCGGGGCGACCGTCAATATACCGGCGTTGATCGTCGCGTAAGCCAGCCAGGTCCCGGAGGTGTACCGCATCGCCGTGCGTTGATCGGCCGATCGCATCACCCACGCGATCCCCATCAGAACCAGACCGATGCCCAGCGATGCCAGCATGGGTTCGCCGCCGATCAATCGTTTCCAGACGGGAAGTTGATTCCAAGCCAGATCACTGGCCCAGGACGGCGAAGCCAACAGAAACGCGATCGAAACCGGGACGGTCGACAGCACGGTCCAGCGATGATCCCGCAACACCAGCGCGGCCAAGCCTGCGGCAACTGAAAACGTCAGCGCCCACGTCCAAATCCAACCGGCCGACGTCATCATCGGGATCAAAAGCGAAACACCGGCGAGCAACCCGAGCGATGCCATCACCGTCCCCGCCAGCGCGAGTTTCGGACGTCGCCGATCGTCGGCAAGCGATCCCGCCGCGGCCGCCAGCAGCACCACGCCGGTAAGCGTCGCAACGGCGATCCGCAACCACCCGGTATCAAAAGCACGCAGCATGAACGCGACATAGCCGGTGAGCACCGCCAAGCTAAACGCCGAGACGCCGATCACCAACGCACGACGCCACGAAGCGTTCCCTTTCAGCGTTTTTCTGCTTCCTTCCACGGGGTTGCGCGGAATCAACATCGTGACCGCGGCGGCGACGGCCAGCGAACCGGCATACACGATGAACCCGGCAGACACCTCCCAGGTGCGGACCGCCGCGGGAACCAACGGCAGCACCGCGGCCGGCCCGGCGACGCCGATCGTCATCGGCAACGCGGTCGACGAACCGACCAATGCACGACTGGATTGCCAAATCAACGTGATGTAGATCGCGCCGGCACCAAGGATCGACACGATCGTGATCGGATCGTTCAACAACACCGACGTGTTGTCGATTCCACCGGTCGACAAACCGGTCAGGATTCCCAGCGGAACCAACAGCGTCGCGATCACCAGTGTCGCCCGACTGGTGTCCTGCAATCGCCAACGAAACAGCGTGTACAACCCGGCGCCGAAGATCGCGGTGTTGCCGGTCAAGAAGATCAACGAGGGAATCACGCGGTGCATCTGTGTGATCGTCGTCCACAGACTCATCACCAAACCGATCGAACAGACGACGATCAGCAACCCCGCGATCAATTCCCCCCAACGGATGTTGTGGGCGGCCAAGAACTCGGCGAGCGATTGCCCCAGCGAGGCGCGCGGCGATGCGACAACCCGTGCAGTGTTGACCTGGCCGGTAGCGGCCGGTTGATCGGCCATACCGGAGGGGCTGGTGCCGGCGGTCACTGCGACGACTGTTGGTCGTGGCGCCAGGAATTCGTCCAGCGTTTGTTGACGCTCGGTCGCGCCGCTGTGCTGCAAGTCTTCAGGGGCCGCATCCGATACCTGATCCTGGGCGGAATTCAACGCGGCGGCGGGAGCGGGATGCCGGTCGGTGCGGTGCTCGTGACGCTCTTGATCGCTGACCGAAGACGACGCGCGTTCCGCCCCGGCCGCGGCCTGCGTCGCGGGGACTCGCCAAGCCACTTCGTCCAGTTCTTCGATCTTGCTGACCAACCGCCGTGCTTCGGCGGGGCTGATCAGCCGTTGCTCGGCCATCCGACTGATCACACGCTCCGCCGCCCGGGCATCGTCATTCCGGTCAACGACATCAGGCGGACCGTCTGTCCCGAAGATCGCCCGAAACAGTGCCGCCAGGGCCAGCCAGGAGAGGTGGCCGACCAGCGTGACGATGATCCAAACGATCGTGAGTGCAAGAAAAACAGACATCGCGATGGGTCTCGACGGAACCTTGGAAGCAAAAAGGTTGCTTACAGGGTGGAAGGAGCCCACTTTTCCACGCCGATTACCCCTATTTCATACGCTTTTCCACCGAGTGATGCGAATTCTGCCCATTGGTGATTGCTCAGCCGCGGATTCGCCATGCGGGAGGGCACGCCCTCACCGAACGCCCCTCAGACGCACCGCATCGATTTCCTCGTAGCCCGACGAATGAGTCGTATCGATGGTGATGCGAACCGCGTCGACGGTAAAGCTGGTCAGCGGCCACGCGACTTCATAGTCCACCGGTGTGCCGGGCTGGCTGGGATCGGGACCGATCGGCATCACGTGGAACTGTCCGCTGACCGAGTCGCGGACTTCGACGGTTCGCACGAACCCGTTGCCGAAGGTCTCGCGGATGACCACGCCCGATGCATGGACCGGTGTGTCAAAGCCCAGCGTCAGCGATTGGTCGCCGCTGTTGGCGTAACGCGGTGCCCAAGCGGTCCGCGCGTCACCATAGGCGAACGTGTCCGGTTGGCCGAGGGCATCGGCGGCCGACCAGCCGAAGGCACTGTACTGGGAACTGTAATCGATCACGGTCGATGCGTATTGCCATAGCTCGACCACAAACGACGATGAATACCTATCGTCAGAGACCTCCCCGCCGATCCCATTCGCGTTTTGATCCATCAGGTTGCCAGCGACATCATCAATCTCCGGTCCGATCGTGTAGGCATAAACACCAAATTCGGTTTGCGTGGCGAAATGGATCCGATAGCTGTCTTCGGCCAGTTGCACGACGTTATCGACCGAGATCGCTCCACCTGGACCGGTGAACGCGACGACATCATCCGCAGTGAAACTGGCCGGATCGATCGGTTCGTTGAAGGTCACGTCGACATGGGCAATCGGCCCGGAATGCGTGGTGTCCGGATCTGTTGCAATGACTCGCGGTCCGGTCGTATCGGGAGCGACCACGCCACGCAAACGCACCGAATCAATTTCCTCGAACGTGAACGAGTGGCTTGTGTCGACCGTGATCCGCAAGGCATCGACGTCGTACGCGGTCATCGGCCACGAGACGACATAGTCGACCGGCGTACCCGGCTGGCTGTCGTCGACATCCGTTGAAACGACGTGGAATGCTCCCGTTTCGGCGTCTCGGGCTTCCACCGTTCGTACAAATCCGTTGCCATAGGTTTCCCGAATGATCGCCCCGGTCGACCGCACCGGCGTCTGGAACGCGACCGTCAGGTATTCCGTCGTTCCGTTGGCGGATCGCGGCGCCCACGCGGTGCGACTGTCGGCATAGGCGAACGTGTCCGGCGGCCCCAGCGTCTGTGCGGCCGACCAGGACGTCGCACTGTACTGCGAACTGAAATCGACCACCGAACTCGCGTCTTGCCAGAGTTCCAAATCGAACGAGATTTCGGCGGCGTCGGCCGATGGGTCGCCGGAAATGCCATCGCCGTTTTGATCCATCGCGTTGCCCGCCAAATCCAAAACGTCTGGCCCCAGCAGCATTGAATAGGTGCCCCACATCGTCTGCGACGCGAAACCGATGCGATAGACCGTCGGAGTAAGCGTTTCGACTGCTTCGATCGCGATCGGTCCGTCCGGACCATCAAACGCGACGAGATCATCCACCGTAAAACTCTGGGCGTCGATCGGTTCATTGAACGTCACTTCTACATGATCGACCGGCCCGGGATGCCCGGTGTCGGGGGACCAAGCGACCACGCGAGGACCGGTGACGTCCGGCGGCACGACCCCTCGCAATCGCACCGAATCAATTTCTTCGAACGACAGTGAATGATCGGTGTCGATGGTGATTCGCACCGCATCAACCAGGTAGCTGGTCGTCGGCCACGAGACGTTGTGATCCACCGGCGTCCCGGGTTGGCTGTCGTCGGGTGCGTCGGAAACCAGATGCAACATGCCCGTGTCGGCATCGCGGACGTGAACCGCACGGACGAACCCGTTGCCGAACGTTTCGCGGATGATCACACCGCTGGCTTGCACCGGTGTCGCAAACCCGACCGTCAATGACTCGCTGGTGCCGTTGGCCTTGCGTGGCGCCCAGGCCTGGCGTGAATCCCCGTAGACAAACGTGTCGCTCTGGCCCAATGCTTGCTCGGCCGACCACGACGTCGGACTGTACTGGGAACTGAAGTCGATCAACGAATCGGCAAACTGCCATAATTCAACGGTGAATTGGACGCGGTAGGAATCGTCCACGGGTTCTCCATCGATGTCATCCTGATCCTGATTCATCGGCCGGCCATCCAGATCCAGCAGATCGGGGCCGATCAACAGCGAATAATCACCGAACGCATTCTGCGACGGGAACTGAATTTCATAGCGTGTGCTGGTCAAACGATGGACGGCGGTGGCCTGGATCGCGCCGTCGGGGCCATCGAAACTCAACACGTCCTGCAACGTGAAGGTTCCATCAAGAATCGGCTCGTCAAACGTCAGCTCGACTCGGTCGACCGGGCCGTTGACGCCGCCTTGGAGTGAGGATTCCAGGATCCGAGCCCCATCGGTGTCGGGGACCGTCACGCCACGCAACTGAACCGCATCGATCTCTTCGTAGGCGTCAAGGTTGTGATCGGTATCGATGGTGATCCGAATCGCATCGACGCCATATTCGGTCTGTGGCCATGTGACCAGGAAATCAAAGGGGACATCGGGGACGCTGGTGTCCTGCGGTTGGGCGACGGTGACAAATTCTCCCGTCGTCGCGTTGCGGGCTTCGATGGTTCGGACGAACCCGTTGCCAAAGGTCTCCCGAATCACCACGCCGCTGGCCAGCAACGGTTCGGCGAATCCGACCGTCAAGAACTCTTCCGTCCCGTTCTCCGATCGCGGTGCCCAGGCGGTTTGCAGGTCGCCGTAGCTGAACGTGTCCGGTGGGCCGAGCGACTGAGCGGCGGACCATGCGGTTGTCGTGTACTGGGAACTGAAATCGATCACTTCGTCGGCGTACAACCACTTTTGAAGCGAGAATTGAATCTCGTATCGATCATCGTCCGCCTCGCCACCGATCCCGTCCCGGTCCTGGTCGATCAGATTTCCGGCCGGATCGGTGATCGCACCCCCGACGGTCAGGAGGTACGTCCCAAGTACATCTTGCGTCGGGAACACGATGTCGAACTCTGTCGGTGAAACCGCCACGATGCCTGAAACTCCGATCGGACCGGCCGGTCCCACGAAATCGCTGATGCGATCGGTCGTGAACGATGCCGCCGCGATCGGTTCGTCGAAGGTAATTCTTACGTGGCTGACCGGAACATCCACGGCGTCATCCGGAGACGCCGCGACGACAGACGGACCGACCGTATCGGGCACGATCGTGAAGGTTGCGTCAAATCGATCCGCACTGGATTCGCCATTGATGCCGTTGTCGTTTTGGTCCATCGGGTTGCCAAAGGGATCCGCGATCGCCGGCCCGAAGGTCATCGTGTAGTCGCCCAGTGCGGTTTGTGCTGGGAACGTGATTTCAAAACCGCGTCCGGCCGAACCGGCGATCGGTGTGACGGTCGTGACCGCGATCTCGCCGAGCGGACCGTGGAATGCAACGATGTCCTGCGGCGTGAAGGTGCCTGTTTCGATGCGTTCGTCAAAGCGGACTTTAATTCGGTCTTGCGCTTTCATCACATCGCCGCTGGGCACCTGTGTGATCACCGCCGGACCGTTTTCATCGGGCGCGACTGCGGTGGCGGCGTTCAGTCGGCCGCCGGTCGTGGTGCGCGAATCGAGCGCCGCGATGGGATCGACCGTGTCGAGAAGTCGATTACGGATCTTTTCGTACGACCAACCGCGATGTTGGCTCCGCAGCAGCGCGACGGTGCCGGCGACATGCGGCGTCGCCATCGACGTTCCGTTGAACGTGCTGTAGGTGTTATTGCGCGTCGTGCTGTAGATTCCCACGCCGGGCGCTCCGACGTCGACTTGGGTTGCGCCGTAATTGGAAAATGTCGCCAACGCGTCTTCATGATCGGTTGCCGCCACCGCGATCAGATTGTCGTGCGGGAAGTTTGCCGGATAGAAGGGACGCGAGTCGTTGTTGTCGCCCACTTGGTCTGCCCCGCCGTTGCCAGCCGCCGCAATCACGACATGATCGGCCAGCCGTGCGTATTCGATGGCGTCGGCGAGTGCCTGAGATGCGGTGCCGTTGAATCCCCAACTGTGATTGGAGAGGGTCGCGCCGTTGTCGACGGCGTACTCGATCGCGCTCACGGCGGCGGCGATCGACCCGCTGCCGGAGGCGCTCAAGAATTTGACGGCCATGATCTGGACGTTCCAGCTGACACCGGCCACTCCGATCCCGTTGTCCGCCACCGCACCGATCGTCCCCGCCACGTGCGTTCCGTGATTGTGGTCGTCCATCGGGTCACCGCCTCCGGAAACGAAGTCGTACCCGTGAACATCATCGACAAATCCGTTTCCGTCATTGTCGATCCCGTCGCCGGGGATCTCGCCCGGGTTGGACCACATGTTGGCCGCCAAATCGGGATGCAGGTAATCGACGCCGGTGTCGATGACGGCGACCACCGTACTCGCGTCGCCCGTCGTGACGTCCCACGCTTCGGTCGCGTCGATGTCGACGCCTGCGATACCGCCGGTTTGTCCCGTATTGTGAAGTCCCCAAAGGCGATCAAAGTCGGGGTCGTTGGGGATCGCCGAAAGCCGAATCTCGTGATTCGGTTCGGCATACAGGACGCCCGGGTGATGGCGATAGAACTCCAGCGACTGATCGACGTCCAACCCTTGGGGAAGTTCGACTTGCCGGAGCCCCGGCACGGATGAAAACTCGGTGATCGGATGGCTTGACGGATTCGCCGCGCCGGCATGGTATCGCACCAGCACGCTGTCGGAATCAAACCCAGGCGTGTCGATGTCCGGCAAAGTCGTCTCGGAAGCCAGCGCGGCGTCCAGCAGGTGACGTGCCTCCAGCACCTCCAGCCGTTGTCTTCGGCAACGTGCCCGACGATCGATCCTTGGTTTGCGGCGTCGTAGTAGAGTTCCCATTGCAACCTGCCTCGCTGATCGACACGAACCCAAAAACCACTCCGGTCCAAATCGAGTTTAGTCGCTGCGGGGTTGTTGATCGGAACTCCACGAAGTCTCAGCAGGGATTGGTAAAACTTTACTGTCGCGGAATTGACGGATGATCGGTCGACTGTGCGGGATGCGAGCCGAAGGCGTGTTCATCCGTGGGTCTTGTTTCCCGTCTACACTGCACGTGATCCAGTTCTATCTACGGCGCGTCAGTCTTCACCAGAAACTGCATTCCTGGGAGTGCCACGCTCTGGCGAGCGTAGCTACCTCCGTCCTCCTGCTTTGGGCTCACAACGCCCGTTTCCCATGACCTCATTGACCATTCTTGTGTGTGGAGCGACCGGGTACGTCGGTGGACGTCTAGTTCGGATGTTGCTGAACGAGGGACACACAGTGCGTTGTCTGGTCCGAAACAAGGAAAAACTGACCAAATTCAGCTGGCGTGACCACGCTCGACTGGAGGTCCATGAAGGCGACCTGCAAGACTCCGAGGCGATCGCGGCGGCCGTCCGGGGAATCGACGTGGCGTACTACCTGGTGCACAGCATGATCGCCGCCAGTGACAAGTACGCACAGCGCGACCGTGAACTGGCAGAGAACTTCGTCGCGGCGGTGGACCAATCGCCCTGCCGCCAAATCGTCTATCTGGGAGGGCTTGGGGAACTCGGCCCCGATTTGAGCCGCCATCTGAGAAGCCGACGTGAGGTGGCGGAGATCTTGCAAACCAGCACGGTGCCGGTCACCGTGCTGCGCGCCGCAATGATCATCGGTTCCGGATCGGCGTCGTTCGAGATCCTGCGGTATCTGGTCGAACGACTGCCGGTCATGGTGACGCCCAAGTGGGTCAACACCGAGACGCAACCGATCGCCATTCGTGACGTCTTGCGTTACCTGGTGCAGTGTATCGGTGTCCCCGAGACCCGCGGCAAGACGATCGATATCGGCGGTTTGGATGTGATGACCTATCGCGAATTGATGCAAGCGATGGCCAAGGCGATCGAACTGCCGCGGCGCGTCATCGTCCCCGTTCCCGTGTTGACACCGCGATTGAGTTCGCTGTGGATTTCATTGGTCACGCCGGTCGGCAGCGAGATCGGACGGCCGCTTGCCGAAGGACTTCGCAACCGTACTGTGTGCCGGAACGATTTGGCGACGGAATTGATGCCGGGGAACCTATTCACTGTGAAACAAGCCCTCGATGCAGCGCTCGGAAAGATCGAGAACCATGACATCGAAACACGTTGGTCGACTGCGGGGGTGATGCCGGGCGATCCCGATTGGGCCGGCGGAACGACCAAGACCGACGAACGCTCGGTCGTCGTCAACGCCACTGCCGAACAAGTCTTTGCCGTGATCGAAAGAATCGGAGGCGGACACGGTTACTGGGGAGCCGGCTGGCTGTGGCGGGTGCGCGGTTGGATGGATCAATTGGTCGGCGGACCGGGGCTGCGACGTGGGCGTCGACACCCGGACGAACTTCATTTCGGTGAAGCGGTGGATTTTTGGCGGGTGACGGCTCATCAGCCCAACCGACAGTTGCGATTGCGGGCAGAAATGAGGCTGCCCGGCGACGCCGAACTCGATTTCCAATTGAGCCCGATCGATGATCATTCCACAAGGGTCACCATGACCGCGCGGTTTCGTCCCAGCGGTTTGCTGGGCTTGGCCTACTGGTACAGCGTGCTGCCGTTACATGGTCTGGTGTTCCCCGTCATGCTTCGCGGCATCCGACGCGACGCCGAAGTGTGTCATGACGAGCCGAACCGTGGCGATACAGGTTCGCAGGTAGTCACCGATCGCGAGGGGCTGGTGATCGGCGACGACAAAGTTTAGGGGACGGTATTCCGCGAGTCCTTCAGTCTGACAGCAACGTGGGGATGGAGCGGTGCTCACGTCCAAGGCGTTACTCGACGGTGGCGCTCATGCATGCCGCAATCGCCGGGGCCCCGCGATAGGACCAACAGGACGCACGGAACCTATCGGTCGTCTGTGTCCTATTGGTCCTCTCTCCGACGCAGTCGCCGAATCAACCCCTTAGTGAGCCGACGGCGCTAGCCGCGGGCCTTGATACGCCTTCAACGTGGCGGTAAGGCCCGAGGCTAGCGTCTACGGCTCAGCCTATTGGCTTCTGCCCGTGCCATTCACCCCCGTCCCTCTTTTATGGTCCCGCTTTAAAACGGCGTCTCAGGTCTCGGGCGGCTTCTTGCAGGACCAGGGGCAGTTTGCTGCGGACGTAGTTGGAACCGGCGAACCACCGTTTCGGTTCATGCATGACGAAGCGTGCTTCGACGAACACCGCATCCATTCCGGCCAACGAGGTCGCTGTCAGCCAACCTTGGAACCCCGAATACTCGCCGCTGCTGCCTGTGGCATCGCTTTCGCGTCCATCGGTGAACCGCCAGCGGTTGTCGAACGTTTCGACCAGCGAAACGTCGATTCGATTTTGCGTTGCCGAGGATTGTTGTGCGATCCGCAACAGCCCCGTCAATTGGATCTTGTCCAACAATTCGAATTCGACGTTGCGATAGCGGACTTCCGGGCCGGCGTCGTCGATGCCGAGACTCTGTAACGTCTCGGCCGAAACGTCTGATGATGTTTGCGCCGTGGCGTCGTCGGACGCTTCTCCGCTGAGCCGTTTGGCGATGTTTTGGTCGGAGAAGGTCTGCAGACTTTCGTGGATGATGAAGATCATGTGGACGTCATGCCCCACACGATCTCCCGCTTCGTTGGTGATGTATCGCAGGTAGATTCGCACCGGCGCGACAACCGAATCGCGGGCGAACTGTTTGAAGCTCAGCCCACGCAACAACGGTGTGATCCGACGTTGCTGGGCGTCGGAATCCAGATCCGCGGCCAGCGTCGGCGGGGGCAGCGTGACGGATTGATCCGCGATTTGGACGGTGGTTGGTTTCGCAAAGGCATCCGTCAAGTCATCGCCGAGCGTGTGGCGGTTGGAGATCCAAGAGGCCAGCACGGTGAGTGCGAAAATGCCGAGAGAAAGTGAACGGTGATGGATCGAGTGTTTCATCGGCATGCTTGAAAGGTGATGATCGGTGGGAACCCTCCCCTCGCTACGCTCGACCCTCCCGCACAGAGGTCGTGCGGTTTACAAGTCCTTCATCCTAAGGGGTTTTTGCAAATTTCTCCGGCTGCCCTGAACCACATGGAGGTCGATTGCCCACGGATAGCAGCGCGAACCCACGGATCCCAGGCCGTACCACATCCGTGGGTTCGCGCTGCTATCCGTGGGTCTTTTTGATTCTTCAGACCGCCTGCCTGAACGCACCACCTCAAAGCAATCTTCCTGCCAAGGGGGGTGAAACGTGTAAACGCCTAGTATCTCTAAGGTTAAAAACCGCACGACCTCCACACGGGAGGGTTATTTCTTGACTGGATGCTTTGCCGTTGGGATTTGACAGGCTGTAAGCCTATCGCACGGATTAATTAACAAAACCGGGGTAGCGGGTTTGCAGTTCTTGTCGGGCTTCGGCGGCGCGTTCGGTGCGTCCGACTTTGGGCCACAATTCGACCAGCCGACTGAGTGCGTTGGCGTGCGCGTCGGGTTGGCCGGAGAACATCAGGTGGGTGTGCAGATAGGCCAAAATGGCGCCTTCGATATCACCGGCCGCTTCGTAGCTGGCCCCCTGGGCGTTGTAGATTTTGGCGGACATTTCGATGTCGGTGGGGTTGAGTTCACTGATCAGCTTGTCGGCAAGCTCCAACCCCTCTTTGCCCTTGCCTCCCTTGGCCAGCGCCACCGCTTGGCCCGCCTTGGCGAGCGTTTTCAGCCGCAGCGCGCTGGTCGAATTGACCTCCACCGACGCGACATCCGAAAACGCTTTTTCCGCTCCCGGGATGTCATCTTGTTCCAGCATCGTGACGCCGATCAGGTAACGCGATTCGATCTTCGACTCCGTGGACGGTGCTTGTGCGAGTGCACTATAAAACTGCAGCGCCTTGGCGTGTTCTTTTTGCGCTAGCGCGAGATCGCCCAACAACTTTGCAACCGAATAAAAGTGAAACGAGTCGCGGTTTTGGCCGGCGAAGCTGATGGCTTCGGCCGTCGCGGCTTTGCGATCCCCCTGTCCGGCCAACGCCAGCTTGGCGCGTGCGAGCAACCGATAGTAGGCGGCGTCGGTTTTGACCAGATCGCGAGAGATGGTGCTAAAGTCCAAACCTTTCAATTCATCGAGTGCCTGTTCGTACTGGCCATCGATCGCGAATTCACGGGCTCGGGAAAGCGGCGGCGGATCGCCCTGAAAAGCCACCTTGCGAATTTCGTCCTCGACGAAGTTCCTGGTGTTCGCCCCGACCTTGAGTTGAATGCCGTTTTTGGTGACCGACGTGATGGTGCCGCTGGTGGCGGTCCCCGAATCGTGCGTGTAGACGCGATCGAGTTGTGCCTGGGCACGATCGGTTGCCAGAGTGAAACTGAAAACGGCGGCGACGAGGGCCAAGCGAAGGAGTCGGGGTTGGGTCATGAATCGAAGTTTCTTGGAACGCTAGTGGTGGAAGATGTTGTGACGAGGGGCTGGCGGCGGTGGAAGGTGCGGGTAGAACCACCGGCCGGTCAGACGGGAGGAACCTAGTTCGAATCGGGTTGGGCGATCCCGACCGGGTCGTCCCCGACGGAGCGCTGAGCTTCCTTCATCAACGCGTTGTACTCGGCACGTCGCTCGGGGCCGCCGAGTTCGGGGAACAAGGTCGCGGCTTCTCGAATCACCTTGATCGCCTTTCGAATGTCGGCATCTCGTTTTGCGGATTTGCCCATCAGGTATAAACAGAGCGCGACGTGGTAACGGGATTCAAAGAACTTCTCCTTGAAGTTTTCGTTGCGGTTGATCAGCTTGCTGGTCTTGCTGCTGGTTTCGGCCCAACCCCAGATCGTATTCTTCTTATCGTCTCCCGGTCGGGCCCCTTCCAAAGCGGCCCGGTAGGCTTTGTAGGCGATGTTGGGCGGCAGTGTACCGGCCCAGCTCTCGTACGCCTTGGCGGCTTCGATTTGGGCTTCCAGCATGGTCGGCTTGGCCTTCAACAAACTTTCAAACGTATCGATCGACGCTTTGTACTCTCCGACCAGCCGCTGGGCGCGGCCCAGCAGGTACGCCGTGGTCGGATCGTTTTGATCGGGCAGCGATCGGAAGGTTTCGACGGATTGATTCAGCAGGTCCGCCGCTTGGCCGGCCGCTTTGACCTGGCCGGGCTCCATCGACGCCTCGCCCATCGACATCAGCGTCTGGCCGACCCAGCGGAGCGTCGCGGTGTCATCGGTCGCATCGGAGATTCGCTTCAGCATCACGCGAAACGCTTCGATCAGTTTGACCTTTCGGGCCGGTGTGGCGGTGTCCAGTTGTTCCTTCAGGTCGCCCGCCAAACGCATGTAGGTCTGCGTCAACTTGGTTTGTGATTCTTCGCCCTTGTACGCACCGCGGAGCTTTTCCATCGTGGCGGTCATCCGATCCAGAAATGTTTCCGGCGTATCGGAGTCCAGCATCCGGCCGACCAACGCCTTCAATTCGGTGCTGTAGAGTTCACCGGTGAACGATTCCGAGGGGCTGCCGAGTTTGCTGATCCAATGCAGCGGGCCGTATTTGGAGTGGTCCAGCACTTTCAGGGCGGCGGCGCTGTCGTCTTTCATCAGATGGATCTTGGCCAGCACGGTGGCCGCCTGCATGCCTTCGACCTCGACCAGATTGCCTTCGATCTCGTCCAGCCCGGATTGCAGGTTTTGCCTGGCACGGTCCAGCAACGCGTCGGATTTGGCGTCGTCGTTTTCTTGCGCCCGCGCGACGATCGATTCGTTCCACAGCAGTTGACCGAGCAGCCGTTTGAAGGAGGCCCGTTCATTGCCGGCGCTCATTTCTTCGATCAGTGCTTGCGCCCCGTCGAAGTCATCTTTCTTCAGCAACAGCCGGATCTGCAATCCTTGTGCGGCGGCGGCGTTGGGGTCGTCCGGCCAGGTTTTGGCCAGAAAGTTCCCCAGCGACTCCAGCTGGCGGATCAAGCCTTCGTTGGCATCCTCGGGGACTTCGTTCAACAGCATTTGCATGCTCGTCAGCGCCATCAGTCCGCCTTTGAGCCCGAGTTCGGTTCCGGGTGCGTTGCGTGCCAGAAAATTCCCCACGACGACCGTCTCACGCAGACGTTTGGTTTGGTACAGGAAGTACGCCAGGATCTGACGAGCCTGGTTCAGCGATTCGACATTCGTGTCGGCGGTGACCATCGCCAAACCGCCTCGCAAGACTTGGATGCCGACGAAGTACGATTCGCGGATCTGTTTCTCGATGTCTGCGATTTGTTTTTTTAGTTCCGGCGTTTCCTCCTGTCCTTGAATGACCTTCAGTGCTTCCTCCAAGTCGCTGGTCACCGTCACCACCTGGGTCGCTTTTTCCAACGCGTCGTCGAAACTGGACGGTGGCTCGGCCGTCGGCAAGGTTTCGGTTTCCTGCTCGATCCCCAGGTCGGCCAGCATCGCTTTGGCTTGTTCGACGTGCGGCCCGGGCACCTTGCTGGCGGCCCGCAACAGGTCACGGCCATCGGATTTGGCGCGACCGATTTCGCCCTTCTTCAAACTTTCGTCGGCCGCTTTGGCCAAATACGCTTTCGCCAGCTGGATGCGGAACTCTTGGACGATCGGCAGGGATTCTTCGTTGGGGCGGATCTCTTTGGCCCAGCCCGCGGCGCGGTCGAGTGCTTCCTGATAGGCCGGCGGTTTGGACGCCAATTTGATTCGGATCACGCCGGCCGCGGAAGAAAACTTGGCCTCACGTAGCTGGTCGACGGCCGGTTCCTCGAGCATTCGCAGGTAGTAGTCGAGCGCCACGTCCGGTTTGCCAAGCGTTTCGTTCAATTCGCCCAGATGCGACAGCGCGATCGCGCCGGGGGAGTACCCGGAATATTTCTTGTTGAGTTCTTCGAATCGCTTGGCGGCGTCTTCCAGCTGTGCCTTGCCTTGCTCGGCCGGTTCGGCATAGGTCTTTGCGGCCAGCTTGATCGCGTCGGCGGCGTTCAGCTGAGATTGCAGAAACTCGAATCGGTATTGATCACGCAGCGCCGCCGCCTCCGGGTCCGCTTTGGGATCGATCTTTTGGCCGCGCATCGATTCCAGTTTGCCGCGCAGGTCACTGACGATGCCGTCGAAGGTTTTGGCGGCCGCCAAGTAGGACTCGCGTGCCTGCTGCTTTTCGGTTTCGACGGGGGCGCCGGCCAGCAATTGTGCAGCGCGAATCATTTGCAGCTTGCCCAGCTGCAGGCGAGCTTCACTTTGTCGTGGGTGACTTTCGCCGCCCAGGAAATCGCTGAGTGCGGATTCGGCGTCGGCGAACGCCATGTCTCGATCGGCAGCATTGCGTGAATGGAGCGCCGTTTCGATGTACGTTTGAGCTTTTTCCAGCGGGATCGCGGTGACGAAGGATTGATCCACGCCGGCCATGGTCGCGGCCCGGTCCAAATACGTGATCGCGGTGTCGAAGTAACCGGCGTTGCGGAGTTGTTTGACGAAGGCTTCGGCCGGTTCGCCCTTGGCCGATGCGTCGTGCGACATCACCAACACCAGCAGCATACTGGACGTGACGAGCGACAGGCGGCGGGGTGGATTGAACAGCCTGTAGGAACACAACTTCGGCCGCCCGTGGCGCAAAGAATTCGTCATACCGAGATTTGTCGAAAAGTGATCAGATTGATGAAAGAGGTTAATCTAGCGTAAAGTCGTGCTAGCGGTCATTCAAGCGCACGCCCCCCTCCGGTCCGACGAGTCATGCGAATCCCATCGCAATTTAACGATTCCAGCCTTTATCGCCCCAGGCGAGGGGATGGAAATTCAAAAAAACATCGGTCGGTCCCGGGCGCGACCGACAGCCGGCGACGGTTGATTCGGCTGGGCGTCGTGTTGTTGTTGGTTGTCGTGGTGATGCGCGAAGCGCGTCGCCCCGGCCTGTACCAGACGTTTTTCGACACCCGAGAAGAGAACTGGATCCCGATTGCCCCCGCGGCCGACCCGACGGGGAGGTCGGCCCAAACGGGCGCCCCCGCCGACCGGATCGCTGCGGCGGGCAACGACGTGACAGTCAACGCCCGTGCGGGCGAGTCGGGCGCAGCGATTCGACGTGCCACCGCACGGTGGGTCGATGCGATGGAGGTACCGCTGCAACGGGCCTGGACGGAGTCGCTGATCAAGATCCAGTCGTCGTCCGCACAAACATCAACGGGCTGGGGCGGATTGTCGGTCGATCAGTTCGACGCTTCGACCGAGTTGGTGCAACAATCATCGGTGCAGCAGGGACACGAAACGCACGACGAATTCCTGGCGATGATCCAGACGCTTCGCGATTGTGCCGTGGCCGACGAGTGCCCGCCGGGGGTGTGGGGGCGAATCGCATCCGTTGCCGTTCCGACCTTGGACGCGCTCCAGGCTGCGGCGACCCGGCGCGTCTCCGACGGCACCTTTTGGACCAGCGCCGATAGCGACGCGTTCTACCTGGGACTGGTACGGTCGGACGCCTTGCCCTCCGATGGTGGTGTCACGACCGGAACACTTCCGTTGCTGCAACAGCCCGAGATCTACCGCGGCCAGACGATCCGCTTGGTCGGCACACTGCACTTGGCCGAGCCGAAGACGGCCCAGTCCAATCGTGCCGGCGTGGAGAGCTATTGGAAATTGTGGATCATCCCGGCCGACGGCGGGATCCGCCCGACGATTCTGATGACGCGCGAGTTGCCCGGCTTGATCGCTGACTCGCTGACCGCAGACGGAAAATGGGACCATCAATCCAACCCCGACAACCCGGATGGCAAGATCGCCGCGGTCGGTCGGTTCATCAAACGGTTGCCCTACCGATCGTCCATCGGTGCCGACCTGGCTCCGGTGGTGATCGGTCGCGTGGTCGGTGCCAAAGGCCTCGCGTCGACGTCGGGCGAGCAATCTGGCGGTGATGCGACGGGCGATTCGGCGGCGGCAGGCGGTGACCTGACCGGGCTGGTGGGAGTCTTGCTGGCGATCGTCGGCGGCATCGCATTGGCGGGATTCTTGATGTATCGAAGCGCCCTGGACGCCAAGCGATCGCGGACCTTGCGACAACACGCCGGGGACGATGTCAAACTGGACCTGGACGCCCTGGCCGACCACGATGCCGCCAACGAAGGAACACAATCATGATCGCAACGCCGCGACGAACGACGCGCTGGTGTCTGGCCGGACCGCGACACGTTGACGTAGCTACGCTCGCCAGAGCGTGGATGATGCTGAGGATCCACCTTCTGGCGAAGGTAGCTACGTTTCTCGGGCAATTCACGTCGTACCACGATCCGCCAATCGCATCGAATGCGCTGTTGATCATTGCGTTGCTGGTGTGCGGAGTGTGCTTCGGCCGACGCGCCACGGCGGAATCCGCCATCGACCTGCTGAGCGGTTTTGATGCCGCGCGGATCGGTGGCTGTTTCCCCGTCAGCGACTCCGAGGTGGCCGGTGAGATGTCGCGGTTGCTGTATCGGTTGCGGAAGGCAGACCAAGACGTGCTGGCCTTGCGCTCACCGGGATCGATCAGTGATCAAACGCTGGCGGCCGGACTGACCACCGGCGATGCGGTCGAAGTGGAAGGGACGATCACGGCGGTGCGACAGTATGATGTCCCCGAATCGCTGACCGAATTTCTGGATCTCAAGACGTTTCAAGAGTTGGTGTTGGCCCTGCCCGGTTCGGAAGATTCGATCTCCGTTTTTTCACCGCCCCTGGTCGGAAAAATCTCCCAAGGCGATCGCGTCAAAGCGATGGCGGTTGTGATCGATGCGTCAAGTGCCGAACAGGTGTTTGCGGCCGGTCGCGTCGCCTGGTTCCCGTCGATGGCCGAGAGCGTCGGCTGGAAATTGCTGGCCCGCCAAGGAGTGGACTTGAGCCGCATCGCCGAGGCGGCGTCGCGCAATCGCCGCTCGTTGGAGAGCGCCGACGGTGACGCATTTTATTCGATGCTCTCGGCGGCCAAAAACCTGGACACGGAGCCCTTTGATCCGGCCGTCCCCCTGACGCCGTTGACGATTCAGCCGGTCGCCTTGCTGCAATCCCCGCAAGACTATCACGGCCAATGGATCCGCATGAATGCATCGACGGTGCGGATCACCCGGGTCAGCGTGACCGATCCGGCACGGCAGGAACAACTGGGGCAAGACCACTACTTCCAAATCGATGCCAGCGGCGACTTGGGCAACACGATCATTCAACTGGCGCGTGGCGAAGGTGAGACCGGTGATCCGATTCTGATCAGCGGCACCTATCCGGTGACGCTGGTCGCGGCGACGTTGCCGAGTTTCCTGAGCGAGCAGCTCGGCGGCAATGAACTCGGCGACCAGGGCGCCGTCGTCGCGATGGTCAGTCATCCCGTCGCGATCGATGGTTTTTTCTATCGGTTGTGGAGCTACAAGAACGAATTCATGACCCGCGAAGGCGGCGGCAAACAGGTCGGCCCACTGGTGGTCGTGTCGGCATGGCAATCCACGGCTCCGCCGGCCGGGGAGGACGGCGGAGTTCAAGTGATCGGGTACGCCCTGGCCGTTGCCATCGTCGCGGCCATCGTCGCCACCATCTGGTGGACCCGTCGCAACGCCAAGGAAGACGCCGAGGTCCGCGAAAACGCCTACGAATCCGTCAAGATCGATCTCGAGTGATTGGCCCATCTCGATCCTGAGGGGGACTCGATTGGCAAAACGCTAATCGTCATCGATCGTGGCGATTTCGACCGTGCCGCCGGAGTACACCGTGACCAAGATGTCTTTCCGTTGGTTCGTGGCCACGCGTTGGAAATGCTGCCCAACCCCGTCTCGCATCAACACCTCCAATCCCGAGTCGTGGTCCCATCGGGAGTGTACGCCAGACAGGAAATCAGGGGTTGGGGGTTGCGTCCCCAGGTCATGGAATCGACACGCCGCTGATCGGCTCCGGTTGCCCGCTGTTTCCAGTGTGCTGCGATCTCGGGTGCAGCAAGTCGCAAGTCGTCGGAGCTGAGTTGTCCGTCCGGTCGCAGGTGGTTCGCATCGATCTGAAAGCACCGGATCCGTTGCTCGCTGCGCGACAAGGCGGCAACTTGCGATCGGCTGGAGACCGCGACATCGTCGACACCATTGTGAAAAGCCGGGAATTGATCCAGCAGCTCGTCGGGGTGGGTTTCCCGCCACAACAGTTTCCATTCCAGGCCTCGCAAAGGCGACAGCGATGGGGCGTCGCGAAGTCTTTGAAGGATCTCGATCGCTTCGGCGGTGTGTCCTCGCCGGAGTCGATCCTCGGCGATTTGGACCTGGCCGATGTACGTCCGTAGCGCCAGATCCCGGTTTGCCGCCAACGTCATACTCAAGAGCCAGACGATCACGCCTCCGACGATGACCACCAGCGACGCCAATGAGGCGCCGGCGGCGCACCAGCCGCGATGTTTGCGGATCCATTTTCCGGCTTTGATTCTCAGCGACGGTGGCGCCGCGGCGATCACGTCGCCGGCGATGTGCCGTCGGATGTCCTCGGCCAACATCGCCGCGGATTGGTAGCGGTGGTCCGGATCACGATCGATGGATTTCATCACGATCCAATCCAGGTCACCGCGCAGCCGACGAATTCGCGATGTGATCACGCCGTTCCCCTCGCCAAGTTCACACTGCGTCAACAATAAACTGGGCAGCAACGGATCTTCGGTTCGAATACGGCGGATCGCCACATCCAGGGGCTGCTCGCGCAGTTCCGCCGCCTCCAGGGGTAAACGAAAAGCGATCAGTTCATAGAAGGTCAGCCCCAGACCATAGACGTCGCTTCGCGTGTCGCACTGCGGGTTCCCACTCAATTGTTCGGGACTCATGTACTGAAGCGTGCCGACCATCTCGTGCGAACCGGTCATCGCCGGGGCGTTGTTGTCAAGATTCTTGGCGATGCCGAAGTCGACCTCTCGAATAGGTGCGAACCGGTTCGACACACCCGCGAACGCGATTCATGAATCGTCGGCAAAAAATGACTCGGCCGATTCACGCAAACGACACAGCACACGGGATCGCCCCGCGATCACCGCCGCCTTGGTCGTCCCCAACTGATCGGCGACGTCCGCCGGTGACATCTCCTGCAACGCCGTCATACAAAAGGCATTGATCGTCAACGGGGCGAAATCCGAACGGACCGAATCCAATAACCGTGCCAGCAAATAGCGATCGTGCTCGACATCGAATTGCCGGTGAACTTCATGGTCCGACGCTGCAAGCGACTCTGCCAACCAGTCCAAGTCGACGCCGGGTTCGGTGCGCTTCCGGCGACGATACCGACGCAATTGATTGATCGTGATCCTTCGCAACCAACAACGGAACGCACCAACCGACCCGTTGTGTTGGAAGCTCGCGATCTGACATAAAACCGTGCAAAGCACCTCCTGCCGAATGTCCGCGGCATCGGATTCCGACAGCCGCTGTCCGATCAACCAGCGATGAATAAACGGCTCGTACAGCTCACAAAATTGACGCCAGGGGCCGACGGCGTTGCCCGCCTGCAGCTGACGAATGAACAAAACCGACGTCGTTTCCGGCATGAGTCGTGCCCGCAAAAAATGGTTCAGCCATGCACCGAGACTCTCTGGATGTATGCTGGACCCGCCCGGAAAGGCGGTCAACCGATTTGCGGCTCACATCGGCCTGCATTCAGCGGTCCGCGCACGCCGGACGGGCGTCATTTGCGAGTCCAGTTCTGGGCAGTCCAGGGTTGCAATGCCAAGGGTGCCATCGTCGTCGACCTCCATCAACCGGACGCTTTGCGTGGGATGATGGACCGCGATGGTTGAAATGCCAGGGAACATTCCACCGTCACGCTCGAGCTTCAGCACCTTCTTACCGGGCAACCACGAATAAGTGTGTTTGGCCGCCGGGGCCTGTTCGGTGTTCACCCAGCTTCCTCCCACGAGAAGGTCTGCGAATGACTGCAAGGCTTTCTTTGAATGCTTCAGAGTGACCTTCGTATTGGTGACCGTGAACGGCGGTTTACCTTCGGCCGCGTCGCCGCGAAAGTCAAATTGGTTATCTTCGAATTCCAGTTCGATCCCGACGTCGTCGATGGATTGATCACCACCGTACCGAAGGTCGACGTATCCGCGCCAGCGGTCGTTTCCGAATTCGTTGAAATGCAACACGGCACTACCCGAGGGCGTCGCCCAGACTTCGATGATTTCGGCGGCCTTGTCGTCCCAATAGCTCATTCCGTTTAGCACGTGGTGACCTTCGCGGCCGGTGATCACCAAGCCGGTCTCGGAATCGTTCCAGCGTGCCAAGTACAGACCCTCGAACGTTTTGTTGTTTCGCACTCCGCGTGTCGTCCAGGTCCCGACTTGTCGGGCCATCCGCGTTTTCACCGCTTCGGGGATCCGTGTGGTCGCCGACTGAGGCGTGACTCGATCAGGATCCGCTTTCCGCCGGACGAACGTAAACACGCGGTCCGGTTCGGGCTTTCCTGCGAGCACGGTTTGATAATTCGTCCAGACGATCTTGTCCGGGGAATACTCCGAACGCAGCTTGGTCGTGCGTCGCGTTCCATCGGGCAGCGTGCTTTCACCCTGTCCTTCGGCCCTGTCTTTGGAAACGAGCGTGTAGGTCGCTTGTCCGATCCCGATTTTGTCGCTGACGAAGTTGTCGACCAATTGCTTCGAGTCGGCATTCCATCCGTGCAAATAGTTCCCCGAGACCTTTCCCTCGGGCCCCACCTCTTGGAAACGGCTCAGCAGTGCCGCACCGTTTCCGCTCCGCCGGACACTCCAAACGCCGTGGTAGGTTTTGCCGTTTTCCTGATAGCTGTAATCCCACGTTCCGGACAAATACTGAAAGTGTTGGTCGATTTCGTCCGGCAGCGGTTTGTCCTGAGCGGGTGCGGGTTGCTGAGCGGGGGCTGACGTGTAGAGGGCGAAGACGAACAGCACGAGGGGCACGATGCATCGAACAGGCATGGATGGCTCCGAGTTCATTGGGGTAAGAGAAGCGATCGGGGGAAACGAATCCGTGGGCGTCTGTTCAGACGAGGAGGCGTTCGGAAGCATTCCAGCGGTGACACGTCTGGAAGCCTGTCCCGCGTTTTGACTGGCGGGTTGCATAGAAAGGCGCGCCGGACGTGACGGATCACGCCGGGCGGGACGTTTTTTGTGAAAATCACAGACTGGCTCACGTCGGCCGTTTGATTCCGGTCGGCGGGGCGGCAACCGAACACGTCGATCGACCGAAATTCTGGGCGACGGCTCCTGCCGCGACATTGCCTCTACTTGACCGCGGCGGCTGGTCGGCGACGATGGACGCTTGTCAGGCTATCCCCCTTCCTTTCCTTTAAAGAATCAACCATGCGTCGCGCAAAAATCACCGTCATCGGAGCTGGTAACGTCGGAGCAACCTGTGCACATTGGTGCGCCGCTGCGGAACTCGGTGACATCGTCTTGCTGGACATCCCCCAAACCGAAGACATGCCGGCCGGGAAAGCACTCGACCTGATGCAGTCGTCGCCGATCATGGGATTTGACTCCAAAATCGTCGGCACGACCAGCTATGACGATGCGGCCGACAGCGACGTGATCGTGGTCACCGCCGGCATCCCGCGTAAACCGGGGATGAGCCGCGATGACTTGCTCAGCACCAACGCACGGATCATCACCAGCGTCGGCGAAGAGATCAAAAAATCCAGCCCCAACGCCGTCGTGATCGTCGTCAGCAATCCGCTGGACGCGATGGTGCAACAGATGTGGAAGGTCACCGGGTTTGACCGCGCGAAAGTCTGCGGGCAAGCCGGCGTGTTGGACACCGCGCGATACCGCACGTTCCTGGCGATGGAACTGGGCGTCAGCGTCGAAGACATCAGCGCCCTGTTGATGGGCGGCCACGGCGACACGATGGTGCCGATCCCCAGCTGCACCAGCGTCGGCGGGATCCCCGTGACGCAGTTGATCGATCCGGCACGGCTGGAAGAGATCGTCGAGCGGACCCGCAAGGGCGGCGCGGAAATCGTCTCCCTGCTCAAGACCGGCAGCGCCTACTACGCCCCGGCGGCGGCCTGTGCCCAAATGGTCGAAGCGGTCGTCAAGGACAAGAAACGCTGCATCCCGGTCGCCGCCCTGTGCGAAAGCGAGTACGGCGTCGGCGGCTACTACGTCGGCGTGCCCGTGATCATGGGCAGCGGCGGAGTCGAAAAGGTGATCGAGCTGAAACTGACCGATGCCGAAACGGCCGACTTCCAAAAGAGCGTCGATGCGGTCAAGAGCCTGGTCGCGTCGATGGACGAATTGCTGGCCGGCTAGACCGGCAAACGCGTCCGCTGGATGCGGTGATTGTTGCTGTCCAGGACGTGCATTCGTTGTTTTGAATCGACGACCAGCCCCCAGGGCTGGTAGAGCTGGCCGATCTCGAATCCCGGCGCCCCCCAGATCGCCTGTGGGGTGCCGTCGGCCGCCAGCCGTTGAATCCGCTGGTTGCCGTATTCGCAAACCAGCACCCCTCCGTCGCCCAGCAGCGCCAGGTCATAGGGGTAGTGAAACTGTCCCGGCTGTTCGCCTTGCCGGCCCCAGGCGTCGATCCAGCGTGGCTGCGAACCACTGATGTCGTAGCGTTGGATGCGATGATTGCAGGCGTCGGCGATCCACAGTGTGTCGCCGGCGATCACCAGACTTTGCGGCCGGACGAATTTTTCTATCTCACGTCCCGTGCCGCCCCACTGGGTGATGAAATTGCCGTCCGGATCGAACTTCTGGATCCGATCAGAGTCCCCGTATTCACCGATGTAGTAGCAACCGTCGCGGTCGGAAACGGCATCGGTGACGAACGCAAACTGCCCCGGGTCGCGGCCCGCCTGGCCCCCGATTTCCTTCTCCTGGACCCGGCTTCCGTCCAGGGTGTAAACCAGCATGCGGTAGTAGTGCGTGTCGGCGACCAGTAACAAGTCGTCCTCGGGCGCACGTCGGTGCTGAATCGCCAACCCGGTCGGCCGCCCATTCTTCGTTTCTGGTGTTTTCCACTCCCGTAGCCAATTCCCATCGCGGTCAAAGACTTGGATGCGGCCGGTTGTATCGACGATGTACAGTTGGTCGTTGCGATCGATGGTGATCGCGCGGGGTTTTAGAAATCGCCCCGCACTCTGGCCCCTGCGTCCCCACACCAACTCCGTTCGTCCATGCCCGCTGGCCGGAACGCATCCGGTTGCGGCGGCGCCGACGGCCGCAGCGGCAATCAGTCCGGTACGGCGCAGCATTTCACGCCGCAGCATTTCACGGCGCAGCGTTGCGGGGGAATGTCGCAGGTCCGGTTGGCTCATGTGTCTATTTGACGACGGTGGAATCGGCTTTGGGTGCCGCGACTCGTTTTTTCTGGCAGCATCGTCATTCTACAGGGCTTTTCCGAATCGTCCGGTTGTCGACCTATTTTTGCCGCTCGTACAATGTCCACAACCGCTCCGCCAAGGTTCGCCGCCATCCCAGCGATGATTCGATCCGGCGGCCGCGAGCGTTTTTTTGTGTGACCAGTTGACAGCCTGATTCGTCGGTATTCATGACCAAAGTCCTTGACCTTCGCGAAACCGACGACCCCAGCGACATCATTCACCGCACCGTCCAGGCGTTGACCGAAGGCCAGGTGGTCGCGCTGCCGACCGACACGGTGTACGGGATCGCCGCCCACGCGTTGAATGTGCAGGCGGTGGAGCGAATTGTTGAAATCAAAGGCCGCGACGAAGAACCGATGGCGATCTCGGTGAGGAGCCGGCAGGCGGCCGAAGATTTTTTTTGCGAGGCGTCTCCGGTCGCTCGGCGGTTGAGCCACCGCTGCTGGCCGGGGCCGTTGACGCTGGTCACCCCGTGCCAAAACGATCATTCGGCCGTTCATCAGTTGCCCGCGTCGGTCCGCAGCCGCATCACCGGCCCGGGCGGGGGAATCGGGTTCCGCGTGGTGGACCACCGCATCTTGGAAGCGATCCACCGATTTATGGCTGCCCCGCTGGTCCTGACGAGTGCCAATTTAAGCGGAAAACCGGCCGAAACGACCGCCGAAGGCGTGCTGGAACAACTCTCCGGGACGCTACCACTGCTGCTCGACGACGGCCCAACTCGTTATGGTGGGGCGTCGACGGTGGCCCGCGTGATCGGGAACCGCTGGGAACTGTTGCGTGAAGGAGTGATCGAACGAGCCGCCATGAACCAATTCGTCAAACCCGTTATCGTAATGGTATGCACCGGCAACACCTGTCGCAGCCCGATGGCGGAAACCCTGATGCGAGAATTACTGCGAAAAAAGATGGGCCGGGAAGACGCGGTCCGGGTTTTATCGGCAGGGGTCGCCGCGTCGACCGGAGGAAGCGCGAGCCCGCAATCGATCGAGGTGATGGGAGAGCGTAAACTGGACTTAACCGGACATGCCAGCCAACCGTTGAATGAAGACATCATGAACGTTGCCGATCTCGTGCTGACCATGACACGTTCCCACCGTGCCACCATCCTGGCCGCTTGGCCGGACATGCACGATCGTGTGTTCACCTTGCGGCATGACGGCGGCGACATCTCCGACCCGATCGGGATGCCCGTCGATGCCTACCGGCAGTGCGCCGACCAAATGGAAGGCGAGCTGGAAAAATGGTTTGAACGTCTAAGCGACGACTTTTTTCCTGAAGTCTCCGACGGAGACAAGGAGGAGTCTGTGTAATGCGAATTTCACTCGGAAGCGATCACCGCGGCGTGCAGATCAAGGCCCGCCTGATTCAATCCCTGACCGCCAACGCGTTCGAGGTGCTCGACGAAGGCACCTACGGCGACTCCTCGGTCGACTATCCCGATTTTGCCGAAGTGGTCGCCAAACGCGTCAGCGACGGCCAGGCCGATCGCGGTATTTTGATCTGTGGCACCGGCATCGGGATGGCCATCACCGCCAACAAGTTCCCCGGAGTCCGTGCCGCACCCTGCTACGACGAAGTCATGGTCGAAATGAGCCGGCGACACAACGACGTCAACGTGCTGTGTCTGCCCGGCGACTTGATCGGCGAACGATCCATCGATGATCTGGTGCTCCGCTGGTTGCAAACCGATTTCGACGGCGGACGCCACGCCGAACGCATCGCCAAGATCAATAAGATCGAAAAGGAAAATGTGAACGAACGCAGTTGCCGGCCCAGCGATCACGGCCAAGCCAGCGCCAACGGTCAAGCCAGCGCCAACGGCCAAGCCAACGGCCAAGCCAACGGCCAAGCCAGCGCCAACGGCCAAGCCAGCGCCAACGGTCAAGCCAGCGCCAACGGTCAGCCCGCCGCGGCGGATTCATCGGCCACATGATCGCGTCCTGGAACGATTTGATCGGGAACCGTCACCTGGAATCCTGGTTCGGCAATTCGATCCGGCAACAACGCTTCGGCGGCAGCTTTCTGTTGGTCGGCCCCCCCGGCATCGGCAAACGCAGCGTCGCCACGCTGCTGGCCCGGACGCTGCTGTGCAACCGCAATCCGCCCGAGTCGATGCAGCCCTGTGGAGCCTGCGAAGCCTGTGTGCAGGTCAACGCCGAAACACACCCCGATCTGATTCGTGTTCGCAAACCGCACGACAAGACGGTGATTCCCGTCGACTTGTTGATCGGTCGCCCCGAAGTGCGGATGCAAGAAGGGTTCTGCCGCGATATCCGCTTGAGCCCCTACTGCGGACGCCGCAAGGTTGCGATTCTCGAGGACGCCGATTTTCTGAACGAAGAAGGTGCTAACTGCCTGCTCAAGACGCTCGAGGAACCGCCCTCGGATGCCGTCATCATGTTGGTCGGGACCAGCGAGCAAAAACAGTTGCCCACCATCCGTTCGCGGTGCCAGGTGATCCGGTTCGCACCGTTGGGCGATGAAGACGCCGTGCGGTTGATCAGCCAGGTTCATCAGGTCCAGGCCGACGCGGCGGAGATCTCACGTGCGGTCGATATCTCCGCGGGAGACATCCCGGCGGCGCTGCGTCTGCTCGGTGGCGATTCCAGCCGCTTCCGCGATGCCTTCATCGGTGCACTTTCGGGGCCCTTCCCCGACCCGATCGCGATTCGCCGGATCGTCACGACGCGGGTGGACGAAGCCGGCAAGGACGCGCCGAAAAAACGTGCCGTGCTGCGCGATGTCTTTTCCATGGCCGTCGGGCACTTCCGCAAAGCGATGCGTGACGAAGCCTTCGCCGCCTCGGCCCGGCCGATCACCCTGGCGCGACTGGACCGCAGCATTCGCGCACTCCGTGAACTGGAACGGATGGCCAACGTTTCCACCTTGATCGATTGCTTCGCCGCCGACATCGCCGCCGGCCAAACGGGTGACCGGGGTGAGATCGGCTCCTAAAACAGCATCGCTTTCGGTGACCGTGGAACTTTGGGCGGCTCGATTGCCCGGCCCCTTTCGCTTTGCCGAACACTGTTGGCTGCTGGTCCGTCGTGGCGAACAAGTCGACCGCTGGGAGGTCTGGCAGGACGCGGACTTCGGCGGGGACAGTTGGGGGCATGTGCATCGAAATCTGATGGCCCCGACGGCCGGCATTCGCAACCACCCCGCGTATTGGCTGCACCAGTGGCACGGAGAACCGGCCGATCAACTGGCTCAACGCATCGAAGACGCACCGAACTCGTATCCCTGGTGCGGGCTTTACCGTTACGTCCCCGGCCCCAACAGCAACACCTTCGTCCAGTGGTGCCTGGAAGATCGTTATCGGTTGTCTTGGCGAAGCGTCGGGGCCGGCTATGCGCGTCGGGCGCGGGGCTGAAGCGGGGAGGAACGCGATTGGTCAAAAAATGGGGTGGTCAAAAAATGGGGTGCGCAGAAAATGGGGTGCGCAGAAAATGGGGTGCGCAGAAAATGGGGTGCGCAGAAAATGGGGTGCGCAGAAAATGGGGTGCGCAGAAAATGGGGTGCGCAGAAAATGGGGTGCGCAGAAAATGGCGCGAGCGCCGGTATCATTCCTTTCAGCATTCGGAGCTTCTGATTTGCACGGCGTAATCTCAGACGCCATCAGGCACCTGATGTCCCGACAGTGGCAAGCAATCACGACAGCTGGATCGTTGGTATGAACACGACATCAGATATCATTGTCGCGAGTCTGGACTCCTTTGACGCGATCCTTGCTGACGTTCGCAATGCGATGGAGTTGGATGTCACGCCAAAAGGAAACGTCAGCATCGACGACATCGTCGCTGTCGTTGCGATTCATCGAAACGTCATCGACGATCGTTCGGAATGGAGGAAAATCCGACGTGAAGTCTACGCCCGCTTTGCCTCTCACGAAGTGATCGCGACACGAACGCTTGCCGCGATCCCGGATTCAGTACGCGACGAAATCGCAGCATTGATGAATCAGGATGTCGGATCAATCGCTCCCCGTTGGGTCGAACTCGACGACGCGACGCCGCCGGATCATGATTCGGCGCTTCACGCACTGCGACGCCTTGTCGACGTCTGTAAGCAGGCAAAAGCCTCCCGGCTCTGTGTAATGTTGCGTACAAACCAACCGCCGAATGACTTCGAAACCGCTTTCAACAAGGCAGCCGGAAAACGGCTTCCGAAATTCCAGAAGGCCTTCGATTCATGGAATGACTCGAAAAAGTACGAGGCACACCAACGATACAACTATTATCGAAAGCAAGGTGTCGAGGATTGCCTGGATCAAGTCCTGAGAGACTTCAGTCGACCCAAGACGTCTCGGCTGAATCTGAAGACGGATCAACGCAAGATTCGCAAGTACATCACCAAGCGAGTGAAGAGCTATTCCAAATCACCATCGCCCGCGTTGGGTGATCCCGGCGACCCGATCGGAAGGATCGCACTCGAATTTGACCTCGAATACGAAGGCTTCGTTGACCTGGTTTTTGATACGCGCCCCGATGCTGCCGAAGCGCATGAGTTTGTTGAGGACACGGGGGACCGTCTTGAACTTTATCACTGGTTCGAAGGCACGGAGCGATTTGCTTGTGAGAACCTGCCGTTGAAGATCACCTTGCAGGACGGAAGCAAGGTCGTCATTGAACCCGATTCCGATGGCGAAGCATACGATCAATACGTCGGAGAGATGCTTCGCGAGACGTTGGTCGAACTTCGACAAGCAGGGACGTTTTCAAATTTGCCGATCGCCGATTCCTGTGTTTTGTCTGTTGGAGGCGTCCACACGAATTACTTCTGGCAATCGGGGATTGAGCCGGCGTAGGGGGGCGACGGGTGGGCGGGGCAGCCGGCGGTGTCACGCCGATTGACTTCATCCGATTGCACGTGGGACCAGCCGTCACGCGCGAGCGTACGGGCCTCATGCTCCGAAAAAACGCCCTGATCCCGTAGGCTGGCGCCAAACGGCTGACTATGTCGGCAGGCCGGTCAGTCGGCGGGCAAAACCAATCCATTTTTGATCAACAATCTGCACCGCTCTGCCGCAGCATCATTCCACATGCAGGTAGCCCTGCGGCGAGAGTCTCAAATACTTGCCTTCGTGGATTCTCCACAGCCCGGTGCGTCCGACGATTTTTCCGATCGCGGTCAACGGCGCGGGTAGATCTGCGGTCACCAATCGCTCGGCGTCATCCGGTGAGACGGTCAGCAGCAGTTCAAAGTCTTCGCCGTCGCTCCAGGCGTGCTGGAAGGGTTCGCGGCCGGTCTTGGCGGACAACTTGATCGCGTCGGGGTGGATCGGAATCGCGTCGACGTCCAATTCGACACCGTAGCCGCTGCTGGCGCACATCCGGTCCAGATCCAGGGACAGGCCGTCGCTGACATCGATCGCCGCATGCACGGTGGCCAGCTTGCGGATGGCGGCGGCGAGTTCCAGACGCGGCGTCGGTCTCAGGTGCCGGCCGACGATGCTTCCTCCAAAGCTGCCACTGGCCAGCACGACGTCGCCTTCGACCGCGCCGCTTCGCAACCAGGGATCACCGCCGGCCACGTGACCGAGCAATGTGATGCTGATCGCCAGCGGACCGTCATAGGTCGACAGGTCGCCGCCCGCGATGGCGACATCGTATTGCTTGGCCGCTTCGATGATCCCCTCGTAGACCTCACCGGCAACCTTCGTCGCGTTTTGTTTGGGCAGCGTCAACGTGACCAGGGCGCTGGTCGCGACCGCTCCCATCGCCGCCATGTCGCTCAGGTTGATCGCCATCGCCTTGTAACCGACATCGGACAAATCGTGTTCGTCGAAGGCGAAGTCGACGCCGTCGATGATCTGGTCGGTGCAGGCGACCAGCGGGGATGCGGGCGATCGGATGACAGCGGCATCGTCTCCGATTCCGACATCGACCTGGGGCAGCGACCGCGTGCGGCCTTTCAGATAGGCGAGAAAGGATTGTTCCATGGTGTCCTGTTCTTTCATAGAAACCGATTAAATCAACACGCCGTTTCGGGATTGGTGATGCGGCGATCGACAGGCTGGAAGCCAGGCCCACCCGTTTGCACCGCGGGCGCCTATCCGATGGAGAAACCACTTTCCCGTTTCAGCGATTCTGTCCAGGTGACATCACAATCGTCGATCGAGCCGGCCGGGCGAGCTGCGACGCGATCGACCAGCTCCTTCAATTGCCCTTTCGGACCGTCGGCGTCGACCAGCACGCTTCCGTCGGGCTCGTTACGGACAAAACCGTGGATGTCCAATCCCCGTGAATGAAACAACACGGTCGCGCGAAAGCCGACCCCTTGAACGCGTCCCCGATAGCGAGCGATCAATCGAACGTTCATCGCAGCGCCGTATCGATGTCGTCGTTGCCGACCGTGTCGATCGGTGTGGGCCCTGCGGCAGCCTCGGGGGGCGGGAGCCGTTGGATGACGACCAGACACATGTCGTCAAACGGTGGTGCGTCGCCGACGTGCTTGAGCACCGCATCGACGATCTGGTCTTTGATGGCTCCCGCATCGCGTTCCTTCGCGGCCAACTGACGGATCGCTTCGATCCCGAACTCGTTGTCCTTGGCGTCCATCGCCTCGTTGACGCCGTCGGTGTACAGCAACAGGACGTCGCCGGGTTCGACTTGGATATTGACCGCTTCGTACTCCATTCCGGAATCGATCGCGATCGGCAGCCCGGATTCCTCCCCGCCGGGCTCGGTGATTTCGCCGCTTCCGGCGTGCCGCCAAATCGGAGGCATGTGGCCGGCGTTGACGATCGTGGCCTGGCTGCTGGCCGGATCGACGACGATCAACAAGAACGTCACGAATCGATCGACGCCCAATTCGCTCATCCGGTCGTTCAGCTTTTCGATTGCCCGCGCGGCGTCGGGTTCGCCGGCCAGGCAGAACCGGGTCTCGGCGGACAGCTTGGCCATGAACATGGCCGCCGCAACGCCGTGGCCGACGACGTCGGCCACGACAATCCCGATCTTTCCGTCGGCCAGCTGGATGTAATCGAAATAATCGCCGCCGATATGGTTGGCCGCCTGGTAATAGCTTTCGACGGCGTAACCGTCGGCGTCGGGCTGTTGCTGGGGCAGGAACGCCTTCTGGACGTCGGTGGCGAGCTTCAGGTCCTGTTCGACCTCGCGTTGATGCAGCGCCTGTTCGTGCATTTGGGCGTTGGTGATCAGGATTCCGGCCTGAGCGGCCACTCCGGCCAACAGATCGATGTCCTCTTCGACGAATTGGCCGCGGCCTTGCGTCGAATCGATTTGGATGGCGCCGAACCGGTTGCCTTGGGCATCGCCCAGGGGAGCGCAGATCATGCTCTTGATCGAAAAATCGGCGATCGATTCGCTGCTGTTGAATCGACTGTCCTGCATCGCATCGAAGGACAGCAGCGCCTCGCCGCTGGAGATCACGCGGCGAATGATCGTTCGGCTGATCCGCACGGTTTCGGTTTCGTCGCGTGCCTGGCGCGTCTTGATCCAACGGGTTTGAAGCCCGCCGTCTTCGGTCTCCATCACGATGAACCCGCGATCGGCCGAAGGGAAGATTGAAAACAGGCTGTCCAGGATGCCCGGCAGCACGCTATCGAGCGACAACGTGTTGCTGAGGTTGCGGTTGATCTTCAGCAGGGCTTCGAGTTTCGCCTCGGGCGTGGCCCGCATTTTCAGGCCGTCGCCGGACTTTTCAAACTCCACCTGCGGGGCGACCACACGCGAGCTGTCCGAGTCGTCATCGACCATCACGATCCCGAAACTGGAACCGCTGAAGGTCATTTCCGCGGATCCGCCGGAGGCAAATTCGGGAACACTGTCGCTGTGAAAAATCAGCTCGATGTCGCTGATCCGGATGCGGTCTCCCTCGCGAAGGATCTGGCCGCCGGAGAGCAGTTGGCCGTTCAGGAAGGTGCCGTTTCGGCTGCCCAGATCGAACACGGTGAACTGGTCTTTCTGGCGAACGACTTTGGCGTGGTAACGGCTGACCGCGCCGGCATCGACAACGATGTTGCAATCGGGGTGGCGGCCAATCGAAGTCTCTTCGTCAACCAGTTCAAAGCGTTCCGGCCCGCCGCTGACTGAGCCAGCGGCGGAGTCCACGCCTGAACCGAGCGCGCTGCTACCGACACTTGTTGACAAAAACGCCATCGATCCGTTCGACTCCCATCGGTTGTCGTTGCTCGCACACTCCGGCCGGAAATCAGTCCTTCTCTTGGTCGGATGCCCCCGGCAGCGGCGACTCAGGAACACTGTTGTCCTCGTACTTCGCTTCCGGGATCTCCGAGTCGGCCTTCGTCGCCAGGATGCTGTGCGATACCGGGTACGACTGGCTGGTCGGATCGTCGGCGTCGGCGGAGACCTCTTCTTCGGTGACCTTGGCGTTCTCGACGACCAACTCGATCACCTTGCGCTCGACGATCTGGTTGCGCAAGGCATCCATTTGACCGGTCTTTTCCAACCGGGCACGGGTCCGTCGCAGGCTTTGACCGGATTGTTGGGCGATCAGCATGATTTCGTTTTCGAATTCCTGCGGTTCGGCGTCCAGCGATTCTTCTTCGGCGATCTGCTCCAGCACAAAGTGCTCGCGCAAGGCCGCTTCGGTCGACGCCCGCGCGTTTTGCTGCAGTGCGTTGACGATCCCGCGGATCGTCGTGTCGTCGAATCCGTTGCGTCGCATTTCCAGAACACGCCGTTGCAGTTCGCGGTTGGTTTGACGACGGACCAGGTCTTCGGGCAATTCGAACGTGACCGACTCGGCCAGCAAGTTGGTCACCTTTTGGCGGACGGCTTGCTGCGTGCGGTATTCGGCTTGGCGAACCAGCGAATCCTTGATGAATTCGCGGAGTTCCTCTTCGGATTCGAAATCGCCGAGTTCTTCCAGCAGGTTGCTGGTCAGTTCGACCTCTTCCAGCTTTTGAACTTCGACGATTTCGACTTCAGCGGTGATCGTGCGTTCGGTTTCGCCGGCACCTTCACCGAGTTTGACCGGCGTGGTGACCGTGTCGCCTTCCTTCTTGCCGGCGACATCGGCGCCGAAGGATTCGCACACGCCGTCGCTGAGCGAAAGTGCCGCAGCGAGCGTGATGTTTTCCTCTTCCAGGGTCGAAAGCACCTCGTCGCCTTCCTTAAACCGAATCGTCACGACCAACTTGTCGCCCAGTTCGGCCGGCTCGTCGGTCGCCTCGAAATCGGCGCGGTCCTTCAAGACGCGCTGCAGTGCGGTGGTGACCGCTTCGTCGTCGATGGTTTCGACCGGTTTGGTCAGTTCCAGTCCCTTCCAGTCGGGCGTTTCAAACTCGGGGCGAACTTCGATCGAGAACTGGAACGAGAACGCGCCTTCGCCGGGATCGGGAATCGAGTTGTAATCAAAGTCGGGCTCGCTGATCGCCGAAAAGTCTTGGCTTTCGGTGACTTGGGACAGGGCGTCCATCAACAGCTTGCCCTTAACCTGCTCGACGACGCGATCTTTGAACTGCTTTTCAACCAAACGCCGCGGGGCGCGGCCGCTTCGGAAGCCGGGAACCTGGGCTTCGGGGACCAGTTCGTCGTACGCTTCCTTCAAATAACGCTTGACTTCGGATTCGGGGACGGTCACGACAACGTCGCGAACACACGCCTGGGGAGAGCTGACCTGGACGTCCAGCTGGAGTGGGGTCGCTTCATCGGCGTTTGCGGGAGAATCAATGGACGTGGACATCCTGTAACGCACCTTGCACGGGGACGGGGTGGAAAAATTTTATGTCGACTGCGATGCGATTTTTCGCTGCAGCGAAATGCTTTGTTTGCTGGAGAAGCCCGTAATCTATCGCGGTCGAGTCAAAATCGGCAAGTCGCCGCAGCGATTTTACGCCGCTTTGGGCGTTTGAAGCAGATTCGAGGCGATTTCCAAAAACAATCGGTCTCAAGTTCTCTGCAGGGCTTGCCGATTCTCAGAATCTGTTGATAATCTCCCCCTCATTCGAAAGCGATGCGGCTGTAGCTCAGTTGGCAGAGCATCACGTTGCCAACGTGATTGTCGTGGGTTCGAATCCCATCAGCCGCTCTCGATAGCAAAAAGGCACCCCGGCCAAGCCGCGGGTGCCTTTTTTCGTGCCCGTGCCCGTGCCCGTGCCCGTGCCCGTGCCCGTGCTCCGGCGGCAGGAAGGCCTCGGGTAAAAGGCTCCGCGGGCCGCGGCCGACCGTTTTTCCGGCCGCCACTCTTCAGCTGCCTCCGGACAAAGGAGGAGGATTGCAAATTGCAAAATGAACATTGCAAATTGCGAATTCCGAGAGAGCCGAAGCGGAAACCGCCCTCGCGGCCGAGAATCGCCGCCGCTAGAGAAGCCCAAGCGCCCATCGCCCCTTAGGCAATAAGTTAAGACAGCCCCTCCCTAGCAGGAAGGGTGGCCTCCCGCACGCACAGGGAGCTCTGTGCACACAGGGAGCACGATGCAGCGCACCTTGAAGCCTCGGCGTCAAGGCTCGCGATTCGCCCGTGCAACGCCACTTTCGATCGCAAGCTGAGCCGTAGGCGCTAGCCTCGGGCCTTGCTTTCGATCGCAAACGGAGTCGCCGGCGCTAGCCGCGGGCCTTGCAAGTTTCGAATGGCACCCCAAGGCCCGCGGCTAGCGCCGGCGGCTCATAGGGTGGATGGCATTGGGCGCCAGCCTATGGGGCTCCGGTCCACGCTGGGGCCCGAACGCTCGCGGGGATCGGCTGGTATCACTCGTGTTTCGCCACCGGCCGGTTGCGACGGAAGCCAATTGCCAATTTGCAATGTTCATTTTGCAATTTGCAATTTATCCAAACGGCCGATCGGCAATGAACCACTTCCCGGCAGCGATCCCTACAGATCCGCTTTCTCGTTGCCCTGCTCGTCGTAACGATTGAAGGCAAAATACGCGAACGGCACCGGCAAACAGGGGATTAGCAGGTAAAAGAATCGCCCGACGGTGACCGCCAGGACGATTGTGAGCACCACGAAGCCGATCCACACCCACCAGGTGTCACGCCAGAGCCCGCCAAGCTGATTCACGATACATCTACTCCATCGAGGTTGTCTGAAATGCCGGCATCCCGGCCGGTCGCTCCGGCAAAAACGCGCTCGCCTGGTGCGGCGGGGGCGACCCATGCCAATCTGATACCGGCCCGCAAGATGCATGTCGATTGGACAAATCGCCCGACCCCTTGGTTTTCCGCCACGCCGATCCCCAGAAAAACCCCGCAGAATCCCTCCGCACCCAATTTCGAGAAACTTTTCGATAGTTTTTGCGAAGAGCCGTTGACGCTCACTAGGGCCGCCCCTAAATTCTCGCCCTCCCGTGAGACAAATGTCTCGCGAGTTTGCTCGGCCACGCGGCCGGGTGCCCCCGTTCCTTGTTTCGCCACTCTTTTTTACTGGAAACGTACTGTGTCAGCCGGAGCCAACGAAGTCATTCGGATTCGTATGGAAGCATACGATCACTCCGTGCTCGATCAGAGTGCCCAGGAAATTGTGGACACGGTTAAGCGGACGCACAGCGAGGTGCACGGGCCGATCCCGTTGCCGACGCGTGTCGAGCGGTACACCGTGCTTTCAAGCCCGTTTGTGAATAAGAAGGCTCGTCAGCAGTACGAGATCCGAACGCACAAGCGGTTGATCGACATCGTCCAAGCGACCGCGAAGACGATTGAAGCACTGAACAAACTGAGTCTGCCTGCAGGGGTGGATATCAAAATCAAAGCTTCGGCCCGATAGTGCGAAGCGTCGCTTGTCGCGACCTTTCGTCTTGGCCTCGCTGTGCGGAGCAGTGTGGGTCGATGCCCCAACAGTTTTCAGGTCCGGTATTCCGTATGAACGGATATCGCTCCCGATAACCCTAGCTGGCGGTCTCCTTTTTAGGTGGCGACAAGCTTCCGGTTCGGGGCGAGAAGTTCAAAACCCAGATACGAGCGATAAATGGCTGCGGCGAAAGCCGTGGTGCTAGAGCTATGTCACCATCAATACTTGGTCGCAAGATCGGAATGACTCAGGTCTACGAAGAGGACGGCACTGTCGTTCCCGTGACCGTGATTCAGGCCGGCCCGTGTAGTGTGCTCCAGATCCGCTCTGTTGACCGTGACGGCTACAGTGCTGTCCAGTTGGGTTTTGAAGACAAGCCTCGTCGCCTTGCGGGTCGTGCAGAGCGTGGCCATGTGGCGAAGCTTGATAGTAAGCGGTCTAAGAAGCGCGCCGACGCCGGCGTTGAGCTTGTTGAGAAAGCCGGTTGCGAGCCGCAGCGGTTTATTCGCGAGTTCCGCGGCGAAACGGATTTGCCGGTCGGCGGCAAGGTTACTGTCGAAGCCTTTGATGGTGTCAAGCGAGTCGACGTGACCGGCACCAGTAAGGGCCGCGGCTTTGCTGGTGTGATGAAGCGGCATAACTTCGCCGGGCAGCGTGCGACTCACGGCGTCAAGAAGGTTCACCGTCATGCGGGTGGTACCGGTTGCAGTGCTTCGCCGAGTCGCCTGTTCAAGGGTATTCGCATGGCAGGTCAGTACGGCAATGTCAAGGTGACGACGCGAAACCTGGAGTTGGTTCGCGTGATGCCGGAAGACAACTTGCTGCTGGTCCGCGGTTCTGTCCCCGGTCCCAATGGTGGCCTGGTTTCGATCCGTCAAACGAACAAGGTGGGCTAGTCCCGATGGCAACACTCTCAATCGTCAACGAGTCCGGCGAAGAAGTCGGGACCTACGAAATTGACTCCGCTCAAATTGCGGATCGGGTCAGTAAGCAGTTGCTGCACGACGCCGTGGTGATGTACCAGGCGAATAATCGCCAGGGGTCGCATAATACACGGACCCGCGGTGAAGTCAGCGGCACGAACAAGAAGATGTATCGGCAGAAGGGCACCGGCCACGCCCGGGCTGGGTCGAAGCGGACGAACGTCCGTCGCGGCGGCGGCGTGGCGCGGACGGTCAAGCCCCGTGACTACAGCTACCGGTTGCCCCGGAAGGCACTTCAGCGTGCGACCCGGATGGCGATCCGCAGTAAGATCGATGACGGCGAAATGCTGGTCATTGACCAGCTCAGTTATGACGCACCCAAGACGTCAAAGCTTGCCCTGACGCTGAAGAAGCTGGGGCTCGGTTCGACCACCACGCTTGTGGCTACGGCTGAAGCGGACGCCGCGGTCTACAAGAGCGGTCGGAACATTCCCGGGGTCGATGTCCAGCCGGTGCGCCAGTTGAATGCCCTGTCGGTGCTCAAGCCGCAGCGAATGCTGGTCACCAAGGCGGCGTTGGACAAGATCAAAGATGGCTCGTTTGCCGATGGGCAGGCCGTTTAGTCCCCGCCCGCACCTCCACACCAAGCACAAGAAGAATTTGAGCGATGGCAAGAATTCAACCACCCGCCCCGGCGGAAACGAAGATCAAGCTCGAGCCGCATCAGATCCTGTTGCGTCCGCTCGTGACTGAAAAAGGCGTCCACCGTGCGACGCGGCATAACGAATACGCGTTTGAAGTGCATCGCATGGCGACCAAGCCGGAGATCAAGGCAGCTGTCGAAAAGCTGTTCGATGTCAAGGTCGACAAGGTGTGCACGCAAAACCGCAAAGGCAAGTTTCGCCGGACCCGTAACGGGCTCGGGCGGACGTCCGACTGGCGGCGAGCCATCGTTCACTTGCACGAAGACCATAAAATCGACTTCTTCTAGGCCGGCGACGCGTCGTCTTAGATTTACCAGGCCGCTCGCCCCGTAGTTGGCGAGCAGCAACGAACCCGATCACTTCCTCCCAGCCAGACAGAACTCAGCGATGGGAATTCGCATCTACAAGCCGACCAGCCCCGGTCGCCGAAATGCATCGGTCAGCGACTTCGCTGAACTGACGCCCGGCTACAAGGTGGAGAAGGGGCTGCTGAAGCCGAAACGAAAGACCGGTGGTCGCAATAACCAGGGCAAAATCACCGCGCGGCATCGTGGCGGCGGCCACAAGCAGATGTATCGTGTGGTCGACTTTCGTCGCGTCAAAGACGGTGTGCCCGCGACGGTCGATTCGGTTCAGTACGATCCCAATCGCTCCGCCCGGATCGCGCTGCTGAAGTACGCCGACGGGCAAAAAACCTACGTCATCTCTCCTTCGGGATTGAAAGCGGGCGACAAGGTCCAAAACGGCCCCGAAGCCCCGCCGACGCTGGGTAACTGCCTGCCGCTGAAGAATATTCCGCTGGGAACCACCGTGTGCTGCATCGAGATGCGAATCGGCGGCGGTGCCGTCCTGTGCCGGTCGGCCGGGACGGGGGCGACGTTGATGGCCCGCGAAGCCGATTGGGCCCAGTTGCAACTGCCCAGCGGCGAGGTCCGGCGTGTGCCCAGTCGCTGCCGAGCGACGGTCGGCCAGGTCGGCAACAGCGAACACATGAACGTGGTGTTGGGCAAGGCCGGCCGAGCCCGATGGCTGGGACGTCGCCCCCACGTGCGTGGAACCGCGATGAACCCGATCGATCACCCGCACGGTGGTGGTGAAGGTCGCACTAAGGGCGGTCGTCACCCGGTCAGCCCCCAGGGCAAGAGTGCCAAGGGTGGAGCGACCCGCCAGAAACGTAAACCGAGTAACAGCTCGATCGTTCGTCGCCGCAAGAGCAAGCGATACGGTCAGTTGAAACTGCACAAGTAATCAGGTAGCTGAAGAACGATGAGCCGCAGTAGCAAAAAAGGTCCCTACGTCGACCCGAAGCTGTACTTCAAGGTGCAGAAGCAGGCCGAGGAAGGCAAGAAGACGCCGATTAAGACTTGGGCACGTGCGTGCACGATCGTTCCCGAGTTCATCAATCTGACGTTCATGGTCCATAACGGGCGGGCACATGTCCCTGTCCAAGTGACCGAAGATATGGTGGGTCACAAGTTGGGCGAATTCGCTCCGACTCGGACGTTCAAGGGTCACGGCGGCAAAAAGAAATAGGTCGATACGATGTCAACATTTGTAGCAAGCCATCGCAACGCTCGGATCAGCGCCCAAAAGGTGCGGCTGGTCGCCGACCTGGTGCGTGGCCAGTACGCCGACGAAGCGCTCGATACGTTGAAGTATCAGCCGCAACGCGGTGCCCGGATGCTGGAAAAGGTGATTCGCAGTGCGGTTGCAAACGCGATGGACCCCGACCAGACCGGCGGAAACCCGCATCGGATCGACGACTTGGTTTTGACCGATGTGCGAGTCGACGGCGGATCGATGTTCCGGCGGATGCGTCCCAAGGCACGCGGCAGTGCACACATCATCAAAAAACGCAGCAGCCACATCAGCGTCAAAGTGACGCCGATCGACGAAATTTAGGCCCCTCGGAAACAACACAATCAAAGAGTCGTAAACGATGGGACAGAAAGTCAATCCAATCGCGTTTCGAACCGGTGTCACCCGCGGCTGGTGCAGTCGATGGTACGCGTCGAAACAAGATTTTGCGGACCTGTTGGTCGAAGACCGCAAACTGCGGAACTTCATCACCAACCACCCCAAGAAGAACCAATACAAGAACGCCGGGATCGATCGCATCGAGATCGAACGGACGCGTGACGAAGTGCGAGTGATGATGTACGTCGCTCGGCCGGGATTGATCATCGGCAAGAAAGGCCAGGAGATCGAGATCCTGCAGGCAGAACTGCAGAACTTGATCGGCCGCCGGATCAACTTGAAGGTCGAAGAAGTCGGCCGACCCGAGCTGCAGGCTCAATTGGTCGCCGAGGACATCGCACAGCAGTTGCAGAAGCGGTCCAGTTTCCGGCGGACGATGAAGCGATCGCTGGAACAGACGATGGACGCCGGTGCCAAGGGCATCAAGATCCAGCTGGCCGGGCGATTGGGCGGAGCGGAAATGGCTCGCCGAGAAAAACAAAGCATGGGCTCGATTCCGTTGAGCACATTGCAAGCGAAGATCGATTACGGAACGACCGAAGCGATGACGCCACAGGGGCACATCGGAGTTCAGGTCTGGATTAACCAAGGTATTTACGGAGACGACAACGATGGCGCTGATGCCCAAACGGGTCAAGCATCGAAAAAGCCAAAGAGGGCGCATAAAAGGTAGTGCGACTCGTGGCAACACGGTCGTCTTTGGTGACTACGGGATCCAGTCATTGGAACCCGGTTGGATCAAAGCGACGACGATTGAAGCGGGACGGATTGCGGCTCAGCAATACGTCCGTGGCGAAGGAAAACTGTACATCCGGGTGTTTCCCGACAAGTCCGTCACCAGCACCCCGCTGGAAACACGGATGGGGAAAGGTAAGGGTGAGCCGGATTTCTGGGCCGCAGTCGTCAAGCCGGGGACCGTGCTCTACGAACTCGGCGGTGTGACCGAACAGCAAGCCAAGGTTTGTTTCGCCCGATTGGCGAGCAAGCTGCCGGTGAAAGTACGCTTCGTCGAACGGCGGACGTTCTAAACAGGAATCAGAGAACGGCTCTGATCCGACAATGACAACGATCGAGCCGTCGGGCGATTCGAGCCCACGGACCCGACCTATCACTTTTGTTTTTCGAAGGCCTGGTCATGACCAGCAACAGCGAACTGAGAGAGATGAGCGACGAACAGCTCGAAGCAACCGCGGCCGAAGCGGCTGCCGATTTGTTTCGACTGCGTTTCCAGTCTCAGTCGGAGCGTTTGAACACGCCCAGCGACATCCGCAAAAACCGACGTTTGATTGCTCGAGTCAAGACGATTCAGACCGAGCGAAGCAAAGCAGCCAACAACACCCCAGCCGAAGCGTAGCATCATGCCAAAACGCGTAGTTTCGGGCATCGTCACCAGCGACAAGATGGACAAGACGCGCCGCGTCGAAATCAATCGTTTGGTGAAGCACCCCAAGTACAAGAAATATATCAGCCGCCGATCGGTGTGCCACGTCCACGACGAGGCCAACGAGTCCGGCGTCGGCGATCGCGTCGAGATCATCGAATCCGAACCGCTGAGCAAGTTGAAGCGGTGGCGTTTGGTGCGGGTGATCGAGAAGAGCACCGAAGTCGATTTGGTCGCCTTGCGTGCCGCACGCAAGGAAGCCGAGCAAGCAGAGGCTGCGTCGGCCGGATCCGAAAGCGAGTAATTTTCCAGGTCAATAACCAGCCATGATCCAACAAGAAACCCGTCTCGACGTTGCCGACAACACCGGTGCCCGTCAGGTGATGTGCATCAAGGTCCTCGGCGGCAGCCGGCGCCGGTTCGCCCGCGTCGGTGACGTCATCATCTGCAGCGTCAAGAGCGTGATCCCGGGCAGCGAGATCAAGAAGAAGGCGATCGTCCGTGCGGTGATCGTGCGGACCAAGACCCCGACGCGTCGGGGTGACGGCAGTTACATCAAGTTCGACAGCAACGCCGTGGTCCTGATCGACAAAGACAAGGCGCCCCGCGGTACGCGGATTTTCGGTGCGGTCGCTCGGGAATTGCGTGAGCAGAGCTTCATGAAGATCGTCAGCCTGGCCAACGAAGTGGTCTAAGAATCCAAGTGGCCGGAGCCGAAGCGGCTCCGAGTCTGAGAACAAACACATTGGGCGGCCCGCTCGCCCAGTCCAAGCAGAGTATTCCAGTCATGTTGCTCAAAGTTGAAGACGAAGTGCTAGTGATCGCCGGAGGTGACAAGGGTCATCGCGGCAAGGTCCTGGTCGTCGATCGCAAACAGAACAAAGTTGTCGTCGAAGGCGCCGGCTTGGTGCGGAAGCATGTCCGCAAGAGCCAGAAGAACCCGCAAGGCGGGCGTCTGAGCAAGGAGATGCCGATTCACGCCAGTAACGTGATGGTCATCGACCCGACGACCGACAAGCCGACGCGGATCGGAGTCCGATACCTGGACGACGGTACCAAGGAACGATTTGCAAAGAAGAGCGGTGCAAGCCTGGGAAAAATCTCCCCGCCCCGTGACAAGTACAAGAAGGCGTGAAGCGAACCATGGCAACCAAACCACGACTGCAATCCACCTACGAAGATTCCATCCGCCAGGCGCTCGTCGAACGCTACGGATACAAGAACCCGCACCAGGTTCCGCGGCTGGAAAAGATCACGCTGAACATGGGCGTCGGCCAAGCGATCGGGGACAAAAAGATCCTCGACCTGGCCTACGATGCGATGACCCAGATCGCCGGTCAAAAACCGGTGATGACGGTCGCCCGCAAATCGATCGCGAACTTCCGCTTGCGTGAAGGCATGCCGATCGGATGCATGGTGACCCTGCGTCGACAACACATGTACGAATTCCTGGACCGGATGGTCTCGATCGTTCTGCCCCGAGTTCGCGACTTTCGCGGGATCAGCCGCAAAGCGTTCGACCGCCGCGGGAACTACACGATGGGTTTGACCGAGCAATTGGTCTTCCCCGAACTGAACCCTGACAAATTCACCCGCCCGCAGGGCATGAACATCACGTACGTCACGTCGGCCAAGACCGATGACGAAGCACGCACGTTGTTGGAATTGTTCGGCATGCCGTTCAAAGCGGCACCGGGTAAGAGCGACGCCGCGTGAGCGACGCTTTAACAGTCACTTTATTTTGCGAACCGTTTCACAGCTGCAACCCCAAGACAGCCCGTGGCAAGTAAATCAAAAATCGCCAAGGCAAATCGGAAGCCGAAGTTCAGTACCCGGCGCGAGAACCGATGCAAGTTTTGTGGTCGACCTCGTTCGGTCTACCGCAAGTTCGGTTTGTGCCGAATCTGTTTCCGCGAAAATGCGAACTTGGGTTTGATCCCCGGTGTTCGTAAGGCCAGTTGGTAAGACAACGGAGCGACGAAAAGCCATGATGACAGACCCGATTGCCGATATGTTGACCCGAATCCGCAATGCCGTTCGCGTGGAACGTGCGTTTGTGGACATCCCTGCCAGCCGCGTCAAGCGTGGTATTGCCGACGTGCTGAAGCGCGAAGGTTTTATCTGGGATTGGGCGGAGGTCGAAGAAAGCCCCGTCAACCTGCTCCGCCTGGAACTGAAATACGGTTCCAACGGCGAGCGAGTGATCCAATCCATTCGCCGCATGAGCAAACCCGGACGCCGCTTGTACGCCCACTGCAAAGACCTGAAACCGGTCTTGGGCGGGATGGGCATCACGATCATCAGCACCAGCAAAGGTGTGATCAGTGATCGTGAAGCACGACGCGAAAAGATCGGCGGCGAAATCCTTTGCGAAGTCGCCTAACACCCGTACAAACAACGTTTTCAGCAAGTGATCTGAAATGAGTCGTATCGGAAAGAAACCAGTCCAGATCCCCAGCGGTGTGACCGTCGGCGTCGCCGATCGTGTCATCACCGTCGAGGGGGCCAAGGGCAAACTGACGTTCACCCACCGTCCCGAGATCTCGGTCGACGTCGAAGGGGACACCGTCACCTGCTCACGCAGCGGCGAAGATCGAACCAGCCGTGAACTGCACGGGCTGACCCGTGCGATCATCGGCAACATGGTCGAAGGCGTCACCAACGGCTATGAGAAGAAGCTCGAGATCGTCGGCGTCGGTTACCTGGCCAGCATCTCCGGCGATACGCTGCAGCTGCGTGTCGGTTATGCCAACGAACTTCATCGCAAGATCCCCAGCGATCTGACCGTCACCTGCCCCGACCAGACGCACGTCGTCGTCCAGGGCTGCGACAAGCAGAAAGTCACCCAGTTCGCCGCCGAAATCCGCTCGCTGCGGAAACCCGAACCCTACAAGGGCAAGGGGATCCGCTACCAGGGCGAACAAGTTAAGATCAAACCCGGTAAGTCGGCGACCAAGTAGTCCCGGCAAACCCGCTCCAAGCTTCGACCAGACAAGCATCGACAAGAATCGGCCGCGATTATCAGGACGGCACTTCAATGGACAAAAACAAGAAACTCGGAAAGCAACGACTTCGTCGACGCAACCACGTCCGCAACGTCCTTCGTGGGTCCGCCGAACGGCCGCGTCTGTGCGTTCAGCGCTCGCTGAAACACTTCTCGGTGCAGTTGGTCGACGACAACACCGGACGCACGTTGGCCAGCGCCAGCACGCGGGACAAGGCCCTGCGTGACAGCGTCAAGGTCGGCGGCAACTGCGACGGTGCCGCGGAAGTCGGGAAGGCGATCGCCGAAAAGGCCGAAGCCGCGGGGATCAAAGAAGTGAAACTCGATCGCGGACACAACAAGTATCACGGACGCGTCAAAGCGTTCGCAGACGCCGCCCGTGAAAGCGGGCTCGTGCTTTAGAATCAGAAGCAGAGATTACGAACACCAATTCAACTTGCCACCCGCTCGCCGGGCGGCTAACCGAGGGTCGGAACAATTAGTAGCGGAAGCAACCAAAATCGTCGTCGTGGCGGAAAGCAAGCGGAAGAGTCAAAAGATGACGGCTTGCTCGACCGCGTGGTGAAGATCAAACGCTGTGCGGCAGTCGTGAAAGGCGGTCGTCGTTTCAGCTTTGCCGCAATGGTCGTCGTCGGCGACGGCCAAGGCAAGGTCGGCTGGGGGTACGGCAAGGCCAACGAAGTGCCGCCGAGCGTCCAAAAGGCGACCAAGCAAGCGACCCGTGACATGGTCAATGTCCCACTGGTCGAAGGCAGCATTCCGCACCAGGTCTGGGGCAGCTTCGGAGCCGCCAAAGTCACCCTGATTCCGGCCGGTGCCGGTACCGGGATCATCGCCGGACAAGCCGTTCGGGCGGTCTGTGAAGCCTGTGGCATCCACGACATTCTGACCAAATCCTACGGCACCAATAACCCGGTCACGCTGGTCAAAGCGACCGTGGAAGCCCTCAAGCAACTGCGGACTCGCGAAGAGACCGCTGCCCTGCGTGGGTTGTCCGTTGAAGAATTGTCCGCCTAAAAATTTTTGAAACAAGATTGACGCGTCCCGAGCGAATCAAGCCGCGACGCAACGTGCAACATTGCTTACCTGGGTTTCGTTATGAACCTGAATGATGTCCATCGCGGAATTCAAAAGAACCGCAAACGTAAACGTATCGGGCGTGGCCCCGGCAGCGGCACCGGTAAAACGTCGGCCCGCGGCCACAAAGGTCACAAGAGCCGCAGCGGATACAGCCGCAAACCCAGCTTCCAAGGCGGGGCGATGCCGATGTTCCGCCGCGTCCCCAAGCGTGGTTTCAACAACCGCTTTGCCGTCAACGTCTTCGCCGTCAACGTCGGCAAGCTCAATGACGTGTTCGAAGACGGTGCCGAAGTCACGCTGGAAGCGATGGCCGCCAAAGATGTCGCCAAGGGCAGCTTCGACGAGGTCAAAATCCTGGGCGATGGCGAGCTGACGAAGAAACTGACCGTCTCGGCCCACCGGTTCAGCAAGTCGGCCGAAGAAAAGATCACCGCCGCCGGCGGAACGGTCAACAAATTGGTCGCCAAGCGGACCCCGGAAGAACGCGTCGCCGCGCTGAAACAAGCCTGATCGATGCCTTCCCCTCCGGCCGACACGCCGGCAGGCACTCGTTTGAGACAAGCGAGCCAAATTTGAATGAACCAACCAGAACGTCAGTCGCCCCCGCGGACTGGCGTTTTGTTGTTCCGGGGCGAGCCAATTCCAAACGCGATTCGATTTCGGCAGCCGGTTTGATTTGCCCAACCGTTGCCCTCGCCTTGGATCGCCAAAAACACTAAATTTCCGCAGGTGGCAGCGTTTCGGCCCAGTGCCAGGGTTGCCGCGACCGAAATCAACCAACGATGGATCGAGCGAATGCTTGAAAAACTGCGAATCATGTTCACCATCCCCGAGTTGCGGAAGAAAATCTTCCTGACGCTGGGATTGCTGGCCATTTACCGAATCGGTTTCCACATCCCGCTGCCGATGGTGGACAACGCCCCGACGGATTCCGCCGGCGGGGGAGCGGCCGATTTTCTGGAAAAGGTCAGCCTGTTCGCCGCCAGCGATCTGCGCCAGTTGACGATCTTCGGGCTGGGCATCATGCCCTACATTTCCGCATCGATCATTCTGCAGCTGCTCGGGACCACCGTCCCTGCTCTGGCCGAGCTGAAAAAGGAAGGCCAGGCCGGGCAGAAGAAGATCAACGAATACACGCGTTATTTGACCGTCGGTATCTGTCTGGTGCAAAGCTGGATCTACGTCTCGGTCATGCTGTCGGCCAGCGGTCCGGGCGGCGGCAACATCAACGCCAATTTCTTGAACGAAGCCGGGACGGGACTGTATTTGCCCTGGCAATTCGTCGCCGTCGCGGTGATGACCTGCGGCAGTGTGTTCCTGATGTGGCTGGGCGAGCAGATCGACGAGCACGGGATCGGCAACGGGATCAGTTTGTTGATCATGGCCGGGATCCTGGCTCAGATGCCCAAGGCGTTGTACGAATTGATCCGTAACATGGAAACCCAATTGACCGGTCTGAGCCGCGGTCAGGTCGGCATCGAGACGTTGATCTTGCTGTTTGTGCTGTTCATCGGCGTGGTCGTCGGCGTGGTGTTCATCACGCTGGGGCAGCGCAAGATCCCGACGCAATCGGCCAAGTTCACCCGCGGACGAAAGGTCTACGGCGGCACACGCCAACACCTGCCGCTGCGAATCAACCAAGCCGGCGTGATGCCGATCATTTTCGCCAGCAGTTTGCTGATGATTCCCGGCGTGTTCTTCGGACTGTTGGCCGGAGCGTTCGAAACCGGCGGTGCGATCTTCAAGGGTCTGAACCTGGTCAGTTTGACGATGCAAGACCAGGCGTCTTACTTCTTCAACCTGCTGTACGTCGCGCTGATCTTTTTCTTCTGTTACTTCTGGACGGCGATCACGTTCAATCCGAAAGAGATCTCCGACAACCTGCGTGACAGCGGCACGTTCATTCCCGGTTATCGACCGGGCAAACGCACCACCGACTACCTGGAAAAGGTGATGGTCCGGATTACCTACGTCGGTGCCGGGTTCCTTTCGATCGTCGCGATCGTGCCGACCATCGTTTATGGTTCGCTGGGCGTGCCGTACTCGATCGCCGGGTTCTACGGCGGGACGGGGTTGTTGATCGCGGTCAGCGTGGCCTTTGATTTGGTCCAAAAGATCGACAGCCATTTGGTCATGCGAAACTACCGCGGCTTGCTCGAAGGCGCCGGTGGTGGCGTCAGCCCGGTCGTGTAACCCCGTGCGAATCGTCTTCATCGGTCCGCCGGGTGCCGGCAAAGGCACTCAATGCCGACGCCTGAGTCGCGAGTTGGCAATCCCGCACATTTCCTCCGGTGAAATGCTGCGGGCGACGCGGGACGATTCGACGCTGGGCGAATTGGTCGCCAGCTACATCGACGGCGGCCAGCTCGCCCCCGACGATTTGATGATGCAGTTCATCATCGAACGGCTGAGACAGCCCGATTGCGACAGCGGCTATCTGTTGGACGGCTTTCCCCGCACCGTCAATCAAGCCGAAATGCTGACGGCTTATCTGTCCGAACGGGATCAGCGGATCGATTCGGTGGTCAACCTGATCCTGCACGAGGATGTCTTGGTCCAGCGGCTGCTCGCACGGGCGGGGGTGGAAGGACGAGCCGACGATACCCCGGAAACGATCCAGGCCCGGTTGAAGGTCTTTCGCGATCGCACCGAACCGGTGTTGGGGTATTACCGCAATTGTGGCATCGTGATCGACGTCGACGCCGCGGGGACACCGGATGAGGTGTTTGGGAGTATTTGCGGTTCGCTGCGGAGCAGCGACGGGGAGTCGCCTCAAGGCTAAACACCAGCGCGCGCTGGTGCCCAGGCTTTAGCCGCCACAGCTCGCTGCCCCGGGACGTGGAGTGTATTACTGATGGATTCAGTTGCGTTTGTTCCGTGCGTCATCAAAGACCACTACGCTCGGTTCGCCAACGGCGATTTACAACTTAGCCTGGGGTGAGTCCGGATGAGCCCCAGCGAATCCGGGCGTAACCCCAGGTCCACGCACACCAATAAACCTGCCCCCTTTCGATCGGCCGACGGCTTTGCCGCCGGCCGATCGAAAGGGGGGGAGAGGGGCTTTCTTTCCTGGGGTTGCGGTCACTCCGCTGCGCTCGTTCCCTGACCCCAGGCGATGGATGTGTATGCCCTTGGGCAAGTGCTGCGGAATGAATTCCGCAGCATAGTGAAACAGCCTTCTGGGCTAACAGAGAAGATCGATGACCACCACTGAGCGGTACTAACCAAAAAGTCGCTCAGTAATACAAACGACGTTCCCCGCAGCGAAACCCGTTGCCCGAGGTCCTTTCCGGCTCCTCCCACGGCGCCTTCACCGCGACACTCCCTAAAATCCTCAGCTGCGGGCGCCTTCTTTGCCCTCCGGCGCTACAATGGGAACTGCGGCGTGCTGCCTTCGCCGCGTCCATCTCTTTGGTCCGCATCGCAAGTCGTTCGAATATGAATTCTGCCCCGCTTCGCTTTCTCTCTACGATCCGGATTCTGGTGTTCCTGCCGGCACTTTGGTTGGTGATCGGCCTTGGTGACCGTGCGGCGGCCCAGCAAGGCCGATTCGGTGTGGGATTCGATCAGAACATGTCGCGCTTCATTCCGCCGCCGCGAATGCTGAATCAGCAATTGAAGGACGCACAGGAGGCGATCAATGACCGTCGTTACAGCGATGCGGTGGTGATCCTGGGCGACTTGCTGGAGCGCAACGTCGATCCGACGGACGATTCATCGATCGCCGGTCAAGATTTTTTTCTCGAGATCAAGGACAGTGATCAACAGCGTTTGGACCAAAGCTTTCTGCGTCACTGTCGTGACTTGATCGGCGGGCTTCCCAGTGACGCGTTCGCGACCTACGAACTTCGCTATGGCGCACTGGCCAAACAGTCGCTCGAGCAAGCGACGCGCGATCGAGACTGGAAGCGGCTTCGCGAAGTCCGCCGCAAGTACTTTCACACGGCGGCCGGTTATCAAGCGTCGCTGATCTTGGCCCAGCGTGAGCTTTATCTCGGTCACCCGTTGGCGTCGTCGCTGTTGCTCGATGATGTTGTGTCCAGCCGGCACGCGGTCGATCAACTCGGCCAGGGGCTGCTGGCGATGCACGCGATTGCCTGTCGCCTAGGCGGTCGCTCGGTGCCTCGCGAACTGGCGTCGACTCGCGTCGAAGTCACGATCGGGGATTCCGCCGATGCCGAAACGATCACCGACTGGCGGGGCTGGATCGACGAACATTACCAATTGCCAGATATGGATTCGATCAGCCGTTCGGCGGACTACCCGTTGCTGGGCGGTTCGGCATCGCGAAACGAGACCGATGCCGGCCAGCTACCGCTTTCGACGCCGCGCTGGATGCTGGAGACCACCGCGACGCCGCTGGAAGAACAGCGGTTGCGAAAGAAGGCCGATGAATTGGCCGCCAGCGGGCGATTGGTCCCGCCCAGTTGGACGCCGATTCGCGTCGGCAACCAATTGTTGATGCGGACGACCGAGCGTCTGCGGGGCGTGGACTACCGCACCGGGAAACGCGTTTGGCAATACCCGTGGTTCCAAACCGACGTTTCTGCCGAGACCGAACAGTATGATGCGATGCTGGGGACCGGGGCTTCGGGGCCACCGGATCGACTGAGCCGCCGGGTATGGAACGACTTGCCCTACGGTCAGATCACCAGCGATGGGAAACGGGTGTTTTTGCTCGATGACCTTTCGCCGTTTCAGATGCTGCAAATCAATCCGCTGATGGGAGTGCGCAACACCAGCACGGCCGACGGTGGACGCAACACCTTGGTCGCGTTGGAATTGGAAACCGAAGGCAAGACGTTGTGGCGTCTGGGCCAGAATCCGACGATCGAAAGCGAGTTGAATCAAGCATTCTTCTTGGGAGCTCCGATCGCGGTCGATGGTGCCCTGTATGCGATGGCCGAAATCGCCGGCGATATTCTGTTGGTGTCGCTGGATCCGGCGACCGGAAAACTGGTTTGGAAACAACAGCTCGTCGCGATCGAGGGGGCCGGCATTCAATTCGATGCCATCCGGCGGATCTCCGGTGCGACGCCCAGCTATCACGAAGGTGTATTGATTTGCCCGACCGGTGCCGGTGCAACGGTCGCCGTCGATTTGGCCGATCGGACGCTGCGTTGGGCGAACTCGTACCAGCGGCGGGCGATGGGCAGCATCATGTTCAACTCACGCTCGGGACAATCCTCCGATCAATTGTTGCAGCGTTGGCACAACTCCGCGGCGACGGCCAGCGGCATGAGTGTCTTGGTCACGCCGCCGGCGACCGACAACCTGTATTGCTTTGAACTGGTCGACGGTAAAAAGCGTTTCAGCAAATCGCGTCAGGCAGCATTTTATCTGGCGGGAGTTCGCGACGATCAATTCTTGATGGTCAGTGCCCGCGATGTCGTCAGCCATGACTTGGAAAGCGGTCGGTTGAACTGGCGCACCGACCAACGCCTGGTCTCTGCCGGACAACAGATCGTCGGCAGGGGCGTCTTCGGCGACGATTCCTACATCGTCCCGACCAGCGGAAACGAACTGGTCGAGATCTCGTTGGTCGACGGCACCCTGGTCGATCGCGTGACCGCCCAGTTTCCCTTGGGGAACTTGATCGCCATCGACGGTGAGATCATTTCGCAAGGCCCCACGCGACTGGTCGTCGCCCTGGGGAAGAAAACGCTCGGCCCGCGCGTCGAACGCATCTTGCAAGACGACCCGGACAACTTGGACGCCTTGGTGCAGAAAGCACTGTTGTTGAGTGAACGGGGAGACCGCCGCGAGGCACTCGAGGTGCTGCAGAAAGCCCGCACGATCGATCCCGACAGCGACGATGTGCTGATGCTGTCGATCTCGTCGATGCTGGGGGAACTGCGTGAAAACCCGACGCCGCCGCCGGGGCTGGAGGAAGAACTTGATGCGCTGATCGACACGCCGAATCAGCGTCTGGAGTTCCTGGCCCTGAGGATCGAATCGGCACTGCGAAAGCGTTCGGTCGCTGATGCGACCAAACGGTTGTTGGATTTCTCCCGCGTGATGGCGGACCTCTCGCCGGTGGGCAACGAAGACGACGCCATTCTCCGCGATCCGGCACGCGACTGTGCGCTGGACAGTTGGGTGTGCGCCCGCGCGGCCGAAGTGATGCGAATCGCCACCGAAGCAAACGAAGTGAATGTCGTTCAGGAAGAGCTGCAGAATTATTTGGAGTCGACACGCCTGGAATCGACCAAACGGCTCTCCGCGATGACCGGACAACTCGGACCGCTGGGGATCGATGACCTGGTCGTCACCTTGGGCAAACGGCGGATCGCCGAAGGCGAGTTGTTGTTGGCCGAACGCTTGCTGTTGGGGGCGTCCCTGCCGTCACAGTTATTGGACCAGCAACAACTGGATTTCACCGCCGACCGCGCGATCACCTTGGCCGAGGTGTACAACGAAGGTTCGCTTTACCAAGACGCCACGGCCGTCAGCGAGGCTTTGTTGAAGTCCGATCCGGCGGCGGAAAACAAAGACGCGACAATCGAACTGCAAACCCGCGCCGAGGAAAGTCTGGCGGCGACCGAGTCGTCGATCGATGTCGCCTCACCGGTTTCATTGACCTGGAAATCACAGTCGCTGCCGGGAGCGGGACGTTCGACTTTTCTGCAAGCCGTTGTCGACCCGACGCTTTATGGCGGACAATCCTTTCAAGGATGGAAAGTCGTCAACCGCGGCGGTTCGGTGATGTTTCAAAACCCCGACGGCAACGTGATGCAATTGCCGATGGATGAATTTCGTGCCGCGCGAGTCCAAGATCGCAAAGCCAAGATCAGCGGCGGGCTGATGATTCTGGAACGCCCCGGGCGAATTTCCGCCGTGGACCTGTTCGCGTTGCAGGGCAGCCGCCGTAGCGACGCGTCGTTGTGGGCACGCGATTTCGGGGCCGACGGCGCGAGCAACACCCAGCGCAAAATCGAAACCACCGTCTTCGGTGATTCCAATTTTTCCTACCCGACCAACGCCGGCGCCGCCAATCAAATCAGCGAGTTCCGCGTCGGCCCGGTGCTCGGCGATCGCGTTTTGGTGCTGCAGGCGGGCGACTTGCTGGCCGTGGACACCACGAACAGCGAAACCTTATGGCGGAACTCCTCTGCCCCGACGCTCGGACATATTCTGGTCGATCAGGACCGCGTCGCCGTGGTGTCGTACATGAAAGGAATTGTTTCCTCGGTGTCGCAGTTTGACCTGTTCGACGGACGAGCGATCGAGTCGGCCGAGTGGGAACACGGGAAGGTCTGGGCGACCAGCGGAAAACATGTGTTGGCCTATCAAGTCGACGCAAAGTCCTCCGCCGCGACCGTGCGGTTGGTCGATCCGTTCGCCGGGAAGGTCGTGTTGGAAATCGACGCGATGATCAAACAACCGCTGACCCAAGTCGCTGGGCGCGGGTGCGGACGGATCCTGCAGGACCGCTACATGGTGCTGTTCGATACCAACGGCCGACTGGTGATCTGGGACCTTCTCAAGGCGACCGAGTTGTGTCGTCACGACACCGGCGAGATGCCGGAGTTGCAATCGATGTACGCCATGTGGATGGACGGCCAAATCCTGGTGTTGCCCGCCAACGCCGTCGTGCGGCAAAAAGGTGACATGCTGACCCAGCATGGTGAAACCCACCGCACCGTGCACCAGATCATCGCCGTGTCGACTCGGTCCGGCGAAATCATTTGGAACCGCGATTTCCAGGACGACGCCTGGGGGATCACGGTCGACCAGCCGTACGGATCGCCCGTGGTGTTGTTGGCACGCTCCAAGACGATTTACGAAGTCAACAAATCAACGCCCAAGATGGATGTCGCCATGCTCCGACTGACCGACGGCGAAACCATCCACGAGCAGCTGGAACGCGTCGTGTCGCCGCAATCTACCGGTTTGACCACTTACCTGACCGTCCAGCCGGAACTCAGCCGCGTCCAAGCGACGATCGATGGCGAGCAGCTGGTCTATGCCTTCGGGGAAACGTCGGCCCCGATCCGGCAACCGGCAGAGTGAACCCGAGTCGTTCGCTCGGCCGGGAATTGCGGCGGGATGGCAGAATGATTCGGGGCAGAATGATGGGGGCCGCTGGCCGAGCGGAGAAGCCTTGCACTGCCGGCTCACCCGAGATCAACCCATCGAATCAGATCCGATCAATGGTGGTGATGCCAGGGTCACGGAGAGTCATCAGCCGCCGTGCGAACGTCGTCGGCGAACCCACCGCTTGAGCGACGAAACACGGGTGACATCAGCCGATTCGCGCAAGCGTTCGGGCATCAGCGTCGATGGAGGCCCGTAGGATAATGTCCAATGCCACCTACGCTATGAGCCGACGGCGCTAGCCGCGGGCCTTGGGTTGCCCTTCGAGACTTTTGAGGCCCGAGGCTAGCCTACGGCTCAGTTTGTGATCTAAGCCTCGTTCCCAGGCTCCGCCTGGGAACGCGATTCTCCAGAGGCTCCGCCTCAGTGCGTTCCAAGCCAGAGCCTTGGAACGAGGGGGAGCGAACCGCGTTTTAGCGGGCCGAGCGGAGTTGGCCTCGGGCGCGGCGGAGGGCGGTGTCTTTCAGCTGCGCCAGCTCGGGGGTCGATGCGGGCATTTCCTGGGCGTCTTCGAGCGCCCGTTCGGCTTCACCGACGTCCAACAGGTCGACGGAGATCGATCGCGAGGTCAACAGGCTGACCACGTTGCCTTCGACTTGGGCGAAGCCGCCGTCGACGAAGTACCGTTGGGGTCCCGCGGCGGTGGCCAGATGGAGCGTGCCGAAACCCAAACGCCCGATCATCGGGGCGCGACCCGGCAGGACGCCGAGGGATCCGTCGTACATGGGCAGCGTCACCGATTCGGCTTCGCAATCCACTTCGGTGCGTTCGGGGGTGACAACGATGCAGCGTATCGCCATGGCTTATTTCTTCTCCATCTTCTTGGCTTGAGCTTCCGCCTGTTCGATCGATCCGACGTACATGAAGGCTTGCTCGGGCAGGTGGTCCCACTTGCCGTCACAGATCTCTTCGAAGCTGCGGATCGTGTCTTCCAACGGCGTGATCTCACCGGCCTTGCCGGTAAAGACTTCGGCGACCAAGAAGGGCTGGGACAGGAATCGTTCGATTCGACGTGCGCGGTGCACGATGGTCTTGTCGTCTTCGTTCAGTTCGTCGACACCCAGAATCGCGATGATGTCTTGCAGTTCGCGATAGCGTTGCAGCGTGGTTTGCACACGGCGTGCGATCGCGTAGTGACGATCGCCGACGTATTGCGGGTCCAGAATTCGCGAGTTGGACGCCAACGGGTCGATCGCGGGATAGATCCCTTTTTCCGAAATCGACCGTTCCAGATAGATGAACGCGTCCAACTGGCCGAACGCGGTGGCCGGGGCGGGGTCGGTCGGGTCGTCCGCGGGAACATAGACGGCTTGGACCGATGTGATCGCACCCTTTTTGGTCGACGTGATCCGTTCTTGCAACGCACCCATTTCGGTCGCCAACGTCGGTTGGTAACCGACCGCCGACGGCATCCGCCCCAGCAGCGCGGAAACTTCCGAACCGGCTTGGGAGAAACGGAAAATGTTGTCGACGAACAACAGCGTGTCCGCGCCGGTGGTGTCCCGGAAGAACTCGGCCATCGTCAACGCCGACAGGGCGACACGCAGACGCGATCCCGGCGGCTCGTTCATCTGACCGAACACCATGCAGGTCTGCTCGATGACCTTGCGTCCGGTTTGACCGATTTCGGTTTCCTGCATTTCCAACCACAGGTCGGTGCCTTCGCGGGTTCGTTCACCCACACCGGCGAAGACCGAGTAACCGCCGTGGCTGCTGGCGATCCGAGCGATCAATTCGGTCAGAATCACGGTTTTTCCCAGTCCGGCACCGCCGAACAATCCCGCTTTACCACCGCGGACGAAGGGGGTCAGCAGGTCGACGACCTTGATCCCGGTTTCGAACAGCTCGGTGTTGGTGGACAGTTCGTTGACCGGCGGGGCTTCGCGGTGGATCGGCCAGTAATCTTCGGCCGCGACGTCGCCACGTTTGTCGATCGGTTCGCCCAGCACGTTGAAGACGCGTCCGAGGGTTTCTTTTCCGACCGGAACGGCGACGGGTTTGCCGGTATCGACGACGTCCATCCCACGCATCATGCCGTCGGTGCTGCCCAGTGCGATCGCGCGGATGCGTCCGCCGCCGAGGTGCTGTTGGACTTCGCCGACCAGGTCGATCGAGACCCCTTTGTGCTCGCTCTTGACTTCCAGAGCGTTATAGATCTCCGGCATTTGGCCTTCGGGGAATTCGGCGTCGAACGTCGACCCGATGACCTGCGTGACTTTGCCGACGACGCGAGTTTCCGTTGCGGTGGACATGCTATTCTTCTTCGCTAAAAACGTGTTGTGGGGCAGGCCGCCAGGTGCGACCGGTCACCAGAGTGTGTGGGATTTAACCTTCCAAAGCTTCGACGCCGCCGATGATCTCCATGATCTCGCCGGTGATCTGGCTTTGTCGGGCCCGGTTGTAAGTCATCGAAAGCTGTTTGATCATGTCGCCGGCGTTTTCGGTCGCGCCCTTCATCGCGATCATTCGAGCGACTTGTTCGCTGACCGCGGCGTCCAAGAAACACTTGAACAGCCGGACTTTGAAGCTGGTCGGAACGACTTCCTCGAGGATGCTTTCGGCCGAGGGCAGGAATTCGTACTCGACACTCGTGCCGCCGACGTCCTCTTGCTGCTCTTCGCCGCCCAGCGATCCCAGTGGCAGCAGGGTTTCGACGGTGGCGACTTGCTTGGAGGTGCTGATGAATTTCGTGTAGACCACGTCCAGCCGATCCAATTCCCCGGTGATGTACCGGGACAGGTAGCTGTCGGCGATCTTTTCGACGTCGGCGTAGGCCGGTTGGTCTTCGAAATTCAGGTGCTTTTCGTCGGTCGCGACCTTGCGGAACGCCAGTCCGTCGGCACCGCGTTTTCCGCTGACGTCGACGGCGACATTGGGCAACGACGCTTTCATTTCCTTGATCAGCGGCATCGCTTCACGAAGCACCGCGCCGTTGTAACCGCCGCACAAACCGCGGTTGCTGGTCAGCACCAGCACACGGGCGTTCTTGATTTCGTCGCGTTGTTCCAGCAACGGATGCTGAACGTCCAGACCGGCGGCGGCGAGTCGCCCGACGATCTTGGTGATCTGCTCGGTGTAAGCGGTCGCGGCTTGGGCCCGGTCCATCGCTTTCTTGTACCGCGCCGTTGCGATCAGCTCCATCGTCCGCGTGATCTTGCGGATGTTGCGGATCGACTTGCGTCGTTTATCAAGCGCTCTTGCGTTGGCCATGAATCGTTAAACGATGACGGGATAGTTCAGGTGAATGAGATCAGGCAGACGGCGTGTAGCCAGCCTTGAAATCTTTGATGGCGGCTTCCAGGGAGCTGACGATGTCGTCGGTCAAGGCACCCTCTTGCGTCAATTTCTCCAACAACGAGCTGTGTTTGTCGTTGATGAATTGCAAGAAATCCTTTTCCCACTGTTGGACGGTTTTGATTTCGACGTCATCCAAGTGCCCTTGGGTCCCGGCGTACAAGCTGACCACTTGTTCGGCGACCGACAGCGGTTGGTACTGGGGTTGCTTGAGCAATTCGACCATCCGGTAACCACGGTCCAGTTGGGCCTGGGTGGCCGGGTCCAGGTCGGTTCCCAACTGGGCGAAGGCTTCCAACGCACGGAAGGCAGCGAGGTCCAATCGCAGACCGCCGGCGACCTTCTTCATCGCCTTGATCTGGGCGGCACCGCCGACGCGGGAGACCGAAATCCCGGGGTTCATCGCGGGGCGAACACCGGAGAAGAACAGGTCGGGCTGGACATAGATCTGGCCGTCGGTGATCGAAATCACGTTGGTCGGAATGTAGGCCGACACCTCGCCTTCGAGCGTTTCGATGATCGGCAAGCTGGTGATCGAGCCGCCGCCCAGGTCGTCGGACAGTTTGGAAGAGCGTTCCAGCAGACGGCTGTGGCAGTAGAAGACGTCCCCGGGGAACGCTTCACGGCCCGGCGGGCGTCGCATCAACAGACTCATTTGACGATAGGCGACCGCTTGCTTGCTCAAATCGTCATAGACGATCAGGGCGTGGCCGCCGTTGAACATGAAGTGTTCGGCCATCGCGGTCCCGGCGTAGGGGGCGACGTATTGCAGCGGAGCGGGCGAGCTCGCACCGGCGACGATCACGGTCGTGTATTCCATCGCGCCGTATTTTTCCAACACGTCCACGACGCCCGCGACCGAGCTGTCCTTTTGGCCGATCGCGACGTAGAAGCATTTCACGTCCTGACCTTTCTGGTTCAAGATCGCATCGATCGCGATGGCGGTCTTGCCCGTTTTGCGGTCACCGATGATCAATTCGCGTTGGCCGCGACCGATCGGGGTCATCGCGTCGATCGCTTTGATGCCGGTCTGCATCGGCTCGGTCACCGGCTGTCGCTCGGCGACCCCGGTGGCGATGATTTCGACCGGGCGGGTGACGTCCGACTGCACCGGGCCTTTGCCGTCCAGCGGGTTGCCCAGCGGATCGAGCACGCGTCCGACGACGGCGTCACCGGCCGGCACGCTCAACAGCGTTCCGAGCGCCTTGACTTCGTCACCTTCTTGAATCGTCAGGTAATCCCCCAGGATGATCACGCCGACGCTGTTCTCTTCCAGGTTGAACGCCAACCCGATCGCACCGTTGGGGAACTCCACCATCTCCCCGGCCATCACACCGGAAAGACCATACACACGCGCGATCCCGTCACCGACTTCGAGAACGGTACCGACCTCGCGAACATCGATCTTGCTGTCGAAGTTTTCAATCTCCTGTTGCAAGACCGATGCGATTTCATCGCTGCTAAATTTCATGGCAATCTAATGCGTCAGAGTTTTTTGGTGTTGATTGGGGCGTTAGCGGAAGCGGCTGCGTGTTGGGGCAGGGGGCGCTTCCGTTGGTTATTGAGTCAATTGATCAAATTTCTCAGCGATCTTGGCGGAAAATCCTTCGCTGGCTCGTTTGGCGATGCCATTGAGGCGGTTGGCGACGGAGTTGTCGAAAACCGTGTCTCCGATTCGGATCACCATGCCGCCGATCAAGTCGGCGTCGACGACTTCTTGAAGTCGAACTTTCTTTCCTGTTGCGGCCCCCAGCTTTTCCGTGATCGAGGCCCGCAACCCATCGTCCAGCGGGACGGCCGTGCTGACTTTCGCAAGCACTTGGTTGGTCATGGTGTCGTACTGTTCCAACACCCCGTCACGAACCGCCGCGACGTGTCCGAGCCGGCCACGCGATGCCATCACCTTCAAGAACGTCAACAGCAGCGGATCGAAATCGCCCCCGAAGACTTTGTCGATGACGCGTTGTTTTTCGTGAAGATCGATGCGCGGCGAAGCAAAGGCGGCGGCAAGCTGCGGGCTTTTGCGAAGGTATTCATCGACCACCTGGTTCAGTTGATCGACAATGACTTCGGTCCGGCCCGCCTGCTGGGCAGCCCCCAGCAATGCCTGGGCGTAGGTTTTGCCCAGTTGCTCGGCCCCGGTGTCCATCACCGTTTCGTGTTTTACTTCGTCGGGAGTTTCCATCGATGATTCCAAAGGTGTTTCGTCTTTCCCGCACGGGGTGATTCGGCGTGGCGGGGAAAAACGTGCCACTGGGTCAGTTCTTGCTCGGGACCTCTTCGAGCGCCCGTTTGATCAGCTCGGCGTGGTCCTCGGCCTTCAATTCGCGGCCGACGACCTGCTTGGCAACACCCATTGCCAGGGAGGAGGTTTGGCTGGCGATTTCGGCCAGGGCGACCTTTTTGGCGGTTTCGATGTCGGCCTGGGCACGTTCGCTTTGACGTTGGGCGTCGGCCTTGGCCTCGTCGACGATCTTGGTGGCGGTCGCTTGGGCGTCACGTCGGGCTTCGGCCAAGATGGCCTGGGCCTCACCGGCCACTTCCTGCACCTTTTTCTGGTACTCGGCAAGCGTGGCTTCGGCCTTCAGGTTGGACGCCTGGGCCGACTGCAGATCGCCGGCGATTTTTTCTTCGCGAGCCTTCAATCCACCCAGGATCACCGGCCAAACGAACTTCGCCAGCACCCCGAAGGTGACCAGGAAGATCGCCAGATTGATGACCGCTGCACCGGGGTCGAACGACAGGATCGGCGGCAGTGCTTCGTGGGCACCCTCGCCGTGTGCACCATCACCATGAGCGTCTCCTTCGGACGACGCTTCCGCGGCCTGGACCGAGAGGGGCGAGAACGCCACGGGCGGGCCGACCGCAACGAAGGAGACGGCGAACGCCATGACGGCAAAACGCAAGTACGACATCAAATCACCTAAGGGTGGGCAACCGCAATCCGGAGTGCCGCCTCGGCTTCACTGCCGCGAAAGCGAGGCGACCGACCGAGCACGCGGCCGATCTCTCTAGTTACAGTTCCTGGGAACTACAGCAGGTACATCAGGATCAACGCGATCACGGTCACACCTTCGATCAGTGCGGCCGAAATCAGCATCTGCGTGCTGATCGTTCCGCTCGCTTCGGGTTGGCGAGCGATCGCTTCCACCGCACCGCCACCGATGCGGCCGATGCCCCAGCCGGCACCCAAAATCACGAGGCCGATGCCGATACCGACACCCATCTTGCCAAATTCTGCAGCCTCTTGAGCCAGCATCATTGCGAATTCAAACATCTCAGGTTCGCTCCTAGAATTCTCTCGTCGCCCGGCTTCTCGCAAAGAAACGGACGCACAAAAAAGGGGAAAGGTCAAAGGGTTAGTAAATCAAAGGTTCCGCAGCTCCGTCACGCGTCGGCCAAACCGGCCAAGCGAGTCGGCTCAATCAACTTATCCAGATCCATTTGAGACTCGTCGCTCAACGGATCGTGCTCGTGTTCATGGCCATGATCGCCATGGTGTGCCGCAACGGTCGAAATGAACAGTACGGTCAGGAAGGTAAAAATGAAGGCCTGGAGCATGCAGATGAACAACTCCAACAGCGTCAGCACGACACAGCCCAGGACGACCGCGATGCCGACGCCATAGCCCAGCAAGTGCGACACCGATGCGGCGGTGAATACCAGCCCGACGATCGCAGCGACCACCAGGTGGCCCGCCATCATCGTGCCGAAAAGCCGCATCGCAAGCACGACGCACTTGATCAGCAATCCCAGCCACTCCAAGACGTACAACGGCAATCCGATCCCGAAGGACATCGCCTTGGGGCCGTCCCAGCCGATCGGGTTGAAGTGAGAGAAGAATGCCTTGGCACCCGTCTCCCGAATCCCGATGAACAAGATCGCGATAAAGCTGCAAATCGCCAGCATCGCGTTGAGCGACAGGTTGCCCGTCGCGGTGCCCCCGAAATGCCCGTACTCGCTGGCGTGGTCGCTCCAGATCAACCCGGCCATGTGCAGACCGCTGCCGAACGGAACCAGTCCCAGCACGTTGGAGAACAGGATGAAAAAGAACACCGTCCAGATGTACGGGATGTATTTGTCGGTCAGGTCGTGCAAGTTCGGACGCGCCACTTCGTCGCGGATGAACCAGCAAACGGTCTCGAACAACTGGGCCAGGCGACCTTTGGTCTGGTAGGCCTGCAAGCCTTCGCCCTTGACCCGAATCTTGGTCGCGACATAGCAAAACACCAAGATGACCGCGATCGCCGTGACGGCCGTCATCATCAGGTGATTGGTGATGTAGAAACTGTACTGGCCGTCCTTGATGAACAACGCCGGGATGTTCGTCTCGGGACCACCCACGCTGACCGTAAACAGCGGCTCGTGGTGCAACGCGTGGGGCACGACGTGCGAAAGTGGATCATCGGCAGATGCGAATAACAGATTCATCGATTTGAATGCTTGGCTATTTAGCTTCTTGGGGTGGCCGCCCAGGCTTGGCGAGGCGAACAGGATCGGCAAGGCAAACTGGCTTGGCGACGCAACGGTCTTGGCGAGGCAAGAGCATCGCCAACGCGACCACGTCGGTGGAGGTCAGGTAGACGTACCACGCGAGAATCACTCCCGCGATTTCCTTCTTGGCGGCGGGCAAGTGATAACTACACAGACCGACAAGTGCAACAGTGCCAAGCAGGCGAATTATTGCTCCGGCGGAAAAACCGATCGTGATCCTGGCCGGTGAGCGATCACCCTGGGGCAACATCTCCGTCGCAATCCCCGGCAATCCGCCGGCCACCGCCACCGCCCCGCTGCCCATGCCGACCATCAGCAACAAACGCACGTCGACCGCAAGGACGCCGCTGTGGGCCAATGACCATGACGCGAGCATCCCGATCACCCAGGCGACCGAGATCGCGACGAGGCAGCACAGGTAGGGTCGGCCGTTTCGCATTGGAAAATGGAGGGCGATCAACGAAATTCAGACGAAAGGGAAGTTCGGACGAAAAGGTTTGTACGAGGGGACGCGAATCATCAAGGTGTTTCGTCGGCACGGTCATCGCCGCCGCCGTCATCGTCGGCAGCAACCGCGTCGCCCGGAGGCTGTTCGCCCGGAGGCTGTTCGTTGACCCGTCCGGGCGCCTGAGCGGCCGACCCGGACGTCTCGATCTGCCGTTGCAGGTTCGACGTCGAAGTCGCCAGGCGAATGAACCGGATCATGCCCAGGGTAAAGCCGAGCAATCCCCCGATGGCGGAGCAGACCGGGCGGGCTGCTTGCAACTGGCGGTCGATCGCGGCACCGATGGCACCGAACACGATCGTGATGAAGGCGAGTTCTAAACCGGCGCCGGCCATGCGGATCCAGACCGGCGCCTGTCCCCTCGCGGTGCGTGGGGTTCGGCCGGCCGGCTCTCGCCGCCGCGGCGGCCGATCCGGCGATCGATCCTGCTGCGGCATTGTGCACCTTTGTTCAGTTTGTTTCCAGGTCCGCTCGCCCAGCTCGTGCAGGCCGCTTCGCAGCGACTCGATCGGGGGGCGGTGAACTCTGCTTCACCACAGAACGCGGGCACAGTCTGATCGACAACCGTGCCACGGATAGGAGGGGCGACCGATAGCCGCACCCGAAGGCACGGGAGACCGGGGGGCGGCTCGGGGAAAAAGTGTCAGACGGCCCTGAAATAGACACGTTGTCGATTTTGGCTGCGGCAATCCGCAGAAAAATTGGGGAAGTTTTCCCGTTCTTTACGGCGATTTCAGCCCAAATCTCGATTCAAGCCCTGCAATCCGACCAGACGACTCTTTAACTTTCTCAAAGCCTTGGCATAATGACTGCGGTGTTGATTGCTCCGTTAACGGTTCCTGAGCGGCAAGGTGACCCCGCCAAAACCCCACTCTATGGGGATAGCTGCACCGGTTTCTGGAATTCAGATGAGCGACAAACCACCCACCAAGACGCGGACGAGTCAGCCTGCCCAGGATCCGGCTCGTCCATCGGTTTCTCACCGGGCCGTGGCCACATGGCTTTCAGCCGGGGGAGTAACACGCGTCATCACGATAACGCCGACTCAACTTGTGACTTTGAACGATTTCGCAAGTGGCTGGCCAGCACGACTAGCACATCTGGAGACAGTACTTTGATCAAAACGGCAGATCTCAAGTCACAGACGCGGCGTGAACTCGCCTCTCTGGCCAAAAACTATGGCATCGCCGGGTGGCATGGCATGCGAAAGGATGAGCTGGTTGACGCGATCAGCAAGACCCAGCGTCGGTTGCGGCGAAAATCGAAGTCTTCCCCGGCGTCCAAGTCGGGCCGCAGTGGGGTGTCGGCAAAAGCCGGCTCGAGCTCGGGGGCAACCGCACGCGCGTCCAGCCGGCGGGTAAGTGCCTCCAAACCGCGAACGGATAAATCGGCCGACGGCGTCGCGTCGACGGTGAAATCGATGTCGAAAACTCGTCCGGCAGCCGCCAAGTCTTCGCGGAACGTCAAATCCCGGTCGCGTCGCAACGTTTCCCTGAACGATCGCCCGTTGCCAGAAATGCGGGCCCCCAAGGTTTCGGCAAAAACCGCCCGCATCCGGGCCCAATTGCGTCGGCAGAAGGAGCAAGCGGAAAAGCACCGCGACCTGTCCACCGGCACCCTGGTCGGCGGATCGGCAGTCCAGAACGGCCCCCAGCGGACGCGGGCCGGCGAGCCCCACCGCGATCGCATCGTGCTGATGGTCCGCGATTCCTACTGGTTGCAAGCGACCTGGGAAATCACTCGGGCAAGCGTCGCCCGAGCGGAGTCGTCGCTGGCCGAACGCTGGCACACAGCCAAGCCTGTTTTGCGGGTGATGGAAGTCGAAGACGTGGCCAACAACATCGCCGAGACCGTCCAACGCGACATCCCGATCCACGGCGGCGTGGATACCTGGTACATCGATGTCCAGGAGCCCCCGACGCGATTCCGCGTCGCCATCGGCTACATCACCTCGGATGACCATTTCCATCCGATCTGCCGCAGCAACATCGTCGAAACGCCCAGCCCCGGCGAGTGCGAACGCCTGGACGAGCACTGGCACGACATCGCCGACGACTACGAACGAATCTATTCGCTCAGCGGTGGCTACGACACCGACGGCGGCGACCTGAAGGAGATCTTCGAAGAGCGGCTGCATCGTTCGATGCCGACACGCGGCTCACAAGGCCAGTTGACTGCTGATCCGACGTTGCTGCGTCAAAGCAAGTTGCCTTTCGAAGTCGACGCGGAATTGATCGTGTTCGGCCGAACCGCATCGGGGTCCTCGGTTTCGCTGGGCGGTCGTCCGGTCAAACTGCAATCCGACGGAACGTTCACCGTCCGCATGAAGTTGCCCGACAAGCGTCAGGTGTTGCCGGTGACGGCCGAAAGCCGTGATGGCATGCGGCAGCGAACCACCGTGATCGCCGTCGAACGCAATACCAAGGTCATGGAAGCGGTCGACGTCAAGGACAACATGTAGCGTCGCCAGTGGGATAGCTTTCCAGCCTGGAGGTACGATGGCCCTTCCGGGCCGTCGCGTCGTGTCCTTCGGCGGTCAGTTAAGAATGAACCCTACCTGGAAGAGTTCGTGCGCATGCTTGCTCTAAGGGGGCGTTCAGGCAGGAGGTCTGGAGGAACCGAAAAGGCCCACGGATAGCTGCGCGAACCCACGGATGTAATGTGGCCTGGGATCCGCGGGTTCGCGCTGCTATCCGTGGGCAATCGACCTCCATGTGGTTCAGGGCAGCCAGAGATATTTGCAGAAACCCCGTAGAATCAAAGACTTATAAACCCCGATGCCACGCAACCTCCTCGCCTCCGTCTGCTCCGCCCTGCTTCTCTTGATTGTGGCGACAACCGGCTCGGCAGCCGACTCCAAACCGCTCCGCATCCTGCTGATCACCAGCGGTTGCTGCCACGACTATGACTTTCAGACCAAGTCGCTACAGCTGGCGTTCGAAAACGCCGGGGTCGCGGCCAACTGGACGGTGGTCAATGAAGGCGGTACGGGGACGGACGCGCAAATTGACTTTTATGGCCAGTCGGATTGGGCCAAGAACTTTGACGTCTGCATTCACAACGAGTGTTTTGCCAAGACGACCGACGCCGATTACATCCGCACGATCACCGGGCCGCACTTCGAAGGCTTGCCGGCGGTCGTGATCCACTGTGCCATGCACACCTATCGCGATGCGACCATCGACGACTGGCGTCAACTGCTCGGCGTGACCAGCCGGCGACACGACCACAAAAGCTCATACAAAGTCGACGTGAAGGCCAGAGATCACCCGATCATGAAGTCCTTTCCCGACGGCCACACGATCCAGTTCGACGAGCTGTACATCATCGAAAAACTTTGGCCGACCGCGACCGCCTTGGCGACCAGCATAAGTGAAAAGGATGGCAAAGAACATCCCGTGATCTGGACCAACCAGTACGGCAAGGCCCGCGTGTTCGGCACCACCTACGGCCACTCCAACGAGACCTTCCAAGACAAGGTCTTTCTGAACCTGATCGTCGATGGCACCGTTTGGGCCGCGGGGAAGTGATCGCGGGGTAGGCGTCGACGATGCCAACACGCACCTGTGATCTCGGTCCTCCGTCGACTCCACGCTCTGGCGAGCGTCGCTACGTCAGCGGGTCGGACTCCAGGTGGAAGTCACCCAACGGATGGCAAGGCGTACCCACGGATCTCATCCAGTTTCCTATCCGTGGGTACGCTTTGCCATCCGTGGTTCTTCTCGTCCTCCAGTATCGAGCAAAGCGTCACTGCAGACTGTCGCCTTCGGCGAGCCGACGTTCGTTCAGTTCGCGTTGCATTTCTTTAAAGTCTCTCGGCGACAGCTTGTCCCAGTTCGATTCCTCGACTGGGATCCCGGGGGTGTAGCTCAGGTACGGAAACTGATGAGCCGTGACGACGCCACCGCCGATCAGGGCGATCAATCCGATTGCCAGTGGTATGGTCGCGAGCCGAGTGGTGGTGGTGACGAAGGGGCGAAAGACGACGGCCAGCAGTTTTGGAAACACGGCGTGCGCTCCGAGCAGAAGCAGCCATGACGCGGCCGTCGCGACGACCGTCGTTGAAACCACCTGGACCCAATCACGTATCCAGCCCATTCGGCCGATGTCACGAGGTTCGTCATAGATTTCGACCCACAGGGCAACCGAGGCGATGATCGGAGCGATCAAGATCGGAAGGGCGATGATCAGATACGCTCCGCCGAGGACCAGCCGGCTGACGAGAAACGTTTGCGGGCTTCCGGATTCCGACTCGCGCGCCAGCGAGACTCTTGCAAAAACAATCGCCAAGAACGTCGTCAGCCCGCACCAGAGCAGCGCCATCGCTTCGCCGCGCGGGACACCGAGCCACATGGAGGTGCCCACCGCGCCGACGATGGCGATCCCCAGGGCGATGTAGGCGGGGACTTCCACGCGGGGGTTGGTCAGCCTGCGATTGACAGCCTGCGAAATCCACGTGCCCGTCGTTTCCATCGATGTCGATGCATATTCGCTGGCGACGTTTCCCGCGCGGTGCACCGTCGCGTGAACGCGTTGCCAGGGATCGTCGGGCGATGTAGCGGCCTGCGCCGTTTGATGCGGAGTCTTTTCAATTTCATCCAGATCGTGCATCACCGCCGAAGCCGTGGCGTAGCGTTTTTCGGGGTGCTTTTCCAGCGCCCGCAACACTACGTCGTCCAGCCGCACGTCGATCGAAACCTTTGGGATCTGCCGGGACGCTGCACCGTTTAGGAGCTGGCTGGGTGGTTCGAATCGGCCGATCGGAAGTTCACCGGTCAGCATTTCGTAGAACACCACGCCGAGTGCGTAGATGTCGGCGCGATGATCGACCGAACGTGGGTTTTCCAACTGCTCGGGCGCCATGTAATGCACCGTCCCCACGACACCTTGTGTTGGATCGGGCGCCGGAGATTCGCTTTCGGCCGTTGTGCCCTCTTCGGCATCAACGGCGGTTTTGTTGGCCACCAACTTGGCGAGCCCGAAATCGGTGATCTTCAACCGCCCGCGGCTGTCGAAGAGCAGGTTTTCCGGTTTGATGTCGCGATGCACGACGCCTTCGTCGTGGGCATAGGCCAGCGCGTCGCAAAGTTGCGGGATGATCTCGAGCGCTTCAGCCGGTGACAGCCTGCCCTGGGCCAGGACTTCGCGCAGGTTGGCCCCTTCGACCAATTCCATCACCAACATGGCGTAGGGGCCGGCTTGGCCGAAATCATGAACGGAAACAATGTTGGGATGATTGAGTTTGGCCAGCGCCCGGCCCTCCTGGGCAAACCGCTCGCGAAAACCGGCGCGTTCGGCGATTTGCGGGGGCAGGATCTTGATCGCCACGGCGCGATCGAGCGACTTCTGTCGGCCCAAGTAGACCGCGCCCATGCCGCCTTGCCCGATCAACGCTTCGACTTCGTAGCCGCTGATCTGCCCGGACAATTCTTCGATCGACGGCGGGACAAAGCTTTGGCCGGGTCCGAGTGTGATCGCGACCGGATGCGGCTTGTCCCAGGGCGGTCGCAGCAAACAGCGTGGGCATTGTGCTGGGGCTGCAGAATCAGCGGACGCCGGGTCGGTCGGGATCGGCGTGCCACAGCGGGGACAGGGTGTGTCGGACATCGTGATTGCGTGGTTTCGGAGGAACGCGGACGGGACTCTGTTTTCTCCTACACGCGGTTGGGGAGCGGGTTACAGACAAAGTTGAAACAAAGCAGACGTAGTTTACCTCAGCTTCACTTGCGGGTTTCCGATGCATTCCGAGCGTCGCCGCGTTCTCCGAACCCGGCGAGCGCGAAAGTCGCCGTGTTCTCCGAACTCGGCGAGCACGAAAGTCGCCGTGTTCTCCGAACTCGGCGAGCGCAAATAGTCGAAACGCTGCCCCGCGCCGACCTCGGAGAGGACGGCGACGGCCCAGCCCAATGGCAAACGAAGTTGCATAAACGATTAGTGCCGACCAAGTGCATCGAACAACCATTGTCGCTCGCGACCGGAGTCGTCGGGGTTTTCAACCGTTTGAGCGACCGCTTCCAGCAATCGAGCGCGGTACGTTGCCCTCAGCCGATGAATCGCGACCTTGAGTGCCGTTGCGGACAATCCCAGATCGGCAGCGAGTTGTGTGCGCGAGGGGGCATCGGTGTCGGTCGAAGTCAGCATCGGTGCCAGTTTGGCAAACCACTCCCCTTTGCCCTTTGCTTCGTATTCCCGTCGCAGTTCGGCAATCGTTTGACGGATCAGACACAGCGCCCACTGGCGGTCAAACAGAGCGGCCGGGTCTGCGTTTTGATCCGCGATGCCGTCGGTGCCAACCGAACGATCCGCGTTGTCAAACGATTCCGCGTCGATCGAAAACGTGGAAACGGTGCCGCCTCGCTTGACTGCTGTTTCGCGACGATGTTCGTTGGCCACGTAATGATCAAGCGAGCTGTACAAGAATGCCCGAAACCGACCTCGTGACGCGTCGGCGGCGGCGATCGAATCACGTTCCAGTAAGTTGGCAAAGAACCCCTGGATCAAGTCCTCGGAATCCTGCCGCGACCGACCGCGACGGCGAAGGTAACCGTAGAGCGCCGGCCAATAGATCGCGCAAAGTTCCTCGAGCGATTGCCGCGCGAGTTGACGATCCGACGCATCCCCCGAGATCACGCCCGCGCGAACGACCAGGCTCCAACGCGTCGAGGGAAGTCGTCCGGCAAGTGTCATGGTTTGATTCGGGTGGGACTGCGGTGAACACGATTGAAAAATCGAATTGTAGCCGGTTGATCGGCCGATCGCCGAGTGACATTAGCCGATTCGCGCGAGCGTTCGGGCAGTCCTGGCGCCGGTGTGGAATTGCTGGGCCCGTAGGCTCGCGCCATACGGCTGATCTGCCGAACGATATTAGCCGAATCGCGCGAGCGTTCGGGCGGTCCCGCGCCGGCGTGGAACTGCTGGGCCCGTAGGCTCGCGCCATACGGCTGATCTGCCGAACGATATTAGCCGAATCGCGCGAGCGTTCGGGCGGTCCTGCGCCGGTGTGGAATTGCTGGGCCCGTAGGCTCGCGCCAAACGGCTGATCTGCCGAACGACATTGGCCGAATCGCGCGAGCGATCGGGCAGTCCTGGCGCCGGTTTGGAACTGCCGGGCCCGTAGGCTCGCGCCATACGGCTGATTTGCCGAGGGGCATTAGCCGATTCGCGCCAGCGTTCGGGCAGTCCTGGCGTTGGTGTGGTATTGCCGGGCCCGTAGGCTCACGCCAAACGGCTGATCTGCCGAACGATATTAGCCGAATCGCGCGAGCGTTCGGGCAGTCCTGGCGCCGGTGTGGAATTGCCGGGCCCGTAGGCTCGCGCCATACGGCTGATCTGCCGAACGACATTAGCCGAATCGCGCGAGCGTTCGGGCAGTCCTGCGTTGGTGTGGTATTGCCGGGCCCGTAGGCTCGCGCCATACGGCTGATCTGCCGAACGACATTAGCCGAATCGCGCGAGCGTTCGGGCAGTCCTGGAGCCGGTGTGGAATTGCTGGGCCCGTAGGCTCGCGCCATACGGCTGATCTGCCGAACGATATTAGCCGAATCGCGCGAGCGTTCGGGCGGTCCTGCGCCGGTGTGGAATTGCCGGGCCCGTAGGCTCGCGCCATACGGCTGATCTGCCGAACGACATTAGCCGAATCGCGCGAGCGTTCGGGCGGTCCCGCGCCGGTTTGGAATTGCTGGGCCCGTAGGCTCGCGCCATACGGCTGAACAAACATTGATAATTCCAAGATTCTGCTTGCTACTGCGCATTTCATCGCTCGAATGAGAGAGTAACTACCCTGTTAAGCTAATAGCGGTTTCTCGATCGAGCATTCTACATCGTCACGAGGGGCGTCCATTGAACAACGATAGTCCGATCGCTTTTTTTATTACTTGGACCGTCTACGGGACCTTTCTCCCAGGTGATGCTCGTGGATGGCGTCGAAGGCGGCAAGGCAATCAACTGCCACGGCCAAAACTTGCCCAATGGCACCGTGATAGGCTTCTGTACGATATCGTGTTGCTCTCAATGTCGATACGCAAAACCGTTGAACAGACGATCGAGAATCATTGCGGTCTACGGAAATGGCACCATTGGGCTAGCAAGGCGCGGACCAATCATGTTCACGCCGTCATTACTGCCCCTGACTATCGAGGTAGCGTCGTCCGAGATCAACTCAAGGCGTATTGCACGAGAGAGATTCGAGCCATTGATTCCAGACTTATTGATCGCCCTGTTTGGACTCGGGGCGGAGACTGGGAGTGCCTTAATTCCATGCAAGACGTAGCGGATTGCGTCGAATACGTCCTTGAAGCTCAAGATCGAAAGGGACGTGATGTGATTGAAAGCTGATCATTGCGCGGATTTCAATTTTCGACTAGATTCCTTCCTCGCGGTGTAATGCGAGAAGTTGCGTTGCTCGCGTAGTGCAGCGTTCGGGCAGTCCTGGCGTTGGTGTGGAATTGCCGGGCCCGTAGGCTCGCGCCATACGGCTGATTTGCCGAGGGGCATTAGCCGATTCGCGCCAGCGTTCGGGCAGTCCAGGCGCCGGTGTGGAATTGCCGGGCCCGTAGGCTCGCGCCAAACGGCTGATCTGCCGAGTGACATCAGCCGAATCGCGCGAGCGTTCGGGCGGTCCTGCGCCGGTGTGGAACTGTCGGGCCCGTAGGCTCGCGCCATACGGCTGAACTGCCGAACGCTATTAGCCGAATCGCGCGAGCGTTCGGGCGGTCCAGGCGCCGGTGTGGAATTGCCGGGCCCGTAGGCTCGCGCCATACGGCTGATCTGCCGAACGACATTAGCCGAATCGCGCGAGCGTTCGGGCGGTCCTGCGCCGGTGTGGAACTGTCGGGCCCGTAGGCTCGCGCCATACGGCTGAACTGCCGAACGCTATTAGCCGAATCGCGCGAGCGTTCGGGCGTTCCTGCGCCGGCGTGGAATTGCCAGGTCCGTAGGCTCGCGCCATACGGCTGATGGCGGTTTCCGGCGCTTCACCGGCCGGCCAGCACGCGGTGGTGTTCCGAATCGGAAACAAAGTACACGTCGCCTTTGCCGGGTCGTGATAACACGGCCGTGCCGTGGGGGCGTTTCATCGGAAACGGAATCTGCATCGTCTCGATCACGTTTCTCCCCAGGTCGACGTACCGCATCGCATGGTTTTCCGTGTCGACGACCAGCAGATTGCCTGTCGAATCGACGGCGATGCCTTTGGGGCCGCGGAACGTTGCTGACAATGGATCTCCACCGTCTCCATCGTGACCTTTTTGTCCGGTCCCGGCGACGCGGTTGATACGATTCGTTTTGCGATCGATCCTCCAGACGCTGTTGCCTTCGCGCAGCACCAACCAAATCGCTTGCTCGTCGATGGCCAGCGACCGCGGGCCGAACACGGACACGTCGGAGGCCGGCTTACCCTCGACGGGCAATTCACGTCGGCCATCGCCGGAAATGGTCATCACGATCCGGGTTTCCAAATCGATTCGCCGCAAGCGATGATTGGTCGTGTCGGCGACCAACAAGCCGCCCTCGCCATCGAGCACAATGCTGTGGGGCTGGCTGAAGCGTGCCTTGTCGCCGGTCTGGCCGTCACCGCGAAAACCATCGACACCATCCCCGGCGATCGTCTCGATCACACCGGTCGCCGCATCAATCCGTCGGATGCAGTGATTGCGTGTGTCGGCGACGAACAGGTTGCCGTCTCGGTCGGCACGGATTTCGTGCGGCGCGTTGAAGGTCGCCTTGATCGCCGGCCCGCCGTCGCCGCTGAGTCCTTTTTCACCGGTCCCGGCGACGCGTTGGATCTGTGTCCCGTCGTGATCGCATTTCCAAATCGAGTGATCGTCGACGGTGCTGAAATAGATCCCATCGCCGGTGACTTCGATCCCATAAACGTTTTGCAGCGCGACTTGCGTGGGATCGGAAGGTGTGACCGCGATCGCTGAGTCTGCTTTTCCGGTGCCGGCAAAGACGGACCAGGATCGGGTGTGGGGGGCTTGGGCGTGTGTGGCGACGACGCCGGCGGCGAGATGAACGGTGAAGGCCGATGCGAGAAGAAGTGCAGGGGATGGAAAACGGTGGCGGGAGTTCACGGTGCTGGAATCCTGAACGCGGTGTGACGAATGGAGCCGAAGTGGCGACCATTCTAATCGTCCGCCGCCGCGCCGTCTTTGATCACAAACTTTGCCTTCAACCGAGCCACTTCCTCAGCCAATCCCGCTTTGCGAACGCTGCCGAGCACCTCTTCGAAATCCTTGTACGCATCGGGGGCTTCGTCACGCGGATAGACGCTGCAGTTGCTGACCACGTCATGCTCGGCGAGCCCCTGGTCGATCTCGTGCTGTACCAACTGTTTCTTCGCCTTGGTGCGACTGAGCCGTCGTCCCGCGCCGTGATTGACGCTATACGCCGCGGCCGAGGCGCCTTCGCCGGCCACCATCACGCTGGACCCGTCGCGGGGATTTCCCGGCAACAGGATCGGGTGTCCGGTCGATTCGAACCGCGTGCCGACCAATTGCGGATGCCCGGCCGGCAAGGCACGCGTCGCGCCTTTGCGATGAACCCACTGCACCGTCCCGTCGATCGGTTCTTGGCGTGCGATGTTGTGCGAGATGAAGTAGACCAATTCACCGCGGACACCGGGAAAGACTTCGCGAAACGCCTCCAGGACCAGGTCATTGATCAGCAGATGGTTGACGGTTGCAAAGTTCGCACCCATCGCCATGTCGCACAAATAATCGCGGCCTTCGGGTGAATCGACGGGGGCGTAAACCAGTTGGGGATCGCCGGCGGGAAACGCCAACCCCTGTTTTTGAAACGCGGTTTTCAACGTCCGGAACTGCGCGACGGCCAAGTCGTGCCCGAACCCGCGTGACCCGCAATGGGACAAAAAGGCGACGCAGCCATCTTTGAGTCCAAAGGCTTCGGCGATCGCGCGCTGCGAGTCGAGGACGTGCACGACTTCGGCTTCGCCGAAATGATTGCCGCCGCCATAGCTACCTAGTTGGCGATACTTGGATTCAATCCGATCCAATTTGTCTCGGGTCCGCCCCATCCACTCCAGCCGCGCCGCCAGCGTGTCGCTGGAGCCGTCGGGCGCGGTGTGGTAGGCATCTTCGCAGGCATCGGCCCACGACTTTGGGATCCCGAGTTTCTTCAGCACCTGCTTCGATGCGCCTTCGGTCGCGATTTTGAAACCGAGTTTGCCGTCGATGCTTCTTGACTTGGGTGCGTGTCGTTGGCCGCGGCCGGCGCCGGTGGGAACGCGTTTGCAGATCGCGCGAATGATCTGTTTTCGCAGGGGCAGCGCATCGATTGCATCGGCGGGAAGGTCCATCTGCAGCAGACTCATGCTGCACTTGATGTCCACGCCGACCGGGCCGGGATAAATGTGCGTCGGTGAAACCATCACGCAACCGACCGGAGCGCCATAGCCGACGTGGGCGTCGGGATTGAGCACCACACGCGAAACGCCCGGGGCGCGGCGACTGTTGATCGCCTGGGTCAGCGTTTCGCCGCCGAAGGATTGACGAATCGGCTCGGTTCCGATCACCGTGATCGGCGAAAGGTCCGCGCCGGCCGGCAGCGTCGCCAACGCCTCGCCGGTGACCGTCATCATCTCGTGTGTGGTGTCCAAATCTAATTCAGCGGCGAAGCGTGAAGGTAGGTCGACCAGAAGAACGGCTCGTCCCCGGTCAGTGTCTCACGTTCTTGATCAGATCCGGACAGGGTAGGTTCGCCCAACGGCGAGATTTCGCTGCGACGGAGCACGTTTTTGGCGCGGGTCAACGCGGCGGGGGCGCCCAAGAAAGGCAGCTCTTGGACATATTCACGCAACAGGATGGCCGTCGATTCGCCTCCGACCGCCCAGCGGCTGAGGATGACGTCGCGCACGCCGCTGTATTGCAAGGCGGCGATCACGTGCATGATCTCGTGTCCCGAGACGCCCTGGCTGGTGTCCAAGTTGGATCGGAATCCGGCCAGAAAAACACTGCCCGGTGTGCCGGGGGGGAATCCCAGCCAGGATCGCAGTCGGCCTTGACGCATCGACGTTTCATATGCGGCAAGGGGCGAGTCGAGGACCGATGCCGGGTTAGGCGTCGTCGGTTCGGCGACCACCAGATGCCCGGCGACGTTGCCGCTTTGGCTGGTGGGGATCATCGCATCGCCTGGCAGCCGGACGGCGGCGCCGGCGTGAATCGAATCCAGAATCGTTTGCACCAGCATGGCGTTGGTTTCGGCCTCGCGCGGCGCGAAGAACTTTCCGGCCGTCACTGCGATGGCGGGGCTGGTGGTTTTGTCGGCTGTCGGGTAGATGGCGAGCGCCGGCGTCGCGGCATACACGACGTCGATGGAATCGCCCAGCAGCGGAGCGTCTCGCTCGTCGGTCGGCAACAATTCGAACGGCACGTACCAAAGCAACGCGTCGGGAATCACGACCAGCCGCTTGATGCCGGTCAGTCGACCGGTCAGCAGCGCCCCGGTCCCCGTCGCGATCAAACGGTCGCGAAATTTGATCGCGTCGTCGCGCCAGCCGTCGTCCTCGGGCAGCCGGGCGCCGCGTGACGGGGCGGCGCCGATCCCGCGCGACAGTGCGGCGATTTCGCCGGCGACGCGACTGGCGCCCTTGATCGTCCAGTAGGTCGATTTCTGCTTGGTGCACAACACCGCGTGGATCAGGTTTCCGTCTTGGCAAAACGCCAGGATGCCGACGTCGTCCGGCAGCACCGATGCCGGTTGTTTGTCGTCCAACGCGTGCGGCATCACGACGGGCAATACGGTGCGATCGAGTGCAATCGCCCATGCGTTTGCCTCCAGTCGATCCAGGCCGGCTTGGACCATCGCCGGATCCGCCCCGGCAGCGGGTTTGGCATCCAAGTCGGCTTTGGCGGCCGTTCGCAGGTCGCGGATCGGTTTGTCGGCGGCGTTTCGGAATTCGACGATCTTCTTTTCCAGTAATTCGTCGGGCATGCGGGCCAGTGCCCGAACCTGCATCACCCGTCCGCCCAACGGCAGCTGGCTGCGAATCCGGCCCGCTTGCAGGTCTTCGATCCGCGCCAGAACGTCTTGGCCGCTTTCACGCGACGCGGCGGTTCGCAATCGCGCCAGCCGCAACAAATCGCGATCGGCGACCACGCCGGCGATCGCATCGACCGGGTCGCGTCGCCAGACATCGATGGCCGGATCGTCCGCGTAGCTGGCCAGCAGCACGTCGGCGGATTGACCGTCCAGGTTTCGGCCAAGCGCCAATCGAACACGCTGTAATTGATACAGCCGTGGCATGGAAATGAGCGATCGTTTTCGAATCCGACTGTTCGTTGCAAAGTTAAAGATCTGTGACAAGCCTTCTTCCCACGGGCCGGTCACATTGGGGTTGCCGCCGGGAGTGGCGGTTCGGGTCGCCAACCGCGCGGCAACATAGGCGCCATAAGCATCCAGTCGAGGTTGCAACACGTCGCGGCGCATCGCGATCGCCTTGGCCTCGCCCAACCGCGCCGTGGCGGAGGCAAAGTCACCCGCGGTGACGGCGGCATCGGCCGATGCGATCAAGCAGTGCAGCGCGGCCAGGCGGGATTTTCGCAACAGATTGGTCGCTGCGACTTGACCCGCCTGCTGAACAACGGCGGCGTCTTTGGCGGTCGCACAGCCGGCGGCCAACTGCAACGCTTCGCCGACCCATTCGAAGTAGTCCATCGACGCGGCTTGGTTGGTAACAGCCAGACACAGCGGGATCGCCGCGGCGGGCTTGTCCGATCCGGCCAGCGCCGACGCGGCACACAGTCCGGTGATCGGCGAGATCGGGTGGACGCCGCCGTTGTAGGTTGCGTTTTCCGCGGCATCCGACACGGTGCGTTCGTCTTGCATCGCGCCGAATCGCTCGGCCGCACGCATCGCGCCGATCAGATTTCGGGCGATCGGCAATTGCAGCCCCGCGGGATACTTGGTGCTATCGAGCAACTGTGTCGCCAAGGCGTCGCCTTCGGCAAGCGGCCCCAAGATGATGCGGCGACGGTAGGATGCGATCGCCAGGCCACGCAGAATCTCGATCGCGTCGATGGGTTTAATGTTCAATTCTTCGATCACGCCGCCTTGGGCCAAGGTGGCCTCGGTCAGCTGCTCGCCCGAATAAAACTTGATCGTTCGAGTGACCGGTAATCGGTTGACCGCATTGGCCTCGGGCCACAAGTATTGTTTGGGCGACATTTGAAACTGCGACATCAAGACTTCCGACCAAACCGGTCGGCCCAGCCAACCGCGATACCGGATCGCAATTTTCAGCGACATGTCCAGACTCTGCATCGCACCTTCCAGATCGCCCAGCCGGTACTGGCATTCGCCCATCATCGCAAACACCGGAATCGCATCGATCCAGTGGCCGTTGATGTCTTTCCGCGTGCGGGAAACCGCGATGTCAAAGGCGTCCATCGCCTTTTCCAGGTCTCCGCTACGGTACACCTCCAAGGCGAAGTAATACTCCGGTGACGGGTAACCGCTGCCCATCGGCTCCCGGCCCAGGCTGGGGCCCAGACCGGCACCCTGGCCACGGGCCGTCCCCGTATCGAACAGGGACAAACCGACCAGCAACAGCAAGGGGGACAACAAGCGGGGCCAAGGGGTCGCAGACGAGAATCGCGCCATCATTACGGGTGTGCCTATCGAGAGGTTGGCTGGGAGAATTTTCGGCTCACCGATCCCAATCGGGGCGAACCCCATTCAGCAACGGGGGGAGTAGGAAAAATGAGCCAAGTCACCGCGCGTGCGAGGCAACACGACACGAGGACCTTTAGTTTACGCCACGTTTAGGCCGCGGTCGAATCTTGGCGTGGTGGGGCGCGGGCCAAGAGACGTGAGACTCGGTTCGCGAAGCCGACGGGGCCCCAAAAAACATGTCCCCCAAAAACACGGGCACTAAGAAAATGGCCCACGGATGGAAGAGCGAACCCACTGATGCCGGTCAGAGGGATGATCCGTGGATTCACGCTGCCATCGGTGGATTTCTTTCAACATGGACGGCAGATGGACGCCTGTTCCATTCGTCTCCCAGACGGGGGGACGTCAGAGGGTGGGGCCGACGGTCCAGGGGACGAATTCGTGATCGCCAAACCCGTTGCGTTCGCTGGCCGTTTTTTCGCCGCTGGCCACGCGGAGGGCGAACTCAAAAAACTCGTCGCCGAGCTGCTCGATCGATTTGCCGTCGATCGCCTGGCCGGCATTTAAATCCATGTCGTCACGCATCCGCTGAAACAAGTCGCTGTTGGAGGCGACCTTGATCACGGGCGAGGGCTTGCAACCGAAACAGCTTCCACGGCCGGTGGAAAACATCACCAAATTGGCTCCCCCGGCGACCTTGCCGGTCACGCTGGCGGGGTCAAATCCGGGCGTGTCCATCACCGTCAGTCCCTTGGCCGTCACCCGCTGGGCGTAATCGTAGACCGCTTCGAGCGCCGTCGAGCCACTCTTGGAAACCGCGCCGAGAGATTTTTCGGTGATCGTGGACAGTCCCCCCGCCTTGTTGCCCACCGACGGATTGTTGTCCAGCTCGCCGCCGTAATACGACACGTATTGCTGCCACCAATGCAGCAAGTCGATCAGTTTCTGGGCCACCTCGGGCGAGCGGCTGCGATCACACAATAAATGCTCGGCGCCGTACAGTTCGGTCGTTTCGGAGATGATCGACGTGCCCCCGCAGGCGACGACACGATCGGAGACGACTCCGATGGCCGGGTTGGCGGTGATGCCGGAGTAGCCGTCGCTGCCGCCGCATTCGACCGCCAGGCAAAGCGCCGACGCATCGGCCGTCGAGCGTGTCGACTGGTTGGCCGCGTCGAGGACCTGTTCCAGCATACGCTCGCCGCGGGCGATGGTCGCTTGTGATCCGCCTTCGGATTGCATGGTCAGCGTGGGGACCGCATCGTCGCGCGTCAGGCGTTCGCCGTCGGCGGCATACAGCGGAACGACGCCGTGGTGCTGGCCGAGGTAGGCCGGAGTGTTTTGTTCACACCCCAGTCCGATCATCAGCCGACCGCCGACGTTGGGATGGTTGGCGTACCCGGCCATCGTCCGAGCGATCATCTGGTGTTTGCGGCCGTCGTATTGGAGCGCGCAGCCGGTGGTGTGCGAGGCGGCGAAGACACCGTCGACGTTGGGCCAGCGTTTCAGGCGTTCCGCGTCGAAGCGGGCGACAATCTTGTGACAGACCGTCGCGCTGCAATTGACCGTCGACAGGACGGCGACGTAGTTGCGTGTGCCGATACGCCCATCGGGACGATGGTAGCCCAGGAAAGATCGTCGCAGGGGCGGCGGATCTGCCGGCGGGTTGGTCGACGCGATCGTCTCGGCGACGGTGTGATGGTCGCGCACGTTGTGGGTGTGCACGTGGCAACCGACCGCGATCGGATGCCGCGCGATCCCGATCGGTTGACCGTACTTGAGCACCGGCGACCCGGCCAGGATTTCTCGGATCGCAAACTTGTGTCCGCTGGGAATCGGGCTGGCAAGTTCGATCGGACGGCCGTCGATTTCGAGGACCGCTCCGACGTCCAGCGGCGCGGTCGCGATCGCGACATGGTCTTGGGCGTGCAGTCGAATGAATTCGGGCATGACGGAGGGGCTGGGAAGTTGCCTCGGGACAGATTCATGCTGCCTATGGTTCCGGCGCTAGCACGACGGACGTATATTCGCTGACCCGTAGCCGGAGCACCAGGGTACAGCATTTGCTGGAATATTCACCGCCGGGGCAGTCCTCCCCAAGGAAAGCCTGTTCGTCATCTGCACTGGGGCTCAGCCGCCGACCCGAAACCGGCTACATCGTCACAATCGTCTTCCACGCACGCGGATCGAAACCTCGATGAAAATCCACGAATATCAAGGCAAAGAACTTTTCCGAGAGGCCGGAGTGCCGGTCCTGGACGGCATCGTCGCCACCACGCCCGATGAAGCCGCCGCGGCGTACGAAAAACTCGGTGGCAAGATCGCCGTGGTCAAGGCTCAGATCCATGCCGGCGGCCGCGGCAAGGGCACGATCATCGACAACCCCGAACAACACGGCGTGGTGTTGGCCAAGAGTGCCGACGAGGCGCGTGCGGCGGCGGCGGGATTGCTGGGCAAAAAACTGGTCACGATCCAGACCGGACCGGCCGGCCAAACCGTCGGCAAGGTATTCGTCGAAGCCGGCTGCGATATCGCGCGCGAATTGTACCTCGGCATCGTATTAGATCGCGCCGCCGCCAAGCCGGTCCTGATGGTCAGCACCGAAGGCGGGATGGAAATTGAAACGGTCGCCGAAAAGACCCCCGAATTGATTCACAAAGAACACTTCGATCCCGCCGTCGGACTGGAAGCCTTTCAAGTCCGCAAACTTTGCAAAAAGCTGGGCATCAGCGGCGCCGCAGCCAAGGCGGCCGCCAAGTTCATGCCCGCGATGTGCCGCTTCTATGTCGATTACGACTGCGAACTGGCCGAAGTCAATCCGCTGGTGATCACCGGCGATGACCAGATGGTCGCCTTGGACGCGAAAATCAACTTCGACAACAACGCGTTGTATCGCCACCCCGGCTATGCCGAGCTGCGCGATATGGCCGAGGAGGAGGAGAGCGAAGTACGGGCCAGTGCGGCCGGGCTGAGCTATGTCAAACTGGAAGGCAACATCGGCTGTCTGGTCAACGGCGCCGGACTGGCGATGTCGACGATGGACATCATCAAGTATCACGGCGGCCAACCGGCCAACTTCCTGGACGTCGGCGGCGGTGCCAACACCGAACAGGTCACCGAGGCGTTCCGGATCCTGCTGTCTGACCCCAACGTCAAAGGCGTGCTGGTCAACATCTTCGGGGGCATCGCCCGTTGCACGACGATTGCCGGTGCGTTGATCGAGGCCAGCAAGACCGTCGGGTTTGACGTCCCGCTGGTGGTCCGACTGGAAGGCACCGAAGTCGAGGAAGGTCGCAAGATGCTGGCCGCAAGCGACGTCGACGTCATCACCGCCACCGACATCACCGACGCGGCCAAGAAGATTGTCGCCGCCACCGGGGTTTGATCCCACAGAAGACGACCTGGAATCTTGGCGCCCCTCCCAGGACGCCGAGATTTAAAAAAACGAAGCAATCACGCTTCACCATCCACCCCAACGCACACCAGACTCGACTGAGACGAACCTTCCGATGAGTATTTTGATTGACGCGAAGACGAAAGTCATCTGCCAGGGCATCACCGGCAGTGCGGGCAAGTTCCACACCCTGGGCTGCCGCGATTACGGCACCCAAATGGTCGGCGGCGTGACGCCCGGCAAAGGCGGCCAGGACGTCGAAGGCATTCCCGTCTTCGACACCGTCGAAGAAGCCGTCGCGGAAACCGGCGCCGACGCGACCATGATCTTTGTCCCCCCGCCCTTCACCGCCGATGCCATCCTGGAAGCCCTCGACGCCGGCATCAAAGTGATTGCCGCGATCACCGAAGGCGTGCCGGTCATCGACATGGTCCGGGTCTACGAAAAGGTCCGCGCCAGTGACGCGGTCTTGATCGGCCCCAATTGCCCCGGTTTGATCACCCCGGGCCAATGTAAAATCGGGATCATGCCCGGCTACATTCACAACCCCGGCAAAGTCGGCGTGATGAGCCGCAGCGGCACGTTGACCTACGAAGCCGTTTGGCAAACCTCCGCACTCGGGCTCGGCCAAAGCACCTGTGTCGGCTTGGGCGGTGACCCGATCGTCGGGACCAGCTTCATCGATCTGCTGAAGCAGTATCAGGCCGACGATCAAACCGAAGCGATTTTGATGATCGGCGAAATCGGCGGCTCGGCCGAAGAAGAGGCGGCCGCGTTCGTCAAAGAACACGTGACCAAGCCGGTCGCCGCCTTCATCGCCGGGCGAACCGCACCTCCCGGGAAACGCATGGGACATGCCGGTGCGATCATTAGCGGCGGCAAGGGCACGGCGACCGAAAAGGTGGCCGCCTTGGAAGCCGCCGGCATCACCGTCGCCCCAACCCCGGCCGACATGGGCCAAGCCGTCGTCGACGCGATGAAAGGCTAAGCGGCCGTGGGATAGGCCCTCCAAGGCGTGGCGAAAGCTGCGAGGGCTTTCGGAGATCCGCCAAGGATGCGAAACCCTTGGCGGCTTGTTGATTTTCCCCGGTGCCGGGTTCCTATGCTAGCCCGACGCGTGAGCGTGGGGCATCGTTGCGTCCCTCGCTTACGCGTCGGGCTGGCATACTTGCGCAAGGTTTGCCGTATCCCCCCTCATTCCCGGGCTCCGCCTGGGAACGCAATGTCGCCGTGGCTGCCGCCACACACCAATTCAGCCAGTGTGGGGCGGAGCCTGGGAACAAGTGCCCGAGCCGCGAATCCCTTGCCAGGTTCCGCTACTTTCCCGGGCGGCTTCGTCGCTCGTCGCCGACGACGATGGCGGTGCCTTTTTGGATCGAATTCGGTGCGACCAGGTAAAACGGCTGGTCGGTGACGATCTCGCGACCGTCATTGAGGAACAGCCGCATTCGGACGCACCACCGCAATCGGATCAGCCGGCCGTGATAACTGAGCGGTGTTGCCGGCAATAGGCAAACCAACGGATGCTTGTCGGCCAGTCCGAAACGCCGGATCTGGTCGGCTTCGTAGCGTTCAAAGTGATGGACGTGCAGGTCCGTGTCTCCTTTGCCTTCGGAGTGCCACAACACCGAGACTTCGATCGCATTGAGCGCATCCAGCGTGACCCGCGAGACTCGCCACGTCGCGGTAAGCTCCCGTCCGCCCTCGTAGATGCCGTCCTCGCGGCACAATGAAACACTCACCGCGGGTTGCGTTTCGGAGGCAAGCCGGGTGGGTGAACGACGACGGGATAGCTTCGGCAGAACGATGGCCACGGACGGGCTTCTCCAGAGACAATCACTTTCCACCTGACGGCATTGTGCGAGGCGACAAAGGAATGCATCACATTGGATGGAAGGTCTAAGGTGAATTGTTGTTCCCAAGGTGCCTGCGGGTCAACTCGAACATCACGCTCGGCACACAATTCTTGCGTGAAAACTTCATACCGTTCGACCCGGACATCGGTGCCTTGACGATACACGGTTTCTTCCTCGCAGGCGACGCGCACACGCAGACGACGCAATCGCAAACGCCCCGATTGGGACACAAACAGGCGATATTTGCAGCCTGGGTAGAGTGGGTGGTCGCTGATTTCGACGATCGTCGGCCCGATCCCCGCCGATCGGCGCAGCTGGGCCAGGAAATAACGAAACGACCAATAACCGATCCCGCCGAACGGGATCAGCAGTCCCGTTAAAATGTAGCGCGGGCTGGAATGCCAGAACCCGAGCACGACCACCGCCAGCAACACGAACCATACCGCATTCCACAGCAACGCCAACAGCGCCGGACCGACCAGTTCGTTGCCCGATGTCGTTTCGGCAGCCAATCGGTACGTCAGCCGCTCGCCCGGGCTATCGGTCAACGCGTCACCGCGCGGCACCGAGGGCATCTTTTCGATGTCGGTGGCCGAGGGGACAATGATCTCGATCGAAGAGGCTCGTTTGGCCAGTGCGGATCGTCGCTCGTTGCTGGCCCCCACACTCACCAAGCGGTAAATCAACCCGCCGGCCCCCGATCCGATCGCGGCAAATCCCAGAATGCCAAAGATCCAACTGGCCAAGCCGCCGCCCTCAAGCTCCGGCGGCGTGACATCCTCGGGCTGGATCTTTGTCAGCTCTTTCAGGGTTTCCAGCTTGTCCCAGGACGACAACTGGCTGATCACCACCAGCGACACGACAAACACGCCGACCAAGAAAACGCCGCTGTAAAATGCGGTTTCCCAAAGTAGGCTGCGGAGCTCCGTGCCGATGAAACGCTTTCCCCGTTTCTTGCTCCAGGGTCGAAGAAAGCGCGCCATATCAGCGGGGTTGCTGAGGTCGACGACTCGGGCGATAGAATCCCAACTCTTCCAACGCCGCATACACTTCGCCGAGAGTCTTCTCGCCGAAATTGCTGATCGACAGCAACCGCTTGGGCGTCGCGCCCAATAAATCACGGACCGTCAAGATGCCGGTTTCTTCCAGGCAGTTCGTCGTGCGAACCGAAAGGCCCATCTCAGCAATACTCAAATCCAAACGCTCTTTGCGCAGACGAGCTTCCTCGTCGGCACGGCTCAGTGGAATTCTGGTGCTCATTCCAAACTCCTTTTGGTCGGGCAAATGAAGGGTGGCAAGATTTGCGGAGAGAGTAAGCGATGATCCGCCGATTGGCAAAGAGTTGAGTTCAAAAATTCACCGTTTTGCGGGAATCACTCTCCACGCAGGGGAACCACCATTTGCTAGCAAGCTCACGCGGCCACCAATTCACGGCTGAGCGCCGCATACCGGATCCACTCGGTGATCTCCTCCAGATCCGGCAGCTGTCCGCCGCGAAGGATTCGCTGGCCTTCATTGCTGCGGGCGATCGGGTCGATCAATTCCAGTAGATCGCCGGGATCATATTCGGCGACTTCTTCGGGCGTGGTGACGTCGGCGGCGACCAGAAGTTGCGCGTCGTGCCCACGCAGCATGGGGACACGGCACACCAGAATCGCTTGGTGTTGCCAAGCTGTGATCACATCGGCATCGATGCGTCGACGGTTCAACCGTTCGGCCAACTCCGCGGCGTCGGCGCAAATCAAATCGTCGACGGTCATGATGTCGACTGCTTCAAGTCGCTCGGCCATCCGCGATCCGATGGACGGTGCGTCCACGACCGGACTCTCGCGCTCGAGGTAAAAGCGAAGCTGCAGATCATTGTCATCGGCGCGCTGCGATTCGCGTCGACGTTCCGATCTGTTGGCCCCATCCGAATCGCGCCGCCGTTGTGATCGTCGCCGCTGATCCGGCGCGCGGTCCCGGGCCACCCGCGATGCGTTGCGGCCTGAGCGTGTCGGCGCGTCATCGCGCCGTCGACGCGCGCTCGGCCGGCGGTCCGATTCAAAGTCGCTCGCCCCATCGTCGTTGATCGCCCCGGTGTTGTTGCCAACGCCGTTGCCGCCCGAGCGACCGGCCAGGTTTCCCCGACGCTCCGATCGGCCGGCCGAACGTCGCGTCGATCGGTTTCGATTGGAACTGGCCCGGACCACTTGCCCGTGATCATCGACGAACTCGTATTCGTAACGATTGTTTGCTGGTTTTTCCTCGATCGTTTTCCCGTCGCGCTGCTGGCGGACAACGCGTCCGTTGACGGTTTGCCGGTCGGCCATCACACCCAGCGGATGGTCGTCGGTATTAACGTTGGCCGCCGCGATCCAACTGGTGATGCGCGAAAGTTCGTAGCTTGTCCCGCTGAGCAGGATTCGCTGTCCGCGCTCGGTCGCCAGAAAGGCCTCGACGCGATCGAGCAGATCCATCGGATCGATCGACGACAGGTGGCCGGCGTCGGCGATTCCACACCCGACCAGCACCCGCGCGTCAAACCCGCGCAGTTGCGGAACGTGGCAAACCAGGCGGCTTTCCGCCTGCCAGCGACGAATCGTTGCCGCCGTCACACCGGCCAAGCCCAATGAATCGGCCAGCCGATTGGGGTCCTGGTTCATCAAGTGGTTAATGTGCGTGACTTGCAGCCGGCGTAGACGTGCCGCCGCGACCGCGTCGATCGAGGGCGCTTGATCGATCGGGCTATCGACGGTCAGGAAGAACGGTGACGCAGCGGGACGTTGGCCCGCTTGTGTCGGACCGGATTGCAGTTTCGAGCCGTCCGTTGACGATCGCGGCTGGCTGTCTCGGGACGCCGTCGTCGCATACGTTGTCGAGTGTGTCGACGGTGCGGTCGTGTAAGCATCGGCAAAGTAATAGCCGTCGTGCCAGTGTCCCGTGTCGGTCGGCGACGAATCCATGCGCCCAATCGGCGGCCCTCCCCCGTGGTTCCATGCGGTCGAAGCGGCCGATGGTGGTACGGCAGACGGCGGCATCTCGTACAGCGGAGCCGCGTACGGCGAGGCATCGGGTGAAATTCCGTACGCCTCGTGCCAAATCGTGTCCAGGTTGCGATTGATGTCGGCCAGGGATGCGCCGATCGGCAACTGATCAAAATACTGGTCGTGATAGCGATCGACAAAGGCGTCGCTATGCGGCAGTGGGTCGGTGGCTTCCGGTGGCAGATGCGACTGGGCGTGTGGCCCGGCGTAGCCTTCCGGCGAAAAATGTGGACTCCACAGCGGCCGGTGTTCGTGTTTGACCCGTTGCCCATAAATCGTGAACACCTGGCCTCCGTGGCGTCCCGCTTGGTCGGCAAACGTCGTGTCACTGGCCAGCAAAATGGCTTGTCGCCCGTTTTTCGTGAAGTCGTCCAGGGCCGCCAGTACGGTAAGGTTGACCGGTTCGGCCGCATCGGTCGGTGCGAACGTCTCGGGTGCCGCGTTGGCGTGTTGGTAACCCACGAAGTCTCGTACCAATTCACGATGCAATTCGATCACCAGAGGAATCGCCCGTCCCGTCCGGGCCAGCAGATCCGAAGCCGCCATGCGAAGTGCCAACGCCGCCAACGCCCGGTCGACGGCCGGACAGATCGCTTCGTCACGACCGTCGATCTTGGCAAACCCGACTTGCGATGCGGCGGCGACTTGATCAGGGGCCGTGGTGAAATCGGCGTTGTTCCAATCCAATCGCGCCAGCCGACCGCCTGAAAGCCGCACCAACCATTGACTCGCCTCGTCGGCCAGCGGTGATCCGGAGCGGGCCGCGGCTTGAGGTACGCCGAGTGTCTTGATCAATTCGGCACGCCGGCGTTTCAGCCATTGCACGCGCGGCGAACCGGTGCCGTCGAGTGTCACATGGTGCTCGGGTGCGACGGGTTGTTCGAGCGTCCGAAGCTCGGCCAGTGTGGCGTCGATCAACGCTTGCAGCCGAACCGGATCGGACGCGAAATCGCCCAGTGGCAGGTGGCCGAGGTCAGGTGATCGGAGCATGGGATCCAGCGCTGCACCCGTGGTGAACGCCGCGCCGGTGGCGATCGGGGCAGCGCCGATTGGGGGCACCATTCGACGCCGCAATTGCGACGCTCTGGCGAGACAGCGGTCCAGTTGTGCGGTGACTTGTTCCAGCTCTCGGCTGCGTGCCAGCGATTCGCCGTCGAGGTGATTGATGTACCAAGCCGACCAGGTTTGTCGATGGTAGGTGTCGTCCAGCCAGGACGGATAACGCACCAAGTCAGCCAGCTGTCGGTTGCGAACCAAACTTTCCCGATAGGACAGCAGTCGCTCGATCGTCGCAACCACCCACTGCTCGCTGCGGCGCAAGTCGTCCACTTCATGTTCTCGGCGTAGTGCGATCGCACGCTCAGCGGCACGTGTTTGTTCGGCACGTGTATATTCAGCACGCGCGGCAAACCGAAATCCCTGGCGGCGAACGTTTTGCAGGTCTTCGCGAATCGCACGCAAGGATCGCACCAAGGATCCGCTGCCGCGATAGGTCAATTCGCTTGGCAAGTCGCGATACCAAGCGGAAGCGAGTGAATGCGGTTGATCGTAGCGTGCGGCCAGCCAGTCGACTTGGCGAACGATCGCTTCGATTCTCAAGTCGATCTCGTCGGGCCAACGCGTCGTGTGGCCGTCAGCGGCAAACGCTCCCCATGACGTCGCAACGGTGGGATCGGCGGCGTGATGGTCCAGCGCCCACAGGAAATGATGCATGCGTCCGCGACGCAGCACCTGCTCGGACATCGGCAACGTCCCAAGACCGTCAAAGGTTCGGCGCAGGTCCCAACGGTTTGCATCCGAAGCGACCATCTCGCGCAAGCTGGATAATTCGGTCATCACGCGACGCCAACGCGTGATTTGGGCGTCGACATCGATCAGTTTGCGACGCAGTTCGGCGTCCATTTCCAGCGCGGCGGCCGGCGGGATCGATGCAACGCCGAAGAAGTCGTCGTTGGAGTGGCGGGCATAAGGCGATGCCGTGATCGGCGCGGTGTATCGGGCACGATTGCGGTCGGATTGCAGGTGTGCCAGCCAGCGAGAAAGTTCGCTGTGGCGGACACGCAGCTGCCAGATTTGATCATGAAGCTCGGCCAGTTCGCCTTCGATCGGCCAGCCGGCGGCATTCCGCTGTGTCGATTGCAACTGTGCCGATTGCAACTGTGCCAGACGCGACTGCAGGTATCGGCGGCGGGCGGCGATCGATGCTCGTTCACGCAAATCGGCGGAATCTGGGGCGTCTGCCGATCCGTTCCGGGACAATTCGATCGATGCCAATTCCGTTTCGATTCGTGCCAGCTCGTCGCGCATTGCCCGCCGTGATGTCTGTTGGTCGGCGGTCTCGGCCGGCGAAAGCCCGCTGACGGCCGAGCGATTGAGCGGCAATCCGGCGAACAAGGCCGGGTCGCCAAGTCCGCTGCGCAGGCACGCGCTGATGACGCGTGAAACGCTGGTCACGGCGGTGTCGGTCAGGATGCCGTCGACGATCGATTCGGGGATTCGAATCGATTCCAGGGCACGCGTCGCGTCGGTCGAATCGGCGATCCCGTTGATCCAGCTGCCGTGTAGCCAATCGAATCGATGGGCCGCTTCGCCGCGTGATTCGAATTCGATCGTCCGCCGTCCGCTGGAGGTCCCGTCGTGCTCGCGACGGCAATGGATTTTTCCGTTGCGATCGGCCCAGACCACGCGGCCGGCCGAAGAGCTCATCATGCCCAGCGGATACTCGCGACGAATCAACGAGTCGCGAACGAAACGGACGATCGCGGTTTTCCCAGACCCTTCGGGCGCGCAAATCACGTTCAAGGCTTCTGAGAAAGGCCCCAGCTCGACACGAGTCAGGGGGCCGTGGGTGTCGATATCGATCCGGTCCAACAACATGGTCGGGCTCCTCCTTGGCCACAGCAACAATACAGTTTCAGTTGCCCGATCGACGTCCAAAACTCATTTCGGCGTTTGCGGGGATCAAGCAGCTGGGATGCGGGATCGGGGAACTTTAGTGAATGTCGTGTTTCACGAAAAGAGGAATCTGGCGAGGGCTTGTCTTGACGCGGATGCCGGAAAAATCGTAGTCCCTGGGGCGTGAAACGACGTTTCGCCGCGGCCGCCAGCGCCGCCCACGGCTGTCGCCCCGAAGCGTTTGTTGAAGTCAACTCGGGGAATCGTCTTCCGTCTCGCCTTCCAATTCGGGTAAGCCGTCGTGGACGACGCGAGGAGTCCTCGCCGTTGGCATGACGAATCCGCCATTTTCTGCCCTATGCCGCGAATGCCCACTCCGCGACCGAATCGAATTCCCGGCACGCCCGGTCAGAATTGCTGTCGGAAACCCTGCCGGCGTCGATTTTATCTGGCGATCTCGCTGATTCTGACCTGCGCGATCCTGCCGGTCGGATGTGCGTCCTGGTCCAGCTGGCCCGGACACGAAGACTCGCCCCACTCGGATCGTGGTGGTCCCACGCTGCCGCTGAAAAAGATCACGCGTACGATCGAACTGGAAACGCGATTCGTCCAGATCCGATTTGATCCGGCGGATCCAGACCAGCTGCAATCGATGTGGCAATGGGTCGACGAAACCGTGTTGTCGCCGGAAACCCGAACGGTGTTGCGGCACAACGGATTGCGGATCGGTAAAGCGGCCCAGCCGGAGCGACTGGTCGGCAAATTGGACGCGTTGCAGTCCGCCCAGTCGCCCGACATCGTGGCCGATTTTCTGAGTTCGGTGGCCGTTTCCAGCCACCAATCCGAAGGCACCAAGACGATCCCGATGCGATTGGGAAAACGCTATGAGTTGCCGGTTCGGTTGCCGATCCAAGGCGACCAGGTCGTCATCATTCACGACCACCCGCAGCCGATCGGCAGGACCCTGCGCGACCCCCAGTTCTTGCTGGCGGTCACACCACGGCCCGACAGGGTGGCCAGTCAAATCCGCTTGCGAGTGCGGCCGGAAATCCAACACGGCGACATGCAACAGGATTGGGTCCAAGGCGACGCGGCGTTGCGGATCGATGTCCGCCGTCAATCCTGGTCGCTCGATTCGATGGAATTCGAGCTTGCCGGCGGCGAAGGCGACCTGTTTGTCGTCTCGGAAACGACCGAACGAAAGGGGCTCGGTCGGGAGATGTTTGGGGGCAAAAACGTCGATCAAATGGAACAGCAAACCGTGTTGCTGATCCGCATCGCCAACGTGCCCACCCCCGCCGAAAAGCTGTGACGCTCCGGCTACGAGAAATCGGATCCATCCGATATCATCGGCACCACTGCACTCCTTTCTATCTCCGTGCGTTGACCCATGAAAACCGACGAACTCCGCGAAAAATATCTCGAATTCTTTGAAACCAAGGGCTGCGTCCGGAAGCCCAGCGACGTCTTGGTCCCGACCTGGGATCCCTCGGTCCTGTTCACTCCGGCAGGGATGAACCAGTTCAAGGATCACTTTTTGGGCAAAGTGAAACTCGACTTCACCCGCGCGACGACCTGCCAAAAATGCCTCCGCACCGGCGACATCGACAACGTCGGCCGAACCGCCTATCACCACACCTTCTTCGAGATGCTGGGGAATTTCTCCTTCGGCGACTACTTCAAAAAGGAAGCCATCGCGTGGGCCTGGGAGTTCTTGACGGCCAAAAAGTGGCTGGCGATCGATCCGGCCAAGCTGTCCGTGACGGTCTACAAAGACGACGACGAAGCCTACGGGATCTGGAAGGAATCGATCGGGTTGCCCGATGACCGCATCGTCCGCATGGACGAGGACGAAAACTTCTGGCCCGCCTCCGCTCCCAGCGAAGGCCCCGACGGCGTCTGCGGCCCCTGCAGCGAGATCTATTATCACCTGGACGACGGCAGCGACGTCGAAATCTGGAACCTGGTCTTCACCCAGTTCAACCGCGTCGGTGATCCGCCGGACAACCTGAAACCCCTGCCCAGCCAAAACATCGACACCGGCATGGGACTGGAACGAACCGCCAGCGTCTTGCAAGGCGTTTCGACCAACTTCCACATCGATTCGCTGCGACCGATCGTCGATGCCGCCGCCGATGTCGTCGGCGTGCACTATGACCCCGGCAGCGACAACGGTCGACGGCTGCGACGGATCACCGACCACGCCCGCGCCTGTGCGTTTTCCATCCACGAAAACGTCTATCCGGGGCGCGACAAGGCAAAGTACGTCGTCCGCCGGCTGATCCGTCGCGCCGTGCTGGACGGATACCAAATGGACCTCCGTGAACCCTTCTTGCACAAACTGGTCCCCGCCGTCGCCCAGGCCAGTCAAACGGCCTATCCCGAGCTGGGGGAAACCATCGCGCGGGTCAGCGAAGTCATCGAGTCCGAAGAGAAAGCGTTCTTCGGGACCATCGACGGCGGGATGAAACGGATCGGGCAACTGTTCGAGGAAATGAACGAAGAGGATGCGGTGATGGTCCCCGGCAAAGAAGCCGCGGAGTTGAACACCACCTATGGCGTCCCACCGGAATTGTTGCAGACGCTTGCGGCGGAAAAGAACTTCACCTTCGATTGGCCGGGCTATCGCGACGCGATGCACGAACATGCGATCGCCAGTGGTGCCGGCCAGGTCGAATTGTTTCAAACCGGTCCGCTGGAAACGCTCAAGGAAGCTCTGCGGGAAACGCCCTTCGTCGGTTACGACACCACCGAGGCGACCGCGACGGTCAAAGGGATCATTACCGGCGACGGGGAAGACAAAGACGACGAAGGGCAACTGCTCAGCCACATCAGCCGCCCCGGCGACGCCGCGTTCCGTCTGGTCCTCAGCGAGTCACCGTTTTACGGCGAATCCGGTGGTCAGATCGGTGACACCGGTGTGATCGCCTCGGACGATTTCCAGTTCCTCGTTCACGACACCCAAAAGCATGGCGGACTGATCGTCCACCACGGCAAACTGACCAAGGGCGAAATTAAAGAAGGCGCAACCTGCACGGCAACCGTCGATACCGAGCGACGCGGCGCGTTGGCTCGCGCCCACTCCGCAACCCACATCCTGCACCACGCGTTGCACACCAACATCGGCGACCACGCCCAACAACAGGGCAGCAAGGTCGAAGAGGATCGGCTGCGTTTCGATTTTACCAACCAAAAGCCGATCCCCGACGATGTGCTGGTGAAAATCGAAAGTGACGTGATGACGCGGATCAGCGAGGACGCCGAAGTGTCCTGGCAAATCGTCCCATTGGCCGAAGCCCGCAAGGCCGGCGCGATGATGCTGTTCGGGGAAAAGTACCCCGACCCCGTACGGATGGTCTCCATCGGTGACTACAGCAAGGAACTTTGCGCCGGCACCCACGTCTCCAGGTCCGGCAGCGTCGAAACGTTCGAACTGATGGCCGAAGAAAGCGTCTCGGCCGGCACCCGCCGGATCGTTGCATTGACGGGTAGCCGCGCCCTGGAGCATCGTCAGCAGACGCAAGCGTTGCTCAGCGAGATCGCCGAGCGGCTCGGCACCGACGCCGCCCGTGCCGGCGGCGCGGTCGAACAATTGGCCGGGGAAATCAGGCAGCTGAAGAAAGAACTGACCAGCGGCAAACCCACCGCACACGCCCAGGCGTTCACGGTCGCCAAGGACTGCACCGTCGGCGACGTCGGCGATTACCCCGCGGTGCGGGCCAGCGTCCGCGAGATCACACGCCGGTTGAACGTGTCGCAAGAGGAAGTGCTCGGGCGAATCGATGCCATGTTGGCCGATCGCGTCAGCTTGATCACGCAGCTCAAGCAAGCGACCGCGGGCGGAAAGATCACCGCGGAAGACTTGATCGGCAAGGGCGAAAAGGTCGGCGAGGACTTGATCGTGGTTGCGGAAGTCCCCGGGGCGAACCCCAACGTGATGCGCGGCTGGATCGACCAGATCCGCAAGAAGTCCGAAGGCGGGTCGGCCGTGTTGCTGGGCACGGTTCAAGGCGACAAGGTCGTGCTGGTCGGAGGGCTCAGCCACACGCTCGTCGACAAGGGCCTGAAAGCAGGCCAGTGGGTCGGAGCGGCGGCCAAGATGGTCGGCGGTGGCGGCGGCGGGCGTCCCGACATGGCCCAAGCCGGCGGCAAAGACCCCAGCAAACTCCCCGCGGCACTCGACGCCGCCAAGACGTCGATGCGCGAGCAACTGGGCGCATGAACCTCGTTCCCAGGCTCCAGCCTGGGAACGCAAGGCCGCGGAGGCTCTTGCCTCCGACGGCGTTGCTGAGGCCGGACACTCAGTGACAGCGCGTGACGAGGCAAGAGCCTCGTCACGAGTAATCCCGTACTCGTTCCCAGGCTCCAGCCTGGGAACGCAAGGCCGCGGAGGCTCTTGCCTCCGGCGGCGGTGCTGAGGCAGGAGCCTCAGTGGCAGCGCGTGACGAGGCAAGAGCCTCGTCACGAGTAATCCCGTACTCGTTCCCGGGCTCCAGCCTGGGAACGCAAGGCCGGGGAGGCTCTTGCCTCCGACGATGGTTCTGAGGCAGGAGCCTCAGTGGCAGCGCGTGACGAGACCGGAGCCTCGTCACGAGGGACAAAAAAGAGTACAAACAGCGTGACTCGTTCCCGGGCTCCGGCCTGGGAACGCAAGGTGCCGGAGGCTCCTGCCTCCGACCATAAACGCAAGATGCCTGAGACATTCGTCTCTGGGAATTCTCGTCACGAGAGAACGATCTTCACTCCCAGGCGACCGCCCGGGATCGTGAGGTCGCTGAGGCTTCGCCTCTTCCGCGATATCGGATGCGCTGATGAAACAAGTTTGCATCGCACACGCATGCAAATTTCAACAGCTCATTCATTCTGAAAACGCGGAGAAGTAATCTTATGGGCCGAACTCGCTACAAATTCGATGAAGATGCTTACCCCCATTTCGTAACATGCACCATCAACGCGTGGTTGCCGGTGTTCTCCAATCCTGACTTTGTGGATATCGTGCTTGATTCCTGGCGGTTTTTACAACGGGAACGGAGCATTCAAATCGAAGGTTGGGTCGTCCTGGAAAACCATTTGCATTGGATCGGCGTCGGGCCATTGCTCGGGAAGCGTGTGGGGGAATTCAAATCCTACACTGCAAAGCAGATTCTGATTGAGATGCAGAAACGGGGTTATCAGACGCTGCTTGACCAGTTTCGCTACTTCAAACGACGCTACAAGAATGACCAGGTTCATCAACTTTGGCAGGAGGGAAGTCATCCCAAGCGGATTGATACCGACCAGATGATGTGGCAAAAATTGGATTACATTCACCACAATCCGGTCAAGCGAGGTTATGTCGATGATCCGGTCCATTGGCGATATTCAAGCGCGCGAAGCTACGCTGGACAGCAGGGGCTGTTAGAGATCTGCCAGGACTGGCGTTAGCCTCAGATTCGCAAACCCCACCTCGTTCCCAGGCTCCGGCCTGGGAACGCGAGGCCGGGGAGGCTCCCGCCTCCGGCGGCGTTGCTGAGGCCGGAGCCTCAGGGCAGCGCGTGACGAGGCCGGAGCCTCGTCACGAGTATCCCGCACTCGTTCCCAGGCTCCGGCCTGGGAACGCAAGGTCGCGGAGGCTCTTGCCTCCGGCGACGGTGCTGAGGCAGGAGCCTCAAGGCAGCGCGTGACGAGGCCGGAGCCTCGTCACGAGTATCCCGCACTCGTTCCCAGGCTCCGGCCTGGGAACGCAAGGTCGCGGAGGCTCTTGCCTCCGGCGACGGTGCTGAGGCAGGAGCCTCAGAGGCAGCGCGTGACGAGGCCGGAGCCTCGTCACGAGTATCCCGTACTCGTTCCCAGGCTCCGGCCTGGGAACGCGAGGCCGCGGAGGCTCTTGCCTCTCCGACGGCGTTGCTGAGGCAGGAGCCTCAGTGGCAGCGCGTGACGAGGCAAGAGCCTCGTCACGAGTATCCCGTGCTCGTTCCCAGGCTCCGGTCTGGGAACGCGAGGCCGCGGAGGCTCTTGCCTCCGACGGCGTTGCTGAGGCAGGAGCCTCAGTGGCAGCGCGTGACGAGGCAAGAGCCTCGTCACGAGTATCCCGTACTCGTTCCCAGGCTCCGGCCTGGGAACGCGAGGTCGCGGAGGCTCTTGCCTCCGGCGACGGTGCTGAGGCAGGAGCCTCAAGGAAGCGCGTGACGAGGCCGGAGCCTCGTCACGAGTACCCCGCACTCGTTCCCAGGCTCCGGCCTGGGAACGCAAGGCCGGGGAGGCTCTTGCCTCTGACGATGGTTCTGAGGCCGGAGCCTCAGGACAGTGCGTGACGAGGCAAGAGCCTCGTCACGAGTATCCCGTACTCGTTCCCAGGCTCCGGCCTGGGAACGCAAGGCCGGGGAGGCTCTTGCCTCCGACGGCGTTGCTGAGGCAGGAGCCTCAGTGGCAGCGCGTGACGAGGCAAGAGCCTCGTCACGAGTATCCCGTGCTCGTTCCCAGGCTCCGGCCTGGGAACGCGAGGCCGCGGAGGCTCTTGCCTCCGACGGCGTCGCTGAGGCCGGAGCCTCAGTGGCAGCGCGTAACGAGGCAGGAGCCTCGTCACGAGGGAAGACGAGACCGGAGCCTCGTCACGAGGGAAGACGAGACCGGAGCCTCGTCACGAGGGAAGAGGGAAGGAGGGCACGGTTCAGATCTCCGCGTTCAACTCATCGACCTGTTCGTTCAGCGTCAGCAGGTCATACACGAACCCGACGCCGAGCAATCCACCGGTCAGCAGGAACAGCACCCCGGTGAAGATCTTGCCCAGGTACAACCGGTGGACGCCGAACAGTCCCAAGAACGTGTGCAGCACCCAGCAGATGGTGTAGTCAAACCGGCCCGGTCGATAGCGACGCGAGGCATCGTCGGCCATCGAGGGGATCAGAAACAGGTCCACAATCCAGCCGATTAACAGCAATCCACCGGTAAAGAACCAGATCGCGCCGGTGACAGGACGGCCGAAATAAAACCGGTGCGCTCCGAAGATGCCCAGAATCCAGTACAGGTACCCGATCAACACCGGGTGGGTCGGAGCCGTCACCTCGGTCGCGGTCTGGCCTGGGTTTGTGTAAAGGTCGGTCGTAGCGTGCATGGCTCGGAAATTCAGGGCGATGGAAGTCGGAAAAAACGACAGCGGACATTCATGGCAGACCCTACCCGCCGAGTCACAATCTTCAGCAAATCACATTCCAATTCGCCACTCCCGCTCCGATCTTGGCAACGTCCGGAACAGGAAGTTTGCCGTTCGCAAGTCTGATGGCCGGACGCTGGCGACCATCGGTGGGACCAGTTCGTTGCGATGTTCGAGCGATCGATCCCACGACAATTCCATCCCATTTCTGCTAGGATGCCGCGTTATTCATCCCCCTGGTCAAATGCGCGTGAGACAGCTTTGATGAACGGTTTTCCGGGATCCGCGACGTTCGTGATCCCCACCATGGACGAACAGGATACGGTGGGCACGTTGGTCGAGAAGATTGACGCGGCCTGTGGGGGCATCGGGTTGCCCCACGACGTGCTGTTCATCGACGACGGCTCGACCGACGAAACGTGGTCGCGAATCGAGGCACTTGCCGAGCAATATGATCACGTCCGCGGCATCCGTTTCCGGCGGAATTTTGGCAAAGCGGCCGCGCTATCGGCCGGGTTCGCCCAAGCCACCGGGGACGTCGTGTTCACCATGGACGCCGATCTGCAAGACGATCCGGTGGAGATTCCCGCGTTCATCGACAAGCTGAACGAAGGCTTTGATGTCGTCAGCGGATGGAAACAGAAACGCAAGGACGCGCTCGACAAGACGTTGCCCAGCAAAGTCTTTAACTGGCTGGTCAGCCGCATGACCGGTGTGCACCTCCATGACCACAACTGCGGGTTCAAGGCCTATCGCGGTCCGGTGACCAAGGACGTCACCTTATACGGCGAACGACACCGTTTCGTGCCCGTGTTGGCCGCAGCCAGGGGGTGGCGAATCGCCGAGATCCCGGTCGTTCACCATGCCCGCCAGTTCGGCCAGTCCAAGTACGGTGTCTCGCGACTGGCCAAAGGATTCCTGGACCTGCTGTCGATCTTCTTCCTGACAACGTTCGGCAAGCGACCGTTCCACTTCGTCGGGGCGATCGGATTGCTGTTCTTTTTAACCGGAGGCTTCGGCCTGGTCTATTTGGCCGCGATGTGGGTGATCTCGCGACAATTGGAATCGATGACCGACGTCGATCTGCACGCCTCGGCATTGTTTTATTACTGTATCACCGCGCTGCTGCTGGGCGCCCAAATGTTCTTGGCCGGATTGCTGGCCGAGCTGATCGTGTCGCTGTCGGATCAATCCAAGACCCCGTACAGCATTTTGCAAGACACACAATCGCCGCGTGAAACGACCGAGCGCTGTCCGTCATGACGAACCACAACGACCGAGGATTCTCGGTTGCCACCGTCTACACCTTGTTGATCGTGATCGCGTTGTCGGTCGTCTCCGGCCGGATCGCGACCGTCATCAGCCGCGAAGGCGACACGCCGTTTCTAAGTGCCAACGACCGGTCCCGCTGGTGCACGATCGCCGCTTTGGTTGAAAACGGAACCTACCAAATCGATCCATTTCTGGAGCGTCGCGGGATCAAGCAGAACCGCCGACCGTGGGCGACGATCGACTTGGTGCGGCATCAGGGACGTGACGGACAATTGCACTACTACAGCAGCAAGCCCCCGTTGTTGCCGACGCTCTATGCCGGCGTCTACTGGTGCGTTTCGCGCACCGTGGGGATGTGGCTGAGCGACTATCCGATCTATGTCGGCCGGATCGTGTTGTGGTTGGTCAACGTCCCGACCCTGTTTGTCTTTTTGCTGTGTACCATCCTGGCGATCGACCGCATCACGCAGTCGGTTTGGGCGAAGTGTTTTCTGGCCGCATCGGTCTGCTTCGGCACGATGTTGCTGCCGTTCACGATTGCTTTGAACAATCACCTGCCGGCCGCCGCCTCGGCAGCGGTCGTGCTGTACGTCTACGTTCGATCGCTGGACACGACGACCGGGCACGGTTGGTGGTTGCTGGCCGGACTGGCTGCCGGATTCACCGCGGCCAACGAGTTGCCGGCGTTGTCGATGACGGTGTTCTGGGCCGGGCTGCTGCTGTTGGTCCGGCGGCCTGCCCTGCCGGCCTACTGCGCCGGTGTGTTGGTCGTCGCCGCCGCGTTCTTTGCGACCAACTGGATCGCACACCAAAGCCTGCGACCACCCTACATGCATCGTGGCGACGGCGACCTGATCGCCACACTACCGCAGACGAATCCGGGCGTCGAAGAAGTGCGATCGGCGCTGCTGAAACAGGCTCTCGCTGCCGAACAATCGGACATCCAAATCGGGCCATCGAGAGTGCCCCAGCGGTCCAGGGTGCTCGTCGACGGAAAACGACAATTCGGCTTGATCCAGCTCGACGACGGACCGGCGCAGCTGCGCCATTGGGACGACTGGTATGACTATCCGTCCAGTTACTGGGTGGACGGAAAACGCCGTGGCGTGGACATCGGCCAGCCGTCGCGGCTGGTCTATGCGGCCCACATGACGTTTGGGCATTATGGCATTTTTTCGCTCACCCCGATCTGGTTGTTGATGCCGATCGGATTGCTGGGGTTGCGAGCGTCACGGTCGACGGAGCTGCGTCTTTTGCTAGCAGCGATCGCTCTGGCCACGGTCGTGTGCGCGGTGTTTTATGTGCTGCGTCCGGAGATCGACCGCAACTATGGCGGCGTCAGCGTGTGTTTTCGCTGGATGTTGTGGTTCGCTCCGTTGTGGTTGTTCGCCATCGCCGGTCCCGTCGAGTGGCTCTCCGGCCGTTCTTGGGGGCGGTGTTTGACGTTCGTTTTGCTAGCAGCCAGTGTGACTTCCGTTTCGATCTCGCTTGATGGTCCTTGGCAGTCTCCCTGGCTTTACCGTTTTTGGCACTATTTGGGCTGGATCGCCCCGTAAAAACCGGCGTACCATCGCAGGGTCGGACGGCTGACGATCCGCCGGCCGAATCAGGATCGCTTGCTAGCTGGAGCTTGAAACTCTTTGAGCGGCACGGACGCCGAATCGCACAACCGCGCACCATCCGGGAACTCGTCTCGATGGATGGTCGTTGCGCTATTGATTGCGGCGATCGTTTTCATCTTTCGCTTCATTGCTCCCCAGACCGTCGGGGAACAAGTCCGACGCCATGTCGAACAGACGTTCCGCGACCACTATCCCGAATTGGACATTTCGATCGGACGGGGCCGGGTGGAACCGAACATCGGGTTGATCCTGGACGACATCCGCATTGCGTTGCCCGAGACGTCTGGATCGGGTGCGGGACGACGGGGACGGACGTTGAGCGAGCGTCTGGGGATCGCTGACGATGCGTCTCGCCAATTGGTCCAGATCAGCCAGATCGTGGTGGTGGCCAGTGCGGACGTTTCGAAGTTGTGGGAGCAAGAAAATCCGCTGGTCACGCGTCGGATTGTCGTCAGCGGCGTTCACGCGAACGCGTGGCTGGATCGCGACGGCAAGGTTTCGTTGGAGTCGCTGTGGCCGTTGCCGAAGTTTGGCAAGGTCGCCTGTCCGCGAATTGAAGTCCGCGATGCGAAGATCGTCCTGGCCAATGAGTCGGTCGACGCGCGGCCCATCGAGATCGATCTGGCCCAAGCGGTGATCTTGAACCATGCCGATGACGGATCGAATTCCACCGCCGGCAATCGCGAACGGAAGTCGGGCGCTGGGGGAGCGGGGGCTCCGCCGTCGACAGCCATCAGTATCAACGGTGCCGCGGCGTTCGCCGAACATTTTGCCGCGCAGGTGACGATTCGGAACGGACAAACCGATGTGCGTGCGGAGGTGCGTGGCGGCAGGCTGAGTGGCGATCTGATCGACCGCTTGCCGGCAATGCTCCAACAGAGACTTCAGCCGCTTCGAGGGCTGGAACTACTTGCCGACACGACCGCGATCGCACGGATCCAACCCGGCAAACCGACCAATTTTGCAACCCGCAGCCGGATTCATGACGGTCGTTTTCGGCATCCAAAATCATCGATGCCGGTCAAGCAGATTCGCGGCGTCTTGAGCTGCCGGCCGCAGGGGGCGCAGCTCGAATCGTGCCAAGCCTTTTGGGGCGACGCTCGGATCAAGCTGGACGGATACACGACCGGCTATTCGCTGCCGCTGGAAGCCCACTTGGATGTGTCGGCGTACAACTTGATGCTGGATCAACGGTTGGCCGCCGTGATTCCCGAGCGGTTGGAAAGTGGTTGGAAAAAATTCGAGCCGCGAGGGTTGATCGATGTGACCAGGGCGCACCTGGACATCCTGGGGGATCGGATCGAAACCACTGCCGAGATCACTTGCAAGGGCGTCGACCTGAACTACGAAAAATTCCCCTATCCGGTCCGACAGATCACCGGCGACCTGTTCATCGCGGACCATCGGGTGCAAACCGAACTGGTCAGCGGCCGGGTCGGCGGCCAGCTGATGCAGTGCGTTTTTGATCTACCCCTTCGGCCCGGCGCGCAGCATCCCCGCGTGTTTTCAGCGGCGATGGCTGGGCCCGTCGCCATCGATGGCGAATTGCTAAACGCGTTGTCACCGCGCGGCGGCGAGGTCACCAAGCTGGAACAATTCATTCGCTCGCTCAACCCGCTGGGGGCGGTTCATTTGGTCCGCGGCACGATGCGAACCGACGCCGACGGCGTCAAGCACCAAGATCTGGAGTTGAAGGTCAGCGACGCGACGCTCCGGTTCAGCGGGTTCCCGTACCCGTTGTACAACGTCGCCGGCGACGTTCGCGTGATCGACGATCAGGTGACGCTCTCCGGGTTTCAAGGCTCCAACGCCAACGGCGGGTTGATTCGCTGTGAAGGCGATTACCGTGTTCCGCCCCGCGAAGGCCAAGCGGACGTGGCAGGAACGAACCCGCCGACACCACCGGCGATGGCGCCCCAGGCATCGCCTTCGCTGGTCTTGGATTTTGACGCCACCCGAATCTCGCTCGACGAGGCGCTGCGAAGCTCGCTTCCGCTGCCGTCCCGGCAAACCTGGGACGCCCTGGCACCGAGCGGTGTGCTCGATTCGCTGAAAATCAAACTCGTCCGTGATGCACCCAAGGGGCCGTTAAAGCTGACCGTCGTCGCCCACCAATTCGATGCCAAGCGGATCGGATCGGACACCCTGCGTTTGCAACCGATTGCCCTACCGTACCGATTGGACATCGTCGAAGCGGCGGTCCGTTATGAAGGCGGTCGGGTCATGATCGATGCCGTTCGCGCCGAGCACGGTCGGTCGCAGGTTTCCGCCGACGGCGGCTGTTGGCAACTCGACGACGGACGCTGGTTGCTTAGCGTCGACGTTCACAACGGCAGCCGTTTGATCCCCGACGCCGAACTGATCAACGCGCTGCCGCAACAGATGCGTGGTGCGATGCGCGGGCTGAACCTCCGCGGACCGGTCGGAGTGAGCGGGCTGACCGAAACACTGCTCAGTGACGACAGTCATCCCGATCCGGTCTTCGGTTGGGACTTGCAACTGCAATTGGAAGGCAACCGGATCGGTGACGTCGGTCCGGTGCACGGGCTGAGGGGAGAGTTGTCGATCAAGGGCCGCAAGGACGCGCGCGAAATCGCCGCCGAAGGCGAGGTCCGCATCGATTCGCTGCACGTCAACGATCTACAAATCACTCGGTTGCGCGGGCCGTTCCAAGTCAGCGACGATCGGCTTCGGCTGGGCGGCGTGGGACGCGACGGCCAATTTCAACATCCGATCGAAGGCCGTTTGTTCGACGGAACCCTTCGCATGGACGGCAACGTGATGCTGTCCGATGCCAGTTTCAACGTCCGCTTGGCACTGATTCAAGCCAAGCTGCCCGTGCTGCTGGCCGAATTGGGCCACGGCAACAGCGAGCTGACCGGGACGCTCGTCGGCAGCACCAACCTGGAAGGCGTGCTGGGAACCACCGATCTGCTCCGCGGCCAAGGACACGCCGTCGTCACCAATGCCAACCTCTACGAAGTGCCGGTGCTGATGCAGCTGTTGAACGTGCTGTCGATCACGCCGACCGAAGATGTCGCGTTTACCAACGCCGACGTCTTTTTTCGGCTGAGCGAAAACGAACTCTATTTTGACGATCTGAAACTGTGGGGCAGCTTGATCGCACTGCACGGCAAAGGAATGTTGGATCGCCGTCGCGAGTTGGACCTGACGTTCAACACCCGCGTCTCGCCTCGCAATACCTTCACCCGCATCCTCCGCCCGCTGATGGACCAGCGTTACACCCTGTGGACCGTTGATGTGTCGGGGCCCGTTGATAACCCCAGCATCGAACGACGTGCCCTGGACGGCGTCGGCCAAACGATCGAACGGTTGTTCCAAGGGATGAACGGCTCGCCGGACGCCGATCGCAAGGACCGCTCCGCCGGCGTCGGCCGCGTGCTGCAGTAGTGGCATCCGGCGGCGGGCACGAAGAATCCACCGGGCGAGCACGGATCGCGGGGTGAAGTTTCAAGTTTCATCATTCTGCCCCGAATCATTCTGCCATCGCTCTCTTGATTCTCACCGGTCTTCCGCAGCGGTTATAAAAATGAGATCAGTGGCATGTGATTGGTCTTCATTCAACGGGAACTCAAGATGAGCGGCAAAAGCAGTCAGGACGAGCGAATCGCAAAGATGACGTTCGCTTCGGTTTACCCGCACTATCTGGCAAAGGTTGAAAAGAAAGGCCGCTCGAAAGAGGAGCTGCATCAGGTGATCAAGTGGCTGACCGGGCTGAACGAGCGGTCGCTGCAAAAGCAGATCAAGGACAAAACGACGTTTGAACAATTCTTTCGCGCCGCGACCATCCATCCGAACGCGCACCTGATCACCGGCGTGATCTGCGGCCACCGGGTAGAAGACATCGAAAACCCGCTGACGCAACGGGTCCGCTACCTCGACAAGTTGGTCGACGAACTTGCCAAGGGACGGAAAATGGAAAAAATCCTTCGCTCCGTGTGACCACCGAGTCTCTATTGTCCGCGCCGCAGGCCGCATCCCATCGCTCCTGCATTCTTCCGAATTTTTGAAATCCGAATCGGCCCGTCGCTCGTCAGACCGGTAGTGCACCGCCCGCCCCAGACGAGGACCGAACCGTGATTGATCCATTGAAATCAAAACGCTTGCTGGCTGCCTTCACGTTCTGCCTGCCGCTGCTGGGGTGTGCTCAGCAATCCGAAAGCACCAGCATCGCCGAGGTGCTCGATCGTGCCGAAATCCAAACGTCGGCGGAGAATCCTGCGGTCGCCTTGGTCGCCGGAGGTGACGTGCCCGCGCTCCAGACGGCCGATCGATCGGTCTCCAAACGCAAGATCATCTACACGGCCGAAGTCGAATTGGTGGTCGAAGATTTTGCAGCCTTCGAACGCCAGATTCCCGCCGTGATCGGCACCCACGGCGGGTTTGCCGCGGAGCGTCAGACCGATCGACGCCACGGCGACCACCGCGGCGGCACCTGGGTGATTCGCGTCCCGGTGGAAAACTACGACGCCTTTCTTTCGGGCCTGGATTCGCTCGGTTTTGCCAGATCCCGCAGCGAGACGTCCGATGATGTGACCGAAGCCTATGTCGATTTGGAAGCCCGCATCAGCAACAAACACAAGCTGGAAGAACGCATCGTCGCGATGCTGGAAGAACGCCCCGGCAAACTCTCGGACCTGATGGAGATCGAACGGGAACTGTCACGGGTGCGGGAAGAGATCGAACGGATGGAAGGTCGAATGCGGGTGTTGACCGACCAGACGTCGCTGGCCACCGTGACGCTGCGGATCACCGAAGAAGCGACCTACCAGCCGCCGGCGGCACCGACCTTGGGCGACCGCATCGCGGCTACCTGGAGCGGTTCGGTCCGATCGATCACCGGCCTCGCCAGCGGACTTGTGATCCTGGCGGTGGCACTGGCTCCCTGGACCGTAATCCTGCTACCGATCGCGATGATTGCCTATCGACTTCGCTCGCGGTGGATCGGTGTGTTTCGACACAACCTTCCGGCTTCGTGATTCCTCGTCGTCTACGTCAGCCCAAAGGTCGGTTAAGATTGCAAATTGCAAAATGAACATTTCCAATTGAAAATTTGCATTGTTCAATTTGCAATTTGCAATTCTCCGTCCGCCCGCGTCCTCACGGCCCATCCTGTTTCGGCTAAAGCCCAATACCGCTAAGTTAAGGCCGAGGGAGAAGCCCGGACGCTGGCGCGAACCGGCTGATGTCGGACGATGATCAACCGTTTGGCGCGAGCCTACGGGCCCTCCCCGCAGGAAACAACGCTCAACTTAGCGGTATTGGGCTAAAGCCAGGCCGAGCGGCGACAAATTTGAGAAGGAAGCGAAACCGGGGCAGACGCTTGAGCGGCTTCAGCCGATCGTCTCTCAGCCGATTTCCACGCAGTTGCAGACTTGGCCGAGCACGCCGGCTTGGCGGATCGCCGGAACCAGGGCTTGCTTGAGGGCGACCGACGGCAATTGTCCGCGAAGCACGATTCGCGACCCCTCCATCGAAATCTCAAGGTTGGCCAAGTGGTCACAGAGTTCGTGGTGGGCACACAGAACCGAGTCGATTCGCTGGATCAGGCGGGTGAAACGCGAATCGGAAAGTTGTGATGTAGCCATCGGGCTATCTCCCAAGCGGCGGAAGTGATTTTCGCTACTCGAACAAGCGGACTTCTGCCGTTGAAGTGACAAACAAAACTGGAAATTTTGCCGGGACGCAGAAATATCAGGCGGAGACTCCTACGTCGAGGCGAATCGGAGTCAACATTTTGTTTTCGTGAAAAACGCGCAATGTCGATCTATCTACCGCAATCGTCCCTTAACGCTAATCAGATGCTCGAAAAAACGTTTTGTTTTCCAAAAACTTTTTAAAAGTTCATGCCTTTCGGGCCGATTGAACGCTCCGCCCGGTTCCCCCCGTGCGCGCCGGCACAGGCAACACGGAAAGTACCGTTTTATTGTCCTGCTGGATGAACCCTCCCCGCGGGAGGGTTCGCAATGGCACGAGAGCATCGGCTCCAAATTTAGCCCCGGAACCGGAAAACGAATGAAGCCCCTCCCTTGAAGGATTTTTGTCGTCAGGTGGTGCGCTCGGTGCGGGGGTCTGTGGGAATCAAAAAAGCCCACCGATGGCAGCGCGAACCCACGGATCGTCGACCGCATAATATCCGTGGATTCGCGCTGCCATCCGTGGGCACTGATCTCCTTGTGGTGTAGGGTGGCCGGCGAACAAATGAGTCCCCCTTTGCAACCCAACGATGGAGCAAACCGATGGCTGTCGAGATTCATGTGGTGTACACGGGCCAGCTCGGTTGCACGGCGACGCACGGCCCGAGCCAAACGACCTTGATTACCGACGCACCGCTGGACAACGGCGGCAAGGGGGAATCGTTTTCCCCGACGGACCTGGTCGCCGCGGCACTTGGTAGTTGCGTCCTAACGATTCTGGGGCTCGTCGCCGAGCGTCACGAGTTGGACATCAAGGGGACCGAAGTCCGGGTGGTCAAGGAGATGATCCAGAAGCCGGTCCGTCGGATCGGAAGTTTGCGGACGGTGGTGACGATGTCAGCCGCCGCGGTGAGCGAGGCCGCGATGCGGGACCGGCTGGAATCGGCGGCGCGGAAGTGCCCGGTCCACCAAAGTCTTCATCCGGACATCGATGCGGCGATCGAGTTTGTCTATGTGTGAATCGTCCACAGGGATTCCGCCGCAGCTTGGTTTTCGGGTCAACGGTAGTGGGCGACGCGAGGAGTCCTTGCACTGCGCGTTTGGAAAGGACTCGTCGCCTCGTCCACTACCCAAAACCGAAGCGGTGGCAGATCGCTAAACGTAGCGAACCTTGCCGGTCCCGAAGGTGATGTTTCCGATCGGCGTGGCTTGGATCCCCAGATCGGCCAGTTGAGATTGGATGCTGGCGGCATAGAAATCACTGACGATCATGGCCATGCCGATGCCCATGTTGAAGACGCGTCGCATTTCGGCGTCGGCGACGTTGCCGGTTTGTTGCAGGAATCGGAAAACGGCAGGCGGTTCCCAGCTGGTCGGATCGATTTCGGCATCCACGCCCGGGGGCAGGATCCGATCCAAGTTCTCTTCGATCCCGCCGCCGGTGATGTGGGCCAGACCGTGGATGACCTGTTTGACTCGGTAATGGTTTTGGACGGCCCGAACGGCGGCGACATAGATTTGAGTCGGCGTCAGACATTCTTGGGCGATCGTTTTGCCGCCCAGGGCCTCGGGGGTGGAATCCCAGGTCAGCCCTGCATCGGCGATGATTTTTCGCACCAGTGAAAACCCGTTGCTGTGCAAGCCACTCGAGGCGATCCCCAGCACGACGTCGCCTTCGCCGATCTGTTTGCCGTCGATCAGCCGTTTTCGTTCGACGACACCGACGGCGAAACCGGCCAGGTCGTAGTCATCATCGCCGTACATGTCGGGCATGATCGCGGTTTCGCCGCCCAGCAGTGCCATGTCGCCGGCGACGCAGCCGTCGCTGATTCCCTGGACGATCTGTTCCAGCCGAGCCGGGTCGTCTTTGCCCATCGCGACGTAATCGAGAAAGAACAGCGGTTCGGCGCCGGTGCAGAGCAGGTCGTTGACGCACATGGCCACCAAATCGATTCCGACGGTGCTGTGGACGCCGGTGGTTTGAGCGATTTTCAGTTTGGTGCCCACGCCGTCGGTGCCGCTGACCAGTACCGGCTGTTCGTAGTTGCGGGCGAACAGTTTGCCGGCGAAATCGAGTTGAAACAGGCCCGCAAACCCACCATCGCTGGCCAGCACGCGTGGGGAGAAGGTGCGATGCATCAGTTTGGGCAAACGCCGCATCGATTCGGCGTACACGTCGAGGTCAACGCCGGCGTCCTTATATGTCGCAGCCATGGAGGGGGGATCAGCAGTCAGGTTGGGAGTGGAAAATCGGGTCAGCGGCTCCAGTTTGACATCACCACGGCGGCTCTGGTAGCCGTCTGGCAATCAGAACGCCATTATCCGCGGTGTAGTGCGCGGCGATGTTCCACCCACCCTTGCGGGCCTCCGATGGCGGTCATTGAGGCCGCCAAAAACGCCGGAAAACGGTAAACTGTGCCGGTTGACTAAGTGATGTCGGGGCCAATTCCCGGCTGATAGGTCCGACCGTCAGTGTTTCACCAACCGTTTCCTGAGGCTTCTTCGGCAATCCATCGCTAGGCGTCATCGCATGCTCGGCGGCCTGCCTGTTTTCCAAACTCCGCCCCGTGTCTGACAGAACAATGGTCAGCAGGTGGTAGGGTTTCTGGCAAGCATTGTGCAGGCACGTGATGCAGGCGCATTGGAGGTGGCACATGGTGTGCTCACCCCACAGACGCGTTCAGAAAGGATTGCAGGAGACACTCACAACATGCTTATGCGACAACCGACCGGAAACCTTCAGTTCACCTACCAGCCGCCGTTCGGTGCAACGTTGCAGGAGAACGGCGTCCAGTTTTCGGTGTTCAGCCGCTCGGCAACCGCAATGCGTTTGCTGCTCTACAACAAAGTCACCGACCAGGAACCGGCCGACATCATCGAGTTTGATCGCGAGACCGATCGTTGGGGTGACGTCTGGAGTCTGAACGTCAAAGGGCTGGAAGCGGGGCAGCTGTATCACTACCAGGCCAGCGGACCGTGGGACCCGGCCAAGGGGCAACGCTTCGATTCGGCCGCCCGTCTGATCGATCCCTACGCGCAAGCCCTCGCGGGAACCTTCGGACGCAGCACCGACGGCGTCGTGCGGCCTCCCAAATGCGTCGTCGTCAAAGATGACTTCGATTGGGAAGACGACCGGCACCTCCGCCGTGACCTGAGCGAGTCGGTGATCTACGAAATGCACGTACGTGGCTTCACCAAAAGCCGCACGGCCAAAATCAAATGCCCCGGCACCTACCTGGGTGTGATCGAAAAGATCCCCTACCTGCAATCGCTCGGCGTGACCGCCGTCGAACTGATGCCGGTCAACGAGTTTCCGATCCTGGATATCTACGGCAACCCGCCCCAGCGGCCCAATTATTGGGGCTACGACCCGATGGCGTTCTTCTCGCCGCACCGCGGATACGCCTTCGACAAACGCCCGGGAGCGCAAGTCAACGAATTCAAACAGATGGTCAAAGCGTTGCACGCGGCAGGGATCGAAGTGATCCTGGATGTCGTGTTCAACCACACCTGCGAAGGCAACGAGCAAGGCCCGACGCTGTCGTTCAAGGGGCTGGAGAATCAGGTTTACTACATCTTGAGCGAAGGGGAGCACTACACCAACTACAGCGGATGCGGCAACACGCTGAACGGCAACCACCCGGTCGTCCGCGAAATGATTTTTCATTGTCTGCGGCATTGGGTGCACAACTACCACGTCGACGGATTCCGGTTCGATTTGGCCAGTATTCTGTCACGTGACCGGGGCGGAAACCTGGTCCCCAATCCGCCGATGGTCGAACTGATCGCCGAAGACCCGCTGTTGGCCGACACCAAGATCATCGCCGAAGCCTGGGACGCCGCGGGCGCCTACCAGGTCGGTTCGTTCGGCAACCACCGTTGGGCGGAATGGAACGGCCGCTACCGCGACGATGTTCGTGGATTCTGGCGTGGTGACGGCGGCACGTTGGGCGCGCTGGCGACCCGACTGGCCGGCAGCAGCGACTTGTACGAACACGCCGGACGGCCTCCGTTTTGTAGCATCAACTTCATCACCAGCCACGACGGTTTTACCCTCAACGACCTGGTCAGCTACAAAGAAAAGCACAACATGGCCAACGGGGAAGACAACCGCGATGGCGACAATCACAACATCAGCGACAACTACGGCGTCGAAGGCCCGACGCGGAAAAAAGGCGTCAACACCATCCGTGGACGACAAATCCGCAACATGCTGGCAACCCTGCTGTTGTCACAAGGCGTCCCGATGATCGTCAGCGGCGACGAAGTCCGCCGCACCGCACGCGGCAACAACAACGCCTACTGCCAGGACAACGATCTGAGCTGGTTCGATTGGCGGATGGTCGACAAGAACAAGGATGTGCTGCGGTTTGTCCAATCGCTGATTCACTTCCGACGCCAGCAACCGACCGTGCGGCGCATCAATTTCTTGACCGGGCAACCGGTCGACGGCCGCTTGATCCGCGACGTGTCCTGGTACGCCGATGACGGCAGCCCGCTGGATTGGGGACAACACCATCTCAGCATGGTCGCTTACATCGCCGCCCCGAGTCGGGCCGAAGACCCGGCCGGCCTGGGACGCGATCTGGTGATGATGTTCAACAGCACCGGCGACGACCGCACGCAACAATTGCCGGCGGTCGGCCGCGGCATGAAATGGAACCTGTTCCTGGATACCGCCGCGGACTCCCCCAAGGACATTTATCCGGATTTGAACGGGCCGATGCCGCCGAGCAATCGGGCCGTGGACATGCCCTGTCACTCGCTAAAGGTGTTCGTCAGCGGCAAAGTGTCCGCGAAGCGCCGCAAGTAGGGACGCGAAGCGGCGAAAATAACCGCCACTCGCTTCACCTTGCTCAGATTTGTTACACTCTGGAGAGCCCGATCTCGGCACCGTTTGCCGGCTCGGGTTTTTCCATTGGAATCGATTCGGAACGGCGATGCTTCTATCGAGCGACGAGATTCACCGGCGGCTGCGACTGGACGAAATCAAGATCGATCCGTTCGACCCCGCCCGGTTGAACCCCAACGGGTACAACCTCGCCTTGCACGACGAACTGTTGGTTTACGAGGAAGTTGTGCTCGACGTCGCGGTCCCCAATCGCTATCGGCGACTGGAGATCCCCGCCGAAGGGCTGACCCTGCAACCCAACGTGTTGTACCTGGGCCGAACGGTCGAATACACCGAGACCCGGGGCTTGGTGCCGATGATCCAAGGCCGTAGCTCGCTGGGCCGATTGGGGTTGTTCATCAACCCCGGCGGATCGCTGGGCGACGTGGGCTATTGCGGCACCTGGACGTTGGAAATGCATTGCGTCCAACCGGTCCGGATCGTCCCCGGCATGCAGATCTGTCAGATTTATTATCAAGAACTCAGCGGCGACGGTGCGGCGTACTGTAGTGACAAGTATCAACACAGCCGCGACATCCAACCCAGTTTGATGTACCGCGAATTCGGCGGCACGGTTGACGAAACGCAACTGGAGCTTAACTTCGGCGAAACTCCCAGCCGTTGATCGCATGCCTGTTCCGAAAGACAATCGCCCGCTCCGCTCTCCCAACGAGAAAGGCCGCTACCGCCGCGCCTGGAAGGAGAGTCATGGAAACCTGCTGCTGGCCTTTGCCGGGCTGATCTTCCTGATCGGGTTGGCGATGATCTGGGCCAGCCCCCCGGGCACCCCAGAAATCGACGTCGACTTGGGAACCGTTGACAGCGCCGACCAAGTTGTTTCGCTGCCTCCCAACGTGATTTTGATCCGGGTGGCGACCAGCCAGCTCAATTCCGAAGGCCCGATTCGGATCGCGGTTTACGATTCGCCCCACACGTTTGGAAACCCGGAACAGGCGATCATCAAAGATTCGTTGGTTCCGATCGACGGGTTCGTGGTGTGGGAGATCAAGCTGGATTTCTTGCCGGAACAATTCGCGATCGCCGCCTACCATGATCTGGACGACAACGGCGAACTGAATCGCGCGCTGTTCAATGCGCCGGTAGAACCCTACGGGTTCTCCAACAATGCACGCAGCCTGGTCGGGCCGCCGACCTACGAGCAAACGATCATGCAGCGGCCGACCGAATCGACGGCCATCGAAATCCGTGTGTATTGATTGATGCTTTGGATTCGCCCGCTGTTGTTGACGTTGCAATTGATGGGGTTGAGCGTCTTGGTGGCCGCGGCGATCGGAATCCCGCTCGCGTTCTTGATTTCGCTGGTTCCGCAACGCCGCCGATGGGGGCGTGCGGTCAACGCCTATTGTCTGGTCAGTTTGGTCGCCTGCCTGGCCACCCCGATGATCCTGCACGCCGCGGCGTGGGAAGCCACCGCGGGAAAATTCGGCTGGTTGACGTTTTCACAAACGGCCGCGCGGACCTACACCGGACTGGCCGGCCGCTATAGCGGGCTGGTCGCTTGTGTTTGGATTCACGGCTTGTTGGGCGCCGCGGTGGTGTCGTTGGCGACGTGGTTCGCGACCGTGCGGATCGCCCCCGAAGTGATCGACCAGAGTCGGCTGGACGGCGGCAGGACATGGACGTGGTGGCGGATCCGGTTGCCGATCGCCGCGCCGTGGGTGGGCACCGCTCTGTTGGCCACGGCGATCCTGGCGGCCACCGAAATGACCGTCGTCGACCTGTACGGCGTGCGCACCTTGGCCGACGAGTTCTACCTGTTTCACGCCGTCAGCCCTTCGATCACGTCCATCCTGGTCCTGCTGGTGCTGCCCTGCGCCCTGTCGATCGCGATCTTCAGTTCGTTTCTGGTTTCCAGACGCCGCGGATCGGACGTCCGCAGTTTGCGACACCAACCATCGCAAAGTGGTGACGACGGACGACGGCCGCTGATCCCCGGCTTGGCGGCGGCCGCCGCGATTGTGATGGTGACGCTGATGTATGCGTTCCCGTTGGCCGGTTTGGTGGTCAAGGTCGGGCATCAGATCACGGTCTCGTCGGATCCCGAATCGACGCTGGCGGTCGACTGGTCGCTGCGGCATGCGATCGGGTTACTCGCCGCGGCGCCGCGGGAGTTTTCCAGGGAATACGTCGGGACGGCCACGCTGGCGGCGCTGACGGCCGCGGTCTGCATCCCGCTGGCGTGGTCGCTGGCGTCGGTCACTCGCCGGCGCCCGACCTTGGGCCGAAGTGTCGAGCTGCTCTCGCTGATTCTGTTTCTGATTCCCGGCCCGATCATCGGCCTGACCGTGGTGCGTTTGTTCACACTGCCCGTGCCCGGGCTGCAGACCCTCTATCACCAAACGCTGGTGCCGACCGTGGTGGCGCTGATGGCCCGTGCGCTGCCGGTCAGTTACTGGATCCTGCGGGCCGGTTACGCGGGGATCGACAGGGCGATCTTGGACAGCGCCCGCATCGATTTTTCCTGGCTCGGCCGCTTGTGGCTGGTCGATCGGCCGCTGCTCGCCAAACCGTTGTTGATTGCCGGACTGGCCGCGGCGGTGGTGGCCAGCGGCGATGTTCCGGCAACACTTCCGGTCATCCCCCCCGGCGTCGTGACCGTCGGCACACGCTTGTTCGCGCTTCTGCACAGCGGCGCGCGTCATCAAGAAGCCGCGCTGGCATTTTGGTATGTCGCCGCGATCATCGTTCTGGCCATCGCCAGTCGGTTCCGTTGGAAGCGAGCCGCGTAATCACCTACACTGGATAGCACGGCATGCGTGTTGGTGTACAGGCTTTAATCGCCCAATCTCGCTGCGACGCAGCGACCGGGAATCGCCTAAAGGCTAGACGCCAACGATTGCCGCATCGCTCGTTCGCTCACTGCTCTTCGCCCTCTCGATGGATTCCCCGTCCAAGGATGCCCCTTTTGATTTTCAACAACGCCGGCGTGATTGCGATTCCAGTTTTCCTGTTTTGCACCGCCAGTTTGGCCCTGGTGGCGTCACCGGCCGTCGCGGTGGAAACCGTCACTTTTGAATCGGACAAGACGGACCTGGTCAACGGCGCACCGATGCCGACCCGAACGGTCAACGGAGAAATCCTGGTCGAGGCCCAGGACGGCGGCTTGATGCTGCAAAGTGATGACGGCCGCATCTGGATGATCCAGCCCGACCAGATCCTCAAACGTGAATCCGACGATGAAGTGATGCGTCCGCTCACGGCCGATCAGATGGCCGAGCGGATGAAGGAAGAATTGCCCGACGGCTTTTCGATCTACCAAACCGCCCACTACGTCATCGCCCACAACACTTCGGACGCCTATGTCAAGCAAGTCGGATTGCTGTTCGAACAGCTTTACAAAGGCTTCTATGCGTTCTGGAAGAATCAACGCTGGCGATTGCCCGAACCCAAGTTTCCGCTCGTCGCACTGGTGCTGGCCGACCGCGACGATTTTTTGAAACACGCCGGCGCGGAGGTCGGCGACACGGCGCAGCTCGTGATCGGTTACTACCATCTGTCCAGCAACCGCATGACGACGTTCAACATGCCCAATCTGGAACGCAACGTCGCAACGATCATTCACGAAGCCACGCATCAACTGGCCTACAACTGCGGCTTGCAACGACGATTCGCCGACAACCCGATGTGGGTCAGCGAAGGGCTGGCGATGTTTTTTGAATCCCCCGATTTTCAAAGTGCGTCGCGTTGGCGTGGGATCGGTCGCGTCAATCAGGTGAACCTGAAACGATGGCGTGACTATCTGCCGACGCGGCCGTCCAATTCCATCGTCACGCTGTTGTCCGATGACGATCGATTTCGCAGTTCTGACACCGCCACCGACGCCTACGCCGAAAGTTGGGCCCTGACCTATTACTTGCTCAAAACTCGTCGCGAAGAGTACGTCGAGTACCTGAGGCAGCTGAGTAGCGGCAAACCGATGGCCGAATTGACCGCGCGCGAACGCCTGGAGATGTTCGAGGAAACTTTTGGCACACCGCTTGTTGAAATCGACCGGGCGCTGTTGAAATACATGCGCCGCGTCCGCTAGCCCGATTTCCCCAGTTCGCGGCGTCAACCCCGTTTTTCCGGTGTCGGCCCCAACGCGTTGGCACTCCATTTCCATTTGCCGTGATCGCTCGACCCGATCTTGCCCGGTTCATCCACCACACGCCGGGGGACAGCGCCCAGGCCTGCCTGCTCGCGTAGAGCGCCGAGCATTTTCCACATCACGTCACTGGTTACCCCTGAAGAACGGATTCGCAGTCGCCAAGCATTGGAAGCATCCCCAGGCATCTGCGACCGGACCGTAATTTGACCTCGCCCCCACGGCGATACCGAAGGTCCAACCGGCGCGGCGGTCCAACGCTTCCCCCTGCCAAGACAGCGGTGTCCGCCACCGCCGGCACGAACCGATGTCGCTTCGTGCGGTCATTGGCCCAACCTCCGCGACGGTAACAGCGAGGCTTGGTCCATTCCAATGGCTCGGATTCCGGCGTTAGAGCAGCCTCGACCGACACGAGCAGTTGGAAATAACGCTCGCAGCCGCCAATCGTGGAGAACGCTTGGTCTGCAGCGCAAACAGTCGGTTAGGAAGTGTTTTGGTGGCAAAACGCACGCTGCCCTGTCTGCTCGTTCTGATGAACATGAGCTGGCTGTCTGAACGCAGGAACGGCGATCCAGAACAGGCGAGGTTTCATGGCACCTTTTGCCACATCGCGGAAGCATGGCCAGTTCAATGACCAACGAAGCTACAAGCATGGTCACACAGGTCGGTAAGCATTTCAGAAAAAAGCGTGCCCGCATTGACAGACTTTCTGACGTATATGTACCACGTGCTTGCACTTTGGACACGTCTTCTTATTCCATGACGATGTTTCAGTTCTGGTCGCTTCGGCCAATTTTCTTGTCTTGATCTCCTCGGTTCGGTCGGCGTCGGCCAGCTTTACCGCACACTGCGGATGAATGCCTTCTCGCGAGTACGAGCGCTGCCCGCAAACAGGACACGTCTTTCGGTTTCCGCGATCAAGTAGTGGTACCGGCTTCTTTTCGCTCATGAATTCTCGCAAGGCGGGGGAATCGGACTCAAGTCGCTGGTATCGATTCGCGGGGCACTGGGGTCTCGGGGAGGCATCTCATCAGTCTTCATGGTCGCGGATCGAATCAGTTAGCTGCTTGATGGATATTGTGGCAACGAAGCGATATCGATACGTGTCGCCAGTTGTTTCGCGCGCATAAAGAGCGACGCTCGTCACGGATTGGTGAGAATCAGAATTCGAGTCGTGGCCGGCATCCTTGAGTCTTCTGAGTGCATCCGCGCCGACGCGCCAAGTCAATTCTTTAGGGAGAAGCCGGGCACGAGTGTGATAGGTTTCGACATGACCATCGTACGGCCCTCCAATGAAGTCGATGTGCAGCAATCGAATCGGGTCCGCGTCAAAATCAGGCGACTGAGTCATTGAGCACCATTCCTCTCGGCATGTCGCATTGCCTGCTGGGGTCGGTGAACGAAGTATCCGTTTCGTTGAGAAATTCAACCGCTTGCTCGAAAGGTGGGTGACTCACGCTTCACCTCCAATGTCGATCGAAAAAGCATTTTGGAGCAATTGACACTCCTGTTCTCGCAATGAGCGGAGTGATCGGATCCAAGCTTTGATCTCGCCGCATTCTCTCGCATCAATTGGCTCGGAAGGCGATTCGTGTCTGATGCGTTTGCATAGCTCGTGAAGAGATGACAGGGAACAGGCGTTTGCTCTCCGAAGTGCTTTAATGTGCCGCTGCCAACTTGGGCGAAGGCGACGCACCTCGATCAAGTAGCCTCCTTGAGATGCCAGCTCAATGTGCAGGGGAAGATTGTCAAGCAGGCGATTGAGAATCGTTAAGATCGCATGCCGCGTAGGCGCTGTCGCTGGTTGTTCAAGCAAAAGACGCAGCTCGCCAATCAGCCGCGACTCCATTTTGTGGCAGTCCGTTAAGTCGCGAAACCGTTCGATCACTTTTTTCGGTTTAATCATGGCTCCTGGACCGGCGCTCGGCACGCTGTTGCATTCTTGCCAGTTTTCGTGTCGCTCCTGTTTTCATATGGGGCGGTGCGTCACGCATCTTCAGAACCATATTCAGGTCCGTTGCTCCCCTACTGTCGTCGACATTGGCGTACGCCAACGTGCGGTTGAATGGCGACATTGCTTTCACATCTTCCGGCACAGCCGAATTGCCAATGACCGTTGCGTAGTGCTGAATCGTGACATCATGCTTGCCCTGTCTCGCTTGGGAGATTCCGCGATTGTAGACCCGCAACGACTTTTGCCGCGTCGAGAAGCAGCCGACGATCCAATCGAATTGTTTCATCAAAAACACGCCTTCTCATTCGAGACTCGTGAGCGCAGCCTTTCTTTGTCCGCTACCGGACATTCGGCGTTAACGCCTCCGTCGACATCCATCGCCGAAGAGTTGCCGCGACAAATCAGCAGTCCGTGCACCAAGTGTTCCAGAGTCATCCCGCGCAGACATCTACACCCTTGCTCAAGGCAAGCCGCATGGGTCGACGGCACGAAGCCAGTTTAGCGGTGAGCTTGAGATCGTCTCGGTGCTGCCTCAAGTTCGCTGCACCGCTGTCGCACGGAGCGGAATGGCATTCCATTCTTGAGTTCGTATCGTTCGGCGCGCACAAACCAGAACGCGAGGCCCCCAGTGTTGTGGGCAGGAGTCCGCGCTGCTCCGGACGCGCGAACCCCCAATGAACCTTTTCTCCCTGTCTTTTTCCAGCCACGACGCTCCATAATCAACCGAACCAAGACCCCGATAGCCTGGCGAAATCGATTGTTTCGTTGCACTTCCGCCTCGGCGAGAAAGCAATCGATCTCCGGCAAGGATTCCAACTCGCGTACCACGCCGGCTAACGGTGATCGGTCGTGGTGCAACTCGGCATCCTCCATCCTCCGTTGCCGGTTCTGATCGTTGAAGAACTCCAAAGCGACATCGAATGGTTGCTTTGGGTCGTCCACAACATCTGCGTACGTCCGCCCCTGCGGATCTTCGAGGAAACTCTCTCGTGATATTTGTATTCCCGGCATTTGCAGCGGCGTTGTGTTTGGATTCGTGCGACAGGCTGCGTAAAGGTGCAAAAGCCGCACCTCCCATTATTGTACCTCGGGTTCCCTCGGCGATGCAAGCGGACTACTTTCAGGCTCGTTCACAGACGCGGTCTGGGAAAAAGGACGCCCGAACAGCGGACCCAAGATTGCAAAGTGCAATGCGGCTCCCCTTGGATTGAAGCTTTCGAAGAAAGCGTGCCAGTTCTTCAACGCATCTGGCGGAAAATTCGTCCAGACCTTCGAAGTCCACCAGGACTGGGCTGTCATTGACCAATAGACCGGTGAGCCTCGCAAGATCTGCGCGGAGGTCACATGGATGATCTTGCTCGGGACAGTTGGAAGATTTGAAGGTGACGTGAATGACGCGCTCGCCGCGGCAAACTGTCAGACACCGGAATGTCCAAACTTCGTCTGTTTCGCGGCTCTGCTGAAGTACTTTTTGCGACGACTTTGACTCAAGGGCGAACGCCGCCTCGTTGTAGGTGTCGAATATCTCAAATGTTCTATGCCGGTGTTTGGCCATCGTTCGTGCTCTTTTTGCTAATGCGAGAATCACTTACTGGACTGAATCGTAGAGGCGGCCACAGTCGAGTCAGGATTACGCGTTCGATCCAACATTGTCGCGACTGAATACAGCGAACAACCGATGAAGCAGGCCGCGCTGTTCGGTGCCGTCAGAGGGACGCAGGATGCGGATGCCAGCGAGACGCACTCCAGTGTGCAAAAAGACGCTGGCACTTGAGAAAGTGCCGACGTCCAGAATTGCCTCGCTGCACGTGAATTAAGTGCTGACGATTACTCGTTGTCCACACGTACATTCTCAGCACGCGGGCCCTTGGGGCCTTGGCCGATCATGTAGGTCACTTTTTGGCCTTCGCGGAGGTCATTGAAGTGTGCTCCATCGACGGACGAACTGTGAAAGAACATGTCGTTGTCGCTGTCTTTGGGCGAGATGAAACCGAATCCTTTGTCTGTGATTCGCTTGATTGTGCCTTGTTCCATTTTTTAATCCAATACTCTTCAAAACAGTTGTGTCGGTCCGGTTTGCGAGAAACGTTCACGCAGTCAGTTAGACACGGTGATTGTGATCAACACCGGGGAAGAGACCGAGGTCTCGCCAGACGGCGTCGTGTTTGTCTTTGTGCAATTAGTTTTCGTCGGCGGGAGATTTCTCGGTCTGCGTCGGAGCCACTTCTTCAGTTTCGTCGTCCGATTGAGCTTGCGGCAAAGCAGATTCCGCCGCCTTTCGCTCTTTGCGGCGATTTAGCTTCGCTTCGGCCTTGCGTTTCTTTTCCATTTCGCGAGCTCGCTTGGCGAACGCATTTTGGTTTTTAGCGATGATGAATTTTCCTAGGTTACTGGTGCGCGTAGTTCGATCGTGATTCAGGCAATCGCCGACCCCTTCCGTTTGTTCGTTCTGTTCAGCTAAAGCCCGCTGAAGCGAGGCAAACAAATCCAAGGCTTCGAATTCCTTCGAGGTTTTTTGTCGTTTAGGGGGACGCTCGTCCGGATCCGATCAGCGGATGGAAACTTCTGATCCGCCGACTCCGTGGTCGATTCTGCGATGGACAGCAATTGCTGTCATTGGTTGCGTAAAACTGCCAACAAGCCGAGAAATCTGCGTGTGCGCCTTGGCTGGATTCGTAGTTTTGCTGGCGACGATCGCGTTTTGCTTTCGTGGCATCAGCGAAGACCGCTTTCCTTAGATTCCGGACCAACAAACTTGTCTCGGAATGGGATGCGTCGTGATGACGCGAGCAGCATCTCCAGGAGGTCGACGCGACCGATGGTTAGCAGCAGATGGCGAATACATCATTCGCCGAGCGAGAAGATGAGCACCTAGCTCAGCCTATTATCTCGTGATCGGAACCCACGTGCCGGCTAAAGCTGCGTGTCTCATTCATTCCGATCAAAGTGTAAGTGGTCGGGACAAAAGGTCCCGACACGGAAAGAGTAGCGACGCGGAACAGAAAAGGCAATGCCAATCACAAAGATCAGCAGATTTGCCTCGTTGATCAGGTCGATCTCTCCATTTGTGCCGACGAATGTTGCGAATACAGTGCGGCCGGTGTGTTAGTCGTCTCGAACGGTTTATCGAGAACGACTCGTTTAGCGCACCAGTCGCTGCCACACCACGGCTTGGCAGATGGCGATTTTCATTTCCCGTCCCGCATCCAAGGAAACAGCGTTTTTTTTTGTGTGGCGCTCGAAGGACATTTCGATGGCAGAGGATGGAATTGGGGTGATTTCTGAAAGGTACGAGTCGGACCTGCACCTCGTTCGCAGGGTGATTGGATGGCCAAATTTGGATCATATTCTCGCGAAGCATCTCTTTCAGATCATCGAAGATAACAGTTTGTCAACGGGCACCGTGGCAAAGGTGGTGGCGTAGTCCGACATCGCGTAGGGAAGCACGAGATGACCGTTGTGGATCACGCTACCGCAACTGTAAACCACATTTGGGACGTAGCCTTCTCGCTCGTTCTCGTTGGGCGTTAGCAGCGGTTCCTTTAAGCGACCGATCAATCGTGATGGGTCGTCCAGGTCAAGCAGGATTGCGCCGATACAGTACTTGCGCATCGGGCCGACACCGTGAGTGAGCACTAACCATCCCGAATCGGTCTCGATCGGTGAACCGCAATTTCCCATCTGGACAAACTCCCAAGGAAAGGTTGGCTTCACGATGATCTCTTTGGCATACCAGAAGTACAGCATATCGGAGTACATCAGGTAGAGATGTTCGCCGTCTTGCCGTGACAACATGGCGTAACGCCCGTTGACCATTCGAGGGAACAAAGCGAGACCTTTGTCGGAGATGGCTGGTCCATTGAGCGTGTGCATTTTGAAACGCAGGAAGTCTTTGGTTTCTAGCAACTGTGGCAGGACCATCTTTCCGTCATACGCGCTGTAAGTGGCGTAATACTGCGACGAGCCGTCTTCCTCTTGAAACTGCACGAAGCGAGCATCTTCGATCCCGTTGGTTTCGGTAGGTCCGAACGGGAAAATCAGACGTTCGGACAATTCGTGGTCTGGCAAGTAGGTGATTTCGTAGTTTGATTTCGCGAGCGTGATGACCTTCTCGACGATCGGTGCTAACTCGTGATGTTGGGACCGATATTCGCGCAAACAACTTTTCAGCGAGGTGTCCAGTTGATCCAAAGTGAACGCGCTGGCCAATTTAGATAGCACATGCCCTGTGAACGGATTGCCCAAATCAAGTTCGGCCAGTTTACGAAAAAACAACTCTTTGTCGTAAACCGCGTCGGGTACGAATTCGGGCGTCGTGACGAATTTTGTCGGACCATCGATCGACAACTGGTTGTCCCCATCAATGACGCCCGAGCGAAACGTAACCGATGAAGTGTGTCCTTCACCTACCGCCCGAAGACTCAATACGAAACGCCGAGAACCCGCGGCGAGATTCGACTGGTTGGGGTGCCAGACCATCGACGGATTGAACAGTGCTGCAGATTCCAACGCGTATTCCTGGGTAAAGTAGGCACCAACCAACAGTTGGCGGTTTTCGCTAAGCGGTGTGTCGGTCGGCAAGTAACATCGCATCGCTTCGTATCGTCGCAAGAAGAATTCACGTGGCCGTTGATGTCTGCCGTGGAACTCTTCCAGTACATGATGTAGCTGTGCATCAACTTCGTTTTCCGAAAGTGTCGCAATGCGAGCGATGACCCGAAGCCTTCGGTCGTTACCAGGGAGATCAAAGGGGCGAAGCACCACCCGTCGATTATTGGGGGAAAGAACGATCCCGGTCCGTTTAAGTGGCATAAGCACCGGTGGTGGATTCCTTGGGTTGGCCCAGCTTTGTTGTCGGGTTGGGTAGTGAACTCTTGAACGCAGCGAGAGAAACTTCCAATCGTTGCATTTCTGCTAAAGAAAGCAGATATGCCAGCGTCGATTCTGCGCCTTGGTTTTCGTTGACCTGGTGTTCGGCGAGCCCGTCGTAGCATCCGCCGGTCATCGCGTTGTAGATCGGTAGCCCGAGATCGTTTCGACCAAGGAACCAGTCGAAAGCCAAATGGGCTTGTTCGCACCAGAACGGCTCTTTGACCACGTCGAAGGCGGCAATCGCAGCCGAAACCATGGCGTGTGCTTCGATCGCCTGCTGATCATAGACGGCAAGAGTTTCGCCCTGACGACAGAAGCCATTGCATCCGATCGGACGGAATCTGCCCTCGGGAGACAACTGTTTCGCGCACAGCCATCGAAGCGACTCCAGGCCGATTTCCGTGATCCGCGGATTGTCATTCCAACGCCCGTTCAGGATCAATGCGTGTGATAACTTGGCATTGTTGTAAGAAGCGACATCCTCGAACCAGCACCAGTCTTCGGTCGCCACGTGGTCGTATAGATCGACGAGTTTCTCCGCCAATCGTTCGCCGGTTTGACCGATGACACGATCACCGCTCATCCGGCGTAGGTATTCGTGGACACCGAGCAGTGCGAGTGCCCAAGTGCGTGGCGACGTCGTGCTCTCGCACGCGGGCAGCGCCTTGGAAAACAGCTCCATTGCCCACGCCTGAAAGCCTCGACGCCGTGAACGACCGACGCAGGTCCCGAGCGCCCAAACCGCGCGACCCTGCGAATCATCGGAACCATCTTCCTCAAGCCATCGTCGGTCAAAACCGAGGAAGTTGCGAAAGCGGCGACTCCTTTCATTGAAGGCGTAATTCAGAAATGCGGCGTAGGTTGATGCCAGCGAGTGCAGTTCCTGCGAATCCTTGCCTAATTCTTCCAGCAACACCGTCAAGATCAATGCTCGCGCGTTGTCGTCGGTGCAGTATCCTTCATGATGATTGGGGATCGAAAAACTTGCGTGCTGAATAATGCCGGCGGAATCGGTCATCCGCTGGAGGTGTTCCAAGTTCATGTGAGGCAGGTCTAGCGGTTGCTCATCCAACGTTCGCATTGCCAGCGGCTTGCGGTCGTTGGCCCGCTTCGCTTGCGCATCGTGGAAGGAACGCAGATAGATTTCTGCGACATGACTCCAGAGCATATCGCGTCCCATTTCATAGGCATGGTCTCGCATCGCCCGGCGTCTTCGATCGTCGCCCAACAGCGAGATTATCTCTCGTGCAATTGCATCCGAATCAGCAAACGGGACGAGTACTCCGCGATCGTCCGCGAGCAGTTCCTGGGCGTGCCAATACGGAGTCGAGATGACAGCTTGCCCGCAGCCGAATGCATAGGCAAGCGTTCCAGAGACTGCCTGTGCTTCGTTCAGGTAAGGAGTGATGTAGAGGTCAGAGGCGCCGATGAATTCGGTCAGCTCATGTAGTTCTACGAATCGATTGTAGAAGCTGACATGCCTGGTAATCCCCAACTCCTTTGCCATCCGCTCTAAGCTGATTCGATACCGTTCGCCTTCGCTGCGCACCAAACTGGGATGCGTCGCTCCTAGAATCAGATAGATGAAGTCGGGGAATTCGCGAACGACATCCGGAATCGATCTCAAGACGTACTCGATACCTTTGTTCGGAGAAAGGAGCCCAAACGTCAACGCAACCTGCCTGCCTTCCACGCCGAAATGCTTTTTAAATCCGCTTGTATCCGCATACGGCGCGTCTGGAATGCCGTGTGCGATCAGATCCACCTTGCTTTCGGGGACGGTGTACGTTTTGCACAACGTTACACGGCTTCGCTCCGTCATCACGACCAATCGCGTGGAAAGCTCAGTCAATTGTTCCATGACCCGCCGCTGCGTCGCATCCGGATCCGACAAAACCGTATGCAATGTCGTCACGACCGGAATCCGTATGTCACGCAGAAAGGCCAGGATGTGGCTGCCACCAAGACCTCCGTAAATACCAAATTCGTGCTGCAGTGAGACCACATCGACATTGCTGAAGTTCAAAAAGTCAGCGGCACGTCGATAGGCATCGATGTCCTGTTCTATGATTTGAAAACGCACCTCGGGCGGATAGTTGTAGCCATCTGCGAGATCGTCCACTGGCACAACAATACACTGGGCCGACGAAGCACTGGCGACTGCGCCGCGCAAATCGTGCGTGAAAGTTGCAATGCCGCATTTCCGCGGTGTGTAGTCGCCAACGAAAGCGATTTTGGTAAGGTCAGGGTTGGCCATCGGAGGCCCCTTCGGTGTTCTGGTGTTGAATGTCAATGAATTGCGTTCAGTATGTCTCGCTTGGAAAATGCGACGACGCCGATCGATGTGTCGGTCGCGCCGTAGTAAACGCTGAGCACGTCGTCGTGATCGTCCCTGTTCGATTCGATCAATGCCGTCGGAAACACGACATTGGCTACGAAACCGTTTCGCTCGGACTCAGCCACCGGTCGCATGATCGGCTGCTGAGATCGCGCCAGCACTTGAGACGGATCGTCTCGGTCCAATAGCAATGCCCCCACGGAGTATTCGCCGACGCGGCCACCTTGCCGGGCTCGCTGACTGCCGTGGTAAAGATGCAACCAGCCTTCGTCGATCAATATTGGCGGAGTTCCTCCACCGACTCGGTCTGCTTCCCACGTCGTTCGTCCTCGAAGCAGCGGCTGATGTCTGCCCCAATGCAGAAGGTCGGGCGATCGGGCAAGCCAGATTTGAGGCTGGCTGAAATGCGAGTTCGGATTGGGGCGATGCAGTGCTACGAACTGGCCATCGATCTTATGAGGAAATAAAACGACGTCTTTGTTCTCGGGACAAAAGATCAAGCCGTGCCGCTTGAAGGTCAGCATGTCATCGCTGGAAGCCAGCGCCGTTGCGGCTCCCGGTCGCGAGACCGCCACGTAGGTGATCCAATACGTTTGATCGATCTTCGTAATCCGCGGGTCTTCTATGCCAAACTCTTCCAATGCCGTCGCTGGAATGAGTGTTGGCCCCGGCACCCAGCCCTCGGGGCTACCGGCCCGTTTGCGAAACACACGTAGATGGGATACCGACGTCAGCCGCAGAAGACCCTCGGACTTTGTTCGCACGACACGCGGATCGACCGAAATCAAATCGTCGTCATGGACCCAGTCGACAACACAGTCACCACTCGATTCCCACCGAGGCAACCCCGTGAAACCGGCACGTTGTGCTATCGGCCTTTCAGCAACTCGCGTGAGCATGACGACTTCATCGCGAATTTGGACGACGCCTGGATTGAAGACGCCGATCACCGCGAAATCATCTCGCGACGGTCGCAAATCCGCGGGACAGAGCAGGACCGATTCGGATAGTCGTTGTATCATCAATAATTGACCAGCTGTGTCGGCGATGGTCGCTCCACCCGCATCATTTCACCGGCACCCTTCGCCGGAATCGTTCGCGTCATAGCACTATCCATTCTCGTCTTGCTTCCGATCTCGAGGATTCTGGGGCCGACATGGCGGTAATACTTTGACGACAAGTGCAGTGATATCGTCTTCCTGCGGACGGTGGTCAGCAAAGTCACGTGCCGCGAGAAAGAGAGCATTGACGATTTGAGCAGCGGACATTCTCCGGTTGGTGCGAACGACGTTGAGCATTCGTTCCTGACCGAACTCTCTCCCTCCGGGACTCATCGATTCCTCGGTACCATCGGTCGGCACCACAAGCGTGTCGCCGGTTTGCAAGACAATCGCCGGTGCGGAGGAAATGGCTGCGTTCAATTCGACGCCCAGTGGATAGCCTGTCGAACCGAGCACTTGCGCCGCACCATTGCTTCTGACGAGGTATCCCTGGTGCCCGGCACCGGCGTACACGAAGGATCGCGTCGCTGCGTCGAGACGGCCGAGAAACGACGTGACGGTGTGTCCGGTGTCGCTGTTTCCGAAGAGCCGATTCGTGTTGGTCAGCAGTTCGCCGGGATCAGAAGAGTTCTCGGCCAGTGCGTGCAAGTAGGCCTGGGTTTGAGCCTTCAGCAAAGCCGCTCCCAATCCATGGCCGCTGACATCCGCAACAATAACGCCGACCGAGTCCGGTCCGAGAGAAATGAAGTCGAAGAAGTCTCCGCTGACTTGTTGGGCAGGATGCACCGCGCCGGCGATATCAAAACCGAGTAAGCAGGGTGCGGCTGCCGGGAACAGGGCCCGCTGCACCATGCGGGCGGCTCGGATCGATGCGGGATCAGCTTCACTGCGTTTCTCAACCAAGATGCTGTCGTCGGTATCGAAGGCGGCCGCCGCAATGCGTGAAGCTTCTGCGGCTGCGTCCAGGTTATGGTTGGCTCCGGATAGCAGCTCCCTTTCTTTGACAACTCGATGTTTCAAAGCGATGTTCGTTTCACGCAGCAACTTTCGCTCGGCAGCAGCTACGGCGATCGATCGCGACTGCGCTTCGATGGTCGTGGTTCCCACATCGTCCTGCTGGCACGTCCTTTCATCAGCCGAACGCGTCGCAATCAACTTGCCCGATCGCAGTGTGCCAATCAACTGTTGCACTTGTCGCGGAGATTGGCAGCGAAGCGCCGAGTCAGCGACCCGACGTGCCTCACATTGGCTAATGTGTCGTATCGCATGTCGCACGGCCCCGGCGCGCGACGGTCCCAAGCTGAGCTCACGAATTCCCAATCCGACAAGCAGGCACGCGAAGTCCGCGTCCCCTGCCTCCTCGCCGCAGACGCAAACGGAACATTGCTGCTTTTCTGCAGCCTCCACAACTTGTTGGATTGCACGTAACACAGCTGGGTGCATCGCCGTGCAGTCGTCTGTCCCCTGAGACAACTCACGATCAGCTGCCAGCATGTACTGCGTCAAGTCGTTCGTACCGATCGCGACAAAGTCGGCCAATGCAAGGATCTCGTCCAAAGCAAATAACGCCGCAGGTGTTTCAATCATTGCGCCGACGGAAGGTCGACGGAGAACATCCAGTTGCCGCACGGCGCGATCGACAGCCTCGCTCGCTTGTGCAAAATCGTGGCTCCCGATCACCATCGGAAACAAAATGCGAACATCTGTCGTTTGTGCGACCTGAACAATTGCCCGCAATTGGGCATCCAGAAGATTCTTTTCAGAGAGCGAAAATCGTAGTCCACGCAGGTGAAGACTCGAACGATTTCTTATTTCATCGAGTGCAAGGAAAGGAGGGAGCTTGTCACCGCCGAGATCGAAAGTGCGAATTGTCATCGGCAAACCGATTAACTTGCTTGCCATGTCGCCATAGACGTGCAACTGCGAATCGAAGCTCGGACGCGATTGCGATTCGATAAATAAGAACTCGGTGCGAAACAACCCGACTCCGGTCAAGTGATGTTTCGCGACCTGATTGACTTCGTCGGGCAATCCAACGTTCGCCATTAATGAAATCTCCACTCCATCGAGCGTCATACACGGCTGCATTTCTTCCGACAGTAGTGACGCGATCTGCCGTTCGTGCTGGAGCTGACGAACCGAGAAGGCAGCCTTCTCAGGTTCGGTTGGCTGTATCGTTACGACTCCCGTCAAGCCATCGACAAGCAGCATTGCGCCGGACTGAATCCGAGAGGTGATGCTGAAGATGCCTGAGATCGCCGGAATCCCCAATGCTCGGGCAACGATTGCGGTGTGACTGAGCTTTCCTCCATCTTCACAAACGATCGCGACAACACCGCTATTGGCAAGCCCGACCGCTTCGGACGGAAGCAGTTCGCGGGCTACGATCACGGATCCTGGCGGCAACGAATCACAACTCCACGGCGTCGTGCCTGCCAACGCGCGCGTCATCCGCTGGCCTACGTCTCGGATGTCTTGTTCACGTTGCCGCAAGTACTCGTTGTCGAGCTGTTGCAATCGGCTGATCCAATCGCGGATGACAGAATCAAGGGCCTGTTCCACATTGACAAGGTCGCATCCAATCTGCTGCTTGACGGACACCGCAATCTCGCTGGCCATCGCGGCGTGAGCAGACAACAGTGCAGCTGCGTCGGCGAGTTTTGGATCGTTGTTTGCAATTTGCTCAGCGGTTTTTAAATCTCGTTTGGACTGTTCAAGCGCATCATCCATCCGATCGCATTCAACTTGCACATCAGAATGCTGTATTTCACGAACCGGCAATAACAGCTTTCGTTCAACTTCATAGCCGTAAACGATCGCAATTCCACTTGCAAATCCGGGTGAGACGGGACTCCCTTCCAATACTGTCATTTCTCTTTCCTGTTCGTCGAGTATGAAACTTTTGTGAGCGATGCTGCCAACGGTAGCATGAGTTGGTTTAGACCCATCACGCATATTTGCCGATGACCGTCGTATGGACCTCCGACAAACTCAACCCTGAACATCTTTCTGGATCTCCTAACCGTTTGGGTTGATCTTCTCTGCTACCCGCAGCTGGTCGACAACACGCCGGATTCCCTGCACGGCCGCGACACATCGAACGATCGGTTTGCGCTCGTGTTCATGCCTGAGCGTTCCCGTGATGGTCGCATCACCGCTCCGAACTGTCGCACTGATTCTTACGCTTCCGACACATTTCTGCATCAATTTACGTTCGACATTCTTTAGGAGCGTTTTGTCAGAGGTTTTGTTGCCAAGCGTCATGGTTCATTCCTAAGTGAAACCGGTGCTGTGCAGCCCGGATCAACAGTTGAACCGAAAGGGGCACCGAGGTAATAAGAAGGGCGTTCGTCGAATAAGCGGCAGGATTCCTCGGTGAAGAAATGGAGAGTCAGTCCATGCCGTTCTCGAATATCCGAAGCCATGGATTTTGGAAACGGAATCCCAAATACTGGATCGGTCACCAAATGCTTCCTTTGATACTCGCGATGAAAGAAAACATCGAAATACGTTTCCACAAAACCAACGAGTTTCGCATCGATCCAATCGATCACGCACGTATCGGTTTCGTCAGCGATCGGAATGGTCAATTGGTCGCGAGCAGCGAATCTCACGAAAACAGGAAGAACCTGCATGCGGTATTCGACAACCGCGGTCTTGACGTCGGTGTCATGAAAGACACGAAGAGAAAACTCCATTGCCTTGTGTCGTGTCGCGGAAATCGGCAGAGTGATCGTTGTGATACTGCCACTGGATCTCGTTCCCGCTGTGCAACCAATGCCATCGCCGTCTGTCAACGTTGCGTCGCTGAAGATGCTCTGGCTTGTCAAGACTCCCAGGCGATCATCAATGATTCTCTTGATTTGCTTTTGAGTTGCGGCAAAGTGAATCATTCGCTCCTCGTGCTTGGAAAACTCGGTGACGGCTTTCTTCCGCATCAATCGAAGGCGATCTTCAGCATTTTCAATCAATGTGATGAATCGACCGGCAAGATCTGTTGTCGAATGACTTGACTGGACTCTTGTGTCACCGCCGGAGCTTGCGATGCTCGTGCTAGATGCGCGGTTTTGCATGACGATAGCTCCGAATGTTTTCCCAACAACGTTGAGGCCATGAAAGAATTTTCGACCGCTCTGTTTGAGCCTTCAATTCTTGCACGAACGCGTCTACTTTCCGTTCGGCTTCCGCTCGGCCGTCTCCGTATCGTTGTTCGAGTAGCTTCACAAACGTGTCTCGCTGGCCGGAGATCATGGCAAGATCTTCGTCTGTGAACTTGCCCCACTTAAGCTTGACTTGTTGGCTGACCGACGACCAATCGCGTTTCACCTGATCCCACTTCATCTGAGCGTCTCTTGGTTAAAGGCTTATTGACAGTGTGTCGTCTACAGCCGCTTGATTTGGCATGAATGATCAACACGCAAAAAAAAACGGTGTTGCGGAACACTCACTAGAGTTCCGCAACACCGGTTTACTTTTTAACTAGCCCCCTGGATCTGCCAGGTTGCTCTTTATTCAGTCATCCGAAACGATGGCCGCACGATGTAACAGTATACGACATCGAGTTGCAAAAAACAAGTCGCGGGGAATTACATTGAGCACCGAGAGGTAGCTGACAGTACGCACTCGATGTATGCAGCCACTTCATCGTCGATGTGACTTCGTTTTATTGAAGACGAATACGCGACCGTGTGCGTCACCCAGGGACTTCGTCGGCCCAAACCTTGAAGGACTCCAATTCATTCGCTCCAAAAGTAGTTGTGAGCGCCGCGTCTGCCGCATCGCGTCCACGCGCGATCAAGACACGACCAATTCGCGGTACGTTGTTGCGAGGATCAAAAGTGTGCCACTTTCCACCCAGATACGCTTCGAACCACGCGCAGAAATCCATAGGGTCATGTGTCGGCGTTACGCCGATATCGCTGAGATACCCGGTGCAGTATCGGGCTGGGATATTCATACAGCGGCAAAGCGTGATTGCCAAATGCGTGTAGTCTCGGCAAACACCGGTGCGTTCGTGAAACGCCTCAAGCGCCGTCCGGTTCGCGCGGGCCTGCTGGTAGTCAAAACCAAGATGCTGAAAGACAAAGTTGCAGATCGACTGCACGCGCTGCCAGCCGGGGGGAGTCGAATTGAATAGATTCCCCGCAAGATCCTTCAAGTCGCTGTCTACCTCGCAGTAGCGGCTGGCGAGCAAGAATATCAGTACTTCATCGGGTAGGTCCTGAACGCTGTGCTGCACCGCATTCCACAACTGCTGATCTGATTGTCCGCAGTCCTCAACGGTAGTGTCGTTTCGCAAGGTAACGCTTCCAGCGGGAGCGAAAAGGCGGCTGCATCGATTGCCAAATGAATCGACGAATTCTGAAACCGATGTATCCGGATTTACCTCGAAACACTCGGGTGTTTGGATTGTGGAGGCGCGGGACGGATGCACACTAAGCAACGCTAGCATCGCGGTGGGTTGGGAGAAACAGAAGGAAATTTCAAAGCCTACACGGATTCGCATCATCGATCCCTTTTGAAGTTCATGAACTTGTCTAGCCTGTGCACGCTGAAAATAACCTGCGCATTGGTTACTTCAGCAATCGGATCGCGTGACGCAATACATCACAACGGCTGATTTGGCCGACCAACCTACGTTCTTCAAGTACAGAGAAACGACGATAAGGGGATTGAAGAAAGAGCTGGGCTACTGAAAACAAATCCATTTCAGGATCGATGGAGTGAGAAGTCGTATCAGCGAAGGCTTTCACGCTGTGATCAGACAACATCCCGTAAGCCGCAAGGAATGTATCCGCTGCAGGAAGACTTGACTCGCGTTCGGTCTGCGGCAGGTCTAGGCGGTGTCGCAGGATACTTGAAAGTATGTTGGAGTGGTTGAGTACGTCGCGCCGTGAAATCTGCCCGATGATCCGATCGTCTCGCACAACCGGCAAGCGAGCGTAGGACGTTTTAACGAATATCCTCGCAATTGCGTGCAAGTCCGTATCGGCATTGATGAGCCGATTACTGTCCGGATCAATGAATCCGCCAACCTTCGCCGAAGGGATTTCGCTGTAAGCGGCCTCAATGACGAACCCCAAACAGGTCCTTTCCGAGAATATGCCGAGGAATTCTCCATCGGAGGCAATGACAGGTGCGCCGGAATATCCCATCGCAAGCAATGATGACATCGCGTCAAATACGTCTTCCCCAGGGTCCAGCGTAAATAATTTCTTGCGAGGAATCATTACATTGGAGGCTTTTGGAGGATCTCGTTTCGATGCATCAATCAACTCGATGAGGGAAGCCAGAACGCGCATACAGCACTTCTCAGAGAACATCCCAAGGTACTCGCCGTCTTCATTGACGATTGGCATCTCGGAATACTGTCGTGTGAGAATTTCGTGGATTGCAAGTGGTACCAGGGTATCGGGTAACAGTGTTTGAATATTCGGCATCATGATGGCTCTGGCGAGCGGCACCTTGATTGGGTTTGATTTTGTTTTCATCGCATGTTTCTTATGGGTGGGGTGTGTTAACCAGGTACACCTGGTCTTGTTCGATTTCGTTCGGCGGAATGACGTACTGGTCCGTAATGAGTTCGCGGACCAAGATTGCTACCCCCTCTGCGACTCTTTTGGGCTGTTCGTGACGCCCAAGTCAGAAGAGGCGTTCTCGACGCGGTAGGCCTGTGAACCAGGGTCCAACATTAAATGGAACGAAATAGTTACCCGTTCTGATTCTTGTTCCTGAGCTGTCAAAACAGATTTCATGGTTGTTGCATTCAATTGAGTCTCATTCGGTCCTTCAGCATCGACCACTATCAGGTGAATGGCATTGCCCGAATCAGTGATCTGATTCTTCAAATAGCCTTTCACAAGCGGGTAGGGTGTCAGCGCGAGATTGCTATTGGCACAAAACAGGTCGTAGGTTGGCTTGTCCGAAAACCCATATATTGCCACACCCTCGGGTCCGAGATGTGGGCGTAGAAGCTTCGGACCGAGACGCTGCTTTCCGTCGAGCAACACGTAGTATGGGGTGTCAACTAATTGAGCAGTCATGGTTGATTCCTTTGCGTGTCGTTTCACGGCGTTTTTGTGATCAGCACATCGCTGGTGAGCAGCAGGGTGGACACACTGGCCGCGTTCTGCAATGCACAACGAACGACCTTCGCGGGATCGATGACGCCCGCGACCATCAGGTCTTCGAAGCGATCTTCGGCAGCGTTGTATCCACAGTTGCCTTTCGCCGCGGCGACCTTTTCACAGATCAAGCGACCGTTCCCGCCAGCGTTCTCGGCAATCCATGTCAGCGGTGAGCGGCAAGCGCGAAGCACGATGTCGTAACCTATCTGTTCATGTTCGTTCAGATCAGTGCGTTTGCAGCCCGCGGCGGCGCGAAGGAGGGCAACGCCGCCACCTGGAACGATCCCCTCCTCGACCGCAGCACGCGTCGCATTCAAGGCGTCCTCGAAACGTGCTTTCTTCTCTTTAACTTCCAATTCGGTTGAGCCCCCGACGCTGATCGTGGCAATGCCTCCGCAGAGTTTCGCTTTCCTCGACCGCAATTTCTCTCGATCATAGCCTTGGGTCGCTTTCTCAAGCTCGCTCTCGATCTGAGCGATTCGGCCTCGAATGCCTGCCTTCGTCCCTGCGCCGTCGATGATCGTTGTGTGGTCCTTATCGACAATTACTCTTTTGGCACTGCCGAGTGAGTCGAGACCCAGATTCTTCAATTGCAGACCGAGACTCTCGGAGATGTTTTGTGCACCGGTCATGATTGCGACGTCTTCCATCACTGCCTGACGAAGACCTCCATAGCCCGGCGACTTCACGGCACAGCAAGTGAATGTTCCTCGCAAACGATTGATCACTAGCGTCGTCAACGGTTCACCCTGCACGTCTTCGGCCACGATCAACAGCGGTCGGCCGGCCTCCGCAACTTTTTCAAGTAGGGGCAGGATCTCCCGGACGCTGGAGATTTTTGCTTCGTGGATCAAAACATACGGATCCTCCAAGACACACACCATCGATTCCGGATGGTTGACGAAATAGGGTGATAGGTATCCTTTGTCAAATCGCATCCCTTCGACCCAATTGACTTCGTTGTCGACCGCTTTCCCGTCTTCGATCGTGACGACGCCTCCGGAGCCAACCTGCTCTAAGGCATCGGCGACTGTCCTTCCGATCGTCAAGTCGTTATTGGCGGCAATCGATGCGACCTGAGCCATCGCCTTTTGTCCCTTGGTCGCGATCGAGATCGATTTCAGGTGACTAACGACGTCGGCAGTTGCCTTTTCGATGCCGTCTTTTAGGCCGACTGGATTGACTCCGGCGACTACTGCTCGCAGCCCCTCGTTGAAGATTGCATCTGCCAAAACCGTTGCGGTTGTCGTGCCATCGCCCGCCACCTGGTTGGTTTTGGACGCAACTTCGCGAACCATTTTGGCGCCAATGTTTTCGTTCGCGTCTTCCAATTCAATGGCGTTGGCAACGGTGACGCCGTCTTTGGTAACTGTTGGGGGACCAAACGAGTTCGCGAGCATTACCGTATGGCCGCGCGGGCCCAGTGTGCTGCGCACGGTTCGCGCGAGTTGCCCCACTCCGCGCCTAATTGCTTCTCTCGCTTCTTCGTGAAAGATCATTGTGGACATCTTGGTTCCTTTATGTGATTTGTTGTTCGGTTCATTCGTTTTCGTCTCTCACTCTTTGGAACGGATTCGCCGACGAGCCATTATCATCGCCGGCTCCTTGCGGAATACTTCGACGTTCGAGCGTCATCGGCTGCTTTATTTCATGGCGTCGCTTGCCTTGCGTCCTATCCATTGACGTTGCACGCAACTGTCCTGCGCGAAATGCATCAGCCAACGCAGCGGGCACCTCGGCCTCGGCAAGCACGAGTTCTGCTTGGGCTTCCTTGACCTTGGCAAGCATTTGTTGTTTTTCAGCCACCGCATTGGCGCGACGCACTTCGGCCTGGGCTCGGGCAATTCGAGTATCAGCGTTAGCCTGGTCCTTCTGCAGTCGAGCCCCAATGTTTTCGCCAACGTCGATATCAGCAATGTCAATCGAGACGATTGAAAAGGCGGTGTTTGAATCCAATCCACGTGCCATCGCACCTTTCGAGATTTGCGACGGCATCTCGAGCACGTCCATGTGTGAATTCGCTGAGCCGATTGCAGAGACGATTCCTTGACCGACACGCGCGATGATCGTTTCTTCGGTCGCCCCTCCGATTAGTTGATCCAAGTTCGTACGGACCGTGACCCTCGCGCTGACCAGAAGTTCGACGCCATTCTTGGCGACCGCGCTAAGGGAGTTCGTGCTTTCGTCATCCTGGCGCGGGCAAGAGATCACCTTGGGAGAAACACTGGTTTGCACGGCAAGTAGCACATCACGGCCGGCGAGGTCGATCGCGGCTGCACGGTCAAAGTCCAAGACGATTCCAGCGCGCTGGGCGGCAATGATCGCGCAAACCACCTTCATCACATCGCCGCCGGCCAAGTGATGTGCTAGCAAGCGAGCCGTGCTCATTCCGTCTTCGCGGTCGATCCGCAAACCCGCCTGCCGGCCCATGACCTTGGCGGTCACGATTAAACGTTGCTCAATCCTCAGGAAACTCATAACGATCAAGCTTTTCATGCTCACGTCTGCACCCGACATGTACGCCTGAAGCCAGTACGTGCCCCACTTAGCGAACACCACAATGAGCAGCACGACCACCAGGGAAGCGATCAACGCTGCCCCAAGCAGCAGTTGCAAAGCACCGGGAATCCAAATGTTTGCCATCATTAGGCACGCTCACTTTCTTCAGAACCATCGGCCTGCGCCGGCAGATGGAATCCGTCATCGTCAGCTCGCTCCAACGATTCACGGTCACTTCCTTGGTAGGAGCTCAGTTCAGGGGTCAAGATGAACACTTGCACCATCGCGCCCGACTTAAATAGATGAGCGAGGGTGCCCGCATCTGTTTGGATTTCCGCGGCTTCCTCTCGCACGTCTCGCCCCGTGATGGTCTTGATCTTCTCTCGCATCGACTCAGACGAACTGGCGAAGAGTTGCCGGTGGAACTCTTGTACCTGTGTTACGCCCGGCGGAGTCTGGGCCAAGGCCTGCTCGGCCGGTGTTAGTACGCCTTCCATGGTCACGACCAACGTGTTTTCGCAGAGTGTCGCGGTCACGGTTTTGGGAGCGACTCCCGTCCTCTGGCGTTGCAGCGTACTAGCGACGCGGGCGAGCTGTTGCGTCATTTGCGACTTCGATTCGTCCATTTGGTCTCTCTCGGCCCATGGGTGTAACACTCGTTGGAGGTGTTCTGCATTAAGCAATTGCGCATAAAAAAACCGACGTGGCAGAACACTAACGAGCGTTCCACGACGTCGGCTTACTTTTCAACGAACCCCCTGGACTTCCCACTGATGGGGCTCGCCAGATTGTTCTTTATCTTGTCGTCCGGGGTCTTGGAGTGGAGCGGCTAGTCGAACCGCTCTCTCAACTGATTCATCCTATCGCGTCAGATTGAGAAAACAAGGTCGGAAAACCGACAAAGCCAATTCGGTTGCGTTGACCCGATGAATGTGGCTGCGTTTTTTATGCGACAATCGCCTCACAACGAGACAGTGTTGGTGTTGCAGGCGTTCGACTACCAACCAATCCAGCGAAGAAAACACGCCAGCACCTATTCGTCTCGAGCTGCCATCACTGGGCATCTGGTAGAATGTCGATTCACGCATGTATTGCGTGTTGATTCACGGCTCCGTCTCTTGTCCGCAAGCGTCGCAGGCAGTTGCTCATTGAAGGAAGCAAGGTAGGTGAAAACACAGGGAGAAATCGAAGCTGCCGTCTGCAAAGGAATGTCCCATTTCGAGCAGGAGTATATGGGGCGTGGCCCGACGGACATCCGCGCGCATTTGATTGGCGATCTGCTGGTGGTTCGACTGAAAGGCGTATTGACCGCCGCTGAGCAGCACTTGGTGAGAACCCTTCCGGCGGAGAAAGGGCGGGACCTGCTGAAACAGGTTCGAACGCAACTGATTGAGACAGCGCGGCCAGCTTTGGAGACAGTGATCCACGATATCACTGGCGTCAAGCCTCGTAGCTTGCACCACGATATCAGTACCCACACAGGCGAAGAAATCGTCATTTTTACGCTCCATGAGTCGCCCGCCTATCGTGAGTCAAAAAAGAAGTAGGCGTCGGGCGTTAACCGTTTGCCCTGACTGCGTCGCGTTTCAGTTGACGCCGCTGGAACTGTCAAGGGCGCAGAACCTGCCTTTGAACGATCGGCACTCTGGCATCGTTCGAGCTGAACGTTGCACCGACCGCCGCGCCGAATGAAGTCGGTTTCGCCGCGGCGGTCAGATTCACCGCCGCGCCGAATCGCACGACCGAACATGCGTCGGCGGGTCCACCCGCGGCGCCGAAAGCGTGCGGTTCAGTTTACGTCACCACTGAATCGTAGGGGCAGCACGAACAGAAGAGCTCGACGGGATCCGGAGGCGATTTCATTCGCCCGCGATCAATGGGCCCGGGCAAACGAGTTTACTCAGGATGTTTGGAACGGAGTGCCGCATCGCCGGAAACGAAGATTGAAAATCCTTCGAATTGGCAAGCGCTGGTGAGCAAATGGATTGCCGAATCGTGTCGCCATTCGTTCTCGCGTTTTCCGCAACTTTGCCGTCGCGAAATGACTGGAGACGCTCGTATTCCAGGTGCCGGATCACATCCATTCCGCGTTTCACGTCCGGGCAGAATGATGTTCCGATTGCGTGCGTCTTGGGTTTAGGGACTGCGCCTCGTCAACCAGCCTTTAGCAATTCCTCGGCCGCGTCAACCAACAGGTCTTTGGCCCGGCGAATCGTCTCTTCCACCGGACGCTGCGGGTCGTGGATTTGACGGACTTTGGCGAGTCCCAAATCCTCGATCGAAGCATTCTCGAGCGACAACAATCCGCACAGTGCGGCGACCGGCACGCCGTATTTTTCTCCGACATCGGCGACCCCGCGGACCAGTTTCCCGTAGGCGGTTTGGTCATCGATCCTGCCTTCCCCGGTGACGATCCAGTCGATCGTTCCGCCGGACAACAGCGACTCCACGCCGGTCAGCGAGAGCACGAACTCGATCCCCGACAAAAACTCGGCCCGCAGGAACGCTTTCAGTCCGTAACCGGTTCCGCCGGCGGCACCGGCACCGGGAACATTGGCGACATCCAGTTTCAAATCCCGCTGGACGATTTGTTGCAATCGATCCAGCCCGTGATCCAGTTGCACGACCATCACGCCATCAGCCCCCTTTTGCGGCCCGTAGACGGCCGCCGCTCCTTCCGGGCCAAGCAGCGGGTTGGCGACATCATTGATCGCAAACACCTGCGCAGAATCCAACTCGGGCATCACGCCGGACGCATCGATCGAATCGATTTGCGAAAGCGCCCCGCCGGTCGCCGGCAAGGCTGCCCCGTCGGCGTCCAAGAACCGATACCCCAGCGCGGTGGCGATTCCGATGCCGCCATCGTTGGTCGCGCTGCCGCCGAGTCCGATGTACAACTTCGCTGCGCCGCGGCGCAACGCATCGGCGATCAGAGTCCCGGTGCCCAACGTCGACGTCAGCAGCGGATTGCGTTCTTCGGCGACCAGCAACTCCATCCCTGAGGCGCGGGCCATCTCGACGTACGCGATGCCTTGCTTTGATTCAAACCCATACTCGGCGTGAATCGAACGGCCGAGCGGATCGGTCGTTTCACATCGAATCGTCTCGATCGACTCATCGGTCTTTCGAATCGCATCGAGAAACCCGTCGCCGCCGTCGGACGCTGTGATCGAATGCACTTGGATATTCGAGTCGAAACGGCGCAGGCCCGCCTCGATCGCTTCGATAACCTCGGTCCCGGTCAGCGAACCTTTGAATTTGTCAGGAATGATCAAGACGTTCATCGAGTATTCATGGTCCAGGTTTCAAGTTCCAGATTTCAGGTTTCAAGTTCCAGTGGCCGCTCGGCATCTTCTTTCCAACTCCCAACTCCCAACTCCCAACTCCCAACTCCCAACTCCCCTACCGATACCGCATTTCGCAGGTCACGCCGCCGGCGGCCCAGACGTAGGATTTGGAGGTGTAGTCGGCGACCATGCGGTGGCTGCTGAATCGCCAGGCCAGGGTGCTGATGCTGTTCATCATGCGTTTGATCCATTGCCGGGGCAGCCCATCGTTGTCGCGGGAGTAGAAACAGGGGATCACCTGTTCTTCCAGCGTCCGGTACAGCGATTCGGCATCGCGTCGATCGGTGATTTCGTCGCTGACGTGGGAGCGACCGTTGCCGATGGCGAACCCGTTGGAACCGTTGAACGCTTCACCCCACCAGCCGTCCAGGATGCTGCAGTTCAACCCGCCGTTCAGGACGACCTTTTGACCGCTGGTGCCGCTCGCTTCCAGTGGGCGACGGGGGTTGTTCAACCAGACGTCGACGCCTTGAATCAGGTGGCGGCAAACGTTGATGTCGTAGTCTTCGACAAAGGCGACGCGTCCGGCGAAGCGCGGGTCGTGTCGCAGATTGGCGATCTCCTGAATGAACTTCTTGCCCGGTTCGTCTTTCGGGTGCGCCTTGCCGGCATAGATCAATTGGACCGGGCGATCGCTGCTGCCGATCATTTCGGCGACCCGATCGATGTCGCTGAACAACAAGTTGGCGCGTTTGTAGGTGGCGAATCGGCGGCCGAAACCGATCGTCAGGATCCGTGGGTCCAAGATGTGCCTCGCCGCTTCGACGGCCTGATCGTCTTCGCCACGGCGCCGACACTGACGGCTGAACCGACGTCGCACGAAGGACAGCAAGTTGTGCTTGAGCGCGTTGTGTGTTTCCCACAATTCGCCGGGGTCCACGTCGTGAATCGCTTGCCAGGCGTCGGGCTCCTGCAACCGCTCCTTCCAGTCGGTGGCGAAGTGTTTGTCGTACAGCGTTTGCATTTGAACCGCCAACCAACTGGCCACGTGCACGCCGTTGGTGATGTGTCCGATCGGCACTTCATTCTCCGGGCGATCGGGCCACATCGATTGCCACATCCGTCGCGAGACGACTCCGTGAAGACTGCTGACCGCATTGGCACAGCGGCTCATTTTGAATCCGATCACCGTCATGCAAAACGATTCGTTGTCGTTGTCGGGGTCGACGCGCCCCAGCGCCAGCAGTTCCTTTTGACTGATCCCCAGCGAATCGCGCAGCGGCCCTAAGTGCTCTTCGACCAACGAGGGCGGGAAGCGGTCGTGCCCGGCGGGAACGGGCGTGTGGGTGGTGAAGCAGGTGGCGCGGGCCGACAACTGGACCGCGTCTTCGAACGACATGCCGTCGTTGTCCATCAACTGCTTGACGACTTGCAGGGCGCCGAACGCCGAGTGTCCTTCGTTCAGGTGATAGACGCCGGGGTCGATCCCCAGTGCCGCCAACGCTTTGACCCCGCCGACACCTAGAACAAGTTCTTGGCGAATGCGAGTGCGCTCGTCGCCGCCATACAACCGGCTGGTCAATTCGCGGTCTTCCGGTTTGTTACCTTCGACGTTGCAATCGAGTAGGTACAAACGCACGCGTCCGACATGCATCAACCAGACTTTGGCCAGCAATTGCCCGTCGCGGGTATCGATCGACACCGTCAACGGTTTGCCCTTTGAATCCAAGGCCGCCTGGATGGGCAGATTCTCGATCTTGGTCTCCAAGTAGTCTTCGCCCTGGAACCCGTCCTCGTCCAGATATTGGCGAAAGTACCCTTGGCTGTAATACAGCCCGATGCCGACCAGGGGAACGCCCAAGCCGGACGCACTTTTGATGTGGTCGCCCGCCAACACGCCCAGGCCGCCGCTGTAGATCGGGATCGATTCATGAATCCCGAACTCGGCCGAAAAATAGGCGACCGGTTTGGCCCCCAAGACGCCGGCGTTGGTCGATGCCCAGGTCTGTGACGACGTCAGGTATTCCTGCAGCCTCCGGTAGGCGTAATTGATGCGGCTGTGCAACACCAACTCGCCGGCCCGGTCGGCCAGGCGTTCCGGTGTCATCTCACGCAACAACGCCACCGGGTTGTGACCGAGTTGTCGCCAGCGAATCGGGTCCACGTCACGGAAAATCGCATCGCATTCCGGATGCCAACTCCACCACAGGTTGTTGGCCAGCGTCCACAGTTTGCCGTACAGGTCGTCCGCGTGATGCAGTTCATCGAACAAGTCGGGGGCGCCGGACGCAGGGCCGGATGGGACACTTTGGGGGGGCGGCAATTCGGTCTGACTCATGGCGGTCCCGTCGAGCGATTTGGGAAGTCGGTACTCCAACTGGCGCACTTTTTCCAAGTACGCAGAAGTCTGTTGTCGACCACTTGCCCCGACGAATCAAGCAACGCCGGCCCCAGTGGCGGGCAAACTTCCAAAGTTTCACCCTTGGGGCGGAGCGGGACCGAAATTGTCGCAGCAGACAACCTTGCCAAATCATCGCAAAGCGTCCAACCTAACGCAGTCTGCACCAGCCATTCCCGTTACCGGATCCCGTCACCGCGATCGCACATGTGTCATTACAGCACGCCTCCGGGTTTCCAACAGTTGTGCCAAACGCTTGCTTCGCTGGCCCCGCGCTGGCGCACCACGCGCGACTGGCCCGCCGAATCGCTTTCGCTGTGTGGGCAACACGGGATCTTTTATGCGCTGACCGGAATGAACCCGCCGGGGCGCGACCATCCGATCGGGTCTGCCGCCGATCAGGTCGAAACGTTGATCGAATTGGCGCGTGCGGATCTGTTGACCACGTTCGTCATCACACAACATCTCGGCGCGATTAAACGGATCGCAGCATCAGACCGGCTCGCGGGCGATGAAGCTACTGGAAGCAGATTGCAAACAACCGTGCTGCCGTCGCTGCTAGACGGTTCGACGATCGGCTCGGTCGGCATCAGTCATTTGACCACCAGTCGGTTGCACTTGGACGGCCCCGCCGTCGTCGCGACGGAGGTCGACCATGGTTATCGGCTGCGAGGCACCATCCCTTGGGTCACCGGGGCACCGGCGGTCGGCTACGTCGTTGTCGGTGCAACGCTGGATGATGCCACACAGATCCTGGCGTTGATCTCTCCCGAGGATCAAGGCGTTCACCCTGGCGCCGGCGCAAACATGATCGCGATGACGGCAAGCTGCACCGACGCGATTGGGCTGCGAGACGTTTTCGTCCCCGAGGCGCACGTCCTCTCTGGCCCGCGCGAAAACGTCCTCGCTGCGGCGAAACCCACCGGCGACGCGCCGACCGGTGCCGGCGGATTGCAAACCTCTGCACTCGCGCTCGGATTGTCCTTTGCCGCGCTGGATTACTTGCGTGATGAATCGCTCCGACGTGATAGCTTGACGCCGATCGTCGATCGATTTGGTCACGAACATCAACAGCTGCACGAGATCATTCTTGCGGCCGCCAACGGAGACCCCCGACACGACTCGGGAACGATTCGCTCGCTGGCCAACGGTTTGGTCGCCCGAACGACCGCCGCCGCGATGACGACCGCCAAAGGGGCCGGCATGATGACCGACCATCCGGTCGGCCGCTGGTGCCAGCAAGCCCTGTTCTTTCTGGTCTGGAGCTGCCCCCAACCGGTCGCCCAAGCCCACCTTTGTGAACTGGCGGGGTTGGAGTGAGGGAGTTGGGAGTTGGGAGTTGGGAGTTGGGAGTTGGGAGTTGGGAGTTGGGAGTTGGGAGTTGGGAGTTGGGAGTTGGGAGCTGGGAGTTGGGAGCTGGCAGAATAATACGGGGCAGAACAATGAAAGCCGATCACTGGTCCCTATTCATCATCGTTTTGCCCCCATCGTTTTGCCCCCATCGTTTTGCCCCATCATCATTCTGCCCCGCATCATTCTGCCTCCCTTTCCCCCTTCTCAAAACTCCGCGTTTCCCGGCGTCCTGGGAAACGGGATCACGTCGCGGATGTTGGTCATCCCGGTGACGTATTGCACGGCGCGTTCCAGGCCGAGCCCGAATCCCGCGTGCGGCACGGTGCCGTATTTACGCAAATCGATGTACCACCAATAGTCGTCTTCGCTGAGCGACTGGGCGGCCATTCGTTTCCGCAGCACATCCAGCCGTTCTTCCCGTTGGCTGCCGCCGATAATCTCGCCCACGCCCGGGACCAGCACGTCCATCGCGGCGACCGTTTTTTCGTCATCGCTGACCCGCATGTAGAACGGTTTAATCGTCGACGGATAGTCGGTCAGGATCAGTGGTCCGCCGACGTGTTGCTCGGTCAAGTAACGTTCATGTTCGGCTTGCAGGTCGCTGCCCCAGGCGATTTGGTAGTCGAACTTTTGGCCGGAAGACTCCAGCACCTTGATCGCTTCGGTGTACGTCATGTGCTGGAACGGTTTGTCGATCACCGCGCGGATCTGTTCGATCTTTCCCTTCTCGATCCGTTGGTCGAAAAACGCCATGTCTTCCTCGCAGCGATTGAGACAGTCCGAGAAGACCTGTTTCAGGAACCGCTCGGCCAGCTGCATGTTGTCGGCCAGATCAAAGAAGGCGGCTTCGGGTTCGATCATCCAGAATTCCGCCAGGTGCCGGCTGGTGTTGCTGTTCTCGGCGCGAAACGTGGGGCCGAACGTGTAGATCCGTCCCAGCGACGTCGCGTACGTCTCACCTTCCAATTGCCCGCTGACGGTCAGAAAGGTGGGTTTGTCGAAGAAGTCGAAGGAATAATCGACCGGCCCGCCGGACTTGGCCAGCCGCTCCAGGTCCAGCGTCGTGACACGAAACATCTCGCCGGCCCCTTCGCAATCGCTAGCGGTGATGATCGGCGTGTTGACGTACAGGAAACCGTTTTCGTGAAAGAACCGGTGAATCGACTGGCAGATCTGGTCGCGGACCCGCATCACCGCCCCCAGCGTGTTGGTGCGGGTTCGCAAGTGCGCCCACTCGCGCAGTTTTTCGAACGAGTGACGTTTTTTCTGTAGCGGATACGATTCCGGATCGGCCCAGCCCAGCACGCGGACCGCCGAAGCGTGCAATTCGGTCGCCTGGCCTTTGGCCGGACTGACTTGCAGTTCACCCTGGACGACCACGCTGCAACCGGCGGTCAACTTTTGAATCTCGTCGACGTAATTGTCCAGTTCACCCGGCGCGACGACTTGCAGGTTTCCCATGCACGAGCCGTCGTTGACTTCGATGAAGCTGAAACCACCTTTGCTATCACGGCGTGTGCGAACCCAGCCGCGGACCTCGCAGGGTTGGCCGGCTGATTCGGCAAGACGAGCTTGTTTGACGGGGATCCAATCATTCATTGCAGCGACTTTGGTTCCGGTGAAGACGGAGGGGTGTTTGGGCGGCGGCGGACGGGCGAAAGCTACCGGTCAATCGAACCATTCGCAATGCGGGAATCGATCTTGCATCGATTTGCCCGCCCCACCTATGTTGCCAGAGTACTTTTGTCGCCCCCCTCCCTACAAGATGATAGCGCCATGGACGGCCGTTGGAACGAAAACCGAACCTGCGTTTCGAAGTCACGTCATTCCCGCCTTCGTGAGCTCTTGACCGGCTTCACCGCCCTGGCGTTGTTGGCCGTAGTCGGATCCGGCGATCTGGCGGCGAGCGAGGCCGAGTGGATTTGGGCTCATGGGACGACGGCGGAAGAACCGATCGCCGCGGGTGCCCAATGCCTGTTCCGCAAACCGATCAATCTGCGTGTCGCGGCGGAAGTTCGCATCGAGATCGCCGCGGATGACCAATACGAGCTGTTCGTCAACGGCCACTCGATCGGCAACGGCCAGTCCTCGCGGACGGTCGACGAATATGACGTCAGCGAGTACTTCGAAGTCGGACGCAACATCGTCGCGGTCCGTGTCCGCAACCGCCGCGGTGACACCGCCGCCTTGGCCGCCCGCGTGTCGGTCCGACCGGACAACAGCGACAAATGGTTCACGTTCAGCTCCGACGCGTCCTGGAAAACCAGCACCGAAGACAGCGAGCTTTGGGAAACCGTCGTCTTCAACGATCGTTTGTGGGGATCGGCGTCGACCTTCGGACCGCTCGGCGACACCGCACCCTGGGACCGCACCGAAACGGAGGCCGAACGGATTGCCGCGGCACCGTCGCGTTTGGCCCCCTCGCGGACGGCGTTGACCGATCCCGCCCCTGCCAATTCAACCGCACAGGTCGCCCCAAACACCAATCGTGCGGGCCAATCAGTTATGGCGTCCACCAAACCCGCCCCGCCGGCGACACCGCAGCGCGAGCGATTTCAGATTCAAAAGGGGTTCGGCGTTCAACGCATCCTGTCGGACGACAAGATCGGTTCGGCGATCGCGATGACGTTCAACGAATTCGGTCACCTGTTGATTTCCAAGGAGAACGGACCGCTGTTGCTGGCCTATGACGACAACGACGACGGGGTGCCCGAGACGGTCCGCACGTACTGCGACAAGGTCGAATCCTGCCAGGGCATCCTGGCACTCAACGGACAAGTGTTCGTCACCGGCGACGGCCCCGAAGGCCCCGCGTTGTACAAGTTGTCCGACAGCGATCGCAACGGAACGCTTGAGAAGGTGGAAGCGATCGTCAAGTTCGTCGACTCAAGCGGCCGGCCGGCACGCCCCGGTGAACACGGCCCGCACGGTTTGCGACTCGGCCCCGACGGCATGATCTATGTCGCGTTGGGAAGCCACGTGCAAGCGGTCGGCGAAGTCGGCGACGGCCAGACCTATCGTGATCCTTATGAAGGCGACTTGTTGCCGCGTTACGAAGACCCCGCCGGTCACGGACAAGGCATCAAGGCTCCCGGCGGAACGATCATCCGAACCAACATCGATGGCAGCGTGATCGAACGCGTCGCCGGCGGACTGCGCAATCCCTACGACATCGTCTTTCACTCCGGCGGCGCGATGTTTGTCCACGACGCCGACATGGAAGCGGATGTCGACACCGCCTGGTATCGCCCCAACGCCGTGTTTGATGTCACCGAAGGCGGCGAATTCGGTTGGCGGACCGGTTGGGCGAAATGGCCCGAATACTACTACGATCGCTTGCCCGACATGCTCGATACCGGACGCGGCAGCCCGACCGGCGGCGTCTGTTACGAACACTACGCGTTTCCGGTCCGATACCAAGGCACCTTGTTCTTGGCCGACTGGAGCGAAGGGCGAATCCTGAACGTTCGTCTGAAGCCGCGCGGGGCAAGCTTTGTCGCCGACAGCGAGGTCTTCCTGCAGGGGCAACCGCTGAACGTCACCGATTTGGAAGTCGGCCCCGATGGCGGTTTGTATTTCTGCACCGGAGGTCGATCGACTGCCGGCGGCGTGTACCGAGTCATTTACAAAGGCGAAGTGCCCGACCGAATGAACAAGCTCGGTTCCGGCATTGCCGCGGCGATCCGCCAACCCCAAATCGAATCGGCTTGGACACGCCAAACGATCGCTTCGATCAAAAGTGAACTCGGTGACAATTGGAATCAATTGGTCGCCGGTGTCGCCTACAGCGATGACAACCCGCCGGATTACCGTGTCCGCGCGATGACGTTGATGCAATTGTTCGGCCCGATCCCCAGCGAAGACCTGTTGCTGGAACTCAGCCAGGCCGAAAGCGAACTCGTCCGCGCCAAGTCCGCACAGATGCTCGGCCGGGCCCCCGGTCCGCAGGGCCGCAAACGTTTGGCCGCGTTGTTAGAAGACGACGCGCCGGTCGTCCGACGCGCCGCGTGTGAAGCCATGCTGCGGGGCAACATCACCCCGGACAGCGTCGACGGTCTGTTGGACGTGATCGCCAGCGGCGATCGGACGCTGGCCTATGTCGGCCGCAAATTGCTGGAGCGGATGCCGGTCGAAACATTCCGTGACGAAGTGCTGGCGACCGACGAAACACGGGTCGCCATCGTCGGCATGCTCGCCCTGGTCGCGATCGACCACAGCGAACCGACCGCGCTGGCCGTGCTGGAGCGTTGCAGCGAAATGATGACCGGCTTCTTGAGCGACGCCGACTTCATCGATGTCCTGCGTTTGTGCCAGGTCACCTTGCATCGCAGTGAACTGGATGCGGACAAGGTCGCCACGCTGGGCGAACAGATCGCCGAAGAGTTTCCTGCCGGCGAACCGCGAATCAACCACGAAGTCATTCGCTTGGCGACGTACCTGAGCAGCGAATCCTTGGCCGATCGCGCCATCGAATATCTGGAGTCCGATGCACCGCACGAAAGCCGCACGCTGGTGGCGATGTGTCTGCAATCGATGTCCGATGGTTGGAACGCGAAACAACGCTTCGCGATCCTGAAGTTCTTTGAAAAAGCCGCCAATCGTTCGACCGCCGGTTCGCTGCCGATGTACATGACCAACGTCACGCGTGACTTCGCATCGACGCTGTCCGAAGACGATCTGCAAGCGATTCTGGAACAGGGGCACGTTTGGCAAAACGCCGCGCTGGCCGCGATCTATAAGGTCAAGCAACCGATCGACACCAAAACGACCAATACCTTGCTGTCGCTTGATAAGAAGATTCGCGACAAACAAGACGGCCGAGACGTCCAGCGACGATTGCGGACCGGCATCGTCGCGCTGTTGGCGTCGTCGGAAGAATCCGAAGCCCAGGAGTACCTGCGCGAACTGTGGCGCGATGAACCACAACGCCGCGCCGTCATCTCAATGGCCTTGGCCATGCACCCCGAAGGCGAAAACTGGGACTACCTGGTCCGCAGCTTGAACATCGTCGACGCCGAAGCCGGTGATGACGTTGTCGCGGCACTTGGCAAGGTCGATGTTGCGACCGACGATCCGATGGCCCTGCGACATTTGATCTTGCTGGGCGTCCGGGCCGAAGAAGAAGAGCGTCCGTTTGAAGGGATCGAACGACTGCTGGAACATTGGACCGGAATGGAACGCCCGGCCGATGGAAAGAAATCGATGCGGCCGTGGCAAAAGTGGTACGCCAGCGTCTACCCCGATCGCCCGCCGGCGGTGCTGCCCAAAGCCGACCAGTCACGCTGGGATTTTGAGCAACTGGTCAGCTACCTCGACAGCGACAAGGGGCGCTTCGGCGACCCGGCCTTGGGGAAAGCGGCCTACACCAAAGCCAGCTGTGCCCAGTGCCACCGGTTTGGCAACTACGGCGAATCGATCGGACCGAACCTGTCGGGGATCGCGCGTCGTTTCACCAAACGCGAAATCGTCGAATCGATCCTGTACCCGGCCCACGTCGTCAGCGACCAGTACGCCAGCAAGAAGATCCTGACACTGGACGGTAAAGTGTTGGTGGGAATGGTCAGCGAACAGTCCGACGGCACGTTGGTCATCCGCGACGCCCGCAACAACACGGCGATGATCGAGGCGTCCGAGGTGGATCAGATCCTGCCCAGCACCAGCAGCATCATGCCCAGCGGGCTGATCGACGAGCTCACCTTGCGAGAAATCAGCGACATGATGGCCTACCTGGGCGTCGTCCCCTCGGCCGAAATCGCATCGCGCCCCTAAACCGTCGCCTCTCGGAAAGATACGACGGCCCTTCTGCGGCGGTCGCGAGGTGGTCTTGGACGTACGATGGCCCTTCCGGGCCGTCGCGGGATGGCCTGGGACACGACGGTGGACGCTCCCAATGGAGAGGCTACCCTTCCTGGGGAGGTCGTGCGGTATCGACGTCGGAGATGCAAGGCGTTTGCGCGTTTCACTCCCCTCGGCAGGAAGCTTTCTTTGAAGGTGGTGCTTTCGCGCAGGAGATCTGGGGAAACCGAAAAAGCCCACAGATAGCAGCGCGAACCCACGGATGTGATGCGGCCTGAGATCCGTGGGGTCGCGCTGCCTTCCGTGCGCAATCGACCTCCCTGGAGTAGGGGACTCCATGCGTTGGGTGACTCCACGTCTTAACTTGATGCTAATTGTGCGAGAAGCCTTGCGCCCGACCAGTTTTAGTCCGCCGGCCCCCTCATCCCCAGCCCTTCTCCCCCCGCAAGGCCGGGGAGAAGGGAGCCATGGTAGGTGATGTGAGGACCAGTGGAGTCAGAGAGCATTCATCTGGTCCCGCACAGGCCCCCGCGGCTTCTGCTGGCAGATGGCCAGCGGAAGCCGTCTCGCGGCGGTCCTTCGCCACGGCGCGCCGGAAAAGCTTCGCGGACCCGGACGACCCGACGGTATGATCGCTCCAGACGGGCAATCGGGCGCCGCTTTGAAGTAGACCCCGGCGGCCGAAGCGGCTATTTTCTCGATTGAATCTTTGGGCGGAATTCATTGGGCCAGTCACGGCACCGGAATACTTGCGTCGCCCGTCTCTACCCAACCAATCGGAAATCTACCCCCTATGCCAAACCCCCAGCAAGAACAGGGCCCGATGGAGCGGCCATTGCTGGAGCGTCGGACTCCGCTGGGAGTTTCCGTCGCGCTGGTCGTGCTGTTCGGCTTCTTCTTTTTGGTGCCGTTCGCGTTTCGCTCCGCGCGATTGAGCCTGAACAAGAAAGAAAACGACATCAAGGATTGGCTGCCCGCGGATTTCGTCGAGACGGCCGAACTGGAGTGGTTCGCGGACCATTTTGCCGGCGAAAGTTTTGTCATCGCGACCTGGCCGGGGTGCACCGAAGACGACCAACGGCTGAAACTGCTGGAATCCAAGCTGCGGCACGAATCGAGCGAGTCGGACCCGGCCGAAGGGATCGCCGATCCCAAGCTCGCCCAGGACTATCGGTCGGCCAAGGAATACGGCGTTCGACTGGGGTTACTGCCCGCATCGCGCAAGCTGAATAACTGGGGCGGCAAGAACGAGAAATGGCTGACGACCGCCGACGGCAAGTGGTACTACATCACGCCCAACGGTCATCTGCATCGTTGGGAAGGTCGTTCCAATGGCCCGGCCGGACTGATTCGTGGCATTAAGCGTTCAATGGGGACGCACGAATTGGAGGGCACCTTCGTGGCCGCGTTTGGCCCCGAAGACGGCGAGCGAGCCAACCCCTTCCACAACGATCCTTCCTTGCTGTGCGCCCCCATGTTCCGGTCAGTGGAAACCGGCGTGTCGCTGGTCAAGGAGTTGTCCAAAGAGGGCGGACTGCTCTGGCCGGTCGACTTTACCGATCAATCACGGCGCCCGATCGTGGCCCGTCGCCGGGCGATGGAGCGGTTGACCGGTTCGCTGTTCGCCCCGGCGGTTCCTAATGAATTTGCCTGGACCGCGGCGGCGTTTCGCGACGAGGTGCCGAGCGACCAACGCGACGACATTCCCGAGAATTTCGAGGGAATCGTCGAAAAAACGCTCGCCGAATTTGCCGACGAAAACCTGGATGGCGAGCGGGAACGGCTGGCGACCAGCGAGACCGAAACGCAAACCGATGCTTGGTACGCGGTGTTTGATGCAGCTGGATTGAAGCCGCCGCCACGTCAGACCTGCTTGCTGATCACGCTGACCGACATCGCTCAAGACAACCTGTCACACGCCCTCGGCCGCGGCGTCTTGGGGGCCCCGCGCGGCCGCTTGCTGGAATTGGCGCACGACTCGGGAATCCAACCCGCCGCGCCCCCATCGATGGCCCCGCCGCCCTTCAATCGAACCGAAGTCGAATCGCTGGCCGGTGCCCCACCACTGCGTTTGGGCGGCCCACCGGTCGACAACATCGCGATCGATGAAGAAGGCACGGTGACGCTGGTCCGGTTGGTCGGCTACAGCATCTTGGTCGGCGCGCTGCTTTCCTACCTGTGTTTCAGCAGCTTCAAGATCACGTTGATGGTGTTCATCGTCGGCGGTTCGGCGGCGATGCTGTCCATGGCGGTCGTCGGATGGACGAACGGCCAAGTCGATGCGATTTTGATGAGCATGCCGTCGCTGGTCTATGTGCTGGGACTCTCCGGTGCGATCCACGTGATCAATTACTACCGCGACGAAGTCCGCAAATCGGGGCGACGTGGTGCAGCCGGTCGCGCCCTCCGGCATGCGATGTTCCCCTGCTCGCTGGCCGCATTGACCACGGCGATCGGGCTCGGGTCGTTGTACACCAGTAATCTGACGCCGATCAGCAACTTTGGACTGTATTCGGCCATCGGCGTGATCGCCACGTTGGCAATCCTGTTTACCTACCTGCCGGCGGCGCTGCAGACCTTCATTACCGAATCACATTCCGAACCGGAAACGCCGTCGCTGGAGCGGCGCGAGGACAACGACGAACCCAAAGAATCGTGGTTGTCGGACCGTTGGGCGGACGCGGGCGCCTGGATTTGCAGACGCCATCTGCTGGTGACCGCCGGCTGCCTGATCCTGTTGGTCGCCGCCGCGATGGGGCTGCCCAAGATCAAGACGTCCGTCCAGTTGCTGAAACTGTTCGACGAAAATGCACGGATCATCCGCGACTACGCTTGGCTGGAAAGCAATTTCGGCAAACTGGTGCCGATGGAATTGGTGCTGCGTGTGCCGCCGTCGATGCAGCTTGAAACCATCGCCGAAGCGGCCGCGGCGACCGAGTCAAACGGCTTGGCCGACGTGGCATCAGCCGACGGCTCTGACCCTGAAACGACCTCGGCCGATTCCGCGTTGCCACTGAATGTGTTGGAGCGGGTCGAAGCCGTCGCGCGGGTCAGCTCGGTCGTGCACCGAACACTCGGCGAACCAGGGTTGGACATCGTCGGATCGACGACCGCCGTCAACACATTTTTGAAACCCCTGCCCGGCGTGACCAACAGCTGGAATCCGGTTCGATCCCAGTACATCACCGAATTGAACCAGGGCCGTGCTGAATTGCTCGCCAACGACTATGTCCGCTTGGAAAAAGCTGGTCCCTACGCGGGCAGCGAACTGTGGCGGATCAGTTTGCGGGTCGGGGCGCTGGCAGACGTCGATTACGGGCAATTCATCAAGACGCTGCGTGTTTCCGTCGAACCGGTGCTGCGTGCCTATGACACTCGCGAAGAGCTGCTTGACAAGATCGCGGCGGCCGATGCGAGCGGCGGGAAACAGCCCGTCATCGTGATGCTGGGCGCCCCGCGGCCGAGTCCGCTGGCGGAAACCGAACTGGTGGACTTGAGCGACGATCCAGATCTGGCCAGTGAAGATCGGATCCGAACGCGTTCAATCTATCTGTCGGTGTTGGAAGAACTACTCCGCGGCGAGCGATTGCGCGAACCGATTTGGGTCGACCACCTCTCGACGGAAAAACCGATCGATATCGGCGGCGAGCGTTGGAACAAGGTGATCGACATCGCGGATGTCGTCGTCTGGGTGGGCGAAGATCCGGCCCCGCGGGCCGCCTTGGCCGACGCCAAAACCTTGATCGACGCGCAAGGGATTTTCGCCAAATCGATCAGCCATGAATTGATCGACGATACGATTCCCGAAGTGGCCGGCTCGGGCGCGATGCAGGTCGTTTACACGGGAGTGGTCCCGGTGGTCTACAAAGCCCAGCGGACGTTGTTGGGCAGCCTGGTCGAATCGATCGCATTGGCGTTTGTTTTGATCTCCGTCGTGATGGTGGTCTTGCTCAATCCGGCTCGCACGCCGCTGCGAATGCTGGGACCGGTCAGTTTCGGTTCGGGGCTCGGTGCAGGCGTCGTCTCGATGATCCCCAACATGTTCCCCGTCTTGCTGGTGTTCGGGTTGATGGGGCACTTTGGTCGGCTGGTCGATATCGGAACCATGATGACGGCATCGGTCGCGATGGGCGTGGCGGTCGACGACACCATTCACTTCCTCAGCTGGTTCCGTTCCTACTTGGATCGCGGCTTCGATCGCATCAAGGCGGTGGAAATGACGTACCGTCGTGTCGGGCCGGCGATGACGCAAACGACCATCGTCGGCGGGCTCGGCCTGTTCGTGTTCGCCCTCTCGACGTTCACGCCGACACAGCGATTCGGAACGTTGATGCTGGTGTTGCTGGTCGCAGCCCTGGTCGGAGACCTGATCTTGCTGCCCGCATTGCTGGCCGGTCCTTTTGGAAAACTGTTCCGACCACGCGTCGGATCCAAGGGCGCTTCGGGTGTCAGCGACGATGAATTGGCGCTGCTGCAACCCGACGGCGACGGCCCCGATGGCGGCGCGTCGCAACCCGTCGAAGACGAACCCGCCGCGGCCACGTTGGCGATCGACAAAGAATCGCTGCCGAGTCTGAAGCTGCATTCGCCCTCTCGCCGAACCGATCGGCCGCACCGGATGAAAGGCCGGTAGCAGTCCGCTGCAGCTTGGTTTTCGGGTAGTGGACGAGGCGACGAGTTCATTCGCAGTGCGAACCGCAAGGACTCCTCGCGTCGTCCACGACGAATTACCCGATCCCGATGAGGGCTAACGAATGGATCCCACGGATGGCAAAGCGTACCCACGGATGAGACCACAAGAACTGGCGGGAAAAGGCGTGCACGAGGCCGCGCCGGTTCGAGCCGGTGACGTCGAATCGGCTACACTACGACCTCCAACTGCCTGACCAATCAGCTCGGCTTCGGGAGACGCAATCGGTGAGTCTAGTCCAGCGTGTAGAACATCCACTAATCGACCATCACCTGTGCCGAATCCGTGACGCGGCGACGCCGCCGAGTGAATTTCGTGCCGCGGTCAACCGTCTGTCGATGATTCTGGGGGTTTCGGCAACGGTCGATCTGGCGACACGTCCGAAGCGGATCACCACACCGATCTGCGACACGACAGGGTACGAGTTGTCGGTTCACGTGGGAATCGTTCCCATCCTGCGCGCCGGCTTGGGCATGGTCGATCCGATTCTGGAGTTATTGCCCGACGCCTCGGTCTGGCACCTCGGGCTGTATCGCAACGAAGAAACGGCCGAACCGGTCGGGTACTACGACAAACTGCCTCGCGAAAACGCCCCCAACATCGCGCTTGTGGTCGATCCGATGTTGGCGACCGGCGGCAGCATCGACTTGGTGATTCGGCGGCTTCAGCGCTGGGGAGTGGACGAAATCCGCGTGCTCAGCCTGATCGCGTCGCAGCCGGGGATCGATCGCGTCGGGCGAGACTTTCCCGACGTCAAACTGTTCGTCGCGGCGATCGATCCGGAATTGAACGAGCGTTCGTTCATCGTCCCCGGACTCGGCGATGCGGGCGATCGAATCTTTGACACCCCGCAAGGGGAGGGCCCGTAGGCTCGCGCCAAACGGCTGATAATCGTTTGAGATCAGCCGGTTCGCGCTAGCGCGAGCGGCCCTTAACTTAACGGCATTGAAACTTTGCCCCGCGCCGACCTCGGAGAGGACGGTGACTGTACACCCCAATCGAAAATAAAGCTGCGGTAGACGACGCGTGCAGCGGCCCTGGGAACAATGCTCAGGCATTTTGAACCCATTCTCATTGGAATCCGGCGGGGGATTGGGCCACAATGGTAAACTGTACATCCCACCGTGATGCCGAGTGCCGGTCTGCCGCGCGTTTGCCCCGCTGGCGCGTCTCGATTGTGACGACCTCGCTCGGCCGCCCCCAGATTCACGGGGCGAGCCTCCACCCCCCCCGCCTCGAATCAACCGCCACTTGGGCTGACACCCTCGTGGGAAATTGCCCGCCCCCGGCGAGACCATTATGAAGCCCCATTGTGAGTCCGTTTTGAAAATCAGCCTGCTGATCGCCGCCGCGTTGACCTGCCTGTCGGGGCCGATGGTCCGTGCGGCGACCACGAAAATTGACTTTCAAAAACAGATCCAACCGATTCTGGCAAAAAAATGCTACGCCTGCCACGGCCCCGATGAAGCGGAAAGCGGGTTGGAATTCACCAGCCGCGATGCGGCGCTGGCAGAAACCGAATCGGGCAGCTTCGCCATCGTGCCGGGCGAAGTCGATGCGAGCCTGTTGATCGAGCGGATCACGACCGAGGACGAATTCGAGCGGATGCCTCCCGAAGGTGATCCGGTCACCGAAGAAGAAGCCGCATTGCTGCGCGAGTGGATCGCCGCGGGCGCCGAATGGGAAAATCACTGGGCGTTTGAACCGCTTTCCGATCCGACGCCGCCAGAAGTTGCATCGGCCGAGTGGCAAGCCAATCCGATCGATGCATTCATCTACGATTCGCTCTCCAACGCCAACTTGAAGCCCAACGGTCCGGCAGGCAAACGTGAATTGATCCGCCGCGTCTATTATGACCTGACGGGTTTGCCGCCGGCCAAGGCCGAAGTTGACGCTTTCGTCGCCGATGATTCGCCGCAGGCATTCAAACGGGTGACCGAACACCTGCTCGATTCACCGCACTACGGCGAACGCTGGGGACGTCATTGGTTGGACCTGGTTCGCTTTGCCGAGACCAATTCCTTTGAACGCGACGGCCCTAAAGCGAACGCGTGGAAGTTTCGCGATTATGTCATTCGGTCGTTCAACGAAGACAAACCGTACGACCAATTCATCCGCGAGCAGCTTGCCGGTGACGAATTGGATCAGGTGACCAAAGAGACGTTGACGGCCACCGGGTACTATCGACTAGGCATCTGGGATGACGAGCCCGCCGACGAACTTCAGGCGCGTTTCGACGGCCTGGACGACATCATCCTGACCACCGGCCAGGTGTTCTTGGGATTGACGATGAACTGTGCCCGATGCCACGACCACAAGATCGATCCGATCCCGCAGAAAGATTACTACAGCATGCTGTCGTTCTTCGAGGACCTCACGCCCTACGCCAGCCGCAGCGATCTGAACACGTTCAGCCAGATCGACGTCAGCTCGGACGAATTGCGAGCACGCTATGCCGCCAACGACCAGCAACGTCGCTCGATCGAGCAACAGATGCAGGAGATCGAACAAATCGGGATCGCAAAGATGTCCGCCCCCGATCAACGCGCCACCGAAGGAGCCAAACGCGATCGCAACCGTGTCTTGAACGAAAAGCTGCAGGCGAATTTGACCGACCAGCAATGGGACCGATACCAGGAACTGAAAGAGCAACTCAAGGCGAACGCCAAAGAGTTGAAGGCGTTGCCCGAACGCGAACGAGTGATGGGATTGGCGACCTATCGCAAGATCGACGAGCCGACGTATGTGCTTTATCGCGGCAGCCCCCATTCGCCCAGCGATGAGGTTTCGCCCGCGTTCCCGACCCTGTTCGAAGACGCCCCGCCGGCGTTGCCCGACACCGAATCGACGACCGATCGTTCCGCCGGACGCCGACGCATTCTGGCCGATTGGATCGCCAGCGAAGACAACCGTTTGACCGCCCGCGTGATCGTCAATCGGATTTGGCAATTCCATTTCGGGCGCGGCATCGTTCGCAGCAGCAACAACTTCGGACAACTCGGCACCCCGCCGACGCACCCCGAGCTGCTGGACTTCTTGGCCAACCGGTTCATGCAAGACGGCTGGAGCATCAAGAGTATGCACCGGCTGATCCTGTCCAGCCGCGCCTATCAAATGTCCTCGCAAGGCAACGAGACGTCGTTGGCCGCCGATCCCGACAATGAATTGTTTTGGCGGTTCGATCCGCGACGTTTGAGCGCCGAAGAGATTCGTGATTCGATGCTTGCCGCCAACGGCTCGCTGAACACCGCGGTCTATGGGCCGAGCGTTTATCCGACGCTATCACCCGAAGTGCTGGCCGGCCAATCCAAACCCGGCAGCGGTTGGGGCAAATCCAGCCAACGCGACCAGAATCGTCGCAGCGTCTACATCTACGTCAAACGATCTCTGTTGACGCCGATGTTGTCCGCGTTCGATTTCCCCGATCCCGACCAGACGTGTGAAGCGCGATTCATGACGCTGCAACCGGCTCAAGCCCTTTCGCTGCTCAACGGTGACTTTGCGGCCCAGCAGGCCGCCAAGCTGGCCGACAGCGTGGAAGCATCCTCAGACGACAACCGCGAAATGGTCCGCCGTGTGATCCAGGCCGTCCTGGCCCGCGATGCGACCGACGCCGAGATCGCCGACGGTGATGCCTTGGTCACCCGCTTGCAAACACAACACGAATTGGACGCCGCGCGGGCCAAGACGCTGTATTGCCTGAGCGTGATGAACTGGAACGAATTTTTGTTTGTAGACTGACTGACGGAACTGAAATGAAAAATCAAACGCGAAACTTTTGCGGCCGAACGCGTCGTGAGTTCCTCTGGCAAACCGGTGGCGGCTTCGGCGCCGCGGCACTGTCATCGATGCTCTCGCAAGACGGCTTTCTGTCGGCGTCGGATTACGTCAGCGGTGCCAACCCCTTGGCCGCACGACCGCCGCACTTCGCCCCCAAAGCGAAAAGCGTGATCTTCTTGTTCATGTATGGCGGCCCCAGCCACATCGATACCTTCGATTACAAGCCCAAGATGACCGGCATGGACGGCAAGACCGTCGATGTGAAGACGTTCGGCCGCGGCGGGCGCAAAAGCGGCGGTCGGATCGTCGAACCGCGTTGGGAGTTTTCTCAGTACGGGCAATGCGGCAAGTACGTCAGCACGCTGTTCCCCAACTTGGCCAACCACGTCGATGACATCGCATTCTTGCATTCGATGACCGCGGATTCTCCGATCCACGGTTCGGCGATGCTGATGATGAACAGCGGAAAAATCCTCTCCGGCAGCCCCGCACTGGGATCCTGGGCGACCTACGGCCTGGGTTCGGTCAACGAAAACCTGCCCGGTTATGTCGTCATGCTGGACCCCAAGGCTGGCCCGATCAGCGGCGCAAAGAATTGGAGCAGCGGCTACATGCCGGCGACCTATGCGGGAACCGTCTTCCGCACCAAAGGTGCACCGATCTTGAATCTGGATCGCCCCAAAGGCATGTCGCAAGACGTGCAACGCGAGTTGATCGATTCGATCCAAACTGCCAACCAACGGCATATGGAAACCCGCAGCGACAACGATGATTTGGCATCTCGGATCGCCAGCTATGAACTCGCCTATAAAATGCAATCGGCTGCCCCCGAAGCCGTCGACTTGTCGACCGAAGACCAGCGGACGCTGTCGATGTACGGGATCGATCGCGAAGAGACCAACGACTTCGGCACCCGTTGTCTGATCGCCCGTCGTCTGGTCGATCGCGGTGTTCGCTTCGTCCAACTCTACAGCGGCGGGGCACACAACGACGACAACTGGGACGCCCACGGCGACTTGGAACTGAACCACAATCGACACGCCGGACGAACCGACCTGCCGATCGCGGCGCTGTTGACCGACTTGAAACAACGCGGAATGTTGGACGAAACACTGGTGGTTTGGGGCGGCGAATTCGGCCGCCAGCCGACCGCCGAATACGCCAAAGGCTCTGGACGCGACCACAATTCGTTCGGGTTCACGATGTGGATGGCCGGCGGCGGCATCAAGGGCGGCATGTCGTTCGGGACCACCGACGAACTCGGCTCGGCCGCCGTCGAAAACCCGCTGCACGTCAAGAACATGCACGCGACCGTGTTGCACCTGATGGGACTGGACCCCAACCATCTGTCGTACTTCTACGGCGGACTGGAACAAAAACTGGTCGGCGTCGAACCCGTCGATCCCATCCACGAAATCATCGCCTGATCTCCACTCAACCGTAGCTACCTTCGCCAGAAGGTGGATCCCCCGGGGGCCACGCTCTGGCGAGCGTAGCTACATCAAAGTCGCGCTGTCCAGCGAGACGACAAGCCACCTCGTGATGAGTGTGAAAGCCTCCTCACTCCCGACTCCTCACTCCCGACTCCCGCAACGCCCATGAAACTCCTCCCGCTGCTCGGCCTGCTCGCCATGTTCTTCGCGGGCTCCACCCATGCCGCCGCACCGCCCAACGTGTTGGTGATCTTGGCCGATGACTGCACCTACAACGATCTGCCGATGTATGGCGGGGAAAACGCCAAGACGCCGAACCTGGATCGCTTGGCCAGCCAGGGGCTGACGTTCAACCGGGCCTTCTTGTCCGAAGCCATGTGCCAACCGTGCCGTGCCGAACTCTATTCGGGTCTGTACCCGATGCGCAACGGTTGTGCTTGGAACCACTCGGCCAGCCACAGCGACATCGAAAGCATGCCCCAGTACCTGGGCGCGGCGGGGTATCGCGTCGGACTGGCCGGCAAGGTTCACGTCCTGCCACGCCAAGCGTTTCCGTTTGAATCGGTCGGCGGCTTCGACAAAAACTGCGTCCGCGACCCCACGCAGCAGCACCAGATCGCCCCGGCCGCTGAATTCATGTCGCGAAGCGACGACCCGTTTTGTCTGGTCGTCGCACTCGTCGAGCCCCACGTGCCCTGGGTGATGGGGGACGCCAGCGCCTACCCGCCCAAATCGATCAAGCTGCCGCCGAACATCGCCGACACGCCGGAAACCCGCCGCGCCTTCGGAGCCTACCTGGCGGAAATCACCTACATGGATTCCCAAGTCGGCCAATTGCTCGACACGCTCGATGCGACCGGCAAGGCCGATAACACGCTGGTGCTGTTTTCGTCCGAGCAAGGGTCGCAGTACCCGGGCAACAAATGGACCAATTACAACACGGGCGTCCACACCGCGCTGATCGCGCGAATGCCCGGCATCATCCAGCCAGGCAAGCGGACCGACGCCCTGGTTCAATACGCCGACGTCTTGCCGACGCTGATGGATTTGGCAGGCATCGAACACGAGGCGGAATTGTTCGACGGCACCAGCTTTGCCGATGTCCTGCGCGGTCAAACCGACCAGCATCGCCAGTACGTTTATGGCGTGCACAACAACGTCCCCGAAGGCCCCCCGTACCCGATCCGATCGATTAGTGACGGGCGATACCACTACATCCGCAACCTGCAGAATCAAAACCTGTACATCGAAAAACATTTGATGGGAATCAAAGGGAACGGAAAACTGAACAACATCTATTGGCAGACGTGGGTCTTTGAATCGTTCGATAACGAAAAAGCGTTGCGGCTGATCCAGCGTTATCAATTGCGTCCGTCGGAGGAATTGTTCGATTTGGAGAATGATCCCTACGAGATGAACAATCTGGCCGGCAGCTCCGGTGTCGCCGCGATCCAAACGAAGCTGAGTGGCCAGCTGGACGCTTGGCTTGACCAACAAGCCGATCCGGGAATCGAGCAAGACACGGTCGAAACCCACCGCGCCGCCAAGCAAGGCAACCACCGCTTTCGCCCCAAGCGGTAGGCTGAAGATTCTCTCCCACTGGGAGAGACGGCGTTTGCGCAGCAAGCAAACGCCAGAGAGGGCCCGCGTCTTGCGAAAGTCTTGGCGACTTCCGCTACGATCAAATCCTCTACCGTACGAGGGCCCCTCCGGGCCGTCGCCTCCGAAACGTACGATGGCCCTTCCGGGCCGTCGCTCGGTTGTCTTCGACAACCGGATAAACCAATCCTCGAAGTCGCCTAAAGGCTAGACACCAACACTCGCGAGTAACCTCACTCCCCCGCCGGACTCGCCAGCGTTGCGAGCCGCTTGCTCGTTCGCCGCTTCCAGATGAATCCGTCCAGCACGTAGTGTGTGATTTGCGGGACGGCCAGCAGCGGCACCAAGACCACTTCGACCGACTGCAGATTCCACGGCGCACCGAACAGCCACTCCCGCTGGTGCCAGACCCCGCGGTCCCACACCAGTTCTTCGACGTAGGCCAGGATCCAAATCAAGCCGACAAACCGCGACAATCGCATCGCCACACCGGGTAGCGGTCTTTGTTGGCTTTGTGCGGCACTCTGGTGGTACCAATAAACCAGGACCATGTACGGAATGCCGTGGATGATCACGTTGGTCACGGTGAACGCATAATCGGAATTGAAGGTAATGATTCCGATGTACCAACACAGAGCGGTGGTCGCCACGACCAGGTCCTTGCCGGGATTGAATTTTCGCTTTGCCCCCGCCAACCAGATCGCTTTGCCGACGTAAGCTGCCATCGCGGACCAATAGACCGGCGCCAGCCACGCCGACCAGTCCAGCGAAAACGATGCGAAATCATCGGGCCGAAACCACCAGAATTCACGCGGCAGATGACTGTGCCAATAGACCAGCGGATACACGGTCGCCAAGTAGATCGCCGACGTGTCGATCCAGCGACCCCAGCGACTCGTTTCACCGCCCTTGCTGCGATACAACGCCACCCAACCGTATTGTTGGCGGATGAAATGAAAGACGGCCAGGTAGGCCAGGCAACGCCAAAATGCATCCACGCTTTCCGAATATACCGCCCAGCTGATGGCGAATGCCAAGGCCGGCGTCAACGTGTACAACCATGGTCGCCGGGCGAGTTCGTCGCGGTCGAAATAAACGCGGAACCCCGTTGCATAAACGTGGGCAACATCGATCAGCAAAATGGCGACGACCCAGGCCCAACTGGGCGTGTCCTGATGAAGCCAGCCGAAGACACCCCCGATCCCGAGCATCGCAAAGGCTAACAGCGCACTGCCGCCGAACGTCATCAAGTCGACCGACCGGCTGAACAGCCAAGGGATCGGTCTTGCGGCAGTTCCACTCGGTGTCGGCATGGGTAACTAACGCGACAGTGCCACTTTGACGTAGCGTCGCTCGATGCGAGCGTGGAAACCCCGGGGATCCACCTTCTGGCGAAGGTAGCTTCGTTTGACCGGCGATTTAGGATGTTTCTTTTGCAATGTGGCGCTGTCCAGCTAACTGTGGGAGAGGCGTCCCGCCTGTCATGGATCGTATCGAGAAAGTTGCTTCTGCCAACAGGACCAGATAGCATAGCCGATCGCAATTCCGATTGTTCCCGCCGACGCCCACCCACCTTACCACTCCATCCTGTTATCGTGATCTGCCGGCATGCGGCCAGATCGAACTCGGCGATCAGCACGCGTTGTCACTTTTCTCCCGCCATCCACCTCCGCGTCCCCAGCCCCCTCCACGGAAACCTCCGATCATGACCACGTCGTTTCGAATTCGGCTGTCACTCGTTGCGGCACTCTTCGGTTCACTGAATCTCGTTTTCTGCCACGCCGGCAACGCGGAATCTCCCGCCAAGCAGTTTCGCGCCGGCGCCTACGCGATCGACATCACACCCGCCGAGTTTCCCGTCAGTTCGGCTGGCAGTATGACGCACCGAATGGCCGATGCCGCGCACGACCCCTTGCACGCGCGGGCTCTGGTGCTCAGCGATGGCCAGTCGACGATCGCATTGGTCACTTGCGACAGCTGCATGATTCCGCGATCGATTTTTGACGCGGCAAAACAACAAGCGTCCAAGCAGACCGGGATTCCCACCGACCACATCCTCTGCTCGGCCACACACACCCACACTGCGGTCACGGCGACGCCGACTTTTCAAAGCATCGTCCAGGATGATTATCTGGAATTCCTAACCGGTCGAATCGCCGAGGGCATCGTCCAAGCCCACTCGCAAATGGAACCGGCTCGTGTGGGCTGGGCGATCGGAAACAATCCACGTCAGGTGTTCAACCGCCGTTGGTTCCTGCGGCCGGGCAATCCGCTGGCCGACCCGTTCGATCGCGGGACGGACAAGGTCCGAATGAACCCCAGCGCCAACAGCAAAAGTCTGCTGCAACCGGCCGGGCCGATCGATCCGCAAGTGCCCGTGTTGGCGGTCCAGTCGACCGACGGTCGGCCGATCGCGGTGTGGGCCAACTACTCGCTGCACTACGTCGGCGGCGTGCCGGCCAAGTCGTTGTCGGCGGATTACTTCGGCGAATTCGCCCGCCAGTTTTCGCAGCTGATCGACGCCGCCGAAACCAAGCCCGCGTTTGTCGCCGCGATGACCAACGGGACCAGCGGCGACATCAACAACATCAACTTCTTTGAAGGCGGCGAGCGTCAGCAGCCCTTCGAACAGATTCGTCTGGTCGCCGCCGATGTCGCGGCTTCGGCCCTGGTCGCCTACCAACGCATCGAATACCAAGATTGGGTGCCGCTAAAAATGCAGGAAACCGAAATCGAACTCGGGGTCCGGCGGCCCGATGCCGAGGAAGTCGCGCGTGCGGAAGAACTGATCGCCGAAGCCGGCCCGGGGCCCTGGAGAGACCGCCGATTGATTTATGCCAACGAAACGCTGGATCTGGCCAAATACCCCGCGACCGTCAAAGTCAAACTGCAAGCGATCCGCATCGGCGGCCTCGGGATTGTTAGCACCCCCTGTGAAACGTTCGTCGAAACCGGTTTGGCGATTAAGAAACAAAGCCCGCTGAAGCCGACCTTCACGATCGAATTGGCCAACGGCTACAACGGCTACCTGCCGACGCCACAGCAACACGCCTGGGGCGGCTATGAAACCTGGCGCGCCAAGTCGAGCTATCTGGCGGTCGACGCCGAGCCGAAGGTGCGTGAAACCTTGCTCAAACTTCTCGATCAGGTGTCGAAGTAAGATCAAGTGTCGCAGTAACACGAGCTTTTCTGTCTGACGTGGCTACCTTCGCCAGAAGGTGGTTCCCCACGTCGTCCACGCTCTGGCGAGTGTCGCGACAATTCTGCAGCGCGGTCCATTTCATCTCACACCATTTAGCCTCTTAAACTCCCTAAGCATGAACCATCATCGCGTCCGAAACGTTTTCTCCATCATCCTACTGATCTGCCTGTCCACACCGTCGACGGTCCGCGCCGCCGAAGGAGAACTCTATGACGTCGTCATCTATGGCGGCACCTCCGCCGGAATCGCGGCGGCGGTCCAGGTCAAACGGATGGGCGGTTCGGTCGTGGTCATCGAACCGGGACGCAGGATCGGCGGTCTGACCACCGGCGGGCTGGGACAAACCGACATCGGCAACAAGGCGGCCATCGGCGGAATCGCCCGCGAATTCTATCAACGCGTGCGGAAATACTATGACCAGCCGGAGCACTGGAAATGGCAACGACGCGATGAATATCGCGACAGCGGCCAAACACGGACCGGGGCTCAAGAAGACACGATGTGGACGTTTGAACCGTCGGCGGCGCTGACGATCATGCAGGACTTTGTCCGCGAGTACGAGATCCCGGTCGTCTACCAACAGCGTCTCGATCGGACGGGCGTGTCCGATTCCGACCAACACGTTCGCGGCGTCGAATTAAACGGCAAACGGGTCGTGGCGATCCGAACCGAAGGCGGCCAAACCTACCGCGGCCGTGTCTTTATCGATGCAACCTACGAAGGCGACCTGCTGGCCGGCGCGGGCATCCCGTACACCGTCGGACGCGAAAGCAACGCCGATTACGACGAAACGCTCAACGGCGTCCAAACGCGTCATGCCAGGCACCATCAGTTCGCCCGCGGTGTCGATCCCTACGTCGTCCCCGGCGACGCCAGCAGTGGGCTGCTGCCCGGAATTGACCCCGAGGGTCCCGGTCAGGAACAGGGAGGTGATCATCGCGTTCAAGCGTTCTGTTTCCGGATGTGCTTGACCGATCACCCCGAAAACCGGATCCCCTTTGCCAAACCCGATCACTACGATCCGTTGGACTTCGAATTGTTGTTGCGGAATTTCGAAGCCGGCGAACGCGGGATGCCGTGGATCAATTCCAGCATGCCCAATCGCAAGACCGACACCAACAATCGGACCGGATTTTCGACCGACTTTATCGGGCAAAACTACGAGTACCCTGAAGCCAGCTATGCCGATCGAGAAGCGATCATCCGGCGACACCGGGACTATCAAAAGGGTCTGATGTGGACCTTGGCCAACCACCCCCGCGTGCCCGATCATATTCGCAACGAAGTCGCCCGCTGGGGCATGTGCCGCGATGAATTCGAGCGGGAAGACGGCTGGCAACAACAACTTTACGTGCGTGAAGCCCGACGCATGATCGGAGCGACCGTGATGACGCAGCACCACTGCCAAGGACGCACGGTCGCCGAGGACGCGGTCGGGATGGCCGCCTACACGATGGACTCGCACAACGTCCAACGCTACGTCGATGACCAGGGGCACGCCCGAAACGAAGGAGACGTCCAGGTCGGTGGCTTCTCACCCTATCCGATCGCTTACGGATCATTGACGCCGAAAGCGGAGCATTGCGAAAACGTGCTCGTCCCGGTCTGCTTGAGCGCCACGCACATCGCGTTCGGCTCGATCCGCATGGAACCCGTGTTCATGGTCCTGGGCCAGTCCTCGGCAACCGCCGCCATGCAGTCGATCGCGGCCGATGTCCCTGTCCAGCAAATCGACTATGACGCGTTCCAGCAGCGGCTGCTGGCGGACGACCAAGTTCTGGAATGGACCGGGCCGGTTCGACGCCCGGCAACGTCCATCGCCCCCAAATCACTTCCCGGAATCGTCGTCGATGACGAAGACGCCGAACGGTCCGGGTTTGAAGGCACCAGCCAGATGATCGGTCCATTCGTCGCCGCCGGCTACCGGCACGATGGCGATACGGACAAGGGGCACCAAAGCATTCGGTTTCCCGTTCAAATCAAACAGTCGGGAACGTACGAATTGCGAATCGCTTATTCCCCCAACGCCAACCGGGCGACCAATGTCCCGGTCATTATCCGCAGCGGCGGCGAATCCCAAACGGTGAAGGTCGATCAACGTCGCAAGCCGGACCACGGCGCGTTCGCTTCGGCCGGCAAGTTCGCGTTTGCCAACGGTGCGGCGGAAATCGAAATCAACAACCGCGACACCGACGGCCACGTCATCGTCGACGCGATCCAGTTGTTGCCGGTCGATCCGTAGCGGAAGTCGCCAAGACCTTAGACGCTCGGGCTACACCGTCGCCGTCTTCTCCGAGGCCGGCGCGGAGTAAAGCTTCGCTATTGCGCGCTCCGCCGAGTTCGGAGAACACGGCGACTCTCCAAACGCAACCCGAAATCCCGCCACTGACAGAGCACTATCCCACTTCCTTCACCGCCGGCGGGTTCAGTTTTTCGTAGACCTTGTTCGCGGTCAGACAGGCCAAGCCACAGGACACCAGAAAACCGATCACCGCCAGCGTGATGATCCACCGCGGGACCTTGCGCGGCCCGGTCAGTTCCGCTCGGGTGCCCAGATAGATCAACGCGGCGGCCAGAGCCGGGATCCCCAGCACCGTGCAGGCCTGGGCGATCGTGATCAGGTGGACCGTGCTGCCTTCGCGGGCCAACGACGCGATCGCCACACCCATTCCGACCAACAGCGCAGCGGTCGTCAGGTGCAGCGGCCACTTGTCATCCAGCTTGGCGCCTTTGCCCAGCGAATCGGACATCACCGTCCCGCCGATCAACGCGTTGACCAGGAACGAACTGAGCGCGCCGGCCAGGATCCCGGTACAGAAAATCAGTTTGGCCGACGCCCCGAACAGCGGCTCCAATTGCCGCGCCACATCCCCGACCGAGGCCAACGCCGCGGCATTCGGGTTGCCATAAAACACACGCCACGACGTCACCAAGATCATCGACGTGATCAACCCCAGCACCGTCATGCTGACGATCGAATCGATCAGCCCCTGACGCACTTGACCAATCCCCCAGCCCTTTTCTTTGACCAAGTACGCTTGGTAGAACGCGCCGCCGACCGAGAACGTCGTCCCGATCATGCCCAACAGGGCGAACAAATCCGGCGACGCTTCCGGCATGACGCGTTCGAAATCCGGTGGGCTGACAAAGATGACGACAAAATTGAACAGGAACGCCAACGTCATCATGCCGATCAGCAGCTTCATCAGCCCCTCGACGCTGCGGTACAGGTTCTTCAGCAGGTACAAGCTGGAAATCACCAGCCCATTGACGAACAACAGAATCACCGTCCGTGCGGCCAGCGATAGCGGTGCATCGCCGAACATCGGTTCCACGCCGCCGACGAGCGCGATGTTGTTGGACGATTGAAAAAACGCGACCAGAGTGAACAGCGTCAACCCGATCACCACCGACACGGGGCGTCCCAGCCGACTTGCCAATTCGTCACAAGGACTCGTTTCATACACCGCGCCCAACCGGGCCGATAACGCCACCATCGCGATCATCAACACCGTCGCCCCTAAGACGACCGGCAGCCCCAGCAATCCCAACGACGCACCGACTTTGGAACTGGTTAAAATCGAACCGGGGCCGAGCACGACGGCCGCCACAATGATCGCCGGTCCAACGGCCTGTAGAATTCGTTTCATGGTTTTATTTCGATAAGGTTGGATAGGCTATCCGAGTCGCTGATGCGCCGATGTCGCTACGATCGCCGGGGCGTGGTAAAGAACGAGGAGGGGGGAACAATGGGGACCACCTTCTGGCGAAGGTAGCTACGTTGGGCAGCGAAAGATTGCGAATCGTGTGCAAAGCAACTCGCTCTGCCTACCTGAGCGGACACTCTCAATTCTCTCGCTCGGCCGAACCGATTTCCAAATCCGCCATGTAAATCGCTGTGATCGTGTTGCCCGATTCGTCTTTCTCATGGGACGAATACCACGACATGATCGCTCGGGTCGGTCCGAGCGCGATCAAGCCGGGATAGGAGTTGTCGCCTCCGCTGGGAAGCTCGGCGAATTCGTGCAACCGATCATCGACCAGCCAGTACATCGACATTTTGGGGCCATTGCCGCCGATCGACTTCCGCCCTCCGACGACAATGTGCTCGCCCCAGCGAGCGATCAACGGTCCGCCGATGTAGCGGTCCAGTTCCTGACGATCCCAATGTTGATAGGGCGGCTCCGAACGCAACAATTGCGCCTTGTCACCGCCGCGTCGTCCGATCCCGATCACGCTTCCGTCGCTTTCAAACAGGAACGCCGTTTCATCGCCCTGGACCTCTTGAAAGACAGCCCGTTTGCGCCAGATCAATCCGTCGTCGCTTTCCAGCATCAACGACTCGACCGTGTGGCCTTCGCCCCGCGGGCCCACTTCGAAATCGGCTTTTCTTCGGCCGCACAAATACGCCTTGCCGCCATGCGCAGCCGCCCGCCAAATGTAATGACCGAACGTTCCTTCCAGCAACGTGGGGCCGTGCCAGTTCTGGCCATCCTCGCTCCAGACGGCATAGCCCAGGTGCAGGTTGAGGTCGTAGTCCTTGACCGGGATCGTCGTTTCACCGCTGTACCAGGTGCCCGTGTACACGAACAGTTTGTTTTGAAAGACCAGAAAGTGCGGATCGCGCGTGTCGCGGTGCTGGACGCGGAATTGATGCACTTGATGCCACTGGCGGGCGTCGTCGCTGGCCAAGATGATGATCGACGCCGTGGGGTGCACCATATGCCCATCAGGGCAGCTGCGAAACGCGAGGTAATACCGGCCGCGAAACCGCACCAGATCCGTGAACGCGTTGTGTTGGCCGTTGTGAAAGACGCGACGGATGTTCGAGACCGTCACTTCCGGTGGTTCGTCGGCGTGGCCGATTGTGGAACCGACCGCAAGTGCCAGCGTCAGCATCAAGCAGTGGGAGATGACAGGCCGCATCAATCGAGTTGTCGTCGGTACCAAGAGGGATCCTTTCTGATTCCGAGGAGGGACCGAGCGAGGCACGTGCGGCGATCGATCGGCAGAGGAAAACGGAGGGGCCGTAAGTGTAGCGGGTTTCGGAGTGTTGCGTTGTGATCAGGAGAGATGCGGCAAAACGATTCGTGAGAGAAGGAAGGCAGAATGATACGGGGCAGAATGATGGCGAGCGTCTCGTTCCCGGGCTCCGCCTGGGAACGGGGCTTCCCAGAGGCTCCGCCTCTGACGGCACGCATTGAATGTGGCAGGAGCCACGCCAGCCATCGCGTTCCAAGGCGGAGCCTTGGAACGAGGTAGAAAGCGGGGTTATCGCAAACGCGGCAATTCGACGGTGGGGAACTCGGCCTGCAAGGACGCGGGGGTCAGCAGCGACATCGGCTGGAATCCCAGCCGCGCCAGGTCTTCGCGGCCCAACGCACAGGCCTTCTCCAGCACATAGTACTCGTTGAAATCCGCGATGGTCTGGTTGATCGGATCCAAATCGAATCGGTTCAGATAGCCCTCCCAGTCTCGATTGAATCGATCGACGGAGCGGGCGAGATCGCGAAGCGGTCGATCGATCGGCACGGCCCAAAGTCCTTGATTGGCCCAGGCAGGCGGCTGGGAGTCTGCATTGATGGTTTCATGCAACGATGCATAGACACGCCACTGGATTGGCACAGCCAACCGCGACGCCAGCCGGGACCAGTCGCCGTCGATCATCGTCGCGATTTTTCGCAGGTGCAATTGCGGGCCGCGGAGCAAGGTTTGCCGGTGCGTCTGGCAGGTCCATCGCAACTGCTCGATCGCCGCGTCCAGCCGACGACGGCGAGTGATGAACGCCGGTTCCTCCCCTTGCTCGGCCAGCATCCGGATGAATTCGTCGCGTGACCCTTCGTAATCGTGCTCCGGCATCGGCTCGGCCGCTGGCGTCTTGTCTTAGAGTAACGGAACTGGTTTACTCGTTTTGGTGCCCCGTAGTATCAGCGAGGAAGTCGTCGTGATTGGGAGCAAGCACGGGGACTATTCGCTGGCCGCTTCGGTCGTTTCGGCTTCCGACGCCCCGTCTTCTTGGGACGCGTCTTCTTGGGACGCGTCTCCCTCGGGGGTGACATCGGACGCCTCGGGCTCGGACGAAGTTTCTTCCCCGCTTTCCATCATCGGGTTTGTTTTCACGCCGCCTTCGCCACCGCGTTTGACTCGCAGGATGAACTTGTCACCCTCGACCCGAATGTCTTCGAACCGGCTCATGAATCTCGCGTTGTCGGGGTCTTTGTAGACGTCTTTGGCCAAATTCTCCTGCCTCATCCCCTCCATGAACTGTTCGGGCACCGGCTCGCCGTTGACCTCGGCCTGATCCACCGTGACGATCAACACGCCGCCGTCCATGGAAACGTTGAAGGTCGCCGAACCGTTGAAATAGCGGCCCTTGCCCATCGGCAGTTTGTCCAGCGGGAAACTCACGTCGCCTTCGACCTGGTCGTTCTCGATCTTGACATAGACCTTGCCTTTCAGATCTTCATTGCTGCTGATCAAGGCGTTGATGTCGTCGGCGGTCAAAATCAGGTCTTCTTCCGGGGTCTCTCCGGCGTCCAGCTTATCCCGAAACGATTCGACACGGGCGTCCAGTTTGGCGAGCTCTTCCTCGGAGTACTCGACGGTCGGAAGTTGCACCGGTGTGTCGGAGGTGTACTTGGCGATCTGGTTGCTGAGGAACCAATAACCGCCGAATCCGGCGCACAGAATGGATCCGATGAACAGTCCGCCGGCGATCAAACAGCCCCACAAACAACCGTTGCCCGATCCGGAACTCTGCGGCGGTGGCTCACTTCCTGGAGTCTGGGGTTCGACAAAATTTGCCATTTCTGTTTTATCCTTTCACGTAGAGAAGCGCAGCGGGGCCGATGACGATTCGCTTATTCTGGCGGATTCTTGGCTGTGTCGGGGCGCCAAAACCCACTCATCGCATCTCAAATTTACAATACACCGACCATGAACGTCTATCGAACCGGACCACGCACCGCGCGACTTTCCATGCGTGCGATGACCGTCGATGACGCGGAATCCTTTCTCGCTCTGAACGGAAACCTGCAAGTCATGCGGTACACTCACGAACCGTTGACCGAGTCCCTCGATCAAGCGAAAGAGTCACTGCGCTGCTACCCGGATTTCGATGACGTCGGATTTGGTCGCTGGGGATGCTACCTCAATGAAACCGGACAAATGATCGGCTTTTGTGGTCTCAAGCGATTGCCCGAACTGGAAGAAGTCGATGTCGGATTCCGTTTTTTGCCCGAATTCTGGGGCCGGGGATTGGCCACCGAAGCGGCGCGTGCCAGCGTGAAGTTCGGATTCGAAAGAATCGGCCTACAGCGGATCATCGGCTTGGTGCTGCCGGACAACCATGCTTCGATCCGTGTCCTGGAAAAGTCGGGATTGCGGTTCGAAGACGAATTTTACGAACAAGGCCTCCGAGTCTTGCGGTACGGCATCGGGCGTGTTGACCTGAAAAGCTAGGCTTTATCCCTCAACCCGTAGCGGAAGCCGCCAAGGCTTTCGACTCGCAGCAGTCCACACGGGAATAGCCGAAATTCTTGGCGAATTCCGCTACCACATACGACCCTTGCCCGGTTTAGGGACAAAGCCTAGCCGGACAGCGTTAGCTTTTTGATCAATACGCGCTCGATGCGCAATACGAGCTCAAATCGCAAGCCAAAGAGCAACTGTCGTCCAGACTCACAAGCCGGCGCTGCGTGCGTGTATTCTTACCAATTTCCGCAAGGAGTGACGCCGGCATGCATGATTTGCTTGACGCGATAGACGATGCGTCTTAAGTTGGCGTCTGCGTGTCAATCAAGACGACTTCGGGATCCGGCTCAATCGACGACATGAAGGTGACCTATGCGAGTTTTCTGTGCCATGGTTTGGGTGGCGGTTTCCTGTGTCGCCTGGGGGCAAGAATCGACCGAACAACAAGCTCGGCGGGCGATCGAATTGGCCAAGGCGGAAGCGGAAGCATTGGAACTGTTCATCGATACGCAAGAACTGAAATGTGAACCGGAGCCGTTGTTGCGTTGGACCAATCCGGTCTCGGGACAGATCTACGGCGACGTTTACATTTGGACGCTCGACGGTCGGCCCGAGGCGATCGCATCGATCTACAAGTGGTTTTCGCCCCACACCCATATGGCGACCGAACTGCAATCGCTCAGCGAATCGCCGCTGACGATGACGCGGTATGGATCGCGCGCCTGGTCGACCGGCAAGGGCCTGGAGATGAAGTTGTTGACCGATGCCCCCGAACCCGGCGACCGAGCGTTCCAACGTTCACGGCAGATGCACGCGATCGCGGAAGAATTCGTCGCCAAAGCGGAAGACCGGAGCGATCCGACATCGACCTGGAATTTGCGTCGCTTGCCCAAACCGATCTTTCGCTACCAGAGCGAAAAACGGGGCATCGTCGACGGCGCGATGTTCGCCTTTTGCCAGGGAAACACGAACAACCCGGAAGTGTTGTTGTTGTTGGAAGCCCGAGAAATGGGCGGCCAACTGCGTTGGTACTTCGGCCTGGGGCGACAGAACAGTCTTCGCTTCACCGTCCATCGAAAGCAGGAACTGATTTGGGACGTTCCCAAGTTGGCTCCCCCGTGGCCTGCCGTCACCGACCCCAGCAAACCCTATCTGGTGATCAAGAGTCAGACGGGGAATTAGTTTGGGAAGGTGACTTCCACGTAGCTACGCTCGCCAGAGCGTGGATGTGACACGAGATCCACCTTCTGGCGAAGGTAGCGACGTAAGACCGTCAATACACGGACGTCTCCTGTGCTACACTGACGCGGCCATCGGCGTGCTAATCGCGGCGATGGCCGTTTTTATTTGTGGCGATCTTGACGAACAGAATCTTATAAACAGGAACGGGAAACCATGGCGAAGAAGCACATCACGTTGCAGCACAGCGAGAGTGTCATCGTGCAGGCGGCAGCACAAATCTATGCCGCGTATCTGTCCTGCGGACTTGTCGGTGAAAAGGACAAGACGAAGTACTTGAAACAGTCCATCCGGGACGCGATCACGATCGCCCGCAGCGTCGACGACGCCGTGATCAGCGACGGGGAAATGGAGTAGGCCGCCCTCACTCATAACGCGTCATCGGTTCCCAGCAGCGTCATCAAGGCCACCACGGTGGACTCCACCCCTCGGGTCACCGCCGGCCGTGCTTCGATCTTGAACAGCGGCGAATGATGGCTCGGCACCGGGGCACCGCCGGCTGCCTCGGCGTCAAAGTCGGCTTGCGGCGTGCCACCGACCGACCAGTAGACCGCCGGGATCGTCGGATTGACGGTGAAGATCGGGAAATCCTCGGCGCCCATGCCCTTGGAAGGCTCGTCGATGACTTGATCGGTGCCCAGGTGTTTTTGCCAAGCCGCTCGCAACCGCCGCGCGAGCTCGGGTGTGTTGCTCGTCGGCGGCACACTTTCCTCGGACACGATGACCTCGGGCAGTTTGTCATCGGGCAGCCCAGCGACGCGGCCCATGTTGGTTGCGATCCTGCGGATGCCATCCAACAGCGTCTGACGCGTTTCCTCGCTTGTGCTGCGGACCGTCAACTGCAAATGCGCCTTGTCCGAGATGATGTTGTGCTTGGTTCCGGCGTGAAACGATCCGACGGTCACCACGCCGGGAACCCGTGGCGCGATCTCTCGGGAAACCAGGGTCTGCAACGCGACGACGATTTGGCTGCCCAACACGATCGGGTCTTTCCCCCGATGCGGACTCGCACCGTGAGCCCCGACGCCGTGAATGATGATGTCGACGGTGTCGGCCCCGGCATAGGGGCTGCCTTCGGAAACGTTGATCAAACCGGATCGGTCGCGTGAGGTGACATGAAAGGCGAGTGCGACATCGGGCACGCCGAAACGTTCCCACAACCGATCTTGTTTCATCGCACGAGCCCCCAGCACACGTTCTTCGGCCGGCTGCATGATCAACATCAGCGTGCCTTTCCAATCGTCGCGGTTGCGCGACATGTAGCGTGCCGTTCCGACCAGGCTGGTCAAATGCACGTCGTGACCACAGGCGTGCATCACCGGAACCAACTCACCCGTGATCGGGCTCCGCTGCGTCGCCTCGGATGCGTTGGCCAGCCCCGATTTCTCCTCGACCGGCAATCCGTCCATGTCGGCCCGCATCATCACCGTCGGGCCGTCACCGTTCTTCAGCAATGCCACGACGCCGGTGCCGCCGACGCCCTCGGTGACATCAAACCCGACCGCCCGCATCTCGCGGGCCATCCGCGCCGCCGTCTTGTACTCGACCAACGACAGTTCGGGATTGCGGTGAAAGTGATCGAACAGATCCGCCAGGTGCGCTTCATAGTCGTCGTTGACCGCCTGGCTTAATTCCTGGGCAAGAATCGGCGGCGTGAATGGGATCGCGAGCAGAAGGACGATCAGGTAGGTCGGTTTCATCGGCGAGGTTTGGCAAGGTTGGAGGCAAAGGAGAATTGGATTAAGCGGAGCCGAAACAGGAATCTCAAATGATGATAACGAAGGCGGTTCCGGGATGCGCAATGTCGATGGATTGATTGGATCCCCCTCACCCCCTGCCCGTCTCCCCCGGAACTCTGGCTCGCTGGAGCTCGCCAGAGTTCCGGGGGAGAGGGGAGCCCGATCCATCGATTGTTTCTATTCAGCCGTGCGTTGGCATGGATCGGAAAATGACTTTCTCTGCATTCACCGGAATCCGTTGCCGATCGATGGTCCATCGCACCGGCCGCATTATACTGCTGGGCCACTCGAATCACTCGATTGACATCCACTCGATCACTCCCCACGTTTGAATTGATGATGACCCGATACCGCGTCGCATACTGCGTTTTCCTTCTACTCTCCACCGCACTGATGTTGCCTGAGGGCGTTGCCGCCGAACCCCCGAGTGCCGAACCCACAAGCGGCGAACCCACCAGCACTGTGCGGCCCAACATCTTGTACATCATGTCGGATGACCATGCGGCCCACGCGATTTCCGCCTACGGCGGTCGTTTGGCAACGGTCGCCCCCACACCCAACATCGATCGTCTGGCCAGCGAAGGTACGTTGTTCACCAATGCGTTTTGCACCAACTCGATCTGCTCGCCCTCTCGAGCCTGCGTGCTGACCGGGCAGTACAATCACATCAACGGTTCCTTTGATCTTTCCGGCCGAGTCGAACCGGGCAAGCAGATGCTGGCGATCCAGATGCGCAAGGCCGGCTACGAAACCGCGATGATCGGCAAGTGGCATTTGAAAGACGAGCCGGCGGACTTTGACCACTACTGTGTCTTGCCCGGGCAAGGCAAATACCACGACCCGGATTTTCGCATCCGCGGCGACAAACCGTGGGGCAAGAATCTGATCAGCTTCAAAGGCAAACACGTCACCGACGCGATCACCGACCTGTCGCTGCAGTGGCTGACGGAGAGGGGCGACAAGGACAAACCGTTCTTCTTGATGCACCATTACAAGGCACCCCACGACTACTTTGACAATGCGGCGCGCTACGAGTCGTATTTGGCCGATGTTCAAATTCCCGAACCCGAAACGCTATGGGATCGTGGCCCGTTGTTCGGGTCGCTGGCGACCCGCGGTGCCGACGACGAATTGGTGCCCCATATCGGAACCTCGATCGGCGGCCGCAACCCACGCCGGTCCTATCTGGGGGACTTGCCTTCGCTTTATCCCAACGAATTTCCCAAGAACTATGACCCGGCCGATTACAGCGACGAGCAAAACACTCGATTGGCCTACAACGCCTACCTGAAGAAATTCCTTCGCTGTGTCAAAGGCATCGATGACAATCTGGGACGCCTGTTCGACCACCTGGAAAAGACCGGCCAAATGGACAACACGGTGATCATCTACACCGGCGATCAAGGTTTCATGTTGGGCGAGCACGATTACCAGGACAAACGTTGGATGTACGAGGAATCCCAGCGGATGCCGTTCCTGGTGCGTTACCCCAAGACCGTGCCGGCCGGACAGCGATTGGACACGATCATCGAAAACGTCGACTACGGGCCGACCATGCTGGAATTTGCCGATGCCGAAATCCCGTCGACCGTTCAAGGCCGCTCGTTCAAATCGTTGCTGGAATCCGGCCAAGAGCCCGAGGATTGGAAACAAGCCGCTTATTATCGCTATTGGATGCACATGGCGCACCACGACAATCCCGGTCACATGGGGATCCGCACCAAAACGCACAAGTTGATCTACTACTACGGATGCAACTACGACGGCGGCTACCAGACCCCGGCCGGATGGGAGTTGTACGATCTGGTCAACGATCCCCAGGAAACACGCAACCTGTACGATGATCCCCAACACGCCGATTTGGCCAAACAGCTGAAATCGCAACTCGCCGAACTACGCCAACGCGTCGGTGACGACGGCAGCCACTACCCGGATTGCGAGGCAATCGTGCAAGAGTTCTGGGACTATGACGAAGCCGACCGCGCCAAAGCACGCGAGATTTCACACCAGTACCTCAAACGGCGACAACAGGAACTCGCCGCCGGAGAGCGAAACATTCGCACGTACTGGGGCAAGTAACGCTGAGCGGACTTGTCTCATCGGTGGAAGACCGTCCCCACGGACCATGCCCCGGTCCACTCCAGAATCATTGACATCCGTGGGTACGCTCTGCCATCCATGGGTACAATGCTTGCCAACTCCAAGATTCCGTCGCCTTCCCAAAAGATCAATCGATGAAGTTTCGCGTTGCCGTAGCTCTCCTAGGTCTTGTGGTCCTTTGCCCCCTCGCGTCCCGGTTGTCCGCAGAATCATTGCCCGCGGAATCGCTGACCGGTTCGCGGCCGAACATCATTCTGGTGATGACCGATGACCAGGGGATGGGAGACCTGTCGTGCATGGGCAACCAGCTTCTGCGGACGCCCAATCTGGATCGATTCCATTCGATCTCGACGCGGTTCACGGATTTCCATGTCAGCCCGACCTGCGCCCCCACGCGGTCAGCAATTTTCAGCGGCCGTCATGAATTCCGAAACGGTGTGACACACACGATCAAGGAACGCGAGCGGATGGCGTTGTCCACGACGACGTTTCCGCAATTGTTGCACGCATCGGGCTACGCGACAGGCATCTTCGGCAAATGGCACCTCGGTGATGAAGATGCTTACCAGCCCTACAACCGCGGCTTTAGCGAAGTGTTTATCCATGGTGCCGGCGGAATCGGCCAAGCCTATCCCGGCAGCTGTGCCGACTTTCCCCCCAACCGAACCCGCGACGGCAGGTACTTTGACAACGTGATCTTGCACAACGACACGATTGTTCAAACCAAAGGATTCTGCACCGACGTGTTCTTTCAAGCCGCACTCGGTTTCATCAAACAACAACACGAATCCGACACCCCGTTTTTCGCCTACATCACCACCAATGCGCCGCACGGCCCGATGATCGCACCGGAAAAGTACAAAAAGCGGTTTCGGGATCTGGGCTGGGACGGGAACCTGCAAGGCCGCTACGGGATGATCGAGAACATCGATGACAACTTCGGCATCCTGATGGACAAGCTGGACGAGTGGGAGTTGTGGGAGGACACGTTGGTGATTTTCATGACCGACAACGGCCAGGCCGGACGCACGGCAAAGAAAAACGGCAAGACCGAAAAGGTGTTCACCGCCGGGTTTAAAACCGGAAAGGGTTCGCCGTACGAGGGCGGAACCCATGTGCCGGCGTTCTGGCGATGGAAGGGAAAACTGGGCGAAGGCGTCGACATCCCCGCGTTAACTGCTCACCTCGATTTGTACAAGACGTTCTGCGCGCTCGCCGGCATCACGATCCCGGAGGACGTCCAAGCGATCGACGGACGGTCATTGATTCCGTTGTTGGAGAATCCACAAGCCAACTGGGAAGACCGCAAACTGTTCGTCCACAAAGGCCGCTGGGAAAAGGGCGACGATCCGAACAACAGCAAGTTCGCCGACTGTGCCGTCCGCACCCAACGCTGGCGATTTGTCAACAACAAAGAACTCTACGACATTTCGGCCGATCCCTACGAAGCGGTCGACGTCGCCTCCGATCACCCCGACGTGATCGCGACGTTGCGGAAGGCCTATGACCAGTGGTGGGCCGACACGCTGCCGCTGATGGTCAACGAAGACGCCGCCTATGCGGAGCGTCAGCCCCAAGAAGTGCGTTACGAAAAGCAATTGGCTGAAAAGGGAATCCCCGACTGGCAGCCGCTGGCGCTGTAGCATCGCCGGGTTGCTCCGCCCAGCGATCGGTATCGGTTCTGTCGCGTCCCCGCGTCCCCGGCACATCGCACCGGGGGGCCAACCGAACTGGGCCATCGGAAACCGAACTGGGCCATCGGAACTGGGACTCGACAGAACCGTTCGGCGCTGCGAAAACCGAGGTCTGGCGACTGCGATTCTCTCCTCCAGACGAAAGGCCTCCAATGCCAAATCAACAAATCAACGACGCTTTGAATGGGCAAATCGCCTCGGAATTTGCCTCCTGGTATTCCTACTTGGCGATGAGCGCCTGGTGTTCTCGCGAGCAGCTTTCCGGCTGTGCGGGCTGGCTTCGGGCGCAGGCTCAGGAAGAGTACACCCACGCGATGAAGATCTACGAATTCCTGTTGGATCGAGACGTCGAAGTCCGATTGTCGCCGCTGGAAGCCCCGCGTGAAACCTTCGCTTCGATCGTCGAGATCTTCGAGTCCGCATTGCATCAGGAACAGGAAAACACCAAACGCATCGACGAGTTGTTTCACATGGCGATGGAACAGAAGGCGTTCGCCTCGCTGGTCGAACTGCAATGGTTCGTGACCGAGCAAGTGGAAGAAGAGAAAACGGCCCGAACGAACTTGGCGCGGATCAAAATGATCGCCGATGACCCGGCGGCCATCTTAGACTTCGACAACGCACTCGGCGAGCGCACTCTCCCGATGGACACCTCACCCCAATAGCACGGCTTGCGTCATGGATGAACGGAACGGGCTGAATCGCTAGTGCCTAGCCGTCAATCCCCCGACGCTGCTTCGAAACAAAGGGGTCAGGCCTCTTTTCAGCGGTCTCAGACGAGCCCCAAAGACTCATCAAAGAGGCCTGACCCCTTTATCGACGCTGGTTTGCATTAAGTTCATGGGACCAACTGTTCCTGTTCGACTTGGACAAGTCGAAAGCACTTGCCACATTTAAGCTCGAACATCTCGCCAAAAAATCAGGGTTGCGATTTGTCAAAGAACAGCTTGCGGTCCGAACGGATCTTGGATGCTTGAGCGTCTATCATTTATAAAAATGCGGCTGCATCGTGCCCCATGTTCGCCGCACAATTCTATGCCACCGCATTGCAGGCCCATGCTCTACGTTCATTCACAGCATCCCAGAAAGCCGACGACATCACCGCCTTCGAAAGTCACTACTTTGCCCAGAGCAACGGCGCTGCGCCGCCCGATCTGCAAGCCATCGCCGCCAAGTGGGGCATGCCCGGCGATTCGGCCGTCGCCCAACTCGGAGCACCACGCAGCAGTGTCGCGGCGCGGCAGTGAAATTGACCGCCGTGGCGGAAAGCGACTTCGTCCGACGCAACGGTCGATGCAACCGTTGGTGTTTAGCCTTTAGGCGATTCCCGGTCGCTGCGTAGCAGTGACAGCGGGCGGCGAAAACCCAATACCGACACTCGTGCAAGTGCCACTCGTGTCGGCACCTTTTTTCCACGCACTCTGTTCGCCGGGGCAACAGTCGTGCAATAGGACACATGGGACTTTGAGGTCCCCTCGGTTCTATTGGTCCGATCGATCGCGATCCACTGCGGTGAGAAACTGGTCGATCAATCCTTCGGGGGCTTTGACGATGTGCTGGGGGCCGGGAAACCTTCCGTTTTTGACATCGTCGATGTAGTCCCGAAACCCTCCCACGCGCTCGGCCTGGATCTCCTGCTCCATCTTGTACAGGTTTCGATACTGTTTGGTGTGTCGTGGAAAGGGAGGGGCGTGATTTCCCAAGATGTCTTCGGCGAACATGAATTGAATGTCGCCACCGCTGCCGGCGCCGATCGACGAGGTCACCAGACGCGTGCGGGTGGAGATTTCCGCGAGCAACTCGGCCGGAACGACTTCGACTTCGACCGCCCATGCGCCTGCTTCTTCGAACGAGCGTATCTGCTGGAAAACCCAGAGCGCCTGTTCAATGGTCTTGCCGACCGCCCTCAGGCCTCCCGTCCAGGTGCTCAACCGCGGCACCAGACCGGCGTGCGCTTCCACGGGGATCCCCGCGTCCGAAACGGCTCGAATGAAATCCGGTCCCCATTGGCACATGATCCCATCGGCGCCCAGTTCCATCGCGTCATAGCCGGCACGGACCGCTTCGGCCGCGGTGGTGATCTTGGTCAGCCCGATACAGAACGTCATGAAGGTGTTCGGCGCCGCATTTCGGATCGCAACGGCGTCGGCCGGATTCGCTGGATCAAACTTGACTTTCAGCGTATCGATCCCGGCCTCTTCCGCCGCCGCCGCCTCGCGGGTCGTGAAGGGCATCGTCTCGGTAAGAACCGTTTTCCCCTTCAAGTCTTGAAGGTGCTTGATCGTGTGGTTGCGAGTCGCATACGCCCCGCCCAGGGTCATGGTCCGGTGCAATCCTCGCTTGTGGGCATCTCGCGGAGGCAATGCGTTGGAAGGGGTGCCGTCAGATTTCATAGGATTCGTTTGCTGTATTGAAGAGTTGGTATTTCGCCCCGGGCGGATTCACTTGACAGCACCAATTGACTTTGAATTGATGCCAACGACAAGATCGGCAGGATCGGGATGACGTAAAGGGTCAAAACGATGGGGGCAGAACGATGGGGGCAGAACGATGGGGGCAGAACGATGGGGGCAGAACGATGGGGGCAGAACGATGGGGGCAGGGCGATGGGGGCAGGGCGATGGGGGCAGGCCGATCGCCAACTGAAATTGTTTTGCCCCCATTGTTTTGCCATTTCTTGGCAGGTGGGGCATGCGAAAGGGGTAGGAAGGTTTTGGAGGTAAGAAAAAGACTTCTGCGTCGACTCGGGTTTCTCCCTCATTGTCTTACCCCAAAAAATCTTCCTACCAGCGTTTTCATGATGCTCTCTCGATTCGTGTAAGCTATCTCGATCGCTAACCAATCGAAAACGATTCAATCAACAAGCCGTCAATTGTCTGGTCAGCCGATCGCTGTGCGGGAGGGGGTGATGGACAGGGGAACGAAGGGATGAAGCCATGACGGACAGCCTGCTGTTAAGTTCCTTCGAGTTTCTCGATCCGGTCAACGAGATCCTTTGGGGGCCTTGGACTCCGTATGCGTTGCTCGCCGCGGGCGTCCTGTTCACCGTCTGGACCCGGTTCATTCAGTGGACCGTGGTGACACATGGTGTGGATGTGATTCGCGGCCGCTATGACAACCCGAGTGACCCGGGGGCGATCAATCACTTCCAAGCGCTTTCGGCAGCGCTTTCGGCGACGGTCGGCTTGGGAAACATCGGAGGCGTCGCGCTCGCGGTGGGCACGGGCGGCCCCGGCGCTCTTTTTTGGATGTGGGTCGTCGGTGTGATCGGGATGGCGCTGAAAGCCGTCGAAATCACACTCGCGATGCTGTATCGAAAGACGGACGATCCGGAAAATCCGTCAGGCGGCGCGATGTGGGTCGTCGAGCAAGTGCTGGGCAGCAAGGGGGGAATCTGGAAAGTCATCGGCCGAACGTGCGGCGTCTTCTTTTGCATCACCCTTGTCATCGCCACGTTCACCAACGGAAACATGTTCCAGGCGTGGAGTGTTGCCGAATTGACTGAGCGACACTTTGGCGTCCCAAAACTTTCCACCGGCATTGCCATGGCCCTGATCGTGGGCCTGGTGATCGTCGGGGGCATCAAACGGATCGGTAGCGTCGCTGGGACACTGGTCCCTGTGATGTGCCTGATGTACTTGGTTTCTGCGTTCGTCGTCTTGGCGATTCACGTCACGGACATCCCGTCACTTTTGATGACCGTCATCCGATCCGCGTTCCAGCCGACCGAAGCGGTCGGGGCGTTCGTCGGCGGTACGGCCGGATGGGGATTCATCCAAGGGATGAAGCGGGCGTTTTTCTCCAACGAAGCCGGCCTGGGATCCGCGCCGATCGCCCACGCGGCCGCAAAGACCAGCGAAGCGGCGCGTGAAGGAATCGTCGGCGGCCTCGGACCGTTCATCGACACGCTTTGCATTTGTACGCTGACAGGTTTGGTCATCCTGTGCACCGGCACATGGAATCGTGAACCGATCGGCGAGTGCGCGAAACCGCTTTCCGTCGAAAAGACCGCTCAACGCGGGGAAGACACGGTCGTCACGTTTTCGGTTGACTCGGCCGCGGAGCCGGAGGATCTGCCGACGGACGAATCGGGGGCGTGGGCTGTCGGCGACCGATTCTTTGTCGTCGGCGATGCGGGCGATGCGAATCAGCGCGAAACGGGAAGCTCGCGGGTGAAGTTTTTTGGCGAGATCACCCACGGCCAAGAACCTTCCATCACATGGGAACCGCTCTCGGTCGATCCGCGCGATTGGGATGGCAGGCTCGGTGAGATCACGATCGTGTCGGCCGCCGTTTATCGCGACTATGCCGGTGCCGAGCTGACCGCATTTGCTTTCGACCGCGAATTCCCGGGGCTCGGCGGCTGGTTGGTACCGCTCGCCGCGTGGCTGTTCGCAATTTCATCGATGATTTCTTGGAGCTACTACGGCGAACAAGGGATGATCTACCTGCTGGGCCGGCAAAGTGTGTTGCCTTTTAAATTCGTGTTCTTGGCCGGTGCGGTTTACGCCGCCAATTGGATCGAGAACGCCGACGAAATGGTGAAGCTGATGGATCTCGGCACCGGCGCCATGCTCTGGTCCAATATCCCCATCGTGCTGGCGCTGGGTTATCTCGCTGTCGGATCGCTCAGTGACTATCGAAGGAAACTCGCCGAGGGAAAATTCAAACGTCACGATGAAGCCCAAGGGTCGCGGGAATAAGAAGCGGTTGCTTGCTGAGGCAATCGTCGTGCGATGGGACCGAGAGGACACATCGAACTGATGGGTCGCATACGTCCAATCGGTCCCATCGCGACGTCGTCTCAGCGAGACGGAAACGTTCGCAGCTGTGACGACAACATGTTGGCCCGCCGATCGAATAGAATAGCAATCGGGATAGAAAAGTCGTCATGCGAAAAGGCTTGCCGTGGTCGCTCCCGATTCAGCCGCACCGTATTCCGTCGGGATTCTCCATTCGCTTAGCGGTGTCCTTGCCGGCGGAGAGTCGCTCGTGGCCGAAGCGACCAAATTGGCGATCGACGAAATCAACGCTTCCGGCGGCATACTGGGGCGCAAGATCGTCGCTCGGGTCCGTGACGGCGCCTCCGATGCCGAAACCTTCGCCGAGCAGGCCAGACGATTTTTGGAAGACGATCAGATCCGAGTGATCTTTGGGTGTTGGACGTCCGCTTCTCGAAAAGCGCTGCTGCCGATTCTCTCGCGGCGAAACGGATTGCTGTTTTATCCACTTCAGTACGAGGGGCTGGAAGAAAGCGAGAACGTGATCTACACCGGCAGCACGCTGAACCAACAAATCGAGCCGGCCGTCGATTGGGCGATGGATCGCGGATGGCGCGACGCGGCCATCGTCGGGTCCGATTACGTGTATCCGCGGACCGCGAACACGCTGATGCACGGCATTCTGGAAAAACGCGGGGGCCGCGTTGTGAAGGAATGTTACGTGCCGCTGGAAGATTATGACGTTGCCCCAGTGATCGAAGAGATTCTGGCCGCTAAACCCGACGTGATCTACAACACGATCAATGGCGCGGCCAACGCTGATTTTTTTCGGATGCTTTCCCAGCGAGGTCCGGGACCGGACGAATTGCCGGTCCTCTCGTTCAGCTTTTCCGAAACCGAACTGGCCGCCGTCCCCGAAGCGGTCGGCCACTATGCCTGCTGGGACTATTTTTCGACATGTGTGAGTGAGATCAACCAGCATTTTTTACCGCGGATGCGGGAGCACATGGGATACGAGTGCCCGGTGTCATCGCCGATGGCAAACGCCTACACGCAAGTGTACCTCTGGAAAGCGATGGTCGAACAAATGGAAAGCTTTGACCCCGCCGATCTGGAAAACCACAGTTTCATCCTGGTCAATGGCCCTTGCGGCGTGATGGAACTACGCCGCAACCGACATGTTCGTAAGCGAGCCATGGTGGGCCGGGCAACGGAGCGCGGTGAGTTTGACATCGTTTGGCAATTCCCCGAAATGATCGACCCCGAACCGTGGTTCGGGGTCGATACCCTGCTTCGCGGCCGAATCATCCACCAGGCACTCGAAGCGTTTCCCACCGTTGTGGATCTGCACGCAACGCTCAGAAGGGAAAAGGAGATCCAGGAAAAGCTGATCGAAGAACTGAACGCAAAACAGGTGGAATTGGAAAAGGCCCGCGATGCGGCCGAAGCGGCCAACGAAGCGAAATCCGATTTCCTGGCGGCGATGAGCCACGAAATCCGCACACCGATGAACGGCATCCTCGGGATGGCGCAGTTGCTGGGCGATGGCCCACTTTCAGCCACCCAATCCGAGCAGCTTGCGATCATCCTCTCGTCCGGCGAATCCTTGCTCAGGATCATCAACGACATCCTGGATTTTTCAAAGATTAATGCCGGCAAGGTGGAACTGGAAAACATCGGTTTTTCGTTCCACGACCTGGTCAGCGAGACGCTCCAGTTGCTGTCGCCCAAGGCTCACGAACGCGGCATGGAAATCGAGTTGGATATCGATCTGAAGATGCCCGATATCCGTTCCGGGGACCCGACGCGGATCCGCCAGGTGTTGACGAATTTGGTCACCAACGCGATCAAGTTCACCGAGAACGGCCGGATCGTTGTCGTTGCTCGACCGGACCTGGAATCACCGGAACAAATCTGTTTGGAGGTCAAGGACACCGGAATCGGGATCTCCCCGGAAGCACAAAAGCGATTGTTTCAGCCGTTTGTCCAGGCTGATTCTGGGACAACGCGCAAGTATGGTGGGACGGGGTTGGGACTGGTAATCTGTCGGCGGTTGGTGGAACGCATGGGGGGCACGTTGACGCTGGAAAGCGAAGTCGGCAGTGGCACAACCTTCACCGCCACATTGCCGATCCCGCCGACGGATAAGATCGATGTGGGCGCATCGATTCATCAATCCGAACCGCCCAAGGACTCGCTGGTCGGAAAACGCGTGTTGCTGGTCGATGACAACGCGATCAATCGTCGCGTGGCCAAGGGGTTACTGGAAGGTTTTGGGATCGTTGTCGACGCGGCGACCGGCGCAGATGATGTCAAACAACGCGTGCAACGCGATCCGGATTGTTTGCACGACCACGACGGGATGATCGTCGACGCCATGATGCCGGGGACGGATGGCTGGCAACTGGCACGCTGGATTCGCGAGCAGCGGTACGGCAAGGAGATCGCGCTGATTCTTGCTTCATCGGCGATCGGTAGCGAAGAAGGTCACTCGGCGGCGGAGGCGGAATTGTTTTCGGTCGTGCTGCCAAAGCCGCTGCGACGCGGAACACTGTTTCGTGCGTTGGCGGTCGCGTTGGCCAACTGGAGTCCTCCCCAAGCCTCCACTCGCCAACAGCAAGTCCAGTCGCGACGCATCCTTGTGGCCGAAGACAGCATCGTTAATCAAGCCGTTGCTCGGTCAATCCTCGAACAAGAAGGACACGACGTTACGATCGCAGAAAACGGCCAAGTGGCGCTGGACGCACTGACGGACGCCGACGCGTTTGATCTGATCCTGATGGACGTGCAAATGCCGGAACTGGACGGATTGGAAGCCACCCGCCGAATACGCAAACGCGAGCAGGACAACGGTTGGCCGCGATGGCCCATCATGGCACTCTCGGGAAACGCGATGAAAGAGGAACAGGACGCTTGCCTGGACGCCGGCATGGACGGCTGTCTGACCAAACCGATGAACATGAACGAAGTCTTGGCCCTGGTCGCCGCGACGCCTCGGCGCGAGTGATCGCACTACTCGGCAATTACCCCGGTCAGACCGGTCAAATACGGCGTGCGTTGTTCGGCGGTGTCGCGATTCAGGAATTCGTCTGCCTGCCAAACGGTTTCTCCTTTGTGGGACAGTCGCAGTTGCCGCCACGTGAATCGGACGGCCTGAAACATCCACACGCTGTTTCCGTCGCGTTGCTGGACATCCAACCGCAGCAACAATTCCGGATCGGTCCCATTGTCCCAGACGAACGCGAACAGGGCGCCGTCAAATTCCGCGGTTGAATCGTCGTATCGAAACAGCGGCTGGGGCAGCAATCGCAGATGATTGGTCTGGCTGTTGTGGATCATTTCCGCTTTGAATTGTCGCGCGATCCCGCGCATTTGCACCAGCCGTTTCCCACCGTCGGTCGCGACCGACGGCGCCGACGGCACGGGCTTCAATTCCAGCTGATCCACCTCCGGCGTCCAGCGTTTCCGCGGCGCATTGCCGATCGTCATCGGAACGATCGGCGTCGGCTGAAGCAGATGCAATTCGACAAATTCATAGTCCCGCTGATTGATGGGGATCGATCCGATGGTCCCGATCAACGCCAAGTGTTTCTTGGGCGTCATCCAAACGAAGACGCTGCCAAATACGTTGCCTTCGGAACTGAAACGAAACAGCGGTGTCTGTTGCCACTGATAGATCTCGCCGGCTTGCGACTGAAACTCCAATTCCTTGGCGGTCTGGTCGAATCGCTGAAACAATCGCTCGCTGCGTTCGGTCGTTTCCTTGCCCGGAGGCGTCGGATCTTGCGCCACAGTGATGGAGCCCCATGCGCTGCCGATCATCAGAACAACACCCAACGTGCGAAACATCAGCATGCTCTCTCCCCGATAGACTGCTAGATACCGTGGGCCACGACAGCCGGTCACGTCGTGGCGACGAATCATTAACCTAATCAAAAACAGACGCGGTGTCTACTGCGGGGCGAGATTGGTTGATTTGTCTATTCATTCACACGTCACTCCCCGCTAAGTTCACTTCAATTCACCGAAATTAATCTGCCAGGACACGCCGAATTGATCGGTCAGCCATCCGAATCGCGTGCTGAAACCGTAGTCGTCCAGCGGCATCAGAACCTTGCCGCCCCGGGACAGTTTCTCGAAGACCGATTTTACTTGCGTTTCGCTTTCGCAATCGATAAACAGCGAGATCGACGGAGTGAAGTCGAATTCGTGTTCGACGGGACTGTCGATGCAAATCAGCTTAGCTCCGGCGACGCGAAACGTGGCATGTTTGATCGTCCCGGCCTTTCCGTTTTCACCCTCGACGTACTTCGTTACCGTTTCGATCTCGCTGTTGGGGATCGTCCGGGTGTAGTAGTTTATCGCCTGCTCCGCATTTCCTTGGAACATCAACAGCGTCGCGACATTCGGTTTTCCGGTCGACTGCGAATCCTTCACGCGAATCAGTTCACCCGACATGAATGTTTTCCAGTTGCCGTCGCCGCCGCGGATCTGGGACGTCGTGACGATCCTGTCTTCGTTGCGGAATTCATAGAGATCTCGATAGCGAGCGGTTGCCCCTTTGTCGGTCATGCTGGGGCCTTCGGCGACAAAGGTCAGCTGCGATTTCTCTTGGTCGAGTTCGCCTTCGTAGTTCCATCGATAGTCAAGTGCGTTGTCCACCCAGGTCGCGATAAAAACGTTTCGTTTTGAATCGACGCCGAGCGTCTGGAGGGCGTGACACTGGAAGCCACCCATGTTTGTCTGGAACTCGTTGACCACCCAGCGGTTGCCGATCGAACGCGACGTCATCGATCCGGTGTGCGTGACGGTTTTGTCCGGCGATCGGGACACCGTCCGCCACCTGCCGTTGAATTTCTGTAGCCATCGCATTGACGCGGTGTCATCGTTCTCGGAGGTCTCTTGGGCGACGGCGAATGTCGACAGCACGATCAATAGGAAACTGGCAGTCAGTGGGATTGTTTTCATCAGATTGATCCAGTGTTTGCAGCGAAATGGCACGTTCAACGGCGTGCACCGTAACCTGACGGTTTGGCTTTGGCAAAGTACTCGTCGTCGACCGCAGTTTCGTTTTCGATTGGGCTGGACAGTCGCCGTCCTCTCCGCAGTCGGCGCGGGGCAAAGCTTCGCTTTTGCGGGCACGCCGAGTTCGGAGAACACGGCGACCCTCCGAACGAATCGCCCGGTTCGCAAATTGAGTTGCGGTAGACTACTCGGCTTATCGGTCGGCCACCTGAGCATTGATCCAGTCCAAGAGACTCTGCAAGTAGGCTTCACGCTGGATGTCTTGGTGCAGGTCGTGCGCCCCATCGGGCCAGATTTGCATGCTCGCGCGGCCGTGGGAGTTTTCCACGAATTCAACCGACGCCCGGTGGCAGGTGATCACGTCGGCATCCCCGTGCGGCACCAACGTCGGCGTCGAAAGCGCCGTGGCATGCTCGATCGCCCAGCGTCCCGAGTCGATCAAATCCCGCCCCAGTCGCAAGCTGACCTGCTGTTGCACGAGCGGGTCGTCCAGAAACTCGCGTTGCTTCTCGGGATCGCGACTGATATCCGCCGGATCGACCGGTTTGTCCAACAGACGATCCGGAGTCAGGTGCGATAACAACCGAAGCAGCGCCAGGCGGATCGGGCCGGGCGGGTTGACCGCTCGCAACATCGGAGAGGCTGCGACCACCCAATCCATCGGGGAGTAACCGCGCAGCTGATGATTCAACACAAGGTTGCCGCCCATGCTGGGACCCAAAAAACCGACCGATGCATCCCGATGCAACTCTCTCAGCCGGCTCAAGAATGAGTCGATGTCCTGCAACAGCGATTCATAGCTTGGGATCAGCATCCGCCGGCCGGGAGTCTTGCCGTGTCCACACTGGTCGTAGGCATAGACGTGGACTCCGCGACTGGCGAACCAGCGTCCCGTCTCATCAAACCGCCCCGAGTGATCTCCCAGACCATGAACCACTCCCATGACGATTTCGCGTTGAAGTGATGACGATGGGGAATCGGGTGCCAGCCAGGACCGCACGAAACGATCGTGATGCCCCAGCGTCCACGTTTGCTCGCTGCAGTTCAATTCGCTTGCGTGCATGTCGGCCGGTCCTTGGGGATTTCAATCCGGGCGTCGGGTGGATGGTGGATGGTAGGGACGGGGCAAAACGATGGGGGCAAAACGATGGGACAGAAGGAAGGCAGAATAATGGAAGGCAGAATGATGGGGGGCAGAATGATGGGGGCGGGAGCGAAGGATGCTTCACCGCCAATGGAATCAATCGCTTTTGATTCCAGCCCGAAGCGCGAGCGAGTGGATCTGCTGCTCCTCTTGCTCGCGCCGTGGCACTCGTAAATCAACAGGCCGTTAGGGGATCTCGTTGAGCGTGTAGTACGCGTTGACGTGGACCAGCTTACCACCTTCGGCGGAACGGATCGGGGCAAGGTCGAATTCATGGACGTGCCCTTGGACCAATCCGTCAATCTTCAGCTGGACACTCAGGCCGTCGGGGGAGACGATCGCATCGGTGACGGCCGGGGTTGTTTGATCGACTTCGGGGCTGCCGTAGCCTTGTTGATAAACATGGGTAAACGTGGACAGCCGGTAGGAGTCGGTTTGGGATGCGGTGGTCGGATCGACCGGTTCGGTGAACGTGACGCGAAAGCCGTCGGGCAGCGCGTTGATCTGTTTGATTTCGAAGGGGACGATTCCGGTCCAGTCCAATCGTTGGATCGCGAACTCGCGTGGTCCCCGCACCGGCCAGCCGCGATTGGTTCCGCCGACGATCAGATCGCCGCGGGGTGTGAATTGACAGGCCAATAATCCGGTCGCCAGGCCTTCGCGAAACGGATAACAGGCGCCTTGCCAGACCCCGTTGATCTTTTCGGTCGTCGCCCGCATCATCACGCTCAGGCTGAAGTCGCCGACAAAGATCTGGTTTTCAAACGGCCCAAATCTTCCGCCGGTGCGATCGACCATGAAGCCCGAGATCGATCGCCCCATCTTGATGTAGGGAAACACGACGGCGTACGGCACCAATTCTTTGACGCGTTTCCGCTCGGTCAGCAGCCGCGACCTTGTGTTCGGTTCGACGCTTGGCTTTTCCAGATTCTCCGCCAAGTCGTACCATCGGAAGCTTGCCGGATGCCCCATGAAGCCGCCCGGCTGAAGGACTTTCAGGCTGCATGATCCGTTCCACGGTCCTTGGCTTTCGGCGTAAAACATCACGCCGTGTTCGTTGGGGCCGATCCCACCGGGGCTGCGGATGCCGCTGCAAATGGGGATCGTGTTCCCATCCGGCGTGACCTTCACGCACCAACCCCGAAACGGTTCATCGGACTGATAGGATTTGGACAGACACAGCGCGACCCAGATGTTGCCTTCGGGATCGAGTTTGGATCCGAACGCGAACTCGTGATAATTGCGAAAACCCCACGCATCGCTGAGCGTTCGGAAGTGGTCCGCCAGCCCGTCGTCGTCTTCGTCGGTGATCTTTGTGACTTCGGTTTGCTGGGTGATGTAAAACGCCCCGTCTTTGAACGACATCCCCATCACTTCGTCCAACCCGCTGGCAAACCGCTTGTACGTCGGCTGTGGGAATCGATCGAACGCCCCCTCGACCAACAAGATGTCACCGCGCCGGGTTCCGATGGCCAGTCGATCGTCGGGCAGGACTTCAAAGCTTCCCGCTTCGATCGCGGCGTCCTCGGGCATCGGGATCTCGACGATCTTGTAGTACTTCGCTTCTTCCTCCGCCGTATCCCAGTATTCGCCGAGGGTTTGGGCGGGCAGCGAGGTCGCCGCGCAGAGGACAGAGGTGAGGATGATCAAGAGCGAGGTTGACAGACGCATTTGCCTTCAGTTTCCGTTTCATGCGGGGTGAAAAGGTAGGAAGATTTTGGAGGTAGGAAAATTAGCTGAATCGGATGGGGGGTGCATTTCATCATTTTTTTACCCCCTCCCACTCGCCTACCATCGGTACTCGACCTCCAGCGTCGTGCGGCCGGTCGGAAGCGATAGCGGCACGACCAATCGCTTTTCCGATCCGGCGTCGACGATCTGGGCTTGGTGTTGTGGATCGATGCGAACCCTCAGGGATTGTCCGACCAGAAAGGAGTGCTCGTCGATTGCTCGGATGCGTTTGCCCGATGCGACGCGAAAGACCAGATTGTCTCTTGGGCGTTGCGAGTTCAACGTGACACTTCGTTTCAACAGCGGTTGGTCGGCGTCGGAGTCATTCCCATCGATCGCGTAGTCTTCGATTTCGATTTCGCCGTAGCGATAGGTCCACGTGGGACGGCCGATGTCGTCCAGGAAATAGCCGGTGAATCGGTGATGCGGCGGTCGGCCCTGGTCGACGATCCACGGCTGCCGGGCATCGTCCAGGTCTGGGCCCGCGGAGAAAGCGATCAGGTCGGTTCCGAGCGGACGCACGGTCCCGTGTCCCTGGCTGCGCCAGACGCCGCCCGGATCGGCAAACTTGCCCTTCCAGATCATCGCCAGACGCATCTGTTCGGCGTCATAGGCCAAGTTAAGTCCACCGGGATAACCGACCCCGATCCCGCGTTTACCGATGTCACGATAACTTCGTCGCAGCATCACCGCGCGGTCTTGATCGGCCAACAATTCGATCGGTTCCAATTGCAACCCTTGCGGTGTTCTAGCCTGTCGCCCTTCAAGCAGGTATTCCCAGATCGCGCCGACTTGAAGGTTGGGGTCCCCGTCCAGGACCTCTTTTCGAATCGCTTTTCCGCCCGGCCAAAACGACGGCATCACTGTCCCGGGGCTAAGCAATTGTGGCGAGACCATGTATTGGAAGAACCATTCTTTGTGCAGCCGCTGTGCCATTTCCGTCAAGTCGACTGCAGGCATGGTCTGGGCGGGTTTCTGTTGAAAGGTGTGACATGCGATGCAGTTCAATCCGCTGCGACCGACCAATTCATGCCCGGTCTTTCGAGCCTCCTTGGGATCCGGCGTCTCGGTGATCTTGACCGAAGGCTTGGGATCGACCGCAGCAAAGAGTTCGATCAGATGCGCGACGTTGTCGGCACCGTACTGGGGCATTCTGGTTTTGACGTAGGGGCGAATGGATCGCCCCCCCACCAATACGTCACGCATCCATTTCGACCGCAGCTTGCCCCCCACCCCGGTCAACGACGGCGGAATTCGTCCTTGTGGCCCCAGGTTTTCGTTGGTGGTATGAAAGAAGGGATCACGCTGGTCCGATACGCCTCCCAAATCATCGCGTCGGTGGCAGCGATAACAACGAAACGATTCCATCGTCAACACGATCTGGTCTCGGTCGCCGAGTGCTGTGTCGGCGGCTGCAAGTGCAACACGGATCGCGTCACGCTGGTTGTCGTCCAACTCGTATCGCGGCCAATTGCCGAAGCCTGTCGAGAGACATCCCCGTTCGGTGTCCAACTGCGACAGAGCGGGAGAGTGCGTGGCAAGCTGCCGGTGCTGGTTCGATTGCACAGCGTCTTTGGCGACATGACATTCGACGCAGCCGAGTTTTGCAAACCAGTTGCGGCCGTGATCGATCAACGAGGGATCGGCCTGCATCGGCGACGATTCGAGCTGGGAATCGACACCCACGGACAAGTAGTTTGCCAGGTCGATCGCTTCCCAGTGTGTCAGTTTCATGTCGGGCATCCGTCCCGAGGGTCGTACCGAGTGTGGGTGTTCAAGGAACGTTGACAGTCCGGCGACGCTGTACTTTTGGCTCAGATCGCCCAGTGCGACCGAGTTTTCCGGCATCGATTCCGTTCCGTGTTCGTCGCGTGGTGAATGGCACGCGACGCATCCGACCGAATGAAACAGTTCGTGTCCGCGGGTCGCCGATTCCGCATCAACATCGTCGCGATGAAATGGGGCCCCAGCCAGCGACACCAGGTAGTGGGTGATCGCGGTCGACGCCGCATCGCGATCGTCGCCGGAGAGATGCCCCATCACATTGGGCATGCTCGTTCCGGGCTTGATCGTGTGCGGGTCGGCGATGAAGCGACGGATGTATCCGGGATCGATCCGCGACGCCGCCGAAGTCAGCAGCGGCGCTTGCTTGGCTGGCATCAATCTTTGCCGTGTCGTTTCGTCGGTGTCGTTATGATGGCAGTTAACGCAACCGAATTGGTCCAATAAGACTTTGCCATAAATCCGCGGCTCAAGCGTCCCAGTTGCAACGTTGATCGTTCCCGCGACCTTCGGCATCGCGCCGGCTTGGGCGATGTCCATCAGGTACTTCACTAGATCCAGGAACTGTTGCCGATCGGCCAGTTGGTCGGCCAACTTGGTCGGCATTGCCGAGACGGTGTCGTTGGCGAGTCGCTCGATGTCGTCGGTCGGGATCTCGATCAAACGGTTGGCATCGGACAGTTCTCGCAAGAGGATGGTTTCGTCGTCTCGGCGAACGATCCGTCCGGTCACGACGCGACCGCTGAGCGTTAAGATCTTGACCGATTCGAATCCTTTGGAGATCACTTTGGAGGGTTGCAAAATCGCCTCCACAATCTCCTGGTCCTTCAGCTTCGCGATGGCCTGATTCAGATCCGGGCCGAGTAAATCCTCAGCGGCCTGGGCGTGGCACTTGGTACATGCGAGCGTCTGAGTGGAAAACAAAATGGCTCCGCGGACCCCATCGCCTCGCTCGCGTGCTTGGTCCGCCAGCGAGTCGCTGCCTGCGGCCAGTAACCGGTCCGTCAAGGATGGTTGCGATGGGGACTGGGCGAGTCCCCGCCGGGCGAAGCAGGCGGTCAGCACCAGCAATACGACGATTAGGATTCGATTCACGCGAAAGACTCTCGTTGTCGTGCCGGGGTTCCAAAGTCGATTGCTGACAGTGTAGCGGCATTGCGAAACGCGATAAGGCGGAAGTGTGTTCCCGGTCACCCGTGGGATCGATCTCGCCCACATCGATTCTGCGATCGACCACCAATGATCATGGGCGGTTGTGCTGGAAAGCATCACCGACATCAACCGATGCGCACAATCGGCTACGCTTTCGCGGGAACTAGGCAAGAAGATTTTTTTGGTAAGAAAATGGTGAATTTCTGCTTCTCTTCGATGGAGCCAATCTTCCGACCTCCAAAACCTTCTTCGCCCTCGACGCGGCGACGGTGTCCTGTCGCGTCGGTCGCGGCCGGGAGAGGAATACCAGAATGATGCGGGGCAGAATGATGGCAGGCCGGAAGCCTGTCCAACTTCTCACCTACTCGGACGAGTTGGCGGCGATACCGGCGGCCCGACCGGTGCTGAAGGCGGCTTGGAAGTTGTAGCCACCGATCCAGCCGTCGACATCCAAGACCTCCCCGGCGATGTACAGCCCCGGCGCTTTTCGACTGGCCATCGTCCGCGGGTCGACTTCGGACAGCTTCACGCCGCCTGCGGTCACCTCGGCTTTGGCGAACCCCCGTGTGCCTTCGATCGGAAATGTTGCGGTCTTGAGTGCGGCGACCAGTGCTTGAAGTTTGCCGCGGGAGAGTTCGGCGATCGGGCCGTCGGCATTGACGCTGTGGACGATGGATTCGGCCAGTCGAGCGGGTAGCCAATCGGTAATCACCGCGGTGGTCGTCCGTCGTCCGCCGCTGCTGCGGTCGGTGAGCGCCTGTTCGATTTGTTGGATCGACAGAGCGGGCACCAGGTCAACCGCTAACGTGACGTCATCGAATGAGTCGGCCCCCGTGATCGTGCCGCTGACATCCATCGCCGCCGGTCCGGAGAATCCCAGATGGGTGAATAGCCAACTGCTGCGTCGGCTGACCAGCGGTTTGCGTTTGGACGGCGGTTTGGATTCCCAGTCGCCGCGTCGATAGACCGAGGCGACGCAGTCGTCGAGTGTTAGCCCCGACAGGGCGTGCGTCCAGTGGTAACCACCGACCAGGGGAACGAGTGCGGGGCGGGTGCGAACGATCGTGTGTCCGAGTTGGTGCAACCATGCATAGGCATCTCCGGTCGTGCCACAACCCGGCCAACTTTTTCCGCCGGCGGTGACGATCAGTCGGTCGCAATGGATCGCTTGGGAGTCGGTTTGCACCGTCCAACCGCCCGGCGTTTTCTCGATTCCGCTGACGGCACAGCGGAGGTGCAGTTTGACACCGGATTGGACGGCACGTTGCTGGAGTGCGTCGCGGACGTGAACGGCTCGATCGGATTTGGGAAAGATCTTTCCGGTCGATTCCACCTTGGTGTCGACACCTTGCTGATGAAACATTGCCACCACGTCGGCGGGCCCGAACGCGCCGACGGACTTTTGCAAAAAGCGACCGGCTTTGCCGAAGGCGCTGACGATCCCCCGTGCGTCGGTGTCTTGGGTGATGTTGCAGCGTGTTCCGCCGGACATCAAGATTTTGACCCCCGCCTTGCTGTTTTTCTCCAACAGGTAGACCGCCGCCCCCCGCATCGAAGCCTCCGCGGCGGCGACCAATCCGGCGGCCCCGGCCCCGATCACCACGATGCGGCGCGCGTTATTGTCACGGTGGGATGGATCTGTCATGGACTCTCAGGCTGCGACAATGGTGACATGGACAACTTTGGGGAATTTGCGGGCAAGGCTGTAAGGTCGTATTTAAACTGAAGGTTTACGAGGGCGGTCAACCAAATTTTGCCGCCATCCAAGGACGATAGAAACAATACGAGGATTCTGTCCAGCAGCGGCGATGTGCCCGATCTCGTGCCCGTCGACGTGCCGGACCACCACCGCGACCCACTTCACGATCACTGCAGCGATGTCCGTTGATAGCCCAGCCAAGCTTGCCCGCGACACCCAACCCGACCCCAAACGCGGTGCCCAAACCGGGCCGCGGAAACCCGGCGGCCAAGGCCAGTTTTCGTTCGCCGAAGCACGCAGCTTGATCGGAGATCTGACGAAGCCGAATCCGCGGATCTACTGGACGGACTTTCTGTTGTCGATCATCGGCGGGTTCATCGCCTTGCACGCCACGCTGCACGTGCCGCGATTGTTTTGGCCGGAGCCTTGGGTGATTCCCGCCGTCATCGTGTCGTATTTGGCGACGGTGCTGTTGTTCATGCGCTCGGTCATGTTCATCCACGAATTGGTGCATCTGCCCAAAGAAGGGTTCAACGGATTCCGATTCGTTTGGAATCTGCTGTGCGGGATTCCGCTGTTCGTCCCGTCATTCTTGTATTACCCGCACATGGACCACCATCGCCGCAAGCATTACGGGACCGAGCATGACGGGGAATACTTGTCGCTAAGCCATCACAGCCCATGGATGATCGTGGGCTTCATCGGCCAAGCGTTGATCATTCCGTTCTTGGGGCTGTTTCGATTTGTCGTGTTGAGCCCGGTTTGTTGGTTGATCCCCGGGGCACGAAAATTGGTCCATCGTCACGCTTCGACGATGGTGGTGGATCCGTTTTACGAACGAGAAGACGCGTCGAAGTCCGAGACGCGTGTCGTCGTGGTGCAAGAATTCTTTTGTTTCCTGGTCGGAGCCGGTTTGATCTTTCGTCACAAGATCGTCACGGGGGAGTGGTTCGATCCGTTGTGGATCGTCGCGTACAGCGTCGCGATCGGATTGCTGACGTTGAACGAGATCCGGACCTTGGGGGCGCACCGCTGGACCGGTGACGGGGCGGAGATGACGTTTGAGGAACAGTTGCTCGACTCGGTCAACTATCCGCATGCCCCATGGATCAGCGAACTGTGGGGGCCGATCGGGACGCGTTACCACGCGCTGCACCACCTGTTCCCACGTTTGCCGTACCACAACTTGGGCAAAGCCCATCGCCGGCTGATCGAAGGCTTGCCGGCCGACTCGCCCTATCACAAAACGGTCGCCAACAGTTTGACCGCCGAGATCAAGGCGCTGTGGCGGCGATCACGCGATCGGGGCAAAACGGCCGAGAGCCAACCGGCGAAGATCGCGGCCTGACCCCCGTTTCGCGCACTTGACGATGCGTTCGAAGAGTCGCCGTGTTCTCCGAACTCGGCGCCCCCACTAGTCGCCGTGTTCTCCGAACTCGGCGGGCGCGAAAAAGCAAAGCTTTGCCCCCGCCGACCTCGGAGAGGACGGCGACTGTGCAGCCCGATCAAGAACGAAGCTGCGGCAGACCACTCGCTTCGTCAGGATTTCGGTTGCGGGCGTTTTCGACGCTCTGGCAAGCCCCGCGACCTCGCATCTTGCATGATCACTACCGCTTGCGTGATACTGCACGCCAATACCGGAGGGAGTGGTCCAAGATGAACTGTGTCGACGCGGAGCCCAGGCTTGAACAAGAGTGAGATTCACGCCGGCTATGAATTCGAATCGGGGATGTTTTCTCGGATGCGTTCCTGGGTGGACGTGGCATCCTGGGTGCGTTTGGCCCGAATCCCGCGAATCATGGCGTCGCCCAGCCATGTCGGATTGGTGTTCGCCGCCTGTCTGGTGACACGTGTCCTGGTCTCGTCTGCGGTCGCCGGACGCGTCGCGCCGGCGCCGTTTTGGGAGTTGCAATCGCACGTGGAGCTGATTGCGGCGATGTGGAACGCGACCGGCCCACTGCTGGGGACCACGCTGGTCGTTGCGATGTGGGTGCTCTGGACACCGGTGATTCAATTCGTTTGCCGTGGCGGCGCGGTGCTGGCCGCCGGCCAGTCGATGCCGCGTGCCGGAGAAGTCATGCGACTGGTTCGATCGCGGCTGTGGAAGTCGTTCCTGGTTCCGATCATCCCGTTGTTGTGTGTGCTGGCGTCGGCTGCCGCCGTGTTCGTGATCCGTGTGCCGAGTTTTTTGGCCGACGTTCCGTGGATCTCGCAGATGACGGGCTGGACGATCGGCATCGCGGTCATCCCGCTGGGGATCCTGGGTTTTGGGGCGTTGTTCGCGGTGCCGCTGGCGCTTGCGGCGATGGTTTGTGAACCGGATTCGGACCCGATCGATTCAATCAGCCGAGGCTATGAGGCATTCGTCCGGCGGCCATTGTCGCTGGTTTGGTATCTGCTGCTTTCTGGGGCGATGGTGTTCGTCGCCGGCGTGCTTTTGGGCGGCGTCGGCTGGGCGGCGTCGCTGGCGTCCCTGGGACTCGTTTTGCTGATCGCGCCGGACCCGTTGCAACTGAACGCCGCCCTGGAAATCATCGCGACCCTCGTGATTGCCTGGCAGCTCACGCTGGCGTTTGGTCTACTCGGGGGAGTTTATCTGTTGCTTCGCAGCGACGCGGGCGGCCAAGAGCCGGAGGACCTTTGGACACCTCCGCCGGCACCCAAAGAGCCGTTGCCTGAATTGCCGAAGGAGGCACTGCAATGATGAGTCCCGCAGGAATGCCGCCAGGGCCTTCACCGTCCTCCGCATCAGGGGCGGGGACGCCCGAAGAGCAAATGGCGAAGGCCAAGCACGGCCCTAAGATTCAAATCAGTTTGTCGTTGATGCTGTTGATGATGGTCGTGTTTGCTTTTATCTCGGCGGCGTTGTTTTATGCATCGCGAGTGCCGGCGATCCGCGAGGAATTGGGTGTGTTGTTTTATGGCGAAGCGGGTGAGCGTGGTGAAGACGTCGGACGCTTGGCACATCGGGCGTTCATCATGTTTACGTTCACCTCGCCGCTGCTGTTGGCCTGTGTGCTCTCGTTGGCGGTTTCGGCACTGAATTATTTGGGACGCAAGACGCCGTGAGCGCGCTTGAGGGAACCCTCGATGACTCCGATGGCGCGAGTGAAGCCGATGCGGACCTTCGGCGTTCGCTTGCCGCGGCGCTCGGCACGGTCGCGATCTCCGCCGAAGAGTTTGCTGCATTTTCGGCGGCGTTGCTATCGCGTCATCGCAATGCATTGCGTTACCGCAGCGAGATCGACCGACCGGACATCTCGCTTCCCGTGCGCCCCGTCGACTGGTATTCACTCGGGTACCAGTGCACCGATCCGGATGTCAGGCCCAGCCGGACGTTGGACTATGCCGCCGGTGATTATTTCATCCAGGACGCCGGGTCGATGTTGGCCCTCGCCGCCTGCCAGGCCGACGCGGTGCCCGAACGGAACCGATTGATCTGTGACTTGTGTGCCGCACCGGGCGGTAAATCGAGCGCGCTGTTGGAATCGATCGGCGATGGTTTTCTGCTGGCCAACGAACCGATCAAGTCTCGGATCGCGCCACTGGCATACAACCTGGCGCGAACCGGAATCGACCGATACGCGATCTCCAGCCTGGATCCCGAAGTCCTGCACACGCGACTCGGCGGCGTCTTCGATTTGGTCTTGGCCGATGTTCCTTGCAGCGGCCAGGCGCTCTTGGGCCGCGGCAAGCAAAGTCTGGCGGCGGTTTCTCCGGCCCAAATTGAACACAGCGCGCTGCGGGCCCGACGAATCCTGGCAGCGGCGATCGGCTTGCTGCGTCCGGGCGGTCGGCTGGTACTTAGCACCTGCACGTTCGCCGAAGCGGAGAACGAATCGCAAGTGCGTTGGCTGCTGGACAAGGATGGCATGGCGCCCGAGCCGATCGATCGATTGGCCGAGTATGCGAGTGATGATTCCGGTTGCAGCTATCGATTGTGGCCGCACCGGCATCGTTGTGCGGGCAGCTTTGCCGCCTCGTTGCGATCAGACATCGGCGCCGCGGTCGCGGCCGAGCCGGCGTCGGGAAAGAAACGGAAGCGTCGCGAGAAACCGGAGCGGTTGCCCGACGAGCTGGGGGATTGGTTTGGCACCGCGCCACAGCGTTCTCAAGTCGCCGGGGCGGTCATTCGGTGCCTGCCCGAGGACGCGCCGTCGTGGGCGGAATCGATTTCCGTCGCCGGCCCAGAACTCGCCTATCGCACCGGTCAAACCTGGAAACCGTCGCACGAGGCGTCGCTGCGCCGCTCCGGCGCGTTGCGGGGAGTGCAATCGATTGAGGTCGACGACTCCACGGCGCGGCAGTACCTGAGCGGACAACCGATCGCGTGCGGGCAGACGGGCTGGTGCGTGGTGCGCCACCGCGGTCGGCCGCTGGGTTGGGTCAAGGCGTCACGCGGGACCGGCAAGAACCATCTGCCGGTCGCGGCCAGAATGGATGTGGGCGTGGGATAGGTGGCTCGCGTTTTTCGCAATAGCGAGAACGAAATTCGTGTCGTCGCGGAAGCCGCCAAGGCTTTCGGCACCTCCTGCTGCGGCGCCGCAGCGGTGCGAAACTCTTGGCGAGTTCCGCTACTCAAAAACCAAGGTGCGACGGACCACTGGAGCACTAACGTCCGCTTTGCAGTTTTGCCGCGGCCAGGGTGTTGTGCAGCAGCATGGCGATCGTCAGCGGTCCGACGCCGCCGGGGACCGGCGTGATCGCCGAGGCGACTTCTTTGGCCTGGTCAAACGCGACGTCGCCGACCAGTTTGTCGCCGACGCGGTTGATGCCGACGTCGATCACGATCGCGCCGGGTTTGATCATGTCAGCGGTGATCATTTCGGGGCGTCCGACGGCGGCGATCAAGCAATCGGCGTCGCGACAAACGGACGCCAGGTCTGCGGTGCGACTGTGGGCCAGCGTCACGGTGGCGTTGGCGACTTCGGGACCACAGGCCCCGGTTTTTTGGGCCAACATCATCGCCATCGGTTTGCCGACGATGTCGCTGCGGCCGACGACGCAGACCTTTTTTCCAGCCACCGACAAATTGGAACGACCGAGCAGCTGGACGATTCCGTGGGGGGTGCAGGGCAAGAATCGCGGGCGACCCTGCATCAACAGTCCGACGTTGACCGGCGAAAAGGCGTCGACGTCTTTGAGCGGATCGATGGCATCGAGGATTTCTCGTTCGTCATACCGGACGGCGTCGGTCGTCGGCAGCGGCAGCTGGACCAAGATGCCGTTGACGTTGGTGTCGGTGTTCAGTTCGGCGATCAGCGCCATCAGCTCGTCTTGGCCGGCGTCGGCGGGCAAACGGTGGGTGCGGCCGTCGATCCCGGCTTTTTCACAGGCCCGGGCCTTATTTCGCACATAGACCTGGCTGGCGGGGTCCTCGCCCACCAACACGGCGGTCAGGCAGGGTGGCGGGGCGCCGCCGGCGACAAAGTCCGCGACTTCCTTGGCCGTCTCGGCGCGAATTTCCGCCGCGACCTGCTTTCCATCCAAAATCACTGCCGTCATGTTCGCCTCGTGTTGCGTCAGCTCGTCGCACCCCTGTTCTGTCAGGTGGCGATAGCCGATGGGTTTACCATAGTGGGAAATGCGTTTGATCGTTATAGTTCGCGTAGATTCACCGTTCATCTGTCGCCAGGTCCCTGACCGGCGAAACGATATCACACAGGATTTTTGACTCGATGTCTACCGAAGCGCCGAAGCTTAGCCCGGTCGAAAAAATCAAAGAGGCGAGCGAGTACCTTAAAGGCACCATCGACACGGAGATGGCCGCCGACACCGATCATTTCGGCAAATCCGACATCCAGTTGCTGAAATTCCATGGCACCTATCAACAAGACGACCGCGACAAGCGGGCCGAGCTGAAGAAAGCCGGCGGCGGTAAAGCGTTCGCGATGATGGTCCGCTGTCGGATTCCCGCCGGGCGGATCACCAGCGAGCAGATGCTCGCCCAGCTGGATCTGTGTGACGAACTCGGTGATTCGACGATGAAGATCACTTCGCGGCAGACGCTGCAGTTGCACGGGGTGCTCAAGAAAGACCTCCGCAAAACGATCCATCGCATCAACGAGATCGAACTGTCGACGCTGGCCGCTTGTGGCGATGTCAACCGAAACATCATGTGCTGCCCCGCCAAACGGGCCGACGGCGTTCATCAGGAAATGTTGACGCTGACCGACGAATTGGTCACCGCCCTGGCGCCGCAAACGCCGGCCTACCACGAGCTGTGGCTGACCGATCCGGAAACCGGTGAAAAAACGCTCGAAGGCGGCGGCCCGATCGTCGAACCGCTGTACGGGCCAACCTATCTGCCGCGAAAGTTCAAGGTCGGGATCGCCCTGCCCGAGGACAACTGCATCGACATCTACACGCAAGACCTGGGGTTCTTGGCGATCGTCCGCGACGGCAAGATCATCGGCTACAACGTGCTGGTCGGCGGCGGCATGGGGACCACCCCCGCGCTCAAGAAGACCTATCCCGCGCTGGCCAAACGGATGGCGTTCTGCACGCCCGATCAAGCGATCGAAGTCGCCAAGGCGGTCATCAAGGTCCAACGCGATCACGGCAACCGCGAAGACCGGAAGGTCGCCCGGATGAAGTATCTGGTCGACAATTGGGGCGTCGAAAAATTCCGCCGCGCGGTCGAAGAACAGTTCGGCGGCCCGCTTGCCGATTGCGAACCCGATGACGTGACCGGCTTTGACGACCACATGGGTTGGCAAGACCAGGGCGACGGCAAATGGTCCTATGGACTGAACATCGAAAATGGGCGTCTGTATGACAACGAACACCGTCAGCTCAAAGCGATGATGCGCGAAGTGTGCCGAACCTTCGGCACCGAGTTGCGGATGACCGGGCACCAGAGCATCATCGTGACCGACATCGATCCGGCCGACAAAGACAAGTTGATCGAAATCATCCGTCGGCACAACGTCCGCACCACCGAAGAAACCAGCACGGTTCGACGTTGGTCGATGGCCTGCGTCGCACTGCCCACCTGTGGCCTGGCGATCACCGAGAGCGAACGACGGCTGCCCAGTTTGATCGACGACCTGGAACCACCGCTGGCCAAGCTCGGTCTGGACAAGGAACGCTTCACGATCCGCGTGACCGGTTGCCCCAACGGCTGTGCCCGCCCGTACAACGCCGACTTGGCATTGGTCGGAAAGGCCAAGGACCGCTACAGCCTGTTCGCCGGCGGAGGCTGGTTGGGCAACCGACTGGCGTACCTCTACAAAGATCTGGTCCCGTCGGACCAAATCGTCGACGAGATCGTCGCCATCGCATCGGCATACAAGGCCAATCGAAACGAAAATGAATCGCTGGGCGATTTCTGTGCCCGCGTCGGACAGGAAGACCTGACCGTGATGGCCGCCGCGGCTCCCAAGCCGTAGCGGTTCTTCGGGAACGCCACGCGATCTGAAAGTTGGTTAAGAGGCGGTCGGTGGAGGGGGGAACGACGTCCTTTCTAGGTCGTCCTTTCTACGTCGTCGTGCAGAGCCCCACGGGCGACGGCCCGGAAGGGCCATCGTACACCAGAAAAGCGATCGCCTACCGCACAAACAGGTTTCGCAGCGCAGCCGAGGCGGCGCTCTGGGAATCTTTGGGCCCCTTGGGGCGCAAGTGTGGCGGGATCTTCTTGGTGTCAGTCGACGGTTCGTCGTCGGATGCCTTGGCCCGCGGCTCGTCCGCCATCGTCACTTTGGTCGACTCGTCGGATTCATCAGCATCGCCCGACTGAGTGGAAGCGTCATCACGCAGCTTGTCGGCTGGTGAACTCGCGGACGTGGCAGACGTGACGTCACGCTCGGGTTCGGTCCCCGGGCGGGCTTGGATTGCCCTGTCGGCCGGGCGGGGTTTGCCGTCGCTCGGGCGATCAAGCCGCGCGGCGAGTTCGTCCAATTCGCTCAGCAGCTGGGCTGCCCCTTTGGCCCGGTCCTGCGGCACGATGCCAGGTCCGGAAAGTGTCGAAAGGTCGACCGGCCCGAAGCGATGGGGTTTCCTGGTCTGCCGGTCGCGGATCGAGATACGAAAGGTGTACTTACCGATCCGAAGCCTGTCGTGATGGGACAGTTGTCGGGGAACGTCGGGCGCGAGCGGATCGCCTCCGACGACAGTTCCATTGCGACTGTTCAGGTCCTGGACCCAAACGTTGGCGTCATCAAACACGATGCTGCAATGTTTCCGGCTGACCGATCGCGACGAAAACGTCACGTCACACTCATCGCCACGGCCGATCAGAAAGGGGGAGGTTTCAAGGTGATATCGAGTGCCCTTTCGCGAACCGTTGGTCTGAAGGAGAGTGATATTAAACAAGGCGCTGCTGCCGAATCCGTTGCGACGATTCCAACACGAGTCATGTAGTCGTGAGCATAGGGACCGGAGGTGAAGATTCGGCGAAGCAGTGCAGCGGGTTTGATGTGAATTGAATGAACTATGACGCCATGCTGGTGGGTGGCAGCCGGCCTTGAAGTGGGACCTGGGTTTATCGTGCAGCGGGGGCTGGCGCAGGTTGCAGGTTTTCCATTTCGTCGGTGGGAGTCGCGTCGGCGGGTAAATCCCCGAGTGCGTATTGGATGCCATCGAGCATGTGTTTGACGATCGCGGAATTGGCGAACGTGTCTTCGCGGTGACCAAAATTGGTGTAGAACACGCGGCCGTCACCCGCCTTGCGGACCCAGGAGACGGGGACCTCGCGAGGACCGTCGTTGATGCGGCTGGAAACGGCTTCCTTGCTCATATCCAGACTGACCAACACTCGCAAAACCTTCGTGCCGACATACGATTCCGGTTTGTACTGGTAGATTTCATCGGTGTGCCAGAACCCTGATCGACCGAAGGCGGCGTTGAGCACATGGCCGGGGTCATCCAACTTGAACGCCCACTTCCCTCCGGCGCCCCAGGGGTGGCCGGCGAAGGTGCCGCCGACGATCGCCAGACAGTCGGGGTGCCGGCTGAAGTTGTCGCTGGCCGCGTGGAAACCGATCAGCCCTTTGCCGCCGATGATGAAGTCCATGAAGGCATCGCGCTGTGACGGTTCGGGAAACTGCATGTGGGTGGTGTTGTTCAGCAAGATGGCGTCATACTTGGCCAAATTCTCGGCCTGGAACACGTCATAGGTGTCGGCGAAATCGGCCTCGAACGCTTTCGACTTTTCCCCCATCACGCGGACACATTGGTTGGCATGTGGGATCGAGGTGTGGATGAAGCCTTCGCACCGATAGAAAACTAGAACACGACGTTTGGCCGCAGGTTTGGCTGCCGGCTCGGCTGGGACGGCGGCTTCGATTTGACGCTTGTCGTTCTCGGTCAGCGGTTTAAATCGCTCGGCCTTCTTCTGTTCCCACGGATCGGGGTCTTGGGCGGACAAGGTCTCGGCGTGGAGCGAAACGAGGCTGAACGAACCGGCAGCGATCGCGGCGATCAGAAGCGAGACAAATCGGGGACGATGTTCGGTGGGCATCACGGACTCGGTGGGCGTAAAGGGCTATGGGGAGGGACTCGCTATTGTAGTCTCCTTTACACGGGATCGGTAAGAGTTCACCCTTGGGGCGATGAGTAACACGGTGAATGAACGATCCCACGGACCGGGCTATCGGTTGCTGGATTTTGGCCAAGGTCGCAAGCTGGAATCGTTCGGCGGTCGGCTGCTGGACCGTCCCTGTCCGGCAGCCGACGATCGCCGGAAACAGCGACCTGATCTGTGGAAGGACGTCGATTCCAGGTTTGACCCGCAGCGCCGTCGTTGGACACATCACACTGCGTGGAGCGACGACCTGCAGGTCGAGTTTGCGGGGATCCGAATGCCGATCGCCCCGACGCCGTTCGGACACGTCGGCGTGTTCCCCGAACAGCTGCCCAATTGGCGTTGGCTGCGTGAGACCGCCCCCAAAGCCGGCGGCCAGGCGAGTGGGTTGAACCTGTTCGCCTACACCGGCGCAAGCTCGATCGCGATGGCGCTCGAGGGGATGAAGGTCGCCCACGTGGATGCTGCAAAACCCAACGTCGCGTCGGCGCGAACGGTCGCCGGGCTGAACGGATTGGCCGAGCACCCGATCCGTTACCTGGTCGATGACGCGGCCAAATTTGTCGCCCGCGAGGTCCGCCGCGGCAACCGGTACCACACGATTGTGATGGATCCCCCCGCCTACGGACACGGGCCTTCGGGCAAAGCATGGAGGCTGGAGCGTGACCTCTGGCCGCTGGTCGATGATTGTCTGTCGCTGCTGTCGCCGAGCGGATTTCGGCTGCTGATCACCGGCCATTCACCGCAAGTCGCGGCCTCCGACGTGGTAGACTATTTAAGGGCAACGCTGTCGGAAAAGCTTGCCGTTCCGGTCCGTCAGTTCGATTCGTTGGTCGACCAAGGACGTTTAACGCTGAACGATCTGGGGAATCGGAAACTCGACGCAGGCTTTTTTGTTCGAGTCACCTTCCAATCTAACGTTGCATGACGAACACCGTATGACGATCGATTCATCCACTTCCCAGCGAGCCGACCTGTCACTCGGATCCGCGGTGAGTTCCCGTCCGACTGCGCAGTCGGAACTGGAATCGATGCCGGTGGAATCGCGGGCTGCAGAGTTGATTGAGTGGTTCCGGGGCCGCGGTGTGATCGCGGTGGCGTTCTCCGGCGGCGTGGACAGCAGCGTGGTGTTGGCCGCCGCACTCGCCAGTGCGGCCGATTCGGTCACGGCGGTCACGGCGGTCTCGCCCAGTGTGGCTCGCTGGCAAATCGAATTGGCCGAATCGATCGCCACACATTTGGGCGCCGACCATCGATTGATCGAGACCGACGAGGTGTCGTTGCCGCAGTACAGCGTCAATGACGCGTCTCGCTGTTTTCACTGCAAGAGCACGCTTTACCAGACGCTCGACCGCTTGTGCCAAAGTCCGGACTTGGATTCCGCAACGATCGTGTCGGGCACCAATGCCGACGATTTGGGGGACTATCGACCGGGCATCGCCGCCGGCGACCGCGCGGGGGTGTTGAAACCGTTGGCGGAATTGGGGATCGATAAATCCGGCGTGCGGGCGTTGGCGCGGCACTTCGGATTGCCCAACGCATCCTTGCCCGCTTCGCCTTGCTTGGCCAGCCGAATCGCGTATGGCGTCCGTGTCACGCCGGAGCGATTGGGCCAGGTGGAACAGGCCGAAGAGCTGCTGCGTGCGATGGGATTGGCAAACGTACGCGTCCGCTATCACGAGGGCGGGTTGGCACGCATCGAAGTGCCGGCTGACCAGATCAGCAAACTCGCCGACGCCCCGGTGCGTACCAAGTTGTCGCAGCGGTTGACCGAAATCGGTTTCCGCTATGTCACTTTGGACCTGCAAGGCTTTGCCAGTGGCAGCATGAATCGGCAACTCGTCTCCCTGGGCGGTCCGACCGACACGGTGGCGTAAATCAGGACGCCACGCGATCCCACCCCACCCGATCCCAACGAGCGGACCACTCCGACCGCGACTTCGAGAGACTTCATGAATAAGACGGCGCACGGTGATTCACCTGACAGCGATTCACGTGACAGTGATTCACCCGACGAAAACTCCCGCCACACGCCCTCATCTCCGACGGCAGGCGAGACGCCCAATCGGTCCGAGCAGCAGCCATCGGGCGGATCGGAACCCGGGGCAACGTCCGGTAATTCCGGGGACGGTAATCCCGGGGGGGGGAATTCCGGGGACGGTAATTTCAAGGCAGGCGACGGAACGAATCACGCGGCAGCGGCGACGCGAGACGCTCCGACGATCCCGCTGTCGACGGCCAGTCTGGTCGGATCCCGGCTGGCCGGCTACCTGATCCTCAGCCGCCTGGGACGCGGCGGGATGGCGGACGTTTACGCCGCGCGTGACATGGCACTCGACCGCGACGTGGCCATCAAAGTGTTGCGCCCCGACCTGGCTCGCGACCGCGATTACATCACACGGTTCCGCCGCGAAGCCAAAGCGGCGGCCAAGTTGAATCACTCCAACATCGTGCAAATCTACGAAGTCGGCGAGGATGTTTCGCGGCACTACATCGCTCAGGAGCTAATCTCTGGACAAAATCTTCGCGAATACGTCGAACGCAACGGGGCGGTCGATCCGGAGCAGGCGATCGAGATCCTGTACGGCGTCGCCTCGGCCCTCGATGCGGCGGCGATCGAAGGCATCACCCATCGGGACATCAAACCCGAAAACATCATGTGGTCCAAGTCGGGTTCGGTGAAGGTCGCCGACTTCGGACTGGCCCGATGGGGCAACGATGCCGATGGCAGTCGCGCCGACCTGACCCAGGCGGGGCTGACCTTGGGGACGCCGCGTTACATGAGCCCGGAGCAAGTCCAGGGGCTGCCGGTGGATCCACGCAGCGACTTGTACTCGCTGGGCGTGACGATGTACCACCTGTTGGCCGGGCGGCCGCCGTTCGAGGCCGATGATCCGTTGGCGCTGGCGTTTTCCCATGTCAACGAAACGCCCAAACCGCTGGACCGTGTCCGCGGCGACAAGGATGTCCCGGAATGGTTGATCGCGATCATTGCCAAATTGTTGCGCAAGGATCCGGCCGAGCGATTTCAGTCGCCCGGCGAGTTGCTCGATGCGTTGACCGGGGACGATGCCACCCAGCAGAGCAACACGCGTCGCTTGGCCGGTGCGGCGACCGCGACGGCGCGTCTGCAACGCGTCGCTGATGAACAAAAACGCAAACGGGCCCGGGGCCGCAAACGGGCACTCGCGCTCAGTCTGGTCCCCCTGTTGGCAATCGGTCTAGGGGTTGCCGCGGCCTCCCAGGTGCAACGCCCCTCGGTGGCGGACTTGCTGCGGCCCGATCAGGTTCCCCGCCGGGGATCGGTCGAAGAGCAGTACTTGGAAGCCGCCGAGCGTGACGACGTTCAGGCCTGGAAAGCGATCGAGACCTACTTTCCGCCCGGCGACAGCGCCGTCATGCAAGCGTATGTCAGCAAGGCCAAACTGCAACTGGCACGGCTGTATCTGGAACAGAATCGCACGGCCGAAGCCGAGGCCACGCTGGTCGAAATCCTCAACGACACAACCACGGATCGGAAGTACCGGCTGATCGCGTTGGCCCGCCGGGTTCAGGCCGCTCAACAGACCGGTAACAAGCTGCGTGTCGACGAAGCGAAACGGCAACTCAAAGCCGCCTACTCGGACATCAAATCCTCCAACGCCGAAGCGATCAGTCTGTTTGAAGCCGTGTTTTCCGGCCGCGATCGGCTGGATCTGGGAATCGACCCCGAGCCGACCGAATAAATTTTCACCCGCCGGCGGTTCGAGCTAAACTAGACCCGCATCGAGAACCACCACTCCACTTCGTTTTATTCCTGTCATGCTGTACTTCAGTTTTTGGGCCGTCCTGATGGTGGCCGTGATCGTCGCCGTTCCGGTCGCCGCGAAAATGTCGCCCGGCGGTCGAGCCGCCAAAGCGGAGGAGGGCGAGGAGATCGACGAAGCGGCCGAAGGTGAAGGCGTCGACGAAGCGGTGCTGGAGGATGACTTCGGTGGCGGAGAGGTCGAAGCACTCGGCGACGATGCGTTCGAAGAATTAAAGTGAGCCCAACCCCGCAGCGGAAGTCGCCAACGGCTTGTTGATTGAATCAGCCGTTTGGCGCGAGCCTACGGGCGCCGGTGCGTTTTCTTGGTGTTGGAGGCCCGTACGCTCGCGCGTAACGGCTGATCCTACGTGTGATCGGAATAATCCACAGGCCTTCAACGGCTTTCGTCCCCCGTGCGGCGTCGCCACGCAATCGCAAATCCAAGCTACGCGCGACACCCGCACTCGTCGACGATCTGCTCCACCGCGGCGAGTGTCTCCGGCGGCATCTCGCGCGCCCCGGCCAATTCCCGAATCTGTTCTTCGCGACGCGCCCCGACCAGTGCGGCGGTCACACCACTTTGAGAAATCGCCCAGCCGATGGCAAGCTGTGCGACGGTTTGATCGATCTGACGCCCCAAGTCTCGCAGCCGATCGACCGCGTCGTGAATCCGACGCCGCGTTTCGCCTTGAAAGATCGCATACCCTGGCCGGCTATCGCCCTCGGGGAAGACGTGATCGCGGGTGATCTTTCCCGCCAGCAATCCCTTCATCAGCGTCCAGAACACGTACACGTCACGGCCGGCCGCCTGAGCCGGCCCGATCAACGCGGACAGGGTTTCACGTTGCACCAGGTTCAGCGGGCACTGGATCGCTTCGGCGGAGACATGACGCGCGAACTGATCGATTTGCTCGGCCGTCGCATTACAGATCCCGATGCGTTTGCACAGCCCACGGGCTTGCAAACGCTGCATCGCCGCGGCGGATTCTTCCAACGCGACATTGGGATCGGGGGAATGCAGGAACAGCGTGTCCATCGCATCGATCCCCATCCGCCGCAAAGACTCTTCGGCATCCAAGGTCAACTGTCGGGGCGAACCGTCGACGATGCGTTCGCGGTCATCGGTCCAACGTTGGCCGACCTTGCCCATGACGTTGAAACGATCGCGGTCCTCACGGACGAACTCCCCGAGCAAACGATCGCTCTGGCCGTCGTACCCGTAGCTGTACGCGGTGTCGAAGGACGTGATGCCGGCGTCGATCGCGGCCCGCAGGGTCGCCCGCGCGTCGCGGTCGGTCACGCCGATCGTGGTGATGCCGGCGATCGGCCACAAACCCAAGACAATTTTCGAAGAATGCATGCTTGAAGGTGCTCGTTGAAATGATCGGTCGGTTGATGCAGTTCAATTCCCCGGATTCATCACGCGGCGAGTCGTCGAACGCCGGATGCCCCCATCATTCTGCCATCGCTTCCCTGATTCTCGCCGATGTGGCAGGGCTTGGAGAAGAGGAGAGTAACGATTCGTTCGCGGTTTCGTTCGCAGAGTTTTACCGTTTTCGATTCCGCTATCGGGATCAGCCGTTTAACGCCAGCCCAATGGCACCTACCCTTATGAGCCGACGGCGCTAGCCGCGGGCCTTGGGTTGCCCTTTAAGAGTTGTAAGGCCCGAGGCTAGCGCCTACGGCTCAGTTTGTGATCGAAAGATTTTGAACCACCGCAGAATCAAAAAAAACGCGTGGCCATTTCGACCACGCGTTTTCGTTTGACGGTTCAATCGGTTCGGTTTGCGAAGATTCGTCTGTGATCCCGGATGACGCCAAGAGCTTCCAACCGGCCGATGAAGATTTCCGCTCGCCTTAGTAATCGACCGACGCACCCAGGCTGATGCCTTGCACCCAGTGGCTGCCTTCGACGATGTCATAGGACACGGGCGTCACGTTGGCACCGATGTTGCCGGTGTCGCGATTGCGATCGATTTGGTCGCCCGCCATCGCCACGTTGTCAAAGTACAAGAACGTGTATCCGACGGTGAACGAGACATGGTCGCGGAAACGGTACCCGATCGTGAAGTCCATCTCGGGAATGAACGTGAACACGTCTTGGGTCTCGGTTCCCTGTTCGTCGTTGATCAGGATGCTGGAGTTCTGAGTCGAAACAACGTTGTTCAGCAGATAGTCGGTCGTTGTGCCGATTTTGCGAACCGTTTGTTCCATGTTCCCCAAGTGCACCTTGGTCAACGCACGTGCCGTCCAACGTCCGCGAGACACAGTGGATTCGAAACCGAGTTGTCCACCGTTGAACCGGTTCTCGGTGTCGTACAGACTGGAGAATTCCGTGGCAGCCAAGTTCGGGTTGCGACCGGTGTCTTCGTCCTGACGAAAACTGGTGATCGAGATCATGTCTTCCAGTTCGGCATAGGTGTAACCGGCGATGAATTCCAGTCGCGACGCCTTGTTATGGCAGAACGTCATGCGGGCGTAACCATCGGCCATGAAGAAGTCCGTGGCGTATTCCGCTTGGACATTCCCCGAGAACAGGTTCTGTTGGCTGATGATCACCGAGTCTTCTTGCGCCGTACCGGGATTGAAACGGGGCACGAAGTAGTAAGGGCGGCCGAGCGATCGGGCATTGGGATCGGTCTGGTCACCGCTGGCGGAGTAGTCGTCGCCGTTCTCGCTGACCCACAGGAACCGACCACCGACGCCGAAGCTGTCGGTCAGGTAGCGTCCGATGTCGGTGCGAACACCGCCGGACAGTCCACCATCCAGGTCGTCGCCGAATTCAATGGTCGCTGCCGGCAAGACGGGAAACACCCCAGGGGCAGCCGAGGTCACCAACGGCGGAGCTTGTCGCTCGGCGTGGAACATCAACATCCCCTCGGCACGCATCCAACCGTCTTTACCACACAGGTTCAACAGACTGCCCAGGCCGCCAGATTTGCCGCCACACATGCTGTCGCAACCGATGCCGTCACAACCGGGGCTGTCACAGCTGTCACATCCGCCGCGTGAACCTCTCAACCCGCCTTCAATGAATCCGGCCGGTTGCAGGTCGCCGACGGTCACCGGAGCATAGTTGCTGATCGGTGCGACGGGCGAACGGTAATGGGAGCCAACGTGGACCGGGGCATCGGGGGCGACATCGCCGACGAATGCTTGTGGTGAATCATTGGCGGGTACATACTGATTGTTGTCAGCCTGGGCCGACGCTGAGGCGGACAGCAACAGCGCTGCCAGGGTCATGCCTCGGAAGTTCTTCTTCATTTTGGTAGTCTCGCGCAGTCCGGGATTACTGGAATGACTGGTATAAGACGATCGACGAAAACGAGCGTTAGATCGAGAACGTCCCTTACGCTGCTTAAAGTCGGCGCATCCCTCCCAACTTCAACACTCAAACTGCCTGCTCTTTCCAAAGTGTGGGAAAAACGGCGTTTTGAGCGGTAGAATGGCGCTCCCGAGGCTCCCTCGCACGCTGCTTTTGCCAGAAACTTTTTGAAAATTGGTCCCCCCAACAGCTTGATGACCGACCAAGACACCGGCCGAGACGACGTGCGATCAGGACGACAGCCCGATTCGATCGATTCGGCGGACCCGCCCATCGTGCCTCCGGCGAAAAGCGGCCAGACGATCGTCCAGCCCCCGGCGGCAGAGCAAACTCGCGCGACGGAGCAAGCCGACGCCGACGTCGATCGAAACAGCGATGCGGAAGCCGACACCGCCTCCGGCACGGCACCGGTCGACACTGCCCCCGGCAGCCAACCCACTCCGACGCCGCCGGCGGATCCGACTCCCTCGGCAGAGGCGGCCGAACGTAAGGTCGTCCAACCGACCGAGATCATCCCCGCCGACACCTCGCCCAGCCCTGCCGGCGGGGCGCCGCCGGCGACGATCGCTCCCGAGCGGTTTCAAACGGTCGGCACCAAGTCGATGTCGATCTTCTCCGGCGGCGGCTTTCACCCCAAAATGGTGCGTTGGAAGCGGATGCTGGCCGAAATCGGTGAACTGGAACCGACGCTGAAACCGGAATCGGACAGCGACCTTCGCAAACGTTCCCTGGCACTGCGTTATCGGGCGATGGCCGGCGAAAAATTGGGCAAGCTGCTTCCCGAGGCCTACGCGCTTGTCCGCGAAGCCGGGCGCCGCGCCCTTGGCATGCGGCACTATGACGTGCAAATGATCGGCGGCATCTCGCTGTTTGAAAGCCACATCGCCGAGATGCAGACCGGGGAGGGGAAAACCCTGACCGCAACGCTGCCGTTGTATCTGCATTCCCTGGTCGGCAAAGGCGCCCATCTGGCCACGGTCAACGACTACTTGGCCAAACGGGACGCCGAGTGGATGACACCGATCTACACCATGCTGGGCGTCAGCGTCGGCATCATCCAGACGCCGGACGACCAAGGATCGCGGCGGAAATCCTATGGGTCGGCCGTCACCTACGGCACGGCCAAAGAGTTCGGTTTTGATTTCTTGCGCGATCGTTTGCTGCTGCGAGCCCAAAACCGGATCCAGACCGAAATGCTGGGCGATGGTGGCGGCGGTTTCTCCGACTCCGGCGACAAACCGGTCATGCGCGGGATGCACTTCTGCCTGGTCGACGAAGCGGACAGTATCCTGATCGATGAAGCCCGGACGCCGCTGATCATCGGAAGCATCGAGGATACCGTCCGCGACCAAATCGTCGAAACCTATCGTTGGGCGTCCGAACACGCCTCCGAATACGAACTGGATGAACACTTCACGATCGACGACGACACCAAGCAGTACGAATTGACCGCACGTGGCCGGCAAAAGGTCCGTGCGCTGCCCAAGAGCAATCTCGTTCGCACGATGGGGCTGGTCGATCTGTACGAGTACACCGAACGGGCGATCAAGGTCTTTCGCGAATTCCTGCTCGACCGCCAGTACGTCGTCCGCCCCGGCGATAAAGGCGTCGACGAAATCGTCATCGTCGACGAATTCACCGGCCGATTGGCCGAAGGGCGCAAGTGGCGCGACGGGATCCACCAAGCGATCGAAGCCAAAGAAAATCTGGAAATCAGCGTTCCGACCGGCCAAGCCGCCCGCATCACCGTTCAAGACCTGTTCCTCAGGTACAACCATCTGGCGGGAATGACCGGAACCGCCGCGACCAGCGCACGCGAGCTCCGGCGGATCTATCGCACGCCCGTGTTGCGAGTCCCGACCAACCGTCCGCCCCAGCGAAAACGTCTGGCCGATCGGGTGTTCGGTTCCATGGACTCCAAATTCAAAGCGATCGTGGACGAAGTCAAAACGATCCACGAGACCGGACGGCCGGTATTGATCGGAACCCGATCGATCGACAAAAGCGAAATCTTGTCGCGGATGCTTCAAGCGATCGGCATCGAGCACCAGGTGCTCAATGCCAATAACGTCGCCATGGAAGCGGAAATTGTTGCCGACGCGGGACAGCATGGGCGGGTCACCGTCGCGACCAACATGGCCGGACGCGGTACCGACATCAAACTCAGCGACGAAATCGTCGACCTGGGCGGGATGCACGTGATCTGCACCGAATTACACGACGCCGCACGGATCGACCGCCAGTTGATCGGTCGCTGTGGACGCCAGGGCGACCCGGGGTCGTATCGCCAGTACCTGTCGCTGGACGACGACATCCTGAAAGGTGGCCTGGGACCGGACAAGGCGGAAAAGCTAAAGGCCCGCGGCGAGCGACTGACCAGTTCGGTCGACTCCTACGCCAAACTTTTCCGCCGCGCCCAACGTAAAGTGGAAAAGAAACACTTTCGCGACCGCATGGTGTTGCTGCATCACGAAAAGGAACGCAAGAAGATGCAGCGTGAAATCGGCCAGGATCCTTATCTAGACACCCCAGATTGACGCATCGGGGTGATCTTTTTGTCGGCTTTGACTCAAGTCTGGCATTTCCTGTGCCGAGGCGGGTTTCAATTCGAAAAAAAGCCAAAAACCGGGCTCGGCCGAGCTTGACAGGGCACTCGAAAACAGCGTATCCCCGGCTCCGAGTCCATTAGCTCCCGGCACTTCCGCCCACTTCGGTCGGTCAAGGGTCGGGCCCGGATCATGGCGGCCAGACGCGGTCCGTCGTCGTTCGGGACTCGCGATGGGTCGGTCCGCATTGGTTGGACAGACGTGCCGTGGGGCTAAAAGCGACAATGGGTTTTCGTGAACGTAGGCGGAAACTCCATGTGTATCCAACGAAGTCTCACCGCGAAGAAGGAGTGTCGCGTTGAAACGCCACGAAAAACTTTTCGGCCTCAATCGCAATCGATGGGGCGGCGCCGTAATGGCGTGGCTTGTGGGGGCGTCCAGCGTCTCTGCCCAGCTACCGATGCCAGGCATGAGCCTGCCATCCAACGACAAATCGGGTGCGGCAACCGCTGCCGCTCCTTCCTACGCACAAGGTAACACCGCGGCCCTGCCGGCCGGTTACAAGGTGCCTCAGGCGACCGCGGGACGCACTGCCGCGAGCGCGAAACAGCTTGTCCAACAAGCTCGCGCGGCGATGGCCGGCGGTCAATTCGAAACGGCCGTCAACGCCTTCCGCCAAGCTTCGGCCGCCCCAAAAACCGACCCGAATGTCAGCGCCGATCTGGCACGGCTGCGAGTCGATTTGCAGATCGCCGGCATCGATGCCGATCTGCTGAACGTTCCGGCGGCCGCGCCGACACCGATGGCATTCGGGAACCCCGCGGCGCCTTTGGCCGGCATGCCGACGGCCACGATGCCGGCGCCGCAAGCATCCGACGCGTCGGCCGCCAAACGCGAAGCGTTGCGGTTGATCGCCGTCGGTCGAGCGACGCTGGATCAGGGCGACACCGCCACCGCGCTGCGACTGGCTCGCCAAGCTCAATCGCTTAATGTCCCCGAGTCGGCGTTCGCCCAAGGTGAACCCCGCGTCTGGCAATTCGTCCTGGATGCCGAATCGGCCGCCAAGCGAGCCGGCACGCTGGATTCGCAAATCGCCTTGGCAGGCGGACAACAGGAACTCGGTAGCGACGAAGCCGGATTCATCCAACAGATGCTGTTCAACGCCGGACCCGATGCCGGGCCGAATCAGATGGGCGGCGGCGCCGTCGCCCAAGTCCAAGCACTCGGCGCACCGATCCCACCGCTGCCGCAAGGCCAGCCGGGAGAACCCGGTGCCGATCCGAACCAGCTTTACGAAGCCGGATTGCAAGCGCTTCAAGCCGGCGATCAAGAAACCGCCCGCAAACGCTTCGTCGAAGCGTGGAAATACGAAGATCAACTGGACTTGGCAACCCGCAGCGGGCTCAAGGACAAGCTGACGTTGCTGCAACCGGCACGGCTGCCGCGAACCCAAGCCGATCCCCAGCTTTCGGCGATCGATCAAGCCGACGCCGAAACTCGCGAAATGACTCAGCGGCTGTATCGAGAGATCACCGCGGAAATCGCCAGTGCTGCAGAGATCCGAGAGTCGGCGCCGCTGGACGCGCTGGACAGCCTGAACCGATTGCGACGCCGTGTCGACGGCTCCAACGTCGATGAGACCAGTAAACGCACACTGGCCCGATTGGTCGACCGTGAATTGGAAAAGCAAAAGCAATACGTCGAAGCCAATCGCGCGTCGATCGAATTGGAACTGCAGAACGATGCGGTCCGCACCGAGATGGCCACCGATGCCGCTCGCGAAGCCCAGATCGATGAAGAGATTTCCGAACTGGTCAACACGTTCAACGACTTGATCCGCGAACGTCGATTTTCCGAAGCCGAGGTCGTTGCCAAACAGGTCGGCGAACTGAAACCGGGATCGACGATCGCAACGACCATGTTCCACAAAAGCCGATTTGCAACCCGCGACCAAATCATGCGGGATATCCAAGCCGGCAAAGAAGAACTGGTTTACGAAGGCTTGGAAGACGTCGAACGCTCCGCTTCGATCAGCGACGGATTGGATCCCAATCAGCCGATGACGTTCGGACGTGATCCGCAATCCTGGCACGAATTGACCCTGCGTCGCTCTCGTGACACCGGTTCGCTGTACGGCACCGTTCAAGAGCAAAAGCTGAAACAACAGCTCAGCACCCCGGTCAACGTCCAGTACCGTAATCGTCCGCTGGTCGAGGTCATCGAAGACCTGAAGACGATCACCGGAATGCCGATCGTGATGAACCAACGGGCGATGGAAGCCGTTCGCGTTCAGATCGATACGCCGGTCACGCTGGAACTGCAAAACCAGATCGAACTCAAGAGCGCATTGAACTTGATTCTCGAGCCGCTGGACTTGGGTTACGAGATAAAGAACGAGGTGCTGCAAATCACCAGTGCCGAAGCCAAGCGAGCCAACGTGATCACGCGGGTCTACAAGGTCGCCGACTTGGTGACCCCGATCCCGAACTTCACGTCCAGCTACGAAGACGGTTTGGCAGGGGCACTGCGTGCCGCCTACCAAATGACCAACCCGCGGATGGACGTGCAAATGATGCCCGTTCGGATGACCGACCTTGCCTCGCGCCAGGCCAACGCCCTGCAGCCGAGCAAGATGTCGCCGAACATGTTGGGCCAGTACGCCCCCGGCGGCGCCCAAGGCGGTTTTGGTCCCCAGAACCCGCCCAACGGCAGCGGTGGTGGCGGTTCATTCGCCGACTTTGATTCGCTGATGAACCTGATCGAAACGACCGTCGTTCCGGACACCTGGGAAGCGCTTGGTGGTAACAGCACCATGGCTCCGTATCCCCAGAACCTCAGTCTGATCATCAGCACGACCAGCGATGTTCACGACCAGATCGTCGATCTGATCGAGTCGCTGCGTTCGCTGCAAAACCTGCAGATCACGATCGAAGTTCGATTCATCACGTTGTCCGACACGTTCTTCGAACAGATCGGTGTCGACTTCAACGTGCAGTTTGATGACAACGTCACGACGCTGCCCGATGACGACAGCGGACCGAGTGTGACCGTCGGGTGGAACGGACTGACCAATTTGCCGACCGCCGACCTGGACATTCAATTCAACAACGGATCCTTCGGTGTCGTCCCGGCCTTCGGTGCCCCCGACCCCGGAGCCCTGTCCTCGATCGGTTTCGCCATCCTCAGCGACATCGAAGCGTTCTTCTTCCTGCAAGCCGCACAGGGCGATGACCGGACGAACGTGATGCAGGCTCCCAAGGTGACGCTGTTCGACGGCCAGATCGCAACGATCTCTGACCAAAGCCAGCGGCCCTTCGTGACCAGTATCACGCCCGTTGTCGGTGACTTCGCGGTCGCCCAACAGCCCGTGATCGTGGTCCTGAACGAAGGCACCCAGTTGAACGTGCAAGGGATCGTCAGCGACGACAAACGGTTCGTGCGTCTGACCCTGGTGCCCTTCTTCAGCCAAATCGGTGACGTCGACACCTTCACCTTCGAAGGTTCACGAACCACCCGAAGCAGCAGCCGGGCTGAAGAGGACACCAACGGTGACGGCGTGGTCAACGATGACGACGCGGTTGATACCGAAGAGGAAGAAGACATCATCTCCGGTTCGACCGTCCAATTGCCGACCTTTGCGTTCACGCAGGTCAGCACCACGGTCAGCGTGCCCGATGGTGGAACGATTCTGCTCGGTGGGATCAAACGACTCAGCGAAGGACGCTCCGAACGCGGTGTCCCGATGCTCAGCAAGATCCCCTACATCAGCCGACTGTTCCGAAACGTCGCCGTCGGCCGCGATGCATCGAGCCTGATGTTGATGGTCACCCCACGGATCATCATCCAAGAAGAAGAAGAGTTCGCCCAAACCGGGTTCGATCCGAACCGGTAACGGTTCTCGATCGAGAGAATTGAATTGCGAAAGCGGCGTGGCCTGGGTGGTCACGCCGCTTTTTTTGTTTCAAGTTGGGAGTTGGGAGTTGGGAGTTGGGAGTTGGGAGTTGGGAGTTGGGAGTTGGGAGTTGGGAGTGCGGTGGCGACTGGGCGGGTGGTGGAGAGAGGACGAATGGGACCGATGTGACTGAGAGGACGCCAGCGTCCCCGATCACCCTCGGTCCCATGTGTCCTCTATGTCCCATTGGTCCTATTTTCCCCAGCATCCGCCCTCGGAGGCTCCGCCTCCGGTTGCCCGCGGCGTGTGGCGGGAGCCACACCTGCAGTGCGATCCAAGGCGGAGCCTTGGAACGAGGGCAATCGAGGGTCGTGATACAGGGCAGCCCCCCGCCGCCGACACGCATCCAGCCCGATCAGCAAGCTTGTTATATTGCGGGCCGCCGTTTCAACGTTTTCTTTCACCTCTGATTCCCTGCATCCGACACCGTGCCCTCTTTTTTCGACACTCCGCCCGATCCTGATTCGCTTGTCACCCACGCCGCTGGGCCCTCCGGAACACTGCCGCTGACCGACGAGATTCTGCGGACATGGTCCTCGGGTGACCTGTTCGGGTTGACGCAAAGCGTCGGCATGGGATTTGACCCTCGCCGCGTGTTGGGCGACCAATACTTGATCCTCAGCACGCAAGGCGGACTGCGAGAGAACGACGGGACGCCGTTGGCGCTGGGGTACCACACCGGACACTGGGAAATCGGCTTGTTGGTGCGTGCCGCCGCCGAGCAACTGACCGCGCGGGGCGCCGTCCCCTTTTCGGCCTATTGCAGCGACCCCTGTGACGGTCGCAGCCAGGGGACGCGTGGGATGTTCGATTCGTTGCCGTACCGCAACGACGCGGCGATCGTGTTTCGACGACTGATCCGTTCGCTGCCGCAACGCAAAGCGGTGATCGGGATCGCGACCTGTGACAAGGGGCTGCCGGCGATGATGATGGCCTTGGCCGGCGCCCGGGCGTTGCCCAGCGTGCTGGTCCCCGGCGGTGTGACCCTGCCGGCGACCGTGGGGGAAGACGCGGGCAAGGTCCAATCGATCGGCGCGCGTTATTCCAAAGGGGAAATCTCGTTGGAACAGGCGTCGCTGGAAGGCTGCCGTGCGTGCGGCACACCCGGCGGGGGCTGTCAATTCCTGGGAACTGCGGCGACCAGCCAAGTCGTTGCCGAAGCGCTGGGGATGACCGTTCCCCACGCCGCCCTTGGCCCCAGCGGTGGTCCTATTTGGACCCAAATGGCGCGTGATTCAGCCGACGTAGCGATGGAGTTGGTCGCCGCCGGAGCCACGCTGGGCGAGATCTTGACTGACGATGCGCTCTACAACGCGATGTTGATTCACGCGGCCGTCGGCGGCAGCACCAATCTGCTGCTGCACATCCCTGCCATCGCTGCCGCGGCGGGGCTGACGCGACCCGACGCGGAAACGTTCCGCCGAATCAATCGCTCCGTTCCCCGCTTTGTCGACTGCTTGCCCAACGGCCCGATGGGGCACCCGACGATTCGATTTTTCTTGGCCGGTGGCGTGCCCGAAGTCGCCTGGCACTTGCGCGAATTGGGGTTGCTGAAATCGTCTGCGCGGACCGTTGCCGGAATGACCTGGGACGAAATCCTGGATCAATGGCGAACCAGCGATCGCAGGGCGTTCTGTCGCGACCGGCTTGCCCAGTCCGACGGGGTGGACCCGGATGACGTGATCGTGCCGCCCGAAAAGGCGGCCGCCAAAGGGCTGACCCCCACCGTCAGCTTCCCCGTCGGCAACCTCTGTCCGGAAGGCTCGGTGATCAAAGCGACTTCCATCGACCCCAGCGTGATCGATGACGACGGCGTCTATCGCAAACGTGGTCCCGCGCGGGTCTTCACCAGCGAGCGGGATGCGATCGCGGCGGTCAAGGGCCAACGGGGCCAGCCGATCGTCGCCGGTGACATCATGGTGCTGATCGGACGCGGTCCGCTCGGTTGCGGGATGGAAGAAACCTATCAAATCACGTCCGCACTGAAATACCTGTCGTTCGGCAAAGACGTCGCCTTGGTCACCGACGCCCGATTCTCGGGCGTCAGCACGGGCGCGTGCGTCGGCCACGTGGGGCCCGAAGCGCTCGCCGGCGGTCCGATCGCCAAGGTTCGCGATGGTGATGTGATCGAAATCGAAATCGACCGAAACACACTGGATGGTCGCGTCGAGCTGATCGAATCGGCCGACGGGATGCCCGCCGCGGTGCTTCTGGACGAACGCTCGCCGCATCCCGAGCTGGCGGTGGAATCGGACATGCCCGACGACACCCGACTGTGGGCGGCGCTGCAACAGGTCGGCGGTGGAGCGTGGGGCGGTTGCGTCTATGACGTCGACGAGATCATCGAGACGCTCAATGCGGGTATAAAGGCTCGGGGACGTTAAAAAAAGACATTGGCATTAAGTTAAGAATTAACCCTCCCTGGTAGAGGTCGTGCGGTTTTTGGAAAACACCCTCCTTGGCAGGAGGGTCGAGCGCAGCGAGGGGAGGTCGAACGGTGAATCGCCGGGCAAGCGTTCGTCCGCCGATCGCGTCAAATGTGGATCACCCCTCCCCGCGTCGTCGCTCACTCCTCCGCGACTCTCCCAGAGAGCATTGGTGTCTACACAAGCCGGCTCCCAATCTAGGACATGGCTCCCCTCTCTCCCTAAAACAGATCGCGCAATCGACTTTGATCGCCCAGTGATGATGACCGCGATCTGTTTTGGGGAGAGGGGGTGGGGGTGAGCTGGCGAAAATCAATGGAACTTGGAACGTTGGGCAGGTTCGGGGACGTTCAGCGATTCTGCTGGATCCCTCGATTGCAAATTGCAAACTGTTCATTGCAAAATTCAAATTTGCCGGGAATCGTCGCTCAAATCATTTCGCAATTTGCATTGTTCATTTTGCAATTTTCAATCGTTGCCGGTTCACCAGTTTTCGACGCCACGTACTTTTCATCAGGCCAGGTTGGGGGTGAGGGGCCGAACCTCCGACCAGTTTCCGAGCCGCTGGCCCCCTCATCCCCAGCCCTTCTCTGTGCGCAAAGCCGGGGGAGAAGGGAGCCATTGTAGGTTGTGTAGACACCAATGCCGGAAGGGAAGGCGACTTGCTGGATTGAAGGTTCCACCTCTCAACTTGCTGCCGACGGGCAAAAAAAAAGGCACCCGGCTTTGCCCCAAAGCCGGATGCCCTTGTTTGCTTGCTCGAATCAGCCGTCTAGGCGTCTGCCTCGGCTTCGTCACACTCATCTTGTTCAGCGTCGATCGCGTCGGCCTCGTCGTCGATGTCTCCCAGGCCCAGCTGATCGATTTGCTGTTCGGTCAGCCGAAAGTAGCCGAGGTCGCGGACCACTTCCAGGACCTCGCTGCAGGTCGGAAACATGCGACCGCTCTTGCGTTTGTAGTCATCCATCGCACGCATGAATTCGATCTCGGGATCCGAATAATCTCGTTCGCAGGTGGTCGGATCGATGTGTCGGCGACGTTGTTTTTTGCGTCGCGGGTTTTTCATCACGCCGACATCCAATGCACCGGGATCGCCGCCGCGGCGTTCGGCGCCTGGGCGTCGGCGATCGAGCGTGACGATCTGCTCGTTGGCATCGCCCGCGGTGTCGTTTGAATTGCTTTTCGAAGATGCGTTGCGGCTTTCAGTGCTTCGAGACGTGTCGGCTTTCGAAGAAGGCATGCGTTGAATTCCTTGGGAAACAGTCGAACCATCTGGCCCCGTGCGATGCGTTGCGACCGCCACGGCCGGCGAGCAAAGTCGCGGCTGATGTGACGGTTAGCTTGACGATGGTTCTCGCTGGAAGTGTGCTGAACGCTGGGCCAGAAAAACCTAGCACGCCGATTAGGCAAAGGCGCCGGTTTAGGGAGCAAGAACGGGCAAGAGAAACTGTGCGGGCTCGCGAATCTGGCCGGTCGTGCCGGTCGTGCCGGTTCAGACCCCGAGCCGCTCGGTCGCCTGGTCCGCCGAGACGCCGTGAACCTCGACTGATTTCACCCGCGAGGTCTGGCCGGAGACGATCGCGACGCTGCTTCTGCTGATCGAAAGTTGTTTTGCGATCGCTTTGACCACTGCCTGATTCGCTTTCCCATTTTCGGGGGCTTCGGTGACGGCGACCTTCAACGCACCGTCGTGGGTGCCGCCCACGGTGGCCTGTTTGGCTTTCGGCGTCACCCGGACGCGAAACCGAATCGTCTGCGCGTCGACTTGTTTGCAGTCCCAACGCTCGTTCAACGGCCCGCTCCATCCATGGGCGTCGGCATCAACCCGCGATAGCGAGCTGCGGCGTAGGACCGATACCAGGATGCAGCCCCGATCAAGAAGCTCGCCACATCGCTGCGCTCGCCCGCGGCGGCTTCCACCCGGGCGGCGAATTGATGCAAGGTTTCGGTCGGTTGGCGAATCAAAGCGTGGCGGCGAACCTTGCGGTCGACCTGATGCAGCATGTGTCGACTCTGGAATTCCATCGGGTCACTGCCGGCGCGTTGTTTTTGTCGCTGGCGAATCCACAGCAATGCCACCAGGATGCAAAACAGGGGAAACTGTGCGATCCGAAACACGACGGTCAACGAGTCGGTCGCGCGAAAGGACAACAGTCGCCCGATGATCAAACCCAGCAGCGATTGGTCCTCCTCCAGATCCAGCGAACTGGCGGACGCCCCACCTGCGGTGTTGATCAAGTCCGCTTCGGTCATCAACGTCCGATACGTCCGGCCCACCGTCGCTTCGACCGGGAACCAACGCTCGGTGATCTCGTCGTATGCTTCGACCCACGCGTGGGCGTCGCGATTCCGGGCCAACCAATAATCGTCCCCTTCGCTGCGTTCGGTGACGACGTAACCGGTCACGTAGCGCGTCGGGACACCCTGGGCGCGCAGCAAGACGGCCGCGGCGCTGGCGAAAAACTCACAGTGCGCCGGATGCCGGGAACTCAAGAAGTAATCGATGGGATCGGTATCCGAGGGGGTCTCCACGTCCTTCAACGAGTAGCGGTAGTTGTCCTGAAAGAAGTCCTCGATCGCACGGGCCTTGGCCGGCGCCGTCAAACGACCGGCACAGACCGATTGAGCCAGGGGGGCGATGGAGGCACGCAATCGATCGGGCAAGTACAGCAAGATTTCGCGTCGGATCGGATCGAGAACTTCTCGCGGCGTATCGGTGCTGATCCCCAACACGTAGGGCTCGCGCGAGTCCACGCCGCTGAGCACCATGTCGTGGTGTGACAGGGTTGCCCCGGACGTCGCCGCTTCGATCCAGTCGGTCGACAGCGCGGTAAAGACGATGCGCCCTTTCAGCGGGACGTTATGAACCTCAATCGTCCCGACCAGGTCTGCACCTGGATTCTTGCGGACCTGAAATCGATCCAAGCTGGTACTGCTGTTGATTTCAAGCGGCGTTTTCCCCGGCGATTCGATCTTGGCAACCCGCGGCAGGATCGGCGTCATGTCGGTTCCCCGCCGGAAGTTGCGTGGCGTGGCCGCGGTCCAAGCGCCATCGCGGTAACGGTCGAACGCCGTGCCACGCAGGTACCCGGGGGCGGTGACCGAAAACGCGCGCACCGCCGTCTGCCCGGGATCGCCGATCATATGTTTTCGGACCGATCCCAACTTGCTGCCACGGACGTAGCGGGATCCGCCGATGATGGTGTTGGCAGTCACCGCTTCGAGCGATTGCGAAAGCCGATCGAAAAAGTCCAGTTGCAATCCCGGAACAATGCGGTTGGCCACGTGCCCGGCGGCACTGGTCGACATCAACAAGATCGAAAGGGCCAACACCGAATAGATCAGTGCACTGCGCCCCGAAGCCGTCTGGTCAACATCGCCGGAAATCGAAACCGTCGATCGGGGCAGCGGCGCCGATCGTTGCCGGGGTTTCACCTTGGAGGATCGGTGTTGCAATCGTTGGCGTCCCTTCCGCCAGGAATGCGTCTGCCAGCGTCGCAAAATGTGGTCCGCCGCGAATGCAAATCCGATCACGGTTGCCAACGCGGCGACCAACTGGCCGGTGATCGTCTGGCTGACACCGCCGCCGGTCACCGTCGTCAGAACCAACAGCAACCCGCAACCGAGCATGGCCGGGTGTCCCCGCCGCGGATAAAACACCCACAGCGTTGCCATGACCAGAAACGCCATGTGGGAAACGCAGTCGACGACCATCGCGATCGGGTTCAAGTTGCCCGACATGTGGTGCACGATCCGCAACGACACACCCAATCCACTGACGATCAACAACGTCGGAACCAACACGATCTTGCGCAACAACCGGTAGCGGTCGGGGGCCTCGGACGAGACTTCGGGGCGCGCCAGGTCGGTCGCGTTGACCGCCTGGAAGGTCGACGAATCGCGCGGGCTTTTCGGGGCCGACAGCATTGCCGTGGCGGGTTTGCGTTTTCCAAATCCCTGCAAAAAGATCCCCACCACCAGCAAGCTGAAACACATCGCGCCCAGGGTGGTCGTCAGCGTTTCGAATGCCGATCCGACGAAGATCGCTTGGACCAGCAACAGCCCCGGCAGCAGCCAAAACCGGGCCGCCGAATCGTTCACCTGATCCGCCTCGATCAACGCACTTCGTCGATGCATCGGTTTATCGTTCATCGCTCTCTCCGGTCGACTCCCACCGCTCGCTCGGCCGCGGCGCTCGAATCGTCATGTACGTCACGTGTCCCGGCAAGGTGTTGGCCAAACTGGTGCGATCCTGATCACCGAGATCGAACATGGAAAAGATCAGCGTCGGTTGCGATCGGCTGGATTGGATCGCTTCCAGAATGCGCGCTTCGCCGACGACCGGATCGACCGGTTGGGCGGCGGCCAAACGGACCAACATGCTCTCGGCCCCTTCGCTCGAACTCGCCCCGCCACGCATCGGGCGGTCGACGACCGGTTGGTCGGTCACACAGAGGTTCAATTGCACGCGCCGGTGGGTGATTTCCGCAATCGCCGTGGCGGAGATCGACATCAATCGTTCAAACCACTCCTCCGCTTCCCGCCGCTGCTGTCGGGCCGCGCCGCGGGACGTGGAACGTTCGTCACCGTCTCGCTGCGAGGTGTCGACGATCAACGTCACCGTTTGAATCGAAGGCGACTGGTATTCGCGAACGATCGGCCGCCCCAGCCGTGCCCAGGAGGCAAAGTCCCAGCGCCGAACCGGAACGCCGACCTCGTACTCTCGGTTGCCGACGTATTCCACCGGCGCACCGGCGACCAGTTTTTGGGACCAATCACCGATCGCCGCCAACATCGCACGCGAGGTCGGGTCATCGTCGTCGCTGGCCGGCGCCGGCGTGATCGCGATTTGGGTCTCGGTCGACACACCTTTGCGACAATAGAACAGATGAAACGGGAAGGTGGATGCGACCTGAAAGTCCGGTAGGTCGTGGATGCCACGAGCGTGGAACCGCATCGCACCGTGCCACTGCATCTGATCACCGCTACGCAACAGGTCCAACGACACCGGTTCGGACGCGTCCCACGACATGGCATTGCGTTTGGGATAAATGTCACGCACCCCTTCACGGTGCCAGCCCACACGCAGATTCAGCGCGGGAAGTTTGCGGACATTGGTCAGGTGGACGTTGACCGAAAACGGCTGGCCCGCGACGGCCGATCGAGGCAGTGCGATACTCAGCTTTAACCGCGGACACATGATCCGATTGATCGCCAGCCCGACGACCAGCAGCGCCATGCAGGCCCCCATCATGCCGTTCCAGGGGAACCCCCAAATCACGTTGAGCGTCATGAACGCGGCCAACAGAACCGAGACTGAAGCGACGGTCATGCTGCGTCGAAGCGACAGATAACTCCGAATCGGGGCGGTCAGTACAAGACCGAGAAAATAAAATCCACGCCGAATCCATCGCCTCCCGAAACCGACCGGCGTGTCGGCGCGATCCCCCACGCCGTTGCCCGGCCGCGACGACAAACCGCCGCCAGAATCTGGGACCGACGGGCCCTGGTTTGAGAAAGGCGGTGCCTGGCCAAAGGGGGGCGAGCCCTGGCCGGAGGGTGTCGATGGCTCGACCGACGCGTCCAAACTCAAACCACCACCTCCGTCTGTCGCATCAGTTCGTCGATCACCGCCGCGGCATCACTCCAGGACGTCGAAACCGATCGCATCGAGACACGGTGCGCGAGCACGGCCACGGCAACTTCCTGGATGTCATCGGGCAACACATAATCACGCTGGTCCAGCACCGCGCGGGCTTGAGCGGCACGCAACAACATCTTCGATCCGCGGGGGCTGCATCCGACCCGCAATCGACTGTCGTGACGCGTCGCATTGACCAACGCGACCAAATATCGAACGACCTTTCGATCCACCGTGACCTCGCGCACCAATCGCTGCAGCGTCGCCAGATCATCACGGTGCATCACCGGCGTCAACTCGCTGGACGGATCATGAGACGCCTGGTCGAGCAACAACTCGATCTCACTTTCCTGGTCCGGATAATCCATCGACAAACGGAACAAGAATCGGTCGAGCTGGGATTCGGGCAGCGGATAGGTCCCTTCGAAACCCGTCGGGTTCTGTGTGGCGATGACGACAAACGGTTTGGCCAACCGGTACTGCGTCGAATCGATCGTGACTTGGGATTCCGCCATCGCTTCCAACAGCGCGCTCTGGGTCCGCGGTGAGGCGCGGTTGATTTCATCGGCGATCAACAAGTTGCAAAAGATCGGCCCGCGACGAAAGTGAAACTCACCGCTGGTGGGTTGAAAGATGGCACTGCCCAAGATGTCCGACGGCAACAGGTCGGGCGTGCATTGGATCCGCTGAAATTCCAAGTCGATCAAGGCAGCGATGGATTTGGCAAGCGTCGTTTTTCCCACCCCCGGGACATCTTCGACCAACACCGAGCCTTCGGCCAAGATGCACGTCAGCACCGAATCGATGACGTCGGACTTGCCGCGGATCACACTTTGCAGACGCGACCGCACCGTTTCGATTTTCTCCAGCAGATCGCGGGCGACATCCGGATGAACGGTGTGGTGATGGCTCGCCGCAGCAGAGGCATGCCGATCCGATGGCTCAGCGACCGAGGCTTGTGGGGGAGACTCCGCGGCGTTGTCGGACCGTCGCGACTGGTTTTCGTGGGTGAACATGGGGCCTCCGGCATGCGTCAAAATCATCGATGAGAGTCGTCCGCAGCCACTTGGCCGAACCTGCTGCATCGAGTTCGTCCCAGGCTGCTTGCACGACTAGGGCGTTGGCTTCCCTAACCCCTAATGTACCCGGCCCCGCCGCGGTCCGCCGCATGGACCGCCAAGATTCACTCGTAATCCGCTGTTCCATGCCCCCCGGCGCTGCGACGAAAAGGGGGAAGGCACCGAGCGAACGGGAGCGCGCTGGTGTCCAGGCTTTAGCCGCCCGGGGTCGCTGCTTCGCAGCGAGAGGAGTCGCCTAAAGGCTAAACACCAACATGCGCTGGTGTCCAGGCTTTAGCCGCCCGGGGTCGCTGCTTCGCAGCGAGAGGAGTCGCCTAAAGGCTAAACACCAACATGCGCTGGTGTCCAGGCTTTAGCCGCCCGGGGTCGCTGCTTCGCAGCGAGAGGAGTCGCCTAAAGGCTAAACACCAACATGCGCTGGTGTCCAGGCTTTAGCCGCCCGGGGTCGCTGCTTCGCAGCGAGAGGAGTCGCCTGAAGGCTAAACACCAACATGCGCTGGTGTCCAGGCTTTAGCCGCCCGGGGTCGCTGCTTCGCAGCGAGAGAAGTCGCCTGAAGGCTAAACACCAACATGCGCTGGTGTCCAGGCTTTAGCCGCTTGGGGTCGCTGCTTCGCAGCGAGAGGAGTCGCCTGAAGGCTTAACACCAACATGCGCTGCCTGTGCGATCAATAACGGGGCACGCTGCCGTCGATCTGCAGGCTCCAGGCGTCGATTCCACCGGCCATGTTTTGGACGCTGTCGAAACCGCGTGACCGCAAGGCTTCGGTCACCTGCATGCTGCGTCCGCCGTGGTGACAGTGCACGACGATTCGTCCCTCGCGGTGCGGTTCCAGTTCGTCCAGCCGTTGCCCCAATTCCCCCATCGGGATCAACACGCTGCCGTCGATCTTGGCGGTCGCGTGCTCTTCGGGTTGCCGCACATCGAGCAACAAAAAGGACTCGTCGGAATCCTGGAGTTGCTTGACGGATTGAACATCAATTTCGATCGAATAGTCGCTGGACATGGCTTGTGATTACAGTCTGCAGTTGGAGATAGTGGTTTGGAAAATCGCCGATGCGCCAAGTCGTTCCAGCTTTTCCATCACGTCGATCACTTCGCTGCTCCGCACCATCACCCGCACGCTGCGCCAGGCCTCGTCTTCGAGCGTGCCGATGGTCGGCGAGTTGAATCCCGGCGTGATCTTTTCCGCTGCGTCCAGCTTGGCCGTCGGAATGTTGTATTCCAGCAACGAGTAGTCCCGGGCGATCACCACGCCCTCAAGTCGTCGGACGATTCGATCGGCCATTTCCACATCGCGGCAGGCTTCGTTGTTCTGAATCAGAATCGTTTCATAGGATCCGATCTCTTCCAGGATTCGCAACCGGTTGGCCGCCAACGTGCTGCCGGTTTCGACCAAATCGACGATCGCATCGGCCACCCCCAGCTGGATCATCACTTCGACGCTGCCGGAGAGCGAAACCATATGGGCCAGGGCGTTGTGTTGGCCCAAGTAGGCTTTGGTGATGTGGGGAAAGCTGGTGGCGATGCGTTTCCCGTCCAGCTCGTTTGCCGATCGGATTTCACTGTCATCGGGAACACAGATCGCCAATCGGCAGCGTCCGACACCCAACCGCATTCGCGTGGCCACGTTGGCGTTGGCTTCTTCGACCAAATCGCTGCCGGTGAATCCCATGTCGATGGCGCCTTCGGCCACCAAGGTCGGAATGTCATCGGTCCGCAAAAACACCAGGTCGATCGGCAGTCCCTTGACCTTGGCGAACAGGCCGCGGTTTTGACGGCGAAAACTCAGCCCCGCTTGCAGCAGCAGCTCGCCGGACAACTCACTCAGCCGACCCTTGCTCGGAAGCCCGATTCTTAAATTCTTGTTCAGTTGTCCCATCGTCGTTCGCTTCGGGGGCTATTGGTCCGTTTTCGTTTGATTTCGGTTTGCTTTTTCGACCAACCCGGACGTCCCCTCGCGTCGCCCCAGTTCGGCCGCGACCTCGTCCAGGTCGACGCCGCGATAGGCCAACAGGACCAGGGTGTGGTAGATCAGATCCCCGGCTTCATAAACAAAGTGCTGGCGTCCGGCATCCCCGGGCTCGTCGGCCGCTTCAATCAACTCGTGGGCCTCTTCCAAAATCTTCTCGCCGATCTTGCCGGTCCCGGCGGCCATCAGCTTGGTCGTGTACGACCCCTCCGGACGGCTCTGCGCTCGCTCGGTCAAGGTTTGCATCAGTCGACGCAGCGGGAGGAGCGAATCGGACATCGAAAACTATGGTCTGGTTGGGCCAATGGCGTGTGACAAATTGCCGACAGAGCGGAGCAGGGATCGTAGATCAGACGTTTGCTGACGTCCACTCCGCCACCGATGGACCGGCCATATGGCCCCCTTGCGACGGGCCTGGGCGACGGCCGACGCCCCAGCGTTTTGCCGGCAATTGAGGGGGATTTGCCAGCGAACGCGTTTCCCAGTAGTGTGTCGCTAAAGACTAGCGGGACAGCGATTCATTGCTCTCATCGAGCGTAGCTGCGTCGATGTGGCACCTCAAACGTAGCTACCTTCGCCAGAAGGTGAAGCCTCAGGGTTTCCCACGCCCGCATCTCGCACGCCACTCCACTTCGAATCACACGCCATGATCACGATCGTCGACTACCAGATGGGCAATTTGCGGAGCGTCCAAAAAGCGATCGAGCGAATCGGTGGCCAAGCCCGGTTCACGTCCGATCCGCACGAAATCGCAGCGGCCGAACAACTGGTCCTGCCAGGGGTCGGCGCGTTCGGCGACGCCATGGACGAAATCAACCGCCGCGACCTGGCGCCGGCGATTCGCGATTTTGTCGATACCGGACGCCCCTTCCTGGGCATCTGCCTGGGTTTGCAACTGCTGTTCGAAGAAGGCTACGAGCACGGGACCCATCGCGGGTTGGGGATCTTGCCAGGCGAGGTCGTCCGCTTCGATTTGCCCGACACGTTCAAAGTCCCGCACATGGGATGGAACACCGTCCGGAAAACCTCCCCCTCGCCGCTGCTGGAGGACTTGGCCGACGAAACCCATTTCTATTTCGTCCACTCCTACTACGTCCGCCCCGCCGACCCCTCGGTGATGTCCTTGGCCTGCGATTACGGCCACGAATTCTGCGCGATGGTTTCCCGCGACAACCTGTTCGCGACGCAGTTCCACCCCGAAAAAAGCCAGGCCAATGGCCTCAACCTGCTCCGCGCCTTCAACGCCCTCAACGTGCACAACGTTCCCGGAACGTGAGGGCATGGAATAGCGAGGGAAGTCGCGGTCGGTGACCGTCATCAAGGCCAGCGGGAATAGAGAGCAGAGGAACGATCGCCCACGGCTGGCAGCGCGAACCCGCGGATCTGATGCGGTCGGGATCCATGGGTTCGCGCTGCCACCGGTGGGCACAAACCGTCCGGATGGTTCGGTACGGCGGCCGGGAAAAGTCGTAAACCCCCTTTTTGATCAACGACTGAATCACCGCACGACCTCTGAATGAGAGTATTTCGTCAATGCGATCGTCCCGCCGCGGATGCTCCAGCCCCTCACCGTTTCCCCCGTCCCCGATGCCAAACTTGTCAACCTCCGCCTCTCCCTTGTCACTTCCGCACCCCGATCGTCTTGGTCGCGTCCTTTTTCAGTGGGATGCGGATCGATTTGAACATGCCATCGAATTCGGCGCCGACCGAATCGCGTGCCGCAGCGGCGCCGACGGGCTCGCCTGGCCGGATTCGCCTCCGATCCAACAGCTATCCATCGAATCGATCGAGGGCCGAGAGGTCGCGCTGGGCGTCGGATGCGCCGGAACGAGCCACTGGAGCCTGAGCGTGGAACCGACCCCCGACGGTTTTCGCTTTGATTGGGCCTGCCGAGTGAAAGAAACGCCCAAGCAGCTCGGGACCAGCTACGACGCGTCAGCCGCGATGAGGGTCGTTCCGGAGGACCTGTCGACCGTTGTCCTGGACGACGCGGCGATGCGGATCCAACCCGACGGTCCGATCGCCTCGACCGGGACGTTTCGCTGGTGCTACACCGTCCGACCAGCCTCGTGATTCACGCCGAGCTGGTTTTGCCTGCGCGACGCAGTTCTCCCATGTTGACACTCGGGTAAATTTTTTTGCCGGAACTCCCCGTCGCCGCAAGCCGTTGATGTGTTTTGATTAGGGGCGTGCCAATGCGGCCGAAGCCGTAAAACTTTCGCATTCGACCCACTCTGCCCCTTCCGCAAACTCGGCCGATCGAGATGCTTTGCGGCCAATTGACCCGCGGCGGCCTGAAGGTCGGTCGCCGCGACTGGCAGAGACCACCGTCAGCGACTTGATCGTCGTTGACTTACACGGAAGGGCTGCCAGCAAAGTACTTCCAGTGGGAGAAAACTAACGTGCGTTTGTCCGCGATTTCGCAAATCAGCCTTCATGCAGTCCTGTCATTGCTTTGCCCGGCGCTGCTGATGATCATGTCTGGAGACCAGGCGGCTGCCCAATCGACCGTGGTTCAATCAACGACCCCCGCAGTGACCGCTCCGGTGGCGACGGTTTCGGGGCAAGTTTGTCCGAAATGCGGCCGAGTTCACGGCTCGGCACGACCGGTGGCGACGGCAAGCCCGGCCAAATCGGTCTCGGCAACCCCGGTTCGAACTGTGGCGCAAGTCGCTTACCAGAAAGCCAGCAATGGTGTTCAGAACGTTTTGGGCATGCTGAACAACCAGCGCTCTCGACAAGGACTGCGAACCCTGCGATATGACCCTGCATTGCAATCGGTTGCCGAGCGGCGTGCGCGTCAGATGGCCAGCATGGGCCTGAAGTCGCATCCGCCGGGATCGTTTGCCCCCGGCCGCTACGAAGGTGTCGGCTGGTCCAGCTCCTTTTCGCCCAGTGGAGTTTCCGCGTGTTACACCAGCGATCCACGCATGACCGCGGCCGGCGCAGCGATGGTGGCCGGCCGCGATGGCGTCTACTTTGCGGTGGTCTACCGATAAACGCGACACGCCAACACCGGCTGGGCGGTGCAACGCTCTTTCTGGCCGCGGCAACCTTCGTGTTCGCCGCGGCACCTGATGGCCGTGCAGACCCCGCGGCACCGGCGACGGTTGCGCCCGATGCCACCGGCGAACTCGGTTCGGTGATGAGCTCCGACCAAGCCCGGGCGACGGTTCAGTCGCTCGTGGACTTGGCGGTCGCCCAACTGCCGCATGCCTACGATGGCGAGAAAAACTGGAAGCGGACGAAAAAGATCTGGGCCGGGGTGCGGATCCGTCGCGACGGGGTGCAGCTGAAGACCCATCGTCGCTGGCGAGACGTGCGTCAGGGGCTGCAGACGCGTTACCACATCCAGTTTCCCGGCGAGCCGTCGGCGCCGCGACCGGTCAACGCGACCGTTCGCAGTGTGACCCCGACCGACGGCGGTCCGGAGGAGCACGCCGCCTGGATGATCGAGTGTGATCTGGCAACCCCGCTGGATTTTTCGGCGCGCATCGAGCGTTGGAACCTGGGCGTCCAGTGGTACAGTGTCGAAGTCCGCGGACACGCCAAGATTCGGCTCACCCTCAGCGGCCGGCTGAGCAGCTACCCCGACTACTCGGTGCTCCCGCCGGCGATCGTGATTGACCCCAATGTGACTTCCGCATCGCTGCATCTGGATGAACTGCATGTCGACCGGATCAGCAAGGTCGGAGGCGAGGTGGCAGAGACTTGGGGCGAAATGGCCGAAAAGATCGTCAACGAAGTATTGATCGACGACATCAACGAAAAGCTTCACACCAAGCTCAACAAGGCGATCGACAAGAAACGCGACGACCTGCGGTTCTCCGCCGGCGATTGGATGTCCGCCCTGACGGCGATGGGCGATTGAATCATCCCTCGTTCCCCGGGCTCCGCCTGGGAACGCACTGTTTGTGTGGCTCCCGCCACACGCGTCACTGGCTGTCAGAGGCTCCGCCTGGGCTGCGCAAAATTTGGATTTTGCGGTGGTTCGGAATTCCAGCGAAATCATTCCGCGATGGATGGTCGACTCACTGCCGCCATCGGGCGACGAAACACGAGTGACATCAGCCGATTCGCGCAAGCGTTCGGGCCCCAGCGTCTTTGAGGGCCCGTAGGCTGGCGCCAAGCGGCTGATCCCGAGAGGGTTAAGCGGAATCGAAAACGCCAGAATCCTAGGAACGAAAGCGCGAACAAATCGCGAGATTTTGCGCCGCCCAGGCGGAGCCTGGACCGAGCGTGGTGCATGTGGCAGGAGCCACATCGGCAGTGCGTTCCAAGGCAGAGCCTTGGAACGAGCGGGACATCAATCGGCCCCCAAAGGCTGCGGCGCGACAGCCGATCTCAACACAACTGTCCCAGCGTGTGATCGAGGTAGCGTTTGGTGTGATCGAGCAAATGGTCATAGCTGATCAATTCGACGTCTTCACCGATCACTTCCACTTCCCAGGAGCCGCAGTAACCGTTCTCGTGCAACAGCTCGATCAGTTCGGGCAGCGGAACACATCCGTCACCGAGCAGGCACCGATTCATTTCACCATGGGGGCAATGGCGCCCGTCACCGAGTTGGACCAGGTGAATGTGCTGGGCGACATCGGGCAACCAGCGTAGCGCGGCGCGGTCCATTCCCACATGGTACGTGTCCAGCACCAATCCCAACGATGGATTGTCGACACGTTCGATGATGTCCAACGTGGATTGAAGGTCATGCACGAACGACCATTCGTCGCCGCAACCGGGGTGAAACGGTTCGAGCGCGAGTTTGATTCCGTGTTCCGAGGCGACAGCGGCCACCCGAACAAGCGCTTGGCAGAGTGTTCGGCGAAGGTGGGTTTTAATGTGATTGTTTTTTCCACCGGCCAGCACGATCAGCGTGCCGGCGCGCAACCGGGCAGCTTGGATCACCGCGTTGACGGCATCGGAAACCGCATCTTCGAACGGACGCCCGTCGCTGCCGGTGAACCCGCCGCCCCAGGACAGTGAGGTGGCCACCATCGAATGCTCGCTCAGTAACTCGATCGTTCGCTCAACCCCGTAATCATCCAACTTGGGGCGGTAAAGCCCGATGCCTCCAAACCCACGTTGCGAGTAAGCGTGAACGTCCGACTCCAGGTCCCAACGAAGTGTTGAAAGCTGGCTAACAGAAAGCGTGTTCATCCGTGCTTCGGCCATGAAGAGAAGTCCAGTCGGGTTGCCCCAGGCGTCACCGTGGCGCCGTCGCGATTGTAACGCATGGTACGAGTCATCGATGCGCGAACTGTTTGATGGCAAAACGTTTTTGGGCAAAACGTTTTTGCGGGTACCCGCAGACGCGCTGGTGTCCATGCTTTAGCCGCCCGGGGTCGCTGCTTTGCAGCGAGAGGAGTCGCCTAAATGCTAAACACCAACATGCGCTGGTGTCCATGCTTTAGCCGCCCGGGGTCGCTGCTTTGCAGCGACGAAGAATCAACGGTACGACATCCTTTCGAGGGTGTCGTCCATCGGCCGGGATCCTAAAGCCCGGCAAAGGCGGCTTCGATGAGCTCCTTTTGCTCCAGCAAGTGTGCCGCCATACTGCCCGTGCTGGGGCTGGCCGACTCGGCGCGCGTGATGGGGGTCAACGTCCAGCCGGCGCTCTGGAAGTCGTCGCCGAAGTTCAACTTCAGGTAAGGCCACGTGCCCATGTTTCGCGGTTCGTCTTGGACAAAAAAGATTTCCGCGTCGCGTGGAACGCCATCCAGGGCGGCGATCAGTTCATCGCTTTCCAGCGGATACAGTTGTTCCAGACGGATCAGTGCGACGTCATCGCGTTCCAGTTCCTGCCGACGTTTCTTCAGGTCGTAATAAATCTTGCCCGTGCACAACATGACGCGGCGGACCTTTGACAAATCGACATCTTTGTCACGCAGGATTCGCTCGAAAGATCCTTCGGCAAGTTCCTTGCGATCGCTGACCACCTCGGGGTGCCGCAGCAAGCTCTTGGGCGTCAACACGATCAACGGTTTCCGCCACTTGCGAATCACTTGTCGGCGCAACAGGTGAAAGTATTGTGCCGGCGTGGTCGGTTGGCAGACCTGGATGTTGTGTTCGGCGGTCATCGCCAAGAACCGTTCGACGCGGGCGCTGCAGTGTTCGGGGCCTTGCCCTTCGAAACCGTGTGGCAGCAACATCACCAATCCGCTCAAGCGGTTCCATTTGTCTTCCGCACTGGCGATGAACTGGTCGACGATGACTTGGGCGCAGTTCCAGAAATCACCGAACTGAGCTTCCCACAGCACCAGGCTGTCGGGGGCATCCAGCGAGTAACCCCATTCGAACCCCAGCACGCCGGCTTCGCTGAGCGGGCTGTTGTGCAGTTCGACGCGGGCCTGGTTGGATTCCAGGTGTTCCAGCGGCATGTAGGTTTCGCCCGTCTTGACGTCATGCTGCACGGCGTGACGTTGGCTGAACGTTCCCCGCTGGCAATCTTGGCCGGTCAGGCGGACCGCATGGCCGTCGGACAGTAGGGTTGCAAACGCGGCCAGTTCGGCGGTGGCCCAGTCGAACGGTTTTTCGCCGGCGGCCATGCCGCGGCGATTGGCGATCAACCGCTTGAGTTTCTTGTGCTGGGAAAAACCTTCCGGCAATCGCGTCGCCGCGTCGACGAGTTCGCCCAGGCGGGTTTCGTCAAAGGTTGTGTCGGTCGGCTCGATCGGTTCGACCCCGCCGAAAAAGTCGCTCCAGTTGGCGGCAAGGGTTTGCGTGTCGGGGACGAACTGATGGTTCTTGCTGGCGTCAAATTCCGATTCCAGTTTTTCGGTCCGCTCCTTTTGAATCTCTTCGGCTTCCTCGTCGGAGATTTTGCCGAGTCCTTTGAGCCGATTGAGGTATTGTTCGCGGACGCCGGCGCGTCGGTCGATTTCGGCGTACATCCGCGGCTGGGTGAAACGCGGCTCGTCGCCTTCGTTGTGTCCCCAGCGACGAAACGCATACAGATCGATCACGACGTCACGTTGGAATTCGTTGCGGAAATCCATTGCCAGCGAGACGACTTGGGCGACCGCTTCGGGGTCTTCGCCGTTGACGTGAAAGATCGGGATCTGCAGCATCTTGGCGACGTCGGTCGCGTAGGTCGTGCTGCGCCCCTGGGCCGGCAGTGTGGTGAACCCGACCTGGTTGTTGATGATGATGTGCAGCGTCCCGCCGACGCGATAGCCGTTCAACTGGCTCAGGTTCAGTGTCTCTTGAACCACGCCTTCGCCGGCGAAGGCGGCGTCACCGTGGATCAACACATTCATCACCTGTCGACGCTCGCTATCGCCACGGTGATCCTGTTTGCAACGGGTGCGTCCCATCGCGACGGTGTTGACGTATTCCAAGTGGCTGGGGTTAAAGCACAGCGAGATGTGCAGGTGGTCCCCGCGAGCGGTTTTCCAGTCGCTGCTGTAACCCAGGTGATAGCGGACATCGCCGCCGCCGCGACTCATCTCCGGGTTCGGGTCGTCGAAGGACCAGAAGATATTCATCGCGCGTTTTTTCAGGATGTTCGCCATCACGTTCAGACGACCGCGGTGGGCCATCCCCATGACGACTTCCTGGACCCCGTGCTCGCCGGCCTTTTCCAGCGCCAGGTCGATCAACGGGATCAGCGTTTCGGCCCCTTCGAGCGAAAACGTCTTCGCACCGACGAACTTGCGGCGGACGAATTCTTCAAAGATCGATGCGTCGGCCAACCGCGCATAAATCCGTCGCTGGGTTTCGTGGGGCAGGTCCAGCCGGTTCTCGGTGCTCTCCATCCGCTGCTGCAACCAATCGCGAATGTTGCGATTGTCGATGTGCATGAACTGCGCGCCGATGGAACGGCAGTAGGTATTGCGGAGCTTCGTCAAAATGACGTCAAGCGTGTCGCCTTTGACGTGTTCGACGGCCGACGAATCCAGCCGACGCTGCATGTCGGTTTCGCTCAGCCCGTAACGTTGCGGGCTCAATTCCGGTCGGTCGCCGCGATCGATGCCCAGCGGGTCGAGCTGCGCTTTGAGGTGCCCGCGGACGCGATACTCGCGGACCAGCTGGTTGACGCGATCCTGCATCCGCGACATCCACAACGCCTGGTCGGTCGCTTCGTCGCCGGTGGATCCCTTGCGTTCGGCCAGGGCCACGGCGGCGCCGTTGCCGCCGGGTTTGGACGATCCGGCGGACCGTGCGACCGACGCGCGGGGGCTTTGCGAAACGCTCGCGCTGCGTTTCTTTGCCGTCGCGGGAGAGCTCACCAAGAACTGCTCAAAATACTGTCGCCAGGTCTCCGAGACGCTCTCGGGATCCTGGACATATTGGACGTACAAATCGTCGATGTAGTCCAAGCTAAAGCTATTCATATCAACCGATGCCGATCACGGGCCTGGTCTGTTGTAAGCGTTCAAGCGTTTATTGGCGAGCCGGCCGAAGCGCGGCTCGCAGCAATGCTGAACCGTCCGCCGGATTCCACCTTCATCATCAACACAGTCTAGATTTTGGACGATCAACCGCCACCCTCGCGACGTGAAAGCCCGAACGATTTTTGAAAAAACATTGGCTCACTTCGAAAGCATTCTTCGCAGCAAAATCGTTGTTGGCCTGAAACCACGACACACGCTATTCTGCCCGGCCGCTTGCCCGCTCCTTCCATTCGGTTTGACCAATGCTGTCTTTGCGAGTTCGACCTGCGATTTGGTGCTCCGCCATCGGCGGGATTCTGTTGCACGCCTGCCTGTCCACCGGACCGATGCTTGCCGCACCGCCGAACGACGTGCTGCTGCTGCCCGATGTTCCGCTGCCGACCGAGCACCCGCCCGAGGATGATCCGGCCGCCCGGCGAGCGATTTCACGCTTGCTGCAGGGAGGTCGTGAGGTCGCCGGCCCCGCCACGGCGGAGGTGAAACTGCCGGAGGAATTGAAGGAACTGCTACGAGGCACCCCGAGCATCCTGGACGGATCTGTCCTCGATCCCAAACGCCCGACGCAACCACGGCGACCGCATCGGCTCCCGCACGCCGCGGCAGAAGCTTCGTCGCCCCGCCGAAATCATCGGGCCGCGGAAATGCTTCTGAAATCCGCACGGTTGCTCGACAAAATCGAACCCAAAAGCGAAAATCGGACGTACCTGATCCATCAAATGCGAAGCGAAGCGGTTCGGTTGCTGCAACAATCTGCGGTTCCACACGAAGGGAGCGGCACGCTTCCCCCCGGCGAGACGTCGCTTCCACCAAGCGACTCGCCCCACCCCCCCCTCCTCGACTGACCCCCGAACGCCATCTTGTCCGATCGTCGTCAACAATCATCCAGCCGCCCCAATTCGGTCGGGCAAGCCACGCAGAATGCCGCCACCGGTGGTCCCACCCCGCCAGCGAACCCCAAGCCCTTGAAGCAGCCCTCACGGCGTTGGTTGATCGTCGCCGCCGCCCTGGGCACGCTGATCGCCGGCGGTGTGTTTGCCGATTATTGGTCGGCCGAACCGGCCGGCGCGCCACGCCGCTATGTCGGCCGCGACGCTTGTATCGATTGCCATCGAGAACAAACCGAATCCTTCCTCGGTTCCGATCACGACAAGGCGATGGACTTGGCCACCGACGAAACCGTGCTCGGCGATTTCAACGATGTCACGTTCGAACATGACGGCCTGGTCAACCGGCTGTACCGCGACGGCAAACGCTTCATGGTTCACACCGAAGGCGAAGACGGCACGATGCAGGACTTCGAAGTCAAGTACGTCTTCGGCGTCTACCCGCTGCAGCAGTACATGGTCGAATTCGATCGCAGCGACGACATGCCCGAATGTGACGTCGCACGCCTGCAAGTGCTCCGCATCAGCTGGGACTCCCGCGACCACCGCTGGTTCTACCTGCGACCACCGGACGTTGCCGACAAACTTGCCGCCGACGACCCGTTGCACTGGACCGGCATCGCACAACGTTGGCAAACGATGTGCGCCGATTGCCACTCGACCAACCTGAAACAGAACTTCGACCCCGCCTCGGCGACGTACCACACCACGTTTTCCGAAATCGATGTCAGCTGCGAAGCCTGTCACGGCCCCGCATCCTTGCACGTCGAACTGGCAAACAAGAAGTCGCTGTTTTGGGACCGACGCCATGGTTATGGACTGGCCAAATTAAAAGGCGCCGATCCCGAACCCCAACTGCAAACCTGTGCCCCCTGTCACAGCCGCCGCGGCGTGATGGACCCGCACTTTGCCGCCGGACCCGACTACTTTGACCACTACCGCCTGGAAACACTCGGCGAAGCGACCTATCACGGCGACGGTCAAATCAAAGACGAGGTCTACGTTTACGGATCGTTCATCCAAAGCAAGATGTACCACAAAGACATCCGCTGCACCGATTGTCACGATCCGCATTCGCTGAAGCTGAAATTCCCCGGCAATGAAACCTGCACCAACTGTCACCAACACGCCGCCGGCAAGTACGACGTCCCGGCGCATCATCATCACGCCCCGGGCAGCGAGGGCGCCAAGTGCGTCAACTGTCACATGCCGCACACGACTTACATGGATGTCGACCCGCGGCGTGACCACAGCTTGCGAATCCCGCGGCCGGATCTGTCGGTCAGCCTGGGAACCCCCAATGCTTGCAGCCATTGCCACGTCAAAGATCGCTTGCCCCAAATCGCCACCGAGCACCGCGACGAATTCCAGTCCAAGGAATACTCGCAGTGGTTGCTGGCGGCCGAACAAGACGGCGCCGCCACGATCGGAACCGACGGCGAAACGATCACCGAACTGATGCGTCAAACCGACCGGTGGTGTGACGACGCGTGCGAGAAATGGTATGGCCCGACCAGAAAGAAACCGCTGCATTTTGCCGAAGCCCTGGTGCCGCTGCGCCGCGGTGATCCCCAGGCCGCCAAGCGGGCGATCGAGATGCTGACGCTCGACGACCAGCGCGTCCCGGCGATCGCCAAAGCCACATTGTTGGACGAACTCGCACGACAGGGCAGTCGCGCCGCGCCACGCGTTGCCGCCGAACTGGTCGGCAAGAGCGGCCAACATCCGCTGGTCCGCTCGACCGCCGCCTCGGTGCTGGCGATGGCCGACGCGTCGACCGGCAAGAGCAAGCTGATGAAGCTACTGAGCGACGAATCGCGTCTGGTTCGCACCTCGGCCGCACGTGCACTGCTGAGATCGCCCGCATTCGGCCGGCTGTCGTCCTCCGAACGGAGCCAGCTGGAAGCCGTGTTGAACGAAGTCCACGAAGAATTCATGGCCGCCTCCGACCGCGCCGGGGCGCACATGGGTTGGGCCGGCATCTGTGAACAACTGGGACGCTATGGCGAAGCGATCGAGGCCTACCAGACGGCGATCCGCGTCGAGCCCAAAGCGGTCGGAGCCCGCACCAATTTCGCGGCATTGTTAGAACAGATCGCCCCCGGCGTTCCCGATGGCGAACGCGAGACACTGTTGCGGCGGGTCAAAACGCTCCGCAAGCAGGAACTGCCGCTGCTGGCACGCGACGCCGCACTCGCTCCCGAAATCGCCGGCATCCAATACCGCTACGGTTTACTGTTGTACTTGGACGGCCAGCTGGACGCGGCGCTGGAGCAGCTGGAGAAAGCGGCCCGGCTGGAGCCGGAAAACCAGGATTTCCAGACCGCAGTCATGTTGCTGAAAGAAAAGATGGACGGCGCGCAATAGTACCCACACGGACGACGGGGGCTGCGCCAGACAGTAAAACTGAACTGAGATCATCCGGTTCGCACACGTGACCGGTTTTTCTTAGCCGACTGCAGAAATCGGGTAAGAAGATTTTTGGGGTAAGAAAATGATGAAGTGCAGCATCCATTCGGTTCCGCCAATCTTCCTACCTCCAAAATCTTCCTACCTCTCCACTTGCGATGACGTCCCGTCCAGGTCGTCGCACAAGATTCCCCCGCACGACCGCCCGGAAGGGGCTGTCGTACACGGGTGTCCCTCCGCCTACAATCGAGTTCCCCATCTTCGCCCCCACGAGGCCATCGATGATCGCGCTGCTGAAATCGCTGCAACAAAAATGGAACGATTGGTGTGGCGATCGCGAAATGGAACTGGAGATCCGAAAACACTTGACCAAGAACGGTTATTATGGCGGCACGGCCAAGTTCAAGAACGTGCGTCTGGTGGCCGTCCAGCGTCCCGGTTGGTTACAAGTCTTTCGTTTCGAAGCGACGGCCCGGCGTCAGGCCGAAGAAACCGATGGACCGGAACCCGAGGCGGTCTACGACGACCTGCACGGATTGGTCCGCGACGATATCCGTCACAAAACCACCTCCGTGCGGGTCTTTCGCGACCCGGCCGAGCGGAGAGAATTGTTTCTCCGCTGGAGTGAGGATTTGATCCGGTTGCGCGGAGCCCAGGGGTTGATCGACCCCTGAATCTCACTGGATTTACGTCATTGACGATGCGTTCCAACAGTCGCCGTGTTCTCCGAACTCGGCGCACGCAAACGCGAAGCGTTTCCCCCGCCGACCTCGGAGAGGACGGCGACTGTCCGCCCAAACCGAACACGAAGCTGCGGTATACGACGAGCGGTCTACCACGAAAACGCGTTCTGATATGATCTACGACAACACGCTGTCGACCACCGAACAGGCTGTCGGTACCACGTGTCTCCCACATAGCCAGAAAACCTTGATTGAAATACCGATGCGACAACTCGCTTTCCTGCTGCTGCTGACCCTTCCCGCCAGCTTCCTTGCCGCTCAACCACCGGCCGACCCGTCAGCCGATCCGTCGGCCGAGCTGTCTCCCGCAAAGGAAGCGGAATTGATCAGCGACGCGCGACAAATCACCTTTGACGGGCGACGCGCCGGCGAAGGCTACTTCAGCCGCGACGGAAAACGCATGGTGTTTCAAAGCGAGCGTGATCCGGCCAACCCGTTCTACCAAATCTTTGTGATGGATCTGGAAACCGGAGACCTGGATCAAGTCTCCCCCGGCCACGGCAAGACGACATGCGCCTGGATCCACCCCGACGGCGATCGCGTGTTGTTTTCCAGCACCCACCATGACGAAACGTCGGTCGAAAAACAAAACGAGCTGCTGGAACTGCGGCGCAGCGGCAAACAACCGCGATACTCCTGGGACTATGACCCCGAGTTCGAAATCTACGAACGATTGGCCGACGGATCGTACAACCGGATCACCGACGCGCAGGGCTATGACGCCGAAGGCAGCTACAGCCCCGACGGGACTCAAATCGTTTTTGCGTCCAATCGCGCCGCGTATACCGAATCGCTCTCGCAGCGCGACGCCGAGTTGCTGAAGACCGACAAGTCCTACTTCATCGATCTGTACATCATGGATGCCGACGGATCGAATGTTCGACGGTTGACCGATGTCCGCGGGTACGACGGCGGCCCATTCTTTTCGCCCGACGGAAAACGCATCTGCTGGCGACGGTTTTCCGAAGACGGGACGACGGCGGAGATTTACACGATGGCCAGTGACGGGACCGACGTCCGCCGGCTGACCGAGATCAACGCGATGAGTTGGGCGCCGTTCTACCATCCCAGCGGTGACTACTTGATCTTCACCACCAACCGTCATGGCTTCGGCAACTTTGAACTTTACTGCGTCCGCGCCGACGGCCAAGGGCAACCGGTCCGCGTGACCTGCACCGATGGCTTTGACGGGCTGCCCGTTTTCCTGCCCGGCGGCGATCGGATGGCCTGGACCAGCAATCGCACCCCCGAAAAACGCTCCCAGATCTTTCTGGGCAACTGGAACGACGCCGAGATTCGCAAGCGGCTGGGATTGACCGATTCGGAATCGGAGGATCGGCTGGCGGCGCTCAGCGCGGCCGAAACCACGTCGCCGCAATTCACCCCCGCCGACATCGCCCGCCACGTCGATTACTTGACGCGGCCCGAACTGGAAGGCCGATTGACCGGCACCGAAGGCGAACGTCGGGCGACGGCCTACGTTGCCGCCTATCTGGAAAGTCTGGGGTTTGTTCCCGCCGGCGAGTCGGGAACGTTCTTTGACGAATTCGAATTCCCCGCCGGCTGTTCGCTGACCGACAACAATTCGCTGGTGATCGGTGACCACACGGCGACGCTGGATAAAGATTGGCGTCCGCTTTCCTTTTCCGCCGACGGATCTTTGGATGCCACCGAAGTCATCTTTGCCGGCTACGGGATGCGTGTGCCGGCCAGCGAGGATGCGCCGGAATACGACAGCTATGTCCATTTGAATGTCGCGGGCCGCTGGGTGATGGTGTTTCGTGATCTGCCCCAGGACATCACGCCCGAGCGACGGCAGCAACTGGCCCGTTTCAGTTCCCCGCGACGCAAGGCGACCTTCGCCCGCGACATGGGGGCCAAGGGGATCATTTTCGTCGCCGGACCGACCAGCAAGGTCCAAAACGAGCTGATCCGGTTTGATTCCACCGCCTCGGCCGGCGTCAGCATCGCCGCCATCTCGATCACCAACGCGATGGCCGCCAAACTGTTCTCCGACGCCGACGGAGATTTGAAAGAACAGCAGTCGCAACTCGACGACGGTTCGCTGGCGATGGGGTACATCTTGGAAGGCGCCAAGGTCGCCACCACGATCGAGATCGAGCGGAAGACCGGAACCGGGCGAAACGTGATCGCGCGACTGCCCAGCGGCGACGACGCCGAACCGACTTACCCGTTCGTCATGCTGGGCGCCCACGTCGACCATTTGGGGCGCGGCGCCGGCAGCAATTCGCTGGCCAAGGACGACGAGCAGGACATGATCCATCAAGGCGCCGATGACAATGCATCGGGGGTCGCGGCGATGTTGGAAATCGCGCAATACCTGGCCGACGAACAACGGGCCGGACGCTTGAAAACCAAACGCGACCTGGTCGTTGCCGGCTGGAGTGGTGAGGAGCTGGGCCTGTTCGGATCCCAGGCGTTCATCGAATCGTTCCACACGCTTTATCCCGACGCACCCCAAGCGGAGGTCGACGAAGAAGCCGAGCGGGTGGCGCGGGCTCACGGGATGACGACCGATGCGGCATCACTGAATCCGGCGATCGCCGCCTACCTGAACTTGGACATGGTCGGCCGCTTGCGCGAGAAATTGGTGATCCAGGGGATCGGTTCGTCGCCGAAGTTCGAATCCTTGGTCAACCGCCGCAACGTCCCGGTCGGTCTTTCGCTGACCCTGGACAAAACCAGCACGCGATTGCCGACCGACGCGTCGGCGTTCGTCGCCCGCGACGTGCCCATCTTGTCGGCGTTCACCGGTGCCCACGAAGACTACCACACGCCCAGGGACACCAAAGAAAAGCTGAACTACCAGGGCGCGGCCGACACGGCGCGGTTATTCGCCTTGATCGCCCGCGGGATGCTCAGCGATGACTCGGTTCCCGAGTTCAAGCTGGATGAAGGCGAGCGGCAGGAAGAGGAAGTGCCGCGGGCGCGGCTGACCGCGTATTTGGGAACCGTGCCGGACTACGCCGCGGGCAAGATCAAGGGTTTGAAATTAAGCGGGGTTGCCGGTGACGGCCCGGCCGCCAAAGCGGGCCTCCAAGGCGGTGACGTGATCATCGAATTGGCCGGCAAGACGATCGAAGACATCTACGATTACACCTACGCCATCGAAGCGCTGAAGATCGGCGAGGAAGTCGGGATCACGGTGCGAAGAGGCGACCAAGAAGTCCAGCTCAAGATCACCCCCGCTTCCCGCGAGTGATTCCGCCGGCCGGCGCCGGTGTCGTGACGCGAGTCGTCTGCCGCAGCTTCCTCTTCGATTGGTCTGGACAGTCGTCGCTGTCTGCGATGTCGGCGCGGGGCAACGCTTCGCTTTTTCGGGTGCGCCGAGTTCGGAGAACACGGCGACCTTGATAGGTATCGTCAACGTGCCAATGGAACAACGCACTAGGTTTCCAATTCGTACTCTTTCAGCTTGCGCTGCAGCGTCCGCACGCTGATGCCCAGCAGTTCGGCGGATTGCGTCCGGTGGCCGCCGGTGTGTTCCAGCGTTCTGCGGATCGCTTCACGTTCAATTTCCGCCAGTGTCATGCCGGGTTGGATGATCGTCTGAGCGGATTCGGCGCCGATGATGTGGGGTGGCAGGTGTTTTTCGTCGATGATTTCGTCCAGCGTCAACACGATGATGCCCTCCAGCGTATTCCGCAGTTCGCGAACGTTACCGGGCCACTTGTAAGCCATCATCGCTTCCAGTGCGGGGGCCGAAATGTCTCGGACGGGCCGCTCGTTTTCGGTGGAGAGTTGATCGATGAAGTGGCGGATCAGCAGCGGGATGTCGTCCTTGCGTTCGCGCAGCGGCGGCAACGTCAATTCGACCACCTTGAGCCGAAAGTACAGATCCTCGCGGAACTCCTTGGATTGGACCTGCTGCAAGAGTTCTCGATTGGTCGCAGCGACCAGCCGCACATCGACATCAATTTCTCGGGACCCGCCGATCGGCATGACCGTGCGGTTTTCCAGTGCACGCAACAGCTTGGCTTGGAGTGCGAGATCCAATTCGCCGATTTCGTCGATGAACAGCGTGCCGCCGGCCGCCGTTTCAAACAAACCCTTGCGGTCGGAGCTGGCGCCGGTGAAGGCGCCTTTTTTGTGACCGAACAATTCGCTTTCGACCAGTGACTCCGGCAGCGCGGCACAGTTGACGGGGATCAGCGGTTTGCCCGCGCGGCGGCTCAGCCGGTGGATCGACCGCGCGACCAGCTCCTTTCCGGTGCCGCTTTCTCCGGTGATCAACACGGTGCTGCGGGTGTCCGCGACGAGACGGATTTTTTCGAACAGGGCGCGGATCGCGGCACTCGTTCCGATCATGTTGTCCAGCCCCTGTTGCTGGGTCAGCTGGGACTGTAGCGCCGCAATCTGCTCGGCCATCGCCCGGCGGCGGAGTGCCGCTTCGATCCGCTCGGTCAGCTCGCTCAGGTTCACCGGCTTGGGGATGAAATCATCGGCACCGGCTTTCAACGCCGCCACGGCCGCGTCGACGCTCTCGACATCCGAGACGACGATCACGATCGCGTGAGGCGCCTTCTGCTTGGCGATTTCCAACAGTGCCAATCCGTCGGTCTTGGGCATGTTTAAATCGGTGATGATCACCGCCACACCCTCGCCGATCAACTCGACCGCCGACTCGCCGTCGGGGACCGCCACCGGGTTGTAGCCGCGCCCGCCGAGCCAGCGGGCCATCGTCGCACGGCTTTGGGGGGCTTCGTCGACAATCAGGATTTTCCAGGCTCGTGATTCAGTCATCGTGCATCGCGGAAAGGAGATTCCAGGAGGGCGGGGGCATCGATTTCGAGGTGTCGTCCGGGAGATTAGCTACGCCGTGGCCCGCCACCGAGTTCGCAGGCGACTGTTCACCGGCGAAAAGTCGCCGGACAGTTTGTCCGCTCACCGCGACAAGTTGTAGCCAACTTGACGTGATCGGCCGCCGCGTCAGCGCCGATTTCGAAGGTCTTCGGCCTTCCGCCGATCGGCATAGAAATTGCCTTCAAGCAAACGTCGGCCTTTCGTCGACTCCCGGTCTCTGTGTTTCACAGCGTCAGTCATCAATCACCTTTCACCGCCTTCGAACCATGTCCAAATCAAACGGGACAAAGCGTCCCCCCAACGATCGGCTTGCGGCACTGCAGGAAACCTCCCTTGAAGAGGGGCGAAGTGAACGCGTGCGGATCTTGATGGCCACTCACCGGGCGGAGGCGTGTTTGACGGCGCCGGCGCCGGGGCGTGAATGGGATTGGAAGGACGGAGTGTACCAGGCGCTCAGTCTGTTGCGGGCGTCGCTCGGGGAGGCGCGTCAGCGAGGGGAATCGGCGGGCGGCTTGATTGCGGAATTGAAGGTCCCGGGCGGCAAGTACTACCACCGCGTGGACCGGCTGCAACAGGAGTTTGACGAGATGATTCGGCGTTGCGAGGCGACGATCGAGCACTTGCGATCCGAGGGCGCAGGCGAGTCGATTGACCACGCCGACATACGCCAGCGGGTCACGTGGCTGCTCACCTCGCTAAAGCACCACCAAGCCCGCGAGGCCGACCTGGTCTACGAAGCCCACGGCCTGGACCTCAGCATCGGCGATTAAACGGGCGCCGCCCAGTGTAGAGCCGTTGTCCCAACTGCTCCCCCGCGAATCTCCGATTCGCCCCACGGTCCCCCGCGACTCTCCCCTGTGCCGAGTGTAGAGCCGTTGTCCCAACTGCTCCCCCGCGAATCTCCGATTCGCCCCACAGTCCTCACGCTCCCCGTTCGACGTCCCTTCGAGAACGTCCACCCACGACAGCTTCCCCACCATCATTCTGCCATCCCCATCGCAACCGCGTGCGACGCTCGATCGCCTCGATCACAGCGATTCAAACTCAACGCGTCTTGAATCACCGTCGGGAGGGCCAGTGATCCGCACGCACCGGCGAGAGACCGTGTCATCAATGATCGTCTCAATCACGCCCACGGCGGCATCGATCGTCTGTGGCGTTCGTAGGAGCGCAAAATCCGGCCCGAGTTGTCCGAGCTGGAAGCGTTCCCCCGCGACAATAAGAGACAACTCCACTTTGGCCGAAAATGGAGCGTTCATGTTTCTGAGCACGTTGTTTCCCCTGCCGTTCACCGCTGGGTCACGACGCTCGCTGCGTCATGGAAAAAAGCATCCAGGTGCCCACAACGCATTGTAGCCAACGCGAGCACCTCCTCGGTGCGGCAACGAGGACATGCACGTTTGGAGCGCGGCAGGGCCGCGTCAAGACGGTGCCGACGCCGCCGTGCGGAGAGCTTCAATGAGGCCGCGCTCGTTGGGAGCGCGGAAGGATCGTTGCCGGTTCGGTTCGCGTGCCCCTGCGTTTTTGCTGTGGGGGCGTGGTCAAAAAATGGCGTGGTCAAAAAATGGTGGTGAATGGGCCGATGACATGCGATTCGAAGCGTTACAGTTTCTCAGTGAAGAGTCAGCCATCGACACCGGACCCCACCGGTTTTTCAGCAGCGGCAAGTGGCAAGACGTTCAACTTCTGGCGGCCGAGATCGTCAACGAGGCGATGCCGTCTGATTCGCCGCCGCACGTGATTCGTCAATTCAAGGAGTCGGGATTCATGGGCGATTCGCGGTTGTGGGGTCAAGAAATGGTGGTGGGGAGCTGGGGTTGGTGATGGTTCGCCCGGTGGCGGTCCGGTGGATCGCGGAAGGACGCCTCACGGGACCGACCGATTGGGCAGCGATGTGAAAAACGATTGCTCTCTCCACCTTGGGGCCTAGAGATGGTATAACCGAGGGGGTGGCTGCGAAGGCGACGATCCCCTCGCGGCGTTACTCATCAGACGTTTACCGATTGGGGGGCAACTCATGACGGACGCTGAGCAACCGGAGCGACACTCCCGCTTGAAGACGATCCGAGACGCATCCAGCGATAACCTGTTCTTGATTATCGCGGCGTGTCTCTCGGGGTTCATGCTGTTCGGGGTTCCGCAGGTCACCAATTTGATCCGGCCGACGCTGACGTGGAATCAATGGACGTTCTGGTTCCTGTTGTTGTTGGCCGTGCTGGCGTTTGTCTATGTGACCACGTTGCTGCGATTCATTTGGCCGGAGATTCAATTCAAAAGCGTGTTCGGGCCGGCGCAATGGATCAACGGGTGGCTGATCTGGATCGCCAGGAAGCTGTCGCGGTTGGGACGCGGCGTGTCGGGGTATGTCGTGCCGGCGGTTCTGTTCGCGATCGGGATGGTGCTGTTCTTCTCCGTCGGGATCGAATTGAACACGCCCTACGTGCTGTTCGGTGGGTTTGTCAATTCGGTCGGCTTGTGGTTGATCTTGGTCGCCATCTGGCTGTTGGCCGGCCGAATCCTGGGGGCCGATCGCATGTTGGCCGGCAAGACCTTGACGCGGCGGATGCAGCTTGCATCGTCCTTGACGGCCGAAGGGGACATACAGCCCCGGTCGGCGTGGCAAGCGTGTGGTGAAGTGCTCTCGTGGCTGGCGGCGATGGGCGTGATCTTGGAAGTGCTGTGGTTGACCGCCAGCTACGAACTTCCCGGTGCCTCGTACCGATTGTTCAGCATCGCAGCGTTGATTCACATCGCCATCTTGTGGGTCGTGCTGGCCGCCTTGGCGGACTTCCTGCAGAAAACGACACCGCTGCCGGCACGATTGTTGACCTTCCTGCTGATCCTGGCGATCGTGATTCATGGCAGTTTCAGCGACATCGCCGACGCCCAACCGGAGGAGAGTGTGGCAGCGGCAGAGAAGGCATCCGAGGCGCTGGCATCCGAGCCGACGTCGACACCGACCGATTGGTTGGACACACTGGAGAAACGGATCGAATCGACGCCCGAAGGCCCGGTGGTGATGGTCGCCGCCAGCGGCGGCGGGTCGCGCGCGGCGCTGTTTACTTCGCTGGTGCTGCAGATGCTTGCGACCGAGCCGATGACCGAGTTTCCCGAGGCGCGGCAGGTCGAGGTGTCGGACAGGGCCGATCAGAAGACGTGGGGAGAGCACATCGTCCTGATCAGCTGTGTCTCGGGAGGCAGTTTGGCCAGTGCCCGGTACGTCTGGAACGACGGCTATCCGGCCGACGATCACGTGCCGGATCTGCGTTACAGCGTACGCGACGATCTGCTGGATCTGACCCAAGACAAACTCTCCCGATGGGCCTGCCTGGCGAGGGAAAAGGCGAAATCCAAAAAGTCGAAAACCACGTCGACGTCCGAGATCGTCGACGTCAAGCTGTTGGAACAAGAACAGAAGCGGTTCAAAGAAGTGGCGGACCAGATCGGGCGTTTACGAGAAAACGGCGACTGGAAAACCCTGGGCGACGACGCGCAAACGACCACCGTCATCGCCGCGTTTTCGTCGCGGATGGCCGACGACATGTCGATGGATTTCATGGCGCCGATTTTGCGTGGTTTTTTGACTCCGTTTTCGACACGCGGCGAAGGGCTGTATCACTTTTGGCGTCACCGCTTCGGATGGGAACGGGTTTACCAACCGGGACCGCATCTTGCCCCCGTGGTCGATGATCCATCGGGTTCGGCGGATCAAGCGCCGCCGCCGCGGCGTCCGTCGCCGCTGGTCATGTTCAACACCAGCGACGCCGACGGCGGACGTCGGGTGATCGTCGGATTTCCCAACCTGACCCGCGGATCGCTGGTCGGATCGCCGCACGCCGAGACACCGTCGGCGGGCCGGGCCGACGAATACTCTCCGCTGCCGCTGTGTGATTTTGCGAACGACCCGGTGCCGGAACTTGCGCTGGCCCGCGCGGTGCGGCTGTCCTCGAATTTCCCCTTCGGTTTCGGCGTTTCCATGCTGTCCGAATCGTCATTGCCGAAGCTGACGATCCATTCGGAAGCCCCGCCGATCCGCGGGCAAAGTCAACGCAAGGCGCTGCGGTTGCTCGACGGCGGTGTGGTGGACAACACCGGGATCGACTCGCTGCACGCGGTCATCAAATCGTTGGAGGCGAGCGCGGCGGCGAAACCTCGCGGACGGGAATCACGGGTATTGGACCTGCTGCGACAACGGGGCGTGGTCTTTTTGGAGATCGACTCGGGCGCCAAACCGTCCGGTTCACGCAGCGGGCCGTTCGCTTCGGCAACACGCCCCTTGAGCGCACTCAACAACGCCGTCTACACCAACGCATTGCGAACCAGCGATCAACAACAAACCGACCTCGAGCGCTGCCTGTCCGATTCGATCGAATCCCGCATGCTGGCGACGATTCAGCAAGATCCTGAAACGTTGGTGGCCGGGCCGCTTGAATTCAAATTCACCAAGGAGGAACTGGTCGCCGCGGCGACCGCCGTTTTCCAACCTCGGCAATTCGCGCAGCAACCTTTGTCGGTCATTCGCTATCGATTCATGTGCAATCACTTGCGCGATACCCGTTCGGATGTCATGACCGCATTGGCGCTGGGACCGGACGACAAATCGACGGTGATCGCGATGTACCTGTCCGAAGTCTTTCGCTGGCGCCAGGAGCTCGATGCGATTCGCGACAAGTACCGTGAAAACATCGGCTACCGGGGTTTGAACGCCTACACCAACGAAGACGTCGCGGGGCTGACCGGTCGACTGCTGCGCCGTGCCAAGGCCGAATTGCAGCAGGCGGACCTGCGGGGGCGTTTGTTGCGTGAGTCGTGGGACCAAACCGGCGAACTGGAGGACAGTGAAAAGATCCTGCGGCTCAGCGAGACGCTGGTTCGTCCGGTCACGTTGTTGCTGGCCGTCAAGGAGATCGCCCGTTCCAGTTCGATGGTGATCGAAGGCAAAGACGAGCAATTCGCAAAATTGACGGAGATCGTCGACGGCATTCTTGCCGACGATGAATCGGGGATCGCCAACCTGGTCGCCTCCGAGCGATCGTTACCACAAAGTATCGACATCACCAAATTGGATGCCGCCCAGTTCATCCCGGACGAAAGTGCGATGGTCTATTCCAAGCTGAATGAGGCGATCGAACAGGCCGACCGTACCGAAACGCCCAAGCTGTGGCAGCAACAATTGCAATTCGATCAGCAACGCGACCAGATGATGCAATTCGAGCAACTCAAGCAAGACCGGTTGCGCGTGCGGGCGGAGTTCTTCAATGCGATCGGCGATTAAGCTTTGTCCCTCAACCCATAGCGGAAGCCGCCAAGGCTTTCGACTCGCAGCAGTTCACACGGGAAAAGCCGAAATTCTTGGCGAATTCCGCTACCACAGACGACTCGTGCCGGGTTTAGGGACAATGCCCAGCTAGTGTTTTCTCGGTCGTTACGACGCGCCGGTCGCGGATCCGCTGCACGCTTTCGTACCAGGGGTGCGCAGATTCACGGCAGCGGACACCCATTCATCATCACACCGGAGGCACGGCGGGCGGGACTGTGAACATGCGAACGGCGCCGATGGCACCCTGAACGCGGTCGAAGGGGTCCGAGCCAGCGTTTAACGCTCGGTCTCGAGAAGCTCGGTCGCGCAGGGCACAGGGATTGCCACTTCGGCGACCGCAGGGTTTCTGGCGTTCCGGCGATCAGGCAGCGTGGTTCCCGTGTGCCCTGCCGAGAGCACGGGGATCCCTCGTCGAGATGGTGATCATGTCCGGTGTTCTGAAAACCTGTCCCCGCCTGCCCCGCTCGCTCACCGAAGCGACACGGCGGGGCGTGCCGGACGGCAGCCCGAAAAGTGGCCGGCAAGTTGTCCTGGTCACCGGAGCCTCCTGCGGTTTGGGGCTCGCCATCGGACGACGCTTGATCGGCGAACAACACCGGCGTGACCTGCACCTGGTCCTTACGGCTCGAAAGGCATCGCTGTCGCGATTCGCCGAGGAAGGAATCTTCGAGCGGGACGACGTCTGGATCCGTGAACTGGATGTCACGTCCGCCGAAGAGCGACTGGCTGTCGTCGGCGAGATCGCATCGAAACTGGGCGGGGTGGATGTTTTGATCAACAACGCCGGCGTCGCCTATCGCTCCTGCGTCGAACACGTGACCGAACCCGAGCGGCTGCACCAGATGAACATCAACTTTCGCTCGCCGATCGAGTTGACTCGTTGTGTCTTGCCGGGAATGCGTGAAAAGCGGCGCGGCAAGATCATCAACATCTCATCGGTCGGCGGGATGATGGCGATGCCCACCATGAGCGTGTACTCTGCGTCCAAGTTCGCGCTCGAAGGTGCCAGCGAAGCACTTTATTACGAGGTGAAACCGTGGAACATTTCGGTCACCCTGGTCCAACCGGGGTTCATGCGCAGCGACGCCTTTGAGAAGGTCCCCTACACCAACTTGAGCGCCCAGGCGTTTGCCGATGGCGATCATCCCTATTACGCGCATTACCATCACATGGATCGGTTCATTGCCAGGGCGATGCACCGCGCGGTCGCGACTCCGGATTCGGTGGCCAAAAAAGTCGTCCGCGTGATCCGACAGAATTCGCCACCGCTGCGAGTCTACGGAAGCGTCGATGCGGTGCTGTTCTCGGTCATGCGTCGGACGATGCCGAGGCGGTTTTACAATTGGTTCCTGTACCGCAATCTGCCGAAAATCCGCGATTGGGGACGGACCTGACGCTGATGCGCCGGCGGTGCGAAAGGGTGCGACGCGGACGCGTGTTCGGCCCCGGGGATGCGATGTATTACGCCAGTCGACGAGCGTTTTATCATTCTGCCCCGCATGATTCTGCCATCACTCTCCTGATTCTCATCGATGTGACAGGACGCCCTTGCTGGGTGGTGAGGTAGGAAGATTTTGGAGGTAAGAAAATAGGAGCAATGAAACGGACGCTGCATCGCTTCGTGTTCTTTCCGCAGAAGTCCCCTCGGATGCGACGTTTGATCGGCGATTGGCGATGTTATATTCGAAGCAACGCAACAATCCCCGCGCGATCGCAGAGCGATGAACGAGCCGTCCCCCATCGATCAGGAAACCGTGACGGAGGGGGCGCCGCTGGAATCCGATTCATTTGCGGATTCATTTGCGGATTCGGAGCAGTGGAGCGAATTCGCGCCCAGTTTGCCGTCGTTGCTTTCCCATTCCCAGCACGTCGTCGCCGCGGTTTCCAAGATCGGCGAGTCGGTCGGAGAATTTGAAATCATTCGCTTGCTGGGCGAGGGCGCGTTCGGCAAAGTTTTTTTGGCCCGTCAAACCTCTTTGGACCGCGAGGTGGCCGTCAAGATCACGGCGGATCTGGGATTGGAAGGGCGAACGATGGCGCGGCTGGAACACGCCCACGTCGTTCAGGTCTATTCCGAAACCGTCGATGAAACGCTCGGAATTCGGCTGCTCTGCATGCAATACGTGCCCGGAGCGACGATGCACAAGTTGATCGGGCGGATACGCGATCTGCCCCGCGACGCACGCAACGGCCAAGCGATGTTGCGGATTCTGGATCAGCTGAGTATTCACAGCGCGGTGCTGGATCCGGTCAAGCTGCGTTACCGCGAGGTGCTTTCACGGTGCCAGTTGGACGAAGCGGTTTGTTGGATCGGTTGCTTTCTGGCCGAGGCGCTGTCATACGCCCATCACCGCAAGGTCCTTCATTTGGACATCAAGCCGGCCAACGTGATGATGAATCAGTACGGTCAACCGATGCTGACCGATTTCAGCCATTCGATGCCGACGACGGGGGCGGCGCGTGTGGGCGCGGCTGTCTTCGGAGGAACGATCGGCTACATGGCGCCGGAGCACATTCGGGCACTCAACCCGAGCCATCCGAGCGGGCCGGAACTGGTCGACCCGCGCAGCGACATCTACTCGCTCGGTGCGGTTTTGCTGGAGATGCTGGTCGATTCGTCGCGGAAACCGGGCAAGGACCGCAGCTTGGACGGTCGTGACATCGATCGGGTCATTGCCCATCAACGCGATATCGGTCAGGTCTGCCGCCAGCTCGACGAATCTCAGGTTTCGGCACCGTTGACCAAGATCGTCCGACGCTGTCTGGATCCCGATCCGGAGCGACGTTTTCAAACCGCCGGTGAACTGGCCGCGGCGCTCAATGGCGGCTTTGCTTTGCTACGGATCGAACGCCGCTTTCCTCCGGCCGGGCGATGGACCCGCTGGGCGCTCGCTCGGCCGTTCGGGTTTCTGTTGTTTTTCACGCTGGTGCCAAATTTTTCCGCCAGCGCCATCAACCTGGTTTACAACATCTTGGTCGTCATCAAGGACCTGTCCGCCGCCCAGCAGAACGCGTTCATTTGGATGGTGATCTGGTACAACGTCGTCGTAATCGCGATCATGATTGCGATGCTCAACCCCACGCTGCTGGCTGCCTATCGAAGCTGGCGTCGTGTCCAGCGGGACACGTTCGCTGACACCGACGATGTCGACCGTGCGCGACATCTGACCCAACGTCTCCCCATGGCATCGATCGTCCTGGGGTGCGTCGGGTGGCTTCCGTTTGCCGTTGTCATCCCGCTGGGGATGCACGTGATGGCCGGCCCGATCCCGCGAGGGGTGATCCTGCAAATCTCGGTCGCGTTCGCCATGACGGGCGTGATCGCGATCATCACGCACTACTATGTCGTCTCTTACGTCGCGATTCGCGTTCTCTACACACGGCTGTTGTGCGACTATCAGAACCTGCACGAGATCGCGTTCAAAGAGCTTTCCCGAATCCCGAATCGCAATCGCTTTTTTCAAGTGCTTTCCGGATTGATGCCGCTGTGTGCCGCGACGGTGTTGCTGTTGATCGGACCGGATCAGTTCACGCCGGAGAGCTTTGGGCGATTCCGTATCACGTTGTTGGTGTTGATCGCATTGGGGATCGCGGGTTTCGCCCTGGCGACCACCGCGACGGCGAGATTGGCAGACATCATCGCCGTCATGACGACGGGGCACGACGTGCGCGAGGCGTGTTGATTGACTCGCCCACAACACGATCAAGGGGCGTAGCGCATCCACTCGATCGCGCGTCGGGCTAGTACCGGTCCTGCCGATTCACCGAAAACGGTTAAATCAACAGGCCGCGAGGGCGTTTAGGCACCGGAAGTGTTCACGGGGCTGGTGAATCGGCCCGTCGGCAATATCGCAACAGCCGCAGGTGTTTGAGCTCATGTCGCAAGCATGCTTCACTCGGATCTTCCAGCGTCGCAGCCACCTTGTCTTGCAGGATGGCTGAAAACTTCTCGCGGGCGCGGTGCAAGGTGACGCGGAACCGATTCGCAGTGAATGTCTGACCGAGCGTTTCCCCCAACCGCCTCGCTTTCGCACTGGCCGGTTCATCGACGCGATCGACGTGCAGATGGAGCACGGCAAACAGCGCCGGGTGGCAGCGTTTCAACTCCTGCCACGTGTCACGCAGCAGTGCTTCACGCCAACTGGAATCAAACGCGTCCGCGGGCTCGTCGCAGGTCGGCGCTGCGGCGGTCCGTTCTTCGCCGAGCGAGACGGCCAGACGTTCGTGTTGGCGATAGTGGTCGCGAACCAGATTGATCAGGACCGACTTGATGTAGTCGCGGAATCGACCTTTTTGGGGGGTCACCCGGCACAAATCGCCACGCAGGATGCGTAACACAAACTCCTGGAACAAGTCCTCTGCGAGCGTTTCGTCGCGCGCGACCCCCAGCAAATACTTCCACGCCGCACCACCGTACTGATCGATGATTCCGAATCGAGCATTCGATGCCCGCGTGTCCTCGCCCGCGTGGGCGCGTTGGATCAGAGTCCAGCTGGTCGCAATAGACGCCAAACGCGAACGTGAGGAGACATACATGATGAGGTTTCAACCACAACGTTTCGACGGAGGGGCACGGTGATTAAAACCGTTTTCGTGCTCCGAACCGTTCCGTTGCTAGTGAATTCTAGATTTCTTCCAAGAGTCGAACCGCCAAGAGTCGAGCCGCTGTCCTCCGCTGTTCTCCCCATGAAAGCGGAGCGACATCACCGGGATCGCGATGCAGCCGCAAGCGGCTGCGGGAGAACAATTGAGACAATGGTTCTACACTGGGTCAGCCGCACTAGTCGATGAACATCGACTCGCTGACCAGCCAGCGCCAGGTCACCAGGGTGCAGACCAGACACATCCACCAGGATCCGATTTGTGCGCCGCGAAAGTGTCGAAGCCTCAGGAACAGCGTGACCGTGAGCGCCAGGGTCAGCAGTTTGAAGATGGCGATCGAGTAATCCCCCAAGAGCTCGCTGCCGACCGGATTGAGTTCGATGAAGTGATCGCTGCCGCTGGCCAGGATCGTCCAGACGAGATCGATCACCGACAGTCCGGCGATGAAGACGACCGAAGCGACGACATGTCGTCCGGCGGAGTGGTCGTCACACACATCACGCCAACCGGTCTGCTTCTTTGGGGGGCAATTCAACAGATGGCCGAACCCCAGAATGGACAGGAACATGGCTCCCACCGTAAACCAATAGAGCATGGCTTGGGTATTCTCCCGACCGTCGATATGCGATTGGACCTCCATTTCGACGGATTGCTGCTCGCCCAGCAGCGAGATCGTTTGCTCGATCAAAGCCGGTTCGACGGCTCCGCGAGAGTAGGATGCGGCGAAGAGTTGTTGTCGGTTCTGCATGCCCTTGAGCGAGTGGTACAGCGTCGTGGCTTCGTCCCTGTCGATGCCTCCGCTGCCGTCCTGGTCCACGAACGGAAGCAGCGGGCGCAGGAAACTCGTCAACTCGGCCGATCCAATTTCACCGTCTCGGTCGACATCCAACGGCATGACCTGTTCGACGAATTGATCGGCGGTGATCAATGTGGGAGCGGGGCTGTCGGTGTCTCGGTTTCGATTCCAGCGTCGCTGGCTCCACAGATCACGCTCTTCGACACGCCACTCATCGGTTGTCACCCGCCCGTCCAGATTGGTATCCAGCTTGGCCAGTGCAAGCGAAGCGCCCGCGATTTCGTCCTCCGTCAAGATTCCGTTGCGATCGACGTCCAGTGCAAAGACAAGTGACGACGGGGCGAGGAATTGGGGATTCGTCTGGCCGAGTTGCAGTGAAGCATTTCGCACGGTGATCGTTTCTGCGTGCGGCGGTTCGGCAGCATGCGTGGTCGGAGACGTCTGACCGAGGGCTGCGATCGAAAGAACTGCGATCGAAAGAACTGCGATCGAAAGAACTGCGATCGAACGAGCCAGCACGGCGATCAGGTGATTGGATTGTCCCATGGACGGACTTCCTCGATTCGACGTCGACGAACAAGTGAATTGGCGGAGCGTCAAGAACGCGTGGCTCGTGACGGAGGGTAATGCGAAAACGGCACTTCGACTTGGCCAAAGATTTTTTCAAAACAATGACAATGAAAACGGCGATCCGCGGTTGTCACTGGATCGAGGCGATTGCCTGCGCGCGGATCTCGGTGACGCGGGGGTCTTCCGGCGGGGTTTTTCCCGTGATCAAGATTTGCGCATGTCGATGATTGATCAGGAAATCGACCCAGTCGAACCAGGGCAAGGCAGGGGTGAGCCTGGATTGCCCCAACGTCTCGTTGAGATGCTCGTCCAAGAAGGCCTGTGATTGATCCAAGGCGGTCTGCGCCTCGGCCGCCTTCCCCGATTTGTGATAGGCCATGGCCAACAGCGGCGCTTCGATCCCCTTGCCCATCCAGTGGGCGTCGTCGGATCCGGATTGTTGCAGTCGCAAGATCGCTTGTTCGAAGTGGCCGGCACGAAAGTGAGCCCAGCCGGCGGCGTACCACAGCACGCCCATCGGCATTGTCTTTCGCCCCCATTTTCGTGAACCGCGATCGTTGGCGTGATGCGTGCTGTTTTTACTTTCGTCCGTTTCGCAGTCGATCTCCGCCGCCTTGATCTCTGCCGCCTCCATCTCGGCAGCCAAAATCGACGCTTCCATTTGCTCCGCCATCTCGCTCGGCGACACATACCCTTGCGGGCCGGCAAGGCATCCCCGTGTCGCAGCGAGTGATAACGGGTCATCGTCGTGCTTTACGACTCGGCGGCACAGTTCTTGATACGCGTCATCGTCGGCGGAGAGCCAGAAAAGTTGCGGCACACCCCACCACTCGGGGCCGTGAATCGGTGCCCCCAGATCAAGGGCTTCGCGATAATCGCGGGCGGCCAGATCGTAAAGCCCCAATTTGACGTACAGCGACGCGCGTTCGATCCAGACGTGGTGGTATCGGGGCTGAGTCTCGGTGGCTCGGGTGTAGTCGTCGTGGGCTTCGGCCCAGCGCTGGGAGTCGGCATGGGCCCGTCCGGAGCTGAGCAAGATATTCGCCTGTTTCAGCCGCTGCGTGAACAGTTCCAGTTCCTCATTGGCGATCGTGGCCCGGGTCTCGGCGGCGCGAGCGTTGTTGAGCGCCAGCTGTTTTTCATCCAGTGCGACCTGTTTGGCGCGGCTTTCCCGGACGGCGATCCCGGCTTGCCAAATACTGATCACGGTCCCCAGCACGAGCGCGGAAAAGACGAGCGAGGCGGTGGTGATGCTGGCCTTGTTGCGTCGTGCGAATTTCGAGAATCGATAACCGGCCGAGGGCGGACGCGCTTCGACGGGTTGTTGCAACAAGAACCGCGAGACGTCTTCGGCCAGGGCGCCGGCGGTGGGATAGCGACGATTGCGGTCCTTGTCGATCGCCTTCATCACGATCCAATCCAAGTCACCTTTGACGATCGAAGTCAGCTTCGCCGGTTCGATCCGCCGATTGACCGAGACCGTGTTGGACAATTCCTGGTTCAGCGTACTGAGCCGGGTGCTCGGCCGCGGCGGGTCTTCTTCACGAATGATCCGCCGCAATTCGTCAAACCCCGCGCTGTCCAAACGATCTTTGCCGAACGGCGTGGACCCGGTCAGCAGTTCGTACAACAGCACCCCCAGCGAATAGATGTCGGCACGGGTGTCGATGTCGACATTGCTCATCTCGGCCTGCTCGGGACTCATGTAGGCCGGCGTCCCGATCATCGACGCGAAACGGGTGTAGATGGTTTTCCCCGTCAAGCTTTGTCCGATCGCTTTGGCGACCCCGAAATCGATGACCTTGGCCAGCGGTTGGCCGTCCTGCAGCGTGACCAGAATGTTGGACGGTTTCAGGTCGCGGTGGATGATGCCTTTTTGGTGGGCGTGTTGCAGGGCATGGCAGAGCGTCATGAACAGGTGCAAACGCTCGCGGGTGTCGAGTTTATGATTGTCACAGAATTGGTTCAGCGGCACACCGCGGACCAGTTCCATGACGAAATAGGGTTGGCCGGAATCGGCGACACCGGCATCAAAGACGCGGGCGATGTTGGGATGGTCCATCAGGGCGAGCGCCTGGCGTTCGGCTTCGAACCGCGCGATCACCTCGCGCGATTCCATCCCCGGTTTGATGACTTTCAACGCGACGCGGCGGCGCACCGGATGCTGCTGGTCGGCGACAAACACCAATCCGAATCCGCCCTCGCCGATTTGTTCCATCAGCTTGTAGGGGCCGACCATCGTGCCGGGGAAATGATTCGCACCGCGAATCGGCTGTCCCGGTGCCATGTCCGTCTGATCGGGACCCGATCTCGGCACGGTCGCGATCGGCTGATCGACCAGGTTGTCTGTGCACGAGTGTTCGCGCAACAGGTCGGACACCGACGCGAGTAACTGCGGATCGCCCTGGCACGCCCGTCGGAGGTACGCATCACGGTCTTCGGGTGAATCGATGTCGAGGGCTTCGAGAAAGATCGACTTTTCTTGACCAATTGCCATTGGGGAACGCAGTGAGGGAATGCCTGAAATCCGAATCTTTGCTAGATCGCTAGGATGTCATGCGAAAACGCGGTGTCGCGCTGGTCACAAAATCCTAATCCTTTTCGCCGGATTTCATTTCCCGCCCCAGCCAGGCCCGGACGAACGCCCAATTGCGGGTGACGGTGCGGACCGAAACGCCGAGTGTGTTGGCGGATTCCTCGATCGTCAAACCCGCGAAAAAACGCAATTCGACCAGCTTTGCCAGCGCCGGTTCATCGGCCGCCAACTTGGTCAGGGCGGCGTCCAGGTCCAGCAAGTCGTCCAGGTCGTCTGCATCGGCGATGGCGTCGGCGATGGCGTCGGCATCTGAAATCGGGTGGCGACGTGCGTCACCGCCGCGTTTGGCACTTTTTCGTCGCCGGGCATTTTCGATCAGAATCCTCCGCATCGCCTCGGCCGCGGCGGCAAAAAAATGGGATCGCCCATCCCACTCCACAGCGGCGTCCCCGACCAACCGCAAGAACGCTTCGTGCACCAGCGCCGTGGGTTGAAGCGTCTGTCCGGCCGCCTCCTGACGCATCCGGTTTCCGGCCAACCGGCGCAGCTCCGCATAGACCAACGGCAGCAACTCGTTTGCCGAAGCGCGATTACCCTGCTGGATTTCGTTCAGAATTCGGGTTACGTCAGACAAGAACGTCAATTCTCCTGAATGCCGAGCGCCCGGTCGGAGACGAAGCCGTTGTCCAGCCGCTCTTGGCCGAAGGTCGATGCCGGGCCGTGTCCGGGCAGGAATTGCATCTCCTTACCCAGCGGCCATAGTTTTTCGACGACCGACCGAATCAGGTCTTCGTGATTGCCGTAGGGAAAATCGGTGCGGCCGACCGATCCGCGGAACAGCACGTCACCGACAAACGCAAAGGAGTCTTCGGGCTGGACCAGCACGATGTGGCCGGGGGTGTGCCCCGGGCACTCGTAAACGTCGAACTCGATCCCCGCCAAATCGACCGTGTCGCCTTCGTGGAGGTAGCGATCGGGGGTAACATTCATGCCGCCGTCGATTCCGTAATTGGCACAACTCGATTCGATCGCATCGAGCAGGAATTGGTCTTTTTCGTGTGGGCCGATGATCGGCACGCCATATTTCTGCTTGATCGCACCGGCGGCTCCGGCGTGGTCGACGTGACCGTGCGTCAGCCAAACGGCCTTGACCTCGACCCCCAGCTCTTCGACCGCCGCGGCGATGCGTTCGGCTTCGCCGCCCGGGTCGACGATCGCGGCTTCCATGGTTTCGGTCGACCAGATGATCGATGAATTCTGTTCCAGCGGCGTCACGGGGATGATGGCGACCTGGAAACGTGGCTGGGGGCGATCGCTGGGCTGATCGGATTCGGACATGGTGGGGGGATTCTCTGGCGAAGGGGGGGAATCGCGAAAAGGAGGCGGGAATTGTTGGTGGATGGCCATTCGGGAGCGTCCAGGATGGGATGACCACCTTTGGGTGTACGATGGCCCTTCCGGGCCGTCGTCCGTGGGACATCGGCACGACGACCTAGAAAGGACGTCGTACAATCACTCCCGTTTCGCAGCCCCTAGTGTATCAACCGCCACCGAATCCACACCCGGCCCAGCGTGACGTCGCGACGGCCGCCGGCGTGTGGCGATCACAGGCAGAATGATACGGTGCAGAATGATGTTTGGGGCCGGTGCCGATGTGACTTTATTGCGCGCCGGTGTGTCATCACAGCACGCGGCGGAGCGAAAGAACGTTTCTGCGTCGTCCCCGACCGTTCACCGAACCTTCTTTCAACGGCGAACCCACTCACGTTAGGGAACGCTTTATTGTACGAGTGCTCCGCCGCAGCTTGGTTTTCGGTTGGGCGGGCTAGTCGCCGTCCTCTCCGAGGTCGGCGCACGGCGAAGCTTCGCTTTGTGGGCGCCGCGTTCGGAGAACACGGCGACTCTTCGAACGCTTCGGCTACCCGCAAGTGAGGCTGCGGCGGACTACCAGGTTTGATTTGCGCGTGTTCGGTACGGCGTTTGCCTCCAGCTTCAGTCCAGATGACTCCGACCCGATCGAGCGGAAACAATGTTGATGGACCGCCAGACGACCGAACGCCGCGCGGCGCTCGCCCCGCCGGATGACGATAAACGCTGGAAGATTGTCAACGTCACGATGCGGCGGAACGGCTATTCAGGGCACGCGCTGATCGAAACATTGCACACGGTGCAGAACTGTTTCGGATACTTAGAAGACCGCTCGCTGCGTTACGTCGCGATGTCGTTGGGGTTGCCGTTGAGCAAGGTGTACGGGGTCGCAACGTTCTACCACCTGTTCACCCTGAAGCCCCAGGGCAATCACACCTGTGTGATTTGCACCGGGACGGCGTGCTACATCAAGGGTTCCCGCGAGTTGTCCACGGCGATCGAAGACCGCTATTCGGTCAAACCAGGACAGACCACAAAGGACAACGAGTTGTCGGTGCTGAGCGCCCGCTGCATCGGCTCCTGTGGGCTGGCCCCGACGGTCGTGTTGGACGGCAAGGTGCTCGGCCAAATGACACCCGCGGAATTGATTGACGAAATCGAGGAGGTCGTCTGAATGAATTTAGAAGACCTGGCGGACATCACCGAAGCAGTGGCTGCTGCGGCCGAGTCGCGTCGACACTGCGTCCGTGTCTGTATGGCGGCGAGTTGCCAGTCGTGCGGCAGCGGCGAGGTGCTGGAGGGGTTGCAGACGCAAGCCAAACAGAATGCTGACGACGGCGTTTGCATCAAACCGGTCGGTTGCATGGGCCTGTGTTCGGCCGGGCCGCTGGTCAGCGTGGACTCGGATCAGCCGGCGACCGCGCTGCTCTATCAGGACGTCACGGTCGATGACACCGAGGACTTGTATCACAGCCTGGGTGACCAGCCGGTGGAGCGTCTTCGCTGCCGGACCGACGTCCCGTTTTTCGCGCGTCAGCAAAAGGTCGTGTTAGAAAACTCGGGCATCATCGATCCCGAGCAGATCGATGATTACATTGCCGCGGGAGGCTACCGATCGCTGATGCGGGCGGTCACCGAGATGAGTCGTGAGGAGGTGCTTCGCGAAGTCAAGGAGAGTGGCTTGCGAGGCCGGGGCGGCGGCGGCTATCCGGCGGGTCTGAAATGGGCCACCGTCGCCATGGCCCCCGAACCGCACAAGTACGTCATTTGCAACGCCGACGAAGGTGATCCGGGAGCCTTCATGGACCGCGCCGTGCTGGAATCGGATCCGCACCGGGTGCTGGAGGGGATGGCGTTGGCCGGATATGCGGTCGGCGCCGAACACGCCTACATCTACATCCGCGCCGAGTATCCGTTGGCGGTCGAGCGATTAAAGACGGCGATCAAACAGGCGACCAAGAAGGGGTTGCTGGGACGCAGGATCTGTGAGACGGCGCTCAGTTTTGAAGTGGAGGTTCGTCTGGGGGCCGGAGCCTTCGTGTGCGGTGAAGAGACCGCGTTGATGGCGTCCATCGAAGGTCGGCGTGGCCAGCCGCGGCCGCGGCCCCCCTACCCGGCCGAAGAAGGCCTTTGGAAATGCCCGACACTGATCAACAACGTCGAAACGCTGGCGAATATCCCCGCGATCGTCGGCAAAGGCGGCGCGTGGTTCAAGAGCATCGGCACCGAGAATTCGACCGGGACGAAGGTGTTCGCCTTGGCCGGCCGGATCGCCAACAGCGGGTTGATCGAAGTCCCGATGGGAATCCCGCTGCGAGAAATCGTCCATGAGATCGGCGGTGGCATTCCCGACGGGCGGCGGTTCAAGGCCGTCCAAACCGGCGGCCCTTCCGGTGGATGCCTGCCCGAACAATTCCTGGACATGCCGGTCGAGTACGACACCCTGCGATCGGCCGGATCGATCATGGGATCCGGCGGCATGATCGTGATGGATGAAACCTCGTCGATGGTCGATGTCGCGCGTTACTTCATGGAATTTTGCATGGACGAATCGTGCGGAAAATGTGTGCCCTGCCGCGCCGGAACGGTTCAACTGTACGGATTGCTGGACAAGATCGCCGACGGCGAGGCGACGCCGAGCGATCTGGAATTGCTGGAAGAATTGTGTGACGTCGTCCAGGCGACCAGCCTGTGCGGACTGGGGCAGACCGCGCCCAATCCCGTGCTGAGCACCTTGCGGTACTTCCGACACGAGTACGAAGAAAAACTGCGGCCGGAATCGGAGCGAATGCCACGCATGCAAATTGTGACCCTGGACGACTAAATGACGCATCCACCCGCTGCAACCAATCCTGCCCCCAAGGTCCGCGTCGTCACGCTGAAAATTGACGACCACGATGTCGGCGCACGCGAGACGGATTCCATCCTTGAAATCGCTCAAGCCAACGGCATCCGCATCCCCTCGCTGTGCTACCTGGACGGCTTGAGCACCTGGGGCGCTTGTCGGTTGTGCATGGTCGAAATCGAAGGCTTTTCCAAACCGGTTTCGGCCTGTTCCACCACGGCCACCGAAGGCATGAAAATCACCACCAACAGCGCACGGTTGAAACGCTACCGGCGGATGATCCTGGAATTGTTGTTCGCCGAACGCAACCACGTTTGCAGCGTCTGTGTATCCAACGGGCATTGCGAACTGCAGGACTTGGCCGCCGAGTGCGGCATGGACCACGTCCGCGTTCCTTACCGCAATGCGACCTACACGATCGATTCGTCCCACGACCTGTTTCGCGTCGACCACAACCGCTGTGTGGTCTGTACCCGCTGTGTCCGGGTGTGTGACGAGATCGAAGGCGCCCACACCTGGGACGTGATGGGCCGCGGCGTCAATTGCCAGGTCATCACCGATTTAAACCAACCGTGGGGCGACAGCCAGTCCTGCACGTCGTGCGGCAAATGCGTCCAAGTCTGTCCCACCGGGGCCTTGGTGAAAAAAGGCACGGCGGCCGGCGAAATGGAAAAACACGACGACTTTGTGCCCTACCTGGCGCAGATGCGAAAGAGACAATGAGCGAAGCACACAAGATCACTTTGGCGACCGCGTGGCTGGACGGCTGTTCCGGATGCCACATGTCGTTTTTAGACTTGGACCAGCGGTTAATCGAACTGGCGGAGAAAGTCGACGTCGTTTACAGCCCGATCGTCGACACCAAAGAATTGCCACCGGTGGTCGACGTCGGCATCCTGGAAGGCGCCGTCAGCACCGAAGAGGATTTGCACAAGGCCCGGATGTTTCGCGGGCGGTGTCAGTTCTTGATCAGTCTGGGCGACTGTGCCGTCAGCGGAAACGTGCCTTCGATGAGAAACACCTTTGATCTGGATGATGTCCTGGACCGCGCCTTCGTCGAAAATGTCCAGGCCCAGCCCGGCCGGCCGAGCGAGAGTCTGCCGACGCTGCTGCGAACCGTGTTGCCGATCCATCACGTCGTCCAAGTGGATCTGTTTGTCCAGGGATGCCCGCCGTCGGCCGACACCATTTGGCAGGTGCTGACCGAATTGATGGCCGGCAACACCCCGGATCCCACCCAATTCACCCGCTTCGGAGCTTGAACTCGGTCATGGGACGCACGATCAAAATCGATCCCGTTTCTCGCATCGAAGGCCACGCGCACATCACGCTGCACCTGGACGATGCCGGCAACATCGACGACGCCAAGTTTCACCTGACACAATTCCGCGGCTTCGAAAAGTTTTGCGAAGGACGCCCGTTCCCGGAAATGCCGGCACTGACCGCCCGGACCTGTGGCATCTGTCCGGTCAGCCACCTTGTCGCTTCCTCCAAGGCCTGTGATCACTTGCTCAGCGTCACGATTCCCCCGACCGCTGTCAATCTGCGCCGGGTGATGAACCTGGCCCAATTGATCCAGTCGCACGCGCTGTCGTATTTCCACCTGTCCTCGGCAGACCTGTTGCTGGGCATGGATTCGGATCCCAAATCACGCAACTTGTTCGGGTTGTTGAAAGTCGATCCCCAGCTGGCCAAAGATGGCATCCGGCTGCGTCAAATCGGCCAAACGGTCATCGAAATGCTGGGCGGCAAGAAGATCCACCCCGGCTGGATGGTGCCCGGCGGTGTCAGCGGGCCGCTCAGCGAAGATTCACGCACGGCGATGCTGGCGATGATTCCCGAGGGGCTGGACATCGCCGAACGGACGTTTGAATCATTCAAGGATCTGATCGGGAAATTCCCCGAAGAGATCCAGCACTTCGGCAACTTCCCCACCATGTTCCTGAGCTTGATCACGCCTCGCGGCGGGTTGGAACACTACGACGGCTTCTTCCGCATCAAAGACGCCGATGGAAAGATTGTCGACGACATGGTGCCACTGGAGGAATACCAACGCATCATCGGCGAGGCGGTCGAACCATATTCGTACATGAAGTTCCCATACTATTTGCCGATGGGTTACCCCGATGGTATTTACCGTGTCGGACCGCTCGCCCGGTTGAACAACTGTGACTTCTGCGGCACCAAACAAGCCGATCAGGCATTGGACGAATTCCGCGCGTTGCAACACGATCGCCCGGTCAGCAGTAGCTTTCATTTTCATTTCGCGCGTCTGGTGGAAATCATCTTTGCGCTCGAACGCATGAAGGAACTGCTGGAAAGCCCACATATCTTGGACACCCGAGTGAGAGCGCGGGCGCGGGGGAACAACGACGAGGGAATCGGGGTCGCCGAAGCACCTCGTGGGACACTGATTCACCACTACAAGACCGACGATGACGGACTGATCACTTGGGCCAACCTGATCATCGCCACCGGGCACAACAACTTGGCGATGAATCGGGGCATCAAGCAGGCGGCCGAACACTTTGTCGATGGCAACCATTTGCAGGAAGGGATGCTCAATCGAGTCGAAGCAGTGATCCGTTGTTTCGACCCCTGTCTCAGCTGCGCCTCGCATGCGTTCGGACAAATGCCGCTGCGAATCGAGTTGCATGATTCGCGAGGCAATGTGGTGGATCAGATGGTGAGGTAGGTCAAACACGATGTCCACTTGTTCCCGGGCTCCGCCTGGGGACACGATTCGATCGGAGGCTCCGCCTCGCGGATTGCTGATGGACGTGAGGCGGAGCCTCACCGACACTGCGTTCCAAGGCGGAGCCTTGGAACGAGGGGAAACACGACGTCCACTTGTTCCCGGGCTCCGCCTGGGGACACCATTCCATTGGAGGCTCCGCCTCGCGGATCGCTGATCGACGTGAGGCGGAGCCTCACCGGCACTGCGTTCCAAGGCGGAGCCTTGGAACGAGGGGAAACACGACGTCCACTTGTTCCCGGGCTCCGCCTGGGGACACGATTCGATCGGAGGCTCCGCCTCGCGGATCGCTGATGGAGGTGAGGCGGAGCCTCACCGGCACTGCGTTCCAAGGCGGAGCCTTGGAACGAGGGGAAACACGCTGTCCACTTGTTCCCGGGCTCCGCCTGGGGACACCATTCCATTGGAGGCTCCGCCTCGCGGATTGCTGATGGACGTGAGGCGGAGCCTCACCGACACTGCGTTCCAAGGCGGAGCCTTGGAACGAGGGGAATGGTGAGGTAGGTCAAACACGATGTCCACTTGTTCCCGGGCTCCGCCTGGGGACACCATTCCATTGGAGGCTCCGCCTCGCGGATTGCTGATCGACGTGAGGCGGAGCCTCACCGGCACTGCGTTCCAAGGCGGAGCCTTGGAACGAGGGGAAAACCGACAACCACACACAGGCCGCTCGCTGACGCTTCCCGCTGGCATCCATTCATCCTATGCATCCCATCCCATCCACCACCCTCATCGTCGGCTTGGGCAATACGCTCTGCGGTGACGATGCGCTCGGCCCCATCGCCGCCGATCGGGTGCAGCAGGCCGTCGACCAGAATCAGCTGACTGAAAGACACGCGATCAAAGTCCTCCAACGCTGCGCGCCCACGCCCGATCTGGCATCGGAACTCAGCGACGCTCGACGCGTGATCTTCCTGGACGCATCGATCGATGGCCCTGACGATCGAGTTCTCCTGCGGCGACTGCAAGAAACCAATGCCGCCGAATCGCTCGGGCACCAGTTCAGCCTGGGCACGCTGCTCGGTCTTGCCCGCCACTTGTACGGCCACGCTCCCGAAGCGTTCGCGATCACCTTTCGAGGCCGGACGTTCGAACTCGGCGATCGCTGTTTGACCCCCGAAGCGGAAGCGGCAGTCGCGGCAATGGTCGCCGAGACGCTGCGGGTGATCGCGTCGGAAACGGTGATCGCAGATGCATGAACTCTCCATCGCACTGAACCTCCTGGACGTGGCCGCCGAAGAAGCCGAACGGCGGAATATCAAATCCGTCGAAGCCGTCCACATCAAACTCGGCCCGCTTTCCGGGGTCGTCAAATCCGCCTTGATCTCGGCCTATGACCTTGCCCGCGAGCACTCGCCGTTTCCGGATTCCCGATTGGTGGTGGAAGACGTCCCGATCGTGATCTACTGTGAACCGTGCGCGGCCGAGCAACCGGCTGCGTCGATTCAGCAACTCGTCTGCCCGGTCTGTCACACGCCGTCGGGCAAGATCGTCATGGGGCGAGAAATGGAACTCACCGCGCTGGAAATCGCCGACTCGGAGATCGAACCATGAATACCCAAACCCGCCTGGTGCAGGTCCGCACAAAGATCTTGAAGCAGAACGACGTGCTGGCAAGAGGGCTTAGGCAACGTTTTGCCCGTGACGGCGTGACGGTCGTCAGTTTGGTGTCCAGCCCCGGAGCCGGAAAGACGGCGTTGTTGGAAGCGTTGCTCGGCCGGTTGCGCGACGAGTTTCGCGTGGCCGCGTTGGTCGGCGATCTGGCCACGGACAACGACGCTCGGCGGCTGGCCCGTGCGGAAGTTCCGACGAAACAAATCACCACCGGGACGGTGTGTCATCTGGAAGCGGACATGGTGGCCGAGGCGCTGGAAGGATGGAACACTGGGGAACTCGACTTTCTGTTTATCGAAAACGTCGGCAATCTTGTTTGTCCGGCGACGTGGGACCTGGGCGAACAACTGCGGCTGGTCCTGTTTTCGGTCACCGAAGGGGAAGACAAGCCGCTGAAGTACCCGACGATCTTCAACACCGCCGATGTAGCGGTGATCACGAAGGCTGACTTGGCCGACGCCGTCGAGTTCGATGCCGATGCGGCCAATCGGAGCCTGCAGTCGGTGCGACCGGGGATCGAAACCTTGAAGGTCTCCGCCAAGACCGGGGAGGGAATGGGGGCGTTGCTGCAGCGGTTGCGGGCATTGCGGGGAGGAGGGAAGCAGTGGGCAGAATGATTCGGGGCAGAATGATGGGGGCAGAATGATGGGGGCAGAATGATGGGGGCAGAATGATGGGGGCAGAATGATGGGGGCAGAATGATGGGGGCAGAATGATGGGGGCAAAACGATGGGGGAGTCGACGCTACGTCACTGCCACTGCCAGCGGGATGCGTGAGCGAGCGGCATGTGCGGTTCAAACCGGAATCGTCGCGGGCCACTGGCTCACGCCACGTGCTGGCAATTCACTGCACTACGGCGCCAATCGCATCCGCTGCCATTCCCCGACGTCATCCTTTTCATAGCAAATCCGATCGTGCAACCGATTCGGGCGGCCTTGCCAGAACTCGAAACGCGTCGGCTCGATTCGGTAGCCGCCCCAGAAACTCGGCAGCGGAACCTCCTTGGACGCAAATCGCTGTTTCATCTCCTGCATCTTGGCTTCTAACAACGATCGCGACGACACGATTTCGCTTTGTTGAGAGACCCAGGCGCCGAGCCGACTGCCGCGTGGCCGCGTGACGAAGTACTTGAGCGATTCCGCCGTGCTCACCTTCCGGGCGGTCCCCCCGATTTCGACTTGCCGCTGCAGCGGGAGCCACAGGAAAAGGATCGAAACGCGAGGGTTCAATCCGATCTGTCGCGCCTTGCGGCTTTCATGGTTGGTAAAGAACACCAGCCCGCGGGTGTCGAAGTACTTCAGCAAAACGGTCCGCTGAGTCGGTTGACCTTCGGCATCAACCGTTGCCAAAACCATCGCATTGGGTTCAAGCAATTCTGCCTGGGTCGCTTGTTGATACCAACGCTCGAATTGCACCAGCGGGTTGGGATCAACATCGTCGATGTCCAGTGATTCGAGTGCGTAGTCTTGTCGAAGATGCGATAGATCCATGGTTTTGGACGCAATGATGAAGGCTCGCCATCGATGCGCAAAAGCGGAAGTCGCCGAGACTTTCGGCGTCCCGCAAGCAACCGATGCTCAGCGTCCAGTGTAAGATTTGTCCGGTGTAAGATTTTCAATGAATTGAAAAATGGGGAATCGCCGAGGGCCGTTCGGACGTTCTTGCTCCAAACCGTCGTCAGCGCGGCGACATCGTGTGGCCACGTCGACGCACGATTCTCCGCTGCATCTGCCGGAGATGCCGTTCTTTCTGCTCGTTTCAGGATCTAGGTCGGTATTGGCACGCCTCTTGCAATGCCCCGCGATGCCGGTCACCAGGCGAGGTTCGTCGACCGCGGGAGTGGTTCGGCGTGTGTTCAGTCACGATCGCCCCGTCAACGCAATTCAGGAGGAATCTAGCCGTGTTTATGGAAATCCACACCCCCGCGTCTTCGACAATTTGGGGGCGCTTGAAACATGCTCGTCGCGGGACCAGACGATGGCCGGGCAAGGTGGCCGTCGCGACCGCCATGTTAGCTCTCTGTCCCCTCGCAACACCAACCGTCTCGGCCCAACAAGCCCAATCCACGGCCTCCACCGGCCATCGCGTCGCCGTGATCGATGTCGGCTACGTTTTCAAAAACCTTCCCGCTATTCAGGCACAGATCAACAAAGTCAAAGCGGAACTGGAGAGACACGAAACCGAAATCAAACAAAAACGAGAGGAATTGAATCAAGCGGCGCTGCGACTGAAATCATTGAAGATCGGCACGCCGGAATACGCCCGACAAGAAGAACACGTCGCAGACCTGGACTCCAAACTGCGGCTGGACATGAGACGCCGGCACAGCGACCTGGGAGAGGCCGAGGCGAAGATTTACTATGACAACTACCAGCGTATCCGTGCCGCGGTCAAAGCCGTGGCCGTCCACAACCACATCAATCTCGTTCTGCGTTTCAATAGCGAAGCCGTTGACCCCCACCAAGGCGATTCGGCCGCTCGCGAGATCATGAGAAACGTCGTCTACCAAGACAACGCGATCAATCTGACCGACACCGTGATGCGGTATTTGGAGCGATCGGACGATGGGGCCCAAGTTGCCAATGGCAGCCGAGCCGCGGCAGGCACCAGTCGCTAGCTGGTCAGCGTCCCCCCGTTCGATTCAATTTCGCCCGAAGTGGTGCTGTCCGGCGAGCGTTTCTCCATCAAATTCGCTCGTGACGCCGCCGCCGAGGACTTGCTAAAAGTGTCGATGAGTGCGTCAGCATCCCAATTTGACATGAGTTTTGAATTGTCTGGAACGTCTGCCAAGTATTCCGATACGCAATGTTTTGAAGCGGGAACGCTCCGCGCCGATGACGGATCGATCCCGCCCGATCTCCGCTGCCCCAAACGAGCGTTCTTGAATGTGATCCGCAGTCGTGCGGACATCGGCGTCAATGCCTTTCTGACCGGCCGGACGGTGATCGGACGCAACCCGCAGTGCACGTTTCCGCTGCACGACCTGAAGGTCTCGGGCAACCATGCCGCCATCACTCCGGTCGGTGACGACCAGTTCCTGTTGGAAGACCTGAATTCGACCAACGGAACGCGTGTCGACGGAGTCCCGGTCGTCGGCCGCAGAACACTCACCGACGGCGACAAAATCTTTGTCGGCGAGACGGTGATTCGGTTTTCGTTGGCTGACAAGTTCGAGATCGATTTTCACAGCGAAGTCGCCGCCTTGGTCGGCCGCGATCCGCTGACCGATCTGCCGTCGAAACGTCGCTTCGACGAAGCGCTGGAGTTCTCGCTGGCAAGTTCGCTGCGACGTGACATTCCGCTTGCCGTTTTGATGATGGACATGGACGGCGTCAAACAGATCAACGACACCCACGGTCATCTTTACGGCGCCCATGTGATCGGTGAAACCGGTCGGCTGATCGCAAAGGTCCTCGGTTCCAGTGGACAGGCGTGCCGGTTCGGTGGCGACGAGTTTAGCGCGTTTTTGCCGGATCATGACCTGCAAGCCGCCTGTTGTGTCGGTGAACAAATCCGCGGCGCGGTCGAAACGGCGACGTTTGAAAAGGATCGAATCGCATTGCGTCCCACCATCAGCATCGGCGTGGCCTGTTTTCCCGAGACCGCGGCAAACTCTCTGGCGCTGGTCACCGCCGCCGACGCCGCTCTGTATCGGGCCAAGGCACGTGGAAAGAACTGCGTGATGGTGTAGGCGAACCCAAACCGGCATCGGTGCCACGCGGAGTCCACGCTGGTGGTTCTCTTTGACGATCGAGCAACTTTTCATGTTCGTCGGGGTTAAAATGGTGCTCGATCGCACCTCCTGTTCTTCGGCGCCACACCCCATCATGACCGAAAACGCGAAATCATTTGTTCAGGCGTCGTTTGATGGCACCAGCTTGGTGATGCAGATTCAAACCGACCAGATCCGCGACGCCGACACCGCATCGACGATCGGTCGAGAACTGGTGGCCCTGGCGAAAGAGAATCAGGCGAAACGGTTGGTGATCGACATGCACAGCGTTCGCTTCATGGGCAGCGTCGGCTTTCTCGCCTTGATGGGACTGCACCGCCATCTGGACAAGCCGACGATCATTCTGTGCGGGTTAAGCGAACACCTGAAAGACATCCTGGAAGCCTGCAAGCTGATCTCAAGAGACCCCGACGAAGCGACGATGTTCAGCACCGCCGATTCGGTCGAACAGGCCAAGGAACGGGCTTAAGGCTCCGCCTGGGCCGCACAAAATCGGGATTCTGTGATGGTTCAGAATTCAAGCGAAATCATTCCGTGACGGACGGTCGACTCACAGCCGACATCGAGCGACGAAACACGAGTGCCATCAGCTTTCGATCACAAACTGAGCCGTCGGCTCAGAAAGTAGGTGGCATTGGGCTGGCGCCAAACGGTTGATCCCAAGGCCCGCGGCTAGCGCCGTCGGCTCAGAAAGTAGGCATCGGGCTGGCGCCAAACGGCTGATCCCAAGGGGGGGTCTCGGAATGAACCGGTGTCGGCGACCACTGGATGTTGTCCTTGGCGATCGATCAACTCGGTCACGATTCCACCAACCCCACAGGTCTGCCGGGACATCCTGCCGAGACATGACGCACACATTCCGCGGATTCGATTGATCCGGACCGCGCGCCTGTGCGGATCCGCAATCGCGATCGGCGCATTCATGAGTCGCACGCGGACACACGCGGTGCTGACCGGCGACGAAGACCGTGGGATCGAATTCATCGCATCCGCGTGTGCTTTCGTCGGACGATGCAAACGCAACTTGGCACGCAAATTGCCTCCAAAGTCTCAAGGACAGAAACTTTCCCCTTTCCCCGAGGAATTTGCGATGAAGATTGTCAGTGCGATTATCAACCCCCTGAAGTTGGACGCGGTCAGGGATGCCCTTGCCGAGATCGGTGCCAAAGGAGCGACGGCGACCGAGGTCAAGGGTTACGGCCATCAAAAAGGACACACGGAGATGTACCGTGGCGCGGTGGTGGACGTGAAGTTCAACCCGAAGGTCAAACTGGAAGTCGCGATCGAAGACGCCTTGGTCGATCCGGTCATCGAGGCGATCAGCAAGGTCGCAAAGACCGGTCACATCGGTGCCGGAAAGATCTTCGTCACGCCACTCGAACGCGTGGTGCGAATTCGTACCGACGAAACCGGTGAAGCCGCCCTCTAGTCTCGGCCACCGTCGGACCGCAACAGGCAACGCAGTGAGGCGGACTGCGGCTGCCAACCGCCGATCGAAACAACCTGCTCTCCATCGCACTCGCGATCCGTCACTCGCCAACGCTCGCTCGTCAGTCTTCAGCAGCTGCCTCAGTCCAAGACTGTGCCATGGAACGCACTGCAACGGTGGCTACCGCCACGCACACCGCGCACAACCCCAGGCGGATCAGGGGATGAAGCATGAAGCCGCATGACCTCTCGCGTATGGATGTCCTGTATGATGTGAACCATCCGTCGCACCGTGTGCCGCGTCGTAAACGTCAATCTGACAGACGCGGCGGCAACGATTCCATGATCGCAGGACAATTCAGATGGCAAAGCATGAAGTCGAGTTTGATGTTCCCAAACGCCCCCTCGGTCGCGCCGACATCGAATTTACAGTCAAGGCCGACGGCAGCGTGCTGGGCACATTGACGGTCTCCAACGGTTCGCTGGTCTGGTTTCCCAAAGGCACCACCAACGGGTGCAAGATGGGATGGAAACGATTCGACGCCCTGATGCAAGAACACGCCGTCAAACAGGAGCGACGATAAAGCGATCCGCGTGTGCCTCGCCCCCGAGTTCCGCCTTCGAACGCGCTGTCACGTCCAGGCAACTTAGCAGAGCGATGGCAGAATGATCCCGGGCAGAATGATGAAGTGCACGTGCGCTAACGCTAGATTTCTGATTCCAAGAACTTCGGCACTTCGATCGACGCCTTTCCTCGAATCGTCAAATCGAATCGATCACTCTGGGGCGTGTCATCGAGGTTGATTTCCACCCGCCGGCAGTGCGGCGGGGTGGCGGCGACGATGCCCGCCGCGGGGTAAACGACCGCGGAGGTGCCGATCGCGAGGAACAGGTCGCAGTCTTCGGCAAAGGCGGCGATACGTTCCAGGCCGAGCGGCATTCCACCAAACCAGACGACGTGGGGCCGCAGCATGCCGACCAGATCGGGACCGTCGGGGTGGGGCGTTTGGACACTCAAATCGCCGCGCCAATCGAACAAATCGCCCGTCAACATGCAGCGTGCTTTGAGCAACTCGCCGTGCATCGGCAAAACGTTTTGGCTGCCGGCACGCTGGTGCAAGTCATCGATGTTTTGCGTCACCAGCAAGAAGTCACCGTCATGACGTTTTTCGAATTCCGCCAACGCGACGTGTGCCGCGTTGGGTTGAATCGATTCGTCGAGCAGCGCCTTGCGTCGGGCGTTGTAGAACTGATGGACCAGGTCTGGATTTCGCGTGAACGCCTGGGGCGTCGCGACATCCTCGAAGCGATGTCCTTCCCACAGCCCGTCCTCACCACGAAAGGTGGGGATCCCGGATTCGGCCGAGATCCCGGCACCGGTGAGGACGAGAACTTTCATTGCGTCACGAACCTCAAACGCTCGCCAACCGATCGGCCATGACAGGATCGTCCGCGGCCACTCGCATCGGGTCCGCGCCGAGCGTTCCGACCAAACTGTCCACATACGTCGACGATTCAGCTTCGGCCAAACGTTCTTTGGCGTACGCCAAACGTTCATCCAGATCCAGATTGATGCTGGGGCGGTCACCGTCCAGACTTTCGATGGCCCGTTTGATACGGCCGATGCAATCGGTCCAGTGCTGGATGTCGCGTTGCTGTTGTTCAACCAGGCGACGTCGATACCAATCGCTTTGGAGCATGTTTTCCAGCGTGAACAGGTTGCGGACTTCCGGATCGTCGATCGTTTTCCCTTCGTACTTGCCGGTGGCCAGGATGCTGACGATGGCGCGGAGCGGTGGGCAAGCCAGTTCGTACCCTCCGTCTTCCATGTAGACCTTGGCGACCCGGGCTTGCGCCTCGGCGATGTGCAGGATACCGTCGGCGAACGAATCGGGGTCTTGAAGCTCCGGTTTCAGGATGTCCTCGGTAAAGACTTTGCTGGGGTTGTCGAACACGCGAGCCATGTAGGTGCGGACGAATCGTTTGGTGATTCGATAGCCCAGCCGGCTGGCGGGGATGTCCACTCCGTTGTGTTTGAAATCTTCGATCGGTTCCAACATCCCGTTGTCGATCATGTGTTGCGGCGAACGTTCTTCGGGGGTCAATCGACACCAGACTTCGGGAATCAGCAACGAGATGTCGTGTCCGACTTCGAAACGCGGCCCGATGTGCCCGGCGGCGGTGCTGAATCCACCCAGCCCGGTCAGGATCATCGACACGATCATGTTGTTCATGTCGGTCGACGGCATCAATGCGTTGAAGGGGCCTTTGGTCAGCGCGCCTTCGCTGCCGGCACCGGTGGTGCTGGGGCTTTTGCCGGTCAAGGAACAGAGGTAGTCCATCACCAACTCGGGCAGCTCTTGGTAATGCAGCGGCGAGTAAACGGCCAGTGATCGGATTCGTTTTTCCGGTTCCGGCGGATTGTTTCGTCGTCCCCCCAGGACCGCGCCGACCGGAATGTGGATCGGTTCGTCCGGCCCCAGACCGCGGTTGAACTGGACGCCGCGTCGGGCCACATAGGTGTCGCGGGCGAACACCATGTCGGGGCGGTCTTGCAAGTAACGCGGGTTCTTCGTCTGTTTGCCGTCGACCAGCCGCGGGTTGGATGTACTGACGACGTAGCTGTCATCTTGCCCATAGGCCTTCTTCAGCAGATCGGCCATCGGGCCGGTGAACTTGTCGAACTCGATCGCGTCACGCACGATCTCGCCGACTTCGGCGTGGGTCAGCGGGTGGAAGTTGCTGATGAAGTTAGCCGGTCGGGACAAATCCCATTCGGTCTGTTTGTCCAAACCGCGATGGATGGCATCGTCGGGGCGTTGGAATAAGCGGTATTCGCAGTTTTCGATGAACTTGTAACTGGTCGCCGGCATCACGCCGTCGCCGAGGTTTTCGATCACGCGAGCCGGGACGACGGTGCTGGCACTGATGTCGTCTTCACGCTGAACCTTCGCCGCCGGGATGAAATCCTGACGCACTTTGAACGTTCGCCAGCGTTTGTCATCCAATCCCACACGCAGGTACGTGCCCACCAGGGCTCGATCACCGATCTTCAATTCGTGACCGGGGGATCCGTTGACGATGTCCACGCCGAACCGGTCTTTCCAATTATCCGCTTCGCCTTCCTTGGTGAACCGTTTAATAATCAAGGCCATCGAGTAAACACGTTCGGGGATCTCGCTGAGCCACTTGTTGTATTGGTCGTTGTAATCCGGCGACGGGGTCAGCAGCTTGATCACGCTGCCCAGACTACGGGCCGGACTCAACACGCTGCGGCTGGGGCCATCGGTGTAATCCGTCCGTCCGGAGTAGGTGTCCGACCAGCGAGTGGAGTAATCCTTTTCGAAGATTTCGTCCAGCTTTGCAAAGTCATCGTCGCGGTCGCCGACAAAGATCGGGCCGTACAACATGTAGTCCCGCAAGCTCTTGCTGATCTCGCTTTTGCCGCCGCCACTGACGGTACAGGGTTTGTGACAGAAAACGCCTTCGCCGACCGTCCCGATCAACCGCCACGAGGGGGCGTTGGGGTGTTTTTCCAACCGGATCTTGTATCCGCTCGGCGCGATGTAAATCTGGTCAGGCGACAACGCAATGCGGTGCTCCTGGCCGTCCCGCGTCCACTTGATGCACCGTTCTTCCAGCGTGACCTTGGCGTTTTCGGGAATGTAAATGATCGAATCATCATTTCGATCGACGCCGTAGCCTTCGGGTTTGGCATCGACAAACTCGGCATAGTCGCGGGCCACGTCATCGAAAGTCCGGCCGTTGTAACGTTGGCTATCGACTTGGAACTCTTCACCCAGCGAATACGACGCGAACGCCAACGCCCCGCCGGCATGCTCTTCTTCCGATCGCCCCATCAGGTTGCAGGCATAACTGATCTGGGTTTTGACCTCTTTCTTGCAATACCCGTAGTAGTTGTCCGCGATCAGCGTGACGACCACGCCACGGCGGTCACGGCAAGTCAACTTGAACGCCGTGCCGTTGTTGTAGCATTCCGATTCGTCACTCCAGCACATGCCGTCGCGACGTTGACGTTCCGATGCACTGCTTTCATGGGGTAAACCGAGCTCCTTCTTGGTCAGCTTGGTCAGGTGCGGGGCCAGGATCACGCACCCGGTGTGTCCGGTCCAGGATTTCACGTCCAGCCCGGCGTCATTCTCGGGGATCAACGGGTCACCACCGTTGCCAAAAATCGATTCAACAAAATCAAGGTTGCTGACCAGGCTGGCCGGCGCAAAGAACCGTGTTTCCATCGACAACGCATTGGTGAATCCGGGCACGGCCGGGCAGACCAGCGGCCGCATCAACAGCGACACCCAGGTGTGGGCCGGGTGTTCCAATTGGCTGGTGTAAGGCAACAGCGTCAACTCCTCCGGTGGTGCCATCGCCGCACGGAACAATTTGACAAACACGCCCTTAGGCACCGCCCGCTTGTCACCGGGGATCGGCAGCCCGCCTTCGACGACATGGAACGTCCCCGCCGTCGTCCGGCGATCCGCCCGCGGGTTGTTGAGCACCCCATTGGTGCAGCGATACGAACTGACCAGATCCGTTTGGAACGAATCACCGTTGATGGGCAGACTCAATTTGCGAGCCATCCCATGCCGATCCAACGTCAGCGTGCGTGAGGGCAGATTCAATTGTCCGCCCCGTAGTTCATCGGCAAAGTAGCCCTTGAGAAACGCTTCGATTCGGGTGTCCACGGGGACACGGTGCGACGCCAACAGACGCGACTTCTCACGGATGCTTTCCAGAATTCCGCTGGAGAACTTCGTCATCGCGTTGCCGAGTTCATCGTCGGCGCGCAACAACCCGGCTGCGGCCAGTTGCAGAACCAGGTAGGTGCGGAGATTGTCGCGTTCGGCCGGGTCGGTCGCGATCGACTTGTCCCAACCAACGGCACGTTGCAATTGATCAACGTCATGAAACAGAGAGAGATTTTCACGAAGGAGCGACATAAAAATCTTGGTGGTTGGAGACAAAACGGAGACAAAACATCATCAGAGTAGCTCACGCGTGACCGCTCTGATGTCGCGTCAGCGACACGAACCGACCGCGCCTGTACATCCCTAGCCTGGGAGTGGCACGCCTCACGTCAATGCCCGTGCCCTCTAGCGTTGCCGAGCCGACCGTTGTTCCTCTATGATGGCGTGTTAAACGCCTCGCGCCCACAGGGGTGTGCGTGCCACCCGATGACTCGTCGTCCGGATTGTCTGTCGGCACTCGGATCGCTTTCGGGTACAAGTGCGAACGCGACTGTCCCGATCGGTGCGGGCGGTCGCCGCGTTGATCGCTCCCACCCCGACTCCCTCCCCCGTTTTCTGATTGGATTGTCCGTGATGTTTCGCACGTTCCGTCTGTGCCCAACCGTCCCGGTGGCGGCGCTGATTCTTTGGTTGTTTGTTTCACCCGGCACACGTAACGCACGGGCGGATCTGGGGGTGACGCCGCCCGATCAGTTCAGCGTTCCAGCGGGATTCGAAGTGCAACTCGTTTATGAGGTTCCCTTCGACACCCAGGGATCGTGGGTCAGTTTGACCGTCGACCCCCAAGGGCGGCTGGTTGCTTCGGATCAGGATGGCAGCCTGTACCGCATCGACGTTTCGGCGGACCAACCGAGCGTCGAAAAACTGGATGTCGAAATCGGCTCGGCGCAGGGATTGTTGTTCGCCTTTGACGCGTTGTACGTCAACGTGAACGGACGCCCGCAGGACAAGAATGGCGTCTATCGCTTGACCGACACCGATGACGACGACCAGTTCGATCAAATCGAGTTTGTCTTGCCGCTCCAGGGTGGCGGTGAACACGGTCCGCACGCGTTGATCCTGTCCGAGGACGGCAAACGGATCATCACCTGTGGCGGCAACATGACCAAGTTGCCCGCAACGATCGCGCGCAGCCGCGTCCCGCAAGTCTGGGATGAAGACCACTTGCTCGGCCGCATGCCCGACGCGCGCGGTCATGCCGCCGATCGCATGGCGCCCGGCGGCTGGATCGGTTCGTTTCTGCCCGACGGCAGCGACTTTGAATTGATCGCAACCGGTTTCCGCAATGAATATGACATCGCGCTCAATGACCAAGGTGAACTGTTCACGTATGACGCGGACATGGAATGGGACGTCGGCACACCCTGGTACCGTCCCACCAGGATCAATCACGTGATCAGTGGCGGTGAGTTCGGGTGGCGAAACGGAACGGGCAAGTGGCCGGCCTACTACCCCGATTCCTTCGGTGCCGCCGTCGACATCGGCCCCGGTTCCCCGACCGGGATCTGTTTCGGATACGGAACGAAGTACCCAGCCAAGTATCGCAACGCGCTGTTCATCGCCGATTGGAGCTATGGCAACATTCACGCGGTTCATTTGACGCCCGACGGCAGTTCTTACACCGGCACCTATGAAACCTTTGCCACCGCTGCCCCCTTGCCGGTGACCGACATGGTCGTCCGCCCCCATGACGGTGCGTTGTACTTTGCCGTCGGTGGTCGCAAGACCCAAAGCGGTCTGTACCGGATCGTTTACCGTGGTGATGCGGGCACCGCCGAGCCGTCTGAATCCGGTCAGGAGAAAACACAACGCCTGGTCGCGTTGCGAAAACAACTCGAATCCCTGCACGTCGGCCAAGTCGATCAGAAGGCCGTGGGGTTGGCGATTCGAAACCTCGCCCACCAAGATCGCGCGATTCGATTCGCCGCCCGCGTCGCACTGGAACACCAACCGACCAAGCGATGGAAGCAACGGATCGCCAAGATCAAGCAACCCCAAGGGCGCGCTTTAGCCGTCATCGCCCTGGCACGAACGGGCACCCCCGACGACCAGACGCTCGCGTTTGACGCCCTGGCCGAGATCGACTGGGAAAATCTTTCGGTCGATGGTCGGATCGCGCTGCTGCGTGCCTATTCCCTGGTGGCGATCCGCTTGGGTGCATTGGACGAAACACAGACCGAAACCGTTCGTGATCAAATCCAAGGGGCTTTTCCGACCGGTAACGATCACGTCGACCGAGAACTGGCGCAGATGCTGGTGTACCTGCGGTCCCCGGGATCGACGCGGAAAATCGTTCAGGAAATGTTGCGTGCCCCCAGTCAAGAGAACCAAATCTTCTATGCGTTGACGCTTCGCGAAGCGGATGAAGGTTGGAACGAAGCACTGTACCGCGACTACTTCGGATGGTTCAACGACGTTCAATCGGCGCGTGGCGGGATGTCGTTTGGCGGTTTCATCGCCAACATCAAAACCGCTGCGTTGGCCAATGTCCCGGCACCGATGCAAGAGAAGCTGGCCGAGGTCTTGAAACCCCAGCCGGTCCAAAGCGTCCAGTCGGAGCAACGCCCGTTGGTCAAACACTGGACCGTCGACGAATTGCTTCCCGTCGTCAACGCGGCGGACCGGACCCCGGATTTCGAGACCGGAAAATCGGTGTTCGCCTCGGCCCAATGTTACAAGTGCCACCGCATGGGCATTCAAGGCGGAATCCTGGGGCCGGACCTGACCGGAGCCGGCGGCCGGTTTTCAGCCAAAGACCTGTTGACCGCGATCGTCCATCCGGACCAGGCGATCAGCGACCAGTACGGCGCGACACAGTTCTTGACCGAAGACGGCAAGGTGATCGTCGGACGCGTGGTCAACATGTCCGGAAACAAGCTGCGCGTGATGACCAACATGCTGGATCCGTCGTCGCTGGCTGAAGTGAACCGCGACGAAGTGGAGCAAGCTCGACCGAGCAAGGCCAGCATGATGCCCGCCGGATTGCTCGATTCGTTCCACGAGTCCGAGATCGCCGACCTGATCGCCTACCTGCGAGCGGGCGGAAAGGCCGAGCATCCGATCTATCGCAAGGCGGTTGCTGCCGCTGCCGAGTGATCGGCCGCGGAAGATCTTGCGACCCGCCGTGGCCTCCAACACCGCGCCCGGGTGGATCGGGATCGACTACACGACCGCAACCTTCACGCAGTTGACCGGTGGCAGGGAGTCGAACAGACACTGCCACTGGTCACCGCCGTCCCGGCCGATCCAGACTTGGCCCGTGGTCGTGCCGAAGTAAAGTGCCGGCGACTTCAGTTCGTCGATGTCCATCGCATCGCGGAGCACGGTGAAGTAGCCGTCTTTTTTGGGCAGCCCACGATTGCGTCGCCGCCACGAGCGTCCGCCGTTACGACTCTGCCAAACGGCCGGCTTTCCGCCGGGACAGGTGCGGGTCATCGGCTCCAACGGGACGACGTAGACGATGTCGGGATCATGGGGATGAACGACGATCGGAAATCCGAAATCCGAGGGCAGCCCGTCGGCGATGGAGTACCAGGAGTGACCGTAGTCGTCGCTGCGCAAGACACCGATGCCGGGCCGATCGTCCCATCCGCCGTGATTCTGCATGTACAGCCGCCCCGGCGCGTCCTTGTGCCCGGCGATCTTGTGAACGCATTGGCCGAATTCCGGAAAAGGGTCGGGCACGAATCCGGCACCGATGCCCTGGTTGGATGCGACGAAGGTCTCACCGCCGTCTTCGCTTAAATAATGTCCGCCGGTGGAGATCCCCAGATGCATCCGGTCCCCGTCGCGTAAGATCGTGTGCAGGCACAGACCGCCGTTTCCCGGTTGCCATTGGCGGGAGTGTTCATGATCGCTGATGCTGCGGACCATTTCCCACGAGTTCCCGCCGTCTTCGCTGTGGAACAATGATGCCGGTTCGGCCCCACACCACAGTTCTTTCTTGGAGTTGCCGGTCTGGAGCGACCAGATATTTGCCAGTGCCCTGCCATCCGATTTAGGGAACTCGGGTGCCGACTTCGTTTCTTTGAAACTTTTGCCCAGGTTCGTCGACCGCAACAACTTCATGCCGAAGAACGCGTTGCAACTGGACGCAATAATCTGCGGTGTGCCTCGGCGATCGATCAACGCCGAATAGACGGCGACGCCGGATCCGAAGGGGCCTCGCAGGGAAAACCTGCCGCGCGTTGCGGCCGCTTCGGCGACGAACACGCCCTTTTTGGTGCCGATACACAGCACGATGCGGTCGGCCATGGCTAACCTCCAGAAACGGCTTGAAAGATTCCGATCACGTCGCCCCGCTGGAGCGTCTCGTTGAATTGTTCGTCGCCACGAATCAAGTTCGAATTGATGAACAGGTTGACGTGCGGGCGGACTCGTCCGGTCTCATTACAGACGCAACGATGGAGTTCGGGATGCGATTCCTCCATGGCCTTCAAAATGGCATTGGGGGTGGCTCCCGAAAGTCGGATCTCCGACGCGCCGTCGCAATACTGCCGCAGGGGCGAAGGGATTTCCACCGTCGTCATCATGTTCGATTTCTCACCACCGATCGCGGGGCTGTCGAGCGGGATGATTCACCGCCGCGGCTGGAGATTGTAGCAAGCGTCGCTCTTCGGATGTGGAAAAGCGAGCGCGATGCAAAAAGCACCCGCCGCCAGAATTGCCTGCCGGAAGAAAGAAGGACGCGGCGTAGACGCAGTAGGTCATCGTCAAAACGACCGAGGAGTAGCGTTTCGATTTCGGATCGGACATTGCAAACCCTGATCGAGGAAGGCGGATCAATCAGGAAGCGAGGGTACTTGACCCGTTTTCCGCTCGACAAACGCAACCCGAAATCTTGACGCCGACAGAAGCCTAGCTCAGGAGTGATGCGATCACCAGAATCACAATGAACAGCCCCGCGACGACTTTCCCCAGCGTGCCGAACGTGCGGCCCCAAAACGTCGAATGTCCGACCGACCAGTTTTCTTTCCATGTTCTGCCGTCGGTCCACTCGCCGTACATCGCCCCGGCGGCCGCGCCGATCCCGCCGAACAGGATCGCCGCGATGACCGATCCGACCACGGGGACGGGCACACCGACGATCGCGCCGGTCATCGCACCGACCATCGAGCCGAGGATCGAATAAAGTGTCGATTTGCGGCTCGCCCCGGCGCGTTTGGCACCGGCCGCGCCGGCGAGAAACTCGACCACTTCACCGACCAACGCCAACCCGAATCCCGCCAGCACAGGTCCGTAACCGATCGCCACGCGGCCCGACGCCGGACCCAGCCAAGCGTATAGCGCCAGCAGCAACACGCAGATCCAATTCCCCGGCAACGCGATCAGGTTGCTGGCCCAAGCGACCAGGCAGCCGACGACCAACAGGATCGCCAAAAAAACGACGCCGCTGGTATCCAGCCACTGCGCCCATCCATCGGCGTTTTCAGCAATCAGCAAGACGGCGGCTCCGACGGTTAAATCTCGTCCAAAAAGACGTAGCCCGGTTTCATCGTCAGGTACCACTCGCGCCATTTCCGTTGGGCTTGGCGAATCTCGGCGTTGGTCGGCTCATCGGGCATGCCGAAACCTTCGAATTTGCGGCTGATGAATCGCAACCCGTCACGTGCATAGGCGCGGACGGCGTGGTCGGGATCGCTGAGTGCGTAAATCAGTGCCGGGACGACTCGCAGGTCATCGCTGGTCCCCAGCAAGCGAGCTGAAACGCGTCGTGCTTGCCAGGACCGGCTGCCGCGAACCAGCCGTTCAAGTCGATCGAGTTGTGCCGATCGTTCGACCGGATCGGTCGGCAAAACGGCTCGGTCGGCGAGCGCCTTGCCGTCCAGGTCGTCGGCACCGTCGCTTTCGAGCAGTTCCAGCATCTGGTTGACCGATTGTGCCGGCGACTTTGTGACCGCTTTTCCACCGACCAGTTTCGCATTGCTGACGTCATCGCCGAACTGGTACCCGCCGATCGTTGTCGCACTGGCTCCGGTGCCCAACGCTTTTTGGGTGCTGCGAATCAAGAACAGGATCGCGAATGACGTGCTGAGCGCCGGACTGGTGTGGGCGCGTGTTTCCCAACCGCCGCTCTCGGCCGATTGCATCTTGATCAATTCGGAGACGATATTGTTGTACCACGCCGGACTTTTATCGGCCTTGAGCCCCTTGGCGATTTCCAGAAAGCTCTCATACCGCTCGGTCGTGTAAGCGGTGTAGAAGTACCAGTAAAGGTTGCCGCCAAACGTCTCCGGATTCTGCTGACGCCAGCGTTCCATGTATTCACAGGGCCCGAGCAATCGTTGCGGAGGGATTTTGACGGTCTTTCGTCGCTCGGCGTTGACGTCTTCCTTGTAAATCTTCACGGCTTTGGGCAAACCGACAATCCCCGGATCCTCGTCGGCCGAGGTGTCGCCCCAGACGCGGAGCGCGTCGCCGCCGATCAGCAAGCTGGCCGCGCCGGCCAACGCCATCGACATGCTCGTTTTGGCCTGTCGGGCCAATCCGCCGGTCACCGGGACTTTTCCATGGTAGGGCCACGGTCCGTTGATGTCCTGGACAGCGATCAGCCAGTCCAACGCCCCTTTGACCCGGTTGTAGTCCATCTTGAAGCCGTTTCGGTCAAGCGTCCAAATCGCAAGGATCGCGTATTGCGTCTGCGAGACATCCCCCATCTGGTCCTCGGGATAGCCGAACCCGCCGTGCGGCTTTTGGTGCTCGTCATAGAAACGTTTGAAGGTTGCCAATTCGTTCCGGAATCGACTCGGGCTGACTTCACACAACAGCATGACCGACACCGCACATTCGTAATGCGACTTGTGCCCGGCACCCCGACTCGCCTCGGCGGCGAATTTTTTCGCCTCTTCAATCCCGCTTTTGACCAAAGGATTCGATTCGTCGTGCTCGACCTTGAAGTGCGTGTAGGCACACAGGACCGTTTCGCCGGGGGTGGCTCCCTTGGTGTTCTCTAGAAATTTGATCCCGCGATCGACCATCTTTACGACGGTCGGGTCGTCCGGCGTGTATGCCCGTGAATCAGAAACGACCGTGATCGAGCACCAGACGGCTGCGAATGCCGCGATCATCCGAACAGTTGCACCAGGGCGGACGAGATGCGTCATCTGGGAAATTCCGTTGGCTGGCCGAACGCGTCCACACGGCGTCCGCCGGGACGGCTCGTTTCAGGGGCGTTCAGCAAAGGGGTTCAAAAGGAGATAGCGAGAAAACGTTAGCTCATACTCAAAGGCGATCAATCCGATCCGCGGCGAACACGACAGCGGCGAACAAGAAAGACGTCGATCGGCGTGAATCGCGATACGGGAATCAGCCGATCAGGAGGATCAATTTTAACCCAACTTCGCCGAATTCTCCACCTGCTGGAAATGACGACTGTACCAGCGGCACATCATCCCCAGGGCGATCGCGGAACAACCGAACGTGAGCGTCATCGACCCGGCGATCCACTCCAGATGGCCCGATCGTGCGGAAAAATAGGCCAAGACCGCCAACGCGATTCCGCTCGGCAGGCTGACACGCCAAATCGGATCGAATTTTTGCGACCGAATGAAGATCGAAAAGCACTGCGTCAAATGCATCGGAATCACCGCGATCGCGAAGCAAACGCAGGCCGTGATCGGCAGAAATCGCCCCACCAGTTGGTCGGTCAGCGGCCAGCCGAGGGCCTGTAACAACAGCAGGGAAACACAGAAACCGGTCACCAGTGCCGACAGCAAGACGGTCGACCCGATCGTGACCCGCTTGAAAATCATGTTCGACTCCCCCCGCCGATGCTCGGCAATCAAGCGGCCGAACGCGGGGGACCGGGTCCGGACATACACATAAGCGACCATCATCAAACTGCTGATCACTTGCCAGGTCATGCCGTAACGCCCCGCAATCTCCGGACCATGGGCGTCAAACAACACCGGCAGAATCGGAAGAAACGCCAGGTAACGCACCATCGATTGAACCCCGATCCGCCACTGCAACGGCCAAATCTCTTCTCGCCAGCGAAACTGACCCGGCCGTGTCCGAATCAGTTGGCAAAAAAAACATCGGTAACGCCAGCCGATCAACGTCGCTTCACAAGCCAGCTGTGTCGCAATGGATGCCGCCACGGTCCACAACCCCGCGCCGCTGGCCAGACAGCCCCAGACGACGAAACTGCCCAGCACCGTCTGGACGAACCGATACCGGTTGACCGTTCGAACTTGATCGCAGCCTTCCAGAAACGCGACCAGCGGAGCGAGTGCAAAGACCATTCCCGAGAGAATCATCGCAGAGACCAGCGGCGCCATCCCGGAACGCATTTCCTGCTGACGCGTCAGCAGGACGGCGCCCGCGACGATGCCGATCACGACCAGAATCGACGCGGCGATGCCGAACCAGGCCGCCGCAAATCGCACCATCGCCGACAATCGCTGCCGCGCCCGCCGCGGGGCATGCAGAAAACCGGATCGGTCCAGCCGTGCGCCTGCCGTCTCGTGGCTGGCCGCATGAAGTAACGTGTTGATTAACCCCGCGTCGGCGAGTGCCTGCAGTCCCGTCAGGGTCAAGATCAGGTAATAGACGCCTTGTTCGTCCGCTTGAAAACACAGGGCGATCAAGACCGTCGTCACCACACCCGACGGGATCTGCCACATCCGCGCCGCCATCGCATACGAGACCGCCCGATCGACACCAAAACGCCGCAGAACATCGCGGAGGGTCGATAGACGGGCGGGGCGGTTCAATCTCGGTAGGCCAACGATCGGAGATGGGGCATCAAACGTAGACGAAAAACACGGGCAACGGCTCGCGTGGTCCGCCGCATCGTTCCGCGATATTGTGCCGCGATGACGTTGCAAACTCAATTGCCACCCTCCCCCGTCACGCTACGGGCTCCATCACCGATCGGTTCACGTCGCTGGCTCGCTGCGGCGTGGCAGGGGACGATGGACCGCCGATCCGGCGATGCCCCCCGCACGAAAACGCTATGCTGTGAGTGTCGATCCCAATGGCACGCCGCTTAGTGAGCCGACGGCGCTAGCCGCGGGCCTTGATTTGCCTTCAACACGGCGGTAGGGCCCGAGGCTAGCGCCTACGGCTCAGTGTATTGGCTTAAGTCCGTGCCATTCGGGGCAGGTACCAAAAATGCAAAGCACCTTGCGGACCACCATCAAGACGAACATCGAATTGGAACAAAGCACTAGGTTCGCGACGTGCTCGAAACATCCGCGTCGAAATCGAAACAGAGGGAGGGCCGGTGGAGCGTTCGACGAATCAACAACCGGATCAAAAATCACCAGGGACCCCGAACCGTGAACCAGGCAACCGCAGGAAAGATCTTCCACTGGCTGACCGCCCATCAGGATGCCATGGTCGCCCTGGTCCGCGAGGCGGTGCTGATCGAATCGCCGTCGGCCGACCCGAGCACCCAGGGGCCGGTCTTCGATCTGTTGGCGAGCGAATTACAGGCGATCGGATTTCGCTGTCGCCGCTACCGAGGAAAGACCTCCGGCGGCCAACTGTTGGCCATGCCCGCCCAGACGCGTCCCAATCGCCACCGGCAACTGCTGTTGGGCCACTGCGACACCGTTTGGCCGATCGGGACGCTCGAGCGGATGCCGGTCCAGTCGCGAAGCGGTCGACTGCACGGCCCCGGCGTCTACGACATGAAGGCCGGGCTCGTTCAAGCCTTGTTCGCGATGCGTGCTCTGAAAGAACTGGGGATGTCTCCGTCGGTCACCCCCGTCATGTTCATCAATTCGGACGAAGAAATCGGCAGCAGCGAATCGGCGTGGCGAATCGAGAGATTGGCTCGCGGTGTCGATCGCGCGATGGTGATGGAGCCTTCGCTGGGTCCGGAAGGACGACTGAAAACGGCTCGCAAGGGCGTCGGGCGTTTTGTGATCACGATCACCGGCCGGGCGGCCCATGCCGGTCTGGACCCGGACAAGGGGATCAGCGCGATCTTGGAACTTTCCCACGTCGTCCAAGCCTTACACGCGCTCAACGATCCCGACGCCGGGACCACGGTCAATGTGGGGACGATCGATGGCGGCGTGCGGCCGAACGTGGTCGCCGCCGAAAGCCGCGCCGAAGTCGACGTGCGGGTGCGGACCGAAGCGATCGCACGGCAGGTTGAACAGGCGATTCACTCGCTTCAGCCAACTGTGCCCGGGACAGAGATCAATGTCAGCGGAAAGATCGGCCGACCGCCGTTGGAACCGACGCCGCGCAATCGAGCATTGTGGCATCGCGCCCAAGCCGCCGCCGATGCGTTGGGGATCGAAATCGACGAAGCCGCCGCCGGCGGCGGCTCCGACGGCAACTACACCAGCCTGCACACCGCGACGCTGGACGGCCTGGGCGCGGTCGGCGACGGCGCGCACGCGCTGAACGAACACGTCATCGAAGACAAACTGCCCGAACGCGCCGCGCTGTTGGCGTGCTTGTTGTTAGAGAAACCGATCACGGACCGCGACCTCCAGCCGAAGGATCACGCACACGATCGGTCGCCGATGATCTGCTCGACCGACGGCGCCACGCGACGCGACGAAACCTGAACGAACAGGTCAAACGTAGCGACCTTCGCCAGAAGGTGGATTCCAGCAGGGCCACGCTCTGGCGAGCATAGCTACGTCGAAGTGCCGCTGTCCCGCTCGATTCGTGGCAACCCACAACTTTAGCGCGGCCGACATCAGGAGCGGCGGCATCCACTCCGCGTCTTGCCGATGCCGATTCTGCGATTCGACGGATGCTACCGTGAGACACCCCGCAGAATCTGCTGGACCGACTTCTCCAGCTCGTCGCGAAAGTCCGGCGTCCACCAGGCATGGAACTTCAACTGCGTTTCTTCCATCATTCGCTGTTCTTTCTTCGCCAGTGACTTGAATTGCTTGACGCGGCGTGGCTTGATCTCACAGCGTGCCAGTCGCTTCATCCTTCCGCGGGCGATCCAGTGGTCATGCAATTCCCCTAGCATGTCCTGGACGTTGCAAACCACGGGATAAATCTCCGATCGCACCTCCGGGGGCAAGACGTCGCCGAGCAGTTCGATGGTGTAGCGAAGTCGCTTCGCTTGAATCCGAAATCGGTGCAAACGATCGACGCAATTGAGATCACCTCGCGCCCTCTTAAAGAACCGCCGCGACTGATCGGCGAACTGCAATCTGGCAAATTCGTCTAAGGTCAAATTCGGTTGACAGTCGATCGATTCGAGCGTCTTCTTTGCGCGACAGGCCAGTCGAGCATCGTCGACCAGTTTGTGATTCAACGCGATGATTCCCTTGCGGGCTTTGCGACGCAGGGGGGCCAGACGGAGTGCCAGCCGTTTGTACTTTCGCGGTTTCGCTTCGCGATAACGCATTAACAGCACATCCAGATCGCGTGCGGCGCCGGCAATCCGGCGGATCCGTTTCATCTGCGCCGTCATCCATCGGGCCCGCTTGCGTGGGATCACGTCCTGGTACAGCTCCAGCGCCGCGATCACCCTGCGCGTGCCGACGCGCAGCTGATGTACATGTTCGATCGATGCTTCGTCGCGTCCCCCGGCCCCCGGCAGATGGTTCAGCACCGTGGCCAATCGCGACGCGAGGGTGATGCGAGCAGCAGCGCCCACACAGCCCCGGGCATTTTCCAGCGGAATCCATTTGCCGGGATCGGCAGGTCCCAGATCGATCCCCGATGCCGAGGAAGTCGTGTTGTCACGTTCGGAAGCCATCGAGACGTAAAACCCTGCAAACAACGCATTGAGATCAGCATCAGATCGACGGCACCGATTCTAATCGATCGTGCGTCACGAACTTTGCCGGCCTTCCGGGCCTCAGGCACATCGCCCCCCGTTCGCCTGCCACCTGATGGCAGGCCTTGGGGCGGTTAAGATCGCGCCTCCGGTTTCACGGGTTAAAGTCAGCCGCGTTGGATGTTGGCGGCCGAGGAGACGCGCATTGAAGGGAGAGTTTGCTCAAAAAATGAGTGGGTCAAAAAATGAGAGCGGCTTGGGAATGATTTTTTGACCACCCCATTTTTTGACCAACACTGTCTCGTCCGCTCCAATTAACCCCGACGCGGGGTTCCCGTTTCGCCTTTGTCGGCCGGGCAACAGCGTGTCTATTAGCACGCCTCCGGTAGCGATGCTCACAAAGGCGTGCGTTGCCGCGCGCTAGTCGGTGGGCACTCAGTCCATCAGAGCCATCCGGGCAAATTGAATCCGTTCGTACTCTTCGTCCGGGGACTGCAGCAGGGCCTGGACGGAGGGATCGATCAGGCTTTCCAGCCACTGTCCCGGCGAAATGTCGTGCGAGCGTTGGGCGAAGCTGTCGAACGCGTTAAGGAACACTTCTTCGACGATGTCCGACACCTGGAACGGATGTTCCAGTCGCGAACCGATATCCGGATACCGCTCGATCCAATGGCTGATCCGCGATGCCAACGAAGACTCAAACACATCCATTTCTTGGCGGAAGCGATGGTAATCATCCTCGTCGACGGCACGAATGATGGCCGGGAGATTGATTTCGCCCAGCGGCGCGACATCGTGCCGGGTTCCCGCCGCATGTTTTTCCGCATCCTCGCCGACTCGCATCTGGCGTTTGTAGGCGCGAACCTTTTTGGTCAGTTTTCTGATACAGCTTTCAAATGCCGGGTGCACCTTGCTGTGACGCTCGCCGGTAAAGAGCGTTTTCCCCGAGAGTGCGAGACTGGTTTTGACGTGGTAATCACGTGCCTTCTGGTGGTACACGACCGTGATGTGCAGATCTGACACAGGGAAGTCGGCCACCAGGTTTCGCAAGGTGTGCAGATCGAGTTCCATGTCTTCGATCTCTTCGGCCGACAGTTCACAGCCTTTGGTGTCCAATTCGATTCGAAGGTTGTAGCTCTCGTCGGAAAACGTCATTGGTTAGCTCCTCAGCGACATTTTGATGCGATGACCGGATCGACCGATGAGGCTCCATCGCCAGCGGCGCGGCCGATCCGTCGCGTGACAGCAACGTCTGCTGTCCGTGAAGGCCGTCAGCGAAGCAAAGCCCGTGCCGCAATGGAGGTGCTCGAACGTGAAATACAGCAGAAACCAGTAGTCCGCCACAGTTTGGTTTTCGGTTGGGCGGGACAGTCGCCGTCCTCTCGGAGGTCGGCGCATGGCAAGGCTTCGCTTCGTGGACGCCGAGTTCGGAGAACACGGCGACTCTCCGAACGCTTCGGCCACCCGCTAGTGAAGCTGCGGCGGAATACTAGGCGTTGGAATCGGTCGGTTGGGCGGTGCGCAGGTGGGGTTTAGCGAGCGTGGCCGCGGCGTCGGAGCTGACTTTGTCGACGCGTCCCAGGTGCTTCGTTCCGGTGACGACGTAGGTGTCTTGGGCGTTGACTTCACGCTGATACCGACGCCGATAGCGATCGCCGTAACCATAACCGATCGATTGGTAGCTTCCGCTGGCGCTGCTCTGGTAGGAGGCGGTGGAGTGGGTCGCGGTGAATTTGTTGATGACCACACCCATCACTCGCGAACCGGACCAACGCAGCATCGCGGCGGCTTCTTTCGCGTTGGGGCGACAGCGACGTCGGATTCGGATGACCAGCAGGGCGGCGTCGACGTAGGTGGTCACGATCGCGGGATCGCTGACCATCAACAGCGGCGGGGTATCGACGATGATAAAGTCGTAGTTTTCCCGAGCCCACTGAAAGACGTCGGCCAGTTCGGCCAGCGTCAGCGCTTCGGCGGGATTGGCCGGCAGCGGTCCGCAGGGCAGGATGTCGAGGTTCTCGATCGGGGTTTGGTGAACCGCCCTGCCGGCCGGCAATTCTCCGTTCAGCACGTTCGCCAATCCGACGTTGGTATCCAGATTGAAACGCAGCGACAACCTTGGGCTTCGCAGGTCCAAGTCGATCAGCAGGGTGCGTTTGCCGGATTGGGCGATGGAGCAACCGACGTTGGCCGCCAGCGTGCTTTTTCCGTCCCCCGGCAAGGGGCTGGTGATCTGAAAAACCTTGCTGTCGTTTTGTCGCCGGTCCAGCAACATCGCGGTCCGAACCGCACGGACGGCTTCGGCAGCCGGGGAGTGTGGTCGATGGATCACGGCGAGCTTCGAATCGAGTTGCTCGATCGAGCCGGTCGGCCCTGGTCCTCGTTTCGGGGCGCGTGCGGCGTCGACGGGAATGTGCGTCAGCACGGGCGATTGCAACTCACGCTCGATCGCATCGGCGCTGCGAAAGGTTTTGGCAGTGGTTTCAAACAGCAGCGCGAGCAACCCGCTCAGCCCCAGCCCCAGCATCGCGAACACGGCCAAGTCTTTCTTCAGATCTGGCCCCGTCGGATGCGCTTTGCCGGTCGCCAACAGCGGTTGGACCAGGATTCCGCCATTGATGTCGATCAATTCCAATGCGGCAAGTTGCTGTTCCAATTGGATCAACATGCCTTGAATACTGGCGATCCGCCGGCGGAAGGAGGCATCGGTGTCTTCAAACTTCTTCAGCTCGTCGGCGGCTTGTTTTTCGACGCTGATCTTTTGATCGATAACGCCCAGGTCTTCGTTGGCCACGCGTAACCGTTCACTCAAACCGCGAATGTAGGCGTCGACCGCTTCACCGGCTCGTGCCAATTGCGCCTTTTGGAATCCTTCCCCACCGGCAATCCGCTGACCCTGATCGCTAAGCTCTTTGCGACGTCGATCGACCTGGCCGATCAATTCGTTCAGTTTGCTTTGCGAACTTTCGATCTGCATCACAATCGATTTGACTTCCGGGTGCGATCGCCCGTAGGCCAGTTCCAATTGCTCCCGCTGAATCTCCAACGGAATCAGCTTCTTTTCCACTTCGATTTTCTGCAGTTCTAAATCATCGGTCGTCAGATCGGCCGTCGATTCTCCCTTGAGCATCAAACGCGAGTCTTCGAAAACATCGCTCAGCTGTCCGATGATCAGCGCAACCATCAACGGGTTCTTGTGGCGGCGTTTCATACTCTCGGCGAATCGTAACTCGCAATCCAATTCCCGCTGCTTTTGTTCCAGCTCGTCGCGGAACGCCTGCAGTTGGAATTGGCGTTGCCGATGCGGATTGACGACTTGCCCATCAGGATCCCATTCCAGCGGCGCGCCTTCGCGGAACACTTTGTAGGATTCCTCCAATTCGGCTTGCTGCGGCAACAGCTTTTCCTGGGCGCTACTGACGAGTTGCTCGAATTCGTTGACTCGCTGTTCGCGCTCTTCCTGGAAATGATCTCCGATCGCATCGCAAACGGCGTTGACGGCGGCGACACAGACTTGCGGATCGTTCCCGTCAAAGTGGAGAGCCGCGATCATGCGGTCGCGTGAATCCTTTAAATCGGTCATCGTTTGGAATCGAATCCCGCCCCGCACCAACGCGACAAATTGGTCGTCGCTCAGATCACGAAGCTTGGGGATCGAGCGGAGTTGGTCGTCCAGTTCAACGCGTCCGGAAATCGCGTCCGAACTGATCAGCGACTGCATCAAGTTTCCGCTGGGAATCCCGCCGCGAACGACACCGGTTGCGGTATCGAGCGTGAGTGGCGTGTCACTTTTGAGCATCAACTTTGTCGTCGCACGATAGGTCGTCGGCTTCTGACAATTGACCCAATACCCGAGCAGCGTCCCGAGCGGCAGCAGAATGCCGATCAGCCACTTGTAACGCCACAGAACCGTCGCAATCGTTTCTCCCTGCGGTAACTCGACATCCTGGTCCATCAATCGGCCGGCGTGAGAATGGAGGTGCGGCGTCGAATGATCCAGCATCGGTGAGTGTGAGGTGGGCGAGAGAACGGCGGGAGGATCGCAAGGGTGTTTTCCTGGTTCACTCTAGGGCAGGATTCGTCAAAACGACGACGATCCCGGCCGCACACGCCTGTCCGATTACCCTCACCCGAATCAGGACGCGCAGTTTTGGGAACCTCCTTCCAGGGAGGGTCGCGGAGGAGTCTACGCTCGACGCGGGGAGGGTTCGCCGTGGCTCGGATTGACGCAAACACCACGAATCGACCCTCCCCTCGCTGCGCTCGACCCTCCCTTCCAGGAGAGTGATTTCCAAAAACCACACGACTTCAAAGAGGGAGGGTGTCTTCACTTGCATGATGGCTTCAGGTCAGAACGTGGCGTCTATGGATTCGAGCGAAGCGAACGAAGAATCCGCCGGCTTGCTCAATCGAACGCATCCAGATCGACGCCACAGAGGACGAATCGACGCGACGCTTGAGCTCGATTTGATCGCAGTAATTTCGCGCGTTCGGTCGCGACTTCATTGAGCAACTGTTGCGGTTGCGACTCGGACCGCGCGGACGTTTCGACGGAGTAGGCGAGTTGAATCCCGCGCCATGCAAGTGACTCCAGTGGGCGATGTAATTGATCCAACAATTCGATCAGCTTCGAAAATGCGGCGTCATCGCGTGTCTCTTGGGCTGCCATCCGGGCGCCGATTGCGACCGTTTGCTCGATTAAATCTGCCCGATGGGCGGTCGCCTCGGACTCTGCCCCCGTTTCACGCAACGATCGGCTCATCATCCGATACGCTGGGGCGTCGGTCGGGTCACGGAGTACACATTCGGCGAAACAGCGGACGGCGGTGACGTGATCGCCCTGCTCCGCCGCCGCGGCCCCCTTGGCCAACCAGGCGTCCGCGTACCGATCGCTGGATCCGGTCTGCTCGGATCGCCATGTCTGAAGCGCCGCGTGATCCTCCAATTGGACATAGATGCGGCCCAGCAATGCGTCTTCCTCCTCGCTGCGTTCCCGGACCGCTTCCAAACGAGTTCGAGCCGCGGCAAGGTCGCCGCGGGCGACATCCACCCGGGCCTGGCCCAACGTCCCGATCGGGTCGAACACCTCATCCGTGACATCGCCGGCCAACGGATGTGAAATTCGCAGCAAGGCCCGTAGTTCATCTTCCATGATGTCACCGATGGAACAGAGCACACTCAAGTACTCGGCCGCTTCGCTGCGCCGGCCTTGCCGCAATAGCAGCTGCGACAAATTGCGGTGCACCAGTGCGGCATCGGGGACTTGCTGCAACAATTCACGGTAGCGTTGTTCGGCCTGATCGAATTGCCCAAACCGCACCATCCACTCGGCCGTCTGCCCCAACACCGGCAACCGAACTTCGGGTGTCGTGACCGCAAGTTCGTCCAACATTTGGATGGCTTCTGGGAACCGCTTTCGATCCCCGAACACCATCGCCATCAAAAACACCACCTGCGGATCATCGGGAGCGATCCTGTATGCTTGCCGTGCCAATTGATAGGCCACCTCATCCTGGCCCGATTGCAGTGCCGACATCGCATCGGCGTGCAACGCAGCCGGATCCGGTGCCGGAGTGGCGGCCGCGGCGGGTGAAATTTCCGACGCGGGCGAAGGTTTGGCGGCGGGCGGGAGACCTGCGGCGGCCGGATCAGGGGTGGATGTCACCGGTGCAGGCCGGTTGGGTTCTGACGGCGTCTGATCTCTTTGACACCCCACCGAAACGATGGCCGCAAGAAACAGGCACGCCGAAACAAACCTCCGAGCAGGGTGTCGCTGAATCAATCGATGGTTCCTCGGGAGCGGGAGGCTTGTTTGGCGGCGGACCATTGATTGTCGGTCGAATCGCCGCGCGGCACAATTGGGATGTTCGGCGCTTCATCGGTCGGATTGAACCCGATCACGGGGTGCAGCTTAGTGATGGCGTCCGGAGTCTGGCGCGAACGGGTACAATGGATGGGATTGTCTTCCAAGGAGTGAAACGGGTGAATCGTGTCTTGATCCTGCCGATCGCGGGCGTCTGCTTGATCTTGATCGGTCTGGCGGCGTTTCGCGGCAAACCTGACGTGACCAACATCGCTGACGATCAACGGCGCGCCTCGGATCGCCGCGTCACCGATCGGTTGTCGCACAACTCGGTGGCCGACGGGGGCGCCGCCGAACCGGTCTTGGTCGGACGCAACGTTTGTCGCGAATGTCATGCCGAAAACTTCGCGTTGCATGCCCAGCATGGTCACGCCTCGACCTTTCATCGGGTCTCCGAAACCGACCTCGCGGACACGTTCGGTGGCCGGTCGTTTGACGCGGGGGAGTCGTTCGGGACCTACCATTACCACGCCGATGACCAAGGGCGTCTGTTCGTGTCGATGCCGGAACGATTCGACCAGGAGCGATTCCCGCTGATGTATGCGTTGGGTTCGGGGCACAACGCCCAAACCTTGATGACGCTGACCACGTCGGTCGACGGTCAAACCGAAGGCATCGAACACCGTGTCAGTTGCTATGCAGGAGAACGGCTTGGGCTGACGCCGGGACATGCCAACAAGACGCCGCGCGATGCATTGGAGTATTTCGGTGACTCGTCACGAGGCCAGCCGCTACAACGCTGCATTTACTGCCACACGACGAGTGCAAAAATCGTCGATGAATCGATCGTCGACTTGGTTTCCAACGTCAACTGCGAGAAGTGCCACGGGCCTGGAAGCGAACATGTCCGTGCAGCCCGAGAATCATCGACACCGCCGCCGTATTCGGTCGGGCGATCGACCTGGGACGCCGAATCCGAGCTGCAACTTTGCGGTGATTGCCACCGATTGCCGCGCAGCGTCAGCGAAAAACAGATCCGGGATTACCCCCAGCTTTTGGCACGATTTCAACCGATCGGAATGGTGCGAAGCGCCTGCTATTTAGAATCAAAGCGCGAATTAAGGTGCACGACGTGCCACAACCCGCACCGATCGATCCACACGGTCGACCGCTCACAGCACGAGCAAACGTGCGTCAACTGTCACCGGCACGATTCAGCCGGGCATGTCGTTTGTCCCGTGTCACCGGAAACCGGATGTGTCGATTGTCACATGCCGGCGGTCGAGTTGGATCAGGGATTGACCTTCCACGACCATTGGATTCGAGTCCACTAGGGGCTCGCTGCGAAGCAGCGAGAGTGTGCGGCTAAAGCCTGGACACCAGCGTGAGCTGGTGTCCCACCCGTCGTCCAATCAACCGAAACCGTTTTACTGGTTCAGTTGCTCTTGGATCGTTTCGTTCGAAGCTTTGGTTCCCAAGGCGCCCCACAGACCGTAGGGGCTGACTTGACCAGGCGTTCGCGGTCCACCGCCAGCGTTGCGTCGAACGGCACCGGCGCGGGAATCACCGGCTTCCACCGAATCGGTCATGAAGACGACCGCACCATCGGTCATCAACACGTGCGCTCCGCCTTGGTGGTTGCTGCTCGGCGGCATCGTGCCGGGGCCGTCGATCCATTGACCGACGCAAACTTCTCGGTTGGGCGGCAGGACCGTGAACATCTGCGTGCAGTGGGCTCGGAAATTCGCCCAGTTGGCACCACGGGCTTCGTGGTTGTTTTGGCTGAGCACTTCGGGGTTGGTGCAATCCGGGCCGCCGTTACACCAGAATCGTGGGCGATTCGGATCGATTTCGTTGTTGTCCGCACACAACGACGGGTTGTTGTTGACCTGGTTACCGCCACGACGGTTCCAAGAGGCTGCGGTACGGATGTCGCGATCCCCCAAGTCCGTTTTGATTTCGCCCATCGCGATGGTGTTGGACAGCCCGTCCAGGATGTCACGGAACTTCGCTGCCCGGCGGATCATGAACGCACCGCGGCTGACCGAATTGTAGTTCTGGACGCCGCCCGAACCATTGGGCGTCAGGTCGCCACGCTTCAAGGCGTGGTGCCAAGGGCTCGGCGAGTCGCCCATGCAGACCGCGTAGTTGGTTCGTCCCAGTGCGGGCAATCCTGTGCCCGGGTCACTCGGGCAACGCAGCGTCGGAATTTCCGTCGCCCAGGGAATGTATCCCGGGTTTCTGGCGTAATTCCGTGGGTTCGGCCCCATCGCCGGCCAACGCGGCGGTCCGGTCAAACCGGTCGTCGCGGGAGGTGCGGCGCCGGTCACCGTCTTGGTGCTGGGGTTGGACACTTCCGCCCATATCCCTTGCTGTTCGAAAAATGATGTCAGCGGAACGAGCGCGCTCAAGCACTCGTGATTTGCGTCGTCGCCGCGCTGCCACCAGCGATTGTTCTGCAACCCGATTCCGGTTCCGCCACCCTGGACGGGCAACTGCTTGAACGCCGAGTGGTAGTTGTGAACCGCGATCCCGATCTGCTTGAAATTGTTACTGCAGCTCATTCGACGAGCCGCTTCGCGGGCTGCTTGCACGGCCGGCAACAGCAAGCCCACCAGAATGCCAATGATTGCAATTACGACCAGGAGCTCGACCAGGGTGAACCCTGCGCTCCTCTTTATCCGTTGGTGCATAGAAAGAACCTGAAAATAGGGGGATGAGGAATGCCAATGGTGGCAGTCTATCAGAATTTCATCCGCCCTTAGAAAAAAATGAAGTTTTTTTTCGAAACCTGCCCCCCGCATTGGGTGTTGGCTCGGTCCGCCGTGGTCAGAGCGACTCAGACGGGCATCGCGGCCGGCATCGCCGCGAAAAAAGTTCCGGGATGACGTCGTGCAGTTTCATCGCTCGTCCCCGGGTTCCGCGCCCGGGAGCACGCGGTGTGTGTGGCGGGAGCCACGCCGGCATTGCGTTCCAAGGCGGAGCCTTGGAACGAGGCGGGGAGGGGGCGCGACGCGCGGGGGCAGGGACGCGCGTGGGCGCGCGCGACACGAGGGGCAACGCGTCGGCGGATGTCACTGCATCGATTCTTCCATCGCTTTGTCGTATTCTTCGTCCGTCATTCCCGCCGACGCGTCGTCTTCTTGTTCCACGGCAGGAGCTTCGATGACCTGTGTTTCGCCGCTACCACTGCACCCGGTCAGGGACAGGGGCGAAACGCACAAAGCGACCACGAACAACCAAGCAAACTTTTTCATCTGTAAGACCTTTAGAAATGAAGCCAATCGGGGGCATGCGGAGCATTGCATCGAAGGCAGACTCCGACGTTTGCATCAGCACGGTTTCAATTAACGTAACCCACTTCAGTGCTTAACGCGAGCATCAGACCAGCCCGATGGGGCCTTGCAGGATTCGATCGCACTTGCGGTCTGTGATGGCAGGCCCGACGGTGTAACATATTCGACTCGGCGAAACGTCTCGATTTCGCCTCCCGCCTGGTGGCCGAGAGGCCATTGCCCCCAACACGTCATGACCTTCACCTCATGAATCGTTCTCCATTGCATTCTGCGAACCCCGAAATGAAAACAGGATTCTTACGATCGTTTCCCCCACATGCGAGTCGATTCAAGGGCCGCTGCATCGCCGCGATCTTGTTGTCGGCGTGCTGCGTCGTGATGTCGGCGCCCGATGGGTTGGCCCAAAACGGGGCGACAAAAGCCAAACCACGCAAACAGCCGGCCAAGCGGGCGCGGCAGACGTCGGTCGGCCCCGCAGTCGGCGGCAACACCGCGACACCGATCGATCGGATCAAGGCCGCCGAGGGGTTTGAGGTCGAACTGCTGTACTCGGTTCCAGGCGACCAGCAGGGATCGTGGGTCAATCTGTGCACCGATGACAAGGGGCGGATCCTGGTCAGCGATCAGTTCGGCGGCATGTATCGCATCACACCTCCGCCGGCGGGACAGCCGCTGGATCCCGCGGAAATCGAAACCGTCCCGGCAGACATCCGGGCGGTCAACGGAATGGTGTGGGCGTTCGGCGCCCTTTACGTCGGCGTCAATGACTACGAACAAAAGATCCCGTCGGGCTTGTACCGTGTCACTGATAGCGATGGCGACGATCACTTGGACAAGGTCGAACTGCTGCACGAAGTCCACTCCAAGAGCGATCACGGAGTGCACGCGTTGATGCCGACCCCCGATGGCAAGGCGCTTTATCTGGTCACGGGAAACAACACGACCCCGCCGCCGCTGGCGGACAGTTCGCCGGTGCGGCAGGTCTGGGGCGAAGACCATTTGTTGCCCAGCATGCCGGACGGCCGCGGGCACAACCGCGGCGTGCTGGCACCGGGGGGAATCATCTATCGCGTCTCTCCCGACGGGCAAACCTTCGAAGCCTACGCGTCCGGGTTTCGAAACGTCTTTGACGCCGCGGTCAATCGCGACGGCGAACTGTTCACCTATGACGCCGACATGGAGTACGACTTCAACACGCCTTGGTATCGCCCGACGCGCATTTGCCACGTCACCAGCGGCGCCGAGTTCGGCTGGCGGAACGGGGCGGGAAAACGTATGCCGTTCTACGCCGATAACCTGCCGGGCGTGCTCGACATCGGTCCGGGATCTCCGACCGGCATGACGTTCGGTTACGGTGCAAAGTTCCCCGCCAAGTACCAAGACGCGCTCTATGCACTCGATTGGAGTTGGGGAAAGCTGTACGCGATCCACTTGGAACCGAGCGGATCGTCCTACACCGCGACCAAGGAAGAGTTTGTGACCGGCGCGCCGCTGCCGATCACCGATGCGATCATCCGCCCCCAAGACGGAGCGATGTACTTCACGATCGGCGGGCGACGGGTGCAATCCGGGCTGTACCGGGTGACCTATGTCGGCGATCAGTCGACCGAACCCGCAGAGTTCAAGCCGGCCAAGAACAAGGCCCGCGAGACACGCCACATGCTGGAGGCCTTTCACGGCAAACAAGATCCCCAGGCGATTTCCGTCGCTTGGCCCTACCTTGACGATCAAGATCGCTTCATTCGCTTCGCCGCTCGAACGGCGATCGAACACCAACCGGCCCAGCAGTGGGCCGGCAAGGCGTTCAAGGAGTCCGATCCTGGCAAACAGGTCGAAGCCTTGCTGGCCCTGGCACGCGTCACCGGCGTCTGCCCCCAGCACCGCAGCGACGACACACCGCCGGTCGATACCGCCATGCGTGAAAAGTTGTTGGCCGCGGTCACATCGATCGATGCGACCGGCTTGACCGAGACGCAGCAATTGACGCTGCAACGTGCGACGCAAATCATCTTGAATCGGTTCGGACGACCGAGCGACGCGACGATCGAAAAACTGATCGCCAGCTTCGACCCGCTGTTTCCGGCGCAATCGCCCGAACTGAACTGGTTGTTGTGCGAAACACTCGCGTGGCTGCAATCGCCGACCGTCGCCGAAAAAGCGATCGCGCTGATTCAGTCGGCGCCGACTCAAGAAGAACAGATGCAATACGCCCGATCGATTCGGATGTTGAAAGCCGGATGGACGCCGCAGTTGCACACGGCGTACTTCGAGTGGTTTTTGAAGGCCGCCAACTACAAAGGCGGTGCCAGTTTCGATCAATTCATCAAGTTCATTCGCGACGACGCGGTCGCCTCGCTAAGCGAAACGCAAAAATCGGACATGGCAGAGCTGTTGGCACGCAAGCCCGTCAAGAAGTCGGCGTTGGAGAATCTGGGGCAAATCTTTGAAGGTCGCTCGGAAACCAAGTGGACGTTAGAAGAGCTGTCCGCGGCGGCGCGGACGGGATTGGAGCAACGCGATTTTGACAACGGGCGAAAGATGTTCGCCGCAAGTGGTTGTTTCGCCTGCCACCGCTTCGGCGACCAGGGCGGCATGACCGGTCCCGACCTGACCTCGGCCGGCCGACGTTATTCGCCGCACGACTTGTTGGACCAGGTGATCCATCCCAGCAAAGTGATCAACGATCAATTCTCGGCCGTCAAAGTGCTGACCGACGACGGCCGCATTCACGTCGGCGTCGTGGTCAACCTGAGCGGCGACTCGATGACGCTGAACACCGACCTGACCGATCCCAATGCGCGCGTCAACATCGACCGCAAGACGATCGAAGAAATGATGGTTTCCAAGACGTCGGCGATGCCCGAAGGACTGTTCAACCGCATGACGGAGGACGAGATCCTGGACCTGGTCGCCTATCTGATCAGCGCCGGCGATCCGAACCACGCGTTCTTCAAGAATTAGACCGCACGGTCGGTGCAGACACCCCGCCGCGTCACCGGACGCGGCGGGGAAATTTGCGACCCGCCGACAACTCTGCTAGGCTTGCAAGAAGACAGCCCGGTCGAGCATCCATGGCGGAGGTGGATTCGATGACGATACGTTGTGATCTTTGTGTCTCACGAACCAGCGGTGGATTTATCGTCCGTGTCCAAGGCAAAGGGACGGCGACCCACAGCCCCGCCTTTGCGGCGTTCGTCAAAGGTTGTTTGGTCGAAGACCCCGCGGCGACTGTGACGGTCGACTTGCTGGGCTGCGAGTATCTGGACAGCACCTTCTTGGGGTGCTTACTGAAACTGCAACGCACCGGAACGGCGAAGCGATTTCACGTGGTCGCCGACGATGCGGCACGGTCACGATTGTTGACGGCGACCTGTCTGGACAAGTACCTGACACTGCTTTCCAAAGCCCCCAAGTCCACCGGGACGTTCCTGCGGATCGAACCCGACGAGGTCTCCAAGCAAGAACTCGGGCGACACATGCAGGAGGCTCATGAGGTCCTGGGAGAACTGCCCAGTGCATCCGCGTCCGTGTTCAAGCGGATCGCCGAACAGCTCGCCCACGACTTGGAGCAAGAGGAGCAAGACAATTCGATGCTGTTCGACACCGCCGTCGTGACGCCCCCGCCGCGACCGTGAACGTGCGAAGTCTGTCGTCATCGTTTTGCCCCCCCCATCATTCTGCCCCGAATCATTCTGCCTCCTTCAATCTGCCTCATCCTGCAGTCCCGCGCAACGATCCTGATATGATGGCACGATCGATTCTGTCGCCGAGTTCTTTTCTGCCAGAGACTTATGATCGTGCGTACTCTTGGATGCCTTTTCGTCTGCTTCGTCGCACTCTCGCCGCTCGGACTGTACGCCCAGTCCGAACCGCCGGCCCGGGCGGTGCCTTGGACGAATTCCAACATCAAGGGCAGCCCCGCGCCGCCGCTGCCCTACACGACACGCCGCGTGTTCACCCAGGTTCAACTGGACCATCCCACCGAGATCGTCTGGCTGCCAGAGGCGGAGAAATGGATTGCCACCCAGCTGAACGGTGCGATCGTCGCATTTGAAAACGATTCGGAAAATGCGACGGCCGTGCCCTGCATGGACCTCAATGAATGTCACGACGGCCGGATCTCTCAAGGTTTGGGGACCAAGTTCCATCACGACCTGTCGGGCCAGCCGTGGTGTTTCGTGACCTATTCGTTCCGCGGCGGCGATGACGCGGCGACCATGTTGGTGCGTTTCAAGGTGACCGATCCGACGGTCCCCAAGGTCGATCTATCCAGCCGTGTCGTGCTGGCCAAATGGAGCAGCTCGGGGCACACCGGTGGATCGATGCAGTTCGGTCCCGACGGCATGTTTTACGTTTCGATCGGTGACGGCCAGCCTCCCTATCCGCCCGATGCGAACAATACCGGCCAGGATTTGAGCGACCTGGAATCAGCGATCTTGCGGATCGACGTCGACGACCCGACCGTCGAACGCCCCTATCGCATCCCCGCCGACAACCCCTTCGTCGGCCGCAGCGATGCGCGGCCGGAGATCTGGGCGTACGGCTTTCGTAACCCTTGGAAGATCGCGTTTGATCCCGACAGTGGTGACCTGTTGGCCGCCGACGTCGGGTGGGAAATGCGCGAGATGATTCATCGTGTCGCCCGCGGTCGCAATCACGGTTGGAGCGTGATGGAAGGCAGCCAACCGGTCAAACCGGACCAGACGCCCGAAGTCCCGATCACACCGCCGTTGTTTGAACACACGCACTTGGATTCGCGTTCCATCTCGGGAGGCCATTTCTGGCAAAGTGATCGACTGCCGGAACTCAAAGGGGCCTACATCTATGGCGACTGGATGACCGGAAAGGTGTGGGCACTGAAGTCCGAAGGGGACCGAGTGTTGTGGCAGAAAGAGCTGGTCGACACCCCGCTGCAGATCATCTCGTTCATGCTCGATCCCAGCGGCGAAGTGCTGGTCGTCGGCTACGACGGCACGATCCTGCGTTTGGAACCCAACCCGGTCACCGCGGCCAGCCACACGTTTCCGACACGATTGAGCGAGACCGGGTTGTTCGCTGACGTCGAATCCCAAACACCGGCCGCGGGGGTCGTCGAATACAAAATCAGCGCTCACCATTGGGCCGACGGAACACAATCGCGCCAGTGGATCGCGATCCCGGGAAACGAGCAGCTCTCGTTGTACGATCGCGATGACTGGCAGACCGGTCAGTCGGCCGGGCGGTTCATGTTTCCGCCCGACACGGTGGTCGCCAAAACGGTCAGCTATCGCAGCGATCCGGCCGACCGAGCGACCGAGCGGCGATTGGAAACCCAGGTGTTGCATCTGCTCGGCGACGAATGGCAAGCGTACAACTACGTCTGGAACGACGATCAAACCGACGCGGTGCTGCAAGACGACATCGCCACCGAACGCAAACTGACGATCAAAGACGACCGGTATCCCGGCGGTGTGCGGACCCAGACGTGGCGCCACGTCAGCCGCAGCGAGTGTTTGCTGTGTCACATTTGGGCGGCAGGAACCGTGCATGCGTTCTGGCCCGAACAATTGAACCTCGGCTCGCTGGCAAACAATCAACTCGATCGGTTGACCGAGCTGGGGTTGTTTCGCGAGCCCGTTCCGGCAAAACCGCCGATCGCGTCACCGTATGATGAATCTCAGCCGCTCGAAGCCCGCGCCCGGTCCTACCTGGCCCTCAATTGTTCAACCTGTCACCGACGCCAAGGCGGCGGGACGGCAAACTTCAATTTTGAGTGGTCCAAATCATTAGAAGAAAACAACTACTTGGACGAACCGCCGGCGCAAGGTGACTTTGGTATTCCCGACGCCCGCTTGCTCGCGCCGGGAGATCCCGGACGCAGCATCCTGTTGTATCGAGCACTCAAATCCGGCCGCGGGCACATGCCGCAGTTCGGATCCAATGTGATCGATCTGCAGGGCGTTGCGCTGCTGCACGATTGGATCGCATCGATGGATGCCGACAGCGACGCGGCCGAGGAGACAGACAACCTGCTCGCCGACTTGGCGATCGACGACGGCCTGGATCGAAAGTTGGACGACTTGCTCGGGTCACCCGACGGAGCGTTGGCGTTGTCGTTGGCCTGTGGCACGCGATCCGCCGACGATGAACTGCGCGAGCGTGTCATCGACAAAGCCACCCGACACGAAGATCCTTTGGTCCGCGATCTGTTTGATCATTATCTTCCCGAAGACCAACGCGTGGCCCGACTGGGGGCGACGATCGACGAAGCCGCTTTGTTGGCGATCGAGGGTTCGGCCGAACGTGGAAAGCAGCTGTTCGAACAAGCCAAAGAGATCAATTGTCGTCTTTGTCATCGCATCGGATCAGTAGGGCAAAACGTCGGCCCGGACCTGAGTGGGATCGGGACTCAAAGGACGCCGGTCGAATTGCTGGCCAGTCTCCTGCGTCCTTCGGAACAGATCGATCCCAAATACCGATCACGCAAGGTGCTGACGTCTGACGGCGAAGTGGTCGTGGGGATCGTCACGGCGGAAAACGAGGATCAGTTGACGATCGCCGATGCGACCGGAAAAACGCGGACGATGGCGACCGATGACATCGAGCTGATGGAACCTTCGTCCAAGTCCGTGATGCCCGACCAATTGCTGGCCGGGATGACACCCCAGCAAGCTGCCGACTTGCTGGCCTTTCTGGCCTCGCAACGCGCGATCGTCCCGTAGCAACACAGGCGGGCCGCCTCAGCTGTCGATCGGGATCGCCAAAACCGGGCAGGGCGCGTGGCGGACCACTTTGTCGGTCGTCGTGCCGCGGAAGACGTCCCAAAATCCGTGGACGCCGTCGGTCACCATTGCGATCAAGTTCGCCTGCTTCTCTTCGGCCAGTTTGATGATCTCTGTCGCGGGGTCGCCCGTCGGAGTCACGATCTGTTCGACGTTCCAGGGGCCGTCGGGGATCTTGATGTCTGGCATGGTGCTCGCGCCGACGTGAAAGAGGGTCAGCGTTGCGTTTTCGCTGCCCAGAGCGGAGATCGCCCGCAGTCCGCGCTCGATCGCCTCGTCGGGCGAGGGCGATGCATCGACGGGAACGATCACCCGATCCATCTGGACTTCGCCGGTTTCCAGCGAAACGCAGCCACGGCCGCCGGCGGGAACAAACAACGTCGGCACGTGGCTTTTGTGTGCAATCTTCTCTGCCTTGGACGGCATCAACCAACTCGCCAGACCATCGCGGCCACTGGTGGCCAGCACCATGAAGTCGACCGGCCGCTGCTGAAAAAATCCCGTGATCGCATCGACCACGTCCTTTTGCTCGGCGATCACCTTTTCCACGCCGACGCCCAGCTTCTCCTGAATATCACGTCGTTTCGCGTCCTCATCGATCAGCCCCCAGCGGCCGAGCGTCTTGCGAACTGCGGGAAAGCGATCCCAGTCTTCGTCGGAATCGTCGCCGACGTGCAACAGCGCCAGCGTCGATTCATTACTGAGCGCCAATCGCAAGGCATGGGCAAACGCCAGGTGTGATTGGGCCGAAAAATCAGTCGGATGCAGGATGTAACGGGCTGGAGCACTCACAATTCACTCGCCGTGTCGGTGGAACGTGTGGAGGAGAAAAGGAAAGCCATTGCAGGCAACGGTCGCGGCAGTTTAGTCGACGCGAGCACAATTTGTTCGATTGAGACAACTTCGAAAGGCAAGCGAGTGGATCTGCTGCCGTTTGGCGCTAGCCTATGGGCCCCTACGTCGACCCGACGACCAGCGGTGGCGACGCCAGGAACTCGGTCAAGCGGTCGTGATCGATGTCGCCGCCGCAACCGGCCAGCGGTGACGCAACGACGATCCCCTTGTCGATCCGCACTCCCACACAGGGTTCGTCCGCCAGCAAGACCGCCCCGTCCAGATCGGCAAAGTCCAACAGCGGCAACAGCTGCGCCGCCCCGCTGATCCCGATCGAGCTTTCGACCATGCAGCCGATCATCGTTTTGAGACCAAGACGGCGAGCCTGCGTGAGCATCTGCAGCGCCGGCGAAAGGCCCCCGCACTTGCAAAGTTTCACATTGACGCCGTGATACAGACCGCCACACCGCTCGACGTCACCGCTTACCTGGCAGTCCTCGTCGGCAATGATCGGAAGGGCCGATTCGCGGTACACCCGTTGCTTGTCCTCTTGCGAGGCGTCGATCGGCAGCGGTTGTTCGATGAACTCCACCCCCAGGGTCGCCAATCGTGCGGAATGGTCGATCGCCTGGTCGGCCGACCAGCCGCAATTGGCGTCGACACGAAACACGGCGTCCGTGTGACGCCGCAGCTCGGTCACGATTTCAATGTCACGCTCGGTGCCGAGTTTGATCTTGTAGACCCGCCACCCCGGTTCTTCCCGCAGTTTTCGCACCATCGTCTCGGTCGTATCGATCCCGATCGTAAAGCTCGAATCGACGACGTCGGTGTTTGCCAGCTGCCAGACTTTCCAAGTCGGGTACCCCAGACGCTTGCCGTGCCAATCGTGCGCCGCCATGTCCAACGCCGAAAGTGCGAACATGTCACCGTCAGTCTGGTCGTGCATCACCGTCCAGAGGTCCGACGGAGATTCCGCGGCGTACCGATCGAGTGTGCCGGGATGGATCTTCCGCAGCGATTGCAACATCGAATCGTACGTGTGACGATAGAACGCGTCCTCGGTGACTTCACCGTAGCCACGAACGCCGTCGTGTTCCAGTTCCACAATCAGACTGGATTGAGTCTGGATCGAATTGCGTGCGATCGTGAACGCGTGTTTCAGGGGCAAATTCAATCGGAAAACGGTCAACTTCATTCGGCCAGCACCTCGCCGCGCAAGCCGATGCAGGCTTCGACCAGTTTGTCGGCCCCCGTGCGATAGACGTCACAGGCGGGCAGCCCGAACGTCGATTCGGCACGCTCGATTTCCGCGCTCGCTTCCTCGTCACTCAGGTTGCGTGTGTTGATCCCGATGCCCACAAACTTGCACGGGTGACGCAGATTCGCGGCAACCAAATAGGCGTCCATCTGTTGCTTGATCGGTGTCAACGGAACATCGTCCAATCCCTTGACGTGCGTCCGTCCCGCTTCGTAGCAATACACCAGACCGTGCGGGGCGCTGCCGTGCAATAACCCCAACGTCACCGCGGAAAACGCGGGATGCGAAATGCTGCCTTGGCCTTCGATCAATAAGAAATCGTGATGCTCATAGCGTCGGGCAAGCTGTTCGGCGGCGCCACTGACGAAGTCGGCCACCACGCAATCGATCGGCACGCCATCGCCGGAGATCATGATGCCGGTTTGGCCGGTGGCAAGGAATTTGGAATTCAACTCGCGCCGGACCAGCCCGCGGTGAATCTCCAGTGACGTGACCATTTTCCCCAAACTGCAATCCTGGCCGACGGTGTGGATCCGGGTGCATCCCGGGCGAAATCGGTGACATTCGGCCGTGACCTTCAATCGGTTGCGACGGACATCGATCAAACGACTGTCCGATCGCTCGGCCGCCGCGATGTACTCTGCGTCCTCGGTCAGAAAATCGTGCAGCCCCGAGACGACGTCGATGCCGCGCCGGAGTGCTTGCAGAATCATCGGACGCCACTCGTCGGGCAGTTTGCCTCCCGGCGGCGCGATGCCGATGTACAACGCGTCCACTTCCGGGAGCTCCGCCAACGTTTTCACCACCGGGATCGCCCCGCCGCAGCCCAACAGATCTTGGGTTGTCGAGCCCGATGCCGTCGCGTCGATGACCGCAACCACATCTTCGGTTCGGTAGCGGAGCAGACTGATCGCGGTCTTGGCCACAAACGGTGTCGAATAGCCGTCGGTCAAAATCGCGATTCGATGATGGGGCATCAGCGACGATCCCGATAGATCGGAGGCAGATGCATCGGAAACGAAAGGCTGCGAATTCGTATCAAGAGACATAAAGTCACACGAGGTTTCGATTAAAACAGGAACAAAAGCGGGCTCGGCGGGTTTGTATCGTATCCGATGTCCCGACCACAGGTGATCCATGAACCATCCACTTCGATTGACGACCGTCGTGAGCTGCTTGTTTTTGTGCGCAGCGGCCGAATCACTGCAAGCACAATCCCCTCGGGAACGGGCGCCGCGGATCCCGTTTTCCGAAGTGCTGCGGCGTGAGGATGCCGACGGAGACGGGAAAGTGACCAAGGCGGAATTCAAGGCCGCGCCGCGATTGTTCGAGCGGCTTGATCGCAATCACGATGATGTGTTGACCCGCGAGGATTTTGCAGTTAACGAACGCCCGAACCCAAACCGCCCGAACCCAAACCGGCTCAACGCACCGGACGACGTCACCGTCCTCCGGGATCTGGTCTTCGGCACCGGGGGCGGACGCGATTTGACGATGCATCTGGTCCTGCCGAAAGAAAAGAGCGACAAGTCGCTGCCGCTGTACGTTTGGATTCACGGCGGTGGCTGGCAGGGGGGCACAAAGGAGGGCGGGGTTCGTCAGGTCATCCCGCTGGTCCGCCGCGGCTTTGTCGGCGCGACGATCGAATATCGACTGACAGGCGAAGCTCCCTTTCCGGCCCAGATCGAGGATTGCAAATGCGCGATCCGCTACTTGCGCGCCCACGCAACCAAGTACAACCTGGACGTCGACCGGATCGCCGCGGGTGGCAGTTCAGCCGGTGGCCATCTGGTCGCACTGCTCGGCACCTCCGGCGGAGTCAAGGAACTCGAAGGCAGCGGCGGATGGCCCGATCAATCCAGTCGCGTTCAGGCGGTCGTCGACCTGTTCGGACCGACCGATTTCAACACCTTTGTGACCACCCCGGGATACGAGGGACACAATCGCGACGGTTCGCCGGAATCAAAACTACTCGGCGGCGGCGAAGTGCTGAAAAAACCGGACGGGATCAAACAAGTCAATCCGATCACTTATGTCGACCACGACGATCCGCCGTTCCTGATCATTCACGGCAGCGATGATCGCACGGTGCCGCCGAACCAAAGTGAACTGATGCACCAGGCGCTGCAAGCGGCCAAGGTCGAAAGCACCCTGCACGTGATCGACGGGGCCGGACACGGCGGGTCAAAATTCTCCGAACCCGAAATTCGTCAAATGCAGATCGATTTTTTGGTCCAGACGTTCAAGGTTGGTGAGGCGGAGTGAATGGAGAGGGGGTGTGAAGTGGTTGGCAGAATGATGGGGGGCAAAACGATGGGGGCAAAACGATGGGGAGGCAGAATGATGGGGAGGCAGAATGGTGGGGAGGCAGAATGATGGGGAGGCAGGATGATGGGGAGGCAGGATGATGGGGGCCTCATTTTTTGACCATTCAATCTTTTGACCATCCGCCGTCACTTTTCACTTAGCGGGACGTCGCGAAAACGCTGGTGACAGGACTTGCAATCCGACGTGATTTGCCGCAACTGTTGATTCAACGCCGCGGGCGGCTGCGGTGTCATTGCCGCGTCCCACCGCCGCAGCGTCTTCTCGAGTGATCGCGCGGTTTCCTCGGAGTGACGCATGATCTGGATGAATGCGTCGGATTCCTGCTGGGTCGCTTCGGTCCGCAGCAGTTCGGTGAAGTGCTCGCGAAGCAAGAGCGCCTGGTGCGGCGGATCGAGGTCGGGATGATCGGGAGGCGACTTCCAGTCGGCGGCGGCGATTTTCTGCAGGTGATGATGGGATTGCTCCAGCGAGACCATGGCTTCGGCCATCGGCGGCACGTCGACCGAGGCTTGAAACCGAACCTCCAGCGCGTCCAGCAGGTCATGGTCGATGCGATCGACGTCTCGCGCGGCTTGATACAGCCCACGATAGTGCGGGCTGGTGCCGGCCAGCTGCAGGACCTTCACGCTTTGCGATTTTGGGATCAACCCGGCGGCGACACAGGCGACGCTGGCGGCGGCGGGACTGCGATGCTTGCCATGATGACAATGCAGATACACCGGTCCGTCCAGCTGGCGAACGGCCTTGGCCAGTTCCCGCACGCGCTGCTCGGGTACGCCGTCGTAGCCATGCGGCAGGTGCACGTACCGCAGCCCGTGTTCGCGAGCCAGTTCGACGTCGGGTCGGGCGCCGTCAACACTGATCACCGTTTCGACGCCCAACCGTCGCAACTCGCGAAAACCGGCCCCGCCGGCGGGCAGTCCCCCGGAGATGACTCGGGGGTGAATTCGGATGGCGTTGGGCAGATGCTCCGTTGACAATCGTTCAAGCGGTACGGGGGGCGCATCGGCGTCCGCTTGCGCCGAGGGCCGTTCAACGGGGTTGGGTGATGCTCCGTCTGGCCAGCATGTGGTGGCTGAAGCGGCCAGACAGAAAACTACGATTCGAAACAAAGCGGATTCCTCAGATCGTCCGATTGGCGGATTCGCAAGACCGTCTTTTTAGCACGTCGGGTGTGCTTGTGTTCTGCCCGACACGATCTTTGCTTTGGGCAGATGTTCAGTTGTCGATGCAGTCCCACACTGCAAGCGTGCTGATTCAAACAGCCAGATGGTCGATTACGTGAAGGAATCAACAGCAAATCGTGAACCGACGGAAGTCGCAGATTTGAGTACAATCGCCATCGCGAATAACGTTAAACTAGCGGCAGTGGGCGGTTTTTGCATGTGGAACGTCCGGGGCAACTAACAAACCACTCAGGTGGGATCAAATGACCGAGATACTGATTGTTGATGACTCTCCGGTGGACCGTTTCTTCACACGCGACCTGATCGCCGATCAACCGGGCTTTCGGATCACGTTTGCAGAAGACGGATGCAAGGCGTTGGAGAGGATGCGGCGGTCAAAACCCGATCTGGTGATCACCGACCTGGTCATGCCGGAAATGGATGGTCTGGAATTGGTGCGTGCCTCGCGGCGTGAATTCCCCGAGGTCCCCGTCGTGTTGATGACGGCCTACGGCAATGAGTCCTTGGCCGTTGACGCGTTGTACGAGGGGGCCGCCAGCTATGTCCCCAAGGCGAAACGCGTGGAACGACTGGCCGAAACCGTGTATCGCGTGTTGGCTCGATCCCACGCCAATCGGAACCGCAACCAGACGACCAAGTTTTACGGCAAGGTCGAAGCAACGTTTTATCTGGACAACGATCCCGACAAAGTCCCCGCGCTATTGGATTATGTCCAGCAGATCATCGGCGGGTTGGAATTGAGTGACGCGACGGAGCACATTCGTGTCGGTGTGGCATTGGAAGAGGCGCTGTTGCATTCCATCTGGCACGGCAACTTGGAATTGACCAGCGATGAACTGGACCGCAGTCGTGCGGCCGGCTGGGAGCGATTCAAAGAGCTGATCTCTCAGCGTCGATCGCAATCGCCCTACTGTGATCGCCAGATCGTATTGAAAGTCCACGTCACCAACAGCACGGCCCGCTTCGTCATCTGTGACGGTGGCAGCGGTGACCCCGATCGCTCCGCCGGTGGTTTCAGCCGCAAAGATTGTTTCGGAACGGGCGAAGGGATCGGGTTTGCGCTGATGAGTATGCTGATGGACAACGTGCGTTACAACGACGCCGGAAACGAGCTGACACTGATCAAGGTCAGCAAAAACTGAGGTGGTCGGTGGATGGGTGTACGACGTCCTTTCTAGGTCGTCGCGCTGAGCCCCACGTACGACGGCCCGGAAGGGCCATCGTACGTACGAGAAAAGCATCGCCCTAAGCTGAACGGTCCCTCAAGGCCAAACACCAACGCTGATCCCCGTGCCATTCGTACTTGCCCCGTTTTCGATTGAAAAACGCACGATCAGCTACGCGGCGCGGTAGAGGATGCCGGATCGGTTGCGTCCGATCGGCTCGATCGCCCGGGTGTGTTTAAGCACGTAGGCGATTTTCTGGGCGAACCAACGCGGCCGTCCCGTCACCCGCGCGATGTCCTCGGTCGTGAACGAGTCGCATTCGCGATCCAACCCGACCATTTCAAACAGATCTTCAGCGCTGCGAAGCTCCATCGTCGATTCGATTCGCTCCAGAGAGACATCCGCGACGCGGTAATCCTTGCGCCAGCGACGTCGGTGGCGGCGACCGGGAACCCGCGTCTGTTCCACATGAATGAGCGCCAGTTCCAAGATCAAGTTCTGGTGTGGAAAGACGCGTGTGAAGTAGATCAAATCTTCGAACAGATCCAACGTGTCGCCACGTTTGGGACTCAACCGCCGCGAGGTGACTTTGCCACGCGAGTTGCTCTTCTTCGCGATCCGGGTTCTCAGAATGATCGGCTTGACCACCCGGACGGTGTGGCGATCAAGCAATGCACTGATCTTGGTCTTGATCGCCGACAGCGACGCGCACTGCACTTCGATCAATTCATCGCTTCGCACTGCATCAATCCGGTAACGCCCGACGACCACTTCGGTTTGTGACGCGTCACAGGCGTAGTGGAGTTTTAATTGTTGATGCAGCGATGTTTCCACTATTCCGGCTCGATCCCGAAGTCACGAATGGTGGTCAACGTTTTTAGTTTCAACCCGCGTGCGGCAAACGCGGCTTCTCCGCCGGCCAATCGGTCGATGATGCCGATGACTTCACGGACCTTCAAACCGAACGCTTCGGCCGCCTCGACCGCCTTCAGGGCGCTGCCGCCGCTGGTGATGACGTCTTCAACGATCACCACTTCCTGCCCGGGCTGGACCGGGCCTTCGACCTGTTTGCCCATGCCGTGGCCCTTGGGTTCTTTGCGGACCATGAACCCCTTGAGCGGCAGATCCTGTTGGCCAGCGATCGTGACGATCGCGGCGGTGATCGGATCGGCACCGATCGCCATGCCGCCGACGGCGGCCGGCAGGGGGCCGGAGGCTTGGATTTCGGCCAGCATCCCGGCGGCCACCAGACCGGCACCCTTGGGGTGCAAGGTGATCCGACGGCAATCCAGGTAATAGGACGCCTTTTTGCCACTGGCCAAGGTGAACTCGCCGCGTTGGAGCGCTTCGCTGCCCAACAGATCGATCAATGCTTGTTTGCTGTACGTCATGTCATGAATGCCTACGTGGTGGATTGCTTCATCGCCGCCTGATTGTCGGTCGCGGAACTTGCCGAGCGTCCTGTCGATTTAATCAGCCGTATGGCGCGAGCCTACGGGCAACGGTAACCAATCTGCACGCCGGGGGCCCGTACGCTCGCGCGAAACGGCGAATCCCTCGTGTGGTTCGATCAAATCAACAAGCCGCCGAAAGTCTTGGCGACTTCCGCTACGGGTTCGTCTCGAGAACTTCAGGGTGACAAAGCATCAAAGCATGGCATTGTTATCGGCGAATCGTGACAGAGGAACCCTGGCTAAGAATCCCGTAAACGTCGTCGGCGTAGTCCCCGGCGACACTGATGCAGCCGTTCTTGGTGGGCTGGACGGTGTTCGGGCTGCCGTGGATGCTGATTTGTCCCCCCAGATCCAACCACATCTTGCCGTAGGGGTTGTCGGGGCTGCCGGCCGGGATCGGGACACCCGAACGGTCGTAGAAGACGTGCGAGGTCTGTTTCTCTTGAACGGTGTAGGTCCCGGGGGTCGGGGCCGGATCGTTTCCGACAGCGATCTCGAATCGGCCCGCGTACAGGTCGCCCAGGAACAGCGTCAATTGCTGGCTCGTCAGGTCGACTTCGGCACGAAACGGGCCGCGGACCATTTTCAGTTCCGTCCCCGGAAGCACCATCACCGGATCCTCCACGCCGTTGATATTGGCCAGCAATTGCGGCGGGACGTCGTTTTCTATGGCGATCTCCACCAGGTCTTCGCTGGCGGTCACGCGGTGCGGCGGTTCCAGCAGGTGACGGCGCGAATAGATCACTTCGCGGGCCAGCGGATCGAGCCGGCTGAGCAGTTGTCGGCGTTGGTCGTCGGACAGGTCCGGCATCCCGTAAAAGACGCTCAGCGTTGCCAGGGCTTCTTTCAATTGCCCCTTGGCGAACATCGCGTCGGCGGTCGCAAACGCATTGATCAGCCCTCGGTTTTCGCGGGGCTCAGGCTTACCACCAAGCGATCCGGTTGCCGTCCCCGGCGACTCGTCGGTCATCGTGAATCCGGTTCCGTCACTGTTGAATGCAGACCCACGCGACGGATCGAACGTTGATGCGGCGTCGGAGGGGTCCGGCATGCGGAACTCACCCGGCGTGGAGGCGTAGGAGTCGACCGGGCCGGGTGTCACGCTGGACGCTCCCGGTTCGACCGCCGGCAGCTTGGTGATGTTGCTGGCCACCGCGGCTTCGTGTTCGACCGAGGGTTCCAATTTGGGCGGCAGGTCCGCGAACGAACTTCCGAAAGTCCCTGGGGGCGAAAATGTTGGCGCCGGCGCGGTTGCCGCCGCGGACGGACGATGCGGCGTCACAGCCGGGGAGGCGGCGAGCCCGCCGGCCGATTCAGCGACCAGTGCGTCCTGGGGCGGCGAAAGGACGCCCGCCGGTGGTTCGTCCAGTTGCAACCCGGTGGCGACCGCTTCATCGGTCCCAAAGGCGCCACTGCCCGCGTCCTCGATCACCAAGATCTCCTCGATCTCATCGGGCAGCGGTTCCGGCGGTGTGGTCAGGGAAACATAACCGCCGTACAGGACGGTGAGCATCAGAACGACGATGGCGGCAGTTTTTATCGTTTGCACGACAGTCCTCCGTGACGGATTCGTGCGAAGAATCAAGCGGGTTAACAATCAAGATCCACGTCTAGTCAAATCTTCACGCCCGTTTCCAGGTCAGTTTGGAAGAATTCAATTCCTGCGTCGCCGAATCGACGGCCCCGAATGCCGCGCCGTTGAGCAGGGCGGCACGACCGTGCGCGGGATTCGCGCTGGGGGCACGTCCATCCGGCAGGCCAATCCGAACAATTCTACACGCTAAGGGATATTTTATTGGCCTTCGCCGTGCACTGTGGCAAAGAGGGTCGTCGAACTTCCGCCAAGTGCTCACAGGGGTGTGGATTGGCGCGGCGGTTGCGTGCGGTGGTGTCCCGGCCGGTGATGACCAACCGGCCACAGAGATTCGTAGGCGGCGATCTCGACCCATGATTCCCCCGGTTCCACCTCCCCCGGTTCTGGTTGCCGCCTGCAATGGTTGCCGCGTTAAACGCCCCGCTTGCTCATCAACAGCACGTCCGTCCGACGACCTCGGGCGCCGACGGCGCGACGAAACAACGCCCGCGGTTGGTGATCGTCGGTGGCGGGATGGCAGGATTCGGCCTCTGCGATCGCTTGGTCCGCAGTGGCGCGATCCATGAGTACGACGTCACGATCATCGGGGATGAGCCGCAACCGGCGTACGATCGCGTGAATCTGTCCAGCTACTTTTCAGGACGCTCGGCAGAGGATTTGTTGCTCGCGCCGCGGGACTGGTATCAACAACATCGCATCGAACTAAAAACAGGGCGTCGGATCGAGCGGATCGATCGCGACCAGCAATCCGTCGTCGACAACGAGGGCTCGGCGTATCACTACGACCAGTTGGTGTTGGCGACCGGGTCGCACGCGTTCGTGCCCCCGATCGAGGGTTGTGACAGCGACGGCGTGTTTGTCTATCGCACGATCGCCGACTTGGAAGCGATCCGCGAACACTGCGCGTCGCGGAACGTGCGTTGTGGCGGCGTGATCGGCGGCGGCTTGTTAGGGCTGGAAGCCGCCAAGATTCTGATGGATCTGGGGCTTTCGGTCAGCGTGATCGAGATGGCACCGGGTTTGATGCCGCGACAGCTGGATGCCGATGCGGCGGGACTGTTGAAACAGAAGATCCAAGCGTTGGGCGTTGATATCCAGCTGGTTCGCCGCACCGAGTCGATTCACGTCGTCGATCAACAGATCCAGGTCCGGTTCGCCAACGCGAGCGATCTGAATGTCGATTTGTTGGTCATCGCCGCCGGTGTCCGCCCCAACGACAAATTGGCTGAGTCGGCGGGGCTTGAAATTGGTCCCCGACGCGGCGTGAAGGTCGACCAGCGATTGCAGACCAGCGATCCGAATATCTATGCGATCGGCGAATGCGCGTCGTTCGGCGATCACGTCTTCGGGCTGGCGGCACCGTGCTTTCGCATGGCCGATGTGTTGGCCCAGCGATTGGCCGGCAAACAGGTGACGTTCAACGGCGCCGATGAATCGGCCGAGTTGAAATTGATGGGCGTCCAGGTCGCGACGTTGGGCTTGGCGATCGGTGAATCCCCCGGCGGAAATGTCGTCACGCACCACGACGACTCGGGCTATCGAAAACTGTTGACCGAACGCGGCAGGATTGTCGGTGCGTCGTGTGTGGGGCCTTGGGAAGAATTGCCACAGATCCGTCAAGCGATCGCCAAACAGGCCCGGTTATGGCCGTGGCAACGCAAACGTTTCTTGCAAACCGGTTCCCCGTGGACTCCCGGCGGCGCGATGCCGGTCACCCATTGGCCGGCCGACGCGGTCGTGTGTTCGTGTTTGTCTGTCAGCAAATCGACCATCGTGCAGGCGATCGACGACGGTGCTCGCGAGGTCGATCAGATCGCGCAGGTCTGTGGCGCGTCGACGGCCTGCGGCAGCTGTCGCGGTTTGGTTGCGGAACTGGCCGGCGGCGCGGCCGAACCGGTCGTGGTTCCCGGGGCAAGGGCCATGCTGGCGGCCAGCGTGATGGCGCTCGTTGCCACACTCGTCTGGCTGATCCTGCCACCGGTTCCCCTGACCGACAGCGTGCAATCGTCTTGGCACGCGATCGAAACCGTCTGGAGGGGTGACCTGGGACGCCAAATCAGCGGCTTCACTTTGGTCGGTTTGACGGTCCTGGGGTTGGTCTTTTCGCTGCGCAAACGCGTTGCCTGGTTCCACTGGGGATCGTACGGCTTTTGGCGTGCCGCACACGGCGTGCTGGGCATGGCCGTGTTGATGGGCGTCGCCGTTCACACGGGAATGCGGCTGGGACACAACCTGAATTTCTTGCTGGGCGTTTGCTTCTTGTCCGCCGCGGCACTCGGAGCCGTGGCCGGAATTGCCAGCAGTCTGGAAAGCCGTGCCTCGGGAAACCTGGGGATGTGGATCCGACGATGGCGGCCGCGGTTGAGCCGTATCCACCTGTGGGTGACATGGCCGCTGCCGATTCTGATCGCCCTTCATGTGCTCGGTTTTTATTGGTTCAGCGATTGAGCATGATGATTCAACTGAAACCGATCTGGAACGCACTTCGCGAATCCCCGAACGGGCCAAAATGGTTGACCTGGGCGGCGATCAACCTGTCGATCGCCGCGTACTTCGGCTACGGGTTGGTCGCTCCGGCATCAAGTCACAAGACCGCTTGGCTGCCCGGGGAAACCACCCATGGACATTATCAAATCGAACTGGACTGCAACGCCTGTCATGATCCCGGGCGATCAACGGAGGGACCGAGCGGCGCGGACGTCATGCAAGATGCCTGCATCCGCTGTCACGGCGCTCAATTGGATCTGGCCAAGGACACGCATCCGGCAAACAAGTTCCGCGACCCGACCAACGCGGAACGACTGAAGATCCTGGACGCACAAAACTGTTTGACCTGTCACCAGGAACACGTCCCCGAGCAAACACTTTCTATGGGGCTGACCATGCCGGCCGACTATTGTTGGCATTGTCACCAGGAAGTCGCCGATTCGCGTCCCAGCCACCGCGGCATGGCGTACGACAGTTGCGCGACGGCGGGGTGTCACAATTACCATGACAACCGCGCGCTGTACGAAAAGTATCTCGACGATCACCACGGCCAGAGCGACCATTTGGAGCTTGCCGCGCTGCCGCAGCGTTCGACCCTGGAATCGCTTTCAGGTGCGTTTCGCGCCCAACAGTCGCTGACGATCGACGACGCCGATCATCCATCGTCGTGGACGACCGATCCCGGCTTCTCGGAAAACAGCGCGTCCGAAGACAGCTTGTCCGGAGACAGTTTGCTCGACGATTGGGCGACAACGGCCCACGCCTCGGCCGGCGTCAACTGCTCACACTGCCACCGCGGCGACAAAGATTCCGCCGGCGACGATGCACCGTGGTCCGAGCAGGTGGCGATAGAACGCTGTCAGCAATGCCATGAGCGGCAAGTCGAAAGCTTCAAAACCGGCAAGCATGGCATGCGGTTGGCCGCCGGCTTGTCCCCGATGACGCCCGACCTGGCGCGTTTGCCGATGCACGCCGGTCAGGCCCACGCGGAACTCGACTGCAGTGCCTGCCACAGCGGACATCGCTTTGACACACAATTCGCCGCCACCGATGCCTGTCTGCGGTGTCATGCCGACGACCATTCGTTGGCCTACGGCGACAGTTCCCATGCGGCGCTGTGGCGCGACGAATTGGCCGGCAATGGCCCGCTCGGCAGCGGCGTCTCCTGTGCCACCTGTCATCTGCCGCGACTGGAAGGCGATTCCGGGATTTGGGTCAACCACGATCAAAACGCAAGCCTGCGTCCGAATGAAACGATGGCGCGGCAGGTCTGCACGCATTGCCACGGATTGGAGTATTCCCTGAGCGCGTTGGCCGACCCACAGACCGTGGCGTCGTGTTTCGGCGATCCCCCCGCCGAGCGAATCAAAAGCGTGCAGATGGCGCACGAATGGTTCGAGCAGCAAGAGGCCAAGCGGGCCGCACGTCGGGACAACCGCTGATTGTCGCCACTCCCTTCAACACCACTCAATGATCGATGTTTTCGTTTCTTTGCCACCTTCACCAATAGGATGATCAAGATGAAATTGAACCTTCAACAACGACTTGCCGCCACGGCCGCGACCGTTTGTTTGCTGTTGCCCCTGGCGACGCTCCCCGGCTGTAGCGAAAGCGAAGCGAGTTCGACCCCGGTCGGTGGCATCACGCCTCAACAATTCGCCGACGGGGTGCATGCGGTGATGATGGCCGACCGGACCGTGTACGCCAAGCACGTCGTCACCAATCTGAACAAGCAAGATGCGCCGGTCAAAGCATTCGAGTATTGGGAAGACACCGAGAACTCGATCCCGTTGCCGGCCCAGATGTTCCGCATGGGGGCCGAGCTGGTCGATGAGAATCCCGAAGCCGGTTTCACGTATGCCCTGCGAAGCAAATGGCCGCTCAACGAACAGCACCAGGCCAAGACCGAATTGGAGCAGACGGCGTTGGATTTCCTGAGCGAAAACCCCGGTGAAAACTTCTACGGGGAAGAAAAACTCGGCGATCAAAAGTACTTCGTCGCCGTCTACCCCGACCGTGCCGTCGCCGAAGCGTGCTGGTCGTGTCACAACGACCACCCCAATCGCGGCGATGACTACCCGGAGTTTGCCAAAGACGACGTGATGGGCGGTGTGCTGGTGCGAATCCCGCTCTAAACGCCGCTCCCACTTTCAATTCTGACTCTTCTGTTTCTCTTTCCACACAACCTTTGAGTGAATGAATCATGACTCCCGAACAAATTGATTTGGTCCAGTCGTCTTGGGAAAAGGTCAAACCGATTTCCGAACAAGCCGCCGAATTGTTTTATGGTCGTCTGTTTGAACTGGACCCTTCGTTGAAACCGCTGTTCAAGGGCGACATGAAGGAGCAGGGCAAGAAGCTGATGGCGACGTTGAATCTGGCCGTCACCTCCCTGACCAAACTGGACGACATTCTGCCGGCGGTGAAAGAACTGGGACGTCGGCACGTGAAGTACGGCGTGCCGGATGAAAGTTACCAAACGGTCGGCCAAGCCCTGCTCTGGACGCTCCAGCAAGGCCTGGCCGAAGCCTTCACCGACGACGTCAAACAGGCTTGGACGATCACCTACGTCACGCTCAGCAACGTGATGCTGGAAGCGGCCCACGAAGGCGACGCGCCGGCCGCGAAAGCGAGCTAAAAACAGTGTCGAACCATTGTCCCAATTGTTCCCTCTCAGCCGCTTGCGGCTGACCGGCTGCCGCGGACGTCCCGCTGGGGACGTCGATTGGATTACTGAGCGACTTGTTGGTTAGCACCGCTCAGTGGTGGTCATGGATCTTCTTTGTTCGCCCAGAAGGCTGTTTCACTATGCTGCGGCATTCATTCCGCAGCACTTGCCCAAAGGGCATCCACATCCATAGCTTGGGGTCAGGGAACGAGCGCAGCGGAGTGACCGCAACCCCAGGGAAGAAAGCCCATCTTCCCTCCCCTTTCGATCGGCCGGCGGCAAAGCCGCCGGCCGATCGAAAGGGGAGGAGGTTTCTTGGTGTGCGTGGACCTGGGGTGACGCCCGGATTCGCTGGGGCTCATCCGGTCTCACCCCAGTTGGCTATGGTTAGCGGCATGGATATTTCAAAAAACAGGGGATGCCCCGAAACTGGTGTCTTTGATTCAAAAGACCAGGAAATTGGAGGTCATCCCCATGTCTGCTAAGAGAAGGTATCGCCGCACGTCCGTCAAGAAGATTTCACTTGAGACACTCAAGGATCTCGCCCTGGAGAAAGCAGGTGCCGGCACTTGTGTCGGTCTGGATATCGGCAAAAACGAGATCGTCGCTGTGGTACGCTGGGCCGACGGAGCATTTGAATGTCCCTGGAGTGTCAAAAACCCATCGGAGATCACAGAATTAATCGGACTCCTCAAGATGCTTAGAGAAACTGGTGATAGCCTGACGATCGGATTGGAGTCTACCGGGACCTACGGCGAAGTGGTTCGTGCCGCAATGACAGCGACGTCGCTAGAGGTCCATCGCATCAGTGGCAAAGCTTCCAGTGATTATAAGGAAATCTTCGACGGTGTCCCGAGCCAGCATGATGGAAAGGATGCTGCGATTATCGCCGAGTTGACTTGCTTTGGAAAAGGAACGCCGTGGCCGTTTGAGCCTCGGAGCGAAACCAATCAGGAGATGCGTTATCAGTTACAGCGGCTGGATGTCTTTGATCGTCATGCCACCGAGTGGTGCGGTCGTCTCGAGGCAGTTCTAGCGGCGCATTGGCCGGAGCTCTCGGGTTTGCTGTCACCGAAGAGCTCGACATTGATCAATATCATGCTGCACTACGGTAGTCCAGCAAGACTTGCCGCAGACGTCGACGCCGCAAAAAACCTACGGTTGTGGGGTGGCTCTTTTTTGGGAGCTCGGAAGATCGATCAGCTGATTGACTCGGCTCGTACGACGCAGGGAGTTCCGGTCGGAGAGGCTGATTTGTCTTGGATTCAGGAAATCGCGAAGGAATTGAAACAATCAATTTTGCAGGTCAAATCCAGTAAAAAGCGGCTTGAAACGATCGCCCAATCACACGCCGGAATGAGCAATTACGTTGACCCTGTCGGTGCTGTTACGCTTTGCATGATCTGGTCTTCGGTCGGCGACCCGCGCAACTACGACAGCAGCGGCGCCTTCCTGAAGTCTCTGGGGCTGAATCTCAAGGAGCTCAGCAGTGGTAAGCGTCAAGGCCAGCTTGGGATCACCAAACGCGGTCCGAGTCTAGCCCGCAAATTCCTCTACTTGTGGGCGATGCGAGCGTTGAAGCGGCCTGAGCTACAACGCTGGTATCTGGACTTTCAAAAAGTAGGTCGCAGCACGAGCACACAGCACCGCAAGATGAAAGGGCTTGTCGCGTTGATGCGTAAGCTAAGTCGCTCCCTTTGGTACGTTTGTCAACATGACCAAGAGTTTGATTATGCAAAAGTCTTTCCCGGGCGTCCGTTAGAGAAACGCAAACGTCGCCGTCGCAACAAACGAGTTGCCGCCTGAATTTTAAGTTGATTTTCCCACAACACGTAAATCGAGGAACCTACTGAGTTACCCAACACTGTAGTCCAGCCGTTTGTTTAGGGATGACCTTCAACAGGTAGCCATCGACACCGCGTTTTTTTCGTGAGGTCCGACCCCAGTCTCAAGGCATCCCCGAACACGGTTCTGAAAGCAATCTTCAATGAAGCCAATTCAGTGCCCGCGTCGAGCTTCGGTATTCATTCAATCAATGCCGCTCCGTTGGGACACTCAAGGTAAAAGGTTGAAGCCATTTCAGAGTATTCGCCGTGAGGCAAACAGTTAGGACCACAGCAAGAGGTCACTCACACCAGCCGAACATCGCCCAAATCGATTATCAGTACGCGCCGCACGTTTTTGAATCGTGATCAAAAACAGTCCGATATCGGTGCGCAAATACGGCTCCGAAAAATATTTCCAAACGAGACTTGACCATGTTAGAAAAGGCTAAGTTGTCGATCGCCGTTGGCGAACCGAGCGTGGTGATCTTTGCTGACGCACGGGACAAAAGCAACTGAATCCATCAGGAATACAGATCGACGTCCCGGGCGGTCGCGAGGAGAACAGTTGGGGACAACGGTTCTACAATCAAAGCCGCTTGCGGGTTGGTGGACCCGCAAGCGGCTTTTCGTTTTTCTTAGTCGACTTAATTAGCCGATTAGAATCGCCACTGGAACTGGGTCCAGAAGAAGTCGGCGTCGGCGTTGGTGGGGACGCCCGCGGTGGTGTCGTAGTAGTCACCGGCGCGGAAGTGCGAGTAACCGATTTGGACGTTCGTCCGCGGGTTGATGGCACATGTCACGACCATGTCGATCTCTTGCCCCAGTTCCTTGTCGCCGGCGGCGGCGACGCTGTTGAAGGGCGCTTCGGTGACACCGTAGGGCGTGGTGGCTTGGTCCAAGAAGAAGTGGTGGTACCACAGCATCAGCTTGACCTTGTCACCCAGGATCGGTGTGATGAACTGGAAGTTGACGTCGTTGATGTTGCGACGTGCGAACAAGTCCATCAGACCCAGGTACTTGTGTGCCAGCGGGAACAGGTGGTCGAAGCTGTCGTCACCGCGAGCGGCCGGGAAATCGTCGCCGCCGGAGGCCCAGTCGTACCAGAACCAAACGGTCGGTTTCCACTCGCCACAGGCCGTGCAGATGCTCAGCTGTCGGCCCAAACCGCCGGTGAAGAACCCGGCGCTGTGGTCGCCAAAGCCGGGGCTGTTGGAACCGAATTGGACGCCGCCTTCGATGGCGTACAGCACACCGGCGTCGGTTGATCCGACGACACGTGAGCCGAGCGTGTGGTAATCGAAGTCGAGCGCTTGGTTATCCAGACCCAGGTAGTACAGGTCCATCGTGCCCAGCGCCGTTCCGCTGTTGCTGGCGTAAACGCCGTAGAAATCGACGTCTTCGTTGGCATCGTCGATCTTGCTTTCGTTGGCAAAGTTACGGTTCAGCGGGTTCACGAAGAAACCGTCCACGGTCCAGGCATCACCGGTGTAGGTCCCGCGAACACCTTGGAAGGATCGTCGCGTGTTGGCCCAATCCAGCGGTGAAATCAGCCGCTGGTCACCGAACAGCAATTCCTGGCGTCCCAGACGCAGGTTCAACGATTCGGTCAACTTGGTGTCCAGGAACAGGTTCTGGATCTCGCCGCGGTTCTCTTCGATCGGGCGGTTGTTGAATGTCTCTCCGCCCGAATCGGCGTACAGGTACTCCCCATAGACGCGGAAGTACTGGTTGACGCGCAGATTGGCGAACATTCGATAGCGGGTCAAGAAAAACGAATCATCGACGCCGGTCAATCCCAAGCCGCGATGGTTGTTCTCGTTGTGGTAGCGCATCCGCGCTTCACCACCGATGTCCAACTTTCCGCCGAGCAATCCTTTCAGGTTGTCGCCGATGAACGAAGGGCCGTCGTAGCAGGGATCGTTCAGGTAGCTAAAGTTGTTGGCGTAGAACACCCCGGCGTAGGCGCTTTTCATCGCCGCGGTCGCCGCCGCTTTTTTGGCTTTGGTGCAGCAGGGCGTCGTGCAGCAGTTGCAGCTGGTCACGACGGGCGCTGCGATCGCATCGGCATCGACGGTGGCCGCGGGAGCCGGATCGTCCATCGGAACCGGTTGGGGGGCTTCCGCTTGCGGTGCATCGACCAGCGGAGCGGCGTCGTTCAGATAAGCGACATACGGTGTGTCGGCATACTGTGTGTCGGCTACCAGTTGCACGTCGCCTTGGGGCGAGTCGGTCGCGTCGAGCACCACGGTGTCGACCAACCCAGGGGGTGTTTCAGCCATCGCCGTCGGAGCGGCGGCGAAGCCGGCAAGTAAGGCCAGCGCGAATGCACGCCGGCGAGCCTGTTTAAGTGGAGGCATCTCGTAGGACTCCTTCCTTACGGAACGGGTAATCACCATGCAGGTGTCGTCAAAATGGAATTTCACAGCTCCCCGAATGATGTGAGCCAAACCTGCAGCCGCCTGCTGCACGCGATTCCTGATGATCCGGGTGAACATCCGTGTCGGCTCCGGCGAATCCGACCTTCATACGGTGGTCTATCGTCCCAGCGATCGCATCGATCCGAATAGTTTTTGCCAAACCGTCATCAGCCGCGACAATCGTTAAAGTCACGCACCGCGACGACCGCATGGCCGGCTTTGACTCCCCCGCGCGTTTCCTGGGCAAGATTCTTAGACAGTGCTGACGATCCAGGCAGATCCAGATTGGGGGAGGCCGATCGCGTCACAAATCGACGCCGGGCTTTATGGGGATGCGAGTCACCTTGGTAGGCCACTATGTCGCGTCACCCTCACATTGGCCGAATCGATAGTTTTTGATAGCTACTTTGGCACATTGCGTGCCTTGCCCACCGTCCAGCGATGCCGCAGCACGGCTGCATCCTGATTCCTACTGGTAAAGGCGGTACTGGAGGGAGTCGGGTCAAACGGCATTTGCTTGACCCATTCCCCCCGTGGAGCTTCCCCAAGTGCATTTTCGATCCGCCCGTTCCCGAACCTTACATTACTTATCGCGCTGCTCGCTATTTTCGTTGGCGTTGGTTTCCGTCAGTGTCTTGCAAGTCGGTTGTTCCGATTCCGAGATCTCGCTGGAGGACTTGGAAGCAGCCGCTGCCAAATTGGAAACCGCCAATCTGGAAGCGGGCGCCGCCACGGACCAAGCGGTCGTGGAGATCCTGGATGTCGAAAAGCCCAACCTGAAGTTCGGGTTCATCAAGTTGACCGATTGTGCCCCGCTGGTCATCGCCAAAGAAAAGGGATACTTCGAAGAAGAAGGGCTGAACGTCGAGGTCGAAGCTCAATCCAATTGGAAAGTGTTGTTGGATCGTGTGATCGACGGGCAGCTTGACGGAGCCCACATGCTGGCCGGTCAGCCGATCGGCGCGACGATCGGTGTCGGAACTCAAGCTCACATCGTGACCGCCTATAGCTTGGACTACAACGGAAACGGGATTACGGTCAGCAATGAGATCTGGAAGCAGATGCAAGAGAATGATCCGGCGTTAAAGTCGGAGACCCCCGAGCATCCGATTTCTGCGACTTCTCTCAAACCCATCGTCGATTCGTACAACCAGGCAGGTAAAGATTTCAACATGGGGATGGTTTTCCCCGTCAGTACACACAACTACGAAATTCGATATTGGCTGGCCGCGGCGGGAATTCATCCCGGGATGTACAGCGAAGAGAATATTCAGGGGACCATCGACGCGGACGTCTTGTTGTCCGTCACTCCTCCGCCACAGATGCCCGGCAATCTTGAAGCCGGGACGATCCTCGGTTACTGCGTCGGCGAACCGTGGAATCAGCAAGCGGTCGTCAAAGGCATCGGTGTCCCGGTCACGACCAACTATGACATCTGGAAGAATAATCCCGAGAAAGTGTTCGGCGTGACCAAGGAGTGGGACGAGAAGTATCCCAACACGCACTTGGCCGTGATCAAGGCGCTGATCCGAGCCGGTAAATGGCTCGACGCGACCGACGAGAACGGCGTGTTGGTCAATCGTCAGGAAGCCGCCAAGATTCTCTCGGGCAAGGATTACGTCGGTGCCGACGAAGACGTGATCGACAACAGCATGACCGGCACGTTTGTCTTTCAGCAATCCGACGTGCGGCCGATGCCCGACTTCAACGTCTTCTTCAAGTACTACGCCAGCTACCCGCACTACAGCGACTGCGTTTGGTTCTTGACCCAAATGCGACGCTGGGGCCAGATCACCGAAGGCAAGCCGGCCAGCTGGTATGAGGAAACCGCGAAAGAAATCTACAAGCCGGAGATCTATCGCAAGGCCGCGGCGATGTTGGTCGCCGAGGGCAAGGCATCGGCCGAGGACTTTCCCGCCGAAGGTTACGACGGTTATCGAGAGGTCAGCAGCGACTTCATCGACGGGACCGTGTACGACGCCAAAGACCCCGTGGGCTACATCAACAGCTTTGCGATCGGCAACAAGGACCCAGAGGCCTTGGCCAAGCAGTAAATCTGGGCGGAAAGTGAATCTGGCCAGTCATGTCCGGCCAGTGAATGAATCACCCTTCGGCGCGATCGGTGGACGCACGGTCGCCGATCGCGCCGACCCGGATTTTGAAATGTTCATGCTGCGGTGACCGCCTCGCCGTGGCATGTTCGGGAAGCGGCCTTTCGGGTCGGACGTCTTGGTCCGGTGCCAGACGTCCGGCCCGGCCGTGGATCCCGAACAGAAAAAAACTTCCCGAACTCCTTTATCGTTTAGTGAATCGTATGAATTGGCGTGGAAATGCACTGAAGTTCTGTGACGTTGCGGGGCTGCCCGCACTGGAGCCCTTTGTCCGGCTGGTCGCCGGTGAAGACGTCAAAGAACAGCTCAAAGGGATCGCAAAGTTCGTCGTGCTGCCGATCGCGGCGGTCGCCGTGTTTTTGATGTTGTGGTCCGCGGCGGCCCGAACGGTGATCACCGACAGCATGCGGCTGCCCAGCCCGACCGACACCTGGACCGCCGGCAAGGAACTGTTCGCCATGCATTCGGCTCAGCGTGCCGATGACCGCAAGGCCAAGCAGGAAAAAACGATGCAGGCGGTCGAGTACTTGGCCCAAGCCAACATCGTCACCAAGCAAGCCCAGGCCGCATCGGGCGAGAAAAAGGAAAAGCTGTTGGCAAACGCGTTGGTGCTGAAGAAGAAGGCCGTGCAGGCGGCGAACTATCGTCCCTCCAGTGCACCGACCTTTGTCGACCAGATCATCACCAGTTTGAAAACGGTCTTTGTCGGTTTCGCGATTGCCACACTGATCGCCGTCCCGATCGGCGTTCTGTGTGGCATGAGCCCGTGGTGCAACGCCGCGTTGACCCCGTTCATTCAAGTGTTCAAACCGGTCAGCCCGCTGGCATGGTTGCCGCTGGCGTTCTTGATCATCGTCTGGGCCTACTCGGGGACCAAGCCGGGCGAGACGTTCTTTGACAAGGCGTTTTTGATTTCCGCGATCACGGTTTCGTTGTGTTCCCTGTGGCCGACCCTGGTCAACACGACGCTGGGCGTCGCCAGCGTGGACAAGGATTACATGAACGTCGCGCGGGTGTTGAAACTTTCCTGGAGCCAACAACTGTTCAAGATCATCCTGCCGGCCAGTCTGCCGCTGATGTTTGCCGGGCTGCGCATCAGTCTGGGCGTCGGCTGGATGGTCTTGATCGCCGCCGACATGCTGGCCCAAAACCCGGGCCTTGGGAAATTCGTCTGGGACGAGTTCCAAAACGGCAGCAGCCAAACGTACGCCCGCATCGCGTTCAGCGTGATCATCATCGGTTTGATCGGCTTGGTGCTGGACCGAATCATGATTTTCATGCGGAACCTGGTCAGCTTCGGCGACCCCCAAGCCGCTTGAGCCCCCATGCCGCCCAGCCCCGGCGGCGAAACCATTGTGCGACAGGCCCCGGCGGCCTGTCATCGCCCGACGTCCGTCGGCATTCGGATTTCTTGTCCTTCGAATCCTATCCACCCCGTGAAATTACGATGAGCATTGCAGTCCTCGATCGGCCAAGATCCAAAGCGATCGCCCGCCCCGCGCCGCCCGAGCCGCTGATTTCGATGCGGAACGTTTGCAAGGGGTACGGCAGTGGCGTTACCCGCAACGAAGTCCTCCGCAACATCAACCTCAATCTACGCAAAGGGGAATTCCTGGCGATCGTCGGTTTTTCCGGCAGCGGCAAAACCACGCTGACGAAGTTGCTGGCCGGGTTGGAAACGCCCGACAGTGGCGAGATCGTGATGGAGAACGAGATCATCAAGGGACCCAGCCAGGAACGCGGCATCGTGTTCCAAAACTATTCCTTGCTGCCTTGGTTGACCGTTCGCGGCAACATTTCCCTGTCGGTCGATCGAGTGTTTTCACACTGGTCGCGCGGCGAGCGGCGTGACCACGTCGAAAAGTTCATCGAGATGGTCGGCCTGTCGCATGCCGTGCACCGTCGGCCGCACGAATTGTCCGGTGGGATGCGGCAACGCGTCTCGCTGGCCAGGACGCTGGCGATGAAGCCCAACGTCTTGTTGCTGGACGAACCCCTGTCGGCACTCGACGCGCTGACCCGCAGCGTCCTTCAAGAAGAGATCCTGAAGATCTGGGAAGAAGAACGTCAAACGTGCCTGTTGATCACCAACGACGTCGACGAGGCGATCTTGTTGGCCGACCGAATCGTTCCGCTGAACCCAGGACCCAACGCATCGCTGGGGCCGGCTTTTTCGGTCGAATTGGATCGTCCGCGCGACAAGACCGCACTGAATCACAACGAGACGTTCAAAGGGCTGCGTAACGCGGTCACCAATTATCTGGTCGCCGTGCGGCAAAAATCGCGCGACGACGAAGCGTTGTCGTCCGAGTCGGCGCCGATCGAATTACCCGAATTGAAACCGCGCAGTCTGCGGATGCCGCGTGGACGCGCCGGTTGATCCTGGTCCGTTCATCCCGTCCGGTTGATCCGTGCTTGCGGTCGGCAGAATCCCGAACTGTCGCCCGCGATCGGATCGATCTGAATCACTTCATTCACCCATTACCCACCACCACGAGAACCCAAAGAAGGCGGATCCATGGCCGGTTTTGTAGAAATGTTTCGCCTCGGCAAGACATACGACACGCCCAATGGCCCGGCGGTCATTGTCGAAGAGTTCAATTTGAACCTGGCGAAAGGCGAATACGTTTGTCTGCTCGGCCACAGCGGCTGCGGCAAGAGCACCGTGCTGACGATGACGGCCGGGTTGAATCCGATCACCCACGGCGGGATCGTCATCGACGGCCATGAAATCGAAGGCCCCGGCCCCGACCGCGGTGTGGTCTTTCAATCGCCGTGCCTGATGCCCTGGATGACGGCGATGGAAAACGTGCTGTTGGGCGTCAACCAGGTCTATCCGCACGGAACCAAGGCACAACGACACGACATCGCGGCGTATTACCTGACGCTGGTCGGCCTCGGCAACAGCCTCCACACCCGCGCCTCTGCTCTCAGCCAAGGGATGCAGCAACGCGTCGGAATTGCCAGGGCGTTCGCCCTCAAACCCAAGATGCTGTTGTTGGACGAACCCTTCGGCATGCTCGATTCGCTGACGCGGATGGAACTGCAAGAGATCCTGCTGGAGATTTTGATCCGCGACAAAGTCACCACGATGATGATCACGCACGACGTCGACGAGGCGCTCTTCATGAGCGACAAGGTCGTGATGATGACCAACGGGCCGCGGGCACGTGTCGGCAAGGTGTTCGAGATGCCGTTCGACAGGCCGCGGGTCCGCGCCGAAGTTCTGGATCACCCCGACTACTACGACTTGCGGGGCGACATGATCCAGTTCCTGGAAGACCAGGACCACAAAAAACTGAAAGCCGACGCCGAAGCATTGGAAGCGAAGAAGCAGGCCGAACAGGAACCGCAACCGGCCGGCGCGTAGTCAACGCGGACGCCGGAGAGAAGAGGAAGTCGTGCGGAACCGAACCGTGAGCCCGAAGCAATTAAGATGATCGCAGCCACATCCAATCATTCGTTTTTGACCAACGTGATCGCGTTGGAAGTCGACCCCAGCGGCACCATGCCGACCTGCGGAATCGCCGTCGCCGACCGCGCGGTCGCCGCATCGATCGAATCGGGGTTGCCGACGATCAAGCAAACCGTCGAGGGCGAAGCCGAAGCCGTCGCGATCTGCATCCCGATCTATCGTGCCGGGCAAATCACCTCGGCCGTCATCATGATCGGCAATACCAGCGAACGCACCGTCGGCGTCATGGAAATCTGGCAGCCGATCGGCGAACATGACGAGCTTAACCTGACCCAAGGCTACTTCGGACCACTGGAACGGTTCCAAAACGTCAGCTCGTTTGTCCGTTTCGAAAAGGGATCGGGGTTGCCGGGCCAAGTGTGGCGGAACCTCGGCTTCGTGATTCACGACAACCTGCCCACCCATGCCGGTTTCCTGCGGGCGGCCGGGGCGTCGGCCGAATCGTTGCAAGTCGCGGTCGGGATCCCGGTGTTCGGCGACGACTTTTTGGCGACCGCCGTGCTGATCAGCTCCGACTCCGCCCCGATCGCACGCGGATACGAAGTCTGGCGATGCGGCGAGGACGAGTTCCTGCTGGAATCGAGTGCGTATCAACGGCTGGAACAATCGCTGATGTACGAGGGATCCGCGACCGTGCCGATGGAAGGCACGCTTCCCGGATTGGCGTTCGCTTCGGGCGCCGCGACGATCAGCGAAGATCCCGAGATCGTCTTTTCGGGGCGTCCCATCGGCGGCGGAAAACCCTGCAAGGGTGTCGCGATCCCGTTCTTCGAACAGGATCGGATCACCAACATCTTGACACTGCTGTTGTAGGGGGAAGACCAGCCATGAGCACCACGCTTCCCGTCGTCAACCGCCAGCCCGATCTGGTCGGTCAATTGTTGCAGGAGCAACAAGAACTTAGTGCCGTCGAACAGTTCAGCGACTGGCACTCGGGGCACGAATCCGACGCCGCCACTGCGGCACCGGCACAGGAAAAGTACTATCGCAGTTTGCTTCCAGCGAGTGCCCCCGGACCGGGCCAGCAATTCGCCTTTGAAGTGGACCTGAACGCCTGCAGCGGATGCAAGGCATGTGTGGTCGCCTGCCATACGCTGAACGGGCTGGAAGAAGACGAATCGTGGCGCCGCGTCGGAACGCTGTTGATCGGCGATCCCGCCGCCGCCGACGTCTCCGCGATCCAGCACGTCACCACCGCCTGCCACCACTGTGAAGACCCCGGCTGTTTGAACGGCTGCCCGGTCAAGGCGTACGACAAAGATCCGGTCACCGGGATCGTTCGCCACTTGGATGACCAGTGCATCGGATGCAAGTACTGCACGATGATGTGCCCGTACGAAGTCCCACAGTACAGCGACCGGCTTGGCATCGTCCGCAAATGTGACATGTGCCATCAACGATTGAGCGTCGGTGAAGCTCCGGCCTGCGTCCAGTCCTGTCCGAACGAGGCGATCCGAATCACGATCGTGCCCTCCGACGGCAGTGATGCCGCGACCGAGGAATCGCTGGTTCCATCAGCACCGTCGTCGACGATCACCCGACCGACGACGCGTTATGTTGCCGAGGCGACGTTTGATCCGGCGCAAACGCGTCCCCAAGACGAACACGTCGACGAGGTCGCCGAGAGCCATTGGCCGTTGGCATTGATGCTGGTCGCGACACAGATTTCGGTCGGCATCCTGATCGCCGAATCGATCGCCACGTTGGTGCTGACGGCGTTCGGAATCACCGTCCCCGGAGCGGTCCCGATCGCCGCGGCGTTGTCGGCGTTTGCGATCGGCAATGTGGGGCTGGGAATCGCGCCGCTGCACTTGGGGCAACCGCTTCGCATGTGGCGTGTTTTCCTGGGATTGAAAACCAGTTGGCTGAGCCGCGAAGCCGTGGTGCTGGGCAAGTTCATGGGGCTGTTGGCCGGCGGAATCGCGTTGTTGCTGTTGCCCGTTGTCTGGGATTGGATTCCGACATCGGTCCAGGACATGATCCCGACCCAGTGGATTCCCGATTGGGCCGGACGAGCGCTGTTGACCGCGTCGATTCCCGTCGGTCTGGCCGGATTGTATTGCAGCGCGATGATCTACATCGCCACCAAACGACGGCTTTGGCGCAGCGGGCGGACGTTGCCGCGATTCTTTGGGACCACGCTGACCTGCGGACCGATCATCGCTGCGGTCCTGTTCGCCTTTGCCGGCTTCGGCGGCACCGCCTCGGTACTCTGTCTGGTCGGTGCCGCTGCCGGGTGCTGGAAATGGATGCGTGAACGTCAGCTTTATCGATCGCCCGCCGATTTGGACGACCCGTACGACCGACGATCGAGACGTCTGGTCGGCAATCACCTTGGTGAAATGCTGCGGATGCGCGGCTTTAGCGCCGTCGTCGCGACACTGTTGGCCGGATTGGCCGTTGTCATGTGCCCGTTCTTGCCCGCGGCCGGCGGAGTTTGTGCCGCGATGTCGGCGGCGGTTTGGATCGCCGGTGAGAGCCTGGAGCGGTTGCTGTACTTCCAAAGCGTCGTTTACGACCGCATGCCGGGCACACTTTAAGAGAATCATCCGATGAGTATCGTCACGCCGAAATCATTGACCCAAGCGGAGGACGAAGGTCGCCCGCGAACCTTCGAGCTGCCGCAGTTGTTGCAAGCCCGCACGGGAAAGATGACCCGTGAGCTATTGCTGAACCCCGGCGATCACGGATTGGGGATGACCCCCGAATCGCTGCAGGCCGAAACGACCACGGTGGCGGCTTGTGGGTATTGCGCGACCGGCTGCGGATTGCGTCTGCACGTCCGCGACGGCCAGGCGGTCGGACTGACCCCGGAAACCGAGTACCCGGTCAACCTGGGCATGGCGTGTCCCAAAGGCTGGGAGGCGCTGGAAGTGCTCGCTGCGGACGACCGAGCCACGTATCCGTTATTGCGCGATGCCGACGGTGAAATGAAACGTGTCGATTGGGACACCGCGTTGACGACGTTCACCGAGCGTTTTAAATCGATTCAATCCCAGCACGGCAACGATTCGGTCGCTTTCCTAAGCACGGGGCAGATTCCGTGTGAAGAGATGGCGTTCCTGGGCGCGTTGGCGAAATTCGGGATGGGCATGTTGCACGGTGACGGCAACACCCGCCAGTGCATGGCCACCGCGGTGACCGCGTACAAGGAATCGTTCGGGTTCGATTCGCCGCCTTACACCTATGACGATTTTCAGCAAAGCGATTGCATGGTGTTCGTGGGGGCGAATCCCTGTATCGGCCATCCGATCATGTGGGAACGCGTGCTGCGTAACCCGAACAGTCCCGAGATCATCGTGTTGGATCCCCGCCGCACCGAAACGGCGATGGCGGCGACCCAGCACTTGCAGCTGCGGCCCAAACACGATCTGGCGATCCTGTACGCGATCACCCAGCACTTGATCGCCAGTGATTTGATCGATCATGAATATGTCGCCGCACACACGACCGGATTTGAAACGCTGGCCGAGCATGTCGCCTCGTTCACACCCGACGTCGTCGGTCCCGCGGCCGGGATCACCGCCGACGCCATCCGCCGGGCCGCCGAATCGATCGGCCAGGCGGACGCGGCATCGTTGTGGTGGACGATGGGTGTCAACCAAAGTTACCAAGGCACGCGTACCGCCCAGGCGATGATCAACATCGCGTTGATCACCGGCAATATCGGACGCCCCGGCACGGGCGCCAACAGCATCACCGGGCAATGCAACGCGATGGGGTCGCGTCTGTGGAGCAACACGACCAATTTGTTCGGGCACCACAAATTCGAATCGGCCGAAGATCGAGAACGTGTGGCACGTATTCTTGACATCGACGTGGATCGAATCCCCGATCAAGGCAGTTGGTCCTATGACCGGATCGTCGAAGGCATTCGGCGGGACGAGATCAAAGGGTTGTGGGTGATCGCGACCAATCCCGCACACAGTTGGATCCATCAGGGTGATTTCAAGGAACTGCTGGACAAGCTGGACTTTCTGGTCGTGCAAGACATGTACGCATCCACCGAAACCGCACAGCACGCCGACTTGCTGTTGCCGGCCGCGGGCTGGGGCGAAAAAGAAGGCACGTTCATCAACAGCGAACGCCGCTACGGGCTGCTGAAGAAGGTGCGAAAGGCCCCCGGCGAAGCGTTGGCCGATTTCCAGATCTTTCGTGGCATCGCCGCCTACTGGGGTGTGGAATCGATGTTCGCCGACTGGACGCACCCCGAAGCGGTGTTCGAAAAAATGCAGGCCGCCAGCGAGGGACGCCCCTGTGATATCAGCGGGATTCAGGGGTATCGCCAGATCGACCAATCCGGCGGAATCCAGTGGCCTTGGACGCGCCAGGATGCGGCGTCCAACGACGTGCCGCCGCAACAGCGTCGCTTGTTCGCCGACGGGACGTTCTATCACAGCGACGGCAATGCCCGGCTGATCGTGGACGCCGTTGCCGCGATGCCCGAGCCACCCGATTCGGAGTATCCGATTCTGTTGATGTCCGGACGCGGAACGGTCAGCCAGTGGCACACCCAAACACGCACCAGCAAGAGCAAGGTGCTGCGAAAACTGTATCCCCAACGCCCGTATGTCGAAATCCATCCGACCGATGCCAGTTTGATCGGCGTCCGCAACGGCGACACCGTTTCGGTGCGCTCGCGACGCGGTGAAATTTTCGTCACCGCGATGGTCACGCCCACCGTCCAGCGAAACCAAGCGTTCATCCCGATGCACTACGACGTCACCAATCAATTGACGCTCAGCCATTTTGATCCCCATTCGCGGCAGCCGAGTTACAAGGACTGCGCCGTGGCGATCACCAAAGTTTAGAACTCCGAACCCGATTCTGTTGAACATGTCCAGCGATAAAGCGTTCACCGAAGAACAAAAACAATTTCTGTCCGGATTTGCATTCGGCACGGATGTGGCGCGTGCGGTCAGCGGATTGCCCGTGATCAGCAACGGCAGCAGTTGTGCCGGCGATGCCTCGGTCACGATCGGGGCCAAACCCACCACGACGCTGCCGGTCGGCCCCGAGAAAATCGCCTTGATCGCGCAGCAGGAAACCGAATCGGCCGGCAAAACGCTGTGCAAAGAAGAACTGGCCAAGCGGGACAAGAATCCGTTGGACATGTGGGACGAAATGCAGGCGCGCAGCGACGCCGGCGAATTTCCCAAAGGCACCGATGTCTTCCTGCAAAAATTTCACGGCCTGTTCTACGTCGCCCCGGCACAAAACAGTTACATGTGCCGCATGCGAATCCCCGGCGGACTTCTGCACAGTTGGCAATTGACCGGGTTGGCGGATCTTGCCGATCGCTCGGCCGGCGGATTCTTGGACGTCACCACGCGGGCCAATTTGCAATACCGCGAAATCCCCGCCGACCAGGCGATGAACATCCTGTACGGGCTGCGTGAACTGGAGATCGTCAATCTGGGCGCCGGCGGCGACAACATTCGCAACTGCACCGCCAGCCCGCTTTCGGGCATCGATTCCGATGAGCTGATCGAAACGATCCCGTTGGCGAAACGGATGCACCATTACATCTTGAACAACCGCGAGATGTACGGATTGCCGCGAAAGTTCAACATCGCGTTCGACGGCGGGGGAACGATCAGCGCCCTGGACGACACCAACGACATCGGGTTTCATGCCGTCGCGATCGAAGAATCCAATGCGACGGCCGACTTTCCCGCCGGTGTTTATTTCCAACTCACGCTCGGCGGCATCACCGGTCACAAAGATTTTGCCCGGCCGACCGGTGTCCTGTTGCGGCCGGATCAATGCCTGGCCGTCGCCGGCGCCATCGTCCGCGTGTTCGTCAAATCAGGCGATCGCACCGATCGCAAAAAAGCTCGTTTGAAATATGTGCTGGACGATTGGGGATTCGACAAGTTTGTCGCAGCGGTCGAAGAGCAACTCGGGGTCACGCTGGGACGATTCGACGAATCAAAACTGACACGGTCGGTTGCGGAGAATCGTCTCGCCCATATCGGATTCCATCAACAATCCCAGTCGGGCAAGTCCTACGTCGGCGTGGTCCTGCCGGTCGGACGGATGACCAGCGACCAGGCTCGCGGGATCGCGAAGATCGCAAACGAATATGGCAACGGAGAGATTCGATTGACCGTCTGGCAGAACCTGCTGATCCCCAATCTTTCCGACGCTGACATCGATGCGGTCAAAGAACGATTGGTTGAAATCGGATTGGGGTATGAAGCGAGCAGCTTTCGCGCCGGTCTGGTGGCCTGTACCGGCAGCGGCGGATGCAAGTTTGCCGCCGCGGAAACCAAAACCCAGGCCATGGCCCTGGCCGAACACCTGGAATCCCAATTCGAACTCGACAGCCCGATTAACATTCACCTGACCGGGTGCCACCACAGTTGTGCCCAGCACTACATCGGCGACATCGGGTTGCTGGGATGCAAGGTCGAAAAGGGCGACGACATGGTAGACGGGTACCACGTTCACCTGGGCGGCGGCTGGGGTGATCGCCAGGGCATCGCACGGTTGATCTTTGAATCGGTCGCGTTCGAAGACATGCCCGAATTGATCTCGTTCATCGTCGGCGGCTACCTGGAACAACGACGCGAGGGCGAGACGTTTGTTGAATTCACGTCCCGGTCGTCCGACTACGAACTGAAATCACTCGCCAGAGCCTTGGTCTGACGGAGGCATCGAGGCCCCGGAAACCTTCCCCCCACTGGTTTTCGACGCGACGCTGATCCAATTAGAAACACCTAGAAGTTCAATCATTCGACACGATCCCCATAGACTGCCATGAGCACCAGCTTCATTCCCGAAACGGCTCCCTTTAACGAAGAACAACGCGCCTGGTTGAACGGGTTTTTCGCAGGCATGATGGGCATGCAACCCGGCGGCGATGCCTCGGCGGTGATGAACGCCGCCGGCGTGTCCGCGGGTTCCCTGCCCGGTGTCGCGGTGCAGGAAAACGAACCCGAGCCGGAAGAGGACTTCCCCTGGCACGACGACTCGCTGCCGATCGTCGACCGCATGGCGTTGGCCGAAGGCAAACCGGTCGAGCGGCGTCTGATGGCGGCGATGGCACAGTTGGATTGCGGGTCGTGTGGTTATCTTTGCAAGACTTACAGCGAGGCGATCGCATCGGGAGAAGAAACCAACCTGACGCTGTGCAGCCCCGGTGGTAAAGAAACCTCCAAAATGATCAAGCAAGTGCTTAAGGAGTCTGGGGACGGGGGGGCTGCGCCGGCCAAACCAGCCAATGGCACCGCTGCGGGCGGCACGTCAGCGGCGGGATTCAGCCGCAAGACACCGTATTCGGCAAAGCTGATCGAGTCGCGACCGCTCAACGGTGAGGGATCCGCTAAAGACACGCGCCACGTGGCGATTGATCTCGGTGATTCCGACATCCGCTACGAAGTCGGCGATGCCCTGGGGATTTATCCGACCAATTGCGGCGAGTTGGTCGAAGCGATTGTCGCTGCGATCGGAGCCGATCCCAAGTTGTTGACCGTGACCCCGGGCGGGGAACCCAAGTCGCTGGCCAACGCGCTTTGCGAAGACTTTTGTCTGAAAGATCCCAGCGACGAATTGCTGGAATTAGCGCTCAGCCGTGTCTCGGACATCGCGATCAAAACAACGCTTAGCGAGATGCTCGAAGAGGGGGCACCCGACGGATTCGATGTGTTGGACGTCTTGCAATTGGCCGGTGCGGTTCCGATCAGCGCCACCGAGTTTCTGGAAACACTCTCGCCGCTGAATCCGCGGCTGTATTCGATCGCCAGCAGCCAGGCATGCGTCGGAAATCAGGTCCACCTGACCGTCGGAAAGGTCACCTATGATCGCGACGGACGGTTGCGCAAAGGGGCGGCGAGTACGATGTTGGCCGATCGGCTGGAACCAGGCGCGACACTGCGTGTGTTCACCCAAGCCAATCACGGCGGATTCACCGTGCCGTCGGATCCCAACACCCCGATGATCATGGTCGGACCGGGAACGGGCATCGCTCCGTTCTTGGCATTCCTGCAAGAACGCGATGCCACCAAGTCGCCGGGCAAGAACTGGTTGTTCTTCGGCGACCAACATGCCGCGACCGATTTCTTGTACCAAGAAGAATTGCAAGCCTACCTCGACGCCGGTCTGCTGACGCGGTTGGACACGGCGTTCAGCCGCGACGGTGCGGAAAAGGTGTACGTCCAGGACCGGATGAAACAAAACGCCGCCGAGCTATGGACCTGGCTGCAGCAAGGGGCCCACTTCTATGTCTGTGGCGACGCCAGCCGCATGGCGGTCGATGTCGACCGCACGCTCAAGGCCATCGTCGCGTCCGAAGGCGGCATGTCCGAGAAGGCCGCCGAGGACTATGTCGCGTCACTGAGCAAGGCCAAGCGATACGTGCGAGACGTTTATTGATGCCGGCCGCATGATGACGCTCGTAGCGGAACTCGCGAAGAGTTTCGCACACCGCGGGTGAGCCGCGCGGGTGAGACCGAAAGCCTTGGCGGCTTCCGCTACGGCTGGAACCGATCTAGCCTCAGTCGACCAATCCCAAGCGGACGGCGCGGACGGCGACGTCGGTGCGATCCGAGGCGCCGGTCTTTCGCAAGATATTCTGCACGTGCTCTTTGACGGTTTCGACACTGATGCCCAACGACTTGGCGATCTCGCGGTTGCTCAATCCGAATGCGATGTGACGCAGGACCTGCGCCTCGCGTGACGTGACCGGCAATTCCGGTGGCAGTTGGTTGGATCGGATCGTTTCGGACATCTTCTTCTTCACGTTATCCAGCCGTCCGCCCGGATAAGACGACCCGCTCTCACAGGCGTGGCTGAGCGTCTGCTCGATCTGCCCTGCCGAATCGCTCTTGAGCACATAATCATGCGCTCCGTTGGCGACCGCACGGGCCAAATAGACCGGATAGTCGTACGCACTGATCAATACGACCGGCAAGTTGGGATGGGCCTGACGAATCGAGGTCAACAGCGTCAACCCGTCCATCTTTTTCATTTGGACATCGATTAAGACAACGTCGCACTTGTCTTCGTCCAGGTAGCGCAGCGCGCTCTCGCCATCGGCGACAGTCTTTGCGACGCTGACCGCCGTCCCGACCAAGAGCTCCATCAGCCCGAGACGAGCGGCTTCATGGTCGTCTACGACCAGCGTTTTCAACGACATTTCGATCCTTGGTGCCTGTAACTTGATTCACAACCGCCCCACACGATGCCCCAGGAGCGAATCTTCCTAAAAATGGCGTATTCTCGCCGGCGTGTGGGCCCAATATGAGAATATTTCGCATATTCCCCCACCCCTTCCCCCCGAAAGAGTCGGAAATTCACCGTTTGGCGTCCGCATTCGGTGCGCGGGTCTGCCCAAAACACCGCAATTCGGTTTTGCTCCGACGCTAACGGCGACCTAGGAAATCGTGCGAGAGGAACGCGAATGAATCGCGCTCGGCTTTTGATCCCCAGCATGATCCCCCCCACGCCTGATATGAAAGACACCGCCTCCATTTTGCTCGTCGACGATGATTGGCATCTGGTCCAGTCGATGGCCGAATGGCTGCGAGAAATCGGGCACACGGTCCACGTCGCTGATTGCTTGAGCGGGGCCAAGGCCAGCCTGGATCAGCATCGGTTTGACTTGGTGATCACAGACCTCCGCTTGCGCGACGAGGACGGATTCCAGCTGATCAGCCACACGCGTCAGAAGCACCCGGAAACCACCGTGTTGGTGATGACCGGATACGCGACGCCCGACACCGCAATCGAAGCGATCAAGGCGGGTGCGTTCGATTTGCTGACCAAACCGCTAATCGACGACGAATTGAACTTGGCGATCAGCCGCGCGGTGTCGCAACGCGATATCGCGTTGGAGAACGAAAAACTGCGCAAGAAGCTGGACAGTCGAAGCGGGCTGGAGAACATTCTCAGCCACGACTATCGAATGATGAAGATCTTCGATGTGATCGACAGTGTGGCCGATGCCCGGGCGTCGATCTTGATCACCGGAGAAAACGGAACCGGCAAAAGCATGATCGCGCGTGCGATTCATGAACGCAGTTCACGTCGGTCCAAACCGTTCGTCGAAGTGGCCTGCGGTGCCTTGCCGGACAACTTGCTGGAGAGCGAATTGTTCGGCCACGTCAAAGGCGCGTTCACCGGCGCCAGTGGCGACCGGGTCGGCAAGTTCCAACTGGCGGACAAGGGCACGTTGTTCCTGGACGAGATCGGGACGGCGACCGCCGCGATGCAAGTCAAACTGTTGCGGGTGCTGCAAGAATTTCAGTTCGAACCACTCGGCGGCACGCACACCCACTCGGTCGACACGCGTGTCATCTTGGCGACCAACGAAGACCTTTCCCGCGCGGTCACCGAGGGTGCGTTCCGGCAAGATTTGTACTACCGGATCAACGTCGTCAACATCGTCCTGCCTTCGTTGCGTGAACGTGTCGGCGACATCCCCTTGTTGGTCGATCACTTTCTGCGCGAGGCCGCCGAAACGTGTGGCCGCGAAATCGAGGGGTTCGACCAACAGGCGATGGCGACACTGCAATCCTACCGTTGGCCCGGCAATGTCCGCCAACTGCAGAACGTCGTCGAGCGAGCCGTGTTGTTATCCCGCGACAGCCAACTGACGCTGGAAGACTTGCCGCCGGAAATCTTGGGCCGCGTCGCCGATCCGTTGGCGTCGGCGATCCAGCCGGCCGCCGGCGAACACGTGGTCAAACCCTTTGCGATGACACCGGCCAGTTACCAGGACAAAAGTCTGCGTGAGGCGCTCGAAGGGCCCGAACGCGAGATCATCCTGCATTCGCTTCGCCGCCACAATTGGAACCGAGCCGCCACGGCAGACGCCTTGGACATCAACCGCACCACGCTGTACAAGAAAATGAAGCGGTTGGGGCTGGACGATCCAAGGCTGCAATTCGCGATGGATTCCTAGTATTCCGCCGCAGCTTGGTTTTCTGTTGGGCCGGACAGTCGCCGTCCTCTCCGAGGTCGGCGCATTGCAAAGCTTCGCTTTGTGGGCGCCGAGTTCGGAGAACACGGCGACTCTCCAAACGCATCGGCTACCCGCAAATTAAGCTGCGGCGGAATACTAGGCGTGCCGTCGCGGAACTCGTCAAGGATTCGTCGAGTCAATTAAAGTTGCAAATCAATCCGCTCACGCTAGCCCGACGCGTGAGCGAGGGGCAACGTGGCGTCCCTCGCTCACGCGTCGGCACTAGCATTGGGAGAGCAATCAACAAACCGCCAAGAGTCAGCACGAAAGCCTTGGCGGCTTCCGCTACCGATTGGATGGACCCGGCCTTACGGGCGATCGCGGAACGGCCACTCGGGGCTGCCCTTGGGGTCTTCGCGATGCGGTGATTTGCCGAGCTCGAAATCCGACGGTTGCAGGTTCAGACCTTTCCAATAGGCGGCATCGTTGATGAAGCCGTAAAAGGTCGGGTAGTACGGATCGACGTAGGCGACATCGGCTTTCTCGGGCACCTCTTTGTCCAGCAGATAGTAGGTCGCATTGACCAGCATCCGGCGCAGATCCTCGCTGACCAAATCGACGCTCGCCCCGGTGGTCGTGCAAAACGCTTGTCCCTTGGTGCCCGCGGGCGAGACATAGGGGTGCAGCCAGGCCAGGGGCTGCATCGGATCATTCTTGGCGCCTTCGATGTTGGCCGAATTCGGATCCAGCGATTCGGTCACCGCCCCACGCAACAGGATCGTGTCCCGGTCGGTCAGGTGGGTGACGCCATAGACGTCCGACGGGACGAAGATTTCGCCGACCGAATTGAGAATCGGATGGTCTTTGGCCTGGTCGACGATGACGGCACGGGCGCCTTGGCGTTTGTGTTGGCCGTGGTGGCTGACCCATTGTTCGCCCAGGATTTTCAGGCCGAAATTGCTGTACGTCAGCTCGCCGCCGAACGACTGTTTGCCGTTGAAGGCGTGTGTCGCGGTGCGAATCCCGATCAACGGTTTGCCGTCGTCGATGAACTTGGTGATGTGTGCCGCTTGTGATTCGCTGGGTGAACGGAATCGCGTGCCGATGATCATCAGATCCGCGTCGTCCAGTGCTTCCCAGCCGACGACACCGCGTTGATTGTTGGGATCGATGTAGCTGCCGTCGGCGGACATCGAAAACAACACCGTGCAACCAAAGCCGTGTTTGACGCTCAGAATCTTGGCGAGCATCGGCATCGATTCTTCGGTGCGATACTCTTCATCACCCGAAACCAACACGATTTTGCCGGCCGAGTCCCCTTGGGCGGGAAAGTGCAGCACACCCGACTGGGCGGCGGCGCTGTTGCCATGCAGCGAGACACTGATCAAGGGAACAAACAGCAGGCAGAAGGCGGAGACAAGCGTGCGGGAGATCATGTTGGAATATGGGGTTGAAGGGGGATCAGACGAGAGTCGAGTGCGCGATCATCGATCGCAGCCGGATCGCACAAAGTTTAACTCAAATCGTTTGCAACAACCGGACCCAGCGCAGCAGGTCGTCGGCCTGGGTGTCGCCGCCCAAGGAGATCGGGTAGCCGGCGGTCGCCAGCGGCGCCAGCCAGGTCGGCCCGTCGTCCAGCGAGTCGATCGGGAGCATGATTTCCAGGGCGCGGTCGGGTTCGTTTTCTCGCAGCCGCACCGCGGGCGGTTTCGCATCGGCCGCAACGGCGATGCCGGCAAAGTTCTTGCGGTCCGACAGTGCGATCGCGATCACCATGGAATCGGCCGCCGACGCGGCAGTGTCTTTCAGGGCGCCGTTGGCTGCGACGGCACTGGCGCTGATCGGCACGCGTTGGGCCATCAAGGTCGTCATCCGGGAGATGACGTCAATCTCCTTCTGCTGCCAACGTTGTTCGTCTTCGCTGCAAATCGCGCAGACCACCACGCCGGCTCGGCCGGCCGCATCACGCCACGGCTGCAACGCTTCGGCGGGATCACGCTGCTCCGGAGCGAGCAACAACACCAGCATGGCCAATCCTTGCTCGGCCAACTGCTCGGCGGCCACCTGATCCGGTTTGGGCGCTACATAGGCGGCCAGGTTGGGGACATCGGGCAGCCGCAGTTGCTGGACGTCCCAGGGGTTTTCCGGTGCGTCGCCGGACCACTGCTCGATCGTTTTTTTGAGTGTCGGACCGGCGATCGGCGTGGGGGTCAGTTTAATTTCCACCGGCTCTCCGTCACGCTCAACGGCCAGCGTCAGTTCTTCGTCCGCGACCGCGGTGATCAACATGCGACCGATCGTGGCCACATCGTTGATTTCGGTCTGGTCAACTTTTTTGATCACATCGCCCGGTTCCAACTTGCCGTCGGCTGCGGTGTCGGGAACGACCGCGCGGACGACCACTTCGCTTTGGACTTCGGCCTCGTTGTCTGCTTCATTGCTGGCCTCGACTGCGTTCTCGCTCAGCCAGACCCCCAGTCGCTGGGGATTCAACGGCGGAATCGACTCGGCCAGCGTGACGGTGACCGTTCGCGTTTCACCGTCTCGTCGCAACGTGATCTCGATCGACTCGTCGGCATCGTAGGGACCGAGTGCTTGTTTGATCTGTTGAAACATCCGCACGGGATTTCCGTTGATGGCAACGACGGAATCTCCCGGTTCGATGCCGGCCCTTTCGGCCGGAGATCGACTGCGAACCGCCGCCAACTCGGTGTCTTCGGCGTACGGGTCCTTGGCCTTGGGGACGATGCCGATCAGCCCTTTGCGGATGTCTTGCCCGCTGCGCAATCGTTCCAGTTTGTTGGTCAGCACGGGGGTCGGGACGGCAAACGCGATCCCCGAGTCATACCAGCTGGTGTCGTCGGGCGCCCCGCCTTCGGCGACCGCCGGGACCAGCACACCGATCGCGTTACCGTACAGATCAACCAGGGGGCCGCCATAAAACGACGGCGACACGCGGGCATCGCTTTGCAGCATCGTGCCTTCCAATCGACCGGTGGCGCTCAAGATGCCGCTGCTGACCATCGGCGACCGATCACCGCCGTAGCGACCGACGGCGACGACCGTCGATCCGACCGGCGTGTCGACCGCATCGGGGAATTCCAGCGGAATCAGTGGTGTGTTCGATTCGACGCGCAGCATCACCAGGCCGCGGTGATGGTCACGCGCGACGATCGTGGCCGCCAGCCGCGTCTGGTCGGGCAACACGACCAGGATGCTGGCCGACGGTCGCCGCACGATGATGTCCGATGCGACGATCCATCCGTCGGCATCGACGACCACGCCACAGGACGGCGCGTCTTGCGCGACTTCGCTTTGCCGGTTGCCGCCGCCGGCGACTTCGGCCACACCGATCACTTCGATCGACACGACCGACGGCAAGACCCGCTCGGCCGCGTTCCGCACCGCGCTCGCCATGGCTTGACGGTACTCCGCAGTGTCCTTTCGAGCAGTGTCGTTCTTCGCCGTGTCATTCTGCGCCGTGTCATTCTGCGCCGTGTCATTCTGCGCCGCGGCGCGGACGCTCGGCAGCAGACATGCCGCCGCCAACAGCAGGCAGCGGATCGAGTTCAAATTCAGCACGCGACGGGGCTCCTAGGGTTGCAAACGAACGGGCAGCACATCGTTGCCGCGCTGGATCGTGATGGAAACCGCATCGCGGCGATCGATCCGACGCAGTAAATCGATCAGGGTTTGTTGGTCCCCGACACGCTGTCCATCGAGCAGCAAGATCAAGTCGTCGGCCCGCAATTTCGCTTCCGCCGCCGGCGAGTCGGACTGCACGGCATCAATGTAGGCCGGTGTCGATTCCAAGACGTTGGGCACCAGCACCAACCCCAACGTTGCCAGATTGTGCGACTGGTCGCGACGCAGCACGGGATTGTTTTCCTTGGGCACGGTCGTCGCACGACCGGCGATGATGTCGCCCAACGCCGTGCGCAGGGAATCGATCGGCAAGGCATAATTCAGCCAGACACCGGTGCCGCTGTCACGGAGCTCTTTGCCCAACATCCCGATCAGACGCCCATCGGCGTCGACGACCGCACCGCCGGCCGCCCCCGGATTGTTGGCGATCAAGTCCAGGATCAAGACCTTGCCACGGTAGGGCGTTTGAAACGTGCCGCGACGTGCGTCCAAATTGGTCACCCCGGCGATGATCCCCTGCATCACGCTGGCCGGTTCGTTGCCCGCGGCGATGCCGAACAGGTTGCTGACCGCCAAGATCGGGTCACCCCATTGGGCGTTCAATTCTTTGTCGACTTTGAAGTACGGCAGATCGGACGCATCGACCTTCAACACCGCCAGTTCCAGCGAGGGTTCGATCCCGACGATCTTGGATTCGAAACGGCGACCGTCATCGAGTACGACGATCGGTTCGACATCCAACACATAACTCCATGCCGTTGCGATGTGACCTTCGGGCGAAACCAGAAAGCCGCTTTGATAGGCTTCCAGTCCCTTGATGCCGCCGGCGCCGTAGATTTTGACGACGCGTTGCTGGACATCACGTGCGTCGGGAGCGACCGGCGGTTGGGCCGAAGCGATCGGGAGAACCGACAGGCAGACGAGCGACAGCAACGCCGCCGACGCGAAGGCGTAATTCGGTCGAAGCATCATTGCGGTGCACTCTCGGTTTGGGTCCAGTCGCTGATCGAAACGTCCAGCGACACGTCCGTTCCGTACCGCAGTTCGAGCCCGCTGATGTCGTCTCCCTCGCGCCGGATCCACACCTCCGCCGGGTCCGAATCTCGATCGGCGACCACTTCGATGCACTCGACCAGACCGGTCTCGGGGTGCGACAACCAGCGGACTTCCATTTCTCCGTACAGGCCGACCAGGCAATCGCGGAGCGGTCGCTGACCGCCCAGCGGCATCGTGCCTTGGTAATAGGCCTCGCCGAACTTCTCCGGGCCAAGTTTTAACATCGTGCGCCAAGCGTCGAGCGCGGGCAGGATCCCGGCGATCGAATCGGTGTCGACCGCGTCAAACAGTTCCGACCGCCTGGTCGCCTGCATCGCGGTTTCGCCGACCAGGATCGCGTACTGATCGTCGGCCACCGAAAGCTTCACCTCGGCGTCGCCCGTCTTGCCGGTAATCGTCCAGGCCGTGGTTTTGGATTGATCCGTTTCGGCGAATTGGTTCGCAGGGAATTGGCTCCTCAATGACCGAATGAACCGATCTTGTTCGACTTGGTTGAAGTGATAGTTGGCAAACCCTCGACGCTGGACGATCAGATCGGCGACCGCTTCGGGGATCGCCGGTTTGGCAGCGCCGTGTCCCGGCGGCAGCCGTTGGCGTTTCAAATCGGGGCGTTTTGGTTTTTCATCCCCACCTTGTTCAGCGTCTTGATCGTCGTCTTGTTTTTCGCCTTCTCCTTCACCGTTGTCTTCGTCATCGGGTTGGTCGGGGACCGGCGGCGGGGGCGGCAGGGCCGACGCCATCTTGGCCAGCAATTCGTCTTGACGATGCACACTCATCAATCGCACCGGGACGCGGGTCGTGACTCCCTGGTTGCGAAACGCGACATTCACCCGCCAGCCACTGGGGAAGGTGCCCAAGACGTTTTGAACATCGTTGGCGGTCATCACCGGGCGGCCGTCGATTTCCAGGATTTGGGCGTTGTAACGCAGGCCGCGTCGGTAGGCGTCACTGGACTCCAGAATATTGCTGACCACGACGCCGCCGTCGGGATCAGTGGTCACCGTCGCTCCCAGCGTGGCGTGATCGACGATCCGCCCGCTGCGAAGATAACCCAGAAAGTTCTTGGCCTGGTTGATCGAAATCGCGTACCCCACACCGACGTTGACTCGGCCGCGTTTTTCGAACGAGCAACGGCCGACGATCCCCAGCAATTCACCTTGATCGTTGTAGATCGGTCCGCCGGAATTGCCGGGATTGATCGACGCGTCGGTTTGCAGGCAGTCGGCGTATTCCAACAGCGTCCCGGAAGGGTATTGGTAACGTCCGACGCCGCTGAGGATTCCCCAGGTGACGGTGGGCTGCAAATTGGTGGCCAACAGGAACGGGTTGCCGATCACCATGCACCAGTCACCGGCACGGGCTTGGCGGCTATCGGCCAGCGTGGCGTAGGGGAAATCATCGCGGCCGAGCAATTGAATCATGGCCAGGTCGCCGACCGGATCCAGTCCCACCAAGACGGCGTCATAGACGCGACCGTCACTCAACCCGCACCGCATGAACGTTCCGGCCGGGCTGGTGACGTGAAAATTGGTCAGCGCATAGCCTTCCGGAGAGATCAGGACACCGCTGCCTCCTCCTCCGCCGCCGGGCACAAACACGCTGACAGCGCTCGGGCGGGCACGATCGACCGCTGCGATCCGTGCCCGTTCAGCCGCTTGCAACAGCGGGTCCAATTCGATGGGACCATCGACCGACGCGGCAAGTTGCACCCCGTCTTGGCCGCGTGCCCCGTTTCCCAAGCCAAATGCGGCGAGACAGACCGCGGTGAGCATCGCGATTGAACGCGGCAGTTTAAATTTCACTCGGCGGTTCACTTCATCAACCTGGGTTTAAAGAATCGGATCAGATCTCCGACGTCACCGTCATCGCCGGCCAAGGCTTCTAACCGCACGCGCCGAGCGCCGGCGACCGGGATGCGAAACCCTTTGCTTTCAGATTCGGCCAACGCCTGCTCCCACTGCACGACATCATCGACGACCAAGCGGATGATCACCGTACCGCCGGCGGTGACAAGTTTATCCCGTCCGACGCTGCCGGCCAGCGTTTGGAATCCCGGTTCGACGCGGTACTCCGCCGCGCCGCCGGCAACCATCACCAAGTCCTCGCCCTGGGCCGCCGGTCCGAACCAATCGCTGGTCAAATCGGCCGGCAAATTCGTCGCCAGGTAGGGGGACATTCGGGTCGATGCGGCAGACGCTTGGGCCAACAGGATCCGTCCGCTGGCCCAGGTGATTCGTTTGATGCGTTCCAGAGGGATTGGGTGGCGGACTTGCCCCGGTAACACGATCTCCACCGCATCGGTCGCCTCACTGGGTTCCAGTCGCGACGCCAGAAAGATCGATCCATCGATGGTGGTGATCTTCACCGCGGACGAGGCTGCGGGGTCAGTGGCGGTTCGAAAGAAGACGCCTTCAAGTCGATCGCGTGGTGCTTCGATCGGGTCACCGTCCAATTCGAACCGCAGCTGTTCAGCATCCAGGCCGACCACAACGCCTTCGATCGGATCCAGTTGGTCATTGCCGCGGCGGATGACCATTCGATCGCTGCGTGATGGCTTGTCGACCAGCCCCAGCCACTGGGGGTCGGTTGCCGGTCCGCCGGGCCGAAATCGAATGGATTGCACCTGACCGATCGGCAGACGGAGTTCCGCCTGACGTTGCGGCTGCAGCGTGACCGCCGAATCATCCGCGGTGACATCTCGAGCGAAAATCGATGTCCCATCGATCAGGGTGACATTCGTCGCCGGCCCGGCCGAAGATTCGCGAGCGTCCGCCACTTGCAGCGACACGATCTGGTCAACGGCAAGCATGCGGTGAGAGGATTCACCATCGACCTGTAACTGCACCGAGGTCCCCGCCACACCGGCGTAGCGGCCACGGACCGTTTCACCCGAGGTCAACTCGATCTGTACCACCGCCGCCCGGCAAGTCGCGGAAAACGGTACGGCAAACGAGACACAGCCGAGGACGGCGACGAACGGAATCGCGGAAAACCACGGGGGACGTTTCATAAAGCGCGGGCGATTGAGACGTGGGGCGGGTGACGATCGACGGCGGGCTTGGATGGTAGAAAGCCACAACCGTCACAGTTTATCACAACACCGCGCCGAACGAATCACCAGTCAAGCCTGGCGATTGGCCCAATTGGCAGCGCATCACGAGTCTTCCAGCACAGATTCGCTTTTGATGGGGCTAGACAGTCGCCGTCCTCTCCGAGGTCGGCGGGGGGCATCGCCTCGCTTTTATTACGCACGCCGAGTTCGGAGAACACGGCGACCCTCCGAACGCCTCGTCAGGTGCGCGAATGGATCGGGCCGGATCCTTACGGGGTTTCTCCGACCGGCGTTTCGCTTGCCGCGGTCGTGTTGCCCGTCATGTTGCTGGTGGTATTGCTCGTGCTGGTGTTGCTGCTGGTCGCGGCCACCGACTCGGCGGTCTCCGGTGCCGGCGGTTTGGGAGGTTGGCAGCCGAGTGAGAACACCATCAGTGCCGCTGCGGCCGTGCCGAGAAAGGTTCGTGAAGCGTTGCTCATTGGGGTTCTCCGAGAATCGAGTGATGGGGGGCGGGACCCTGTGCCCTCACCGCTGCGGCAAGACGACAGGGTTGAAGCAGAGTGATTCGGTTCAGCCGAGACATTCTTTGCAGACTTGCCAGGAATGACCATCCCCGGTCGGGTGACTTTTCGGTCCCGACGGGCCAATGGCAGCAAATTAACCATCGGTGACCCGATAACCGGCATGAACCGACCATTTCCGAAGGTATTTGGCGTCACGTTTTTGCCGCGGTTCACACCCCAGGGCCGATCTGCCGATCCGATTCCCACCCGCCCTTCCAATTTCACCCTGGGGAATCCCATGAAATCCAATCTTAAAAACGGGCTGCTGGGCACCGCATGTGCCGCAATGGCATTGGTCCTGTTGGCCGACAACGCACCTGCACAATTTCCGCTGCCCGAAATCGCCAAACCCGATGCGGTCGTCGCGAAACCCACCACCGACGATGCCGACGTCGTCGCCGCGCCGCACCTGATCGACGCCATCCCCAGCTCGTCCGACCTGTCGACCGGCCCACGGACCGCCGCCGAGATCCGCCAAGCCCGAGCGCAATACCGTTCGCAACAGCGGATGGAGCGGATGGAGCGAAACCTGTGGGCTGGCTATGAGCCGCTGCGACCCAACTGGAACTCGATTCCGATGATGAGCAGCCGCTACCCGTACCGGCACACCGTCGTCGTGCCGCTGTACGTGTACCCTCGCTAGGTGCCGCGTTTGCCCCTGCCCGGTGAAGGTCGTCCCGTTACGGGGCTCGTTCCCAGGCTCCGCCTGGGAACGGAAATCTCCAGAGGCTCCGCCTCGTGCTCGCCCGCGGCGTGTGTGGGGGGAGCCACACCTTTAGCGCTTTCCAATGCGGAGCCCTGGAACGAGGCGTCTACGCCACTCAGCCCTTCCCTCGCTGCGATCGATCCTCCCTTCCAGGGAGGGTTTCTTCATTTGTTGCTGCCTCGGCCGCGCATCGCGCGCTTGCCTGACGTCTCGGCGACTTGAACGATTGTATCACCTTGGATGTTTCGGGAATCACTGGCATTGGTAGCGACGACAACGCGGTCAAAGGTCGCTAGCAACCTGTTCCCCGCCAACACCGCTCAGTCCCACATCACTCCGTGCCGATAGCTCACCCTGGGGCCGATAGCCGTACTGATCGAAAGGAATCGATCTCCTCCGCCGCCCCGTTTTGCAACCGTGACTTCCGCTCAATCGCAGGCATCCCACGCAGATGGACAAAGAGATCAACGTTCTGGCTTTGGTCAAAGGCGACGAAAAATTCATCTTCATGTTCGATGATGCCAATCGTGACCAGACCCTACGCCAACTCGCCCGTTTTGCCGCCAATCCGGATTTGGATTTTTCCTGGTACGACGCCGCGATGTTGAGTCGCAAGATCCGCGATGCCGTGCCCGTCGACGACGACCTGTTGATCGACAACGAATTGGACAATCTGTCGGTGGAAGACTTCAGCTAGTGCTGCGTCAACTTTTAACTTAGGGCGCCGCGGAAAAGGGGTCAGGTACCAAAAACCAAATGGCCCGAAGGGGGCTCCGCATTTTTGGTACCTGACCCCTTTTCCGCTCGACAAACGCAACCCGAACATTTGATGCTGACAGAGCACTAGGAGCCTGCATGCACTCAGCGATTGCACAGTTCTTGCGTTATCTGGTGACTGAACGCAACGCATCGGAGTTGACGATCAAATCCTACCGCGAGGATCTGTTCAGCTTTGTCGAGTGGTTGGAAGCGACGCTCGGTCGCGTGCCGGATCCCGATTCGCTTTCGCCTGCGGAACTGCGATCATTTCAAGCGGCGCTCCAGCAAGCCGATTATGCACGATCGAGCATCGCGAGAAAGCTGGCGGCGTTGCGGAGCTTTTATAAGTTTGCGATGCGCGAAGGGCTGGCGTCCAGCAACCCGGCCAAGCCGCTGCGGAACCCTCGCCGACAACGCAAGTTGCCGCACGTGTTGACCGACGACGAAGTGGGACGGTTGTTGCTGGCCCCGCCGGGTGACAAAGTCGACGGCTTGCGCGATCGTGCGATCCTGGAAACGATGTATTCGGCGGGCTTGCGTGTCAGCGAACTGGTCGGATTGCAAGACGGTGACATCGACACGCACGATCAAATCATTCGCGTCCGAGGAAAGGGCCGCAAGGAACGGATCTGCCCGCTCGGTTCGTTTGCCATCAAGGCCATCCAGGCGTATGCCAAGCGCCGCTGCCGCAGCGACAAGACGCAATCGCTGGGCCGCAAAGCGCCGGTGTTCGTCAACCGGTTCGGCAACATCCTGACCACGCGCAGCGTGGGTCGGATGTTGGAGAAACACTTGGCCGTGGCCGGTCTGGACGCGCGAACCAGTCCGCACACGCTGCGCCACTCCTTCGCAACGCACCTGTTGGACCGCGGCGCGGACATCCGCAGCGTCCAAGAATTGCTCGGTCACAAAAGTCTGGCGACCACGCAAATCTACACCCACGTCAGCGCCGCCAGCTTGCGAATGGTCTACGAACGGGCTCACCCACGCGCCAAGTGAGCGCAAAGGGATGCTGTTCCACTACGGCTTCTGAAAGAACGCCATGTAGGTGACCAGGGCGACCAGCCCCAGCGCGGCGACCACGCCGCCGGACAACAACGTCAGGGACAACAGGTTTTCAGGCCATTCAGGCATGGGAGACCTCCAAGCGGTGTTCGGGTTCGAGGGACGAGGGGGCGTTCACGCTATCGCCACAGGAGAACGCTTGGGCACCGAAGCGTGCAAACAACTCGTCGAGCGCCGCGTCCAACTGTGACGTGTCGCTGAAGACGATCTGTCGTCCGATCATGGATCCGCCCAATCGGGCCACACAACGAGCGACATCGAGTTCGTCAAAACGCGACGGATCGATGCCCACCAGTTCCAATACGGCAGGGATACCCTTCACGATTGATTCTCCTCCAACAAACTTGCATCAGATGGGTGAGAGTCGAAGACGAAGACTTTGACGTTGTTGCAATCGTTGTGCCGATCGTCGCGGAAGGCCTCTCCTCGCTGCTCGGCCCAGAACGCACCGCCATAATGAAAAATCGTCCTGCCAGGAGCGGGGGCTTCTTGATTCACCGCGTCAAGTTGTCGGTCGATCACGACAGTTTGTCGCCTGTGACGGGGCGTGCCGATGGCGACAAACATCGAATTTCCGTGCGCCGACCGAATTGCCCGATTGGCACGACGCTTGCCATGCGATCGGTCCTGCAACCGCATCCCCCTTTCCCTAACCCAGCAACGAGGAAACGACTCCATGGCGGACGCCCCGACGGATCTCCCTTGGATGATCCACGCCGACGGTTTGTGCAAGTACTACGGCCAGTTTGCCGCGGCGGAGGACATCTCGTTGAAGGTCCCCCGCGGCCAGGTTTGCGCTTTCCTGGGCCCCAACGGGGCCGGAAAGTCGACGACGATGAAGATGCTGACGGGGTTTTTGTCGCCCGACGCCGGGACGGCGAAAATCGCCGGTCACGACGTGCACCAAGACCGGATCGAAGCGGCCCAGCGATTGGGTTACCTGCCCGAAAACGGACCGCTGTATTCCGAGATGACGCCCCACGCATTCCTCCGTTACGTCGGCCAGGCGCGGATGTTGTCGCCCGACCGTTTGCAAGAACGACTCGACTGGGTCCGCCGCCAATGTTCGCTCGACGACGTCTGGGGTAAAGCGATCGGAAAACTCTCCCGCGGCTATCGCCAGCGGGTCGGGATGGCGCAGGCATTGTTGCATGATCCCGACGTGTTGATCTTGGACGAACCGACCAGCGGGTTGGATCCCAATCAAGTGCACGGGGTCCGTGAGCTGATCGGTGAGTTGGGTGAAACCAAGACGGTGCTGTTGTCCACCCACATCTTGCAAGAAGTCCACGCCGTTTGCAGCCGCGTGGTGATGATCAACGAGGGGCGGTTGGTGTTCGACGGACCGACCGACCAGCTCGGCGAGCACAGTGATGCGATGGAAGAAAAATTCCGTGAATTGACCGTCGCCGCCTAACCTCCAAAAGAAGCGAATCGATTGAGAACCGACCATGCAACTTCGACAACAAGTGATTCGGGCTATCTTTCAACGTAACTTTGCCGGCTATTTCTCCGGCGTCCTCGGTTACCTGTTTATCGTCGTGTTCGTTGTGCTCGGTGGCGCCCTGGCGTTCAATGCCAGGTTCTTCACTGGCAACGAACCCACACTGGACCAGTTGACCGAGTGGTACCCGTTGTTGCTGCTGTTTTTTGTTCCCGCGGTGACGATGAGTGTCTGGGCCGACGAACGAAAGTCGGGAACCGACGAGCTGCTGTTCACACTGCCGGCGACCGAATTGGAAATCCTGGTCGGCAAGTACTTGGCCGTCGTCGCGGTGTACAGCGTCGCGCTCGTTTTCTCCATGGCCCACGTGTTCGTTTTAATGTTCCTGGGCAATCCCGATTGGGGGCTGATCGCAACGACCTACTTCGGCTACTGGCTGGCCGGTGCGGCGATGTTGAGTGCGGGGATGCTGGCGTCGATGTTGACGGCCAACATGACGGTCGCGTTCGTGTTGGGAATCGTGATCTGTGCGTTGCCGGTGTTCGTCGGACAGATCGGCGCCACGATCGGGCTTGGAGATCTGCTGGACCGATTCAGCTTGCGAGAACAGTTCCGCGATTTTGGCATGGGCGTGATCCCGCTGACCGCCTTGTTGTACTTTGCCGGTTTCACCGTCGTGATGTTGTATCTGAACCACACCCTGATGACTCGGCGTCATTGGCATACCCGCAGCGAGCCGGCGATCGGAGTTCAATATGCGGTGCGTGCGATCAGCGTCGCCGTCGTGTTGTCCTGTGTGACGACCTGGGCCGGTTACAGCGTGTTGCGCGTCGATGCCACCGGCGAGCGACTGTTCAGCCTTTCGCCCGCGACACACGACATCCTGGACCAGTTGGACACCGAGCGACCGATCGAAATCCAGGCCTTCATCAGCCCCGATGTCCCGCGTGAATACGTCGAAACACGAAAGCGGTTGGTCGGGCTGTTGCGACAGTTCGACGAACTGGGCGGGAAAGGTCTGGACGTGCGTTATGTCGACGTCCAGCCGTTCAGCCAACAGGCCGAGGAAGCCGAGCACTTTGGCATCGAACCGGTCCAAGTGATGACGGAGGTGGACGGTCGCCGCAGCGAGTCCGACGTCTACTTGGGGGCCGTGATCATCAGCAGCTATGACAAGGTCGTCGTCCCCTTCTTTGGCAAGGGGCTGCCGATTGAGTATGAACTGACACGGTCGATCCAAACCGTCGCCCATGAAAAACGCCATACCGTCGGCGTGCTGCGAACCGATGCCAACTTGATGGGCGGATCACGAGATTGGCAGATCGTTCAGGAGCTGAAGAAACAATACAACGTCCAACAGGTGTCGCCGTCGTCGGCCATCGACACCACCGCGTTCGACGTTCTGTTGGCCGTGATGCCCTCGTCGCTGACCAGTGAAGAAATGGATCATCTGGTGGACTATGCCAAATCGGGCAGCCCGCTGTTGGTGTTCGACGATCCATTCCCGCTGTCGTTGGGCAGCAACGGGTTCGGCGTTACCGGTGCCCCGCGGCAACCCAAACGCTCGCCCCACTCGGGATTCATGGGGCAAGGCGGTCCGCCGCCGGAGCAAAAGGCCGATGGCGGCCGAGCGACTCGGTTGTTGGACGCGCTGGGAATCGATTGGCAATACGACGCGTGTGTGTTTGACGTCAACAACCCGCACCCCGAATTCGCGATGCTGCCGGCCGAATACGTCTTCGTGACCCGCGGCGGCAGCGACACCGAATCGTTCAACCCCGATGACGAAACGACCAAGGGGCTGCAGGAAGTGATCGCGCTGTATCCCGGCCGAGTGCAGCGTCGGGGCGGCGAGTCTGATTTTCGTCCGCTGTTGAACACCAGCAAACAATCCGGTGTGCTGCATTGGGAAGAGTTCGTCGACGAAGGCGGGTTCAACTTCTTTTCGATGCAGGGGACGGCCAACCCGCGGCGCAATCCGTTTCGAGTCATCGACTCCGCCGTGCACACGCTGGCCGCCCGCGTGACTCGCGAGTCGGATGATCACAACGTCAACGCCATCTTCGTCGCCGACGTCGACATGATTTCCGACTTCTTCTTCGAAGAGCGGAATCTCGGCAACCTGAGTACCCAATTCGACAACGTCACCTTCGTGCTGAATGCCGTCGATTCGCTGGTCGGTGACGACTCGTTCATCGAACTCCGCAGCCGGCGACCGGCTCATCGAACGCTGGTACGTGTCGAGCAACAAAAGCGACAGTTCCTGGAAGCGGCCAACCAGGCAGAACGGGAAGCGGATCAACAAGCCGACGAAGAGCTGGAGCTGCGTCGCCAGCAATTGGGCAAACGCGTCAAAGAGATTCAGGAGAACAATGACCTGGATCCGATCGCCAAGGCCCAGATGCTCGAACAGGCTCAACAGGCCGAGCAGAAGCGATTGTCGCTGGCGGAAGCCCAGATCGAACAGCAAAAGAACGACGAGATCCGCAAGATCCGCGCGAGTACCAATCGCCAGATCAAATCGCTGGAGTCGACGATCCGGTTCTGGTCGGTCTGTCTTCCGGCCATCCCTGCGTTCGCCTTGGGCGCATTCGTCTTTGTCCAACGCAAACGAGATGAACGGACGAGCGTCGTCGATTCGCGCCGTCGCAAACCCGCCGCATGAGCGTTCGAATAACGGTGATCCCAAGATTGCATGTTAAATAATTCCTCGAATCACTGGACCGCGCCAGTTTGAACATGAAACACCGTGAATCGCCGGCCCGATGTAGCTGTCTTCGCCAGAAGGTAGATCCCGTCCCGATGTAGCTACCTTCGCCAGAAGGTGGATCCCAGGCATGGTCCACGCTCTGGCGAGCGTAGCTACGTCAGAGTGACGCTGTCCAGCTAACCAACGTCCCGAAAACTTCTCGATCAATTCCCATGTCCACTGTAACTCAAAACCACACCCAACCGGGCAGCGACAGTCGATCCGGTGGTCAAGCCAAAGAAACGATTGATGCGACGGCCCAAACGGTGAAACGTCACTGGCTCGCGATGGGATCTGAGACGCGTCGAACCGTTCTGTATGCCGGCGTGGCGCTGCTGTGCCTGCTGGCGACCGGTGCGATCGAACTGGCCACCCGGCCAGCGGTCATCGCCGAATACGGCAAGGTCGGCCAGGAGTTCTATCCCGAGTTCCGTGATCCCACGCTGGCCTCGGCACTGAACGTCGCGGTCATCGATCCCGATCAGGTCGAATCGAAACAGTTCAGCGTGCGGCGGACCGACAACGGCCAATGGGTGATCCCGTCACACCACAATTACCCGGCCGATGCAGCCGACCAACTGGCGCGGACCGCCGGCAGCGTGATCGGGATCAAACGCGGAGCCATGGTCACCCGTTGGCAAGCCGATCATGCACGTTACGGCGTCGTCAACCCGAAAACCGATTCGCTGGAAGTCGGCCAGGTCGATGGCGTCGGCAAGCGACTGACCCTGCGCGGTGAAGACGATTCGGTGCTGGCCGATTACATCATCGGTAAAAAAGTCGAGGACCAGACCGACCAGTATTACGTCCGTCATCCCGACGAAGACGAAGTTTATGTGGCGACGTTGAACATCGACCTGTCCACGAAGTTCGCCGATTGGATCGACACCGACCTGTTCGACATCAACAGCTCGGATGTCGTCAACGTCACGCTGAACGATTACCAGTTCGATGAACTGAAAGGCACCGTGACCGAGCGTCAGGTGACCTCGCTGCGTCGCGAAAGTTCCGTCGATGATTGGCAGATGGAAGGGATCGACCAGGAAACCGAGCAGGTCAATCGCGATGCGATCCGCGACACCGTCAATGCCATCGCCAACCTGGAAATCGCCGGGGTGCGTCCCAAGCAAACCGGCCTGACTCCCGAGTTGCAACTCGATCGCAACGCGCTCGCCGCACAACGCGACGTCGACCGCCTGCAATCCGACTTGCTGTCGCGAGGATTCTTGCTGCAACCCGACCAGAACAATCGTGACACACTGAAGTTGATCGCCCGTGAAGGTGAACTGGCGACGGCGACCGATGACGGATTGGTGTACAACCTGTACTTCGGACGGGTCTTTACGGGCAGTCAAGAGGAGCTGGAAATCGGACTCGGCGGTGACGACCAGGACGCCTCATCCGACGCTCAAGTTGACGACGGATCAGGCGACGGATCGTCCGGTGAGGCACAGGATTCTAAATCGTCGGGCGACGATCCCGCGAAACCCGCCAGCGAGAAACCGGGCCGATACGTTTTTGTCACCGCCAACTTCGATCCGCAATTCCTTGGCGATGAGCCTGCCAAGCCGACCGAGCCGGAGAAGCCACAGGAGTTGAAAGACGCCGAGGAGAAAGCGGAGGCGGATTCCGACGATTCGAAGTCGTCTGAGGAATCCGGTGAGGAAGCGTCCGAGGAGCAAGCCGAGGCCGAGAGACTTGAGACGCTGAAGGAGGAGTACGAGTCCAAGATGGAAGCGTATCGTTCGGACTTGGACGCGTGGGAATCCTATCAGGAGAAAATTACACAGGGCAAAGAGAAGGCCCAGACGCTGAACCGCCGTTTCGCCCAGTGGTATTACGTGATCCCCGGCGATGATTACGACAAATTGGCGTTGACGCGAAGTGACTTGGTGGAAGCGAAAACGCAAGCGTCGGAATCAGAATCGGAGCCGGAGATGGAAGCCGGTTCAGAAGCATCTTCGTCACGTGATGACGCCGCGGCGGCCAACCTCGAGGCCGCGGAAAAGTTCTTGTCGGAAAACCAATCGAAGGAAGGAATCACGACGACCGAAAGCGGTCTGCAATATGAAGTGCTGGAAGAGGGCGAAGGTGAATCGCCGAGCGATGAAAGTCGTGTAAACGTCTACTACAAGGGCACGCTGATCGACGGCACCGTGTTCGACCAGTCCGGAGACACGCCGGCCCAATTCGGCGTCAATCAAGTGATCGCCGGTTGGACCGAAGCACTGAAACTGATGAAACCGGGCGCGAAATGGAAATTGTACATCCCACCGAAATTGGCCTACGGCGAGAGTGGATCGGGCGACAAGATCGGTCCCAACGCCTTGTTGATCTTTGAGGTCGAGTTGGTTTCGGTGGAGTGATTTGTCAGTCGCTATTGGTCGTTTTCGTTCCTCGTTGAAAAAGGAGGATGATTGATCGACGTTTTGGTTGAGGTTGGCACGGTGTCGCCGTGCCGTGTTTTTCCCCTCGAAGGCCGCGGTTCACGCCGCGGCCTCGCTTTTTGCGCCGTCTCCCGTCGCCAAATCGACTACAACCGTCGGCTCAAAAGTGGACGCTGCCGCGTACCAGTCGCACGTCGACATTGATCAACCGACCGCTGCGTCGATCGCTGACCAAGAGTCGGACCCAGCCAGAGCGACTGGCCGACCACTGCAGCGCGGTGTCGATGCGTCGCGTTCCGTGCGGCAACACACCGATGCGTCGGCCGTTGACGGCAACGATCCGATCGCCCACCTCCAAGCCCACCCTGGCCGCCGGTGTGCCTGGATAAACATTTGTCAGCAACAATCCCGTCGTGCCGTAACGGCCATACACGCCCAGATACCAACCGCCGACAACGGGATTGCCAGAACCTTGTCCCGGTTTGGGTTCGACAAACCCGCCGCCTTGGATCGCCGCTGGCGACAAAGTCGATGGTGTCCCCGCCTCAACCTGACTCGTCGCAGGCACGTTGCCTGGATCGTCATCGGCAAACGCCGGCAATCCCCAAAGAAGCCACGCCCCGATCACCACCGCATGCAAATGGTTCATCTTGGATGTCCTCGGACGCTCCTGGGTGCCAGTGAGAAGGCCCAGTGCCACCGACAGGCAAGGTGCGGCAGCCGAGTTGGCACCCCGACCGGCCGCCGCAAATTGCCGCTGCAAGAATCGTTCCCAATTTCGATGCGTTGGGGTACGACGTCCTTTCCAGGAGAGTCGTACTGGTGGTGTGTGGGGGTGAAAGCGGAGCTTTCAGTGCGACGACCCGGAAGGGACGTCGTACAGGGGGGGGATGTACGACGTCCTTTCTAGGTCGTCGCGCGGCGTCCTACGGACGACCGGCCGGAAGGGACGTCGTACTTGTGGTGTGTGAGGGGGAAAGCGGAGCTTTCAGTGCGACGACCCGGAAGGGACGTCGTACAGGGGGGGGATGTACGACGTCCTTTCTAGGTCGTCGCGCGGCGTCCTACGGACGACCGGCCGGAAGGGACGTCGTACTGGTAGTGTGTGAGGGGGAAAGTGGAGCTTTCAGTGCGACGACCCGGAAGGGACGTCGTACAGGGGGGGATGTACGACGTCCTTTCTAGGTCGTCGCGCGGCGTCCTACGGACGACCGGCCGGAAGGAACGTCGTACTGGTAGTGTGTGAGGGGGAAAGCGGAGCTTTCAGTGCGACGACCCGGAAGGGACGTCGTACGGGGAAGATGCCCGGAAGGGACGTCGTACGGGGCCGGGTGTGCTACGCCAACACGTCCTTGACGACGTGCCCGTGGACGTTGGTCAGCCGGCGTTCCAGCCCGTTGTGATAGTACGTCAATCGTTCGTGATCGAGTCCCATCAGGTGCAACAACGTGGCGTTGAAGTCGTAGACCGTGGTGGTGTTGGCGGCGGCTTTGAATCCGAATTCGTCGCTTTCGCCATAGCTGATGCCTTTCTTTACCCCGGCACCGGCCAGGAAGCACGTGAACGCGTCGGGGTTGTGGTCACGTCCGGTTCCGTTGCCTTGCAAGAACGGCATCCGTCCGAATTCGGTCGCCCAAACGACCAACGTGTTTTCCAGCATGCCACGCTGTTTCAAATCGGCGAACAAGGCCGCGGTCGGCTGGTCCATGATCTCCGCCTGCATCGCGTGGGTTTCCAGGATGTTGGCGTGTGAGTCCCAGTTGGTGATGCCGTTGCCGCCGGCCGGGTCGCTGCCGTTGAACAGCTGCACGACGCGGACGCCTTTTTCGAGCAACCGACGGGCCAGGATGCAGTTGCGGGCATATTGCCCCCGCAGCTTGCTGCCGCCTTCGACTCCATAGGCCTTCAGCGTTTCCGCCGTTTCGCCGGAGATGTCCATCACCTCGGGCACCGTCGTCTGAATCTTGCCGGCCAGTTCATAGCTGGCGATCCGTCCGGCCAGGTCGGCGTCGTCGGGGTATTGTTCCAGGTGTTTGGCGTTCAGCCTGGCCAACAGATCCACGCTCATGCGGTCTTCTTTGGCGGACAGCACGTCGGGACGGTTCAAGTTGTTCGGCGGCGCGGCGGCGCTGAAATCGGTGCCCTGGAACGCGGCCGGCAAGAAACCGTTGCCAAAGTTGTTCTTGCCGCTTCGTGCCAGACCGCGTGGGTCATTGATCGCGACAAAGGCCGGCAGTTCCTGGTTCTCGGTGCCCAAGGCATACGTGACCCAAGCCCCGAACGACGGAAAGCCTTCCATCGTGAACCCGGTGTTCATGAAGTTCTCGCCCTGCGGGTGAGCACTGGTGTCGGTGGTCAGCGAATGGATGAAGGCGAAATCGTCGACGTGCTGGGCCAAGTGCGGTACCAGTTCGGAAACCATTTTGCCGGTTTCCCCGCGCGGTTTGAATTCCCAAAACGGTTTGGCGATGTTTCCTGTCGGGCCTTCGAAGGTCACTTCGGGGATCCCCGGCGGCTTTTGGCCGTGCAGGTCATACAGCGCGGGTTTGTAATCGAACGTGTCGACGTGGCTGACCGCCCCGGGGCAATAGATCACCAGGACCTGTTTGGCGGGCACGTCGAAGTGGCCGGGCCGTGCGGCATAGGGTTGGCTGGGATCGATCTCCGGACGAATCGGTGTCTTTCCGCTAAAGGTGTTGACGTCGGCGGCCAACAGTCCGTCGCTGCTGAGCAAGCTGGTCAGCGCCAATGCGCTGGTCGAAAGACCGGCGGTGTGCAAGAAGCCGCGGCGATCGAGAAGACGACGCCCCAGCGGGGAGAGTTTTTCTGGGTTTGTCATGGTCTAAGTGCGGTGTTAGGGGAGTAGGCCTGGGGACCAGCGGTGCCGTTGGGGAGGGCCCGTAGGCTCGCGCCAAACGGCTGATCATCGTTTGACATCAGCCGGTTCGCGCCAGCGTCCGGGCGGCCTCAACTTAGCGGTATTGGGTTAAAGCTTGGACACCCACAGGCGTACTGGGGTCAGGGCAGGAAGGCGATTTCGTTGGTGTTCAGTAGGGTACGGCAGACGAGCGAAAGACTCGTCTGTGTGGCCATTTCCAAACAGGCGTCCAATTCGTCCGTTTCGGGCTGGCGCGAAAGCAACAGTTCAAAGCAGCGGATGATCGCCGACTTCAATTCGTCGCCGGATTCTCGTTCCGCTCGCTCGGCGATCAATTCGGATTGCGCGATCACAAAATCGCTGTTCATCAAATTCAACGCCTGCAGCGGCGTCGTCGACACGGGACGTTTATCGCGGACTTGACCGCAGTCGGGGAAATCAAACGCCGTGAACATCTGGTCGTCGACGCGACGCATGCGTTCTTGGTACAGCATCCGCCGCCAGGTTTCCGGACCGTAGTTCTTGACCACTTCCCACTGGGCATAGGTCTTCTTTTCGTTGTGAATGCGATAACTGCGTCCGCCGATCGTGCGGTCCAGCGATCCCGAGGCCTGCAGAATCGAATCGCGAATCACCTCCGCTTCGACCCGTTTGGGCGGGAATCGCCACAGCAGCGATGAACCGGCGTCCTTGGCCAGCCCCTCCGGTCGCGGAGCACTCGATTGACGGAACGCCGCGGACATCACCATCTGGCGGATCATCGCTTTGGTCGACCACGCCGCGTCGGCGGAATCGGTCGGGTGGACGAAATCGGCGGCCAACCAATCCAACAGTTCGGGATGCGTCGGCGCCGCGCCGGCTTTTCCAAAATCGCTGGTCGTCGTCACGATTCCCGCGCCGAAGACGTGGTGCCAGAGACGGTTGACCATCACGCGTGCGGTCAACGGGTTTTCATCGCTGGTGATCCATTGGGCAAATTCGGCGCGACGTTTAGATCCCGGTGCTTGTTGGGTCAGTCCCAAGTCGCCGCCGAAGATGGCCGGCCCCGCCGGGTCGACTTCGTCACGCGGATTTTCCGGGCTGCCGCGAAGCAGTACATGGGTGACGTCGGGGCGGATGAAACGGCCGACAAAACTCGGGCGCGGCCCCTCTTCGCTTAATAAATCGATTTGATTCTGAATCTTCTTCAACGCCGGTTTGCGTTCCGGATGGTCTTTGTCCAATTGGGTGTTGGTGTGCCAGGTCCCGACCCATGGTTGCCAGCTGCCGTCGCTTTTCATGATGTCGACGTCGTATTCGTAGCGTGGCAGGTACGGTTTTTTGTCCAAGTAATCGGTGTCGAAGTAGTACTCGCGGTTGCTGCTCAGTCGGATCCGGCTGATCGTTTCGGGCTGTTCGAAGTCCAACCGGACATAGGGCTGTTTGTCGGCGTCCTTTTCCGCTTTGGCCCGCCAGGTCATCGTTCCGTATTCGCCGTCGTTGACGCGTCGGATCGGGTTGCGGCCTTCGAATCCGTCTTCGGGGAATCCGGAGACCTTGGTGCCACGTCGCTTGTGGGCCAGATTTTCACCGTAGTTTTCCGGGCCGAACACCTCCAGTTCGTCCAAGCCGACGTTGGCCATTTTGAATCGCACGCGGATCGCGGTGGTGGTGATCGGTTTGAAGTGCATTTCGCGAAATGCGCCCCAGTTTTCTTCCCAGCTTCCCGCTTGGCGTAGGACGCCGCGTTGCTTGGCGATTTCTTTCCAGATCGCTTCGCCGCGTTGACGGCGGGGATGGTCGGCGGCGAATTCCGGGTAACGACTTCCGAATTCGACGTCTTGGAACACGCCGGTCATCGAGTAGTAGTCTTGGATCGTGATCGGATCGAATTTGTGGTTGTGACAGCGGGCGCACCCGATCGTCACGCCCATCACCGAGGCACCAACGGTCTGCATGATCTCGTCCATGCGGTCGGCGCGTGCTTGTCGAATCGCCGCCGGTTCGCGGCCGACCGTCGCGGCGGGCACGTGCGGCCCGGCGACCAGGAAGCCGGTCGCTTCGCCCGCGCCCATCGAATCGCCGGCGATCTGCTCTTGGACAAACACGTCGTACGGTTTGTCTTCGTTGAACGATCGGACCACGTAGTCGCGATAGATCCAGGCGTTCTTGCGATACAGGTTGGCTTCCGACCCGTTGGTTTCCGCCCAGCGGATCACGTCCAACCAGTGTTGCGCCCAGCGTTCACCGAAGTGCGGGGATTGCAACAGCCGATCGACCAATTCGGTGTAGGCTTGTTCGGAATCGATCTTGGACGCTTCGATGAACGCTTCGGTTTGCTCCGGTGTCGGTGCGATCCCGGTCAACACGATCGAGACGCGACGGATCAACGAACGCGGGTCGGCCGGTTCTGAATACGACAGGCCTTGCTCGGTCAAAGATCGCAGCAGGAACGCATCGATGACCGTCAGGGGCCTGGGCGCGGTAACGGCACCTTTGATTTCCGGAACCTCCGGCCGCACGACGCTTTGGAATGCCCAGTGGTCGGATTGCTCGCTCGCGATGTCCTCCATTTGCCCGGGAATGACGGCACCGGCTTCGATCCAACGCGTCAACAAATCGATCTCTTCGGCGGGCAGCTTGTCGTCATCCGGCGGCATCGCCATGTCTTCATCGACATGATTGATCACCTCGACCAGGTAGCTCTTGTCCGGTTTGCCGGGAACGACGGCCGGCAACCCCGAATCGCCTCCGCGCAGCATGCGGGCACGCAGGTCCAACCGCAGCCCCGATTCTTGTTCGTCTTCGCCGTGACAATACAAACAGCGTTCTTCGAGGATCGGCAGGATCTGTTCCTCGAAATCGATCTCTTCGCCTGGCAAGGCCTGGGGAAGGAACATCAAACAAAGGAGCAAGACGCGTCGAAGCATGGGGACGTGTTTCCAATCGGATGTGGATAGGAACATGGACATGGTATTTCTCTGAATCGACTTTAGCCGCCGCGTTTGCGGCCTGTTAAATTCTTCCGATCACAAACTGAACCGTCGGCGCTAGCCTCGGGCCTTACAATCACAAACTGAGCCGTTGGCGCTAGCCTCGGGCCTTACAATTCTCTATTCGCAATCCAAGGCCCGCGGCTAGCGCCGTCGGCTCATTAAGTAGGTGCCATTGGGCGCGAGCCTACGGGCCCAACGGCAATCTCTTGTTGTTTCAATGCCCGTGCGCTCGCGCGAAACGGCTGATCCCACGTGGGATCGAATTAAATCAACACGCGGTGCAGCGTGTGGTCGCTGGCGACGTCGTTTCTGTTTCGGACCGAATGATCGGTCCGTGATAAAAAGGCCCGTTGGGATCGGGCCGCCTATAACGCCGCTTTCCAACCGGCGTCGAGTTGTTCGGTGAGTGTGCGGACCAATTCGGGATGTTCGCCGGCGATATTTTTCGATTCCGCCGGGTCACTCTGGTGGTCGAACAGTTCAACATACACCGGATCGGATTGCGGGTTGCGGTGATCGCGCCAGACGACCAATCGGTAGCGGTCGGTCCGCATCGTGTAACCCATCAGATGTTGTTCAAACAGTTCGCGATTCCACTTCGGTCCCATCTGCTTGATGATCCGCTGTTCGACTTGTTCGATTAACGGTCCGAACCAGGTTTCCCGCATGCCTTGCGAAAGCGGGTTGGCCGCCCATTCGCGGAGCGCCGGGTTGGGGTACTGGCTGAACGCGGCTTTTTTCCATTCTTTGTCGGGGGCGTCCAACAGCGGAGCGAAGCTGTGGCCTTCGACGTGACCGGGAATCGGCAAGCCGGCCAGTTCGCACAGCGTCGGATACATGTCGACCAACTCGACCAGCGCGTCGGTCGGGCGGCCGCGTGATTTCATCCCCGGTGTCCAGATCATCAGCGGAACGCGGGTGGCGATTTCATAATTCGTCGCTTTGCCCCAGACGCCCATGTCGCCGAGGTGCCAGCCGTGGTCACCCCAAACGATGATGATGGTGTTGTCGCGGACGCCGGCATCTTCCAACGCTTGAACCATCAATCCGATTTGGGCGTCGACGTAGCTGACGCAGGCAAGGTAGGCGTGTTTGAGCGTCCGCGACAGTTCCGGCCCCAGCGGACCGATCTTAGGAATCCCCGCACGGGTCCGCAATTCGAACGAAGCGTGCAGCCCCATCGCGGCACCACCCTCGGGAGCGTCGGTGTGGGTCGCCATCGGTATGTCGGTAGGATCGTACAGTTCCCAGTAGCGTTGTGGCGCGGTCCAGTTGAGGTGCGGTTTCTTGAACCCGAGTCCCAGGAAGAAGGGTTTATCGCCGGCCGCCATCTCCTTCATCGTCTCGATCGCAAGTCGCGTGTTGTAGCCGTCGGAGTAGGCGGTGTCGGGGACGTCGGCGTTTTCATAGGCCGGCCCGCTGCCCAGCCCGCGACGTGCCGCCTCGCCGTACTTGGCCAGCATCTCCTTCATGTTGTCGCTTTTGATCTTGTTATTTTCCGCCAGCGCGTAGCCGCCGACCGGTTTCTTGATCCCTTTGATCGATTGGATCGGGCTGCGGCTCCACGAGTTCTGTTCGTCGGTATCGCCCTGGTGAAAGATCTTGCCACAGTAGGCGGTTTCGTAACCGTGTGCGATGAAGTGCTGGGGCAGCGTGACGATGTCCGGTTGCAGCTCTCGCAGCGACACGTAGTTGTGAAACAGACCCGTCGATTCGGGCCGGGCACCGGTCATCAGACTCGCCCGCGATGGTCGACAGATCGCCTGTTGGCAATAGGCTCGGTTAAACAGCAGCCCGTCTTCGGCCAAGGCGTCCAAGTTCGGCGAGACGGCGATGTCGGAACCGTAACATCCGAGTTCCGGACGCAGATCGTCAACGGCGATGAACAGCACATTGGGCTTGTCGGCGCCGCGGCCGGTGCAGGACAGCAGCACAAGGCACGCGATGGCGAAGCTGGGGCGAAGCATAAAGGTCACTGGGATCGGGATGGGAAGGATGAATTTGAAATTTGGCTTTCAGGGTGTCGGAATCTACGGATTATTCTTCTAAGTACACTGGCTCCCCTCGCCCCGTTTCGGGGAGAGGGGTCGGGGGTGAGGGGCGGCAAGACCAAGCAGTTTGCGGACTCAAACTGGCGGCTGTTGTTTCGAGACGACCTCCTCATCCCCAGCCCTTCTCCCCCGCAAAGCCGGGGGAGAAGGGAGCCAGGGTAAGGATCGTCGGCCGCGTCGTTAGTACCCCAATGGCTTTCCTTGTTCGTAAAGTGATTGGATATCGTGGGGCGTGAGCGCAACGTCGAAGATCGCCAGTTCGTCGATCGCGCCGTTCAGGTTGCGGACGGCAAACCATGGTGAATCGCGAAGCGGTTGTCCCCAGTTTCCGATTTCGGCCGTTCCGATCCGCAGCGTCTGGACGTGGAATTGATCAACGATCGGTTCGCTGCTGACCTGCTCGCCATTGACGAATTGATTGACCTGTCTGCCCTGGGGGTCATAGACGGCCGCCAGATGCAGCCACTTGCCGCTCTTGGACACATCCCAGATCGGATCGGTGTAGTAGATCCGGTGCAACCGCGCATCCTCGGCCGGTCCCAGTCCGGATCCCGGCGTGTCGTCGACCATGATGGAAAACATCATCCGCCCGTCTTCGTGAATCTGCCAATGCGGTTCACCGTTTTCATAACCGTCGCCCATGAACAGCGAGTTGTAGCGATGTTCCAGGCTATCGATTCGGACCCAACACGCGAACGTGAACGCGGCAAACTCGCCGTCGATCCGAGTCCGCACCCGCGCCCCCGGACGGTCGAATTCCAAGCCGGTCGACGCAGGGCCGAATCGTCCGTCGGCGGGCGTGACGGGGCCGACCAGGATGCCGTCGCGCTGGCTTCCCGTGGCGGCGCGGTTGGGAATGAAACGGTCTGACTGCGACTGGGCGATCGGGTAATAAGCGATCAGCCGCGGATCCTCGCTCAACTGCTGCGAATGCGTTTTCCATTGTTGAAACTGTTGGGCTTGTGCGTCTTCGCGTCGACGTTGCAGGTCGCGGACCGTGCTGAGCCCTTCCAGCGATTCCGAATCGGATTGGGATCCCTTCAGCCATTGCCGCTGTCCGGTCACCAGGTGGTCGCCGTGATTTCGCCCGCCCCGCAGTTCGACTTCGCCGTCAATCACTTCGACACGCGCTCGGTCGGGCGACACCTCCACGGCGAATTCGGTGCCCAGGTCGATGATTTCCGAGTCCGCGGCTTTGACGATAAACCCGCGTGCCGCCGGTGGAACGCTCGCCCGCAGGCGGCCCCGGATCACGCGAACCGACCAGTCGGATTCGACATCCAACTCCGCCGGGCCGTCGACGATCAACGTCGCACCACAGAAAAAGTCGATCTCGGCGACGCCTGCATCAAACCGCAGCCGTCCGTTGGGCAACACGTCGCCTTCGCGGTACATGACCGATCCGTTTGACCAGCGCAGATCGACCGATCGACTCAGCGTCGCGTGGCCGGCGAGCAACGATTCGGCAGGCTCGTCGACTTGCTCGGGCTGAACGACTTGCTGGGGCCGGAGATCGACCGCGATCGGATCGCTGGGGTCATTGATGCGACCGAACCAATACGCGGCACCACTGGCCAACAATAAAATCGATGCCGCGATCGCCCACCGCTGCCACCCCCACGCCGCCGGATCGTCCAATCCGACGCCACGTGTCGGTGCGGATGTTCCCTGGGCCGGCGCCTCACGCGTCGACCGATCGCGATCCACCAACTCATCTGATTCGGCGGCGATTTCTGTCAGCGATTCGTACAGCCCGACCGATCGCAAGTATTCGATGCGGACATCTTCGTGTTGCTCCAGGGCATCCTGCAGCCGCTCGAAATCGTCGTCCGAAATTGTCTGATCGAGTGCTTGAAAAATCAGGTTGCGAAGATGGTCGTCCATCTCATCCCTCCTCCAGCAGCCGTAGTTGGACACAGTCCGCCAACCGTTTTCGCAACGCGTTGACCTTGCTGTACAACCGCCGCACCTTGATTCCGGTTTCCTCGGCAATCTTCGCGACCGACTCACCGGGGGCGTGAACGCTCAGGACCAAGCGGCGTTCCCTGTCCTCCAGTTCCTTCAGGCAGGCCTCGATCGCGTTCCGCTCGCGCTCGCGTTGACTCAGGTCACGCATCGCGGTCTGCGCCAATTGCTCGATCACACCTTCGCGGAACACCAAGCGGTCTCGGCCGCGGTCGCGTTGCCAGCTGAGCACCTTGTAGCGGGCGATCACGCAAGCCCAACGAATAAACTCCTCGGCCGCGTCTTCGGCAGTCTCGGGCGTGAACGATTCATATTTTTTCCAACACTCCAGCGCCGTCTCCTGCATCACGTCGTCCACGCCTTGGCCCGATGGCAGCAACGAGCGCGCGAATCGGCGAATCGATTGGTCGTGCCGCGCCAGCAAGCTGACGAATTCGCTATACCGCGCTTCACGCGCCGACGGCGTTGTTTGGTCTGCCGACGACGTCTCGGGATTAGGCTGTGCACTGGGGTTCATGCCCGTCATCTTCTTCGTGGGGAGGCAATCTCGCTGGACAACACCGCTTCGCTGGAAAGTACCCCACCCATCAAACGGCGTGGCCCATCCCTCCGGCGTCGCTATCGGCGCCAGAGGTTGGTCCCTGCTGGGGGGCCGCGCTTTGGCGAGCGTCGCAGGTCACAGTTTTGCTGTCCGTCTACGTTATTCCTCCAGTCTGGCGATTTACCGTCTGGGGTGTGCAGGTTTGTCAAGAAATGCCAACCTCGTCCCAGCAGGGGGCGTGGGGCGATTCGGTCATGGTTCGTAATGCGTTTTCATTACTTCCCCCCGGTTGTTCCGGACGTGGGCTAAATCGTTTCCCTCTCCTTTATTGCTGCGGCAAGCGTGGACCTGGGGTTACGCCCGGATTCACTGGGGCTTATCCGGTCCTACCTCAGGCTAAGTTGTAGATCGCCGTTGACGAACCGAGCGGAGTGATCATTGATGGCGCACGGAACAAAAGCAACTGAACCCATCAGTAATACAATCGACGTCCCGGGGGAGAGAATTACGATCGATTGCGCGATGCCCCCGTCGCCCCGTCCACGCGTTGGCGAGCGTCGCGAGGTCTTTTGAACGTTCTCCGGACTACAGCCCCGCCAGACGCGTTTCGGCGTCGCCGAAGGCGTCTTGGCGGACGCCCATCCGATCCATGATCGACAGGTACATGCTGCACAGTTTCCGGTCGGCATCGTCTTTGCCGACGTAATCCAGCACGCGGCCGGTTTCCAGCGTGCCGCCCAGTCCGCCGGTCAGCAGCACGGGGACCTTGCTGGAATCGTGGGCGTTGCCGGACCACATGCTGGAAATGAACAACAAACACGCGTTGTCCAGCACCGTGCCGCCGGCTTCGGGCATGGCGTCAAGCCGCTTGGCCAGGTAGGCGTACTGGCTGCAGTAGTACCGCGAAATACGCTCGTACGCGTCCGAAAGGTCATTGTGGGACGCCGAGTGGTGCGTGCTTTCGACGTCCAGGAAGGGATAGAACAATCCCGACAGATCGCGGTTCAGCAGCAGCGATGCGACACGTGATTTATCGCTCTGGAATCCGATCGCCACGATGTCGCACATCAGCCGCATGTGCTCACGAATGTCCTCCGGCAATCCGTCATCGGGTCGCTGCATTTCCGCGAGGGGTTTACCGCGGTCGCCGGCCCGCTGGCGTGCTTTCTCTCGCGCCGCCCGCATCGACGCCGCACGCTTTTCCACTTCGCGGACACTGCTCAAGTATTCGTCCAACTTCAATTGATCGCTCTTGCTGACCCGTCGACTCAACGACGCCGCTTCTTCACCGACACGATCCAAGATACTTTCGTCACGACGGTTGCCACGATTGTCGAACAGACTGTCAAAGGCCAGCGACGGGTACACTTCCATCGGCACCGGCGAGGTCTTGTTTTGCCACGAGATGTGCGAGCTGTAGGCCATCGAAAAATTGGTTTCGTGATAGCCCGTGACGGGTTGTTCGCACCCCAGCACCAAACTGGGGACGACCGTTTCCTGTTGGAAATGATTGGCCAGGACTTGGTCCATGCTGATGTCGCCACGCAGCTCGGATCCCTTTTGCAGGGGTGCCCCGGAAAGGATGTTGCCGGTCTGGCCGGGATGGATACCGACGTGCGTCGCGTTCTGATTGAACAGGCCGGTGATGAAGTTCATTTTCCCCTTGAGAGGCTCCATCGGCGCCAGGCTTTTGCCCAGTTCCATCGCGCTGCCGCTGCCCTTGGCCCACCAATGATCGCGATTGATGCCACATCCCATGAACACCGCCGCAAAACGTTTCGGTGCGGCGACCGGATCGTCCCCCACGACTGTCTCGGAGCCCCAGACGGGGATGGATTCCAGCCACGGCAGCGCCATCGTGACGCCGACGCCTCGCAACACCGTGCGACGGGACAAGGCAGGAGAGTGGGAGGTGGTGGAAGTTTTCATCGGATCGGAAGTGTTCAAGGTGGGATTGGCTACCGATCGGGTAGCGGAACTCGCCAAGAGTTTCGTTTCGGTGCGAGAGGGAAGCTGGGGGGAAGCCGAAAGCCTTGGCGGCTTCCGCTACGGTTGAAGTGTGGACGCCTAATTCACTCGGTCATAAATCTGCATTCACGCGTTTGTTTCCGAACGCCGGACTGGTGACGATCCTTTCGATCGCATTGCGGATGCGGAATCCTTCGACCGCAAGTGATTCATTCATTTCGGCGATCGCCGCCTCATCCGACAACTCTAACGAGCGTCCGAGGGCATAGGCGAGCAATTTGCGAGAAAAATGGTCGACAAAGTCGGCTTGTCGGGCGCGGCGGATGTAATCACGCAGCCCCTCAATTCCGTCTCCTTGGCTGTCGTCGGGGAACCGGACGTGGCTGTCAACTTTGCGTCCGCCGAGATCCGTTTCCCGCCGCTCACCGATCGGGCCGTAATGTTCGAACACCAACCCGAACGAATCGATTTTGTCATGGCAGGCGGCACAGCTGGGATCGGCACGGTGTCGCTGGAGCGCTTCACGCAGCGTCAGTTCGCCCAGCTGGGACTCGTCGCTGGGCAGCTCCGGCACGGTCGCCGGCGGGGCGGGAATGTGTTCGCCGAGCACGTGTTTGACCAACCAGTTGCCTCGTTGGACGGGACTGGTTCGCAGCCCCGGCGAGTTCTTCGTCAGGAACACCGCCATCGGCATCAACCCGCCACGGCCGAAACGATGCGCCCCGTCGACGCGTTTCCAGCCATCGTCAGACCAGTCGTCGCCGTTGCCATTCAACAGCTCTGTGGGGATCTGGTAGTGTTCGGCCAACCTCCGATCGACGAAGGTGTAATCGGCGTACAACAGATCGAGCAGCGAACCGTCGCGTCGCACGATGTCGGAGAACATCCGGATCGGTTCTTCATACATCGACTGGCGCAGAGCGTCGGTGAACTGGGGAAAGCGATTGCGATCGACGCCGTTGTGTTGTTGGAACTGTCGAAAGCTCAGCCAGCTGCCGACGAATTCATTGATGAATCCCTGGGCGCGTCGGTCGCTGAGCATGCGGGCGACCTGGGACTTCAACACGTCGTGCTGATGCAGTCGCCCCGAACCGGCCAGATCCAGCAGTTGCTGATCCGGCATGCTGGCCCAAAGAAAATAGCTCAACCGACTGGCAAGGGCGTAGCCGTCGAGCGGCTGGATGTCCTGGTCGGTTTCATCCTCGACGCGTTCCAGCGGAAGATCCAATCGGTAACAGAAATTGGGTGACATCAGGATCGCCACGACACATTCGCGGATCGCGTCCTCGTGATCGAGCCCGTCGACCTGACGTCGCTGTTGATAAAACGATCGAATGCTCTGCTGTTGTTCTTGCGTCAACGGACGGCGATAGGCTCGGCCGGCCAGTCGGACCACGGCGTCCAATTGCACGGGTTCCGATTCCAGTTTCAATTGTTCCAACTGCCGAAACGTTCGCGACATGTCTTCAAAATAGAATGCGATCGCCTCCAAGGCTTGCGGGTTGCCGCCGACGCGTTCCGCTTTCGACAGATACGCATCGGCAAGCGCACTGACTTTTTCCTCCGACGTACTGTCCTTGTCTTCGGCGCGAAAGCGATCGAATTGTGAATCACGCATGAAGCGAGAATCGGTGCGGTCGAACCAAATGAATCCGGCGTACTGACGCATCGGTGCCGAAGTCACAAAATCCAGCTCCAACCACAATCGATCCAACTCTTGCCGCTCGGCGTCGCTCAACACAAGTTCGTACAGCGGTCCGTCGTCGCGGAAGTATCCCATTTGGCTGTGGAATCCGGCGCTCAAGAAACGCCCCGTCCGCCCCTTTTCCTCTTTGGGGTCCAAGTAGACGCGAGCCCGCTCGGAGACGACAAACGTGTCGGGGAAAACCGAGCAAAACCGGTCCATCGCTTGTTCGAAGTGAGCTTGTTGAACGTCTTCGTCGGGAACGGTCATCGCAGCGGCTTCGGGTGAATCCGCCGGAAGCTCCAGTGCAGCGATCACCTTGCCCAGTTCGGAAACCTCGCCGGCAAAGCGTCTGCGGTTGGCGACGAATTGTCGGTTCTTCCACAGCACCAACGGCTGAGAGCCCTTGTGGACTTCGGGGGTCGTCAGGTTCTCGACTTTCGGAACCAATCGCTGACGCAGATTGACGATGAAGTCTTGCATTTGACCGCACTGCGTTTCGGCTTGCCGTGCGGCATCCGCTTCCTCTGCCGAGGGCAGCTTGCGCCACATGATCCGAAGCGTCGCCAAAGGACCGATCTCTGCCGTCTGGTCGGACGATTCATCGGCGTTGAGGACGTCCCATAGTGTTTGCATGTAGCGAATGCTCAGTCCCTGTTGGGCTGCAAATCGTTCCAACGACACCGGCGGATCGACCGCGGACGACTGCTGGTGTTGGAATTGCCAGAGGGCGAAAAAGAAATCGGCGTATTCCAAACGTTGGCGACGATAAAAGTCGATGATTCGGTTGACACAGAACTTGTCGCGATCGGTTTCGGTGATCACCGGATGGGGCGCAAACTCGATGCCCGTCGGCGTCAGCACCAGATGCTGGGAAAGATGCCGCGCCGCTTCCAGGTACTTTTTCAACAACGAAGGCGACATGGCCAACGATTCGCCCGAGTTGTCGAACCCTTCTTGGTTGGCCGGATCGATCGGGAACGAATTGGCCGGCTGCAGGTCGTGTCCCGTCAGATCTCGAATCGTGTAGTTGTATTCGGCGTTGCTCAACCGCCGCGCGAGCACGATTCCCGGATCACCGGCCCGCCGCTCGGACTCGTTGCGACGCACTTTGGCGATCCACTCGATGACACCCTTGCGAGCTTCGGGCGTCGGATGTGTTTCTGCATCGTCCGGTGGCATGTCACCCGCTTCCAGTCGGTCCATCACGACCATCCACTTCCGGAAATGGTCGATGACCGACGTGATATCACGGTCCGAATCCAGGTCCAAATCGCCTTCGGCCGTGTCGGCATTGTGACAGGACACGCAGTGGGTCTGTAGAAACGGACGGATCGTTCCGGAAAACGCGTGCTCAAGTTCATCGGCCCCCGAAGCGACCGATGCCGAACAGACTAGCGTGAGGGCAATAAGCAGAAATCGCATCGATCGGCGAGGAAATGGAAAGCAGGCGGGGGGAAGGCAGGCGGGAGCAACGAGCGGCTTGCAGGCGGGCGGGGCGCGGGGGTGCGAACCGACCGTCAACCGATCCTTTCGATGGGTTGAGGTCACCCTTTCGTTGCGTCCCCATTCTAACCCTTTCGGCTCTCATTCGGGATCCAGACTTTGCCCTGATCATCAAGTTTCTGTAAAACACCCCGGTCGCTGCGAAGCAGCGAGAGGCGACGGCCCGGAAGGGCCATCGTACCTGGGGCAGTGAGGATGTGCGGCGAAAGCCTGGACACCAGCGCACGTTGGTGTTTAGCCTTTAGGCGATTCCCCGGTCGCTGCGAAGCAGCGAGAGGCGACGGCCCGGAAGGGCCATCGTACCTGGAGCAGTGAGGATGTGCGGCGAAAGCCTGGACACCAGCGAGCCTGTCTTTTCTCTACTGAAGTGAACGTTGGAGTGCATGGATTGATGGTCGAATTCCCCAACGAGATTCTCCATCGACTGAAAACGACCGGCGTGGTCGCCGGGTTCTCGGTCGAAAACGTGGCGCATGCCGTTCCGCTGGCCAAGGCGTTGATCGCCGGTGGGATCACCGCGATCGAATTGACGCTTCGCACGCCCGCGGCGATGGCGGGGCTGATCGAAATTTGTGGCCAGGTCCCTGAAATGCTGGTCGGCGTCGGCACCATCCTGACTCCGGCGTCGGTCCGCGAAGTCAAAGCCGCGGGCGCGGATTTCGGAGTTGCTCCGGGCATGAATCCGCGTGTGATCCGGGCCGCCCAAGATATCGCGCTGCCGTTTGCGCCGGGGATCGCCACCCCATCGGACTTGGAAGCCGCCATCGAATTGGGCTGTCGCTTCGTCAAGTTCTTCCCGGCCGAAGCGATGGGAGGCGTCCGCTACCTGCGCAGCATGTCGGCCCCTTACAAACATCTGGGCATCCAGTATTTTCCGCTCGGCGGTTTGAACGCCGACAACATGTCGGAGTATTTGGCCGAGCCGAATGTTGCCGCGATCGGTGGTTCTTGGATCGTCAAACAGGAACTGGTCGAACGCGAGGACTGGGACGGGATCAGCGCCCGCGCGGCCGAGGTCATCGAGAAACTACAGCAGGATTGAGAACATGAATCAGGTCGTTGTGACGTTCGGAGAAATCATGGGGCGGTTGGCGGCGCCGGACCACTTGCGGCTGCGCCAGACGCGGCAACTGGACGTTACCTACGCCGGCGCCGAAGCCAGCGTCGCCGAATCGATCAGCAACCTGGGCGGTGTGGCACGCTACGTCACGGCGCTGCCCAAACACGCGTTGGCCGATGCGACGATCGATTCGATCCGTGCCCTCGGCGTCGATGTCCAACATGTCTTGCGAACCGACGAAGGCCGACTGGGGCTGTATTTTTTGGAAACCGGTGCCAACCAACGCCCCAGCAACGTCATCTATGACCGCGCCGATTCGGCGATCGCGATCACGCCGGCCGATCGCTATGACTGGGGGCCGATCTTTCAAGACGCCGGCTGGTTGCACCTGACCGGGATCACGCCGGCACTGTCGGCCAATGCCGCCGACGCGACGCTCCTTGCCGCGCAAAAAGCAAAGGCCGTCGGCGCGACGGTGTCGATCGATTTGAACTTTCGAAAAAAACTGTGGCGCTGGGACTCCGGCAAAGCGCCGCGTGATTTGGCCGAAGCGACCATGCGTGAAATTCTGCCCCACGTCGACGTGGTGATCGCCAACGAAGAAGATTGCCACGACGTGCTGGGGATCCGCGCCGGCCAGACCGATGTCCATGCGGGGGCACTGGACACGTCGCGTTATCCCGACGTGGCGCGGCAGGTTGTCAGCCAGTTTGCCAATGTCTCCAAAGTTGCCATCACGCTCCGCGAAAGCCTGTCGGCGACGCACAACAACTGGGGAGCGATGCTACTGGATGCCGCCGCCGACCAAGTCTGCTTTGCACCGCTGGATGCGGAGGGGAACTACCGGGCGTACGAAATCAAAAACATCGTCGACCGCGTCGGCGGCGGTGACTCCTTTGCCGCCGGGCTGATCTTTGCGCTGACGACGCCGGAGCTAGGTGAACCGGAGACGGCGCTAAAATTCGCCGTCGCCGCGTCGTGTCTGAAACATTCCATCAAAGGCGATTTCAATTATTCCACACGGAGCGAAGTCGAAGCGCTGATGGGCGGCGCCGCCTCCGGTCGCGTCGTCCGCTGACCGCCTGGATTCTGTCGCCCCAGGTCGTTCGGGACCTACGGAAACCTGGAGCGCAAAATGCCAGCGGGAAGCGTTAGCGAGCGGCCCCTGTGACGACGCTGACGGTAGAGAAGAGGCAGAATGATGCGGGGCAAAATGCCAGCGGAAAGCGTAACGACCTGTTGATCTAATCAGCCGTTTGGCGCGAGCCTACGGGCGATAGTGCATTTTCTTGGTATTGGAGGCCCGTACGCTTGCGCGAAACGGCTGATCCCACGTGTGATCGAATTAAATCAACAGGCCGGTAAGCGAGCGGCCCGTGTGACGAGGCTGACGGTATTAAAGAGGCGGAATGATAGAGACGATTGTGGATTGGCCAACTTTCCAATCGCGAGATAAGCTCTCTTAGAAGGGCCACCAACGCTCGGTCTTGGCCCAGTTCTTGGTCCTAATCCGGTGAGTCGATTCATGCAGTGCGACCCGTGCGGCGGCGAACTCATCGCCATCCCCAACCGTGAGTCTTTTCAGTGTTCGAACTGTCAGCGGTACGCGTTCGCTACGGAGCTTGACGACCCGGCCGCGCCGATTGAACTAACGGGCGACGGCGTCGGCGTGTGCTGTCCGAAATGCCAGGTTGGTCTCCAGTTCGCTGTCTTGCACGATCGCTGGCGTGTCTGCTTCTGTACCGCTTGTCGGGGTTATGTCATCGATAGCGGTTGCCTGGGGGTGATCGTTCACGAATTGCGAGCCCACTATCGCGGACCTGATGCCGATCCCGTGCCACTCAACCAAGACGAACTTGCGGAGCAACGAGACTGCCCGGCATGTGCGCAGCAAATGGAAACGCATCCATATTACGGTCCCGGCACGGCGGTCATTAATAGTTGCTCTGATTGCAAGGTGACCTGGATGGATCACCGTGAATTGGCATCGATCATCCGAACGCCGGGTTTCCGCCACCATCCTGATTCATCACTGATCCCGGTCAAGTTGAACCCTAACCCGAAAGAAATCCAAGACCGATCGGTGGAAACGGCGGGCAAGATCATTGTCCATGCGGCGACGGGATTCATCTTCTAGATGCGAGAAAAGTTTGGTGGCCGGCGCTACACGGCTTGTTCCAGTGCTTCTCCGCATGCATCGCACGCCTCTGCGTCGTTGTGTCGCGAAATCCGAGCGGCCAACGTAGACGCTCGATGGGACTGACCTCGACAGTCCATCTAAAAATCACGAAACGGGCCGCGCGGCTCCGAGGCATCCATTTGCGATTGCCACCGGTCAAAGCGCTGCTTCATGTTGCGGGCGACCTCGGGGAAACGCTCGGACAGGTCGGTCGATTCGCCGACGTCGTTTTGCAAGTCGTACAATTGACCGCGTTGATCATCCAACTGCAGCCATTTCCAGTTTCCGACGCGGGCGGCGCGGTGGCCGCGCCGCCGCCAAAACATCTCCGTCCGCGGTGAATCCTGAACGCCGCGCAGGGTCGGCCACCAATCGTATCCATCCAATTGGACTCCGTCGGGCGCTGGTGCTCCCGCGGCGGCCGCAAGACTTGGCAGGAGTTCTAGCGACGTCAGAAACTGGTCGTTGGTCGCACCCGCCGGAACGCCGCCATCGGGCCAACGGACCAGACAGGGAACGCGAAGGCCGCCTTCCCACATCGTCGCCTTCCGGCCTTTGAGTGGCGCGTTGTCCGCGCCGCCGCTGCCCCCGTTGTCGCTGAAGAAGATCACGATCGTGTTGTCGAGACACTGCTTTTGTTGCAACCGGTCCAACAGCTTTCCGATCGACGCGTCCATGCACGTCACCGCCGCACGGTAATCGCGCCGGCGGGCCTCCGGCGTCGTCACCGTCGCCTTGGATGCGTAACGATGCTTGTCGGTCGTGCGATACTCGACGTCGACATTCGGATACAGCTCTTTAAACTCATCCGGTGCCTGAACCGAGCTGCGGATCGCGGGCTCCAGGGCCGACGAATTGTGCGGGGCGTTGAAGGGGAGATACAGAAAGAACGGCTCTTTGCCCGCCCATTGATCGAGAAACCGCAACGCTTCACGTTCGAATAGATACGTGCAATAGGTCCCCTTGTCCTCGACCGTCGGTGACTCGTTACGGAACATGCTGGGCACCCCGTATCGCTCGTGTGTGTAGTAGTCGATTCCGGTGTTGACGAAGCCATAAAAGTCGTCGAAGCCGCGCGAGGTCGGCAGAAAACGCTTCAAGCTGCCCAGATCCCATTTGCCGTAGATCGCGGTTCGGTAGCCCGATTGCTTCAACACGTCGGCGATCGTGATCTCTCGCACGTCCATCCCACCGATGCGTTCGAACGTGACCGCGTATTCTTCCGCGTTGTAGCGATAGCCGTAGTCGGGGGCTTCGTTGCGGATCATGTCATAGATCCCGTTTCGCTGCGGATAGCGACCGGTCAGCAAGCCGGACCGGGACGGTGTGCACGCCGGCCAGGTGACATAAAAATTCGTCAACCGGGTCCCTTCGCCTGCGATCCGATCCAGATTGGGCGTGAGGATGCCGTTGCCGAGCAATCCGAGGTCGTTGTAGCCCTGGTCATCGGAGACGATCAGCAAGACGTTCGGACGTGCCGCCGCCGAAAGGTTGCACAACAGAAAGCCGAGCAGGAGCGTAAGTGAGAGACGTATCATCGTGCCGTGATGGTTGGTGGGAAGGTGGAGGGAGTCGAGCAGCATGGCGTGCGAGATTCACGCGAGCATGAAGAACCCGCCGCGTGAATGGACGATTCTACCGCCGGCGCCGTTTGATTTCGTGGGCGTCCAGAGCAATTGTCACCATTGCTCCGCGAACGATTATGAAAATCGTTCCACAATCGGCCGCCGTCTCGCGGACAGTCGCCGTCCTCTCCGAGGTCGGCGCGGGGGAAAGCTTCGCTTTTACGGGGGCCGAGTTCGGAGAACACGGCGACTGTAGCAACACGTCGGCAACCGGAAAATTGAGTTGTGGTCGACGACTACGAAAGAATGTCTTTGATCACATGGCCGTGAACATCGGTCAAACGACGCTCGATGCCGTTGTGGTAATAGGTCAACCGCGTGTGATCGATGCCCAGCAAGTGCAGCGCGGTGGCGTGTAGATCATAGCTGTAGGTCGGCGACTGGATCGCTTTGAAGCCGAGTTCGTCGGTCGCCCCATAGCCGACGCCGCCCTTGATACCACCCCCGGCCATCCATGCCGTGAAGGCGCCGGCGTTGTGATCGCGTCCGAACCCCTTTCCCTGGGAAGCCGGTTGTCGCCCGAATTCGGTCGTGCAAATCACCAGCGTTTCGTCCAGCATGCCCTGCTGTTTTAGATCCTTTAGAAGCGCCGAGGCGCCGCCGTCCAGCACCGCGCCCCAATACCCATGGTCGCGCGGCAGGTCTTCGTGGCTGTCCCAATTGGGACGGATCTTTTTGGCCGTCGTGTTTTCCGCCCCGCAGTAAACTTGCACAAACCGCACGCCGCGTTGGACCAGACGTCGCGCCAATAAGCATTGCTTGCCGAACGGGCCGATCTCGGGATGTTCGGTCTGATAGAGCTCTCGAATCGATGGCGTCTCCTGGCTCAAATCCGTGGCTTCGGGGGCACTCAGTTGTAATCGCGCCGCCATCTCATAGGCTTTGATCCGGGCTTCCAGCTGCGTGTTGGCCGAGCGTGTTTGGAGGTGGATCTGGTTGAGTCGTTGCAAGAAGTCCAACCCCGCACGATCCGACGGTGGCGTCACTTCGACGAATCCCCGCGGGGGAAACAGATCCGCGATGGGGTGTTGCGGATCGGTCGTGTCGAGCGTCGTGGCCTGGAATTGAGCCGGCAGGAACCCGGCACCCCAATTGATGATCCCACCGGGCGGCAAGCCGCGTGGATCGGGCAACACCACAAACGCGGGCAAATCGTCGGCTTCGCTGCCCAGTCCATACGTCACCCAGGATCCCATGCTGGGAAACCCCGGCAGCGTGAATCCCGTATTCATCATGAAACAGGCCGGCCCATGCAGCGCCGTCTTGCTGTGCATCGAGTACAGGAAGGCCATGTCGTCGATACAGGTCGCCAATCGCGGAAACAGATCACTGATCCACAGACCGGATTGGCCGTGGCGGCGAAATTTCCAGTGGCTGCCGCGGCAGTTGCCCGGTTTGGATGCGAAGAACTGCAAGGTCCCGTCGGAGTCGAACGGGGTTCCGTCGCGACGCGCCAGTTCCGGCTTGTAGTCGAACGTGTCGACTTGACTCAGCCCGCCGGGACAAAAGATCTGGATGACACGTTTCGCTTTGGCCGTATGATGCAACCCGGCATGACCTTCACCGGCAAGCATCGCGGACAGCGCCAACGAGCCGAATCCGCCGGCGGCCGAGCGCAGGAAGTCACGTCGCGATGCTTGCGCGGCAACGGGATGGCGGTGACGATGTTCGTTAATCGACATACACAAACTCGTTCAGATTGAACAGCGAGCGGCACAGCGCGAACAGACTTTCTCGCCGGACGAATTCGCCAGCCAAATCGGCTTCCCGCGACGAAGGCGACCTTGCCAGGGCAAGCCTGAACGCTCGCTCGACTTGCTGTGACACATCAGCACCGGCTGCACATTCAATTCGCCGGGCGAAGTATCGCGCTTGTCGAAGCATGAAATCGTTGTTGTAAAGCGCCAGTGATTGAAGCGGCGTTGTGGTCGTGATCCGCTTGGGCGTCATGTTGGCCGGGTCCGGGCAATCCAAGGTCGTCAGAAACCGGTCCGGTGTCGTTCGCACGATGAAGCGATAGATGCTGCGACGCCACAGCGACGCATCGTCGGCGGGCTTGTAGGTGTAGATCGGGGCGTAGGCGTCTTGATAGTCAAAGTCTTCGAATCCCGGGCCGCCGCGACGAAGGTTCAAGTTTCCGCTGGCGAACAAGACCGCATCGCGAATCAGCTCCGCCTCCAGCCGTCTGGGATTCTGTCGCCACAACAGCCGATTGTCGGTATCGATTCGCAGCGCCGCCGCGTGCCCTTCGCTGACCGGTTTGCTTACCCGGCTGGATTGTCGATACGTCCGACTGGTCACGATCAATCGGTGCATCGCCTTGAGCGACCAATCCCGACGGACCAGTTCCTCGGCCAGCCAATCCAGCAATTCGGGATGCGAGGGGCGAGAGCCTCCGAAGCCGAAGTCGCTGGGCGTGTCGACCAGGCCATCACCGAAATGCCAGTGCCAAAGTCGATTGACGATCACCCGCCGAGTCAGCGGGTTGTGAGGGTTGGTGATCCACCGCGCCAGTGCGGCGCGCCGCTGGCCGTCATCGGTTTTGGCCGTGCCCAGTTTCGGATCCAGCATCGCCAAGGCGGACACGGCGGCCGGAGCCAGAGCATCACCGCTGGGAGATTCCGGATCGCCGCGCGACAGCAATCGCACCTCCGGCATCTCCCCAGCGGCAATGACGCCGTAAAAACGCGGCGGCGGCCCTAGGGTGTCAAGTTCCGCCGTCACCGCCTTGCGTGCCGAATGGAGCGTCGCGATCTGTCGCGCCAACTGATCGTCGCGCTCGGGCGGGGTTTGCAAACGGATCCGCGGGTCGCCGAACCCGATTTGGTCGTGGCTGAACCCGTTGCCGCCGTCGGTGGCGACCAGCGTCAAAAAACGCACCGACCGATCAAGTTTCAAATCGATTTCTTGCAGCCCGTCGTCACGTCCGAGGTTTCGAAATTCCGCCAGCTTCTGACCGTCGGCAAAGACCCAGGCGTCGGCGTGATGGGAACCCGCTGCGCCGAAGTACCCCAACCGCGCGGTAAACCGAAGCGGGGCAGACGCTGCTTGCCCAGGCGTGTCGTTCGCACCCGACAAACGTCTGCGGATCGCGGCGACGTCAAACGTGATCCCTGCGTTGGCGTGCAATCCCAACAGGCTGCGTCCGTCCTGGGTAAAGTCGATTCCGTCCAGGGCCGGTGAATGTTGGCTGGCGACCGGACCGTTGCGGATCATGTCCCACGCGTTGCCCGATGTGCCGGGCAAGCCGCGGATCGTCACGCCGGTCGAACTGACCGGGATCTCCGCGCGTCCCCCGTCGCCATCGGGGATGAATACGCCATCGACGAATTCAAATTCCGATTCGGAAAACCGGTTGGTCACGACGTTGCCGAGTTTTCCGAAGTCGCGCGTCTGAACCTTTGCCGTGCGGGGATCGATGCCTTGGCGAAACACGCCGGTCATCGATCCATTGCCGCCTCCGACGATGTCTGCCAGATCGATCCCGTCGCCTTCCAGGCGTCGGAGCTGAAAATCGATCTCGTTACGACGCGCGATCATTCGTTGTTTCTGCGTTTCATATTCCTGTAGCGACGATTCGCTGACCAGGCGCTCTTCCCTTTGCAAACCGGCGAAGACGGATTGAAGTTGGTAGTACTCGCGCTGGGAGATCGGATCGAGTTTGTGATCATGACAGCGGGCGCAGTTCACGGTCAACGCCATCGTGGTGGCCATGACCTGGGTGGACATGTCGTCCAGATCCAGCGCCCGGGCAGACCGCCGCAGTTGGGCGCTTTTGGTTTCCACGTGACCGACGTAGTCCCAGGGGCCGGCCGAAAGGAAACCGGTGGCGATGACGGACGGATCGTGGTCGGGCCACAAGACGTCACCGGCGATCTGTTCTTGCAGGAACCGGTCGTACGGCTTGTCGTCGTTGAACGATTCGATCACGTAGTCACGATAACGCCACGCCGTGTCGCGGCGCATGTCGCGTTCAAACCCGTGCGTGTCGGCGTAGTGTGCCAGGTCCAGCCAGTGTCGTGCGTAACGCTCGCCGTAATGCGGCGACGCCAACAACCGGTCGACCAATTTTTCATAGGCCTGGGGATCGGGATCGTTGACGAACGCATCCACCTCTTCCGGCGTCGGCGGCAATCCGACCAAATCAAAGCTGACACGGCGAATCAACGTGCGGCGGTCGGCCGGTGGGCTCATCCGAAGTTCGTGTTCGGCAAGCTTGGCGCGAATGAAACCGTCGATGGTCGAGGGCGTTTTCGGTGAGCTTTCGTGAGGGACATCGATCGGCTGGAAAGCCCACCAGGACGCATCCGCCATCGACCGTTCTCTGACGACCACATCGCCCGGCCATGTCGCTCCTTGGGCGATCCAACGGCCCAGCAGCGCGACGTCGCCCGCGCCCAGCGGGGCCGCGTCCTTGGGCATCGCGGCCGGCGAATCGTCCTGTGGTGTGACCAATTCCAGCAGACCACTCGTCTCCGGGTCGCCCGGGATCACGTAATCGCCCGACCGCAGGTCGTCGATCGTCTCCAACGAAATCCCGCCCTCGTTGTTTTCCGGCGAGTGACAGCGGACACAGTGCTGTTGCAGGATCGGCGCGATCTGCGATGCAAAGTCGACCGACGAATCGGCGGCCTGGAGTGGACAGCAGATCGCCAGCATTAAGACGACGCTGAGGACGGCGGGTGAAGGCGGGAGGGACATGCGCATCAAGTTGAGACGTGGAACTGATCGAACCCGCGAAGTCACCCTCGCTTTCAGGGCATTGGTGTCTACACAAATCGGTCCGTAATTGAGGGCATGGCTCCCTTCTCCCCCACAAAGCCGGGGGAGAAGGGAGCCATTGTAAGTTGTGTAGGCATCAACACTTCCGGGGACGATTCGGCTCAACTTGATGCGTATGGGAGGGGCATCCGGTGGGGCGTGCGTGCATTGGGGGAAAAAGATTCTGGGGCAGGATGATGATGGGGACTCCCACTCAGGGGACTCCCACTCAGGGGACTCCCACTCAGCAGCGCAATTTTCTTACCTCCAAAATTTTCCTACCCCCACCGCTCGACGCTCCGTCGGCTCACAGCGGCCGGACGACCGAGGTGCTGCGGTAGTAATCCATCAGCGTTTCGACCGACAGCACGCCGCCGCCCATGCCGCTCAGGTTCACACCGCCGTAGGGGACACCGTGGGCGAACACGTTGTGGGCGTTGATCCAACTGTTGCCGGCGATCATCGATTCGGCGACACGCGCCGCGCGAGTCAGGTCCGTCGTCCACACGCTGTTGGCGAGCCCGTAATTGGTATGGTTGGCCATCTCGATGGCTTCGCTTTCGGTTTTGAACGGTGCCAAATACGCGACCGGTCCGAAGATCTCTTCTTGCGCCGCGGTGTTGTCCAGCGATCCGGCCAGCAATGCCGGTTTGACGAAATGCCCGCTGTATCCTTCGACTTCGGCGGCACCACCGGCCAGCAAACACTGGGCGCCTTCGGCTTGCCCTTTTTCCAAGTAGCCGAGCACACGCTCGCGTTGCTTGGCGTTGACGACCGGTCCCATCTGGGTTTGCCCATCGAGCTGGTAACCGATTTTGACTTGGGAGAGCTGATCGACGCATTGATTGACAAAGTCATCATAGATGTCTTGATGGACCAACCAACGCGTCGCATCACAGCAGACCTGTCCGGTGTGGAACGTAATCGCACCGGCCAGCTTCTGTGCGGTCTGGGCCACATCGACGTCGTCAAACACCACCGCGGCGCCCTTGCCACCGAGTTCCAATTTGACCGGGACCAGGTTGCGTCCACAGGCTTCGCCGACCAGCCGCCCGACTTCGGGAGAACCGGTGAACGACATGCGTTTGATCCGCGGGTTGGCCGAGAGCGCCGCGCCGACGGTTGCTCCGCCGCCGGTGACCACGTTGATCACGCCGTCGGGGATGCCGACTTCTTTCGCCAGTTCGGCCAGATAGATCGCCGACAGCGGAGTGTCTTCGGCCGGTTTGATCACCACGGTGTTGCCGGCCGCCAATGCGGGAGCGATTCCCCAGCCGATCAACAGGAACGGGAAATTCCAAGGGAAGATAAACGCGCACGCACCCCAGGGTTGCCGCACGGTCCAGGCCTCGTGGCCTTTGACGGCCAGCGTGGTGCGGTGGTTGATGTGCTGGGCCATGTCGGCGAAGTAGCGGATCGTGTCGACGAAGTTTCGCACATCGCCTTGCGCCTGTGATTGGACCTTGCCCGCGTCCATGGCTTCGATCTGGCCGATAATGGGAATCCGTTTCTCGACCGCATCGGCCAACCGGTGCAACAGCGCAGCCCGCTCGTTGACCGGCATGGTCGCCCAGGCGGTTTTTTTGAACGCGGTTTCGGCGATGCCAACGGCCTGGTCCACTTGATCGGCGGTCAACTCCACGACTTCGGCCAACGTTTCGCCGCTGCCGGGATCGGTGGTCGCGATGCTGCTGTCATTCTCCGAGCCCATGGTTTTGCCGCCGACGAAACTGGCCAAGCGGCCACGCTGCAAAAACGCATCGACTTCGGGCAATAGCGAGGGTTTCACAACAGTGCTCATCGGGGGCCTCTTTCCGGCAGGAAGATTTCGAAACGAAGGTAGGTAAAGCGTGAGGTTCTTGAGACGGCATCCATCCGCCTTGGCAACGGGAGATCAACGTCAAGTCATGCATGTTAACACGTCGATCAGTGCGGCGGGGAATGTTCGCATGGATCACCGCTAGGACCTCTTCGCAGCGTGTCTTGCGATTTCGGCGTTTTCGATTCCGCTGCTACTCTCTTGGGATCAGCCGTTTGGCGCCAGCCTACGGGCCCCATCGACGTTTGGGGCCCGAACGCTTGCGCGATTCGGCTGATGTCAGCCGTATTTCATCGCCCCATGGCTGCTGTGAGTCGACCGTCCGACGCGGAATGATTTCACTGGCATAGCGAACCACCGCAAAATCCCGATTTTGCGCCGCCCCGGCCGCACCACGGGTTGACCGGCCGCGTGTGGCGAGAGCCACCGTTGCAGTGCGTTCCCCGGCGGAGCCATGGAACGAGTTGGCGAACTCTGACGCGATGGCGGGCGTCGTGGCGGTGACGTTTTTTGACTCATCGGCAAAATCTGCCTGTCGTTAACGGCTTTCAAGTCGTCGCCAGCCGCCCTGCAAGGGTGAACTGCTTGACAATGCCGGGTCGGTGATCGACGATCATAAGTGTTCAGGATGGCGTCAGCGCTACCCCAGGTAGGCAGTCGCCGTCTCCCTTTGTTGTTTTTCACTCCCGTTGCCGAATCATTTCAATTTGATCATGACACGCAAACTCTCTCTCACTCTGTTCGGTCTGTTGTTCGCCTCCGCCATTTCGTTCACCGGCTGTGGTGGTGGTGGTGAAGCAGAATTTACCCCCAGCGAAGCCCCGACCGCAGAGGAAGAGGCCGAGGCCGATGCCTATGAAAAGGCCATGATGGAAGCAGAACAGGAAACGGCTTCCCAGCGATAAGCCCAGACAGCTAGATTCTCTTTGCCAGGGTCATCTTTTCACCGGTCAACGACCCTGGCAATCGGACGACAGATCACGCATGCGTGGAAGCCTGATCTCATTTTGGGGGTCAAACGCTCCACGCGTCACCGGCCCTCATTGCGGGACGGGGTTCCGGCCTGCGATCTCACATCGGGCTGCCGGCCGGCTTCTCCCACACGCTTACCTCGTGCGGGCTCCCAGCGCGTCGTCGATCCGCTCGACCTCGATGCCCACGGCTGGTCGACATCGCCGATCGGCTCTGCATGGCGTCTCCACTGTCAGTCGGTCTCTCCACTGTCAGTCTGCGACCATTCGTCGCGGGGCCCGCTCGCGCCGCGTGCTCAGCCATCCAACGGATGGGGGGATTGCGGTGCTTCAAATTCCCTAAAATCCCCTCAATTTGACGGCGGTTTGTTGGCAGGTGGGCCGCGTTATCGCGTGGCGTTTGTTGATCGTGGCTGACTTGGCGGCGGGCTATCGTCGCGGATCCCCCCCTAAAAGTTCACCGTAAGGGGGAGAATGTGGTTGAATCTGGGATTCAGCTGCCATAAACTCCGAAGCTGCGATCCGAAGTTGTCCGATGGGGGTTATGCCCGCTCGGGCGCCCACGTGGGCTCAGTTCGCTGCCCGGTGCGACGGGTCAATGTCGCAGATCTTTTCCTATTTTTCTGGAGTTTTTCATGATTAAAAGCCGTGATCGGCGGGCTGGATTTACGCTCGTCGAACTTTTGGTGGTGATCGCCATCATTGGAATCCTGGTCGGCTTGTTGTTGCCGGCCGTGCAGGCGGCTCGCGAGGCGGCTCGCCGGATGAGTTGCAGTAATAACTTCAAGCAAATCGGCTTGGGACTGCACAACTATCACTCGACGTACAAGAACCTGCCGATGAACGCCGGTGGGACGTACAACACGGGTATTCCCAATAGCGGAAACCTTCACAACGACCACTGGTTGAGTTGGATGGTTGGGGTGTTGCCCTTTATCGAGCAGCAAGGCTTGTGGCAACAGATCTCCAATCCCTTCAACCGGGACCGCGCCGGCAACCCGATCACGCCGATCTTTGCACCGATGGGGCCGCGGCCGTGGAACGAGAACTATCAGCCCTGGCTGACTCAGGTTCCCAGCTATCGTTGCCCGAGTGACCCGACGCAACCGGTTTCCAACCGCGTCGCGTTCACCAACTACTCGGCCTGTATCGGGGACGCGATTTTCGAGCAGCAGCACAGTGGTGTGCAAAGCAATGGTCAACCCAGTACCAGTGGAACCTGGGGTGATGAAGCGGTATCACGCTGGGCTCGCGGTGTCTTCCGCGCCCGTCACTTCACCAAGTTCCGTGACATCAAAGATGGTCTTTCCAACACCATCATGTGTGGCGAGAACGTCGTTGGTGACCGAACCAACTTGGCCAAGGGCACGTTGATCGTTCGTCAAAACGATGTTTGGGACTTGCCGCCCAACCAGGGCCTCCAGTTCATGGATCCCGAGCGTCCGCAGTACGTCAACACCGACACCTCCACCGGTGGTCTTCCGCCTTGTACCGGTTGCTGCGGTAGCGGCATGGGACCGAACCCCTGCTTCGATCAGTCGGCCAACCACCAGCGTGGTCGTCGCTGGTCCGATGGTCGTCCGATGTTTAGCGTGTTCACGACGATCAGTCCGCCGAACAGCTATAACTTGCAGCGATGGCACGGTGGCGGTGGTGTCATGTGTGCTTCCAGCTTCCACCAAGGTGGTGCCCACGTCTTGATGGCTGACGGTGCGGTGGTCTTCATCACCGATTCGATCGAATCGGGTGACCAAGGACACGTGCCGATCGGTCGTGACAACGGCGACGGTCGTGGTGCCGATGGTGGTGCGGGACGCGAAAGCCCCTACGGTCTGTGGGGAGCTCTCGGTACCAAGGCCAGCGCCGAAACGATCGAAGAGCAGTTGAACCAGTAAGCGGTTATCAGCTTCTGCGTGAAAACGAATGTGGCGGGCGTGGTCAATCGACCACGCCCGCTTTTTTTGTGGAGAGAACTTATCGATGTGTTAGCCCGCGGCGCGAGAGTTCGTGCGGTTTTTGGAAGAAACCCTCCTGGCAGGAGGGGCGAGCGCAGCGAGGGGCATTGGCGCCAAGTTAAGGCGGGGAACTATCGAATACGCGACGTCACCTTCCCTTCCAGCGCGTTGGTGTCGACAGAAATCGGTCCGCAATTTAGAGCATGGCTCCCTTCTCCCCCACAAAGCCGGGGGAGAAGGGAGCCATTGTACGTTGTGTGGACTGTACGTTGTGTTGACATCAATGCTTCCAAAGTGGGTTTCGCCTTGACTTGATGCGTATGGGATCGAGCACAGCGAGGGGAGGTCGAACGACGAATCGCGGGTCTAATTTCGCCGCTTTGCGGTGATCAACAAGCAGCAAAGAAAACCCTCTCCTCGCGACGCTCGACTCTCCCAGAGAGAGAGTGACGAAAACCCTCGACGATTAACCACTTAAAAACCGCACGACCTCGCGAGCAGGAGGCGGGGCAGATCCGCTCGCTTGCCGGGCTGTCGATTTAATCGCAACCGAAACAAGAGTGAGCCGATGGCGCTAGCCACGGGCCTCGAAGGGCGATGCTGGCACCGCTAGGCCCGCGGCTAGCGCCGTCGGCTCACTAAATCGACAGCCCGTTGCGCTTCGCGCTTGGTCAATGAACAAGCCGCCAATCGCTGTGTTGCCTGCCGAATCGGCGAAAGTCTTGGCGATTTCCGCGACGGCTCTTTCCGCATATTGACCTGGGGTAGAATACCTAGATCTCATCCTGCGATTCGTTTTCTTTCTCCCCTGCGCCCGCGCCGTCTTGATGCCAGTGACTGACCCTCGGCACACCGCCCTGTTGCTCACGTTTGTGTGTTTGTTCGCCGGGTGCGACCGCTCGCCGGTCGAAACGCCCCAACCACAGCCGAGCGATTCAACCCAAACGACTTCTACCGCGCCGCCGCCCGCGGAAGTCAAACCGTCCCCCAAGCCGAAGCCGTACGACCGCGACCAAACCATCGATGCTGCGATGGCGTTGGTCCAGGCCGGCAAGCCAGATGCCGCGGCCGCCGAATTTCGCAAGGTCTTGATGGCCGATCCGAACGACGCGGAAGTTCTGTTCCGGCTGGCGAATCTGAGTGCCCAGGGCGGTAACCTGCGTGACGCGGTCGAGTTCCTGGACGCGATCCCCGAGGACCATCCCGAAGCCGGGCTGCCGTCGCTGGGGCAGGCCGCCGATTGGTACCTGCAGTTGCAGCAGTACGACAAAGCCGAATCGCGATACCGGCGGGTGCTGGAGCTGGCCGGCGATGTGCCCGTCGCACACCGACAACTCGCTTACCTGTACAACCGCCAAGCCCGCCGGCATGAAGCAGCCGTTCATTTGCGGGCGTTGTGTCGGCTGGGCAACATTCAAGAAGACGAACTGCACGCGTTGATGGTTTTGGGGCACGCGATTTTTGACGATCCTAACAAGCCCCCGCCGCGTCCCCGTCCCAATTATCCGATCGGGCCGGCCGCCACGGCGCGGATGCTGTTCACCGCCAACCGCAACGTTGAAGCACTTGAAACGCTCGACGAATCGGTTCGCGCCGGTGACGTCGTTCCTTCGATCATGGCGTTCTACGGGCTGTTGGCGATCGAAGCGCAAGACACTGAACGGTTTGGATGGTGGCTGGGGCAATTCGATCCGTCGGTTCAGGAGTTCGCCGAATACTGGGCGGCGATCGGCGCCCACTTGGTTTCGCAGCGACAATTCGATGCAGCGGTCCGAGCGCTCGGCGAAGCGTTGGTGCGTGACCCGACCAACGTGGGCGCGATGCGACGGATCAACCAGGCGTTAACGGCACTGGGCGAAACCGAGCAAGCGGACCGTTGGCTGAAACGCTACGACACGATCCGAGACGTCGTGTCGGCCAGCAACGCGATCGGAAAATCCCCCTCTTCCGATGCGACCAGTGTCGAATCCTACGCCACCATCGCCGACGGTCTGGACCAGTTGCACCGCCCGTTGGAAGCAGCGACGTGGCGGATCTTTGGCGCGTTTCATCGCAAGGCGTCACGCGAGGAAATCGAATCGCTGAACCAGCGTCGCGCCGCGCTGTTCCGCTCCGACGATGCGTTTCCCAGCCCCCAGGAATCCGTTTGCGGCATCGACCTGGGGCAGTACCCGCTGCCGGAACTGGAGATCCCGACGTCGATCGCCGACTCGCCACCGCCGATCACTCCATCAATCGACCAGTTCCCCACGCCGAAGTTTGATGACGTCGCCGATGCGGTTGGACTGGACCACACCTACCTGGTCGCCAGCGAGCAGCAGCCCTATCGATTTGCGCTTTATCAGTCGCTCGGCGGCGGGATCGCCGTGATCGACTATGACTTGGACGGCGCCGTCGATCTTCACTTGGCCCAGGGAGGCGCGGACACGCCGGCCCTGGTCGGAGAGCTGTCGAATCAGTTGGTCCGCAACGTCGATGGCCGGCTTGTCGATCATACCGAGATCGCCGGCGCGAGCGACAAACGCTACTCGATCGGACTGGGCAGCGGCGATTGGAACCAAGACGGGCTGCCCGACCTGGCCGTCGCCAATATCGGCAACAAGGTGTTGCTGATCAACAACGGCGACGGCACCTTCCAGTCTCGCGTCTTTGATCCGGACCCGGACCACGAGGTGTTGACCAGTTCGATTGCGTTTGGCGACGTCACCGGCGATTCACTTCCCGATCTGTTCTCGCTGCACTACGTCGAAGACCCGACGATGGTGGATCGACCAGACATGAATGAAAAAGGCGAGATCCTGACGATTTCACCGGGGGCGTTTCAACCCGGCATCGACTCCATCGCCGTCAACGACGGCCGCGGTGGCATGCGGCACGAACCGGTCAGCGACTCGCAAGGCGACGCCAGCACGGGATTGGGCGTTGTGATCGCCGATTGGGACGGCCAGGTCGGCAACGAAGTCTTCGTCGGCAACGACATCCGTGCCAATCAGCTTTGGACGCGGTCCGCGGAAGGCGATCGTTGGACCAACGTCGCCGCCGTCCGCGGCTGTGCGCTGGGGATCGGCGGCGTGGAGACGGCGTCGATGGGAATCGCCGTGGCCGACTTCGATGGCAATGGAATGCAGGACATTCATATCGCCAACTTTTATTTGGAACCGGTCAGCTTGTTCATGAACCAAGGTGGCGTGTTCGAGGATCGATGCGTGCAGTATCGGTTGCACCGCGACAGTTCCGACGTGCTGGGATTCGGGTGCCAGGCACTCGATTACGACCTGGACGGGCGGCCTGATTTGGCCGTCACCAATGGAAACATCGAAAAGGCGCCAGGCGAACCGCTGCTGCAGTCGCCGCAGTTCTTTGTCAATCTGGGCCGCCAGTTCCAGTTGACCGCGGTTGACGATGCGTCCGGCTACTGGGACGGAAAGTACCTCGGACGCGGGATGGCCCGATTGGATTTCAACGCCGATGGTCGGCCGGACATGGTGATCTCTCACATCAATGCACCGACGGCGTTGATGGTCAATCGCACCGAAACGCCCAACCACTTCTTGACGCTCGAGCTTGTGGGCACGCAGTCCGAGCGTGATGCGATCGGTGCCAAGGTCGAAGTCCGGCAGGGGCCGCGGGTGTGGACCAATTGGATCGTCGGTGGTGATGGCTACCTGTGCCACAACGAATCCACCGTGTCGTTCGGGCTGGGGGCATCGGCCGACGACGTGCGCGTCGTTGTCACCTGGCCCAATGGTAAGCGGCAAGTGTTCGAGCCGATTGCAGTCGATCAACGTTTGCTGTTGATCGAAGGCGAAGCCGAACCGACATCGCGAATCGGCACGGCGAAAGGCCGTTGAGCACCGTTGGTGTCCAGCCTTTAGACGCTCTTTCGGGGCGCCTTCGGCGGGCAGCGTGTTCCCTGCGACCGGTTGCGTGAAGGTTCGATGATCACCTCGTGAATCCGCCTTTGTTGCGATCTGCACGGCTTGGCAGATCCGTTACAACAGCAAGTCTCGAATCACCTCTCCTTGCCGGCAAGCGTCGAACCATCCAGCGGCGGCGGGAGCATCGTCGCTACGACTCCGCCCGGATCGCGGCGCCCGCCCCGCTGGTTTTTTCACAGGAGGTTTGTCGTCGAGGGGGGAAGCGTTACTTTGCCGGCCGCGCTGAACCGCCACCAGATCAATACCCACGGATGACAGCGCGAACCCACGGATGCGATACGCTCGGGGATCCGTGGGTTCGCGCAGCCATCCGTGGGCTTTTTCGATTCCGCGCCAGACGTTGACCTTGAACGCATCACCTCAAGCGATGGGCCATCCGGGGGGAAGGACTTCAATCGTTTGGTGGTCCGCGTCTTCACTTGGCGACTATGGTTATCGCGGGCCGCGTGGCAGGTGATCGACCAGGTAGCGGGCGATCAGCATGCGGACGTGCAACTCCGATCCCCTGCCTTCGCGCAGTCCATGGTCGCGGTTGGGATAGACCATGTAATCAAATCGCTTGCCGAGTTCGATCAGCCGGTCCACCAGGCCTTCGATGATCTGGATGTGTGTGTTGGTTTCGCCCGACCCCGTGACGATCAGCAAATCGCCCTTCAGACCGTCGGCAAAGTTGATCGGGGCCGACCGCTCGTATCCGTCCGGGTTGACCCGGCGGTCTCGCATGTAGATCTCCTGAAACCAGGCGTTGTACAAGTGGGGCTGCGGTTTGGGGACCACGGCGATTCCGACGTGGTAGTCGTCGGGTTTGCGGAACATGGCGTTCAAGGTGTTGGACCCACCGCCGCTCCAGCCCCAAATCCCCACTCGCGACAGATCGACATAGTCACGCATGCGAGCCAACTCCTTCAGCCCCACCGCTTGGTCTTCGGTGGAAAGCGGTCCCAGGCTGCCGAAGATGGATCGCCGCCACGCGGCCCCCTTGGGTGCCGGCGTGCCACGGTTGTCGATCGAAACGACAAGGTATCCGAGGTCGGCGATGACCCGATGAAAGTGATTCTGGGCGGCGCCCCACTGGTCGAGCACCGTTTGGGCGTAGGGCTCTCCGTAGACGTAAACGAAAACGGGATACTTTTTGGACGCGTCAAAGTCCTTGGGTTTGATCATCCAGGCGTCCATCGAGACGTTCTGGCCGACGTCCAGCTGGATGAATTCTGCCGGCCGCTCCATCATCGCCTTGGCTCGCCCGCGCAGCTGGCGGTTTTCTTCCAGTACGCGGACCACGCGATGGCCCTTCATTTCGACCAGGTCCGTCACAGGCGGCTGGTCGATCGTCGAATAGCTGTGAAAGGCCCACTTGGCATCGGGGGAGAAGTCGTAGTCGTGTGTCCCGGGTTGATCGGTGGGAGTGATTCGCTGGAGCGTGCCTGAACCATCCAGGGGAACGCGATACAAGTATTTTCGTGGCCCATCGTCGGGCGCGGCATAAAAGTAATACCAGCCGCCCGGCTCATCGACGATCGCCCGATCGATCACGTCGTACTCACCCGGCGTCAACAGCGCCAGCGGCTTTCCGCTTCGCGAGTAAAGGAATGCGTGACGCCAGCCGTCTTTTTCGCTGAGCACGATGAACGATTGGCCGTCGCGTACCCAAGTCAGCCCGGAGTTCTTGCCCTGGCTGCCGACCGCCCAGGCCGAATCGGTCTCGCGAAAGATCTCTTTCACTTCGCCATCGACGCCGGCGAGCAAGAAAACACGCTCGTCGCGAAAACGACTCAGTTTTTCGACCAGCACTTCGTGAGAGTTTCCGGCCCACTCGACCTGTCCCAGATAGATGCCGTCTCCGCTGGGCCCAATCGAAAGCCACTTCGTTTCGCCACCGTCGACTGCGGCCACACCGACACGCAGTGCATTGATCGTTTCACCGACCCGCGCGAACCGCCGATTCGTGACGGACGGATAGGAGGGATCGTCGGGCACGAGCATCGGACGGGTGGGGACGTCAGTGGCGTCCGATTCGACGAAGACAACGCGCGTCCCGTTGGGGCTCCATCCAACATCATGAAACGAAACGTCTCGGTCTGGTGAGACGTGAACCAATGCGGTGTGTTGACCACTTTCCTGATCGTGCACGAAAATACTTTGATCGCGAACTTCCAGCCGATGCCTGCCATCGGGTGACGCCATGCGGCGGCGAGGGCGCGATTTCGTCTTCGGCGATTCAATCTCGGTCTGCTGGCCGCTGATCAGGTCAACTTTCACCAAACTCTCTTGGCCCGTATCGGAATCCTGACGACGAATTGTGTATCCCGAACTGTCATCCAGCCATTCGCCCTGGAACTCCTCAGCCCGGAATTCCCTGTCCTCGTAGATCGCCCTCAACCGAGGTTCGGCTTCGGCGACCCAGGTCGAATCGCCGGGAGGATGTGCGGCGAGTTCACCGAGTGTGAACGCGGTCAATGACATCAGTGAGAGAATCGCGACCGGGAATCCATGTCTGGGGTGCATCTGAGGTTGCTCGCGGGTTGGCCCGATGGTTGGTGTGACGCAAGCTATCTTAGGCGGGATGCGAGACGCGATCTTGTCCCTGTGCACGTGATTGCAGGTGAGTTGCGCACAAGTCGGGCGCCGGGAGAGACCGTGCTTCATCTTCCGGACGCAACGGGCGGCGAGACGCTTCGCGGATCGGTTGTCCGACATGCCTTCTAGGTCGTCGCGCGAAGTCCCACGGACGACCGCCCGGAAGGGCCGTCGTACGGGGGTGCTCGATGGCGAGCATCGGGCGACCGCCCAGAAGGGCCGTCGTACGGGGGACGCTCCATGGCGAGCATCGGGCGACGATGCGGAATCGCCGTCGAACTTGCGACAGCCGCCGGCGGAGAAACGAAAAAAGCCCGTGAAACACGGGCTTCTTCGAATGCGGCCGAGAGGACTCGAACCTCCACGGGATTATCTCCCACTAGGCCCTCAACCTAGCGCGTCTGCCAGTTCCGCCACGGCCGCGTCAAACTGGGAGCGGCAGTTTCCGAGAATCAGCGGTCGGAGTCAAGCTGTGGTGGGAAGGTTTTTCGTCGCCCCCCGGCTTGCCGGCGTGAAACGCTCGGCCGTGAAACCGGCCGGTTTTTCGTCTTGCGTTGACACGGAACCCGTCGGCTTTCTAGTGTCCGCACCAGCGGTGCGAATGCTCTGTGCCCGTGTTGCCCCCCACTTCGATTGACAGGATGTTGCTCGAGTCCCCTACCGCTCCGTCTAGCCGGCTTGGATCGGCATCCGATTCGGATGCGATCAGGCACCACGCTGCGCCCCGCGGTGCTGCGTCGTCAACGGCCGAAGCGGAATCTGCGGTCGGGAACGTGTTACCGGAGGCATCGGGCGTACCCGCGTGTGATCGGAGTAAATCTATTCGCCGTAAAGCGATTTGGTACGGGCAACTGCTGTTACCCGTCCTGCTGGTTTGCCTTTCCACCGGCTGCTCGACGGCCCGCTACCTGACGGCTCGGTCGGTGCGCGATAACCCGTTGGCTGCCCAGCTGCGGTTGATGAATCGCAAAGGGCCGCAAATCAGCGAGCGGACCTGGAACACGCTCAGACGCTATGGGCTGCGCGACGGATATGACCAAGATGCCCACGTGTGTTTGCGAAAAATCCAAACCACGCTGCGAGACAATCGTGACCCGGAGCTGATTCATGCGCTCGCGGAGTTGTCTTATGTCGAAGGCAAAAAAGCGGAATCCAAGGGCGACCAAAGTGACGCGTTGGGCTACTTCGGCGTCGCTCTGACCAATAGTTACGACTATCTGTTTGACGAAAATCTGTCGGAAACCCGCAACCAATACGATCCGCAATTCCGCGCGACCTGTGACCTGTACAACGAATCGCTGGAAGACACGCTGCGGCTGCTGTGCGAAGAACACCATATCAAGCCGGGACAAACCTACCGCGTCAAAACTCCCGATCGCGAATTCGTGATCCAAACCCAATTGCGCGGCAACTGGAATGCTGACGAATTCGATCACTATGAGTTCGTCAGCGATTACGAGATCGCGACACTGCGAAGCAAACACACGACGTTCGGTTTGGGCGTGCCGATGATCGCTGTCCGCAAGAGTAACGAGAACGACGACCCGCGAGAAAAATACTACCCCGAAGGACTCAGCTACAGCGTCACCGCGATGATGCGTTGTGCCAAACCCGCGCACGGCGGATACGGCGACTCCAACACCTGTGTGTTGGAGTTCTTCGACCCGCTTTCGGCCAACCAAGTCAAACTGGCCAATCACTGGGTGCCGTTGGAAACCGACCTGACCACACCCCTGGCGTTCTTTCTCGATACGCCACGGTTTCGCGAACGTAATCACGAGACCGAAGGACTGCTCAATCCCGCCGGTGCCGCAAAAAACCGTGGGTTGTACATGCTGGAGCCCTACGACCCCGACCGGATTCCCGTGCTGATGGTACACGGCCTGTGGTCCAGTCCACGAACATGGATGGACATGTTCAATGACCTGCGAAGTTTTCCTGAGATTCGAGAACGCTACCAGTTCTGGTTTTACCTGTACCCGTCCGGCCAACCGTTTTGGTTGAGTGCAACGCAACTACGGTCCGACTTGCACCAGCTGCGTCAAACGTTTGATCCCGCCCACCGAGACGTGCCGATGGACCAAATGGTGTTGGTCGGACACAGCATGGGCGGATTGATCAGCCGCATGCAGACGATCGATAGCGGTGACGATTTCTGGCGGATCGTCAGCGACCAACCGACGGAAAAATTGAGAGGTGATGCCGAGCAACGGAATAAACTTGTCAGCACACTGTTCTTCAAACCGAATCATTCCGTTAGCCGTGTGATCACGATCGGGACTCCGCACCGCGGCAGCAAGTTCGCCAACGAGCTGACGCGCTGGTTGGCACGCAAATTTATTAAGCTGCCAACCATGAACGTGACCACCGGAGAACATCTGGTGAAGAACAATCCCGATCTGTTCCGCGACACCGATCTGCTGACCATGGCCAACGCCATCGATTCGCTGGCTCCGGAGTCACCGATCTTTCCGGTCATGCTGGAGGCCAAGTACTCACCCCAGGTGAAGTACCACAACATCATCGGCGTTCTGCAAGACCCGACGTTGTTGCAAAAGAAAGCGGGACGTGGCGATGGAATCGTGGCCTACGACAGTGCCACGATGGAAGACACTGAAAGCGAACTGATCGTCGATGCCGAACACACCAAAATTCACATGACCGGGCAGGCGATTTTCGAAGTCCGCCGCATCCTGCTGGAGCACCTTCGCGACGTCGATTCGGCCGACCGTGTTGCCTTGGTGCCCGAAGTGGTGCCCGAAAAACAAGTGGTCCGGAAGGTAGGGTTCGAGGAATAGGGGGCAGCCAGAAGCTTGCCGCGAATCCATTCGCGGAAGTGGGGAGGGGGAATGCAGCCTCACGCTGCAACGCGAGGGATCTTTTGAGTATGTCGCGGCGCTGCCGCAGCCATTAGGAGGCCGAGACAAAGCTGGACAGGGGAGCTCGGCTGGGCTTTTTCTTGGATCGCTGGGCGACCAGTTCAACCTTGCTGCCGTCGGCGGCGACCGAGCCGCTGAAGACCTGGGGTTCCGACGACGGACGTGACTGCGCCCGCTTCGACTGGATCCGGTCCGATGCGTTTTGGTGGGCAAAGGCGAATTCGCGCTCGGACAATTCGTACTCGACTTCCTGATCCGCTGGCTCGGCCGTCAATTCGCCGCGGAGAATGCGGACGTCACGAGGAGCACTCACACCGATTCGAACTCGATTTCCTTCCACGCGAACGATCGTCAGAGTGATGTCGTCGCCAATTTTGATCTGTTGATCAGCTTTACGAGAGAGAACTAACATGGCAGGTTCCTTTGCCGGTTTCGGCGAGAGAGGGTAGAAAACTCGTCCAAGGCTGTCACATCCTTGTCCGCGAAAGTGTAGCAATGCAGCAACCGTGCCAATCAACGCATGGAAATCCGCGGATTGATCGTAAGTTGTTTTTTGAAAATCACTTACGGCGCCAGGGGCGGATCCGGGCCTGCGTACCCCGGTCACAGAAATGGAAGACTTTACACCGATTTGAAAGATTGACGCCCAGCGCAGGTGCGTTAAACTCCTCTGTTGTTGAGAATCAGTTTCAACATCACGCACTTCTGACGTCCCACCGCCCCCCTCCGCGTCAAGCTTTCTGGATTCTGATGAATTCGACGATTCTGAATGTCTTTCCCAGCGACTCCGGCGACCAGCGACTTGTGCTGGCACAAGAAACCGATGCGGCCGGCACGATCACCCTGGTGCTCCGCCAGGAGAGCCGCTCGCCCCACGTCGGCTGGTTCGTGCAGAGTCGAATCGCGATCGAACCGAATCAGGTCGCGGCGTTGAAGATGACGCTGACGAGCAATTTGGTGAAAGAGGTGAAAGAAACGACGTCGCCGGAGGATGCTCCCGCGGTGATCAGTTTCCGCACCGCGATGGCCGGCTAGCTGCCCTGGGATTCGCTTCGCGCCCCGGCCGTGTCACGGCCGCGATCTGCTACCAATCGAGTTGGGCCGGCGGAGTTGGTCACGTAGCGGCCGGTTTGTTTGGGAGGTTCGAGAGCCGTATCGAAGATTACCCCACGGATGGCAGGGCGTCCCCACGGATGTCAACCAGCCTGTAATCCGTGGGGACGCGCTGCCATCCGTGGGTTCCTTTGTTGTGACAGGTTGGGACTCGATGAGAGGGACCGTCCAGCTTAGGGCAGAGGCGAAACGCGACGAATCCAAATGATCTGGCCGATTGGGTAAGACGTGGTCGGTGGATGGGTGTACGACGTCCTTTCTAGGGCGTCGCACTGAGCCCCGCGCGCGACGGCCCGGAAGGGCCATCGTACCCCAAGAAAAGCATCGCCCTAAGCTGGACGGTCGCTAAAGTGATGCCCCTATCGTTGGTGTGAAACGCCTGTCGACGCGCCATGTCGACGGCGTGGGCTCAAAACGATCAGTCGTCGAGTTTGGATTCGAGTTTCTTCAGCTGGTCGCGCAGCCGTTGGATCTCAGCTTTCACATCGTCCGAATCGTCCGCGACAGTTGGTGGGGGCGATGGTGCCGACGGCGGCGGCAAGACGGCTTCGGCGGCCGGTTCCGCTTGCGGATTGTCAGCCGTTGCGGCTTTCGACTCCGCAGGCGTTGGTGATGACGCATTCGATTGGCCGAACATGCCGCCGAGGACCGAGCCGAGGCCGCCGACCAGCGAACCGCCGGCGTTGCCATTTGCGGGTGTCGCAGTTTCTGGACTGTCGTCGCTTTGAAGTGAAAGCGTGGCCGTGGCGAGTCGATTGTCACGGATCAGTTGGAGTTCGGCCGGGGAATCGGCAGGCACGGTCGCTAGCAACGCGTACAATCCGGCGGTGTCGGAAACCATCTTGCCGTTGATCGCGACAATCCGGTCTTCCGTTTTCAGGCCTGCCGCGTCTGCCGGCGACCCGGGCTGGACTTGGGTCACGTGGACACCGCGGCGGCCGCGAACGTCACGAACTTCCGCGCCGATCTTCGGCTCGGCCGCCATTTTGGGTGCGGTTCCGGTGCTTGTTGCAGGAGCCGCGCCGGCTGTTTCGGTGGGCGAAAGCGGTTGCGGCCGCACCGTCGCCGCAACGGGAGGGTAAGCCGGGCGATCGGAGGGTTCAGCCGCGCCCTTGCCGGGTTGAGCGACCAGGGTGATGTCCAAGTCGCTGACTTGGCCGCCGCGTCCGATCCGCAGTCGAACGCTGTCGCCGGGCGAATGTTTGCCGACTTCGCCGACCAATGCGGCGACGCTGGGCGTGGGGACACCGTCGATGGCAAAGATAAAGTCGCCGACACGCAGCCCTTCGTGGTTGGCGCGGGCGTGGTTGGCGAATTCCGTGATTTGAACGGCCGGGTAGCCCGGGTTGGCGGACACGCCCTTGATGCCGATCGAGGCGGCGGCAACGCGTGACGGCGGTTGTCGGTCGATGGAGTCGCCGAAATCCAGCGGGGAAAGAATGGATTTCCCAAAGCTCTCAGAAGGCCCGGGCAGTGCCGGAGCGGCCTCCGGCTCGGGTAACGCGTCCGCCCCCGCCTGACGCACGCCGCCGGGGCCGATCGCCGGAGTCGGGGCGGTGTTCGGAGTGTTTGGGCCAGGGTTCGGGGGAGCGATGGATGGAATTCGGCTGACCCCGCCGACGGCCGGACGCGCCAGCGAGCGGTAGCGGGCCGTCGGGCCCGTGGAGTCTGTCGCGTTGTTAGCCGGGGCGTTTCTGTCCGCCGAATCTTGTGCCGCGGCGTCTCGCCTGGCCGCACCACGAGCCAAGGGGCGGGCCGGCAGTGGGCGGGCGGGCAGTTCGTTGTCGCTCGCTTCGTCGTCACGTTGTTCCAGCTGGTTTTGCACCAGCGGTGCGATCCGGCTGCGCAACCGTTGCAGCAAACCTTGCCCGCTGGCATCGCCGGCGAAAAATGTAGCCGACGCGACCAGCACGGTGATCGAGAGCGGTAGATGCAGTGAACGCATGTGATGTCAGTTTGGGTTAGGGCAAAGACGGAGAGCGAAAGTGTGGCAACGTAACGGCGGGGTGTAGCGGAAGCCGCCAAGGCGTTCGGCCCCCCGAAGCGGCGTCGCCGCGCCGGTGCGAAACTCTTGGCGAGTTCCGCGACGGGAAAATCGCAGGCCGGCAACCAAGGACTCGAGGCGTCAATCATACGCTTCAATCGCAAAAAATCGAGGCGTCAGAGGGGCGGCGTCCCCCTTCGTGTCGCGGCAAGTTACCACCTGTGCGCCTAATCCGCCTTGCATCGCCACCCGGAAAAAGGCTATGCCCGTCTCACGCGGCTGACGACTTGAGTCATTCCGGCGATTTTTCACGGTTTTACCGTGTGTGCTTTTGCCGGGTTTGGCCGGGGCGTGTCGCAAGTCGCGGGGCGTACAAGCAATTTGAACATTCGATTAATGCGGAGGCCACGATGGCCAAAGGCTGGATGGAACCGGAGCAGTGCAGGAACCTGTTGGTGCTTGTCGAAACTGTGACCGCACCGTTATTGATTCAACACCAGGCGCCGGTGTGTCTGGAATTGGACATCGAGCTGGAGATCCCGGTCCCTTGCGACCACCAGCGGACCGCAGATCTGATCACCGCACTGAGCAAGCAGGCGTTGGAGGCGATGCCCGACGGCGGCGATTTGATGATCACGGCCTGCCAGACCGCTGCCGGGTTGGAATTAGAGATCGCCGACAGCGGGACCGATGCGACCCGGCGCGAGCGCCACCTGCCGATCGCGGCCGCGGCGATCAATGCGGAGTTGCAGTGGCAAAACTGCCCTCAGGGCGGCGTGGCGGTCACCATTCTGTTCCCCTCGCAAGCATCTCGTAGTCGATTGGCAGCGTAAGCGTGTTGCGTCAGCGGACCGAACGATTCAAATCTCACCTGGACACCGTACCGCCTCTCTCGGGCGCATCGGCGTTGTCGCGGGCGGTCGCGTGTGCGATCGCCGGTCTGTTGATCTTGGGTGGGATCGTCTACATCTCTCCGCGCGGTTCGACACCGACGATGGAACCGCTGTTTGGCGGGCAGTCGCTGCATGATTGGGAACTCGGTCAAGTCGAATTGGCGTTCAGCAAGGCTGGGTTGAGCGGTTGGCGGCCCGAAAACGGACAGATTCTGATTCCGCGCGAGAAACGGCACGAATACTTGGCGGCCCTGGAGCAGGCCTCGGCGCTTCCCTACGCATTGCAAAGCAGTGTCGAAGAGGCGCTCAACGGGGGCGGTTACTTCGAATCCGAAGCGGCCAAGCGGACCCGCCATCAAGTCGCCAAGGCGCGTGATCTGGGCAAGAAGATCGCCGCGTTTGACGACATCGTTTGGGCCAGCGTCGATTACGACGAGCAGTCCGCCGGGGGATTCGATGGGCGAACGATCCAGTCGGCCAGTGTCTTGCTGGTTTCCAAAAACGGCAAACCGATCGCGCCCGGACGGATCAGCATGATTCAACACCTGGTCAGCGGAGCCTACGCCGGGATGGATGCCGACCAAGTGACCGTCACGGACACCTCGGCGCGCAAGACGTACAACGGATCGGACGACCCGCTGACCCGTCAGCAGCGTCAATCCGAGTATGAACTCGAACAGCGGCTGACCGAACTGTTGGGCGGATACCGCGGCCTGCACATCGCCGCGCGATCGGTCTACCGTGAGTCCAGTGCCGGCAATGCGGACGATCAAGACGCGCCGCGTGCCGGGAAACCCATCGCGCTTTCCAAGTCGATCAAAACGAGTGGGCCCCAGGGCGAATTCCAAATGCGCGTCTCGGTCGGTGTTCCCGAAAGCCAATTCCACGCCCAATGGGTCAACGATTACCGCGCCCGGCATCCCGAGTCGGATTTCGCCCAAGCACCGACGCACGAGCAATTGGCCGCCGTCCGCACCAAGGTGATGGACAACATTCGCGACGCGATCATTCCGCTGGTCGAAAGCGATACCGCCGGTGATGAACACGCGGTCCAGGTCTGGAGTTTCCCCGACGCGGACCAAACTCCCGTCTACACTTCACCGGCCCGCCCGATCGGACGCTGGGCCGCCATCGTCAGCCAATTGCGATCCAACCCGGTGCTGACGATCGCGTTGGGAACGCTGTTGCTGGTGGCGATCGGATTCGGTATCGCCACGCTACGGATGCGATTGAGACATTCCCCGATGGCGCAGGACGCCGTGCGGGAGGCAGCCGCCCGCGGGACCATGGACCGCGGCACGGCCGGGAAAACGACTCGGTCGTCCGATCGCCCCGCAGCGACGGAGACGACTGCCGACGAGACCAGTTTGCGAGATGATTTGACCGAACTGGTCGAGTCGAATCCGGAGCTGGCCGCACAAATCGTCCACAGCTGGATCGCCGATGCCGCTTAACACCCGATAGACCGACTTCGTCCATGATCACCTCTTCCGAAACCTCCTCCGGATCATCGATCGGCCATAGCGATTCGATCCGACAGATCGCCATCTTGCTGCACACGCTGCCCCAGCGGACACACCGCGTGTTGTTGGGACAATTGGGTGCCGAAGACAAGCGATGCATCACCGAGGAAATGTCGGCGATGGGGGAAGTCGATGCCATGGAACAAGTCCATGTGCTCAATCGCATGCGGGACGATTTGCAGACCGAAACCAGTCGTGTCGAAAAAGTCGAATCGGAGATTCAGGACGAGATTCAGATCGGCCGCGCAAGAGTATCCAAGAAACGCTCCCAACCGATGTACCGCGGTTCCGCTTCCGTTGCCGAATCGTCCGCGGAGACGACGCGGGGAACGACCGCACCTCAAGCATCCAGTGACGATGGTGTGTCGTCCGAACAGCTCGCTTCATCGGACGCCTTGAACTCGTCCCAGGCGTCGCCATCGGTGCCGGAGACGTTGCCCATCCGGCAAGCGGATTGCTCGGTACCGGACGATGCCATGCGGACCATGTTCGCTCAATTCCACCAGACACAGGCTGCCGGCGTCTTGCCACCTCAGTCACGTCGATACGAATCCGACCAACTCTCCGTGCCGCACGGTGTGCCAGAAGAAGGCCCACCGGAATCCTGCCGGCCGACACCACAAGACGCCGCGGCCGGGGCCCCGCCACAGCGCTTACGGGGCGCCGATCCACGGTCCCAGGCCGACGAACTGGCCGAACGGATCGATCGATTCTTGACACAACTGCCGCCTCAAGAACTTTGTCGCGCGCTCGGGATGGTGTCGACCAAACAAGCGTTCTTGGTGTTGTGCGGGCTGCCCAACGCGACCGCCGAAACCGTCCTGGACATGCTGCCACGCCGCCAAGCACGAAAGGTCCGCAGTGACATGCGCCGGATGGGCCAGCTGCAGCTGTCGGACATCGACGCGGCGAAACAGATCGTCGCGCAGATCGCAATCCGCTTCACGCAGCAACCGTCGACCTCGCTCGCGGCATGAGCACGCACGCCAGCACGTGGCGTGAGCCAGTGGCGGGCGGTGCTGGTGGAGTTGATTGACGGGCCGCTCGCTGACGCTTCCCGCTGGCATTTGCGCTCGCTGACGCTTCCCGCTAGGATAACTGCAAATCAGATGTGGACTCGGACGACGGGAGAATCGAGCTTGGTTGGCGACGCGTCGAATTTCGGCAAACGAATTGTCGCTGCGACGTTGATGTTGGGCGTTTCCGTTCTGTTGGGTTGGTTCGAATACCGAGGTCCGGCGCCACTGGGGATCGATGCCCCGACCGACCAGCCGTCGGCGGCCAGGATGCGCGCGACGCTGGTTGAATTGCTGGGGGATCCCCCGCAAAAACACACGACGGGAACCGCGTCGGGTGAAGCCTTTTTACAACGTCTGGAAAAGAAGCTCCGAGGTTACGAGGTTCCAATGCGGCGGATCGAAATCCCCTGGGATCCGCAGCGTCAGGATCGTCATCCGGGAGGCCGCGTCGACCTGTTGCCACCCGGGACGGTGTTGAAAAACCTGTGGGTCACCGTCGAAGGATCTGATCCCTCGTTGGCACCGATCCTGATCGCCACGCACCATGATTCGTGCCGCTGGGGGCCCGGTGCCGGGGATGCGGGTTCGGCCGTTGTCACCTTGGTTGAACACATCCGCCATCTGTCGACGTCCCGGCCGGTTCGCACCACGCATTACTTGTTTACCGATGGGGAAGAATTCGGGCTGCTGGGCGCGTACGCGATCGTTGCCCAAGAATCGCTGCCCTTTCCCCGCCCCGCGTTCGTGTTGAACTTCGATGCCCGCGGTACGCGCGGCGGGATTGCGATGTTTGAAACGCATGTCAACAACAGTGGCTGGGTTTCGACCATCATTGACGACTTGGCGCGACCAAAGATTACTTCGTCACTGGCCGTCACGATCTATCGGTCACTGCCCAATGCGACGGATTTCAACGCCTGGCACGGCAAACTGGGACTGTCCGGATTCAATTACGCCGTCATCGGGGGTGCCCATCGTTATCACCGCCCCGAAGACACGCCGCAGAACCTGAGCGACCGGACGCTCCAGCACATGGGGGCACAATTGTTTTCGATGCACCGTGCCATCGACCGCTTGGATGGTCCGACGACGCGCCGGTTGAACGCATCGACCGAAGACCCCGCGCACGGCAACGCCGTGTTCTTTGATCTGTATGGTTGGACCGTGGTGCACTTCGGCGAAGGCATCCAGAGGGTGATCGCGATTGTGGCCGCTGCGTTGATGGGAGTGGTGTGTCTGCGCGGACGTTCGCTCGGTCGAGTGAGACGCTTGCCGCGGCACGCCTTGGTCGTCCTGCTGTCGATCGCCGCCGGATTGTTGGTCGGCGTCGTGATTCAACTCGGTTTGCGGACCACGCCGTTTTCGGTGTTGAAGTACACTCCGATCGATCTGCAGGCGGGGGTGGTCACGATCGCCGCCTCGTTCCTGGTCGTGACCGCGTTGCTGGAACGTTTTACCAAGCGGATCGAATCCGACGAAGCGGAGGTCGTCAGCGATTGGATCTGGTGGGTGACCGCAGCGTTGGGGACCGTGCTCGCGATGGCGCTTCCCGGTGGCGCGTATCTACTGGTCTTGCCGAGTTTCACCTATGCGTTGGTTCGCATCGTGTCGCCGCAGGCGACGCTGGCGGCCTGGTCTGGCTGGGCGGCCGCGGTCATCTTGGCTGGGCCGTTGGTGATGTTGCTGGTGCAAGCACTGGGGCCGTGGCGACAACCGGTTTACGCGGCGCTGGCGAGCCTGTTGGCGGTGTTGGCCATGACGGCGTGGGCGGCACAAAAAAAGGCGAGGCCGATTCCGAAGAACCGACCCCGCCTCGCACGGGGGGACGCTTAATATCTCGTTGTTGTGCCAGCTTCGTCTCGCGTCCCTCGCACACCTAGACAGTAGTCTGTTTCCTGACGGAGCCATACAAAAGCTTCAGGAAAAGGATCGTTTTGGCGGCCTCGCCCCCCGGGCGGCGCCGGGTTGTTTGGTCCGTAACGGTGCTAACGATTAACGCTAGGCACGAAGTGCGCTACGGAGTCGATCGAGGGCCGCGGGAATGTGGTCGTATGGCTGTTCGTCTTCGTATTCCAGAACCACGAAGCCTTGGTAGGTGCTGTCACGAAGGATCCCGGCGATCCGATCCAAGTCGGCCGGATACTCCGTCCCGTCGGGCTTCTTCATGTTCATTTTGACTTGGACGTTCACCGCGTAGGGGACGCACTGTTCCAAATCGCGGTAGGGATCCTCGCTGTAGAAATTGCCGGTATCCAAGTTGATGCCGACCCAGGGATGGTCAACGGTATGAACGATCGGCAGCAATTGGTCGGGACGTAGATTGCCATGGTTCTCGATGCCCAGAAAGACGCCACGCTGGCCGGCCCGCTCCGCACAGCGTTTCATTGCCGCGACGGCTTCATCCATCCGTTCGGGGTGATCGTCCAGTTCCTTGCCTTTGCCGGCGAAGAATCGGATGTGGGGCGCGCCCAAGACGGCGGCCTTGTCGATCCACTCGAGGGCGGTTTCGATTTCCCGGTCCAGCTTTTCGCCGGCGCCTTGAGTGAAGTTGTTGCCGATGGCGGTGCCGGAAATCGTCACGCCGCGGAGGAACGCTTGTCGGCGGAGTTCCAAGAAGTAGGCGTCGTCGGCGTCGGGCGGGAAAAAGTAGCTGGTCAATTCGGCCGCTTCCAATCCTTGCTGCACGCAATAGTCCAGAAAGCCGACCATGTCGATCGCCTTGCCTCCGCCGGCCGGTTCTTTCCGCTTGCCCTTCATGAATGAAAAGTAGTTGCGGAGTGAATAGGCGGCCAAACCGAGGCGGAACCGTGGATCACCGCTGCGCGGAAACGGTTCGGCGGCGGTCGTCGTCGCGGGGCCAAGCAGGCTTGCGGTGCCGGCGGCGGCACAGCCCGCACCGATGGCGGTGATGAATTGACGGCGGCTGGGCGGATTCGTCTTGTGGCGGATCGATCTGGGGTGTGTCGGCACGGGGTTGACCTTGGGGAGGAGTGATGGGGGGATTCTTTTGTGCCCAATTCTATCGCCCCGCTTCGATCAGCGGTTTGGCGCCCTGATCGATCAGCATTGCAGCGACGTTACGTCCCAGTTCGATCGCGACGCGTTGCCAGTCGTCGGAACTCAAGTCGATGGGGGTGTCGGCTTGGGATTCCAAGCACGTTTTGCCATCGGCCGACAACACGCGGGCGATCAAATTCAGGGTGACCGATGGCTGATCTCCGCCGCCGCGTTCGGTCACGGTTCCCAGGGCTGCGATCGGAGCCAAACAGCCGCCGTGCAGGTCGGACAATAACGTCCGCTCGGCCGACGTGCACGCCGCCGATCGCGGGACATTGATGCGGGAAACCACCGAAACGGCATGGGAGTCGTCGCCGCGGACTTCGATCGCCAAGGCACCTTGGCCGGGGGCGGGCAGCATCAGGTCCAGCGGCAATTCGACGCGGGGTAAATCCATCATCTCCAGCCGTTCGATTCCCGCGGCTGCCAAAATGATCGCGTCATACTCGCCGTCATGCATTCTCTGCAGCCGCGTTTGCACGTTCCCGCGGATCGGCAACACTTCCAGGTCCGGGCGGACTTTCAGCAACTGTGCGGCGCGGCGGCGGCTGCCGGTCCCGATGCGTGCGGCATGCGGCAGGTCCTCGAGTTCCGTGCCCGCCGGCGAGACCAGACAATCGGCGACCGTTTCACGCTCCGGCGAGGCCACCATCCGCAGCCGGGGGTGGGGCTCGGTGGGCAAATCCTTCATCGAGTGCACCGCGACGTCACCTTCGTCTTCCAGCAGCGCCTGCTGGATCCGTTTGGTGAACACACCGACGGATCGTTTGCCGTCGATCGGCCGCATGTCGACGTCACCACTACTGACCATCGGCACGATTTGCGGCGGCAGCGTCCGCTCGGCCAGCAGCCCGGCGACGTGGCGAGCCTGCCACAGGGCCAGCGGGCTTTCACGCGTCGCGATTCGCAGGACACGACCGTCCCCGTTTTCAGCGGGCAAGTGGGAGGGCGGGGGATTGGATATTGACGGTTGATCCGATGCTGGCAAGATAACAGGCCGAGTTCGAGTGAGGAGAAACCGACGTGTCGGGCGACATTCACCCGTCTGCGTCTTCCGGATCTTAGAGTAACGTGCCGGATCCGATTCCGGCAACTCCTCCGGTCTTGCGGTATAGTGACAGATCGGCGGCAGTCGTTCGGAATCACGAACGGAATCACGAGCGCGGCCCCATCGGCCCGGCGGCGAAACCGAACACCACGCGACGATCCATTTGCACCCGCCGCGCCCCGGCATCCATCACGTTGAACAATCCACTCCACAACAGCGACGATTCGACGCCCGATTCGCTATCCAGCGAATTTGAAGGGGGAGTCGTCGATTCGGCGGAGTTGAAAAGCGCGCCGTCCTACCGCGACGCGGTCAGCGCCGATCCGGCGACCTGCGAGATCGGGGATTTGTCCGAGCCGGAGATTGACCTGAGCGTGGCCTCGGACCAGGCGTTTCCCCCGGACGATGATTCTGAATCAAGTGCGCCGCGAAAAACGAAAACAAGAGCCAAGCGCGCGCCGACCGAGGAAACGGTTCCCAAACAGATCGGCGAGTACCGCATCACGGGCTTGATCGGTTCGGGCGGCATGGGACAGGTGTTCTCGGCCGAGCACGTGCGGATGCAACGCAAGGTCGCGCTGAAAATCTTGCGCGGTGATCGGATGTCCGATGAAGCGTCGGTGGAACGATTCTACGACGAAGTGCGTGCCGCCTCGCGCGTGATGCACCCGAACATCGTCACCGCCTTTGACGCCGGCGAATTCGGCGGGATCCATTATTTGGTCATGGAGTATGTCGACGGGATGACGTTGACGCGACTGGTCGCCAAGAACGGCCCGCTGTCACCCGGGATGGCCGCCGCGGTGATCCGACAAGCCGCATTGGGGTTGCTGCATGCCCATCGCGCCGGAATCGTGCACCGCGATGTCAAACCCGGCAACCTGATCCGTGCGGAGGACGGGACGATCAAGGTCCTGGATCTGGGGCTGGCCCAAATCAGCAACGTCCTGTGGTCCGAAGACGGTCGCGAACTCGGACGCGTCCAGGACCCGGATTCGCATCACAAGCGCAAAGGCCGGTTGATCGGAACGCTGGCCTACATGTCACCGGAGCAACTCGAATCGCCCGATGAAGCCGATCCGCGGAGCGATATCTATTCCCTCGGCGCGGTGCTGTTCTTTTTATTGACCGCCAAACCACCGTATCAGGGTGAGTACTTGGACCAGGTCTATGGGCACCGCCACGGAGAGATCCCGGACCTGATGCAGCTGCGCAGCGACGTCGATCTGGGGCTCAGCAATCTGTTGCGGCGGATGATGGCCAAACGGCTCAGTGAACGCTACGCGTCACTGGACGAGGTCGTGGAAGATCTGGGGGCCTATGCCGAGGAATCGCACAGTCCGGCTTGGTTGGCCGAGTTCATCAATCGGCAAAGCAGCGGCAACGATTCGACGATCTCCGGGGGATCCACGGCGATCGCCAACCAGCCCGTGTTTGCGATCGAGATGGCCATGTTTTATGCGGCCGCGGCGGAATCCGTCCAAGGGATCGGGATCCACAATCTGACCGCCGGCGGCGACGACCAACCGTTGTTTCGGATGGCGATTGCCAACGATCACGGCAGGTTGCTGTTCGACATGGACGCCAATCAAATGCGTCTGACCGCGCCCCGCAGCGTCGTTCATTGCTTGCCGATGTACATCGGCAAGGACATCGTCCGCCGCGAGATCGCCGGGCGGCATTGCCCGCCGGAGGTGTTGCTGGCGCTGGCCATTCGGCGAATCGTTTCCAACGGTTGGCCGGGGCACGCCATGCCCAAATTGGCATCGATGGTGGTTCCCGCCTGTTACGACCAGTTTCATCGTCGCAGCATCAAACAGGCGTCGCGATTGGCGGGGCTGGAATCGGTTCGATTGGTCGACCGCAGCGTCGCGGCCATCCAATCCTTGTTGATGGACATCGACGCTGCGGTGGTCAGCGAGAACAAACCGATCGACATCAATTCGGCCGAAACGATGTTGTTTATCGGATTGTCCGGCCAAGCCACCGAGGTCGCTCTGGTCAAACGCGACGGCATGCAATTGACGCAACTGGCGACCGCCGGCCATTGGCACACCAGCATGTTGAGCTGGCAGCATCGCCTGGTCACACTGGCCGCCGAAGCATTTCGGCGCCGTCACGGGTTCGACCCGACCGAACACACCGTCACGGCGTCGCGATTGCAGGTGTCGTGCGAGCAGGCGATGAATTCGTTGCTGATGATGCCCGAGGTCACGATCAGTGTCGACAAAGACGATGCGTCATGGTCGATCACCGTGTCGCGGCAGAAGTGGCTGGAACAATGCGCCGATTTGATTCACGGGATCCGCCGCGACATGCATTCGGTTTGCCAGCAGGCGGGCGTGCATCCCAAAAAGATCGATTCCGGCGTGATCCACGGACCGTTGTTGCGGATCGAGGAATTGCAGCACCGCTTGTTCAAAAAACTGTCGCCGGAACTGGATATCCGCGTGGTCGATCACAGCGACATCGCTCGAGGGGCGGCAGCCTGTCTGGCCGCCGAATTGCCGCAGCGCACGGATTTGCTGGTGCCGCCACGATGCGTGTCTAGCCAAACGATCGGCATCGTCGTCGAAGACAGCCGCGGGCGGCGCCGCATTCTGCCGATCATCCCCCGCGGCACGAAATTACCGGCGCGCACCAACCGCAAACTCACGATCGCCAAAGATCGATTCTCCATGACCTTGTCGGTCGTCGAATCCTCCGGCGTCCGCGGCGACAAGTGGCACTCGCTCGGACGCTACGAATTCAACGTCGATAAAGATTCCAACAACCAACTGAAACGAACCCGCAGCATCGGATTCGAATTGAACGTGGACGGGTTGTTGACCGTCCGTGCCCAAACGCCCGGAACGCCCGAAAGCAAACGTTTGCCGATCATTCCCGAGCCGCTGTTGGACCCCAGGGACGAACCCGAGTGGGCCCGTTGGGTGTCCGCGTTGGATGTGTGATCAACCGCTGACCGAGATCACGGCCTTGATCACCCCGGTTTCGGGCTTGGTGAAGGACTCGAAATCCGTCAACACCTTGTCCATGTCGGTGCGGTGGGTGATCCACGGATCGGTGTTGATCAATCCGCCTTCGATCAATTGGATGATGCGCGTGAAATCACCGGGCAAGGCGTTGCGTGATGCCAGGATGGACGCCTCGGGCTTGTGCATCGTGGGGTGGCGGAAAGTGATTTCGTCGGTCGTGATGCCGACATAGACCAATGATCCGGTGCTGGCCAGATAGTTCAACGCGCCGCCCATCGAATGACGGTTTCCGGTCGCGTCGACGATCGATTGATAAAGGTCGCCGCCGGTCAATTCCTTCATCCGCTCCAGCTCGCTGCCGTCCCCTTTGAACTGCACCGTGTTTTCGATGCCGTAGTTATCGCGGACGAATTCCAAGCGGTCGGGGTTCATGTCCATCACGCTGATCTTTGCCCCGGTGAATTTGGCAAACTCCAGCGTCGCCAGTCCGATCGGGCCCATCCCAATGATCATCGCGTGGTCGGCCGGTTGCGGGTTGGCTCGGTCGTTGGCGTGGCAGCCGATCGCAAGTGTTTCGACCAGTGCGAGTTGGTCGAAGGAGAGCTTTTTGGACGGGTGCAGTTTGTCGGCGCGGACCAGGAACGACTCGCAGAGTCCGCCGTCCATCATCACACCGATGACTTTCAAGTTTTGGCAGCAGTTGGTCGCTCCTCGGCGACAGGGGTAGCAGGTGCCGCAGTTCATGTAGGGTTCGACGCTGCAGCGATCGCCGGCGGCAACGTTCGTCACGCCTTCACCGACCGCGACGACTTCGACGCCGAGTTCGTGGCCGGGGATTCGCGGGAAATCGAAAAACGGAAACTTGCCCAAGTAGCAACTGATGTCCGTCCCGCAGACGCCCATCCGGTGAGTGCGGACCAGAGCCTGTCCCGGTCCGGGGGCCGGCGGTGATTCGATTTCAATGGGCTTGAGCGTTTTGACTTCACTGATTTGGATCGCGCGCATCGATGGGTTACTCCAAGTGATAAATGCGTTTGGCGGTACCGCCGAAAATTTGTTGTTGTTCGTCGCTGGAAAGTTCAGCGGCCAGTGACCGGACGGTTTCCAGCCAGTGATCGTAATGGGTGCGTAGCAGACAGACCGGCCAATCGCTGCCGTACATCAACCGGGACGGGCCGAACGCGTCGAGCACGATTTCCCAGTACGGCCGGACCGTTTCGATGTCCCAACACGAGTCGACGACTTCGGTGACGACGCCGGAAAACTTGCACGATAGATTCGGCAAAGTTGCGATTTCGCGGATCTGTGATTCCCACCGCGCGTCGACTCGGCCGTCTTTGACGGTCGGTTTCGCGATGTGGTCCAACACCATCGGGAGGTCGCCGTGTGTGCGGACGAACTCAATGGAAGGTTCCAATTGTCGTGCGAAGATCAAGACATCGTAAACCAGATCACGGCCGGCCAATTCGCGGATCCCGCGATTGAAGTCCGCGCCCAAGATGAAGCGATCATCGGGTTCATCCTGGACGACGTGCCGCAGTCCTTTCAGTTGACGATTGTCGGCGAAACGATCCAGTTGTGCGGTGACTTGATCGGACGCGAAATCGACCCAGCCGACGACGCCCTTGATCAACGGTTCCGATTCCGCCAACGCGAGCAGCGTTTCGGTCTCTTCCAACGTCTGTCTGGCTTGGACGGAGACGAAGCCATCGACGCCGTTTTCAATCGCAAGCGTTTTCAGCTCGTCGGTCCAGAAATCGCGTCGCAACACCGACATCTGGTCGTTGATCCATGGATACTGATCGGCGGAGTAGGTCCAGAGGTGATGGTGTGAGTCGATCAACATGGCCGGTCAACATCAGGGCGGGTGCGGGGAGAGCTGCTTCGGAGAGCAACGGGCAAGAACGGATGCCGGCTTCACCGTAGCTGCCGTCGCCAGACGGCGGTCGTTCCACGCTCTGGCGAGCGTCGCTACAAAGTAAACGGCATCCGATGATCGTCGACAAGCCACCTTTGCCCCGCTTCGTCCCGGCTCGGTCATCCCAGCCGTGTTTTGTGAACAATCGGAAGGACCCGGACAATCGCCAACGCTGGCAAACCCATGACCGATTCACCGAAATTGCAGATCGGCTGGTCCGGCGTCCGATGCACACCCTACGGCAGCCCCTTATGCCGACTGTCAGCTGCGCACGCACCTCTTCCCGGCCATCGCCCACCCTTCCGGCGACCACCGGCAACTCGTCCGCGGCGGCAATGGCCGCACCGATTCAACCTACCCAAAATTCTCATGTCTGAATTCGTCGCCCCCTCAGTTGATCCGGATCTTGACGACGTCAAAAAAACTCGCAAAGCGAGTCGCAGGACCGATGCCGCTCAATCGCCGCTGGAAACCTACTTACGCGAGATCAACGAGACGGCGTTGTTGACGGCCAAAGAAGAGCTCGAATTGGCCGCCCGCATCGAACAAGGTGATGTCGAAGCGCGTGACCGCATGGTCCGGGCCAACTTGCGGTTGGTCGTCAACATCTCACGCGGCTACACCGGTAAAGGCCTCAGCCTGCAAGACCTGATCGAGGAGGGAAACCTGGGCCTGCTACGGGCGGTCGAGGGATTCGACCCGACCGTCGGAACCCGGTTCAGCACCTACGCCAGCTACTGGATCAAGCAATCGATCAAGCGGGCGCTGATCAACAGTGCCAAAACGATTCGCATTCCCGCTTACATGGTGGAATTGTTGAGCAAGTGGCGACGTGCGACCGCGCGGTTGAGTGAAGAACTCGGCCGCACGCCGACCAACGAAGAAGTCGCCCGTGTGTTGGGGTTGCCCAAGAAGAAGCTGCCGATCATTCGCAAAGCGATCCGAATCAGCAACAGCACGCCGCAGAGCGACCAGAGCGAATCGGGGTGGTCGCTGGGTGAGATGGTGATGGACGAACGGCTCAAGGCCCCCGACGAAATGATGCTCGATCACGACATCTTGCGCCACGCCATGGAGCTGTTGGGGGACCTGGAGGAACGCGAGGCGATGGTCTTGAAACTTCGGTTCGGCCTGGACGGCAGCGAACCGAAAACGCTCAAGGAGATTGGCGCCGAATTGGGGCTGACCCGCGAACGCGTTCGGCAGATCGAAACCGAGGCGCTGCGCCGGCTCGCCGATGGCTTGACCGACCCCCGTGAACGATTCGGGCTGTAAGGATCATCGCGACGAAACGGACTGCGTCTCGGGGTACGATGGCCCTTTCGGGCCGTCGTCCACAGGGGGCTTCCCGCGAGGACCTAGAAAGGACGTCGTACGGGCGAACCGCCGGTTCTTATCGCAGCACCACCGAATTCGACACCGAGTTCCCCAGGTGCTCGAAATCGGTGAACGACCAGACGACGTTTTTCTTGCGATCGATTTCGACGATCTGCGGCTGACCGGGGCCGGCGTGACAATTGCCGACGATGATGTTGCCGTTGTCTCGCACCTGCAGCGTCGTCACCCACGCCAGCGTGATGCCTTTCAAGTCGTTCTGGTCGACCTGCCACACGATCTCTTTTTCCGGCGTGACTTCCAGCACACTGTGCCCGTTCCCGGTGCCGATCAGCGTGTTCCCGTTGGGCAGACGCAGGGCGCTGAAGACCGAGTCGCCGAAAGCCTCCGGCCCGTGGCCTCCCAGGGGCTGTTTGCCGAACAACGGCACGTCGTACTCCCAGACGATCGCTCCGTTTCGGGTGTACTCGCGAACGTAACCGTCGCCTTCTTGAGCGACCAGATACGTCCAGTCGTCGCCGGCGATGATCGGGCGGACCAACCGCGTGTCGCGGTGAGGGTGGGGGCGGTCGCGTTTGAGATTGAATTGTTTGTGAACGTTTCCTTCGCGGTCGATCTCGTAGATCTTTCCTTCGCCGCTGAGCGCCACCATCAGCTTCTCGCCGGGCAGCGGCGCGATCGAATGCAATTCGACTTTCTTGGCCGTTGCCAGCCGGAGTGCGTCAAAGGACCAGACGACGTCACGGCTGTTCGCGTCCAATTCAACGATTTCGGTTCCTTGGTGCGTCAGCACGTTTCCGTTTGGCAGCACATGGATGTCGTGCGGTGCAGCCTTCAGTTTTACCGACGCGGTCACTTGGCCGTCGGAATCGAACCAGTAAAGCGTATTACGTTCGTTGGCGACCAACGGGGACCCGGCGGTCAGGGGAGCGGCCAGGATCAGCGCAACGGACAGGCAAAAGAGGAATCGCATGGATGGGATATTGGAAAGGGGGAAAACGGTCATGAGATCGCAGCGGGAAAATCGCTGTCGAAGTGGGGTTCAATTTCCGCGATGCTGGGTAGCCCGGCTCGGGCCAGCAATTGATCGAGTTGTTCTCGGCGTTGGCGCGGGTCCTGCGGTCCGGCGGTGGAGGGTTGATCCGCATCGGGGCCTCCGAGATCGGATCCGACCTCGCGTATCGTGGCGGCGAATCCACGTCGCCATTTCGCTTCGATCAGTTTGAATCCGATCACGACCAACGCGACGATCACCCCGATGGTGATGCCCCCGGTCTTCCAGTTCCCGGTGATCAACGCAAACAACACGAATGGCAAGCACACCAGCACGGTCAGCAGACCCACCAGCTTCGCCATCAAACCCTTGAAGGACTTGCCGAGTTCGCCGAGCATCATGGCCGGGTCGATGTGTCGGGTCATCAGGAGGATGGGGACCAGTGGGCCGAGTGCCTGAGCGGCGGTCATGGGGGTTCCGGCGGGGCCGCTGATGCGGCATTGATGCTGGTAGCCATCGGCCTCGATGCACTGCACGTCCCAGTCCGTCCAGCAATGCGCCATCTCGCCTGCGACGGATCGGATCTCGCGTCGGCCCCATAGATCGATTCGGCGCGCCGGCACATCAAACAGGACGGCTTCGCTGACGTTGCGTTCGGCGGGCACGTCGTAGGCCGGCAGCGATTTTAAACGCGCCAGCGGGTCGTCTTCGTTGCGAACCACATCCGACGTGATTTCACCGATCAGGCGATGCTGGACCGTTTGGTCGTCGTCCACGATCGTCACCCAGGCAAAGAACTCGTCTTCGCCATCGGGATCAAATTCTTCGCAATGCGGCGTTTCCTCGTCCAACGTTTCACTACGGAATTCCAGCGGATCAACGTTAGCGTCGACGACTCGCAATCGCTGCGCACTGGCGTGGCTGATCGAATCACCGGCGGCGATTTGCAGGTCACACATCGAATCGGCGTACAGGATCTCGAACCCCGGCCAGGCTTCGGCGATCAGGGTGTCCAGCAGTTGCTGCGACCGCGGTTGGTCGACCTCGTCGTTTTCGCTGTACCACAGCAATGCCTGGGCGTCATAATCGATCACCGCACCGGCTTCGCAATCGGTGTCGAATTCGTTGACCGGTTCACGGCCGGCCAGCCACTGGTGCAACGCATCCTGACCCCAGACCAGCTGACGCGCGAAACAAGCCGCGCCGTAGGGGTCGATAAACATGGTGGTTTCCCCGTCGCGAATCAACGCAATCAGTGCGGCCTGGATCATCTTCGTCGGTCTGCTGGTTTACGGTTGCCAAGCGACACGTCCGCCGCGCTGGATGTGTGCACGAAGCGAGCGTTTCAGCTGGCTCGTGATTCGCGGGTTCTTTCCGATCACGTTGTGTTCTTCATACGGGTCGATCTCTAGATCATACAGTTCCAGCGGTGAGAACGGGTCGTTCTGCATCAATTTCCATCTGCCGCGGATGAGAGCATGGTAGGCGCCGCCGACGTATCGATTGTTGCCTTCGCGACGGACAAAGTACAGTTCCCGGGGTTCGTCGGGCATCGGTCGGTCTTGCAAAATCGGCATCAAGCTGACCGCGTCCGACTCCGGGTCCCGCACGGCGCCGGCCAGTTCCAAATACGTCGCCGTCAGGTCAAACGTCAACCCAGCATAGTCCGATTCGCTGCCGGCGAGGCTCTTGTCCAGCGGGCGAATGATGAAGGGGACTTTTAATCCGCCGTCATAATGGCTTTGTTTGCCCTCGCGCCAGGGCAGATTTCGCTGGCCGTGTGGAATTGATCCGCCGTTGTCACTGGTGAAGGCGACGACCGTGTTGTCGCGAAAACCCAGGCTGTCCAGGTGCGTCAGAAATCGCCCCAGATGGAAGTCCAAGTGCTCCACAAAGGCGACGTTCAATGCCCGTTTTTCATCCATGTCGGGAAAACGCTCTTTCGTACGGTCCAACCAGTCCGGCGGCGGTTGGATCGGGAAGTGCGGCGCGTTGTAGGGCAGATACAGAAAGAACGGTTGCTCGGGTGACTTGTTTCGCTCGTCTACGTAATCGATCGCCCATTGGGTGAACAACTCGGTCGCATGGCCCTCCGGTTCGATCGGATCGGCGTTGTGACGCATGAAGTTGATGCCGCCACGACGATGATGGTAATAGTCATCCATCATGTCACCCAGAAAGCCATGGAACAGGTCAAAGCCGCGTTCATTGGGCGTGTTGGGTGAGCTTAACCCCAAGTGCCATTTGCCGACGATCGCGGTATGGTAACCGGCATCGCCCAACCGGTCGGCGATCGTCACTGCGCCGGGGGCGAGGTACCCCCACGAATCCGGCGGCGAGGTCCGAATCACACCCGGCACCCCGACACGATCGGCATAGCGACCGGTCATGATCGCCGCACGCGTCGGCGAACACACCGTGCAGTTGGCACGCATGCTCGTAAACGTGATCCCTTGGGCGGCCAGGCGATCCAAGTTGGGTGTTCTTAAATCCGGTGCCCCCTGATAGCTGACATCGCCGTATCCCAGATCATCGGCCAGAATCAGCACCAAGTTGGGACGCTCTGTCGACTGCGCCGTCGCCAGCGATGTTGTACCGCCAAACGCAATCAGACTTGCCGCGGCAGTGAGGGCCGATCGGACGAGTCTGCGTACCGATGGAGTCACCAATGGTCGGCGACAACATGCCCGGGCCAAGCCAAGAAACTGAATCATCTCGATCCTTCCGTTAAAATTTCAGACAATGCTTGATCCTCTCACCTGGGCGCAGAAAAAAACAGGAGGTCGCTGCCCTGTCGACCGGACAGTGATCCCCTGGTGGTATGGAACCTAAACACTGTTTCCGGGCAATAGTTTCTTCTCTCCAACCGCCCAAGTCAAATCTCGTCAGCGAACCACTCGCACACTTGATGTGTTAACCGAGAACCCCAACTTTCGGATCAGGTTTGATGCCGGTCCAACTTGGGAACCCGCTCAATCGAATCTGACGTTTCATGTCGCCGACGTGACCTTCCGGCCAGGCGTCAATCGGACGCTTCGGTTGAGTCAAATGAAACAGCTCGCACGACGATGCACGGGCGTGCTGGAAGGTTTCAATGACGGCAATTCCGATCGTCAAGTGTTACGTTTGTTGCCGAAGCCGATCTTTCGATTCGGTAATTCAAATGTCAAAACCGGGGGCGATGCCGTCGACGGTGCCATTTTTGTGTTCGCCCAAGGCAATGATCCGGAGATCTTGTTGATCATCGAAGCGACGCTTGCCGAGGGGCAGCCTGTGTGGCGTTATGCCTTCGCCAGAGCATCCTCCGCAAAACTCTCCGCAGCGTTCGACGGAGAAACGGTTTGGACCGCTAACAAATTCCCTGACGACTCGGTCGCTTCCGGTCCACACTTTACCGTCCGCCAAGCGATCGATTCGATTGACTAGCTGGACAGCGCCACTTTGGCGTAGCTACGCTCGCCAGAGCGTGGAAAACCCAGGGGATCCACCTTCCGGCGAAGGTAGCTACGTTCGACCGGCGATCCACAGCGTTTCTTCAGCAAAGTGGCGCTGTCCAGCTAGTGCCGCGTCCAAATCGGGACGCGGCTAGCGACCGAGGGTCTGAGAGGACCGATAGGACACATGCGACATAGAGGTCCTATTGGTCCCATCCGTCCGATCGCACCCAACTCCCTTCCATGCGGCAGTCACCTCCGGCGCGTTGATGATGAGAGCTCGAACGTCAGCGGCGGGCCATCTTTCGTTGCTTGCGAAACTGGTTCGGGTTGGTCGCCTGGCCGGTGACTTCGTACAAGAACTGACTGGGGATCGTCGGCACGGGCTTACCCCATTTGCGCCGCGTCAGCGCCATCGAAAGCGTCAGTTGTTCTTGGGCGCGGGTGATTCCGACGTAACACAGTCGCCGTTCTTCGGCGATGTCTTCCTCGCGGCCCGATTTGACGCTGCGCGAATGCGGCAGCAAGCCTTCCTCCATCCCGACCATATAGACCACCGGGAACTCGAGGCCTTTGGCGGCATGCAGGGTGAGCAGCCAAACGGCGTTCTGCATCGCCAGCTTGTCTTTTTCATTGCCCATCTCGCGACCGGAGAGGGCGATGTCGGCCAGGAAACCGGTCAAGTCGGCGTCGTCGCGATTGTCTTCGAAGGCGCCGATCGCGTTGGCCACTTCCCCGAGTGATGCCATGCGGTTTTGACGGTCTTCGGGCTCGTCGTACAGCCGGTTGATTTCATCGGCGTACGCAGTCCGCGTCAGCAACGTGTCCATCGCCGCGGACAGCGATTCGCTTTTTGCCCGGGCGGTGACGTCGGCAAACACCGATTGCAGGTCGGCGACGCCGCGTTGGGCCGCCGGGGACAGATCGGCAACGATGTCACGGCGTTGCATGATCTGCCAAATGGACACACCGTCGGCCACGGCGTGTTCCATCAAGGTCTTTACCGTTTTGGGGCTCATCCCTCGCGACGGCGTGTTGATGATCCGCAACAGCGACACTTCGTCATCGGGCTGATCGATCCATTTCAGGTACGCCACGATGTCGCGGACTTCGCGGCGATCGAAAAACGATTGGCTTCCCAGCATGACGTAGGGGACGTCGGCCTTGCGCAATTCGGTTTCGAACAGACGCGGTTGTTCGTTGGTGCGAAACAGGATCGCGATGTCGCGCGGTTGGATGTGTTCGTTTTCGATCAGGTGTTTGATCTCGCCGACGACCGATTGTGATTCTTTGGTTTCGTCCTTGTGCTGTGCGATCCGCGGCCGCACGCCGTCGGGGCGCGAGGGGCGAAGCACTTTGTCGTGGCGTTCGGCGTTGAACTTGATCAGCCGGTTGGCCATTTCCAGGATCGCGCCACAGCTGCGGTAGTTCGCCTCCAGACAGACGATTTTTGCGTCCGGCCAATCGTTCTTGAAGTTCAAGATGTGAGTCACATCCGCCCCGCGCCAGGCGTAGATCGACTGGTCATCGTCGCCGACGACGCACAGGTTGCGGTGCTTGCCGGCCAAGTGCTTGGTGATGCGGTACTGGCTGCCGTTGGTGTCTTGGTATTCGTCGACCAGGACGTGGTCGAATTTACCCGCCTCGGCGTCACGGATTTCCGGATGCTGGTCGAACAGGACTTCCGTTTGCAGCAGCAGGTCGTCGAAATCCATCGCGCCGCGCGTCTTGAGGCCTTCCTGGTAGCGGCGGTAGCCTGCCGCGGCCAAGTGTTCCTTGTCGGTCGACGCGACCATCGGGGCTTGGTCGGGATGAATCGATTCGTTTTTCCAGTTGCTGATGATCCCCAGCAAGTCCCCGGGCTTGAGCGCCGTGCCGGGAAGTCGCAACAGGCGGAGGATTTCGCGCGCGAGTGATTCTTGGTCGCTGCGATCGTAGATCGAGAATTTTGCCGGATAGCCCAGCGCGGTGGCGTGTCGGCGGAGCACGCGGACGCAGTGGGCGTGGAACGTGCTGATCGTCGGCTCGGGGCGTTTTTCGCCCCTCTTTTTGCGTTTGCCGGCATAGCCGAGTAGCTCGCCGACGCGTTCTTTCATTTCGCCGGCGGCCTTGTTGGTAAATGTGACCGCCAGGATCCGATCCGGAGCGGTTCCGTGGCGGATCAGGTTGGCGATGCGAAACGTCACCACACGCGTCTTTCCGGTCCCGGCGCCGGCCAACACCAGCAGGGGACCGGAAAGGGTTTCGACGGCGTCCGATTGCGCCGGGTTCAATCCGTGAGCCAATGAAAGTCCTTTTGGGGTATCGAAACGAGGAGCGTTTAGCGAAGCGCGTCGCGGTCGACGACGGGGTCGGCCGAACCGGTCGCCAGCAGCACCATGTTGCCTTGTTGGGGTTGGTTCGAATTCATCAGCGTGCGGTTGAACGGGATGTAGTAGCACGCATAGGTCCCCGTGGTCGTGTTCAACACATAGACCACCGACGACGCCAGGGGATTGTTATTGCTGCTGGGCATATCGACCAGTCCCGTTGTCATCATGTACTCGGCCCCTTTGCCGGATCCCAAGGCGTCGTGAACGTTGACCACGAACAGCCCCAGAAACTTTCCCAACCGGGGATACATGACGGAACATTGCAGCAGCCCCGAGTTGTGGTCCAGCACGAACAAGCCTTCCGCACGATCGCTGATGAATCCCGTTGCCATCGAAAACTTTTCGCTGGACACCGCGGCGGTGGCGTCCAAGGTCGGCAGCTTCACCCCCAGCGGATTTGCCTGTTGATCCGCGCCCGCCGCGGCCTGACGCAGGGCATGGGTCTGACCGGCGTAATACGCCGCGGCAAAGATCGACGCCAATGTGACAACGGCCAGCAGGGGGATCGACCGACGGCGAAGGAACGATCGCTGGTCAGTTTGTGGAGGATGGTCAACCATAAAAATTCTGCTCCGTGCGGCAAGGATGGGGGGACAGGCGGTGATCGAAAAGTGAACCCGCGCTCCGGGGTCCGCGTTTCTGGGACGCGAGAGACGGGGAATTGTAGGCCAGCCGACGTGTCTTTACGATTGCGGGCCACGCGAGATTTCAATCCCACGACGAAAAATTGTCCCTGTTTGCATCACCGAGGTCAACAAAATCCCTATGGGCATCAATGAACCCCTGAATCGAAAACTCCGCATGGCGCTCGTCGGCGGCGGACAAGGCTCGTTCATCGGTCGGGTCCATTCGATCGCCGCCTGCTTGGACAATCGCGCCGTCTTGACCGCCGGGGCACTCTCGAGCAACCCCGAGCGGGCCAAGTCATCGGCCCCGGACTACGGGATCGAAGACTCACGCGCCTACACCAGCTATCAGGAGTTGATCGAATCGGAACTGGCCTTGCCCGAAGACCAGCGGATCGATTTCGTCAGCATCGCCACGCCCAACCACGTCCACTTTGAAGTCGCTCAAGCAGCCGTCAAAGCGGGGTTCAACGTCGTCTGCGACAAACCGATGACGTACGACCTTGCCCAAGCCGAACAGCTTCTCGAAACGGTCCAAAACAGCGACGTCGTTTTCGCGCTGTCGCACAACTACACCGGTTACCCTCTCGTCCGTCAGGCACGCGCGATGGTGCTGGCCGGAGAGCTGGGTGAAATCAACGCGATCCGATCTCGGTACATCCAAGGCTGGCTGCGTGATTCGATCGAATCGGACGATCAGAAACAGGCCGCCTGGCGGACCGATCCGACCAAAAGCGGTGCGGCCGGGGCGTTCGGTGACATCGGCACCCACGCCTATAACCTGGGCCGCTTCATGACCGGGTTGTTGCCCGAACAAATCAGTTGCCACCTCAAGACCTACGTGCCCGGACGACGGTTGGACGATTACGGCACCGCGGTGATCCGCTATGAAAACGGTGCCCTGGGAACCGTGACCGCGTCGCAGATCAGCCACGGACGCCATTGCGGTTTGGAAATCGAAATCGATGGCACCAAGGGCTCGTTGACCTGGCACCAAGAGAACCCCAACGAAATGTCCTTCCGCCGCAACGGAAAAGCACACCAGATCTTGGTTCCGCCGCCCGAACCGGAGTACCAGGACCGCATGGGCGCCGGCGTGTGCCGTTTGCCCGCCGGACACCCCGAAGCCTTCTTCGAAGCGTTCGCCAACATTTACATCGGGGCCTTTGATGACATGGTCAAGCGGGCCGCGGGGCAACCGTTTGACGGCCGCGATTCGATCTATACGAATTGTTATGACGGCGTCGAAGGCATGTACTTTATCCAACAGTGCGTCGCCAGCAGTGGTCAGGATGCCGCCTGGGTACCGCTGCGGCACGAAGCGGCGCGGCGTTAATGCGTGTGGCCGGGTTTTCGGGTAGCCGATGGGTTCGGAGAGTCGCCGTGTTCTCCGAACTCGGCGAGCGCGTCAAAGCGGAGCTGAGCCCGCGCCGACCTCGGAGAGGACGGCGACTGTCCATTTGCGTGAAGAAACCCTGATGTCAAATTCCCCAAAAAACGTTGCAGTCATCTTGCCCGCCGCCGGCAGTGGCCGGCGATTCGGTCGCGAAGAGAATAAGCTGTTCGCGGCTCTTGCCGGCGAGCCGATCTGGATCGTCGCCGCCCGGCGTTTGCGAGTTCACCCGAGGGTGTCGCGGATCGTGATGCCGGTTTCGGACCAGGACCGGCCGCGATTCGAAGGCGACTTTGCCGATCACGTCCGGAAATTGGGGATCGAATTGGTCGCCGGCGGTGCGGAGCGAACCGAGAGCGTGCTGTCGGGTCTAAGTCATGTCGCCGAGGACGGTTCGGTCGGCTTGATCGCGATCCACGATGCGGCCCGTCCGTTGGTCCGCCGCGATGACTTGGACGCCGTGTTCGCCAAGGCCGACCAGACCGGTGCGGCGATCCTGGCCGCGCCCGTGACCGCGACCGTCAAACAGTCGCTCGACGCGGGGGTGTCGTGCCGGACGGTGGACCGCAGTACCCTCTGGCTGGCCCAGACGCCACAGGTCTTTGCACTGGACGTCTTGCAACGCGCTTACGCCAAACACCGCGGCCGGCCGGCAACCGACGACGCCGAACTGGTCACGCGGATCGGAGTCGACGTGGCGCTGGTTCAGGGGGCGCCGGACAATTTAAAAATCACCCATCCCAATGACTTGGTCGTCGCCGAGGCGATCCTGAAAACTCAAATCGAATCCCATCATGCCTGAAAAAGACCTGATCGAAGAACTGCGTTGGCGCGGCTTGATCCACCAAGTCACCGACGAACAGGGCCTGAAGAAGCTGCTCGATTCGCAGCCCCAGACGATCTACATCGGATTTGACCCCACTGCGACCAGCCTGCACGTTGGGTCAATGATGCAGCTGATGTTGCTGCGGCGGTTCCAGCAAGCCGGACACCGCCCGATCGCCTTGGTCGGCGGTGCGACGGGGATGATCGGCGACCCGACCGGCAAAAGCGAAGAACGCAACCTGCTGTCGGCCGAACAATTGCAAGCCAACATCGCCGGCGTCGAAGCCCAAATGCGGCAGTTCCTTTCCTTCGAAGGCGACCATGCGGCGCTGCTGTTGAACAACTTTGATTGGATGAAAGGCTACAGCTACCTGGAATTCTTGCGCGACGTCGGAAAGAACTTTCCCGTCGGCACGATGATGGGCAAGGAATCCGTCCGGGCCCGGCTGGGCAGCGAAGCCGGCCTCAGCTACACCGAATTCAGCTACATGCTGTTGCAGGCCTATGACTTCGTCTACCTGTGTCGCGAGCACGGCTGTCTGATCCAGGCCGGCGGCAGCGACCAGTGGGGCAACGTGACCGCCGGCATCGATCTGGCCCGACGGATGCTGGGCAAGCAGGTCTTCGGGATGACCGCCCCGCTATTGACGACCAGTGACGGCCGCAAGATGGGCAAAACCGAAAGCGGCGCCGTTTGGCTGGACCGGAATCGCACCAGCCCCTACGCGTTCTACCAGTACTGGTTGAACGTCAGCGATGACGACGTAATGAAATGCATCGCCTATCTGACCGAAATCGAGCGTGTAGAATACGACGCGCTGGCGGAAGTGACCGCGTCGGATCCGGGACGCAACACGGCCCAAAAACGATTGGCCGAGTGGATGACGCAGTTCGTCCACGGTGACGAGGGATTGAATTCCGCGCTCAAGGCCAGCAAAACCCTGTTCGGCGGCGAGATCGAAGCGATGGACGACGCGATGCTGAACGAGATCTTTGCCGACGTGCCCAGCCAGGAGATGGCCCGCGAGGCGTTGTCCGGCGAAGGGTTGTGGGTCGTTGAAGCATTCCAGCAAGCCGGGCTGGCCAAGAGCGGCGGTGAGGCGCGGCGGGCGATCAAAGATGGTGGTGCGTACATCAATAATCAACGCGTCACCGACATGAACCGCCATTTGGTCGAGTCCGACTTGGCCAGCGAAACCGTGATGGTGCTCCGTAAAGGCAGGAAGAATTACGCGCTGCTGCGGTTCTCGCACTAGTGGTCCGTTGAATCTGTGCTGGCATCGCATGCCAGCGGGACGTGTCAGCGAGCGGCCGATCTTTCTTTAGGCGAATCCGCCTGGATCAGCTAGACTGACGAAACCTTCGTCTCCGCCCGAGGTTTCATCACCATGAGCACTCTAAAAACTTCAGTTTTCGCGGTTTGCTGTGTTTTCTTCCTGCTGGCCCCCTCGCCGGCATCCGCCCAGCGCGGTGGCGGTGACCGGGGTGATCGCGGCGGCGGAGATCGGGGAGGCGGCGGTTTCCGTGGCGGCCCCGGTGGCGGATTCCCGGGCGGTGGCCCCCCCGGCGGAGGCGGTTTTCGCGGCGGCCCCGGCGGCAGCCCGTTCGGCGGCGGTGATCGCGGCGGTGGCGACCGCGGTGGCCGTGGCGGCGGTTCGCGTGGCGGATTCGACCCCAGCAGCTTTCTCAGCCGCCTGGACCGAAACGGCAACGGGACCATCGACCCGGACGAACAGGAAGGCCCCGCGCAGTTTCTGATCCAGCGTTTGCAGTCGACCGACCCGAGCATCAAACCGGGCCAGCCGATTTCGATCAAACGAGTCACGGAGTCCTTTCAGAAGATGCAAGAGCAGCGTGGCGGAGGCGACTCGTCTCGCGGCCGCGGTGGTTCCGGCGACGATTCGCTGACCCCCGAGCTGCTGGTTCCGGGTTTCGGCACCGACGCCCCTCCGCCGATGCTGGCCGGATTCGGTCCGGCCGCGGAAATGATGGACGTGGTGGTGACCGATGAGGACCGTCGACAAGCCGCCGAAACGATTCGTCGCTACGACCGCAACCGCGACGGCGTGCTGCAGAAGGACGAGCTTTCCAGTCGCTTCTCCGGCAACCCGATGGATTTCGACCGCAACAAGGACGGGCGATTGACCGACGGCGAATTGGCCGTTCGTTACGCCCGCCGCCGCGAGTCCTCGGAAGATCGTCGCGATGACGACCGCAATCGGCGCCGCGACAGTGATCGCAGCGGCGATGTCGAACCGCCGGACGTCTACGGCGGTCGCAAGTCCTATCGCATCACCGGTGACAAGCGATTGCCCGAAGGTTTGCCGGGGTTCTTTACCGATAAGGACGCCAACAACGACGGCCAGGTCGAAATGGCGGAATTCGCCAGTAAATGGGATGACCAGACGGTCGGCGAATTTTTCCAATCAGATCTCAACCGCGACGGCGTGATCACCGCTGACGAAGCGATCCGAGCGGTCGAGCGGGGCGCCAGTTCCTCCGCCGCGACCACCATGGCCTCCACCGCGTCGTCTTCCTCCGGAAGCAGCTCCGCCCCGGCAGGCGAGATCGGCACGCCGGACGACAAGATGATCAGCTATGCCGAACGCATCATCGGCCGCTACGACGAAAACAACGACAAGAAGTTGGTCGCCAGCGAATGGAAGAAGATGCTGATGAGCCCGGCCGACGCCGACGCCAATCGCGACGGAACCATCACCGTCAACGAATACGCCTGGTGGATGCAGTCGCGGTCACGCAAGTAACTGCCAGCGGGACGCATGAGCGAGCGGCCGTGACTCAACTCCACCGCCAGCGCGGGCCACTGGCTCGCCGGCCTGTTGGTTTAATGAGCCGACGGCGCTAGCCGCGGGCCCAGCGGTGACAACCTTGCCTTTGGGGGCCCGTGGCTAGCGCCATCGGCTCACGATTGCTTCGGTTGTGACTAGACCCGACAGCCCCGCCCGCATCTCCTCAGGTCCGGATCGGGCGTTTGCTCAGCCGGGTGACTTCATTGATAAAGTCTTCGGCGGAATGGAATTCCTGGTAGACGCTGGCAAAGCGGATGTAGGCGACTTCGTCCAAGCGGGACAGATGCGCCATGACGATCTCGCCGACCTCCTTGGCCGGAATTTCGGTCTCGTATTCCTGGTAGATCTCCGTCTCGATGCTTTGGACGATCTGCTCGATCTTGTCGCTGGGGACGGACCGTTTGCTGCAGGCGCGTTCGATGCCGCGTCGAATTTTTTCGCGATCCAGGGGTTCACGGGTCTGGTCGCGTTTGACGACGCGCAACGTCAGTTGCTCAATTTTTTCGACCGTCGCGAACCGGCGGTTGCAATTGGTGCAGACCCGCTTGCGGCGGATCATGTAACCGCCTTCGGCCGTCCTGGTGTCGAGGACGCGGTCTTCATCAAGATGGCAAAATGGGCAGCGCATGGGCGACCAGTCGGAGCAAGGCAGGAGGTCAAATTTCTATTATCTGGCCAAATGGCGGAAAAACGCAAGACCGCGCCCTTTTTTGTCGCCGGAGCCACGTATCTGCTAGACTGTTTGGATTCCAGCGAACCGGGGGCTTTCTAGGGAGCGATTCAAACCGTGACGGCTTGGTTTTTACAACGAATGGAAGGCAACGTTCAAACGGAAGTGGGACCGTTGCGTCCGAGCGAATTGTTGGCAATGGTCCGCAAGGGCGAGATCAAACCGGAGACGCGGTTGCGCAAGAATGACTCGGCATGGTTTCCTGCCAGCGACGTCGGCGGTTTGTTCGAAGCCGCGGTCCGTCAAGAGATCCAGTATTATTGCCCGGCGTGCGGACTGCGGATCGACCAGCCGCCACGGACCTGCCCGCGATGTCTGCGTGACATCGGGCGTGGGGAAGCGCGCGAGATCAAACCGGAAAAGATGACGGCCAACATCGCGTTGAGCGGGGAGGCGGAAGAGCACAAGGAGGAGCGTCAGAGCGTGCAGAACTGGTTGCAGAAGAAGGTCAGCGGCAGATCAAAAAAATAGCCGCGAGATCCTCCCCGCGATCGAGTGTTTGCTCGTCGCGAGGAGAACCGGGCGGCTACTGGGTGAATCGTCGTGATCGGATCAGTATCGCAGTTCGATACCAAACGTTCCGCCGTAGAACAGCAAGCCGTCGTTCATGTCGATGCGGCTGCCCAAGGCGTTGGTGACGGCGGCGTCGATTTGACCGGGGACCAGAGCGGTGTTGGTGATGTACAGGACTTCGCCGCCGCCGCGGATCGACAGGATTTCTCCCAGCTGATACCTCAGCGCCAAGCCGACATCAAAGACGCCGCAGAAGTCGTCGTCGTCGCGGCTGGTGCTGAGCACCGTGGTGCCTTGATTGCGAAGCCGGATTTCGGAATCCGCAAAGTTGTAGTGGACGCCGATCCGGGCTCGCAGATCGGTGTAAAGGTTCTGCGTCAGCGGATTGAGCAGGTCGAGTCCGAGTTGAAGGCCGACCATCGTGTTCTCGGTGCCGGCCGTCAGATCGGCGGAGGACGCAAAGATGTCTTTTTGTGACGCGTACCCGAAGTCTTCTTCGACGCGGATCAATCGACCGCCGAACAGCACTTTGGCAACGTCCCAGCCGACGATCGTCTTGTTCAGCTCCGCGCTCCAGTACTCGGTGTTGTAGAACTGCGTTTGCAGGTTGGCATCTTGAAAGGGATCCAGGAACGAGCCGTCAAAGTTTTGCGGGTGTGGATTGGCGGTGGTCGGCGGACCATCACCATCGAACAGGAATGAATCGATGTTGCCCGGCGAGTTCGTGTCGACGACCCGCAGGCTGCGATTCCACTCGGTCGGTCCGGTGAAAGTGAACTCGTATCCGTTGACGCAATTGGGCAGCGTCCCGAACGTGATGCGGGGCATCCATTCGAAACCGAAATCATCCATGCGTTCGTTTTGGGTCAAACTGAACCCGTCCTCGCCGTTGCGTTCCATGTACATCGCTTCGACGATCACGTAGTAGTAGGGATCACAGGGGACGCCGCAGGCCATGCTTTGACCGCCGTAGCCAGACATGCCATAGCCGCCGCAGGCTCCGTTGCAGGAATGCTGCATGCAGCTTTGGCAGGCGTATCCGACTTGAGCGACGCCAGCGGAGTCGGCCGAGGCGAAGTCGCCGCCGACGGCGTGGGCGATCGATCCGGGGGCGAGTCGGCCGGGGCGGACGTCCGCCGCGGTGGGCACGTCCGAGGCGGAGAGGATCTTGGTTCCGGGGGTGAACATCGCGGCCGCGCCGGCCGGATAGCCGGCGGTCGCCTCGGAGGGCGTCGGCTGGCCGGCACCGAGCGTGCCCACTAATCCGGTTTGCGCCGAGGCGGTCGCGCCGCCCACAGCGATCGTGGCGGCCGCGGCGATCGCCAGAACCCTTGCGGCGTGACGCCGGAGGACGGAGTGGATCAGAGGGCTGTTCATGTCGAACCTCGTTGACTAAATCGCTGCGGAACAGTTCCGCGATGAATCAGTGGTTAGTGTGACGTTTCTGAATCAGGTTGAATCGCGTCTGATGTGTCGGTCCCGTTACCGGAACAGCGACAGACCATCCCGCTTGGATCATCGAACTTTCAAATTGTCTTGGACCGGGACCAGACAACTTTTGCGTACCATGCGAACGATTTGCTTTGCCGTTTCCTCATCATCGCAACGGCCTGCGACGACCAGTTCTCCGCCGCGGAGCGACACGACGACGCTGGCGGTGGGAAACGCCTTGTCGATCGAATCATTCAGCAACTCGGTGTGGGCGGCGACTTTTTCACCGATCGCGTCGACACCCTCGCTGACCTGGATCTGGAAGGTCTGTTTCCGCGTCGGTTGGCCATCGACGACGTCGGCCCAGATCGTCATTTGGGTTTGCCCCGTTCCCGTGCCGATCAGCTTGATTTGATTGGCCCCCGACGCGAATGCCTGGCAAACGTCCTTGTCTTCGATCGTGAATCGTCGAACGCGACCGCCGATCGTCATCGACCGGACCTGGGCACGCCGCAGTTGCAAGACGACCGCCTGGTGTTGGTCACCGGATGGCGACCCCGGGCCGCCGTGCGTCTGTGACGCCCGCGGGTCAGGGACCGTCACGTCAATCCGTTTCTGTTCCGGATCGATGCTTTGTCGTCGCAGGTTGGATCGTGATGAAGCGAGTCGGGCGGGGAGACCGGAATCGGCCCTCGCGATCGATGGACGCCCCTTCTCGGCCGCGGCACGCGACGCCGCTTGCGACGGATTGACTGCCACCGGTGCGGCGATCAACGGGGCTTCATCGGTGCCGATCTGTTCGATGCCGGGTGCTTCCGAGGTCACGATCGCATGCGATCCGACGCGACCGGTTGTCGCCTGGCGTTGCGTCCGTTCGGCGTCCGTTTTGCCCAGCACCGTCCGGGTGGCGACGGGCTGACGCCTGGAAATCGCTGGCATCGCATCGTGCGTGTCAGGTTCCGCCGATCGGACATCCGACGGCCCGTGTGGTTGCCCGCCCGCGGTCGCAGGTGCCTTCACGACCAACGTGTCCTGTTGGACGTCACCGGACATTGCGGCACTGTTGGACTGGGCGTTTGTGGTCGGCCATTGTTGATCCTGTTCCGCGGGATCCGTCTTCGCCGCTTCGTTGAACCGAATCGGATCAATCGCCGACTGCACGACCGCGGCGTCGTGATCGGAGAACTGAAGGTCGACCGGCGGCGTCGCGATCGCGACCGCTTTGGGATGTCGATTGACCGCGATCTGCGAGACCGGATCCTGTGTTGATTGCTCTGCGGTCGCGGTGGGCTGAGGTAGGGGCTGAGGCGCCGGTTGGACTTTTTGCAGCACCGGTTGGGCTTGTTGCTGCGAAGGCACCTTCAACAGTCGAGCGCGTGCGCGGTTGCTGACGACCAGCGCGTCGATTTCGTCATCGCTATTTCGGTCGGCCTCGGAAACCGCCTCGATTTCGTCGGCAGACGGTTGGGCGTTGCCTGCATCGATCGGTGCCAGAGCCTCGGGGAGAAAGTTGACGGCCGGGGCGAGCTTCACCGGTGTGCCGATCGCGACCGGGGCCGAGTCGGGTTTGCTTGCCGGTGGAGCAGACGGGGGCGACGAGGCGTCCTCGCTTTCGGGGGCGTCAGGTTTTGCCGTGTCCGAGATGGGGCCTTGCGCGATTGGTTCTGAAGCCGCCGATGCGGTTGAGTGAGACGCGGAGGGTGCTTCGCCAGCGTCGTCGGCCGGGGACGGATCGACGGGGTCAGCTTCGGCTGCTTCGGCCGGAGCCTGAAAATCACTGGTGAACGCATCGTCGTCTTCAGCCGTGTCGTCGGACAACGTGAAGAAGATCGGTTGGGTTTCCTGGATCGTCGTCTGGTGATCGCGGGCATCGGTCACCGGAATGACGCGCGAGGATTGTTCCGCGGCGACACCGATGGGAACGGCTTGGCCGCGGCTGGCCCAGCGTGTCGGTTCGGCTGCCATTGCGGCCGGCGCGGAACCGATCGGTGCGGAACTGATCGGGGTTGCGGCGCCTGTGGGGATCGCCAGCGGTGCCGGCGAGGTCGATGGCGCAGCGACCGCGAGACTTCCCCGCGCCGATTGGCTTGGCGGCTGCGTTTGGTTTTGCGGTGCGTTTGAGACACCGGCAGCCTCTTGGCTGAACCGATCAAACGCCTCGACCTGCGTGGCATGGGCGTCGATGCTGTCCAGCGCGATCAACGGCTGATCGCTCACACCGCTCGGCTGAAAATTGGGATTCTGACGCACCCGTCCGACCGGACGGCCCGCCAGGTCGCTGGGCATGTCGACGCGGTCGGTGACGACACGCGGGTCGCTGGAGTTGGCGGCGCTTGCGGGCTGGTCGGATGCAAAGAACGGATTGGACTGCACCACGCCTACCGACATCCCCGAGGCGCTCTCGGCGCCCTGACGGACCAATTGCGGCGTGCCGGCGGTTTGATTGAAATAACGCGATTGAATCATCGCACCGCGCGGTTGCTGCGCGCCGGCGGATGAGCCCGTTGCGACCAGCACCGCCAGCAAAACCGCACGCTTTGCGATGCGTCTTGATGGGTCGGCGTTCTGGCCTGTTGATTTCGCGTTAATTCCACGCATGCCGCGTTCCTATCGTCCCGTTGTTTTCGGCCCCAATGAACCGTCATCCGGTTCATCGAAAGGATGTGCCCCCCTCGGCACACCGACGGCACACAGCGATCGCGCGCTGAATGTCCGTTGGTTTACGTATCGGATGCGTGTTGGCGCGACATTAACGATTCTCGGGGCTCCAACGGCTGTAACGCTGGAATCGTTTGTCGCGGTTGATACGCCGGTTGTGCTCCGCCACGGGTCACATCAAACGCTGTGAATCGATAGGATTGGACCAAACGTGTCACAGCGATGCTCGACAACAACGCAGCAAGGCTAGTGCGGGGCAACTTTTAAACTTGGGGTACCTGACCCCTTTTCCGCTCGACAAACGCAACCCGAAAATAAAATGCTGACAAAGCACTAGCCGAAACGGATTTTCAAAAGGGGGGGATGCTTGGCCGTGTCAGATGATCTTTTTCCCACGCGGGGGTGCCGGCGTGAGTTTGTCGGCTGGGATCGGCCGCTGCTGCCCCAGGTGGCGGGGACCTTGATCGATTCCGCCGCGGAAAACGCGACCTCGGATTTCAGCGGTTGGATCTGTGTGCTGCCGACGGCCCAATCGTCGTTGCGCTTCGGCCAATTGCTCCGCAGCGCCGCGGAATCCCAAGGGCTGGATTACACCGCGCCCCGGATCCTGACGGCGGGAGACCTGGCCGAGGCCTTGTATGAACCCGAGAAACCGATCGCGATTGAATTCGAGCAAACGTTGGCCTGGGCGCGAGTGTTGCGCCAGTGGGACGCCCGGTCACTGCGACCGTTGTTGCCCGTATTGCCGGAAACCGACGCGATCGGGCCGTGGTTGGAACTCGCCGGCACGCTGCGGCGTTTGACGGCGGATCTGGCGGCCCATGATGTGAGTTTCACGGACGTGGTGGTGGCCAGTGACCGTGACGACGAAAAACAACGCTGGAAATTGCTGCAAGAACTCTACGGAATTTATCTTAGCGAACTCGCGACGGCCGGCATCAGCGATCCGCACCAGCAACGAAGGCGGGCGATCGAACGCAAAACCATCCGCTCGGATCGTCGGATCGCTTTGATCGGCACCAGCGATTTGAACCCCTCGGTGGCCAACGTGATCAACGCGGTCGACGGTGACCTTGTGGCCTACATCGCTGCCCCCAGCGACAAGGCGTCGTGGTTTGACGATTTGGGATGTCTGCGGACCGATGCGTTTGCCAAGCTGCAATTGCCGCTGGCCGATCAACACCTGGTCCCCGCCGGCGATATCGCCGATCAAGCGACTGCGGTCAGCGAGGCGGTGACGGAGTTTGCCGCGTCCCATCCGATCGGTCAAATTGCGGTCGGCGTGACGGACGAATCCCACGTCGAGGCCACCGAAATGCAACTGGACGGTTGCGGATTTCCCAGCTACCGCCACGTCGGTTGGACCGTCGCGTCGACGGCCGTGGGGCGATTGGTTTCCATGACCGCCACCCTGGTCGCCAGACCGACTTGGCGGTCGCTGGCGGCGCTGGTCCGGCACGGCGATGTCCATCGCGTGCTGACGTCACGACTGGCGGCATCACAGGGAACGAAGTCCGATGGCAAATCCGCGCGGCAAGACTACCTGATCCCGCTTGATCAAATGTTGGCGAATCATCTGCCGGTAAACCTGGCCGATCCGCTGCCGACGGCCGCGATGAAGAACTACCCCGTCGCGGATCAGCTGCGCACGATCGTGCTCGAGTGGCTTTCGGCGTTGATTCCTTCCCAGACATCCGCCGTGTCGACTCGCACACGACCGATCGCCGATTGGTGCTTGTGCCTGCTGGAGTGGCTCGATTCGATCTATGCCGGATTCTCGACCGACGATGCGATTGCCCATGATCGCCGACTGACGGCCGAAGCGGTGTCCAAGGCCCGAGAGCTATTGACACGGTTCACGAAACTGAGCGGCCACTTGGACGTGCCCGTCACGGCCGCGTCGGCGCTGGAGATGATCGCAGCGCGGTTGGCGGATTTGCGCGTCGGCCAGGTGCGGGGCCAGGATGACATCCAGATTCACGGCTGGCTGGATCTGGCGTTGGACGATTCCCCGGCCATGGTGGTGGTCGGATTCAATCATCCCTATGTTCCTGCGGCGGTCACCAGTGATCCGTTCTTGCCCGGATCGCTGCGATCGCGGTTGGGCATCGCCGACAACGAACGCCGCTACGCCCGCGACGTCTATGCGACGCAGTTGTTGCTGTCGACCCGCAAGGACGTGCGTTTGATCGTCGGCAAACGGTCCGCCGACGGTTCCCCCACCCCGCCCAGCCGATTGTTGGCCGCGTCGCCGACCGAGGACGTCGCCCGTCGCATTCGAACGCTGTTGGGTGGAACGCGTCACAAGGTCAACGTCAGTCACCGCTGGGACAACGATCGAGACACGACGGAGCTGCCGATCCCCAAAATCCAGACCACCGAGTGCCCGGTGAAAACGATGAGCGTGACGGCGTTCAAGGCCTACCTGGAATGCCCCTATCGGTTCTACCTGCGGCACGTCTTGCAACTCAAACCGGTCGATGATTCGGCCCGCGAGCTTGCCGCCAACCAGTTCGGCGATCTGGTCCACGGTGCGGTGGAACACTTCGGCGAGTCGGCCGAGAAAGACGAAGCGGACGAAAAACGGATTTTTGATTCGCTGCGCCACCATCTGCACGACTATGCCGCCAACCACTATGGCGATCACGCCGAGAGTGCGGTGCGGCTGCAAGTCCGTCAAGCCGAACAGCGACTGCGTTTCGTCGCGGCCGAACAAGCCAAGCGAATCGATCAAGGGTGGCGGATCCACGCAACCGAGGCCAGCGTGGAAGAATCCAAAGGCGCCGGCATCACCGTGGACGGAAAAAAGATGGGGCTGCGTGGCCGATTTGATCGTATCGACCGGCATGTGCAAACCGGACAGTGGGCGATCCTGGACTACAAGACCCACGGCCACAAACCCGAAAAAAAACACCTCCGCAAGAACCGCGACACCGGCGAATTCGAATGGATCGATTTGCAATTGCCGCTGTACCGAATGATGGTCCCGTTCCTGGGCATCGACGCGCCACCGCAAGAGGTCCAGCTGGGGTATTTCAACGTCAGCGATAAAGCCGAGGAGACCAAGATCAATCTGGCGGAGTTCGGCGAACCGCTGATGCAGCAGGCCATAGAACTGATCCATCAATGCGTCCGCCGCATCTTCGCCTGTGATTTCTCGCCGAACGAGCAAGGCGTGATGTACGACGATTACGAGATGATCCTGCAGACCGGTGTGGCCAGTCGCATGCTGGCCGGCGCGTCGGTCGGCGAAGGAGACAACGACCAATGAGCACCGAAGTGGCATCCCACGATCGTTCCCCCGGTGACGTGTTTCTTGACGGCAGCCTGCCTCCGGTACTGGTGCGGGCCTCGGCCGGCACGGGTAAAACGTACCGATTGACCGCTCGGCTGTTGCAGATCCTATTCCAAGGTGCGGCGCCCGAATCAATTCTTGCCACCACGTTCACACGCAAGGCGGCCGGCGAAATTCTGGAACGGATCCTGTTGACGTTGGCCGAAGCGGCCGACGGCGAAAACGATGCGGCGCTGGAGGATCTGCGGCGGCAAGTCGGGCTGCAGACGTTGCCGCGGAGCATGTGTTTGCAATTGTTGCAGCGGCTGGTCGCATCCATTCATCGCGTCCGCATCTGCACGCTGGACAGCTTGTTCACTCAGCTGGCAAAATCGTTTCCGTTCGAATTGCAACTGCCGCCGGTGTGGCGTTTGACCGATGAAATCGAAGAGGCGTGGTTGCGTGAACGCGCGGTCGATTCGATGGTCTCGATGCTGCAACCCGGCGAATTGGCGACCTTGCTCTCGATGCTCAGCAAAGGGGAAACGAAACGGTCGATCGTTCGTGAATTGATCCAAATCGTCTCGGGCACCTACACCCAAGCACGCCAAACGGCCCCCAATGCCTGGACCCAATTGGACGCCCCGACCGCGCCCGATGATGCCGCGTTGACCGCCGCCGCCGCCTCGCTGCGACTGTCACAACCGCCGCAAAAAACGGTCCGGGCCAAACTCGATGCGATGGCCGAATTGTTGGAATCGCGACAATTCGATTCGCTGACGACCGAAACGCTGATCAAGAACTACGCCAAAGCCAAACGGGATGGGGAGGAACCCAAACTGGGGCGATCCAAGTTGCCCGAGGGAATCGACGACGCCTTGGGCGCGCTGTACGCCGCGGCCCGCTCCAACACCCTGTCGTTGTTGGCCGCCCAGAATGATGCGACCGGGCAAGTGCTGGCGTTGTATGATGGACAAGTCGCACAACTTAAACAGTCCCTGCGCACGCTCGGCTTTGACGACATCGCCGTGCGGTTGGCCGACCAGTTTTCCCGGGTCGATCACCGGTCGATCAGCCGACGCATGGACGGTGCGATCGACCACGTTTTGTTGGACGAGTTTCAAGACACCTCGCCGGCCCAGTGGCAAGTCCTCCGGCCGCTGGCGTTTCGTGCCGCCGATGCGACCGTCGATCCCGATCCCGATCCGGATCCGGAAAAGCCGGTCAGGAGATCGTTTTTCTGTGTCGGTGACACCAAGCAAGCGATCTATGGCTGGCGCGGCGGCGTGGCAGAGATCTTTGATGCCGTCGGTGCGGAAATCGACGGCATTGAGTCGGTCGAACAGAACACCAGTTTCCGTAGCAGCCCGGTGATCATGGATGTGGTCAACCGAGTCTTTCAGAACATCACGCGACACAACATCGCCGACGCGGCAACCGGCGGCCATGACGCTGACAAGGCGACCTATGAAGCCCACGCGGTGGTTCGGTTCGCCAAGCGGTTTCCGGATCACGTCGCCTTCAAAGACTCGCTGCCCGGTTACGTTCGCATGGAAACGTGCGAAAAAATCGATAGCCGCGACAGCGCGGAAAAGACCCAGGCCTGTTACGAGCTTGCCGCCCGCCGGATCGCCGATCTGGCCCGCGCGGCGCCGGGGCGTTCGATCGGTGTTTTAACGCGGACCAACAAAGGTGTCGCGAAGCTGATCTTTCTGTTGGAACAACTTGACGTCGATGTCAGCCAGGAAGGCGGTAACCCGCTGGTCGATTCGGCGGCGGTCGACTTGATCCTGTCGGCGCTGATGATGGCCGAGCATCCCGCCGACGGCCGCTGGAAGTTCCACGTCGACCATTCACCGTTGGGGAATGTCGACGGCATGTCGGCCGATTATGTTCGAGAACTGGCCACCGAACGCGGCATCGCACGGACGATTCAACATCTGGCCGGTGTGATCGCCCCGGTCTGTGGCCCGCGTGACACGACGCGGTTGAAACAATTGATTCAATTGGCGGTTTCGTATGAACCCAACGCGACCGACCGGTTGAGAGACTTTGTGCGGATGGTGCGTGAAAAACGAGTCGAACGACCGCAATCGGCTGCCGTCCGCGTGATGACGGTTCACCAGTCCAAGGGCTTGGAATTCGACGCGGTCTTCCTGCCCGAACTGGATGGCAGTCTGACCGGGCGACCTCCGCTGTGCATCGCCGATTCACGCAAGTTGACCGATCCGCCGGTCGGGCTATCAAGGTTCTTGACCAGTGAAGCCTGGCACTTCCTTGATTCCCCTTGGCGAAAAGCGTTCGGGCGTGATGCCGCCGGGAAAATGACCGAGGCGCTGTGCTTGTTGTACGTCGCGATGACGCGCGCCCGGCAAGCGTTGTACATGATCGTCCAACCTTGCAAGAGTGACGACAAGAAGCCCGCCGCATTGATCCACGCCGCACTGGGTGTGGATACCGATCCGACCGCAGGAGAAACGTTATTGTACGAAGACGGAGATTCGAATTGGTTTAAATGCTGAATCGGACCCTCGTAGTGGACGACGCGAGGAGTCCTCGCAGTGCGCACGTCCAATGGACTCGTCGCCTCGTCCACTACCCGAAAATCAGGCTGCCGAAACCCTTCCCCCCCACACCACACCCCATTCCCCACGCAACCTTGACCACACGAAAGATCCTTCACGCGGCGGACATCCACTTGGACAGTCCGCTGAAAAAGCTGGACCGTTATGACAGTGCGCCGTCGCATCGAATTCGTCGCGCGTCGCGTCGTGCGCTCGAGAACATGACGGCGCTTGCGGTCGATGAAGACGTCGATCTGGTCGTGATCGCTGGCGATTTGTACGACGGCGACTGGCCCGACCAGAACACCGGTTTGGCGTTTGTCAAAGAGGCGGCCAAGTTGGTTGCCGCCGGAATCCCGGTGCTGGTCATCCGAGGCAACCATGACGCTGCAAATTTGATGACCGCGTCGTTGCCGCTGCCCAAGAATCCCGACGGTAGCGACCTGTTCCTGCAAACCGGCAAAGCGGAGTCGAGGTATTTGGAGGACATCGGCGTCGCGGTTCACGGCCAATCGTTTCGCAGCCGTGCCGAAAAGGCCAATCTGGCCGCAAAGTATCCCGACGCGGTGGCGGGAATGTTCAATCTGGGCATGCTGCACACGGGGTTGGAAGGTGCGACCACGCACGCTCACTATGCGCCCTGCACAGCGGCACAGTTGACCGACAAGGGGTACGACTACTGGGCACTCGGCCACATCCACGTTCGCGGTGACCATCGGATCGAAGGCGGCCCACCGATCGTTTTTAGCGGAAACCTGCAGGGGCGGCACATCGGCGAGCAAGGTGCCAAGGGCTGCGTGCTGATCGAAGTCGATTCGAGAAACCAATGCCGCTACGACTTTCGTCCGCTGGACGTATTGCGTTGGCACGAGTGCCGGATCGATGTGAGTCAAATGCAGGAGCGGGATCAGATCCTTGATGCCTACCAACATTGGGTCGCGGATCAAATCGATGCCAGTGACGGCCGTCTGTTGGTGGCCCGAGTCCGATTGGTCGGTCAGTCGGCATTGCACGCTTCGCTGCACCAGAACGCAGAGTGGATTCGAGCGGAATTGCAGGCGATCAGTGTTGCCGCCGGTGACGAATTGGTCTGGCTGGAAGACGTCAAGATCCGAACGGCGATGCCGAGCGACCAAAAAGTTTCGCTCGATTTCGACGGCCCACTGGAAAGCCTGGCATCGGTGCTGGAAGGGCTGCGCAACGATCCGTCGCTGGCATCGCACATCGAGCGTGAACTCGCCGGGCTGACCAAAAAACTGCCCAAGGAACTCAAGGGGGATGATGACCAGGCGGCGTTTCCGTTTGGCGATGATCAATGGGTCGCGGGATTGGTCGAATCCGCCGCCGCGGATGTCGTCGGACGACTTCAACAGGATGAATCAACCGCCAATGCATCAGGAGCAACGAAATGATCATCGAACGACTCGATCTCAAAGCGTACGGATTGTTCAGTGACGAAGCCTTGGACCTGTCCGCCGGTCCCCGTCGATTCCATCTGGTGTACGGCCCCAATGAATCGGGAAAGTCGACGTGTTTGCGCGCGATCAGTGCGTTGTTGTTCGGCATCCCGACGCGGACGACCGACAGTTTTTTGCACTCCAACGCCAAGCTGCGTGTCGGTGCGACGTTACTCGGTTCGGACGGCAATCGATTGAGCGTGATTCGGCGCAAGAACGGCAAGACAAAGCTGCACGCCCAAGACGACAAGACACCGGTCGATCCGGCAGCGTTGGAACAGATGCTCGGCGGCATCGACGAAGCCGCCTTTCATCATCGTTTTGGGCTGTCCCACGAGCAGCTGGTCGCCGGCGGACAAGCGGTCTTGGAAAGCAAGGGCGAACTGGGCGAAATCCTGTTCGCCGCCGGTGCCGGGGTCGGCCGGTTGCGGGCGATTCAAGCCGAACTGGAATCCGAAAGCAAAGAACTGTTCCTCGAACGCGGCAAAAAACGCATCAACGCGTTGCTGAGTGAATTGGACGAGAAACGCAAGGTCGTCCGAGAGCTGCAGTCGCCTCCGGCGGAATATCAATCGCTGAAACGCCAATTGGCCGACGCGGAGCAGCAATCACGGGAGCTGGCCGACCAGCGAACACGGCTGGCGCAGTCACTGGCCAAGCAGAAGGCGTTCCGCGAAGCCCATGGGATCGTTCCCGTTTGGAGACGGCACAAGGCGGAACTGGAAACGCTTGCGGCGCTGCCCACCCTTGACGAGGACTTTGCCGCACGTCGCCGCGAAGCTGCTGCCAATCGCCAAACCTACCAGCGTCTGGTCGGCCAATTGCGCCAGGAAATCGAGACGCTCCAGACGCAACTTCAATCGTGTGCGGTTGACCCCGCGACGATCGAAAACGAAGCGGAGATTGTGGCGTTGTTCCAAGGGATCGCCGCGCGACAGGCTGCATCCAAAGACCAAGCCAACCTGCACCGGGTGGTCAACAATCGCAACCGCCACCTCCGCGAACTGCTGCGTGACCTTGACATCGACATCCCCGACGATGCGACCAACGACGACGTCGATTCCGTGGTCGCCGATCTGCACGTCAGCGATGCAGCACAGGTGCGCATCAGCGAGCTCGCCGGGGATTGCGAAATGCTCCGCCAGCAAGAACGGGATTCTCAGGAATCGCTCCAGGCCCTGCGCAAACAGCTGGCCGAATTGGAGGACGAGCTGGAGCGTCACCCCGACGTTGCCGATCCGGGCATGATCGAGTCGGTGCTTTCGGAAATCGGACCTCCCGGGGCACTGTTGGACCAGGCCGATCAAGAGCAGGCGATCTGTCGCGACTTGCAATCACAATGCGAACGATTGATCGGTGAGCTTCGGTTGGGCCCGATCAGTCTGGACGATGCGGCGCGTCTGCAGCTGCCGACCGCGGCGGAGATCGATGATCACGACCAAATGCTGTCCGATCGGACCCGCGCCGTCGACGATGCGAAAAAAGCCCTCGCAAATCTGCAGCAACAGTTGCACGACGCGGGCGAACGGTTGAAACGTTTGCAGGCCGACCAGCCGCTGCCGACCGAACAAGAACTGGTGCAATCACGCGAAACGCGAGACCAGTGGGTCGATCAACTGGACCAAGCACGAAGCGATGAAGCAATGTTCCAGGCGTCCACACGCAAGGTCCGTCAATCGATCCGTACCGCTGATGACGTGGTCGACACGATTCGAAGTCATCAGAAACAAGTGGCCGAGCGCGCTTCGGCGACCTCAGATCTTGCTCGAATCAAGCAAGAGATCACCGCCGCCGAATCGGCGCTCGAACAAGCCGACGTGTCGGCCGCCGATGCATCACGCAGCTGGGACCAGCTTTGGCAACGTTGTGGCGTCGCCGCCGGCAAGGTCCGCGAGATGCGAACTTGGATCGCCAAACACCAATCGTTCGTCGAAAAATTCCGTTCGCTGGAAACGCAGCGCGGGCGATTGCAGTCGACCGAGTCCCGGATCGGACGCAATGCCTCGCGCCTGGCGCACACGCTGCAAAACGCTTGGTCGACGCGCCCCGTCGCCGCCGGCCATGTCGAATCAGCCGGGTTTTCCGACGCCCCCGGCGATCTGGAAACCCTGCACGATCGTGCCACCGCACTGCGCAACGAACTTGCCACCGCGGTCGCAAACCTGGACCAGATTCGTCGCAAACGGAGCGAAATCCAGGCCGCGCTGCCTGCCGCGGAAGCCAAGTATGAATCGAATGTGGCCAAACGGAAACAATGGGATTCCGATTGGAAGCGGGCCATCGCGTCCTTCGCCACCGATCAAGAGGCCAGCCCCAGCGTGATCAGCATGCGGCTGAAAAAGATCGCAAAACTATTCGAAGAGACGCGGGAACGCGACATCATCTTGGGACGGATCCGGTCGATCGACGATGACGGTCGTTCGTTTGCCCAGCGTGCCACCGCGATCGCCAGCCTGGTCGGACTCGATTGCAAACCGGATCAACCGAGCGTGGAGATTGCCCAGGCATTGTACGAACGTCTGCAAGCGGCCAAGAACGCCTCGAATCAAATCGATCGACTCAAGGCGGACTTGACGGCGGCCAAAACCCGGCTTGTCGAGGACAGCCAGGTGCTTGAAGCCGCCGCCGGACAACTCGCCCAGCTTTGCCGCGAAGCCGGTGTCGATGATGCCGACGACCTGCCCGGCGTGGAACAAAAGTCCGCCGAAAAGCGTCTGGCCCTCCAGGCGATTGCCCGTGCGGAAGAACAGCTGGCACTGATCGCCGGCGGCGTCGCGGTGCAGGAGTTTGCCGAGCAGGTCGAATCCCACGACCTGGTCGAATTAGAACAAGAGATTCAGAATCTGGAAGAATCGTTGCAAACGCTCAATGAACGTTGGTCATCGATCGAACAGCAAGTCGGCGCGCTGAAAAAAGAACTGTCCAGAATCGACGGTGACGACCGGGCCGCCGAACTGAACCAGGATCTGCAATTGCTTTATGGAACGATCCAACGCGAGTCGCAACAGTACGCAAAACTTCGAATCGCATCGATGATTTTGCAACAATCGATCGAGCACTACCGCAGCGAGAATGAAAGCCCGGTGTTGAAAATCGCCTGCCAGGCCTTCGAAGAATTGACTTGTGGCCGTTACGCCGGATTGAAACCCGAGTTTGACGACAAAGGCCGGTCAAAGTTGTTCGGCATCGCCGCCTCGCCGGCCGAGGAGGAAAACCTGGTGCCCGTTGATGCGATGAGCCTGGGGACCGCCGACGCGCTCTACCTGGCCATGCGGCTGGCGTCGCTGGAACACCAACTGTCAGCCGGTCACGCGATTCCCGTTGTGATCGACGACTGTTTGATCCAACTGGACGACGAACGAACGATCGCGGCCATGAAGCGGTTTTCAAAACTGTCCGAGCGGACACAGGTGATCTTGTTCACCCACCATCAACACCTGATCGATCTGGCTCAATCATCCCTGGATCCGGGACACTATCACCTGCATCGCCTGGCAACCTGATTGTTAACCTCGTGTTGCGGTTGGTTGAAGATTCCGGGACGACGGATGAATTCGCAGTCCAGTTTCTCCGAAAGGCGGTACGATTTTCCCCACACAGGGATCAAATCCGGTCAACGCATCGCAAGCGGGGCGTTTGATGAGAGGGATATGGCGCGATTAGACAAACAGCTGGACAGGCTTTCAGGCGAAAAGGTTTTCCGGCTCCATTGGCCCGAGGATGACTCGATGGACGTGGAGTTGCTTCGGGCCGAAATGGTTCGGGAAATCAATTCGCACGACCACCGAATTCCGTTGGACCTTCGGAGCGTCAAGGGCGCGCCAGCGGAGTTGGTCGACTTGCTGGTCGACATGGAACGCTACGCAAGGTCGAAGTCAAAGATCCTGTCGATGACTTGGATGCTGCCGCCGCTGCGCGATGCGATCGACCAGCGGATGGGACGGCAAAGCAAATCCAAATCGCAACGCGAATCGGACGCGGCCAGCAAGACGGCACGCGATCTATTGCGGCATGCGGAGCAAAAGCCAGGGTATGACCTTTCCAAGGCTGAAAAGCTCGATCGCAAGAAACGAGCCAAGAGGCCGAAACGAGGGACGCGCCGTTACCTGTCACTGGTCGCAATCATCCTGGTCGGTGCGATCGTCGTCGCTGGAGTGGAGGGATGGATCATCATGCAACAAGATGAAACCCTGGTCGTCCCCGAAAAGGGCTTTGAATCGCACCCCCAATGACCGCCCACCCCCTCATCTCTCCCACCCCAATCATCCTGCCCCCCATCATTCCGCCCTCTCATCATTCTGCCCCCCATCATTCTGCCTTCCATCGTTTTGCCCCTCAATCTGACATTCCGGAATCCCATCCCACTTTCAAAATTCGGCAGCTAGTCATCGGGTGCAGACGGTCGGCGGAGTGAAGCGTGACCAGATTCTGTCCTGCCAACACACATTCCAGGTCGACCAGTCGACGATTCGGCAATCCCGTCTGCCATCGAAAGAACCGGTGCATCAACCACTGGTACGCTGCGGCTTGCCGGCGCCGCCAACGGGTTTTCGGCCATACAAAGTCGACGAAATAAAACATGCCCTGCGGCCGCAGACCAGCCAAGAACCGAGGCAGACAATCCGCAAGTTCACTTTCGGTGAAACAATCCAGAATGAACGCTGCCACCAGCAAGTCATATTTGTCGGTCGGCACTGGAAACGTTCTCGCGTCGGTTTGCACAAACATCACGCGGTCCGATGCGCCGACACGTTCCACACGTCTGCGTTGGCGTCGTAACATTTGCTCACTCTGGTCCACCGTCGTGATCTGGCAATTCGGTTGAGTGAGACAAAGTTGCTGGAGCACCTGCCCCGTCCCATCTCCCAACACCAGTGCTCGGCCGGTCACAGGAAGTTGATCCACCAGCGCGACGCGGGCTCGGTAGAGCGAGTTACCGAACAGACAGAACTCTAGCCCGCGGTAGACCTTTGCCAGCCGATCGTAGCCGCGCACCGAGAGTTCGCTTTGGTCCATCACAAAACGGTGGAGACGCTACAGAACACGACGGCGGGGAAGACCAAGGCAACATCGGCCAACGTCACCCATGGTCCGGGACGTGCCCCCGCACTGCCGCAAGACGTTTGTGTGCTGAGCGTTCGCCCCAGTGACATCAGCAAAACATCACTGGCGATCAGGCAGAACGCGATGGTCGCAGGAATAATGCCTGCCAGCCCCAGCCCCGAAACGATCGACGCGTGAAGGCCCAAGGCGATCGGCAAGACGCGGGCGGCAAGTGGCGACCGCAAGACCCACGAGTCGAATCTTTGAACCCGATCCACGTCGCATTCCAGCGCCGCGATGGTCACACAGTTCGCGGTGAACACCAGCGCGGTCATCACCACCGATACGACCAAGGACATGACATCGTCGGCCGCGGCTTCGACCCAGGCGTTCAAACTGACGCCGAAGGCAAAGACCATTCCGGCCTGCAATTCCTTGGGAAACCGACGCACCGAATCCTTGAGGAACTGCACACTCGCCACGTACGCCAGGACCGCCGCGATCGCTGCACATCCCCACCGCAATTGGGGCTCGGTTGCATTGGAAACAATCAGTGCGGCGTCCAGCACCAATATCAGAACCCACGCCACGCCTAGCGTTTTCCGATGGCGGAAATGAAAGAGGTGCCGAATCGTATGGGATTGCGTCGTGTCCAGATGGAGCGAGTCAAGCAGCCGATCGGCGGTGTAGACCAGCCAGATCGAAAGGCCGATGATCGCCAGCTCGTACCCCGCCGGCGATCGATGACAAAACTGGTCGGTGAACACGAACAACCAGACCAGCCCAACGGTCACCGCATCGATCGAAAGCACGTTGGCCCACGCCCAGGCGGGGACGGTGTCGCGGTGGTGGGCAGGTGGAGTCGTCAACGGACCGTGGACTCAATGATTCAACGAAGTATCCGCATCTTGGACGTGGCTGCGGCGATGACACTCGAAATTGAACGATTCTAGCGGTCCGTCAACGTTAGATTTTCGGGTTGCGTTTGTCGAGCGGAAAAGGGGTCAGGTACCAAAAACCAAATGGCCCGCAGGGGGCTTCGCATTTTTGGTACCTGACCCCTTTTCCGCGGCACCCCCGCGAGATCGGACCGAGGGGAAACAGAAGACTGATTGGTCCCATGGGGCCGTGTGAATGCGCCACCCGATCCCCCTTTTTAGCCTGAAAGCCATCTGCACGGGTCGCAAATCCAGCCCAGAGCTAGCTGACCCCCTACAATGTAGAGTTGGTTCGCAAGCTGAGGTTTCAGGTGTTCGGTAAAGTCAAATTCACGATCGGATTGCTCGCCGTCGTTGTCGCATTTACGACAAGCGGGTGTAGTCGCATGCCGGACGATGGGATCCGATTTGCAGAGGTGACCGAGTCGCAGCCGATTGCGATCGAAGATTTTTCGGACTTGCGATTCACCGACAAGGATGGCAATCAGGTGGTGTTGGCCGAAGTGATGACGCGCGACTATTTGGTGCTGGTGATCACCCGAGGCTGGTACGGCGGCGTGTGTTTCTACTGTGCGTCCCAGACCTCTCGTTGGGCGCGTCGATTCGATGAGCTGGAACCCTACAACGCTCAGTTGGTCGTCATTTTCCCCACCGAAACCGAAGAAGACGCACCAAAGCTGGGCGAGTTGACCAAGCGGATCAAAGGGGGCGAGATACCCAACCAGGACGTTCCTTATCCGATTCTGTTGGACATCAATTTGTCCAGCGTCGACCAATTGGGGATTCGCGCGGAACTTGCCAAACCATCAACTTACATCATCGATCGCGAAGGACGCGTGCGATTCGCGTACGTGGGCGAATCGATCGCCGATCGCCCCACCGTCGACTCCGTGCTTCGGCAATTGGGCCAATTGAATCAATAAATGTCCCCCGATACTTCGCGTCGAACATGCCGATCGTAGACCAAGAGCGGAAGTTCATTGAGACCTGTCTGGAGCTTCAGTTGCTCAAGGAAACCGACGCGAAATCGTTGGAGCAGCAGGTCGGTCAGGACGGGCAAGGGATCTCCCAACTGGCGCTTCAGCGCGGTCTGCTGACGCCGGCGGAAGTTGACATCGTGCACGCGCTGCAGCATCCGTCGGACACCGTTCCGGGGTACCAGATATTGGATCTGGTCGGCCGCGGCGGAATGGGGGCCGTGTACCGTGCGGTGCAGACCGACTTGGATCGCATCGTCGCGTTAAAAATCATCCTGATCAGCAACGTGGCGCATCCGAACGCCACGGCACGATTCGAACGCGAAGCCAAGGCGCTCGCCCGGCTCCGGCATCCCAACATTGTCCAGGCCTTTAACTTTGGCAAGCACGACGGGCGCTATCACTTTGCGATGGAGTTTGTTCCGGGAAGGACCTGCGAGCAAGTCGTCAGAGAGGCCGGCACCATGTCGCCGCAATCCGTCTGGTCGATCGTGCGTCAGGTCGCATCGGGGCTGTTGCACGCCGTCGGCCAGAATTTGATTCATCGGGACATCAAACCGGCCAACCTGATCCTGCTGCCACCGCCGGAGGGTTCTGCTGCAAAAACCGATATCGTCAAGATCGCCGATTTTGGGCTGGCGATGTTTGCCGATCCAAGTGCCGAACAACTGAAAATCACGACGGGCGAAAAAGTGATGGGAAGCCCTGCGTACATGTCACCCGAGCAGTTCGGAGGCCGGGAGGTCGACTTTCGCACCGACATGTATTCGTTGGGGGCAACCGCGTGGCACCTGATGTTCGGAAAACCGCCGCATCAGGGTCGCAGCATTGCATCGCTGTACCAGCAAAAATCAGAGCGGCTTTTGGTTCATCCCGACGACTTGCCGATCCAATTGCCCCGCGAACAGATGACGCTGCTGCTGGACTTGCTCGATCCCGATCCGGAGGTGCGCCCCGCCAGCTACCAACAGCTGATTGACCAAATAGATGCCTTGCTCGTCAACGCTGCCGCGACCCCGACCACGGTGCCATCCAGTGCCGTGGACGAACACCCGAATCGCGGATTCATCAGCGAGCAGCCGACCGTCGAACGAGTGTCGCCGTTGGCCGAGGAAGAGACACCCACCGCAAGCAGCGGGGCATCGTCCGGCGAGAGCGTGACGCAAACGATCGCTTTATCTCATGCCCGGTCGATCCGTCGCATACGAATGAGCCGCTGGATCAGCGCCGTCGGGATCCTCGCAGTGGCCGCCCTTGCGATCGGGGGATTTCAATACTATCGCTCTCTGCCGGCGGCGCGAGTTCCGACCCGAGTGATCGGAAGCGTGCCGCTGTTTGACGGCGTCACGCTGAGCGGTTGGGACGTCGGCGGATCGATGGTCGGGGCTTGGAACACGCTGCAGGCACCCGATGCGTCCACCGCGATCGCCTGCATCACTCCTAAAGGAGCATTGACGCGGCGGTACGCCACCGATTCCATCCCCCGCATCAGCGTGTTCGTGTGGCCGCAGAAAGAAAGCGGCGCGATTGACATCGATTTTGCCTTCGACCCCAGTGATCCTTCCTCCCGTCGCGGATGTGTCCGGTTGCAGGGCGATCAATACCAGGTCGGGACGAAAACCTCCGATTTCGGTGACGTCGACGTGGCGTTCCGATCCGATGCTCTGCCCACCATTTTCGATCGCTTTCACGTCATCGACATTGAACGACAACGTGACGATTGGTTCGTCTTCCTGGAAGAAAAGTTTATCGGTTCTCTGCCCGTCGAAGACGTCACCAACGGCAGCGCCATTCGGCTGGTGGTTCATGAGAATCGCTCCCGCACCGCCGACCGACCACAAGCATTCTTCGCCGACGTTCAGCTGGATGAATTGGAATTCAAAGAGCGCGCGGATGCAGGGTAGAAGTGACAGAAAAATGGGCTCAACATTTTTCTGCCCCCCATTTTTCTGTCATCTTTCATCCATTTTCCTGTCTACTCCTTCCCACCTCGCTCGCCCGTTCCCGTATCCAACGCCCTATCGATCGTGAACGCCGAGGCCCGAATTCCAACGACTCCCAAATCATTCCTCCCAGGCTGGAGCACGCGTTCGAATTTGCTGGAACTCCACGTTTCATTCTTTCCATTGACGACGACCTGCTGGATTCTGGCACTTTCATGGAACGCTCGAAACACAATCCGCTCTCCGACCGGTAACCCGGTGATCGTCAGTTTTCCGTTCTCGTCGCTGATGCCGGCCAAACGATGGTCCAGCACCAGAATCCATGCGTTCATCCAAGGGTGGATGTTGCAGCGAATCGGAACCGGCGCGGGTTCTGTTTTATCCAACGATCGCTGCCACGGTGCCCCAACCGGACGCGTAACTCCCAGTGGGGCATTGTTAAAGAACTGAAAGTTGGGGTTGTGCCCCACCGGATCGTTGTCTTCCACACGCAGCGTGTCTCCCTTTCGGGCGAGCAAAATGTGGGGCCGGAACCGGCAGTGCCCGATCGTCAGCAGTTGCTGCTCGGACGGCGAATCTTGCTCCGGCAGCACCGTGCCACGTCGCCCGGTGTACACGTACAGGACGACATTTCGGATTCCATGGTTGGCCGGGTCGACGATCAACCGCTCGTCGGCAAGCGGCACTTGGCCGCAACACTGGCGATCCAGATGGGGCGTGATTCGGCGTGGCGTGGGCGGATCGCCGAGGTAGCGAAACGTCGCCACCAGCGTCGCGCTTTCCTCGGCCATTGCGGATTCCACCAAAAGCAACATCACGAGCGTCACGAGGAATCGCAATGATCGGTTCATGGGATACTTCGGGGGACGTGGACTGAAACTGTGAAATGCAACGTCGTTTTCCGGTGGTGCTGTAGCGGCATCCGCCGAGGCTTGTGGATTGAGTCAAAGATGCGAAATCAACGTCTGCATGCCAGCCCGACGCGTGAGCGAGGGGCGCCGCGTGGCCCCTCGCTCACGCGTCGGGCTGGCACTATTCCGTTCTCAGCAAGCCGTTGGCGTCTGGCACGGCCATTCAAACGTTTCCGCGCCGCCGGGACGTCTGTGCAGCGTGTATAGTAGGCGCTCGATTCGTTCCGTTGTCGATGAATGTTCTCCACATTCGATCCTTAACCCCATGTATATCAGACGATTCATGAGCTTCCGATTCCTCCCGGCGTTGGTGCTGATCGGGTGTTTGGCCACGCTCGTTGCGAATGCCGCCCGCGTTTCCGCCGACGACCGCCCCAATATCCTGTTCATTTTCAGTGACGATCACGCCCCCCACGCGATCGGAGCGTACAACGGTTGGCTGAAAAGCGTCGACCCGACGCCCAATATCGATCAACTCGCCAAGCAAGGCATCGTCTTTCGGAACAGTTTCTGTACCAATTCGATCTGCGGTCCCAGCCGTGCCGTGATCCAGACCGGAAAACACAGCCACAAGAACGGCTTCATGAACAACGGCAACTCGTTCGATTGGAACCAGCAAACGTTCCCCAAACTGTTGCAAAAAGCGGGCTACACGACGGCGATCTATGGAAAGTCTCACCTGAAAGGCCAGCCGCAAGGCTACGACGACTGGAAAGTGCTGCCCGGCCAAGGGCTTTACTACAACCCGGACCTGATCACCCCGGACGGCCGCACGCGGATCGAAGGGCACTGCACCGACGTCGTGACGGATCTGGCGGTCGAGTGGCTCAAGGAAGGACGCACCGATGACAAGCCGTTCCTGTTGATGGTCCAGCACAAGGCGCCGCACCGAAACTGGATGCCGGCGCTACGACACTTGGACCTGTACGCCGACATCGACCTGCCCGAACCGAACACCTTGTTCGACAAGTGGCATGACAACGCCCCTCCGGCGCGACACCAGGAATTGGAAATCGACCGGCACATGCACCTGAACTTTGACCTGTTCGTCGACTTGACGCCTGAATTCGATGGCAATGCGATCGTCGGACGCTTTGACAAATCGGCGTGGCGGAACATGCAACGGATGACGCCGGAACAACTGCAAGCCTGGTTCGCCGCTTATCGCCCACGCGACAAAGCGTTTCACGAAGCCAACCTCACGGCCGACAGCTTGGTCCGCTGGAAATACCAACGGTACGCCAAGAACTACCTGCGCTGCGTCAAAGGCGTCGATGAAAGTGTCGGCACCCTGATGGAAACCCTCGATGAACTGGGACTGTCCGACAACACCGTCGTCATCTACTCGTCCGACCAAGGCTTTTACATCGGCGACCACGGTTGGTACGACAAGCGGTGGATGTACGAAGAATCATTGAAGATGCCGCTGATCGTCAAGTGGCCCGGCGTGACCAAACCGGGGGCGACCGACGATCATCTGGTGCAAAACCTGGACTATGCCGAGACGTTTCTGGAGATGGCCGGAGCGGAGGTGCCCGAAGACATGCAAGGCGAATCGCTGGTGCCGCTATTGAAAGGCGAATCCCCCGACGATTGGCGGCGCAGTATCTATTACCATTACTACGAATACCCGAGCGTCCACATGGTGCCGCGGCAATACGGGGTCCGCAATCATCGTTACAAGCTGATCCGGTTTTACCAATTCGATGAATGGGAATTTTACGACCTCGAAACCGACCCCGATGAGCTGACCAACCAGTACAACAACCCCGAGTACGCCGACGAGATCACGGACATGAAACGCGAATTGGATCGTCTGCGAGAACACTATCAAGACGACAGCGATGTGTCGGTGTTGCCGAAAGAGCGGCAAATGGAATTGCGATCATGAGCGATTTGTCCGAATCATCCGCCCCGCAGGTCCCCGAATTGACGCCCCGCGTCTTTGTCCTGGGGTTGATCCTGTCGGTCGTCATGGGCGCGGCGAACGTGTATGTCGGATTGAAGGCGGGCATGACCGTGTCGGCTTCGATCCCGGCGGCCGTGATGGCGATGTTGCTGTTTCGGTTGCTGTTCAAGCGATCGAGCATCTTGGAAGCCAATCAGGTCCAGACGTGCGCGTCGGCCGGTGAGTCGTTGGCGGCGGGAATCATTTTCACGATGCCGGCGATGATTCTGATCGGGCACTGGGAATCGTTTGATTTCTGGACCGTTTCGTTGGTCGCACTCACCGGCGGCCTGCTCGGCATTTTGTTCATGATCCCGATGCGTCGGGTGTTCGTGGCCGACAACGAAGACCTGCCGTTCCCCGAGGGCGTCGCCTGTGCGGCGGTGTTGGAAGCCGGTCAGCAAGGTGACCAACAGCGCGGTGCGGCGACCAGTTTGTTGATCGGCGGCGCGTTGGGGGCGGTGTTCAAGTTTTGCGCGGGGTTTCTTGCGCTGGTCAACGACACGCTGCAAGTCGCCCGGACCGCCGGTGATCGGATCTTCTATTTCGGCGGAGACCTGTCGCCGATGTTGGTCGCCGTCGGATTCATCGTCCGCTTGAACGTCGCCGTGTTGATCTTTGTCGGTGGCGCGATCGGATGGCTGATCGGGATTCCGTTGATGGGCGGCGCATCGGGTTACGACGATCCGATCAACGGTGCTTGGACGATTTGGAGCACCGAAATCCGGTACGTCGGGGTGGGCGCGATGGTCGTCGGCGGGATCGGTTCATTGATCGCTGTGCGACAGGGGTTGTTCACGGCGGTCTCCGAATTGTGGCACGGATTGCGCGGCCGCCGGATTTCGCTGGACCACGGCACGCGGGACATCCCCTCGGGATTGATCTTGGTGCTCGGATTGGTCTGCACCGCCACGCTGGCAATCATCAATTATCGTTTCACCCACGATGTCGGCGTTTCGGCGTTGTCAACTGTTGTGATGCTGGCGATGGGATTCTTCTTCACGGCGGTGGCCAGCTACATCGTCGGTCTGGTCGGCAATTCCAACAGCCCGGTTTCGGGAATGACGATCACGGCGGTGCTGGCGGCCGGTGGACTGTTGTGGTTGTTCAACTACTCCGGCACCCAGGGCATGGTGGCGACGCTTGGCATCGCCGCGATCGTGTGTTGCGTGGCATGTACCAGCGGCGATGTGTGCAACGATTTGAAGACCGGTTCGCTGGTCGGTGCCGCACCGTTTCGGCAGCAAACGATGCAGATCGCCGGCGTCTTTGTTGCCGCCTTTGTCATGGCACCGGTGCTGACCCTGTTGCACAACAACACGCCGGGCGGGATCGGCGGCGAGAAACTTTCGGCTCCCCAGGCCAGTCTGTTTGCCAGTCTGGCAAAGGGTTTTGCCGGCGAAGGCGAGCTTCCTTGGGGCCTGATCGGATTGGGCGCGGGTATCGGCGTGCTGATCTTGGGGATCGACGAAGTGCTCAAACGAAAAACTCGACACCGTGCCCACCTGATGCCGATCGCCGTGGGCATGTACTTGCCCTTCGGACTGGCGACACCGATTCTGGTCGGCGGTCTGATCGCGTCGCTGTGCACCCGGGGAAGGGAACGCGAATCACACGACCGATTGCTGCATCGCGGCATCCTGTTTTCGTCCGGTGTCATCGCCGGCGAAGCGCTGACGGCCGTGGGTCTGGCCGGCCTGGCAGCCTTCGGAGTCGCGGCCCTGGATTTGGGGCTGTCACCGGTCGTGAAAACCGTGCTTTCACTGGTCGTCGCGATGGGGATCGTGCTGGCATTCGTCGCCATGACCAAGCCCAAATCCGAATAGCTGCCAGCGGGAAGCGTAAGCGAGCGGCCCGTGCCGGTTTAGCGATCACGGCGGGCCACTAGCTGACGCTGCGTGCTGGCAATCAACGCCGATGCCAGCGGGAAGCGTAAGCGAGCGGCCCGTGACCGGATTGAGTATCATGACACCCCGCTAACTGGCATGGCGTGCGGCCGTATCGTAGTCGCACCAGCGTTCGCGTAACCCTCCAGCCTCCACGACTCCATCCGATGAGATCACTTTCAATGTCGCACCGTTCGTTCGTCCGCCTTTCCGCGTTGCTTTTGACCGTCTCCGTTTGCATCAGCCCGGCGGCACTCGCCCACGAGGGAGCGCATGCCATCTTTGACGGAAAGTCGCTCGACGGCTGGGAAGTCCGTCCGGAGAAGGACACCGCAGACCATTGGAAAGTCGAAGACGGCAAGATCGTTTGCGAGAACGAAAACCAAAAGGGATCGGTGCTCTGGACGACCAAGAACTACAAGGATTACGAAATCGAACTCGACTACCAAACCTCCTCGGAGTACTACGACACCGGCGTTATGCTGCGCGGAGACGGCCACCAGGTCCAATTGGGAATCTCCGGCAGCTTGAAAAAGGACATGTCGGCGTGCGTCTATGCGCCCAGTGACAAACGCGGCAGCTATCCCGGCGTCTCGGAAAAGGGGACGGAGGTCTTAAAACTCGGCCAGTGGAACCATTTGCGAGTTGTGTTGACCGGCAAGCGAATCCAAACGTTTCACAACGGAGAGCCCTGTGTGGATTACACCGGTGTGGCGATCAATGATGAAGGCCCGATCGGGTTGCAGCTGCACGGTGGACACCACATGAAGATTCAGTTCAAGAATATCAAGGTGAAAGAGCTGTAGGCTGTAAATGCAGTCGCGTGCGGCACAGCGAGTCCAACCAACGGCTACCACCACCAACGTTGTGCTGTCCCCTGGATCGCTGTTCCCTGGATCGCTGTCACTTCGATTGCTTTGGAACGCATCGTCGCGATTGCCTGGTCGGTCTCCGTTTGATTGACGACCGACCAGGCATCGATCGAGACGCCACCGGACACGCTGATGATCCATCCTTGTCGTCCCCGGAGCGTGGATGCCACGGAGGGAATCGTTTTGGGGACGTGATAGCGCGGCCCGGTCAGCCGGCTTGCATCGGTCAGCACTTCGAATTGACAATCCGCGCGGACCGGCAATCCTTCGTTGGCCATCAACGCCCCGAGCACTGCCAAGTCGAAACAGTTTCGCAAATCGGCGAACACCGGCATTGCGGTCGAGAGTTCGTCATAGCGGTCGGTCATGGTGTCGGACCACTGTTGTGCCAGCGGGTTTCCAGTATCCAGGTTGGTGCGGCGGCCGTCGGTGGTTAACAGGCTGTCTTGGGTCATGGTGCGGACGGCACGTCCACGAATCTGCCATGCCAAGCGGTCCGGCGTGCAACGCAACGGATCGTAATCGGTTGCCATCCACCAGCGAGGCGAAGTCACTTGACTTCCCTGTTTCTGACGTTGCAACAATTCCAGATAGCTGGGCATGGAATCGATCGGCGCGGCGTCCAAGCCCATCGCCAGACGTTTCATGGCGTAGTCGGCGGCCAACATGACGTGGGCGAAGTGGCTGTCAGGGGCGATTCCATTGATCAACACCTGCTGGTGCCCGATCGCTTTTTCCAACGTCCCGGCCGCTTTGGGGGTGAACGTTCGCAGTCTTGCCTGGACGCGGGCGTACTGCCGCAATCCGTCGTCGGTCGGTTCGATCGAGCAACTGATCTGGCGGTTGACGCCGTCGGTTCCAATTCGCAGGGCATCCATCAAGTCGTCCAATCGAAGCACGGCACGACCATCGGCAACGCCAACGACCTCGCCGGCCTGGTTGGCTTTCCATGGCCCGCCGGGACCGGCGATCAAAATGTCGCCGCCGGTCGCCGCACCGCCTGGAACAGGCGTGGCGGGAGGAACCGCAAAGACGTATTCGATGCGACGTAGCCCGGCAAGAAACGCCATGTCGGGCGTGATCGGTTTCCCCTCGCCCAGTCGCCGTGCCAACGCGCGGTCCAACCGGGCGAGTGAAACGACGCGAAAGTCGGACTCCGCGTCGCCCACCCCATCGATCGCGTCGGCGACCTGCGACCAGGACGCGCGTAGCTGACCCAGATCGTCGTGTCCGACCCGACCGACGACGCCATCCGCATCGACCCAGACGCCTCCGACTCCACCGCGCGATCCAATGATCGGAGTGATCCCGGTGACAAACGGTGTGCTGGAAACATTTTGGATCGCCGCGATGCCCTGTGCGGCGGCAATCGGTGCGGTGCCAATTTGTGCGGCGGCAAGAAACAGCACCAGCACCACGACCGCCCCGCGAGCGTACCGTGCAGCGATGCAACGAATCGAAGAAGAGACAGGCATCTGTAAACCCCCGCTTAAATGACTGCAATGTTCGCCTTTCAAGGTATGCGTTGGCGATGCGGTGTCAAATCAATTTCTTCAGTCGTATCGTTGCTTTTAGGGAGGGGCGCGGAGGGGCGTGCGCTCGGAGCGGGATGCGTTCGCTGTGGCGCAAGTGCACTCAAAGACCAGCAATCAACCCTCCCCTCGCTTCGCCCGACCCTCCCTTCCAGAGAGGGTTCTGTCTTAATCTGAAACCAATTCTCGATCGATGTGGCGGTTCACACCCCGGATCAAGATTCCGGCTATGATTTTGAATTAATCCTTTGACGCTCCACACCTCCTTCCATCATCCCGCCGGAGTCCCACCATGCGTTTTTTGTTGCTCTTGTGTTTCGCCGCGATCACGTTACCCGCCGGCCACCGATTATTCGGTCAAGAAACGTCGCAGCCATTGAGAATCATTTGTTTCGGTGCCCATCCCGACGACGCGGAATACAAGAGTGGCGGGACGGCGGCGTTGTGGGCGGCGTTGGGTCACAAGGTCAAATTGGTTTCGGTCACCAACGGCGACATCGGTCACTGGAGCATGGCGGGCGGTCCGTTGGCCACGCGCCGTGCCGCCGAATCGGCCAAGGTTGCCGAGCGACTGGGGGTCGTCAGCGAGGTGCTGGACATCCACGACGGCGAACTGGAACCGACACTGGAAAACCGCCGCAAGATCACCGTCTTGATCCGGCAGTGGGACGCCGACATCGTGATCTCGCACCGGCCCTGGGACTACCACCCCGATCACCGTTACACCGGCGTGCTGGTCCAGGATGCCGCCTACATGGTCGCCGTCCCGTTCTTTTGCCCGACGACGCCGCCGCTAAAAAAGAACCCTGTCTTCCTGTACTCCAGCGATCGGTTTCAAAAACCTTACTCCTTCGAGGCCGACATCGTCGTGGATGTCGACAGTGTGTTCGAGCAGAAAGTCGACGCGCTGACCGCACTGGTTTCTCAAACCTTTGAAGGCGGCGCGTTGGGAAGCGCCGAGACGATGGCCGCCGCTCCGCCGGAATCCAAGCCGCAGCTCCGCCGAGAATGGCTGCGCGAAAAATGGGTCAGCCGCCAGTCGGCCGAAGCCAATCGATTTCGCAGCGGGTTGATCAAATGGTACGGCGAAACGCATGCGCAGCAGGTCAAGTATGCCGAAGCGTTCGAGATCTGCGAGTACGGCCGCCAGCCCAGCGACGACGAGATCCGCCAACTGTTTCCGTTCCTGCCGGCATCGAACGAGTAGTCGGACGGCGTGAGACGGACGTAGCCACGCTCGCCAGAGCGTGGACCGCGCGGAAACCACCTTCTGGCGAAGGTAGCTACAATTCAATGGCGATTCCCACTGCTGCTTCGGTAAACTTGATTTCCTGACAGAGCCAGGGCTGTACTTCAAACACAGCTCCCATTGGCCCCCGCCCTCCCCAACCGGATTTCGACATGCGTCATCGATTCACCCTCGTGGTCTTGATCGGACTGTTTACCACGCTGTCCGCCGCCCCGACCCTCCGTTGTGTCGCCGGAAAACCGAACCTGTTGATCGTTACGGTCGACGACATGAGTTGCGATTCGGTCGGCGCGTTCGGCTGCGAGCTTGAGGGCACGACGCCGAACATCGACGCGCTGGCCGCGGCGGGTTTGCGCTACCATCACGCGCATGTGCAAGTCGGTAACTGTTACCCCTCACGCAACGTGATGTTCTCCGGACGCTACCCGCACAACACCGGGGTCGAGGGGTTTTATCAAGTCAAAGATCCCGACTATCCGCACATGGTTGACCTGATGAAACAGGGCGGGTACTTCGTCGCCATTCGCGGCAAGGTCTCTCATTCGACTCCCTATCAACCCTATGGCTGGGATGCGGACCTGACGATTCTGGACGGCGAGAAACAGGACATGAAGAATGCAGAGTCGTATTACAAATCGACTCGCCGTGGGATCGCATTGGCGAAGCAGGCCGGCAAACCGTTCTGCATCAACATCAACATTTCTGATCCGCACAAGCCGTTTTACGCGATGGGCAAGCAGGGGGCGATTGTCCAGGACGAGAACGTCCCGTCACGGATCTTCACCGCCGACGAGGTCCCGATCCCCGGGTTCCTGTTTGATCATCCCGATGTTCGTTTGGAATTGGCGCACTACTATTCGTCGGTACGTCGCGCGGACGATTGTTTCGCGGCCGTCATGAAAGCGCTGCGTGAGTCGGGGCAAGACGAACAAACCGTCGTGATCTTCCTGTCCGATCACGGGATGCCGTTGCCGTTTGCAAAAACGGCACTTTGGAATCACAGCACGCGGACCCCGTGGATCGTCCGCTGGCCCGGTGTCACAGCCCTCGTTGTTATACACAAATTTTTGATGATGTATTGATTCGCGAAATCGCTCAAACTGTTGCTCACAGGGAGTTCAGGTGCACGACAGGTAGCAACGGAGTGTTTGCGATGGTGAGCCAATGGGTGATTGACGAATTAGAAACGGTGGATCTTGGCGACAAGAGACGAAATGAACGACTTGCCGAAGTGCTCTCCGCCATGGCTGGTTTGCCGAGCAAGAGCATTCCTGCTGCAGTCGGCGCAGGACACAACGAAACAACGGCAGCCTACCGACTTTTTGATAACGATGCGATCTGCTTTGAGGACATTTTAGCGCCCCATATAGATGCCTGCTATAAGCGTCTTGCTGAGCAAGAAGTTGTCATCTTGGCTCACGATACGACGGAACTGGATTTGACGAAACCTAACACGCAAGTAGAAGGGGCCGGTCCGCTAGATGGCAGTTCACGCTACGGCGAGTTGCTTCACCCGCTGATGGCGTTCACTCCCACCGGCACGCCCTTAGGAACCGTTGCAGCGGAACTTTGGACTCGCGAGGAAGGTCCGTCAAAAGCCGATGATCGAAAGAAAGTGCCGATTGAAGAGAAGGAGTCTCTGCGATGGCTTGAAAACCACCGCGAAGCACAGTTAATCGCTAGCGAGCACCCCGAAACGCAAGTTGTCTGCGTGGCTGACAGCGAAGCGGACATCTTTGAAGTCATCGAGTGTAATTCCGATTCTCCAAAGAACTTTTGGTGGATTATTCGCAGTTGCTATGACCGTTCGATCGTTAATCAGCACGGTCGGCCATCAGGAAATCTGCATGAAAAACTCGCCGCGAGCAAAGTACGCTACACCAAAGCGATAACGATTCGTTCGCACCAACCCAAGTTAGCCTGTGACAAACGAGCACGCAATCAACCGCGAGAGGCACGCCAATGCGAACTCGAGGTGCGTGCAACGACGCTGACACTGAAGAACCCCTATCGGCCCGATCGACACCTACGGCCCACGAAAGTCAACGCGATTTGGGCTCACGAGATCGATCCGCCTGAAGGGGATACGCCTATCAGTTGGCTGTTGCTGACCAATATGCCGATTTCGAACAAGGAAGAGATTGAGCTGGTGTTGTCTTACTACTGCATTCGCTGGTTGATCGAAGTATTCTTCCGAACTCTCAAATCAGGCACTCGCATCGAAGCAAAGCGGTTTGAAAAGATCGAACGATTCGAGCGTTGTCTCGCTGTTTCGATGATCTTGGCGTGGCGAACGTTCTACAGCGTGCGGATCGGTCGCGAATGTCCAGACGTCAGCTGTGAAGCAGTATTCGTAGCCGACGAATGGCAGCCGGTATACAAGATCGTCACCGGGGAAGATCCGCCAAAGAAACCACCGACGTTGAAGGAGATCGTCCGCATGATCGCTCGGCTTGGCGGCTACATCGACCGACCACGACATGACGAGCCTGGCACCGATACGGTCATGCGCGGCATGGAACGACTCTACGACATCAGTAGTTGTTGGCGAAGCTTTGGTCCAAATGCAACCAGATCAGGGGAATGAATTGTGTATAACAACGAGGTCACAGCCCCCGGCGCGATCGACACGAACCACATGATTTCCGCCGTCGATCTGTTGCCGACCCTGCTGGACATCGCCGGAATCGATCATCCCGACGGTTTTGACGGTCGGTCTTTTTTGCCGACACTGCGCGGCGAGCAACAATCCGGTCGCGACATGGTCTTCAAGGTCTACAACGAAAACTCTGGCGGAAACCGCAGCCCGATGCGTAGCGTCCAATCCAAACGCTTCGGTTACCTTTTCAATCCCTGGTCCGACGGTAAACGTGTCTTCCGGACCGCAACGACCGGGACGCTGTCCTATCGAGCGATGGTCAAACTGGCTCCGACCGATCCGCAAATCGCCGCTCGGTTGGAATTGTTTCAGCACGGCGTTCCCGAAGAGTTTTATGATTACGAAAACGACCCCGATGCGCTCGTCAATTTGATCGATGACCCCAAGTACGCCGACGACATTGCCACGCACCGCGCGGCGATGCGACGATTCATGGTCGATTCGGGCGACCACGCCCTTGCCGCACTGGAGCATCGCAGCGACAAACAGTTCGTCAGCGACTATGTCGACAAAGTGCAAGCCGAAGCGGACGCGCGGCGGGCGAAACGGCGCGGTAACAATGCCAAAACCAAGCCGAATCCCAAACTGTTTCAGTGGCAGGTCCCTGCACAGGCAATACCGGGCAGATCGTTCACCGTCTCCATCGCTCACCGGTTACCCGAATCTTTGGGGGAACAGAACTTTCACGTCACGATCAAAGACGCCGGCGGGAAACGGATCGAGCGAATCGTTCGCTCTGCATCGGGACAGGGCAAACTGGAGGTGACGTTCCAGATCCCCGAGCGGTTGTCCGGGAAAAAAATCTCTGCCGCGGCGTTCGTCGGTGAGGAGTTTTCCAACAACCTGATGTATCGAACGGTCAGCGACATCAAGATTAACGGTCCAGCAAATCCCCAATGAATTGATTCGCGTGTCGCGAGTTGACCGCGCGAGCCAGTTTCCAAATGGTACTGACTGTCCCGATGTGCTGGACCAAGCTGGGGCATGGGAACAGAATGGGAATCTTATCGGAATTGGCGATCTGGCCGATCACCACGTCGATTCGGGACAGCCCCTTTCCGTCGGGCAACCGGCGGTGCTGAGAAACGAGCGGCGAAGTCAGGATCCGCCGCAGTGCCTCGGGGGAAAAGACGAACGCCACCGCTCCCCAGACCCAGCGGTCGGGAAACCGGTGCCACCCTGCGGAGGCTTGCGTGTAGGCTTTGCTGCAGTACAGCGACGCGATCCATGGCCCATCATCCGGCCAGAGCACGCTTTCCAAGTAGTCTCGCATCGCCGGAGCGCCCAGGAACAACGCGTCGTCTTGGATCATCATGTAGGCATCCGCGTGGGGATCCCGCATGAACAACTCGCCGAGTGACAACATGTAGTTGGGAAAGGCTCCAACGGCCGGACTGCGGCGGCAGGCGACGAGCCGCTCAAGGGACTGCGGAACATCCACCTTACCGTCGATAAACAACCGTGGGTCGCTCCATCCGGATGTTAGGATCGAACCGACACTGCGCTCCAACGTCGGCAGTCGGCGTGCAGCCGTGGTGACACCCACGGCCCAGGTCGCGACGTTTTGATTCGAACCCGGGGGTGGCGTCTCCGGTCGTGGAAGAAGATCAGCGATGCTATCGACGGTGACCGCCCGAAGGTGATCGTACGATTTGCGTCCCCAATCAACGCAATCATCTTCGTCGGGGGCCACGGCCGGCAATGACCGTTCCGCCCATCGATTCAGTTTCTTGGCCGATTCCAGATTGCATCCCGCGACTCCGTTTTCATCGATCACTTGTTCGGTCAACGCGAACAACAGCGACGCGACGATCGGGTTCAAGTCACGCTGTGACGGTGGGTAAGATCCACAGCATGCCCGACAGGCCGCCGCTGAAACCTGCAATCCCGTGTGGTTATTAATCCCCGAGATGCTTTTCAATAATCTGCATACGGCGATTTCGCCCGTGTCGGACGAATCGACCACTTCGCGATGCCGACAGGTTTCGGGCGCTCGACATTCCATCACTCCGCCGCGGCGACGCAGGTCGTCGCCCGCAATTGACCAACGAACTCGCCCGCCACCGACGGCGTCGGCCCCACCGTTGCACCGTCAACCGCACAATTCTTTTTGATCTGCCACTCGCTGCCGTCAAATCGCCAAAGCGTATAACCGAAACCCTCAGGGCCGCTCGAATGCGGTGGCGCGGACGAATTCTCGTTTCGGACCGGGCGGACAATCGCTGTTTGCATCATCATTTGTTCCTTGCGCTGAAATCACGCTTAATCGATGGCCATGGCTACGCCCCCTGCCACTAGCATAGGGCATCTGATACCTGCCCATCAAACACGCAGAAATCTTTTTTTCAAGACTCTCCCTATGAATTCCGGAAACCTGAATTGCCCGTTCCGCATCCATCCACGCCGTCAAGGGAACGGCGAGATCGCGACGTGTGGGTTGGTTCAACAGTTATTGCAGACCGAATCGAACGGTGGGACGGATGATGCGTGTCAGGTGTCGCGCGACGCTTGCGAGGCTTGCTCGGGATCCACTCCGGTCGCCAGCAGCTTTGTCAACGGAGTCTTTCCGTCGATCCTGAATGAAGCCTGCACACGGTTTCTGCACGGCAGGTCATCGGACGACGGTCCCCAGACGCGACGGGCGACCGAATTGTTGCAGATCAGCGAAGCGGCGGTCTTGGGGGAATTGGTGGCGGGCGAGCGGCGATTGCCCAGCTGCGACGTCTACCTGTGTTGCGACGATGCTTCGGCGGCGACGCGACGGTCGATTGAAAGTGTACTCGCCCAACAAAACGCCGCGGTCAATCTTCATTTGATTCTCAATGGCCCGCGTGCCCAGATTCTGGCAAGCGACTACGCGACGACCTGGAATGTGCATCTTCATCGCCTTGCAACCGCGACCAGTCTGTTCGCGGCTGTCCACGAATTGGCCCCCACGGCGTGCAGCGAGTTCCTTGCATTGCAGCACGCCGATGCAGTCGCCATGCCCAATCGCATCGCCAACGCGGTCGGCGAATTGTGTCGCATGGGAGCCGACGCGATCGGATCGCCGCTGTTGACGCCCGCGGGGGAAGTCGCGGCAACGGAGCCGACGGATGCGTATCAGGCATCGATCCCGTGGCCCACGCTGGTCATGCGTCGCAGTGCGTTCATTGATTTAGGTGGGTTTGCGGACCGAAAGTCCGATCCGGATCTGGAATGGATCCATCGAGCCAAACGATCCGGCGCGAAAATTCGTGTGATGCCGTTACCGTCTGTCGAACTGCACCGGGATTGGCAGCCGCCGAAAGCTGTCGCGCCCCCGGCCTATGTCGAACGCTTGGGATCGCTTCGACATCACGCGATCGGGTACCCGCAATCGACGGTTCCATGCGACGTCGTGATCCCGGTCTATGGGCAGTTGGACTTTGTCGCGCAGGCGATCGAGAGCATCATCCAGCAGCAGGACGCCGAGCCGATCGTTCATTTGATCGACGATCGGGGACCGGAAAATGTCGATGCACTGTTTCGCTACTGGGGATCACTGCCGAATGTCCGGCTGTATCGCAATCGAAAGAATGTGGGGCAATACGTTTCATTCAACAATGTGTCACCCTACTTTGAAACCGATTTCGTCGCCGTCCAAGACGGTGACGACATCAGTTTGCCGCATCGGCTGGAGACGACCGTCAATCTGCTTGAACGGTCTGACGCCGACTTTTTCGCGGCGACGATGGAGCAATTCGCAGCCTCGGACGCCGAAGAAGCGATTGTGGATCGTCAGCGGTTTCGTCGCTCCCACATTCCGTACGGCAACCAAATGCAATACTTTGCGATGAATCCGACCGCCTGTTTCCGCGTCGCGATGTTTCGGCGATTGGGCGGGTACAGCGACTTCGGTGATCGCGACCGTAATCGCTGTGGATTGGATTCGGAATTCATGATCCGCGCGTCTCATTCGGCCGTGCGTTTCGCGATTTCGAGTTCCGTCGTCACGCGTTACCGCGTCCATCCACAGTCGGCGACACGAAATAGTGAAACGGGATTCGGAACGGACGTCCGAACATTTTCGCTTCAGGAATGTCGCCGGCGGGCCGGGCTGTATCAACGAGCCGCGTTCGATCCCCGTTCCTTCGGCGCGTTGGGCAGATACCGCGACGTGACCGAACGGGTGATATCGGTTTCCTGAATCGGCCGGGATCGAAACACACGAAACCCGTAAAACGATGGTTGCGAATGGGGTTGGGACCATCCCAGGTATCGAGGCTGGATGCCTGACATCCCCATGTGGAAACGATAGTCGAATCCGCAAACTTGAATCCGCGCGGCATTGACCGGATCGATGTCATTGGCCCATTCACGCACGTTGGAATAGGTGTCGAAGATGCCGAAGGCGTTGGGGCGAGCCAATCCGACTGCCCACGACGTTTTCCCATCGGTCGGCTTGGACGGGGTGTAGCCCTCGGAAATCCGATCGGTCGACAACAGGTACGACGGTTGCAGACAACTGCCGAAGGAATAGTCGGTGATCGCTCCACCGTTGCACATAAAGAACCATTCCTCCGCCATCGGCAACCGATACCCCCGCCGCTGTCGGTAATTCGGGTGCAGTTTGGCCGGCTCGATCGAATCGTCCGTGCGATCGGTGTAACAGACTTGATCCTCGGTCAGACCTTCGGCACGTGAAAGCCAATTGCAATACGCCACCGCGTCGTGGTAGGTCACGCTGCCGACCGACGCGTTATTCGATGGAGAGTTCCAGCCTCTGGATTGCTCTCCCTCGGGTAGCCAACGGAGCATCTGGCTGAGCGTGACTTCGGCCATTGCCGCTTCGATGCGGTAGGTCGCGTCGGGGGCGTGCAGCGGCAAAACGATCATCGTGTGGCCCTCAGAATTGACGTACCAATCGCGATCTTGTCGACGTTCCGGTTTCTCCACGTAGAGCTGCCCATCGACCCAATCCGCTTCGTTCCACTGCCGCAGAAACCACAACGAATTGGCCCGCAGACTGGCGTGGCTGGCCGTGGTGAACCAACCTTGAGTCAACGTCAGAACACGATTACGAAGATCGGCGTTGATCTGTTCCGGCGGGAATTCGCCCAAGGCTTGAATCAGACCGCATTGTGTCGCAAGGTCCGGCTCGACCAGCAACCGTTGGGCGATCGGCACGGGATCGACGCCGAAGACCTCGATGCGTTGGACCAGTCGCGTGCGGGCGTTGGGGATCGATGTTCGGCCAAAGCTGATCTGCCGATAGCGGGACACAAGTTGTTCGCGATCGGCGGATTCCAACGCTTCGAATTCGCGTTCGGCCAACAGCCGCCGCAGTTCCTCACGCACCCAATCTTCTGTCTCCTCCGATTGGTCGGGATCCCGTGGCGGCTGTCGATCGGGGCGGAAAGTTGCCCAGATGTCGTCGTTGGACGCACCGTGCCGCAGCAGGATCGCCGCTGCGGATGCCTTTCGCTTGGCATCGCGTTTCCACGTCGGGTCGTGAACATCCAGCGGTTTGGCGACCGCTTCGTCCAACAGCGGGCGCACGGCGTCGCGGTGCTTGTCGATCAAGTCGATGGAGAACAGGATTTGCTGAACTTCGGCGTGCAGCAGCTGATTGGTCAGTTCGGGGATGTCGTCTTCGAGCAAGTTGATCAGCAAATTCTGCGCGGCCGATCGACGGATCTCTGTCTCGTCACTGCCGTCGGCGGTCATCACGGCGGCCAATGGATCGACCAGCACCGGCCTGGCGGGGCGAATCAGGTCCACCATGGATCGAAAGTAGCGTCGGTCGATGTTGGCAAAGTGGATCAGTTCATCGGTAAAGTGGGCTGACAATGATTTCCATCGATCACCGCTGGCGGAGGATTCGTCCGGGGGATCGAACCTTGCCAGAGCCAAGGCCGCGTTGAATCGCGGGCTGACCACGCGGCCGTTTTCATCCGAGCGAGGCAACAGGGTTTCATCCTCGGCTTGGCTCCAAAGGTATTCGGAGAGTTGATCACCGAACCCGTGAAGTTCGCGGCACAACAATTCCAACGTCTCGGGGTCCGATTGAAGCAACGCCGGTTGGATCTTCGCCAGTTCGTTGCGACCGGAACGAAGCAGGGCCAAGCTGGAGAACAAATGCGGGGGCGAACCGGGCCGGCTTTGCTGTTGAATTTGAACCAAGTTGTCGAGCGCCCATCGCTCACGTCGCTCCAATTGGTCCAGCAATCCGCTCACCTCGCCGACCTTGGCAACGGTCAGCTGGTTGGTGAGTGTCTCGGCCCGATTCCAAGATGCCAATTCGTAGGCGGCCCAGCCGCCCAGCAAAAGCAAGAATCCCACGAGGGCCAGGTTGGATAAATGCCTCCGTGTCGCGGATCGCATCATCCGCTGCTGAGCATCATCCCAGTGGTCCCGTCGGGTCAGCGCAAGGATCGAAACCCATTCGGGCAGCGTCGGCAGGTGCCGTTTATCGGGCCTGGAATCCCAGACCTCGGTGCGTTGTGCCAAGCGGATTTCCGCCCGTCCCTTGCGTGTTCCCCGTTGCAGGTGCGCTTGCCAGTCACGGATCGCGGGCACCAGATAATCGTGAGCGAGGTGATAATAAACCAGTTGTGACAGGTTGCCGGTCACACTGCCCGATTGGCTTGCCGACTGGATGCCGGATTGGCTTTGCGAAACATCGCCCCGGCCCTCGGGATCGGTTCGCGTGATCAGGTGTAATTCCGAATCAAGCGCCCGCATCATGGATTGGAACTGTTTGGGCTGGTCGGCGTAACCGGAAACTTCCAGCAACTCCTCGCGCGACCTCATGTGGCCTTTCAGGTTCGCACCGGGCTGGGGCAACAGGGCGCCCAGGGTTTCATAGACGGCGTGCAGGTGTACTCGATAATTGGCCGGTGCGTTTTCCGAGGAAAAGTTTTCGTCCAAGAACATCAGGCCCACCCCCGCGGTGCCGCCGATCTTGCGCAGCGTGGCCGTCGTCCAAGGTTTGCTTTTGATCATTTCGGCAAACAGGGCCAGACGAACGGGCGTGACTTTTCCGTGTTCGGCCAGCCCGTCGATCGCTTGGGCGATGAAGGCTTTTTGGTCGCGGGAGAAGTCGCTGCTGTGCTCGGGCAGACGCTGGAACGCACGGCCGAATTCGGTCAACACGCGCCGGGCATGCTGCAGGTCGAACAGGTCGATCAACGCCATGTTCTTGTTCTGCATCAGGTCGATTTCCAGATGATCCATGAATCGGCTGAACGCCAACCAGAAGTCGTCTCGGACCATCAGAATGCATTGAACATGCTCGCCGTCACACTGCCGCAGCGCCTTGGCCAGCGCCGAGTGCTCCGGCCGATCGATCGAGTACAGCCATTGTTCAAACTGGTCGATCACGATCAGGATCTTTTTGTCGCCGCCCATCACCTCGCCGCGGCGGAGCGTTGCGATCGATTCGGCCAGGCCCAGGTCGGTGTCTAGGTAAGGACAACGACGACGCAGGCGATTCAGCAAGCGTGATTCGGTCGCGTCGGGGGCGGACTCGATGACGACCGGAATGATGTCCGAGCAGAGCGTCGGGATCAGTCCCGCTTTGACGAACGAGCTTTTGCCGCATCCGGACGGTCCATAGATCAACCCGATGCGAAAACTGTTTTCCGGGTCGGGGTCTTCAATCCGCCGCTTCCAAAACAAGACCGATTCGGGAGTTCCGTCGCGGTCGTAAGGCCCCGGCAACAGCCCCAAGAAAAAATGCGCGTCTTGAGGTCCAAAGGATCGCAACCCCCGGGGAACGATCCCCAGTGCCCGGCGGCTGGATCGACTGTTTTCCGACGAACGCTGCTGTGCCTCAACCGCCTTTCCGTCGCCGCGCAGCGTCGGGCTGGCAAACGCCAGGTTTTCGCTGTCGGAGAGCAGGTGGCGCAAATCTTCGCAAAGTTCCAACGCCGATTGGTGCCGCGCCATCGCACGCTTGGAAAGCGTCTTCAGGCAAATCCGCTCGAGTTCCGCTGGCACGTCGCGGTTCAGATCGCGAAGCGGACGGACCTCTTGCTCTTGAATCAAATCGGTGACCGATTGACCGGGTTCGGCGACAAACGGACGTTGCCCGGTCAGCAATTGATACAAAACGACGCCCAGGCTGAAGATATCCGAAGTGCGTTTGACCAAATGGTTTTCGCCCCGCGCCTGTTCCGGGCTCATGTACGCGGGCGTCCCGGCGACGGTTCTGGAGCCGATCCCATCGTCTTCCAGTAGTGCAAGCCCGAAATCTGCGACGTACGCCGTCCCCCGTTTGTCCAACAGGATGTTGTTCGGTTTGATGTCGCGGTGAATGACGCCCTGGTTGTGCACGTAATGCAGCGCCTCGGCAATCGTCGCGACCAATTCCACCGACTCGAGAATCGACAACGGGGTGGATCGCATTCGGTGGACCAAATCTCGCCCGTCGATGTACCGGGAGACGATGAAGCAGAGCCCGTCGTCGGTGGTACCGACGTCGTGCACCGGAACCACGTTGGGATGTTCCAGCTTGGCCAGCGTTCGGGCTTCGGTCAGAAACGCATTGACGTCTTTGGAGCGCTTGATGCGATGGGCGTGTGGGACCTTGATGGTGACGTGGCGTCGCAGTTCGTCGTCATAGGCCAAGTACACCGAACCGAATCCGCCTTTGCCGAGCAGGGATTCGATTTTGTAGCGACCGATCGTCCGGGGAAGCAACTCCTCGGGTTCATCGGGCTGATTGTCGGGGTTGGTGACGGAGGAACCGTTGATCGTTTCGTCGATCGGCTGATCCGTATGGTTGAAAGAAAACTCCGATTCGTCGACCGTTCGCTCGGTCCGCGTTTCGCGGGCGTCGTTTCGCAGGTTGGTTTCGTTCTCAGGGGTGGTCATTTGGCAAACCGCACGATGCGGGTGTCCTGTTCGATTCCGGTTCGCTCGGCGAGCGGGCCGTACAGTTCCGGGCGTCGGGATTTGAGCCAACGGCGGCCGGTGCAGGATGCCTGAAGCGACGGATCAAGCCGAGCGACGACCATGTCATCATCGGCTTTCCAGGATTCGGCAAGCGTTTCTCCATAAGGATCCAAAATCATCGCATTGCCGGTTCGAACTTCATCATCATCGATGCCGACGCCGTTGCTGAAGATCAGGAACAAGCCGTTGTCGTGTGCCCGAGCGGGCAGCCAACGCCTTAGCCACTCGCGGCCCTTGGGACCGCGAAACTCGGCTTCGATCGCTTCGGGGTTCGATTCACGCTGCTCCCAGAGTTTGGGATCGATGACGCCCATGCAGTGCGGGCTGGGGGAATTGCAGCCTCCGGTTTGATGGGGAGCGAGCAGGATCTCGGCGCCCATGAGGGCGTTCATGCGGACGTTTTCGCCGATGTTGTTGTCGTAACAGATTAAAACGCCGACCGTCGCGCCCTGGGGAATCTCGAACACGGTGTACTCATCGCCGCAATCCAGATGTTCGCTGATGAAACAATGCAGTTTCCGATGCACCGCGACCTGGCCGTCGGGCATCGCGACGACGTAGCTGTTGAACAGCCGACCGTCGTCGCCCTGTTCGATCAGCCCCGCACCGATCGTCATCTCGTGCCGCCGGGCAAGCTCTAACAGCGTGTCGGTCGATCGCCCGCCGTGGATCGGTTCGGCGAGCTGGCGGCACGCTTCGGCGGACAAGTTCCTGACGTGCCAATAACCTGTCAAACACATTTCCGGGAACGCGATCAATTCAACGCCCCTGGCCTTTGCTTCAGCTGTCAAGGCTTCGACGCGACCAAGGTTGTAGCTCTTGTCACCGGGGCGATGATTGAACTGGACGGCGGCGACAGTGATCGGGTTCATGGGAGACCATTGGTGGGGAAGGCGACGATAAAACGGACGAGGTCGATGGTGCGATTCAATCGCATTCGACCACCGTCCAATTCACCGGGCATTGTAACGAAACAAGCCTCCCGCAATGCGTGCTCGCGGAGAAAACGATTTCTTGGCGTTCACATCGTCGCAGCTACTCCAACGTTCCGAACGGATCATCGTCGATCGTGTCCGACGCCGGAACTCCGAACGGTGACTCGTCGCCGCCGGAAGGCTCGACACCGAACGGTGACTCATCAATCAGGGGCGACGGGGCGACACCGGTCTCTGGCACGAAGTACTCGACGCCAGGTTCGGCACTCGTTCGCTGGCGAGCTTCTTGTTCGCGCAGCGCGACGTAGGAACCGGACATCATCCGGTCCTCTTTGCCTTTCCCCGCCTGGATGATGATCGCCGACTCGCCCAATAGCCCCCGTTCTTTGACGTTGATCGCATTGCACCGCGTCTGGCAGAGCCCACATCCGACACACTTGTCGGCCAACACGACCGGTGCTGAATAACCGGTGCCTTCGATCGGAACACCGTTGTCGTCCACTTCGGTGCCGACCCGTTTGAATTCGATCGCATGGTAGCCGGCCGCATTGCACTCCTGCACACACAGATCGCACTCCTCGGCGCCGGCAAACGGCAGACAGGTCGATTCATTGACGATCGCTAGCCCCATCCGAGCGACCTTTTTCTCCGCCAATGGCAACGCACGAATCGCTCCGGTCGGACATACCTGACCACAGGCGTTGCAGCTCGATTCGCAACCGGCCCAGTCGGCGTTGACCAATGGCGACCACAATCCCTCCAGCCCCTGCTGAAAGCCTTCCGGCTGCAACACGTTGTTGGGACAGGCCTTGAAGCACTCGCCGCAGCGGATGCACATCTCCAGAAACTCTTGCTCGGGAACGCTGCCCGGCGGACGCACCGGCAAGAACGCATCGGGGGCGTTCAGATTGGCGCCGAACGTTTTGGTGACCAGTGAAACACCGGCACCGCCCGCCACCGCCGCCGCGGTGCCGCCGGCCAGGGACAGAAACCCGCGTCGCCCCAAAGCCGTCTCATGGGTCGGGGGATCGTTTTCGACCTTCAGTTCAACGACGTTCCAGCGTTCGACAAACTTGATCGCGTGCGTCGGACAGACGCCGCCACAGGATTGACACAGCGTGCAATCGGTGGTCCGCGTCGTGAAGTCCGGCTTGATGGCGTCAAAGGGACAGATCTCGACACACTTGTTGCAGTTGATGCAGGATGATTCGACCTTCCGCTCGGTGATGCGAAACAGGTTGCCCAGCGAAAACACCGCTCCGCTGGGGCACACATACTTGCACCAGAATCGCGGCCGCAAGAACCCTAGACTCAGCACGCCGACGAACATTGCGATCGACAACAGGTGTCCGGCGTTCATTGCGGGGACCAAGTGCCAGCCACGCATCATCCCCGATTGAATCGGATCCAACAGGAACAACATCCCCCGCGTGATCACCGGTATTGCCGAAAAGAAACCCGACACCAACACGCCAAGCACGGAACACAGCAGTGTTCCGGCCAACAGATAGTATTTGATGTGAACCCACCAGCCGTCGCCGGTAACGCGAAACCGCGTGACCCGCTTGCCGACCGCCCAATCGAATAAATCGATCGTCGTGCCCAACGGACACAGATAGCCGCAAAAGCCGCGCGGGATCAGGACACAGACGACCAGGATCGCCGCCGCGGAGACCAACGACCAAACCCAGCTACGCGATGCGATCGCGGTCGACAGACTGACCAGCGGGTCGATCATCAGAAACGACTCGGCCGGGATGACTTCCTTGGCAGCCAGGTTGTCGCTGTAATGTGATGGCCACTGGCCGGCGTCCAGTGACTCGGCCGGCTGCGCGTCATACGGCCAACAAACGTAGAAAAACAGCACGGCAAAGGTGACCAGGCAGATCGATTGGACGATCCGCCGGACCGGGGATGCCAGCCAGGACAGGCCGAACCGCCGCAGCATTTTACGCAATACCCCGCGTTGCTTGGACATCCGGTCCGATTGCAACCCATCGGGCACCAGGCGACGAAGCAATCGTCCGGTCAGCGAATGTGATGCGTATTGATGGGGTTTCAGCCGCCGCAGGGCCGGGGAGAACCAATCCAAGCGAATGAGTGCGGCGTTCCCGCGATCGAAACTGGTCAAAAAAACCAACACGGCGGCGGCCAGCACGACGGCGGCGACCGTGATCATCAGCGCCGACGAAACGCCGAAGCGTGAGGCGATGGAGTCGTCTTGAGCGGCTGTGAGGATCGCCGCCGCAGCCAACAGGGCGACCGCCAACGAAAGGCCACGTCGTTTCATCGCGTTCCCTGTGCCAACGCCTTGGCGGTCGCGTTGACGATGGCCTGGGATGTGATCGTCGCACTGCTGGTGCCATCGATGCCTTGGACACTTTGCCGCTCAATCAGTTGTGCCGGCGTGTCTGTAAGCGAGGAGTAGAATTGTTTTTCCTTGTGGTCGACCACCTTGACGCTTTGAAGTCGCCCCGATGCGACGTTGACCTCGACCGTCAGCTTGCCGTTGTACCCCGTGCTGCTATCGCGATACGTCCCATCAGCGACACGACTCAAGTCCGCCTGCTCATACAACCGGATCGTATTAATACTCTCCTGGGCGCGAGCCTTGAATCGATTCTCGTACTCCTCATTCCGCCACTGCTTGGAATTCAGGACACGCTGGTAGTAATCGATCGCCTCGTCATAGCGCCCGGCTTGTCGCAGCGCGTCGGCGGCCAAGACGTTCGCTTGGTAGTCGTTTCCGGAGTTGACAAAGGCCTTCGTCAAACTGAGCGCGCGGTCGATTTCGCCCATGTCCCCATACAATTTGATCGCACCGAGGTTCAGACGTCGGCTGCGGAGCATCTGCAAGGCCATGCCGCGGTTGCCCAACCGCCAATAACATTCGGCCAACCAGATCCCATCGTTGGTGTCGACCGACGCTTTGCCCTGTTGGAACCAGAATGCCGCTCGCGGGTAATCTTGAAGCAGCCGGAAGTAGGCCGCACCGAGTGCCCTCATGTCGCGCTGCAGTCGCTCGCGGTCGTCTTTGTGCAGCGAAACGCAATGGTGAATCAATTTGATCCCCGAGTGCCAGCGTCCGGGGTTTTCGTTGATCACCGACCAGATGTACTGGCCCATGTTCTTGTGAGCCTGCCAGGGTCCCTTGGGCGGTTTGATGGGCCAGGACAGATCGAGCGTGTTGGGATAGTCCAGCGGCGTGGATTCGAACCAATCCGGCGGCGTCTTGCCGGCCGCCTCGATCAACGCCAACACCTCCGCCTTGGAACGGGTCACGGTCCCTGTCGTGCCGTTGTCTTCGTCCGCCGATGCAGACGCACTCGATTTCGGCGTCAGGACGAACCATTTGCCCTGGTAAAGGACCCGGTGGACCTCGTCAAACTGATAGACAGTTTTCGTCGATGAAGAGCCAGCCTGGGGTGAAAAATCAAACTCCTTTTCGGCTTTGCGGATCGACGTGATTGTCCCGTCAACCTTCTTCCCGTCGGCAAATTCGATCACATCAGCCGCCGCCGAGATGTTTCCCGCAAGCAGCGTCATTAACAGCACCAAATACTTCATCACGTCTTCCAGCTTTCGTTCTGCGCCAGACCGGTCATTTCGAATTGCCCCAGGATACTAAATCACGCACTCGTTCGCGCGGACAATCGAAAAGTTCGCTCTGGGGAGAGGCGAAAATGCGTTTCAGCGACGTTCTCCCGCCCCCCTTCGGTCCCTCGGACGCGAAGCGACAGGCTGGTCGATCATCGACCAGACCGGGTGGTGATTGATCGGGCCTCAGCTTGCCGAAAGACCGAAGTGTTTCGTCGGCGGATTCTCGCCATGTTCGGACGGATCGATTTCAAGTTCCACACAACGTTTCATGCGTTGATGTGTCATTCGTTCGTCCCGCTTGGCATACCGATTGCGTCGGCTGACCGGTAACAAGATTCCGTGGATTCTGCCTGAGGATCTGCGGGCAATCACATCGAACCGTTGTCGCTGTCTTGGGACGAGCGGCCTGGGTTCGATGGAGTTCCTTTCTCTACTCGATGACACATGAACGATACAAATCCGCAAATCGAAGAACAGCTCGACAAACTCGCTTCGATCTGTTGCGAGCAACTTAAAGGTGATTCACCACGAACATTGCCCGAGGACTCAACCGTCGATGATCTGTTGAGGGCACTACTGATGAGCGGCTATGCTCGTCGCAGCGACAAGACGCTGCAGGTCGACATCGAACACCGCGTCAAGGATCTGTGTCGAGACCCCGCGATGCATCGCGGAGGGGCGCTTTCGAGCATGACGGAGCAACTGCAATCCAAGTTTGACGAACTGAAAAGCTGGGAGTCGCGGCAGCCCGATGACAAGTCGCCGCCCAAAGCGGCCAACATCAGCTCCGCGGGCAATGCCTGATCGTTATCAGTTTGCGTTCTGGGTCCTTGTCGGATCAACAGCATTTGTTGGGATGCTGTTCTTCCGCGTGGTTCAGCCGTTCATCCTGGCGATCTTTATTGCGCTGGTGCTGACGGTGTTGTTCGCTCCGTTGCACCAGTGGTTGACCGATCGCATTGCCGGCCATGATCGGATCGCGGCCGGATTGACGGCGGTGCTGGTCACGGTTGCCGTCCTGCTGCCGATCTGTGTCACGCTAATCATGGCCGGCACCCAGGTCATGCGAACCGGGGCAGAGATCGCCGACCGATTCGAAGTGTCCTCTGGGGCGGAGCCCGAGGCCGCGATTGATCTTGTCCAGGAAACCCGCGTCGGCAGCGTGATCGACGAACTAAGGAGCCGGCTGCCGAAGGAGCAACGCGATCAAGTGCGCCGAGCATTCTCACGCATCGTCGACGGTGTCACGGCAGAACTGTATACGAAAACACGCGGCCTGCTTTCCGACGTTTTTGCCTTCGGCGTCAGCTTTGGCGTCATGATGCTCTCCCTTTACTACTTTCTTGCTGATCGCGATGTGTTTCTGCGTGAACTGCACCGGATGCTGCCGCTGGAAAACCGGGAAGAGGAGCGATTGACCGATCGTTTTCAATCGGTCTGCCGTGGCGTCGTGGCCGGAACGATCGTCGCCGGCCTTGCCCAAGCAACTCTGGCAGGCATCGCATTCGCGGTCCTAGGGGTTCCCAACGCCTGGCTGCTGATCGTGCTGACGATGTTCTCCTCGTTCATCCCGTTTTTCGGATCAGCCATCGTCTGGGTTTCGGTCGCTTCGTGGCTGCTATTGGACGGACGCTACGGGGCTGGAATTGGTTTGCTGATCTACGGGGCCGCGATCATTTCGACCGCGGACAATTTGGTTCGCGCGTACGTGATCGGAAACCAAGCCAAACTGCACCCATTGATCGCATTGGTGACCGTGCTGGGCGCCCTCAAGCTGATGGGCCTGTGGGGCATCTTCGTCGGTCCGATGATTGCCGCGTTCTTCTACGCGCTGTTGAACATCGCTCGGGACCGGGTTGCCAGTCACGGTCAAGTCGCCAGCTAGTCCTCTTCAGTTTCCAACAATCGCTTGACACCGTCGACCATTGGCATGTGCTTTGCGGACTGGGAAACGGGGAAGGTGACACATTCCTCATTATTGGAGTCATTCATGTCTACACCACGTCCTGTCGTCATCGTGACCGGAAGCTCGGGATTGCTCGGCCGGCCGGTGTGCAACGAATTGGCCGATCGCGGCTACGAAGTGTTCGGGTTTGATCGCGTCGGGTTGCCCGAGCCGCCGAAGAACCGTGCACACGTTCATGATGTCGAATGTGACATCACCCGCTATGACAATGTCCGTGGTGCGGTTGCAGAGGTGCGTCGTCGCGCCGGAGAAAAGCTCGCCAGTGTCGTTCACCTGGCGGCCTACTACGATTTCTCCGGCGAGGACAGTGATGCGTACGACGAAGTCACGGTCAACGGAACCGACCGGTTGCTCAACGCGCTGTCGGAGTTTGATCTCGGTCAATTCATCTTCGCCAGTACGATGTTGGTGCATCAACCTTGCGAGCCCGGGCGGCACATCTCGGAAGACGATCCGCTGTTGGCGAAGTGGCCTTATCCGAAAAGCAAGATCGAAACCGAGCGTCTGATCCGCGAGGGGCATCCCGACGTGCGTTCTGTGTTCTTGCGGATCGCGGGCGTCTACACCGACAACGGGCGTCAACCGACAATCGTCCAGCAGATCAAACGGATCTACGAAAAGGATTTGCAAAGTCACTTTTTCCCGGGCGATACGTCAACCGGACAGTCGGCCGTGCACCTGGACGATGCGGTCAGCGCGATCGTCGCCACCGTACAGCACCGTGAACGCATCAACGCAAAAACGGCCATCTTAATCGGCGAGCCCGACCCACCCTCCTACGAAACGCTGCAAGAGGCCATCGGTCAGCGGATCCACGGAAAGGATTGGACAACGCTTTGTGTGCCGAAGCCGCTCGCAAAGGTCGGTGCCGCTGTCACCAACACGCTCTCTTCCGGCGAAGCGTTTATCAAACCGTTCATGGTGCCGATGGCCGACGACCATTACGCTCTCGATATCTCTCGGGCTAAAGCGTTGATCGATTGGGAACCAAAGTATCGTCTGATTGATCAGTTGCCGATCATCATCGACCGGTTAAAGCAAAACCCTGATCAATGGTATCGCAATAACGGCTTGCAGGGTGAAATGTGATGTCAAATGCAGTGATGCCGGTCGATGAACTGAATCGCAACGTCCCGCCCTACGACCATAACCCCTCGGCGTGGTCGCAACGCATTCCGATTTGCATCCTCGCCTTCGTCGCCGCAGCCATCTCCACTCACCTGTCACTATTTCAGTGGGGGCTGATCGAATCGGCATGGGATCCTGTCTTCGGCGACGGCACCGGCAAGGTGCTCAAGTCCCCTACCGCGCAGCGAATGTACGGGATCCTCGGCATTCATGATGCCGCCTTGGGTGTGTTGGCATATCTGGGGGATGCGATTCTGGGCCTGGCCGGGTCGACGCGTCGGTGGCAGTATCGGCCCTGGATGGTGGTCTTGTTCGGAATCGATGTGATTCCGTTGGGAATTGTCAGTGTCGTGTTGGTCTTGATCCAAGCCTTTATCGTCGGGTCGTGGTGTTTTCTGTGTTTGGTCACGGCGGCGATTTCGTTGATTTTGGTTTACTGGGCTTGGGACGAAGTCCGCGTTTCGCTGACCTACTTGTGGATCGTCTGGAAACAGAACCGTGACCGGCGGATCTTGTGGGAAGCCTTTTGGGGTTACCGCAGCGCTCCGCTGGACCACGCCGCCGAAACGTTACTTTCCCGGAGTGCAAACTGATGTGGGGACGTGTCGTCGAAATCATGACCGCGGTTTGGCTTGCCGCCAGCCCCTTTATCTTTGACGCGGCGTCCGACGGCATCGTGCTGTGGTCGGACCTTGGCGTGGCGCTGTTGATTTGGGTCCTGTCGGGGTTGTCCTATTGGCCACCGACACGCCGGGCGCACTTGTTGATCCTGGTCGTCGCGGTGGGATTGGTCCTCTGGGGGCGATTGGCCGTACTGCCGCCGACGCCCGTGCATCAAAACCACATCGTGGTCGGGCTGTTCCTGCTGATGATCGCCGTGATCCCCAACAACGCGTCGCAACCACCATCAGGGTGGATGGAGCATCGGGCTGAAGTGCAATAGAGGCGCTGTATTGGCCGCGATTGGACGATGGCCTTGATGCGAACCGGCGGACCGTTTGGCGCGCCGATTGCAACGCTGTCAATCCAACATGGCATGCCGCTTCTTCGAATCGTTTCACGGTTTGCCGACATCAGCCCCTCTTCAATCCATCACAAGTCCAATGACAATCCCGCGTTCACTTCTACTCTCCATCGGCAGCCTAAGTTTGGCGATGGCAGTCACCGTCACGACTCGAGCCGCCGAACCCCGACAGGCAAACGATGCCGTTCCTGACGGGACGGTCAATGAAATCAGCGACTGGGCGTTAGCCGGATTGGTTTGGAGTGATGCCAGTCTTGCCAACAAGCTTGCGGCCGAGGCAGCCAAACGCAGTGATTCTCCCGACGACGTGCAACGCTATCGGTCGATCGCCGATCAGTCGGCGCGGATCATCAACGAGCTGGAAGCGTTCGGATGGAAACAGGTCAAGCGTTCCAACGGTAAAACGGCAAACTCTGCGGCAGGGGATGCATTACCAACACCCGAGGCGGTCGGTGCCGCGGTGGCCGATTCGCTCGGACGCCCTGCCAGCGATTCAGAGACGCCTTCCTCGCAACGTGATCAGCAGGCGAAACGGGAAACGCCTGCCCGTGATCCGCGTCTGAAGCGTTTTGACACCGAGTCACCCGCTGGCGCCGACGATCCAGGGCTCGACGATGAACGCACCGGCGACGAAGCCCGATTGGACATCGACCAGTATCGCGTGGACGATTACATCGATGAAACCGCGACAGAGGCGCGGAATCGTGCCGATGCAGTCGAAGACGGAGTGGAGGCTGCGATCGCTGCGGCCGCCGGGCGTCGCGCAGTCAGCGGTCCAGTCGCCGGCTATATCAGCGAACGCGAGGTCCAGACCCGATCTGCGACCATGCCATATTCCAAGGACTCCATTTACGACCGCGACGACTACGACCCGGATGCCGACTATGACGTGAATAACCCGGCCGGTACTAAATTTACGAATCGTGAAAGTGTCGATCTGAGCGATGGTGACGACGAGATTGACCTGAACGATCCGGCGCGAGTCATCGACGGCGAGGACGAACTCATTGCAGCGATGCAACGTGAGTCGGGCGACCAAGCCGAATCGACGACGAGTCGGCGTCAAGCACGCACCGTGGACATGCGGCGTTACACCACCGGGAAGGCTCCGCATCAGCATGACGCCAACTGGGTGCAGTTTCACATCAACGTCAACCAGGCGATTTGGTCCGAGCACACCACGCGAGACAATCTGTATCAACGGGCCGATGAAGCGTTTTCGAAATTGAAAATTGACGCTGCAGCTGCCGCCGATGCGAGCAGCAACCCGGAGCTCGTCAAGGTGCTTCAATCGATCGCCGACTAATTCGCGTCGAACCACTTGTTCGGTAGGAGCCACGTTCACGGTTCCACCGACTGCCCCCAACTCCCGGAGAGAAAACCATGCGATTTGCATCCTGCCTTTTGTTGATCTTTCTTGTAAACGCCGCAACAGCCGATGATGGGCTGTTCGATGATGACGAAGCCTCCACCCCAGCCGGCGATGTCCTGGACGCGACCGGCGATCTCGCACGCGGGCTGGGGAAAGGGGCGTACTTGCGATCGCTCTCGGCCGAACAGCTTCAAGAAGCGATTTCACTCCGGCTGGAAAACCGAAAGGAACGTGTCGAGCAGTATTACGAACTGCGGGAGTTGCGCGACGAGGAACTGGAAGAACAACGCAACGTGTTGTCCGAGGAGCAACGGCGTGAAATCGGAAAACGCATGGCTCCGGACCGCTTGAAAGAAAACCAGATCGACACACAAACCGGTGAACTCTATTGGCCTCGGCCACTCGATCACGACGCGCTCCAGCCGTACCGTAAGCCGATCGAAGAGTCACTCGCCAAACGCGCCAGCCCCGGTGAGGTTTATCGCCGGATGGACTACGCCAAGGTGCATCGCATGGTGAATCTGATTCGTGAAGCGGTTGATTCAATCAAGGACAAACTGGATCCTCAAGAGCTGACGGCACTGAAAAGCTACCTGCGCCAAATCGACTACGAGGCTCGATTCAACGGGGCCGGCGAACGCGTCGATTACTAACGGAGCGGATGATGAAAATCGAACTTGACGGCCAAGTCATCGTCGTGACAGGCGGTAGCGAGGGCATCGGAGAAGGCATCGCGCATGGACTGGCGCGATGCGGGGCGAAAGTCGTGATCGCCAGTCGCGACGAAAAGGAGATGCAATCCGTGGTCGACTCGATTCAGGCCGCCGGCGGGGCCGCATCGTGGGTCCGAGCAGATGTTACACAGAGCGATCAAGTTGCCGATGCGGTGCAGCAGACCATCAAGCGTCACGGACGGATCGACGGATTGGTTGCCAATGCGGGAATCAACGGCACCTGGGCCCCCGTAGAAGAGCTCACGCCGGACGAGTGGCAAAAAACGATCGATGTCAATCTCACGGGGACTTTTCTGGCGGTCCACCATTGTGTCCCGCATTTGAAGCGGGCCGGCAGGGGAAGCATCGTCATCATGGCATCGATTAACGGAACGCGTACCTTCAGCAACGAGGGAGCGTCGGCCTACGCGGCAAGCAAGGCAGGCCAATTTGCGTTCGCCAAGATGCTCGCGCTCGAACTTGCTCCATCCAAAATTCGCGTGAACGTGATCTGTCCCGGAGCGATCGAATCCAACATCCACGAGAAGACGAATCGCGAGGGTTTGGAGCAAATCGAAACTCCCGTGATTTTTCCCGAGGGAAAAATTCCGCTGACCGGCGGAGATTTCGGCACGCCCGACCAGGTCGCCCGGCTGACCGCATTCTTGATGAGCGACTTGGCCGATCATGTCACCGGAACCCCCATCTGGATCGATGGCGGCCAGTCGCTGATCCAGTAACGAGACAAAACAACCCACCACAAGTAGAGGACCTGAGCGATGGACCAGAATTGCCTGATTGCCGAGTACACCAATGAGCGAGATTTTCAGATTGCAATCGAGGTACTTGAGAAAGCACATTACACCCAAGACGAGGTTTCGATCGTAAAACACGCCGACGATAGTCGTTTGGCGGAAATCGAGGAAGCCGAAGACAAAACGCCGACATCAATGTCAGGAGAGAAAGCGGCGGCGGCTGGGACGATCGCCGGCGGCACGCTAGGCGCCGCTCTGGGGACCATGACTTTGATCGGACCGCTGCTCGTGGCAGGGCCACTTTTGGGGATGGCTGCCGGTGCAGTCGGGGGTGGGTTGGTAGGAACCGTCAAAAGCTGGGGCGTCGATGACGAAGTCGCGGCAAGCTACGAAGCCAAAGTCCGCGACGGGGCCATGTTGTTGATTGTGACAACCAACGACCTTCGTCTGAAAGGAGCCGAGCAAATATTGAAAACGACCGGACCCGATTCGCTGGAGATGTATGATCGCTAGCATCGCCTCGCCCCATCCACACCACTGAGATTCTTTTTACAGTTGCTTTACACCTAATTGATTCGATCTCGGAGCGTCATTCGTTAGAGTGATGAGAATCCTCCTCGGTTGCGGCGGTTGGTTTCGATCCAGCCCCGCTGGGCTTGCTACTCCGGAGATCGACAGATGGCTCGATTTGGTGCGAATGGATGGTGTGGAATGTTCTTGGCTTCAGTCTTCTGGAGCTTTTTCGGGGCGGTCGGATTCACGGCCGAACCGGAGCGTCCCGGCGAATCGGCGGGTCGTCCGGCCGTTACCGGTGTGGTGAACATCCCGGTAGTGGTGCACGACGCCATGCAAGATCGCAGGTACCAAGACGCGATCAAAGCAATCGAATCGGAGTTGCAAACGGACGACACAGCCGACTCGGATTACCTGCTCTATTTGAAGGCGCTCGCGCTGTCGCATTTGGACCGACGTGATGATGCTGTCGCGGCATACTTGGAACTAGAGCAAAAATATCCGGGTAGCGACTGGATCAGCCGGTCGCGGTTCGGACGTGCGGCCGTTGCGGTGGCGGACCGCCAATATAACGTCGCCGGGGAGATCTATCGGGCCGAGGCGGAGCGATTGCTCTCACGCGGCAGAAAAAACGAACTCGCCAAAATCTATCTCGAGTTCGCCGATCGGTTTTTCGAGGGCGTTCCCTCCAACGATCCTGCCAAAGTCAAGCAGCCCGATTTTTCGCAGGCGTTGGAGTACTATCGCGAAGCAAAAAAGCTCGGCCCGACCATTCGCCGACAGCAACAAATTGAATTCCGTGTGGCACGTTGCATCGAAGAGTTGAATCAGCTTGACGAGGCGATCCAAGCGTACCAGCAGTTTCTCAACGACCACGGGGATGAAAAACCGAAATCGGGTACGTCCGCGTCGATCGAATTACGATCGGATGCGATGTATCGATTGGGTTTATGCCAACTGAAAAACAATCAACATTCCGCCGCGCGACGCACTTGGCAGGACTTTCTTTCCAAAAACGAGCGCCGCGGTGACACGAACACGGTGCTGGCCGACCGCTTGGCCGATGCCAAGTACCGATTGGCGCACACGTACGGAATTCCCGCCCCGGCAAGCGATGGTGACTTGGAACTCGGCGTGACGCAGGCTGAACAATTTCTTGCCGCCTATCCCGATCACAAACTCGCTCCGAAAGCCCAGTTGGAAATCGCGCAAGGATTCGAATCACGTCGCCGCAACCTGCAAGCGGTGGACCGGTTGGAGAGTCTGATTGCCAACCCGAAGTATCGCGGATCGGACCAGTTGGCCGTCGCGCGGCGAATGCTCGGTCAGTCGTATCTGGCCCAAAACGAGTTCGACAAGGCGATCGAAGCTTGGAAGGAATTCTTGGAGCAACATCCCACCGATTCACAGTGGCCGGAGGTTCAGCAAAACATCATCAAAGCGGAGTTTGCCGCAGCCGACCATGCACGTAAGGAAAAGAATTACTCGGTCGCACGCTCGTTGTGGCAAACGTTTCTGAACAAGTATCCGTTGGATCCAAGGGCGCCGGATATTTTGTTGCAATTCGGCGAAATGAATTATCGCGACGCGTTGGCGCGGCATCAGCAACGCATCGACGTCGCGATCCAACAAGGCCGCTCGGAAACGGAGATTCGGCTCGATCAGACCTGCCGTGAACGGTTTGAAGACGCGATCGCCGATTGGCAGCGATTAGTCGAAAAATACCCTGGGACCGATCAGGCTTCGTTGGCCTCGTTGCGAATCGGCATCACCTTGGAAGATCAACTCGGACGCCGCAAAGAAGCACTGGAGTCTTACCGGAAAGTCCAAGGGGCGAGCGAATCGGTCGCCAAGCGACGCATCACCCGTCTGACAAGCCCCGAGTTGCAGGTCATGACCCAACGCAAGTTTCGCAGTGACGAGAAAGCCCAGATCCTGCTCACGACGCGGAACTTGGAAAACGTCTCCGTCGCGGCCTACACGATCGACATGACGGACTACTTTCGCAAGATGCATCTGGCCACCGGAGTCGAAAAGCTGGACATCGCATTGATCGATCCAGACGAACAATTCCAGCACACCGTTGTTGACTACGAACCCTTCAAGCGGATCGAACAGGAGGTCACGATCCCGATCGACGGACCCGGCGTCACCGCGGTGACCGTCAGCAGCGACAAGATGGAAGCGACGACGATGGTGGTCGTCAGCGACTTGGACATCCTGGTCAAATCGTCTCGGAATGAGTTGTTTCTGTTCGCCCAAAACATGCGGACCGGAAAGCCGGCCCAGGGTGTCAGCATCCTGGTCAGTGACGGTTCGTCGGTGTTCGAGGAACGCTTGACCGACAATGAAGGGATCGTGCGTTCGCAATCGCGTCGGCTGAGAGACATCAAGGATCTGCGCGTGTTTGCCGTCGGCGAGGGACATGTCGCGTCGACCGTGACGAACTTGAACGGCCTGGATTTCGCCGTCGGGCTCGTGCCCACCGGACACCTGTTTACGGATCGTCCGGTCTATCGACCCGGTGAGTTGGTCCATTTAAAGGGCATCGTGCGCTGGGTCGATCAAGACCGATTTGCGTTTCGCCCTGGCGAAGTGTTTGTGTTGGATGTTTATGATGCCCGCGGCAGAATGCTGAAAACGGAAAAGCTGACGCTGAACGCCGTCGGTGCTCTGTCGACCAACATGATGTTGCCACCCAACGCGGTTGCCGGAAACTACCGCGTGCACCTGCATCGCCGTGCGACACCACAACAATCCGAACTGTCATTTGAATCGCAATTCCTGGTCAAGCAATTCAAATTGGAGCCGGTTCAATTGACGATTGATACGGACGAAGACGTCTACTTTCGCGGTGACGAAATCAAGGCGACGGTTTCCTTGGCGTATCACTACGGTGCTCCGCTGCCCAACGTCGAGATCCAGTATTCCATCGGCACAGACGGCGATGTCCAATCCGCGACCACGAATGCCGACGGCACAGTGGAGCTTCGTTTCCCGACTCGCCGTTTTAGCGAATCCCAGGCAGTCGGGATCCGCGTTGATTGTCCACAGCGGAACGTCAGCGGTTCGCGGACGGTGTTTTTGGCGACACGAGGTTTCAACGTCAACGTTTCAACCGCCCGTTCCGTTTTCCTTGCCGGTGAAACATTCGACGTGAATGTTGATGTCATTGACCCGGCGGGCACCCCGGTTGGAACCCCGGTCAAGTTGGAGGTCTTTGAAGTCACCCAGGCGAATGATCATGCTCACGCCCGGCGAAGTCGATCCGGTAACTGGGGCGAACGGCTGACGGAGACATTCGACGTCACCACCGATCCGGCAACGGGCAAGGTCACACAGACGATCCAGATCGATCGCGGCGGATCCTACATCGTGCGTGCGACCGCCGAGGATCGCTTCGGCAACTCGATCAGCGGGCAAACGCGTCTGCACCTTTCCGGTGACGATGACACCACGCGATTGCGGGTCTTGGCGAATCAGCATCATTATCGCGTTGGTGACACGGCCACCGTCCGCCTGCACTGGCGCGAGGCTCCCACGCTCGCTCTGATTACCTTTGATGGCGCATCGGTATTGGGGCACCGTTTGGTGGATCTGAAACAAGGAGAAAACTCGATCGAAGTTCCGATCGATGCCGATCTGGCCCCCAATTTCTTCCTGTCGGCCAGTGTGATGCAACCCGGCAAACTTCACCACGCCCTTAGCGGTTTCGTGGTCAACAAGGGGCTGCAGCTCAAACTCACTCCATCAGTCACAAGCCTTGCTCCGACCGAACGCGTCAAGCTGGGAATCGAAGTCACCGATTCCGGCGGTCGCCCCGTCGCCGCAGAATTGACGTTGTCAATGGTCCGGTCCAGTTTACTCGAACGATTCGGCCCAGACGCGCGCGGCCCAGCCCCAGGTGGAATTGTGCAGGCGTTTACCAGCGGGCTCCGCCAGCGACGGATGCGACAAACGTCCAGTTGTCAATTCAGCTACGCCACACAAACACGATCGATCAATCAGGCCCTGCTCGTTGAATCGGAACGCAGGTCAAGGCGGTCGGCCGAAGCGGACGCGGTCGCCGACTTGTTCGCCAACGACGCGGCTGATTTCGAATACGCACGCATTGCAGGCGATTTGATTGTGGAGGACGAACCCAACAGTGGCGCGCGATCGGGCGCTTTCGGATATGCCGGAGTCGCCCGATTCGGTCAAACCTTTGGTACCAACTTCGACGTCGATGGCAACGGCACGATCGACCAGCTTCGTGATCTACAGGCGCGAGGACAACAAGCGCTGGACCCAGGGGCAACCCGAGGATTTGATTCATCGTTGCAGCACATGTTCTTCCATAAAGCTCGCAATGGTCGTGACGGTCGATCTGCCGCACAATACGCCCAAACGATGCATCGTGTTCCGCCTCCGGCGCCCTGGAGCGAAAACCTTGCCAAATCTATCAAGGCCTCGGGGCGCATCGACAGCCAATCGCTGCAACGGCGCGACATCACCATCAATGGCTTGACGGCCGATGGCCGATGGTTGGTGGTCAACGGAATGAGCGACGACGAAGTCGTTCAGTTGGCCAGTACCGACGGCGTGCAGATGTTCGCCGAAGCGCTCAGCGGTGAAACCGGATTCTGGGATCCAGTCGTCGCGACCGATGCCGAAGGAAAAGCCGAGATCGAAATCACGATGCCCGCGGATTCGACGGCGTGGACGCTTCGTGCCGACGCGATCAGCATCGATGCACTCGCCGGGTCGGACGCGGTCGACTTGGTCACGCGAAAAGATCTGTTCGGACAACTCCGAGCGCCGCTGGCGCTGACCGTCGGCGACAAGGCTGACATCACTGCCGAAGTGCACAACTCGCTCGATGGTCCACGCACGGTCAACGTGACGCTGAAATCGACCATGGGGGATCAGTCGTTGGAACAGCGGCAAAGAATCGAAGTCAAGGACGCCGGCATCGAAACGCTCACGTTTCCCGTGGAGGTCGTCCAGGCGGATCGCGTGCAATTCGAATTGATCGTGCAAAGCGACGGCGTTGATCCCGACCGTTACGTTTCGGTCGCGGAAGTATTGCCCTATGGCTACCCGGTGTATCAAACGGCCAGTGGCACGGCGTCACAGAATACGCTGGCGATCGTTCAGTTGGATCCCGATCAGAAGTCACGCGGCCAAAGTTTGGAGCTGATGATCGGTGGTCAGATTCATCAGACGTTGTTGGACAGCTTGCTTCGCGCCGAGTCCTTTGTGCCGCTCCGGTGTTTCCCGACCAGTTTGTTGGATCGAAGTGCTGCCGACTGCATGGGCGGCATTGCCGTTCTGAAGTCGATTCGCAGATCTGCACAGCGGGACACGCCCCAAGCCGTTCGGGTCAGCCAGCAGATCGCCGCTGCGGTCAGCACGCTGGTCGCTTCCCAGCGGGACGATGGCAGTTGGAGTTTGGGCGGCGACGTGACTGGACCGCCCGATCCGATCAGCACGGCACGGTCGATGTGGGCGCTCGCCGAAGCCCGCCGAGCTGGGTTTGCCGTCCCAGAACGCCAGTTCGAATCCGGCGTCGCGTTCTTGAAGAAAGCCTTTGCCGACGATCCCGACTTGAATCGCCAAGCCGTCCTGCTGGCGGCAATCGCCGAATGCGGATCCGGTGATTTCGCCTTGGCCAACCGGCTGTATCGTGAACGCAATCGATTGGACGCCTACGGCTTGGTCCAGCTGATGTTGGCTCTCACGTCGCTTCATCACAACGAGATGGCCGCGGAGCTCATTCCTGTGATCAAGTCCGAGACGTCTGAGCTGCGGTCAACAGTCGGCAGCACGTCAGTCGAAGTCACGGCACTGCAATTGATCGCGCTGCAGCGGATGCAATTGCGCGGCGACCTGCGGGCGAAACTTGCCGAACGTCTTTTGGCAGCCCGAGTCGGATCACGCTGGCCGGTGGAATCCGACAACGGCCCGGCGATCGCCGCACTTTCGGCCCACTTCGGTGAAATGCCACCGACCCAAGAAAAGATCACGGTGAAGATCTACGTCAACGGTGATGAACTCGAAACATTGACGTTGGAACCTGGCGCGGAGAGCCGCCGAATCAACGTGCCGCAAGCATTGCTGACCGAAGATCAGCAAAGAATCGAATTCGAGTTGCAGGGTCGCGGGGAGTTTTCCTACAGCGCCGTGCTGACAGGGTTCTCCGATGCCGATTCGATCGCCAGCACGACGAAAGACTGGTCTGTCCAGCGACGTTACGAACCCGATCAGATGCGAATCGACGGTCGATTGGTGCCCCGCGGACATCGCGTGGTCGACGGCGGCTATCCGTGGAAGCCGAACAAATTGACCGAACTTGCCGCGGGCGATCGTACCCTGGTCACACTCACCCCGCGGACACGCTACCAAAATTCGCGACCGTTGCGGAACTACTTGATGTTGATCGAACCGATCCCGGCGGGCTGCGCGATCTTGGAAGACACCATCAGCGGGGTTTACGATCGCTATGAAATCACGCCCGGGGCGATCACGTTCTACATCGGTGATTCAAAAACGCCAGGCGACATTCGCTACGCGTTGGCCGGCTACTTGCCAGGCAGCTATCGCATGGCCCCCGCCGTATTGGCCAGCTATTACAAGCCTTCTGAAATCGCCGTTAGCGACCCCGGATCAATGCGCGTATTACCCGTGGGAACCGAGTCCAGTGACCCCTACACGCTGACACCCGACGAGCTGTTTGAACTCGGCAAGGCATATTATGCCAAAGGAGATTATCAAAAGGCCTTTGATTTCCTTCATCAGCTTCACGCCGATTGGCAACTTCACCCGGAGCCGTTCAAGGAGACTGTGTTGTTGCTGTTCCGAGCGGCGACCCACTTGGACCGCCACGCTGACATCGTGCCGTTCTTTGAAATCATCAAAGAGCGGTTTCCCGATGTCGAATTGTCGTTCCAGGAGATTCTGAACGTCGCCCTTTCGTATCGCGAGATCGCCGAATACGAACGCAGCTACCTGGTTTATCGGGCGATCGTTCAAGCGAGTTTCGAGAAAGAAAATCAGGTCGCCGGGTTCTTGAATGCCCGCGGAGAATTCGTTCGGAGTGTCCAGACGATGGAGTCGCTGTTGCGAGATTACCCCGCCGAATCCTACGTCGCGACCGCCAGCTACGCACTATCACAAGAGGTTTATCGTCGCGCCGAGTCGGTTGCGGAAGACGAAAAACTGGTCGATGCGGGAATCACTCGCGTCGATTTGATCGACAATTCGATTCGCATGCTCGATGATTTTCTGACCAACTGGCCCGAAGACCCGTCCGGCGATCAAGCCAGTTTCGCACTGGCGACCGCTTTGATCGACCTGGAGCAATACAATCTGGCGATCAAACGTGGGCGACAATATGCCGATCGATATCCCAGCAGCCGGCTGCTGGATTCGTTCTGGTACATGATCGGATTCTGTTACTTTGAGCTCCAGGACCATCAACGGGCACTCGAGATGTGTCGAAAAGTCGCCGAGACGACGTTTACCGATCCCGATAGCGGAGTCACGCGTCACGCGGACAACAAATGGGAAGCCGTCTACATCATGGGGCAAATCCATCACAGCCTGGGCCAGGCCGCCAAGGCGATCGACGAGTATGCGAAAGTGAGCGAGCGTTTCAAAGATGCCGCCGAAGCGATCGAGTTCTTCAGTCGCAAATCGGTTTCTTTGCCCGATGTCACGACACTCGTGCCCAAGGACAAGTGCGAGCTGTTGCTGAAGCATCGAAACGTCACGGACGTCTTGGTCAAAGTGTATCGCATCGATTTGATGAAGTTCGGATTGACGCAGCGAAATCTGGACCGGATCACCGCGATCAACCTGGCAGGGATCAAGCCGTATCACCAAGAAACGATACCACTGGGCGACGGCAAGGACTTTCGCGATCGGGAAACGAAGCTCTCACTTCCGCTGGACGAACAGGGCGCATACCTGGTGGTGGCGCGTTCGGAAAACCTGTACAGCTCCGGTTTGATGGTCGTCAGCCCCTTGGCATTGACCGTGGACGAAGATCCCGTGTCTGGGCGCGTCCGCGTGAATGTGAAGGACAGGACGAAGGATGCGTTCTTGGGTGACGTGCATGTCAAAGTGATCGGTTCGGCCAATGACGAATTCGTTTCCGGACAGACCGATCTTCGTGGGCTGTTCGTCGCCGACGCGATCCGGGGGAAGAGCACGGTGATCGCGGTCAGTGAAGACAATCAATACGCGTTCCATCGCGGCTCGGTCGTGCTGCAGAATGTTCGCGGGCAGATTCCGAGTTCCTCGCCGAATCAGGCCGAAGATCCCTTCGGAATGCCTGCACCGGGGCAAGCCGATGGCGACGCCGCTGCCGCGGGGGCACCTGGCAAAGCCGGCAAGCCGCTGTTGGACAACCTGTTCAATCAGAACGGCCTTTTCCAACAGGAACAACGATTGAACATCGAAGGCCTGATGAACAACCGCCGCGAGGGCATTCAGACCAAAGAGGCGTATTAGGCGGGCATAGAGACGTCAAAGGTCACCGTCCTTCGACGGTGATCCCTCGATTGCCGAGGACGTTCGGTTTCCAGGTCTTTGATTCTAAGGTGTTTTTGCAACTGTCTCTGGCTGCCCAGAATCACAAGGAGGTTGATTGCCCACGGATAGCAGCGCGAACCCACGGATCCCAATCCGCATCACATCCGTGGGTTCGCGCTGCTATCCGTGGGCTTTTTCGGTTCCTCCAGACCTCCTGCCCGAACACACCACCTCAAAGCAAGCTTCCTGACAAGGGGAGTGAAACGCGTCCACGTCTTGTATCTCCGAGTATAAAAAACGCGCGACCGCCTCCTTGAGGGGCTGTCCTGCGTGGAATCACCCTCGGCGTGTGGCGGTTGTCCCTCACCACGATCGCGGTGACGCTGCGATTGGGCCATGGTCGCAACGAATTGTCGACCGTCTCGGTGAACTTTGGTCGCGCTGTTCAATCTGCGAACTACGTTTGCAAAACCTTCGACAGTGTGTTTCGAAAACCAACCAGATGATGGGGCAATGCCTGATGGCGACAGCATCGACCAACGATAATCCGATCCGATCCTTTCTGTACAGCAACTCAATGTTCCTGGTGTTCGGGTCGTTGGCCGCATTGCTGTGGGCCAACGCGGACGGATTGCTTCACGGTCATTCGTACCATAATTTCGTTCACGTCAATCTGTGGCCGTTCTCGCACTCCGGGCACGCAGAGCATGGCGGCCACGGTTTGACGTTTCACTTTGTGGTCAACGATATCCTGATGGCGATGTTCTTTGCGATCGCGGCGAAGGAGGTTTGGGAATCGATCTTGCCCGGCGGGGCGCTTTCGAATCTTCGCACCGCGGCGACGCCGTTGTTGGCAACCGCCGGCGGTGTGGTCGGCCCGTCGGTGGTCTACCTGGTCGGTGCGGTTCTGCTGGGACAATACTCCGAACTCGGCAACGGCTGGGCAATCCCCTGTGCCACCGACATTGCGTTCAGCTATTTGATCGCGCGATTGATTTTCGGCAACGGACATCCGGCCATTTCGTTTCTGTTGCTGCTGGCCATCGCCGACGATGCATTGGGGCTGGCCATTCTGGCGGTGTTCTATCCGTCCAGCGAAGTCAACCTTTATTGGTTGGGGCTGACCGCGGCGGCCGTGGCGACCGGATGGGGATTCAACCGCGGTGGTGTGCGGAATTTCTGGTGGTACCTTGCTATTCCGGGCATCATGAGTTGGGTGTCGTTTTATATGGCGGGAATCCACGCGGCACTCGGTTTGGTACCGGTGATCGCGACGTTGCCCCACGCGAAAACCGACGCCGGTCTGTTCGCAGAGACTGGGAAGGAGACCGACACGCTGAACCAGTTCGAACATTGGTGGAAAGAGCCGGTTGAACTGATCCTGGGGTTGTTCGCCTTGGTCAACGCCGGCGTCGTGCTCTCCAGCGTCGGCGCCGGAACGTGGCTGGTCACGACCGGGTTGTTCGTGGGCAAACCGCTCGGCATCCTGGCCTTCAGCTACTTCGCCGTCAAAGTGTTGAAGCTGGAGTTGCCCGGTGGAATGAATCTTAAGCATGTCGCTGTGATCGGCTGTATCGCCAGTTTGGGATTCACCGTGGCACTGTTTGTCTCGACCGCCGCGTTCCCGAATCCGGGACCGATCCAAGACTCGGTCAAGATGGGGGCGTTGCTGAGCTTCCTGGCACCGGTCACTGCGTTGGCGGCCGCCTGGTTGATGGGCATTCGCCCGGCGTTTTTGGGTGGTGACCAGAGCGCAAGCGCAAGCGTCGAACCGTAGCGGAAGCCGGCACCGGGTTGTTGATTGATCCGACTTCGAGATCCCAATGCTAGCCCGACGCGTGAGCGAGGGGTCACGCGGCGCCCCTCGCTCACGCGTCGGGCTAGCATGATCGCATTGAATTCGCACCTTGAATCTGATCAACGGCCCGCCATGGCTTTCGGGATCCCGGCCGCCCTGCCGCCGGGGGCGAAACTCTTGGCGAGTTCCGCTACGCAGCGTAGACGTTCGCAAACCCGCTAGATCGCCGAACGCATGCGATTGACGAAGTTCAAAATCTCCGCGACGGCTTGATAGAGGTCGAAAGGGATCGGGTTGCCGATTTCGACGTTCTTGAACAGGAAACGCGCGACCGGTTTTCGTTCGACCACGGGCACACCGTTTTCTTTGGCGATGGCGATGATCTTTTTGGCGACAAAATCCGCCCCCTTGGCGATCACGATCGGAGCGTCCATCTGATCGCGATCGTACTGGACCGCGACGGCAAAGTGGGTCGGGTTGGTGATCACGACCGATGCCTTGGGGACGTCGGCGAGCATCCGTTTTCGCCCCATTTCCGCCTGCAGTTGCTTGATCCGGGCACGCACCATCGGATCACCCTCGGTCGACTTGTGCTCGTCTTTGATGTCCTGACGGCTCATCTTCATGTCTTCCAGGTGTTTCCATTTTTGGAACCCCAGGTCGATCATCCCCAAAAATGTGATCGTCGCGGCGATGGCCAACGAACAATGCACCAGCAAACCGCCCAGAAAGAACATCAGTTCTTGAATCGATCCGAATCCGGAGGTGGTGATCTGGTCGATCCTTGACTGGCCGACAAAGATTGCGATCGCGACAATCACTGCGGCCTTGGCCAGCGACAGCGCGCCGCGAACGGCGCTTTGCATCGAGAAGATCTTTTGGAATCCCTTGATCACACTCAACTTGTCCAGCTTCAGCTCCAGCGGTTTAAAACTGAGATTGAAACTCGTTTGAAGCAATCCCGTCACGGCGGCCAAAATGCCCAGCGGGGCGACGATCGCCATCACCGCGGTCCCGATCCGCAAGGTTTCGTCGATAAATGCTTTGACGAGCAGTCGGGGATCGACCATCACGGTTTCGAAGTGGGTCATGCGGTATTCGATCGAACCGGTGATCGTGCCGAAGAACCAATCCCCCAGAAACCAATAGAACAATGCGGTGGTCGCCAGAATCACTCCTCCGACCAGCTCGGCACTGAATCCGATTTGGCCATCCTCGCGCGCTTTTCGCAGCCGCTGCGGGGTGGCTTCCTCGGTCCTTTGATCGCGATCTTGGTTTTCGGCCATCGATTAACCTGTCAGTGAAAGCATCAGGTATTCGATGTCCTCTTGGACGCGATAGAAATAGATTTCGATCGCACCGAACAGGATCGGGCAAAACAAGAACAGCAACAGACCGCCGAATCCGACGCGGATCGACATCCCGACCGAAAACAGATTCATCGCCGGGGCGGCGCGATTGAGGAACGCCAGCACCAACGTGACCAACATCAGCAACACCAACAACGGAGCGACGATCAACAGCCCGTAGTCGCTGGTCCGATTGAATGCGGCCACCAAGTCCTCGGTCGGCAGATCGATCAGCCCGACGCGTGTCATGGTCTGGTTGAACGACAGGTGGATGGCCAGAATGACAAAATGGTGCAGATTCAACGAAAAGAACAGCAGCATCGAAAATGCTTCCAAGACACGCGAAACCAGCGTCGACGAATCTTGGCTGCCCGGGTCGCTGATCGCCGCCAGAGAGAGCCCCAGCTCTTGAGCGATGTACGAGCCGGCGATCCGCGCCGGCCAAAAGAACAGCCCCAGCACCAGGGCCAGCATGATCCCGATACAGATCTCTTTGAACACCAGAAACAGGAACAGCAGACTGCCCACGTCTTGCAGCGTCAGATTGGGCAGCACGTTCCTGGCGTCGGCCAGCCAGAAAACCGACAGTGCGACGGCCAGACCCGCTTTGACCTGATTGGGAAGTTGTTTTTTGCTGAACAAAGGGAAAAACGCGATGAACACCGATACCCGGGCGAGCACGAGCAGGAACAGGACGACGTCGCTGATCATTTCACCAATTCAACCATGTGTGTCATCAGACCCAACGTGTAATTCTGGAGCGTCGTCAGGTACCAGTTGGACAGAAAGATCAGGACAAACACCACACAGATGATCCGCGGCGCGAACGAGAGTGTTTGCTCCTGAATGCTGGTGACCGTTTGACCGATGCTGATCAGCAATCCCACGACCAGGCTGACCGCCACGACCGGGGCCGTCAGCAGCAACGCCATCATGAAAAACTCTCGCCCGATCAGTACAACGTCTTCAATATCCATCCTTGGCTCCGATGATTACGCGGTGTCAGACCAGCGCTTTCAGGTGAATTTGTCGCAGCTTGTCTGCCTTCCGGGTAGCGGAACTCGCCAAGAGTTTCGCACGTGTTGGGCGACGCCGTACCCTTGGACGGAAAGCCCTGGCGGCTTCCGCTACGACTAATTTCTCTTGTCCTTGGTCAGCGTTTCGATCAACTGGTTGACCAAAATCGGATCGTTCATCGCCCCTAGGATTTTCGACTTTTGACGATCCGGCATCTTTTGCAGCAACGACGCGGCCAAGCCCATCTTTCCGTTGTTGGAGAATTCGCGCAGATAATCGGCGGCCTGTTCCGGCTGCAGACCTTCAAACCAGCCCTTCACTTCATCTGCCTGACTGTCCACACTGGAAACCGTCGTCCCCTTCTTGGTCTCCGCCTTTTTGCTCAGCTTTTCCAACTCCGCCTTTTGCTGTTCAACGTTGGCGAGGGTCGATTTCAGTTCTTCCGTCATCCGGCTTAGCAGATCCAGCTTGGTGTCAATGCCTTCGCTAAACGCACGCAGTTCGTCCTGTTCGGTCGTCAGGTCATCGAAGATCAATTTGACCCTCATCTCGTCGCGTTTGACGCGTTCTTCCCGCTCGGCGAGCTCCTGCTCCATCCGTTTGATGGAGTCGCTCATCTGCAACACCGCTTCGACCGAGACGTTGTTGTCGGGACGAAACGAGACGGGGACGGCATCGCCACCGCCGTCGACCATGTCCTCGGCGAGCAACCCGGTGGATTCCTCGCCCGACACGTCCGCTTCGGTGGACTCAAGATCGACCGGCGGCTTTTTGAGCAGAAACTGAGTGGCCCCGGCAGACAAGCCGAAAATCACGGCGCAGGTAATCATCGCCGAAATGATCGCTTTCATGTTCTAATTCCTCGCGTACTTTTTGAGCGCGTTTTCATCTGCCAATAACATTTGTTGCGTCATGGCGTCTGCATCAAATTCCAGCCTGCGCTGATCCATCAGGATCTCCAAGCCGCGGACCCGCGTGCGCTGGTCCATGACTCGTGAACGAGCCTCGCGTCGTTCGGCCTCGCATTTGTCGATTTCGTCTCGAACGATCTTGATGGACCGGTCAATGCTTTCGATCCAGAGATGGGTTTGCGTCAGAAACTCGATCGAGCAATTCCTGGTGATCTCCAGGCCTTGGCGTTTGACCGATTCGAAATCTTCCAGCCGTTTGCGGTGTGAGGCCAACAACGCATCGATGCGGGCGAGTTCGCCGATCAACACATTCAATTGACTGCTTTCGATCGAGTGGATGCGGCGGATTCGATCGATCTTTTTTTTCAGTTCGCTCATGTGGGCTGCCCGATCAATTGTTGCAGCCTTTGCAGACCGGCCCGGGTGGCATTGAGCGGACTCGGTGAATCCATGGCCTGGCGCAGGAACCGATTGACCTCCGGATAGGTCTCGATCGCACGATCCGAATCGGGCATGGCACCTTTTTGATAGGCACCGATCTGAATCAGATCTTCGACTTCCAGATACTTGGCCAGGACGCGTCGCACGCTGGCCGCTTGTTGCTGGTGCGGTTTATCGGTGACCTCTTTGAACAATCGGCTGGCGCTTTTGAGCACGTTGACGGCTGGGAAGTGTCCTTCGTGGGCGAGTTTTCGATCCAGCACGATGTGACCGTCCAAGATGGCGCGTGCCGAGTCGGCGACCGGTTCGTTCATGTCGTCACCGTCGACCAGAATGGTCAACAGCCCGGTGATGACGCCCTTGTCGCTGGTTCCGAGCTGCTCCAGCAATTGTGCCATTTTCTGGAACACGCTGGGCGTGTAGCCGCGTGAGGTGGGCGGTTCCCCGAGCAACAGCCCGAGTTCGCGTTGTGCGTGTGCCAGTCGTGTCAGACTGTCCAGCATGAACAGGACGTTCATGCCTTGAGATCGAAACCAGCTGGCGATCGCGACCGCCGACTCACTGGCCCGGATCCGAGCCAACGGAGGCTGGTCGGAGGTCGATACGATGACGACCGACCGGGCAAGCCCCTCCTCGCCCAAGGTGTCTTCGATGAACGGCCGAACTTCGCGTCCGCGTTCGCCGATCATCGCGACCACGTTGATGTCGCACAACGCGTGCTTGGCGATCTCCCCCAACAGCGTGCTCTTTCCGACCCCGCTGCCGGCGAACAATCCGACGCGTTGCCCCTGGCCCATCGTCAACAACCCGTCGATCGAACGAACGCCGGTCACGAAGGGCTGGCGGATCAACGGCCGCGTCAGGGGATCGGGCGATTCAAAGTGCAATTCCGCCGTCGCATCGCAGTGGATCGGACCGAGCGAATCGATGGGACGTCCCAGCGAATCGATGACCCGTCCGAGCAATTGACGGCCGACAGGGACCCGCATCCGCTTGCCGGTCGATACGACCACGTTGCCCCGCTGAAAATCGACGCCGCTGTGGTACGGCATCAGCTGGGCTTTGTCGTCGTTGAAGCCGATCACTTCGGCCAGCACGGATTGTCCGCTGGAGGACGTGATTTGGACCAATTCGCCCAGCCCCGCATCGATGGTCGCGCACATCCGACCCTCGACACTTTGCAAACGCCCGGTCGTCTGAATCCACTGGTCGTTTCGAAGCGTCGGAATCAACATCTTACGTCTCTCCCCAAGCCGGTGAGAGCTGCTTGCCCGCGGCGTCTAAAAAAGAATCCAGCGATGCCAGGAACCCTTTCCCGTTGGATTCGATGCGGCAATCACCCGGCTGGACCGTCGCGTCGCCTTGGATCTCGATCGCCTCATAATCGATCTGAGACAACCAGGATTGGAGCGAGACGACATAATCGGGATGGACATAAATGACCGCCGATTGGCTGGGATGCACTTGGCGCAACAGGAGGTTCGCAAAATGTGCGACGCGTTCTTCCACCAATGCGTTGTCGCTGCCGAGGGCTTGTTTGGCGATTTGCGTTGCTGCGGCGGTCAGCTGGACGCCGATCGTCGAAAGTTCCTCATCCAACCTGGCGTCGAGAAGTTTCAGCTTTTGTTCAATTGAGTGCAGCGTCTTCAGCGCCGCGGCGGCGGCTTCGTCTCGGGCAGCCGATTCGGCTTCGGCCACGGTCGTCGGCTCGGTCGCGGCGCTCGCGGCCCCGTTCGGTGACGTACCGGCCGGCAAGTTGGGTGTGGCCGGCGGCAGCGGCCCACGGGCCAGGGTGACGTTGGCCAAGGACCGGTCGAAGGGGATTTGAATCGTGGGCATGTCAATCGATTTTCACCTCACCGGCTTCGCACAGGCCTGCCAAGATCTTGGCGATCGAACTCCGCGCTTCGGTGATCTCCTCTTCGCTCGCGTTGGTCTTGAATTCCATTTCCTCTTGCAGCGACTCTTTGGCGCGTTTGGACATGTTGGACAAGATGAACGTCAGCAGCGACTCGTCAACCTGTTGCAAGGCACAGACCAGGGCGTCGGTTTGGCATTGGCCGAGCAGTTTTTGCAGGTCCCGGTCGCCGAGTTTTTCGATGTCCTCGAATCGGTACAGTTGATTGCGGACGGTTTCGGCCAGTTCGCTGTCGCGCTTTTCCAGTTCATCGAGCATCGGCTTGCGCAACGCCCTGGGCAGCGATCGCATCAGGTTGGCCATTTGTGAGGTCGTTTCCTGTTCCGTTTCACGCTCCTCGACCTGGAGCGACAACTGCAGGGCTTTGGCAAGAATGCGTTCCTGGATCAATGGGGAAACCGACGACGGTTGGGCCAGCTCCAGGAAGACGTTGGGGCGGACCGCCTCGGGCAAAAATTCCAGCGTCTTGGCGGCATGTTCGTTGGCCAGCCGTCGCAGCACGATCGCCGCCGCGACCGGATTCTCGTTCTTGAGCGCCTGGGCGACTTGATAGGGGTGCATCTGGTTCAAATCGCGAACCGTATCGCCGGTCAGTTTGGGCGGGGTGAAACGCTTGGTCGGTTCGATTTCGACATCGAAACTCTCCTCGGCGATCTGCAGGATTTTGGGGCCTTCCTCTTCTTCCGAATCCCCCTCTTCGGCCGGGGCGTTTTTCTGGACCGTTTGCAGGGCCATGTGGAAGTAATCTTCAAAGTCACCAAGGACCATATCGATTTCTTCCTGGCTGGGCGGATAGGACTCAAAATCTTTGAGCGCCTGGTCCAACTCCTCCAGCGCTTCGCCGGAAAGCCCCTCGCGGGCCATCTCGGTGGCGTCTTCGCCCATCAGGTGCAGCAGAAGCGCGAGTCGCTCGGGCCGCGTCAACATCATCTTCATCGTTGCCACCCCCTATGATCACGCGGCGTCGCGTTTCTCGGACTCTCGATCGGAATCAGCGCCAGACCAAGATCGAACGACCTGAGCAAACACTTCGGGGTTTTCTTTGATCATTCGTGACAATTCGCTGACGTTTTCCAGTCGGGCACTATCGAGTTGCTGATCGGCGCCCGCGCCGCCCGGTTTGCTGGCCGGTCCGAACCGCCGCAACAACATTAGGCCTAACACAAATGCCAACAGGGCGGCAATCGCAAGTGATGCCTTTTCAACGATCGATGTGATCTTGGTCCAGTCAAACGTAGCTTCCGGAGTCGTCACGTTGAGGATCGGTTCGGTGAATGGCAGAAAATCGACGGTGATGCTGTCGGTGTCGTCACGAAACCCGACGGCGTTTTTAACCAGGGCGCTGACCCGTTCGTCCATCCCGGGGATCAAGGTTCCGTCTTCTTGCTTGATGCCTTGGGTTTCGGAGTTGACCAGCACGCTGACGCTCAGGAAATTCTTGATCGGGGTCGAATTCGCCTGGGTTTCTTCGGTGATCGGGACCAGATAACTTGTTTTGACGTTTTCTGTTTTATTGAGAACGCTGCTTGTGCCGGTTGCCCCCCGCCGCGATTGCAGATTGGACGCCACCCCGGCGGCTCCGACCGCGGGCTGTTCCATGTTGGTCGTCGTTTCGGAAACCAAGTCTTCCTGACTGGGGACCGCCCCGTCGGCGTCGTATTTGGTGGTTTTGGTCGACCCCTGGGTGAACGTCATGTCCAAACTGACTTGGACGCTGGCGTTGCCGTATCCCAGGAACTGCATCAATTGAGCTTCGGCCTTGTCGGCGAGCTTGCGTTCGGCGGCGGCGATGTATTCGACTTGCGAACCGATTTGCTGGGATTGCTCGTCGGGGATCGTGTAGCTGCGACCGTCACGGTCGGTGATTTGGACGGCTTCGGGAACCAGGTCTTCGACGGCATAGGCGACAAAGGACGCGATCGATGCGGCTTGTTGATCGCTCAATCGGGCTCCGTAGCGCAGCGTAAGCATCACGCTGGCCGAGGGAGGAGATGTCTTGCGTTCAAACGGCCCCTTGTCAGGGATGTTCAAATGAACGTCGGCGTGTTCGACGACCTCCAGCTTCTTGATCGTCGACGCAAGGCTTTGTTGCGTTTGCAGCCGAGCCCGGTTGCGTCGTTCGGTCGGGCTGCCGAAGGCACCGCCCATCGGCAAATCGGCGACCGCGCCGGCATCGGACACGCCGTTGGTCCGCGCCAACAAGCGGGCTTTGGCGAAATCACGCTTGTCCACCAGCAGGTTTCCGCCGGCGCCGGAAAGTTGGTAATCGATGCCCGCTTTGTCCAGGGCATTGATCACACGGTCGACCTGGTCGCCTTCACCCTGGCTGACCAAGACGACGTAGCTGGGTTGCACCGACCAATAACCGACGCCACCAACGGTGACCACGCACAGCACTGCCAACAGCAGGATTCCGATCCTTGCCGAAGGAGAGCTGTGCCGCCAAATGTTTAGGAGGGCGTCGATATAGGGCTGGATGACGTTCAAGGCAAATCAAGCAAGCGAATGTCGCGTTGGGGAGGTAACACGAAGGTCGTCTGGTGCTGTCGGAGTTCCACTAGAATTGCATTCGCATCAATTCGTTGTACGAATCGACGATCTGATTTCGTACTTCCATAAAGATCTGAAACGACATCTCGGCCTTGACGACTTCCATGACGACCTGCTGGACGTCTTGATTCTCGCCGGAAACCAATCCTTGGATCGCTTCCTCCGATCGGATCTGGTCTTCGTTGGCACGGGCCATCAGATCCATGAACAGATTGCGATCGGTCGCCTGGGGTTTCGCAGGCGACGACGGCAATGCAACGTTGGGAGATCCCGTTGTGGCGATGGGGGGCAGGGCAGACATCACTGGCCTCCTTGGAGCAGTGTGAGAGTTTGTTCGACCATCTCTTTAAAGACGCTGATCGCTTTCGAATTCGCCTCGTAGGATCGGCTGGCCGTGATCAGGTCAACCATTTCTTCGGGAATCTTGACGTTGGACAGTTTCACGAAACCGTCCGCATCGGCATGCGGGTGCGCCGGGTTGTAAATACTGGGAAACTCGCTCGGGTCGCCTTCCACTCCGACCACTTCCACCCCGTGCATGGCCGCGGCGCCGTGTTTCCGGTCGACCGGGTCCAATCCGGCGGCAAACACCACCGCCTGTCGGCGATAGGGCTGGCCGGTGTCGGTCATCGTCGTGCCGGCGTTGGCGATGTTGTTGGCCGTCACCTCCATCCGAAACCGCTCGGCGGCTAAGCCGGAAGCGGCGATGTCGATCGTTGGAAATCTAACCGTCATGACGTTCCTTCGTCCTTGTTCCTCAAAGGGGGGCCTTGAGTGGTGGAGCCACCCTTCAAAGCCGTCCTTAGCCCGAGATTGCTCGACGCATCGTCGAAACCCTGGATGCCAGCAGGTGCGAAAAGGCTTGGAACGCCAACGCGTTCTCCTTCAATTCCGCAACTTCCTTCTCCAAGTTCACATTGTTCCCATCCACCCGCTCCACCAGGCCCTCCAAGTCCTTGACCGGCAATTCGATGCCGCCCGAGTCCTCGGCCTGCCCCGACTGAAGCTGGTTTAACAACCGCTCAAACTCCAACCGCTTGGTCTTGTAACCCGGCGTGTTGACATTAGCGATATTCTGGCTGACAACGCGATGGCTCTTTTCCGACGCGCTGACCGCTGAACCCAATAAATCCATTTGGTAAAATATTCCAGTCATGCCAGTTATATCGGCCTGAGAAGCTGTTCGCGTTAAGGGCAACTTTCCGAGAATGTCGCCGAAACGCCATCTCTGGGCCGACTGGCGGTGAGGGAGTTCCCTCAATTAGGGCATCCAGTGCGGCTGAGTCGATGGCAATTCGGTCGATCTCTAGCGGTGAACTAAGAATCGAAAGACGGTTTTGAATTTCGATTCGAACGCGCAGTTCTGAGTGCCTCTGCACCGCTCTGTCTGCGATCACACGGGGCGACAAGATTGTGTCGCGGGGGGGATAACTGGGCAGTTATGGATATCGCAACAATCATCGGACTGATCCTGGGATTCGGTCTGATCTTGGCTTCGATCGCGATGGGCGGGGGCGGCCTGGGACCCTTCATTGACCCCCCCAGTATGATGATCGTGTTCGGAGGCGCCGCCGCGGCATCCCTGATCAACTTCCCTCTGAAGTACAACCTGGGCGCCTTCGGCGTCATCCTGAAGTGCTTCCTGTTCAAACTGCCCACCGCCCAAGACACGATCGCGCAATTCAAAAAGTTTGCCGAAGTGGTTCGCAAGGACGGGTTGCTAGCATTGGAAGATCAAGCGGCCGAGATCAAGGACGATTACATGCGGCGGGGACTGGAGTCGTTGATCAGCGGCGTCCCGGCCGAAGACGTCGCGCGGACGCTGGAGATCGAGCTGGCGTACATCGAACAACGACACGTCACGGGCAAAAAGATCGTCGATTCGGCCGGTGCGGCCGCGCCGGCGTTCGGCATGATCGGCACCCTGATCGGTCTGGTCCAGATGCTTCGTTCGCTCGATGACCCCAGCAAGATCGGTGGCGGGATGGCGACGGCATTGTTGACGACGTTGTACGGGGCATTGATCGCCAACGTCGTCTGTATCCCGTTGGCCGGCAAGTTGGAAACCCGCAATCGGGAGGAGACGATGATTCGCGAGTTGATCATCCGCGGCATCGCCCTGTTGGGCGAAGGGGAAAGCCCGCGCGTGGTCGAAGAAAAACTGCTCGGGTTCCTGTCCCCCAAAACTCGCCGATCGATCCTCGCAAAGGCGTAGACTGATGGCCAGCGATCTGCCCGAGGATCCGCCGGAAGACATCCCGGCGTGGTTCATGACCTACAGCGACGTCATCACGCTGTTGATGACGTTCTTCATCTTGCTGTTGACCTTTGCCACGACCGAACCGGAGCGGTTCGAAAAGGTCACCGCCAGTGTGTTCGGCGCGGCCGGGGCGAAGGGCGTCGCGGGGCACGAGCACGACATGTTGGATCGAAACTCGTGGAGTCAGCGGATTCGTCCTCGGGCGGCCCGGATCGCGATGCAGGGCAGCGAAATGCCACCGATCCAAAAGGAGGTGACGACCAAGGCGATCGGACGCGGCCTGGAGGCGGTCAGCGAACTGGCCAGCCAAAAAGACGTGATGAAGACGTACGCATTCGAAATGCCGCTGGAAAAATTGGTCGACCAAAACCTGAAACTCACCCAGCGGGGGGCCAAGGTCGCGGCCAAATTGTCGGCACAATTGCGCTCGCTCAGTATTCACTGCACGTTTGAAATCTCCGATCGGACCTTGGAAGATCGCGTCTGCGCCTTCGCCCACCATCTGTACCACGTCGAGCGTGCCCGGCCGGGCCAAATCGGGACCAGCATCGCCGATAACGTGACCACCAAGATGGTTCGAATCGTGATCGAGAAGTACGAGGGGAACCGATGAGCAAACGCAAGAAGCAGCCGCCCAGCGTTCCCAGCAAGGCCTACCTGGTTTCCTTCGGCGACACCATGACCGCCCTGTTGGCCTTCTTCATCGTGCTTAACTCGCTGGCCAAAGAACAGACCGGGGCCAACATGCACTCCGGAACCGGCTCGTTCGTTAACGCTTTTTCAAGCTCCGGGCAACCCGGGCACTTAAGTGGCAGCCGCTCCAATGAAGTGATCCAGCAGGAATCGCAAAAGCCGATCTACGCGTTGGCGGAGAATATGAAGGATGACTCCGACAAGAATATCGGGCCGGACGAGATCAATGAACAGCAACGCGTGCTTGATCGAGAGAAAGAACAATTCCAAAAGTTTCTCACCGAATTGGAATCGCAACTCGATCTGGACATGCTGCCGGAGATCGAAAACCAAGTCGTCTTCGATTCCTTCGAACGACCGGACCCCACGACGGGAAAACTCAGCCTGCACGCCGTCCAGTTGATCTCCGAAGCCGTGACGAAGCTCCGTGAACCCGGCATGACGCTGGAGATCGTGCTGTGGGCAGACATGCCGCGAGGCTCCGCGTTGAAACGGAAACTGGATAAATCGGTCGAGCTTCGTAAGGAAATCGAACGGACGGTCTGGATGAAGGCGAGCCAAAAGTCGCGGATCCGCTACCGCGTCAAACCGTGGCTGTTTGCTGACGCCAAACGCCCCTACCTGTCAGTCATCCTCGGCAGAACCTCCGCTGCCCCCGACGCCGGCTAAACAATACGACGCCCCCTCCAGTCCGTCGCTGAAACGTACGATGGCCCTTCCGGGCCGTCGATCATGCCCCGCCGGCGCTCTTGAAAAAGCCGACGTCACCTTCGCCCGATGGGACCAATAGGACACAGAGGACGTATAGGTCCCCTACGTCCTATCGAGCGCAACATCCATCCGCACCGGTTGAACCAACCGATACGACAAACGTCCGCTGGACTGAGTCAACGTCCACCACGCTTCAAAACCGTTTCTCTACGAACCATTCGCGTTGCGTTTCAAATACTCCAGATTGCCCTGATGCGGCGCCTGGCGATGGTCTTTCATCATCACTTCGCGATCGTGAATCGTGCCCGGTCGAACCGGCCGGTGGGCTTGGTCGGCAAGTCCCACAAGCTGCTTGAGCGTTTCCGGGTAGTCGTCGGCGACATTCTGTTTTTCTTCAACGTCTTGCGACAGGTCGTACAGTTCCCAAGTCCCATTGCGACCACGATAGGCCTTCCAGTTGCCCATCCGCACCGCCGTCTGGCCTTGGTATTCCCAGTACAGAGACGGGTGCGTGGGTTGATCGCCTTGGCCCAGCAACGTCGGGGCGAACGACAGGCCATCGGTCGGTGGGCACTCCGCACCGGCCAAGTCCGCCAACGTCGGCATGACGTCCGGGTAGTAGAGCAAATGATTCGCAACCGAAGCGTCCTGGACCTTGCCCGGCCACCGCACCAGATACGGAACCTTCAGGCCGCCTTCATAAAGCGACCCTTTCCCCGCGCGAAAACGCTCGCCGGTTTGGGGATTCAGATTGGGACCGAAGAATCCGTGCGGTCGTTCGGGAGTCTTGAAATAATCCTGGCCACCGTTGTCGCCGCACAGAAAGATCACGGTGTTGTCGTCAATCGCTGTCTCTTTCAGCAATGAAATGATTTGCCCCAGTTGGCGGTCAACCATGTGCATGAACGCGGCGTAAACCTTGGCGTCATTTTCGGTCCGTTGCCCCGCGGTCCACGGTTTGTCCTTGAAGAGCTGCCACGAGGGATCGTCTTCATCAATGCCCCACAATCCATGTGGGGGCGTCCACGGCAGGTAACAGAAAAATCGCTGCTCGTGGTTCTCGCGGATGAACTTCAACGCCTCATTGAAGATCTCGACGTGGGCGTGGGTCTCACCTTCGAAAAAACTGATTCCGGGGTTGCCCGGCAACGGCACCTCCTGGCTGTTGCGGATCAAGTAGCGCGGATAGAAGGTGTGGGCGTGGACTTGGTCGTAGTAACCGAAGAACTGGTCAAAGCCGTGCTGCTCTGGAACGCCGGATGTGCCGCGGCCCCCGATCCCCCACTTGCCGAACCCGCCGGTGACATACCCCTGCTGTTTGAGCATGCTGGCCAACGTCGGCTCCTCACTGCGAATCGGGGAGAACCCATCGTTCTTTCGCATCGACATGTGTCCGGCATGCAGCCCGGTCAGCAACGAACAGCGTGTCGGCCCGCAGACGGGGGCGCCCGCATAGGCATTGGTAAACCGCATGCCCTCTTCGGCGAAGCGGTCGATGTTGGGGGTCAGCAGATCACCATTGCCCATGTGCCCGGATTCGAAGTAGCCCCATTCGTCGAGCATGATGTAGATGATGTTGGGCGGATCGGCTGCCGCAGATTGCGCGGTTGCAGATTGAGCTGCTGCAGGGGAACCACCGACGACCAAGCCGGCAACAACAATCCAGGCGGCGGCAATCGCCACGACAGGGTGACCTTTCATCGGATACGCGTTTCCTCGGGAGGGAGTCTTCTTCTTCAACGCACCAGTACCGCCCCTGCGGGTTCGAATCATAGCAGGATCAAGAAACGCGTCAGGACCACGAAACGACGATGCCCGACGCCGCGCCCAACACCCGCCTGCAATAATCATTTTGCCCCCATTGTTTTGCCCTCCCCACCCGCAATGCCAGCGGGACGCGTCAGCGAGCGGCCTACACAATGCCAGCGGGACGCGTCCGCGAGCGGCCCGTCCGACCCCAGCGGGAAGCGCCAAGGCCTGTTGATTAAATCCGATCCCACGTGGGATCAGCCGTTTCGCGCGAGCGTACGGGCCTGAACCATCGAGAGAACGCACCGGGCCCGAAGGCTCGCGCCAAACGGCTGATTAAATCAACCCACCGATCAATCAGCGACACCAACGACACCGCGGCGTCAGTTAGATTCAGGCGGATTCCTCGACGCTCCAGAGGATACGATCGACCATTTCTTCATCCGTCGCCGGATTCATAAACACGGCTTTCCAAGCAGGGATTTCGATTCCGAAAGGTTTGAATCCAAAATTCGTCGTGAATCCCAATCTCGCGTCAACCTTTGGATCCATCATCTTCTCGCGTTTCCGCTGCGTTCGGGCGACTTCGGCAAAGTACTGTTCGCGTTCTGCGTCAGGCAATGTTCCTTCGACCAGTTGCCGATAGATGCGTTCGGCATCACGGCCCTTGGGCAAGACCCACCAATCGACAGAAACGCCGATCGTTTCGCGATTCAAAACCTTGCAATAGGGAAGCGTCTCCAATCCCTGCTTGAGTCGCTCGGCCAGTTCCAGACTCCGTGCGGTCAGCATTTGCCACCCCGTCAACCCGATACCATTAAGCGAGGCCATCACGATGTAGGGACCCAATGCAGGCCGCGAACACTCCAGCGTGATCAGCGCCGGATCACGACTGGCCTGTGCTTCCGAAAAGTAGGGTGTGTCGGTGACCTCGCGCGCAAGGTACTTCAAATCCCTGCGGTGATTCACCAAAAATGCGCTGGAAGGATAATGTCCGCGACCGAGCTTGTGGAAGTCGATCGTCGCACTATCGACGACGCGCAAGCCCTTGCAGGCCTCCTGCACTCGTTTGACGATCGACAGCAGACTGTCCGAAAAACCGAGCGTGTTTCTGCCCAGATCGTAGTCGGCCAGGAAAGAAAGTGCCCAGCCCACGGCGGCATCAACGTGCAGCTGCGGTGTCGGCTGTTGGTACTCGGTTGATTTGGCATCCAGAAGTGTGCGGATCGCAGCCAGATCATCGATCCCAAATCCGTCCGTGGTTCCAAAGGACGCGACGACATAAGCCACCTTGGTCCCGTTTTGGTAGCACTCGTCAAGCTGCTGCTCAAGCAGATCCACACGGATCGACAGATTTGCGTCCGTCGGAATGGCGATCAGATTGTTCACGCCGATTCCCAGCCATCCGGCGACGGTGCGGTTGGAATAGTGACTCGCTTCGGAACAAAACCCGACCACACGTTGCCCCCCGATGCCGTTCTGCATCGCTCCGGGGACGACTCGCTCGATTCCGATTTTTGCGCCGTAAAGATTGGAGATGGTTCCGCCGATCGTAAACACGCCCCACGGATCGTCGGTGTGATAGAAGATCAAATTGGCCAGCGCCGTGACCGATTTGACCTCCAGTTCATTCGAACGCTGGCTATAGCGATCCGTGCACAGGTTGGGGTTCTTTAGCAAACAGGCGAACGCGCCGATCAGCGATGCGTTGTTGGCCGGGCCACGTACGTTTTCCAAGTGCAGGGGGCTGTTAAAGCTGTCCGTGCCCCAAAAGTAAGGAAAAACGGCGTCGCGAGCGTCTTTCAGATTGCCCGGCAACATGTGAATCTCAGGATTCGCTTTCGCCGTCTCATAATTCTGCGACATCGCGTGGGCCGGGTTGAGTGCGTGTTCGGTCGCCGCAGCGCTCAGCAGCTCTTCCAGGATCGTCACAATCGACTCTTGATCCCACTTGAAGAAGGTGTCAACCAGTTTTCGATAGTCGTTCCGATCCATAGGTCTCCCTCGCGGTCGCTAAGTCATGATCGTATCATGAAGGATACCTCCCGCTTTTGCGAGTGCGGCAAGGATTCCGATAGCGCGACAGTAAGGGACCCAGATTGGCGGGCGATGGAAGGGACCATTCGGGGCTAACGAAGTGTGGCGATCAGCGCGAGGAATCCCAGCCCGAAGAGCAGCGCCCCAACGTTCACGAGGATCGGATGGGCGGACGCTGCGGTCAATAGAGCGACGCCGCCAATCATCGCAGCGAGTCCGCCAAAAAGAGTTGCCTCATACATCAGCGAGGACTTGACAGCGTTTCGCGGCAGCTCCTCAGATGCCGGCGCCGCGTACGGATTGAGTTGCGATTGGTCTCGATCAAGTTCGCTCATGCGGAGATCAATCCGTTTCCACTGGGGATAACACCGCTTTCTCAAAGAGCCTCACTTTAACGGATCGTCGTCTTGCGTTGACAACACTTGCTCCAACGCATCGAGTACTCTGTCTTGACGATCCGCCTGCTTTTCCCATCGGTCCAGCAACGCATCATAGCGATCGGATTGTGCCTTGGATCGATTCTGTTGTCGCTCCGTTTCGTCTTGCTGCTGTTGTGTTCGATCAAGTTGCTTTGGGGATTGATCCAACTGCTGCTGTGTTTGAAGAAGTTGCCGCTCGGTCGTTTCTGACTGCCGATTGTATTCGTCAACTTGTTGTTGATACTCAGCATCGTACACCCCTCCCGATTGTGGCGCGCAACCTGTGGACGAACGAAAAGCGATCTATCGGCGCACGCGGACGATTGCGGATAGACCTCGCGCCAGAAATCTGTCGGCTCTGGTGTGGGCCGGTTACAGGATCCGATTAGAGCGGATCCTGCAGAGAGTGCCAGTTTCTCGGGGCCCAGGAAAACTTGAGTTGAGCGGCGGCAGACCAGTCCGATTCGGCGGCAGCCTCCTTCTCACCTTCTGGCTCGCTTTTCAGGGAACGAACAAAGCTCGATTTCAAAGCCCAGCGGGCTGACAGAGTGTTTGCCGGGCCCGTCAGGGCCCGGTCTCGAATGGCAACTTCAACGCAGGCCTGGAAGGCCGACACAGTGCGCGGCGATCGATCCGGCACGGTGGATGGCGTTGCCCCTTCAGGGCTGGTGTAGCGGACATTCAACCGATGACTCACCGGACTGTAAATTGAAATGTTTTCGACGAATGAACGCAATAGTACATCCGTCGTCGCTCCCTTCTCCCGCACCGTCCGCTCTCCAAATCCACTGGCAACGTAGTCGGATTGTATCACGGAGGTCGCTGGGGATCGCCATCGTCCGGTGTTCGGTTCAATCAGCCTTCTTCCGGTCGATCGAAAGAAAGTAGCGATTCGCAGCGGTGGACTCAAACGACGTTGGTCGAGGATCGCCAGGATAGGGGAAGCAGTTGATGAAGTGTTCGTCGTCAAAACGAAAGATACCGGGTAGAGTCTGCCCGTCACGTGGGCCACCCACGTAGGTGACGTCGATCTTGTATGGCTTGTCCGAAACATCAATTTCGAAAGTGGCATGCCCGACTTCTTCGTCATCGGCAACGAACACGATCTTTCGGTTTTCGATTCGGTAGGACCGATTGTCTCGCCCCTCTGAGGTGTCCTTCCCGTGGATGATCCACTTCTCCGCCTTCCAGTTCCCTTGCAGCTTTTGAAGCACCATGGTTTCTAACTGCGATTCGTCGGCGTCCATCGATAGTGCCGCGGTCGCAAGTAGGCCTGCGGCAACGAACAAACAGATCAGTCGCATGTTTACTCAAACCTCATTTGGTAAAACGGTGCACCTCCAAGACGGATGTGAAAGTGCCAAAACCCGACGGCGATGTCCTTACCCGATTTCACCCGTCTCTTCAGGGACTGTGCCGGCAGCGTTTACGGCACTATCGAGTGCGGCGACGAATTCGTCAAATCCTGTACTGCTCGCTGCACGGAAAAAGTAGACCGCCTTAATGTACTCAAAACGGAGGAATCACCCCGGCATCGTGCAGACAGAGAAGGACACCACAGGTCATCACGCATAGGGAGAGAACAGCGAGTAAGACAGCAAACCCTCTCGATCCCGTTGCGTAGCATCTTGCCGAGCAGAGCAGCATCGCCGATGAAACAACGAGCGACAACAAAAACAAAGCGCCGAAGCGACCCAGATCGATCGCGTTGATCGCCCAAAGCCCGCCGGTGAGTAACGCCGTGAATGCCTCCAGAACAGCGAACGCGAACGCAATGACTGAACGACCCGGAAAGCGTTGTCCCAGCCAGGGAAAAACATTGCTTTCGATGGGGGATGGGGCCGAGTAGGGATTAACGTCTGCGGGCATGGTGATTCGGCGATTCCGGTATTGAATGACCCCACACAGTGATGTGCGGCGTCGGTTGATGATGTAACCATGCGGTGTAGCGTCGACTAACGGCTGACATCCTCCGCCGGCGGCCAACGCACCACCAACCCATTCACCCGAAATAAGAGCGAATCCTGGCGGAGCGTGCCAGAATCTCAGTCCCAGGCGAATTCGAATGACGCGATGCTGACCGGTCCGCTTTGTCGGCAGGCTCCATTGTGCTTCCATGATCGCTTTACGGTTATCAAACGTACCAGACGCGACGAAATGTCATCCTTCGCGCCCAAAGCAGCAACCGTTGGTGTCTAGCCTTTAGGCGATTCCCGGTCGCTGCTTTGCAGCGACAGTGAGCGGATAAAGCCTGCACACCCGCGGCGCGAGCATCGTCCGCATGTTTCGTCACTTTACCGGAGCATTCGCCTAGTCATGGAGTCTCGACCATGGAAAGTCCGTGTCGATGCGCAACGCACTGTTGCAGGCACAACCTCACGGAAGTGACCGCAGGCAGTTGAAACCGGCGCAGATCTGCAGTTAACCGTCGTCGGCCGCTGGTGCGCGTCGGGTGGTTGTCAAAAACTCGCGTCGGTCTTTGGCGCCGACTGCATTTCGGTCAACTCGCAACGAACGTCGCCTGGTCCAACCTCAGCGGCCAAACGCCCGCGATCGATAGGACCAATAGAACAGATGGGACCTATAAGTCCGATGTGTCCTATTGGTCCCATTGCACGATTGTCGCCCCACCAGCGAGGAACGGCAAAACGATGGGGGCAAAACGATAGCAAGAAGGACATCTCGGCAACCTGACCTCACGCTGTAGTTGGATCATCCTGTCCCGAATCGTTCTGCCACTCTCTCCCCATCATCGTCTTGCCCTCATTGTTTTGCCCCATATTCGATTCATCGATTGCTGCTCCACGCCACCTTGGCGTCGGCCTCGATTCTTCAGCAGAATTCACATCCGCTTGCTGACGCGGAGATGTCATTGGAAGGCACTGCGCCCATTCGAAGTTGGCATACGGCACGGTAACCTCTACTCGCGAGGGAGCGTAAACGTTTGGTCAATATCAACGTCCCAAGAGTCGGGGATGCTAGCGTGGAGCTTTACGGCAATGGTGACAGACTCGCGACTCAATGAGATGATTTTAATGCTTCCACTGGAATCTGGGTCGTCGCAGGCCATGCAGTCTTTGAGGGGACTGCCAACGTAGAACGCAACAAATTCGCATGGCTGCAAGAATCCCAACCGATCGAATTTGCCGACGTGTTCAAGGTGTCGCCCGGATGCTGCGGGGACCAAGTCAAAAACATCGTCAGAATCGATGTCATTAGGGAGCTGAATGCCAACCTCGTAGTACCATCCGCCGGTCGTACCAAGATGGTCTTCTCCTTCCCGAAGCGTAATGTAATGCCCGTCGCTCCGAACTTGTCCGCGGAGCTGAAGTCCGCCTTGGTAACACTTGTCAACAACACCGACGGAATGGTCGTGCCAATGAAACTCGTCGGTTGAAGCGATCACCTGCTCGGCGGGCCAGTAGAGCCAGACCGCAGCAGAAATACTCGACAACGAAACAACGAGAAGTAGGGTCCGAATTGAGAACTGCAGCATCTATTCGCAATCCTAACGGCAGCCATTGTTCAGGACGCGTGGGCGACGCTCTACCGCTGATCGGCGTGTCCCATGTGCGTAGTGGATACTATTCTTGTCTGCTTCGTTGCCTGCGTAGACCCGAAACCATGATGCCCAAACCGACCGATCCGGAACTGGCCAGACCGATCATCGTCATCGCGAAACCCCGCGAACGGAATCCCGTCGAGACGGCGATTGAAATGGGCAGAAGCATAACTTCACGACCCAGGGTGTGGGACTGCAAAGGCAAAACTGACTCACGAAGTACTGACAGCGCGGCCATTAGGAATGTCCCGCCAAGAATCAATCCGGCAAACACAATCGCGACCAACCGACCGGCTTGATTCTCAACCGGTTTGGGTTTTGGTGTCTCTGGATCGGTCGGTGGGGTGTACGGGTTCATGGCACGCCTCAGTCTATCACAGCGCAGCCCTCTGTATAACAAACCCGTGAAAGCTTGTTTTGACAACAAAGATTAAGCGCTCAATTCGAGGAGTTCGGTGTCGCGAAGTTTCAGAGCCGTCGTCATAAGTTTCTGCCCTTTTTGTGTTATTCGATAGTAGAACGTGCCTGAAACTTTTCGGATCAATCCGTGTGCGCGAAGCAACCGTAGCAACCGAGTGATACGCCCAGCCGCCCGCTTCCGCTCTTTGTCATTACGATTGACATGTGGAAAGAGCCTTGACCGTAGGTCTTTATTGCGGAACCCTTGCAAGAGGAACGTCCCTTCCTGCAGAACCGAGAACATGCGAACTTCGTCCGGTTCGATCGGGCGTAGCCCCCGATATGGTCGTCCCTGACGGAAAATCCGGCGACTTACTGGATCAAGTATCTTGTGCGCGGGAGATGATTCTCCTACGACAGCGAGTGCCTCAAGATAGCGCTCATTCGCGGCGTGACATATTTCCACACGCCGTGCAACGTCGGCGACGCTCTTTCGCATCGGAAACCATGCAACAACAACTTCGCCGCCACGGGTCGCTTTTCTTCGAACGTTGAAGCGTCTCGGATTGTTAATCGTGGTTTCGATTCTCAGTACGCTGCCCGCCTTGTCGTACATTTTGATCGAGTTCTCATCGACCCAGTGTTTTATCCTTACTCCTTCCACACGATGCTTCACATCGCTTGTCACTTCCCCGTTGAAATCACGATGAAAGCGACGGCCCATAAATCGCATCACATCGCGACAGCCGAAGTGCTGAACTGCATGATTGACAAGAGCAGGGTAGATCGCATTAAGTGAAGCCTCATTCGCAAACATCACATCAGTCGCGTATTCACTTTCGCGCATGGTCCAGTAATACGCGGGGAACTTCAGCTGACTTTTCAGTTTGAGCCAGGGATTGAACCGACGGGCCAACGCATTCAGGAACTGTACCCAGTTTCGCTTGTGAAGATCGTCAATCATCTGCTGGGCCTTGGCAAGGTCATCAATATGGGTAAAGCAATTGCCCTGTTTGTTGTAGCCGATGCCAGCCTTATCCAGTCGACCTGCAAGGTATTCACGCCCGTTCAAACAAACCTGGATAGTCATGGGAAGCCAAGTCTGAAGTCGGACGTGCATCAGGCCAAATTCCCGGTCGACGAAGTAGAAATAGAGGAACAAGCATTTCCTTCGGGCATGCGCCAATTCAAGACGTTTTCCTTTCGGATCTTTATGAAGCTCGTAGGTTTGGCACGATTCCACACATGACAAAACGCAAACTAATCCTTGCTGAATGGAGTCTTGCTCCATGATGCTTCGCGCGCAGTCTTCTTTGGAAATGGATGAAGACGTTAAGTATCGGAACGGCCGGCCATGCGCTTCAGCGTATTCAGCGGCGTGTTCCTTGATTCTGTCTGAGATGCGTTGGACGAAACCGCCGAAATGTTTGTAGAGGACGCCATGTACGTTCAAATACTTATCCATCCCGTCCAAGTAACTCAACGCACGTATGGTCCCACGAAAAAGGATCCGGTCGAATCCCGACAAAACACCGATGATGCGTTGATCGTGTCGTTCGATGAATCGTTCCATGTCACCCTCCCAGCGTAAAACGCCAACCATGTAAATAGCAAGGATTGCGGAAGGTGCCGCAGATTGCAACCATTTGGCCGCTCCTTGAACACCCGAGCAATGCCTGGGAAAATCCCCCGGCATTCTGAACGGTCATGGAGGCCGGATCGTTTGGTTGCGGCCGAAGGCTGCGACGTGCCAACATGCGTGAGACAACTTTGAGTTTTTCAGAGTTGAGGGCACGGAGCATTTTGCATGACCGAGAACGCTGACAAAAAAGTTGAGAAAAATCCTGAGGTGACTGAGAAAGCGAGCCGTCGTCGCTTTACTGCCGAGTACAAACGCCGCATCGCGCTCGAGGCCGAACGGTGTACCGAGCCTGGTGAAATCGGAGCCCTGCTGCGACGCGAAGGGCTTTACTCGTCAGTGGTAGGACGCTGGCGTCGTCAACTTCGGGAAGAACCATTGTCATCATCGAAAAAATCCAATCGAGCAGCATCACCCAAAAAGGCGTCAGCGGCAAAGGAACTCGCTGATCTGAGGCGTGAGAATGAACGCTTGAAAGAGAAACTCCGTCAGGCGGAGTTGATCATTGACGTCCAAAAAAAAGTCTCGGAGATGATGCAGACGCGATCACCCGAGAAGACAGACTGAAAGCAGCCGAAGGGCTTAGCAAACGCGTCGGCGTCGCCGCCGCGTGTCGGGCACTGAACGTTTCCAGAGCGACGTTTTACCGTCGTCGTGATCCCGATCGGCCATCGAGCCCGAGGCCTGCACCTGCTCGAACGCTATCAGCGGATGAACGAAAGGCGGTGCTTGATCAACTCGTCAGTGAACGTTTCGCTGATCAGTCACCGCGGCAGGTCTATTCGAAGTTGCTTGATGAAGGCGATTACCTGTGCAGCGTGCGAACGATGTATCGGATCCTCGCCGAGAACCAGAGTTCTCGCGAGCGGCGGAATCAACTGAAACACCCCAACTATCAAAAGCCGGAACTGTTGGCGAGCGGACCCAATGAGGTTTGGTCTTGGGACATCACCAAGCTGAAGGGTCCCGAAACATGGACCTATTATTACCTTTACGTCATCCTGGACATCTACAGTCGCTGCGTCGTCGGCTGGATGCTGGCGCATCGTGAAGCCGCCGATCTGGCCACCCAGCTCATTGAAACGACGATTGAAAAACAAGGCGTCCAATCCGACCAATTGATCCTTCACAGCGACCGTGAGCCTTCGATGACATCCCATTCCGTGGCCGAATTACTCACTTCGCTGGGCGTCACAAAGTCACACAGCCGCCCCCACGTTTCCAACGACAACCCGTTCTCGGAAAGCCAATTTAAAACGATGAAGTATCGTCCTGAATTCCCAAAGCGATTTGGGTGCTATGAAGATGCACTTGGGTTCTGCCGAGACTTTTTCAGCTGGTACAACGACGAACATTACCACAGCGGCATCGGCCTACTCACACCATCATCGTTACACTACGGACAAGCCGAAGAAATCCTTGCACAGCGACAGGAAACGCTTCGAGAGGCGTGGCAAAAGAATCCTGAGCGATTCGTGGGCGGCGTCCCAACTCCTGCGAGTCTTCCCAAGGCCGTCTGGATCAACGCTCCAAAACGGGAAAGAGAAAGAAAAATCGGAGCCCCTGAAGCGAATTGCCCCGGAGCTCCATAAGAGACGTCATTGACGCACCCTCGATCCGGCTATCCCTTGGACGGTTGCGTCCCCGCAGAGCCATCTTCCGTTTCACCGGACGAATCGACGATACCACAAGAACCATCATTGAACACCCGAGCCATGCCTAAAAAAATCCCGGGGGTTCGGGGGCTGGCCCCCGAGTACGCTGGGCTGCCCTGCTAACAAGTATCCAAAAGTTGTCTCAATGTCGTTGACACATTCCGATGCCAGCCAGTTTGCTGGCAATGCCGACACGTTTGGTCAGTTGACTGGAGAGGGCCGTAACGGTGTCAAATGGGTGCCAGTGGGAACAGTGAACGGGCGTCGCATGGATCGAAAAACTGACCCGAGGGCATTGGCAGGGAATCGGCTTTCACCGGTGTGGTAAACAGCCCCGTGCTCAACGGGACCGATAGGACGTGCGGGGCCCATCGGTCCTGTGTGTCCGATCGGTCCCCTTGGGCGATCAACACCGGGAATCGTCTTGCCCCCATTGTTTTGCCACTTGCGATCCTTCGCCCCGCGCACAAAAAAAGCCGTTTCTCTTGTCAGAGAAACGGCATATAGGGCTGACAGGAGTCGAACCTGCACTTCCGAAGAAACTGGAACCTAAATCCAGCGCGTCTGCCAGTTCCGCCACAGCCCCGCGGGTTGTTTTTCCGTTGGACGTTGCGTCGCCAGTGGCTCACCGTCGTCCTGCCGAAACGCAGCCGATCGTAGGGTGGATCGGATCGGCGGGCGCTCGGGGGAATCGGCCGGTGAGGGTGTTGGCGACGACTGCTCGGTTTCCCGGTGACCGGGAACCGCGGCTCAGGAAACGGTTGCGTCTTCGGCGGCGGTCGGGACGACCCAAACCTTCAAGCTGGCTTCGACTTCGCTGTGCAGGTGGACTCGGACGGTGTACAGACCGAGTTCGCGGAGCGGGCCATCCAGGCGGATTTGGTCGTTGGCCAAGCTGAAGCCGGCTTCTTTGAGGGCCGCGGTGATTTCGTGCGGGCCGACGCTGCCGTACAAGTGGCCTTCGTCGTTCGCGTTGGCTTCGATCGTGATCGATTGCTTGCCGAGTTCGTCGGCCAAATCGCGGTAGCTTTTCAGCTTTTCCAGTTCGATCGCACGCAGCTTTTCACGGTGTTTTTCGACCATCCGTTTGTGGTGGTCGGTCGCGATGGTCGCCATGCCTTGGGGCAGCAGGTAGTTGCGTGCGTAACCCGGTTTGACTTCGACGATATCGCCTTGCTTGCCGAGGTGTTCGACGTTGTGAATCAACAGAAGCTGGATCCCACCGTGGTCGCCTTTGGGCAATCGTTTGTAGGGTCGTTTAAAGGTTCGGCCGTTGCGTGACATCGTTGTGCTCTGGCGGGAGGTTGGATTGGTGGTTGCAAATGAAAACAAGACGAACCGGGGCGTCATTGCCGGGGCCGTCCACGATAACGGTGTGTTGATTAAAACGGAATGTCGGGGTCGTCGTATCCGGTCCCCCTTCCGGTCGGCTGGGCATCGCGTGCGCCCGAGTCGGCGGAATAATCGTCCGCGCCCTGGGAGTTGTAGCCGCCGTGATTCTCGGCGGTCTGTCCGCTCCCGCCGCGTTGGCTGGAATGGTGCTCGGAGCCGCCGCCGGAACGTCCGCCGAGCATTTGCATCTTTTCACAGATCACGCGCAACTTGCTTCGCTTCTGTCCGTCGGTCTCCCAGCGATCGAGCTTCAATCGCCCTTCGATCAGGACCGGCGAGCCCTTGGACAGGTATTCGCTGGCGACTTCTGCATTTCGCCCCCACAGCGTGACATCGACGAATGTGGCTTCGTCGACCCATTCCCCGCTGGCGGTCTTGCGTCGATCGTTGACCGCGACGGTCACGTCGGAAACGGCTTGGCCGCTGGGGATGTAACGCAATTCGATATCGCGCGTCAAATTCCCAACCAGAATGACGCGGTTGTAGCTGGCCATCGTTGTCCTGTGAGTTGCTGGGAATGTGGGGAAAACAAAAAACGTGGTTGCCTGGCTGGGGAGTCCCGCTTGCTCAGGAATCCGAATCGTCGTCGCTATCGCTGTCGCTGCTATCGCTGGCCGCTTCGGCCTCGGCGTCTTTGCTGGCGACCGGGGATGCACCACGGGCGTTGGCCAAGATCGGCTCGACCAACCGCGGGTCCAGCTTCAGCGTCATCTGACGCAGCACCGGCTCGCAGAGGTGGAACGCGCGATCCAGCTTGGGGACTTCGCTGCCTTCCATTTCGAAGTAGGTCAACCAATAGGTGCCTTTTTGGTGGCCGTCGATCGGATAAGCGAGCTTTTGCTCCATCCACAGACGATTGACTTCGACTTTTCCGCCGGCTTCGGTGATCAGGTCTTCGATCTGCTTGCTCACTCCGCCGGGGTCACGGGCGTAGTGGTTGCTGTCGAGGATGCACAGTGTTTCGTAAGTGTTTTTGGCCACGACTGTTTCTTTTCTACTTTGCTACGTTTGGCTTCAGCTCGATCGGCCGGCGGCGAATCGGACTGTCGCGGGTGTGAAACGGGAACGATTGATTGAACGTTGGTTTACTGTCGACCGACCGATCGCGGATCGCCCTGGGGCTGATCGGAGGGTTTTCGTTGATTCGGTTTTGAGCCAGCGTCCGGGTCGCCGTTAAACTGGCTCATCGTGCGATCGACGCCGTCGGTGACAAAGCTGATCACAGCTTTGGCCGCGCGGGTGGTCGCCGCATCGATTGTATCGCATTCGCTCTTGGAGAATTTCCCCAAGACATAATCGGTCACCGTCCAACCTTCGGGAGGCCGTCCGATTCCGACGCGAAGCCGCGGAAACGACTCCGAACCGAGATGCCGGATAATATCCTTGATCCCGTTTTGGCCACCGGCACTGCCCGATGGCTTGATCCTGATCCGGCCGTTGTCGAGATTGAGATCATCGCAAACGACCAGGATATCGCTTAACTGCAACTTATAAAAGTCGAACGCCTTGCGGACGCTCTGCCCGCTGGCGTTCATGTACGTGTGGGGACAAAGGATGACCACCTTTTCCCCGTCGACCGAAGACTCCGCGAGTTCGCCTTCGAATTTAATTTTCGGGGCACCGGCATGGGTCAGCACGGCAAACTTTTCGGCCACCGTGAAACCGACATTGTGTCGTGTTTGTTCGTATTTCCGGCCGGGGTTGCCCAGCCCAACGATTAACTTCATCGCAATGTCGAAGGATCCATGGCCGATCGGCCTGGCGAGTCAATCCGCGGCAGCGGCGGACTACTCCGCTTCGCCCTCTTCCTCGGTTTCGTCTTCGGTGAGGCCCTTGGGTTTTTCCACATGGTAAACCACGGTTTCGACGGGCGTGACCAGAACGACGTTGTCGGGCAGTGACAAGTCCCCGGCCGTGCGGTTTTCACCCAGGGCGACGCTGGCCACGTTGAGCGGCAGGAAATCGGGGATGGCGACCGCTGGGCACTCGACTTCGACTTCGTGAGCGTTTTCGATCGCGATTCCGCCTTGCTTTCCGCCGGCCGGTTCGCCTTTGAATCGAATCGGCACCGTCACGGTGACCTTTTCGTTCATGTCGACCCGCTGCAAGTCGATGTGCAGCACCTCAATCCCCAACGGATCGAATTGCAGATCGCTGACCAAAGCCGTCTCGCTGACGGCACCTTGCAGCTCGACGATCTTGCTGTGATGTCGCAAAATCGATTCGACCGTCTTTTGCGAAATCGACAAATGCTCGTTGCTTTGCTTGTGCCCGTACAAAACGGCCGGGACGGAGCCGGCCTTTCGCAACCGGCGTGATGCGGCCGTTCCTAGGCTGCCCTCACGTTTTTGGACCTGTACCACTTCCGCCATTGCGGATCACCCTGACGTCGTTAATTTCTTGTGTTTTGTTCCCTCAAACGCCACCAAAATCGATGTTTGGGGTGCGTTTGGCACGCCGATACGTTTACGGCGAAGCGGGTAAGTATGTCAGGGCCGGAGATCTCTGCAAGCCCAAACAAGCGGCCGAAGACAACCTGGGGGTGATCTCGACGCCTCTTCGCCGCGATTTTGCTGCGATTTCATTGAAATCCGCACGCTTGCCGCCTCTCGCGTCTCGCCGATCGCTGCCGTAGGATGCCGCTGGCGTCGGGTGCTCGCCGCGGTCGACCCGAAATCGAACCAATTTCGGCCCGGCTCGGCGGTGACTTGATCGACAGGATGAAAGCGCCCTCCCCTCGCTGCGCTCGACCCTCACAGGGGGAGGGTGGACTTGGAAAACCCGACCCTCCCAGGGGGCGGCCTGATGAAAAGTAGGTGGCGTCGAAAACTGGTGAACCGGCAACGATTGAAAATTGCAAAATGAACAGTGCAAATTGCGAAATGATTTGAGCGACGATTCTCGGCAAATTTGCATTTTGCAATGAACAGTTTGCAATTTGCAATCGAGGGATCCAGCAGGATCGCTGAACGCCCCCGAACCTACCCAACGTTCCGGGTTCCATTGATTTCCGCCAGGCCTCCCAGAGGGAGGGTGGCTTTGAAAAACTGACCTCTCACCCTGTTGCTTTGCCGTCATCCATGTCGTTTGTCCCCGAATCCAGCGGCCCGCACCAAGGCCTGGTCACGTTCCTTGGCACCGGGACGAGCGTCGGCGTCCCCGCGATCGGATGCGATTGCGCGGTCTGCCAAAGCAGCGACGCGCGGAACAATCGCACCCGCTGTGCGATCACGGTCCGGTTGCCCGGTGGCACGGTGCTGATCGATACCCCGCCGGATCTGAGAGTCCAATTGATTCGCGAGCGGATTCGCGTGGTGCATGCGGTCGTCTACACCCACGAACATGCCGACCACATTTTTGGGCTGGATGATTTGCGGTTGATGCCCTTTCGACTCGGTCATGCCGTCCCGCTGTACTGCACCGAGGCCGTTGAATCAAACATCCGGCGGGCCTTCGCCTACGCCTTTGCCGACCGCGAAGACACGCACCCCGGAGCGACGCCCAAGCTGTCGCTGCACCGAATCGATCACGCCCCGTTTGAGGTGCTGGGGACCGAGTTCATCCCGATCCCGATGAAGCACGGACCGCACTTCAATGTGCTGGGGTTTCGGATCGGCGACTTTGCCTACTGCACCGACACCAACTTGATCCCCCCGGCATCGATCGAGCGGCTCAAAGGCGTGAAAACCCTGGTCGTCGGCGCCCTCCGCATGGAGCCCCACCCGACGCATTTCAATCTTGAGGAGGCGATCGAGGTGTCGCGTGCCGTCGGTGCCCAACGGACGCTGCTGACCCACACCGGCCACCAACTCGATTACCAGAAAACCTGTGACTGGCTGCCCGACGGCATCGATATGGCTTATGACGGGTTGCAGGTCGGGATTCGGGTTTAGAGGGTTGGGAGTTGGGAGTTGGGAGTTGGGAGTTGGGAGTTGGGAGTTGGGAGTTGGGAGTTGGGAGTTGGGGAGGTGACAGAAAAATGGGGGGGCAGAAAAATGTAGGCAGTAGGCAGTTCGAAAAACCTGAAACCTGAAACTCATTCTTACGGGCACATGGGCGGCTTGAGTTCCTTTATACTTCGCGGCGGTTGAGGATTTGTTCTATTTGCTGTCTTTCTTGAGGTCTCGATGTCGTCGCTTTCGGACACACAACGCTCCAACGCCCGCTTGGGGCTCTGGCTGTTCGCCGTCTATTTGGTGCTGTATTTGGGTTTCGTTTTTTTGAGCGCGTTTGCGGCTCATTTGATGGAACGCCCCGTCATCGCCGGATTGAACTTGGCCATCGTTTACGGATTCGGATTGATCGTCGGCGCCCTGGTGATGGCGTTGCTGTACGGGATGCTTTGCAAGTCCGAACCGCTGGGCGAATCGCCGGCCGGCCAATCGTCTGGCGGGGCTGCCTCCGGCGATGAACCGCGGGGGGACCTCGCGTGATTTATGACCCCTCTTGGATCGCCGTCTTCGTTTTCTTTACGTTCGTCGGCGCCACGGTCGGCCTGAGTTTCTTCTTGGGTCGAAAGGCGAAATCATCGGCCGGGTACTTCGCCGCCCATGGGCAGATCCCTTGGGCCGTCAACGGGATCGCGTTCGCGGGAGACTACCTGTCCGCCGCTTCGTTCCTGGGCATCTGTGGCATGATCGCCTCGTACGGCTACGATGGTTTTTTGTACTCGATCGGGTTCCTGGCCGGATGGATCGTGGCGCTGTTTGTGATTGCCGAACCGATGAAACGGCTGGGGCGATTCACCTTCGCCGATGCCTTGGACGCCAAGTTCGATTCGCGCGGCATCAAAGCGGCGGCGGGCGCGAGCACGCTGGTCGTCAGCGTGTTCTATCTGATTCCCCAGATGGTCGGCGCCGGATCGCTGATTCAACCGCTGTTGGGGTTCCCGCACTGGGTCGGCGTCGTGTTGGTCGGGATCGTGGTGATCACGATCGTCGTCACCGCAGGGATGGTCTCGACGACCTGGGTGCAGTTCTTGAAGGGATCGCTGTTGGTCGTGTTCAGCGCCGTGCTGGTGGTCTTGCTGTTGGGCCGTGGCTTTGTCGCTCAGCCCGAGGCGTTTGAATCGATCGGCCCGATTTCCATCAGTGAATTAGGGCAACCCGAAATCGCCCGCAGACCTGTCTTGCCGGCCGAGAACGGCTGGGAGCAGCACGAGGATTTGGTCCGTTTCTTACGTGCCGATCGCGTCGGGTTTGACGTCTTTCATGTCCAACCGGCGGGCGACGGCCAGGTGATCCTGCGACAGGCTCAATCCATCGTTGCAACCTCTGACGGTTTGCAAATCGACGGCGCACCACTGGGACGCGACGCTAAACAAAAGGAATTGCAACCGGTCGGCACACTGACGCGACTGCCCGACGGCAAGGCTGAGACCGGGCCGCTGGGGCCGGTCAGCTTCTTCACCACGTTGAATGACAGCGAAGTCGTCTTGTGGCGCAATAAGACGGTCGTACACGACGATGGCACGAAGTCGACGGTCTACTTCCAAAAGCTGACACCCGGCAACGAGGTGCTGCGGCCGGGCGAGCACCCCAAGTTTGCCGGCATCCGCGAAGAAGCGATGGTGGGCAAGCTGAATTTCTTGTCATTGATGCTGGCGCTGTTTTGTGGCACCGCATCCCTGCCGCACATCTTGATTCGCTACTACACGGTCAAAGACGGCGCGGCGGCCCGAAAGAGCACGATCGTTGGGATCGCCAGCATCGGGTTCTTCTATGTCCTGACGTTGTACTTGGGGCTGGGAGCGATGACCAGCGCGTCGATGGACTTGACCGACAGCAACATGGCCGCCCCGTTGTTGGCCCGCAGCATCAGCACGTGGTTGTTTGCGATCATTTCCGCGATCGCATTCACCACGGTCTTGGGTACTGTCAGCGGCCTGATTCTGGCCAGCAGCGGCGCGGTCGCCCACGACCTGCTGGTCGGCGTGTTCGGCATGGACTTGTCGGAGAACAAGAAGGTCCGGATCGCAAAGATGGCCGCAATCGTCGTCGGGGCGATCGCGATCGTGCTGGGGATCCTGTTCAAGGAAATGAACGTCGGCTACCTGGTCGGCTGGGCGTTCAGCGTCGCCGCGAGCGCCAACTTGCCCGCCTTGGTCATGTTGTTGTTTTGGAAATCGACGACCAAGGAAGGCATCGTGGCCAGCGTGCTGGTCGGCATGATCAGTTCGCTGGGTTGGATCTTGTTGTCCAGTGACACCTACAAGAGTGTCTATGGCTGGGATCCCGAATTGGCTTACGCCCCGTTCAGCCAGCCCGGCATCGTGACGATCCCGTTGGCATTTGTCACGCTGATCGTGGTCTCGTTGATGACGCAGCGGAAAGGGGCGGAGATGGCGTGAGGATTTATGTAGAACGATTGTTCCAATCGTTGCAGAGCAATTGGGACAATTGCTCTACACTGCCGCTTACGCCGGCGAAGGGCTTCGTCGGCGTCGGCGACGGCCGCCACGCATGAACTTATCGCGTGCTTCCTTGACGGCCTGGACCAATCGGTCCACTTCCTCGAGCGTGTTGTACAGATAAAAACTGGCGCGGGTCGACGCGGTCTTGCCGACCGATTCATGCAACGGCATCGCACAATGGTGGCCGGCACGAACCGCAACCCCGCGGGTATCCAACCACTGAGCGATGTCGTGGGCATGAATGCCGTCGACGGTGAAGCTGACGATGCCGGCTTTTCTGTCCGGTGTGGGGCCAAGGATCTCGACGCCCTCGATCTCTCGCAGCGCCGCGTCGGCGGCCTGGCAGAGCACGTGTTCGTGGGCTTGGATGTTGTCCATCCCGACCGATTGCAAGTAACGCATCGCCGCGGCCAGCCCGATCGCCTCGGTGATCGGCGGTGTCCCGGCCTCGAACTTTTCCGGCAAACCCGTCGGGCTGAACCCTGTGGTCGTGACCCGATCGATCATCCCGCCGCCGCCCAAGAACGGCGGCATCGCGTCCAACAACGTTTCTTTGCCGTACAGCACACCGATCCCGGTGGGTCCGCAGAGTTTGTGACCGCTGAAGACGACGAAGTCGGCGTCCCAATGCTGGACATCGATCGCTTGATGGGGCGCCCCCTGTGCCGCGTCGACCAGCACCGTCGCTCCGGCGGCGTGCGCCATGCCGGTCCACTTGGCCACGGGAAAATTGGTTCCCAGGACGTTGCTGCAGGAAGCAAAGGAAAACAGTTTGGGACGCAGCGAATCAAGTTTCGCTTGAACCACCGCATCATCGATCGTGAAGTCATCACGGAGCGGAAGGAATTCGACGCGGCAACCGATCCGCTCGGCCAATTGGTGCCAGGGAACGATGTTGGCGTGGTGCTCTGCGATCGTCAAAAGCACAACATCGTCGGCGGCCAAGTTTTCGCCGCCCCAGGAGTGGGCGACCGTGTTGATCGCGGCGGTCGTCCCCGCCGCGAACACGACTTCCGCATGCGACCGCGCCCCGATGAATTCTCGCGTCGTTTCGCGAGCCGCTTCGTAGGCCGCCGTCGACTCTTCGCTCAGCGTGTGGATGCCGCGATGCACGTTGGCGTAATAACGCTGGTAACAGTCGCTGATCGCATCGATGACGACTTGCGGCCGTTGGGCGCTGGCCGCATTGTCCAGAAACGCCAACGGAGCTCCGCTGGCGGACTTGCGCTGGAGGATCGGAAAGTCGGGACGGATTTGTAGGGGATCTAGCGACATCGTTAGCTCTCTTCACTCAAGCTGGGACCGCCGAAGCTGGGCCCGGCGTCGTCGTCATCGGCGGAATCATCGATCGGAGCGTGTAACGCCGATTGCAACACCCGCCAGGACAACAAGCAGCATTTTTGGCGGTTGGGCGTCAGTTGGGGTCCGAACAGATCCAACATCTCGTTGGCGGTAAACTCCTTCGCCTCCTCGACCGTCTTGCCCTCGATCGCCTCGATCAGCATCGACGCCGAAGCTTGGCTGATCACGCAGCCCTCTCCGTCAAACCATGCCTCTTCGATCTTGCCGTCGCGATCCAAACGCAGCATCACCTGGATCACATCCCCACACAGCGGATTCTTGCCCTCGTCCGCATGGGTGGCCGTGGCCAGCTCACCACGGTGGTAGGGATCCTCGTAGTGATCCAAGACGTGTTCTTCGTAAATGTCTTGTTCGTTGGGCATGATCGGGCAAAACCAGAGACAATTGTCAAACGGACCCGGCGATCCCTCGGACGATCGCCGTTGCATTCAAGTCGCTGCATTAAAGTCTACGCGCGTTGTCAAAAATCGACGAGTCCCTATTCCGGTCGAAATGGTCGCACCCGGGCGAAAGTGTGGGATAGGATTCCAGCCTGTCACGGTTCCCCGATTGCAGTGGGCGGGGGTCTACTGGTCCAATCAGCATCGCCCGTTGTCGCAGACCGGTTGGGAATGAAACCGGTAGCGGAAACCGCTAGCGGGCTGTCGGTTGCGTCACAACCGAGACAATCGTGAGCCGATGGCGCTCGCCACGGGCCCCCAAGGGCAAGGTTGTCACCGCTGGGCCCGCGGCTAGCGCCGTCGGCTCATTCAATCGACAGGCCGCTCGCGGAGATCCCCCGCGACGGCCGGACCGCTGAATTCGAACCGATATCATTTTTTCCACCATGAAGAAGACTTCCCCGCCGCGTTCCTTCGATCGCCGCACCGCGTTGTCGGCGCTGGCGGCGTCGGCACTGGTCACGACCGGCTGCCCGCTGTCGATCCCCGAATCCCTGCCCGACGGCGAGCCGGCCGCGGACGCGTCTTCGCTGCCCGTCGCCGACCTGGTCGCCCAGACGCTGGAAGCGGAAAAGCAGGGGCGGGGGCTGTCGACGATGGTCAACGGCGCCTGGCAGATCTTTCACGGTATCTTGGCTTACGGCAACGAGTTCCAGATCGACACGCCGCGAGGTCGCCAGAGCGCGCTCGAGTACTTTCGTGCCGGCGGGACCTGTGACGGGTTTCGCCCGATGATCGGTGACGCGTTCGAAGGGGACGATCGCTACGGGGTGCGCGTCGATTTGGAACCGTCCACCAAGGTCGGCCAGGGACACCGTGACCAGTGGCTGGCCGTCGTCGCCCAAACGGGGCTTCCCGTCGATGCGACTTGGGTGGTCGAAGAGCGCACGTTGACGATCGACGATTGGATGCGACAAGCCGAGTGGGATGTTCCGCTGAACTACGAAGCGGAATTCAGTTGGACCCTGATTCCGCTGTCTTACTATCGCACGACCGACCATCGCTGGACCGCCCGCGACGGCAACACGTACAGCACGGAGTTGTTGCTCCAGTCAGAAGTCGAACACGATTTGTCCATCAGCGTGTGCGGCGGAACACATCGGTTGATCGGCATCGCAACGGCGCTGCGAAATCGGATGGCCGAAGGCAGTCCGATCACGGGCGTTTGGGCGGCCGCCAAAGAACACCTGGAAGCGACGATCGAATTGGCCCGTGTCAATCAAAACCCGGACGGAACCTACAGCACGTCCTATATGCATCGCACCGGTTGGTGCAACGATTTGGGTGAGACGCTGGGGACGACCGGGCACGTGCTGGAGTTCATCGCGACCGCGGGGGATCGCGATTTGTTGCAATCGGATTGGGTGGTCCGCAGCGTCCGCAAGTTGTGTGACGTGTTGCACCAATGCCGCGACGTCGACCTGGAGTGCGGTGTGCTGTACCACGCCCTGCACGGTTTGGTGGTCTACCAGCAGCAGACCGCCACGTAGCGGTGGTTGCCAGCGGGAAGCGTCAAAGCCGTAGCGGAAGTCGCCAAGACTTTCGGCAGCGTGCGTCGGAGTAACGAAACTCTTGGCGACTTCCGCTACGGGGTGGAGCGAAACTCTTGGCGAGTTCCGCTACGGGGGCGATTAGTTTCGGGGCTGGAGAGTTATTCATAAATCGGGAAAAAGGTATGAAACGCCTTTTCGCCAAAGTCACCGGGATCGTTGAAACGCCGGTTCTGGTTGAGCGCGTTGAGTGTGTTCATCTGCTGGTCGGTCAATTCGAAATCGAACAGATCCAGATTCTCTTTCAATCGCTCGACGCGCGAGGTTTTGGGGACGATCGACGTTCCGCGTTGAAGGCCCCAACGCAAGACGACCTGCGCCGGAGTCCTGCCCACTTGCTCGGCGATCGCCTTGGTTTCCTTGCGATCAATCACGCCTTCGCCCTCTTCGGCCATGCCGATGGAAAAATACGATTGAGCCCCCAGCGGTGAAAACCCGGTCACGTGGATGTCGTGCTGGGCGCAGAACCGGAGCAGTTTTTCCTGAGTCAAATACGGGTGCAGTTCGACCTGCAGCACCGCTGGTTTGACCGACGAGGATGCCATCAGGTCGCGGATCAGGGAGACGCCGAAGTTGCAGACGCCCAGGTGGCGGATCAGGCCCGATTTCTGACACTCGATCATCGCTTGCCAGGTTTCCAGAATCGGCACCGGATCCTCTTTCATCTGCGGGTGCTCCGCATCGGGATCATAGAACCATCCCGGCGGGTACCGTTTGTCGATCGGCACATGGGCCAACGAGATCGGAAAGTGGATGTGGTACAGGTCCAAGTAGTCCAGTTCCAAATCCGACAGCGTCTTTTCGAGCGCGACGGGAACGACTTCGGCGCGGTGAAAGGTGTTCCAAAGTTTGCTGGTGATCCAAAGGTCTTCGCGCCGGACCAAGCCATCGTCGATCGCCTTGCGAATCCCATCGCCCGCTTCGTATTCGTTGCCGTAATCACAGGCCGCATCGATATGGCGGTAGCCGATTTCGATGGCTTTGTAAACGATCTCGGCGGTCGACTCGCGATCGATTTTCCAAAGGCCCAGGCCGACCGAAGGGATCTTGTCTTCGCCGGCAAGGATAAATTCGCTAGACATCTGCAATTGGGGGGCAAAGGGAGGCGTTCATCGTTGGTTCGCACTATGATCTCAGACCCGACGCGACGATGAAAGCACACTGGACCATTTTCGATTGACCTCAGCCGTCTCGCGCCAGCGTCAGCCGTCTCGCGCCAGCGTCAGCCGTCTCGCGCCAGCGTCAGCCGTCTCGCGCCAGCGTACGGGCATCGGTATGCATGCCTGGGCCCGTAGGCTCGCGCCAAACGGCTGATCTTCGCTTGACCTCTGCCGGTTCGCGCGAGCGATCCGTTTGCCATCCCGACGTTCGTCCGTCGATCTTGTTGTGGAGGGCCAATTGGTTAAAGTGCGTTGGCGGATCCCGCTGTGGTCGGGTAGGGTATCGATTGGTGGTCAACTTCTCTCGCTCGGGTATTCCCAGATGGATCGCGAACAATCGGTAACCCGGTCGCTGTTGATGGGACTCAGCAACGACGGGCTGGAAAACGTGCTGTCGGCGTTTCAGCCACGCTCGTTCGACGCCGGCGCGACGATCATCGAAATCGGCGAGGACGGCGACGAGTTGTTCTTGATCACGGCCGGTAAGGTGCGCGTCTGGACGGGCGACGGTCCGGCGGTTGCCGAACGCACGTTGGGCATGATGGGGGCGGGCGACCATTTCGGTGAATCCTCGGTGATCTCCGGCGGCCCGCGGACCGCCACCGTCACCGCGGTCACCTACGTCGAAACCCTGGTGCTGAGCGGCGAAGACTACCGCCGTCTGGTGAAAAGCTATCCGCAACTGCTGGAAAACCTCAGCCGTTCGTTGACCAAGCGGTTGTCGATGATGAACACCGCGGCATCGTCGCGGGCAGAAAACAAACGCGGCGTGCATTCCCTGGCAGTCATCGTCGATCATCCCAGCGGCTGGTCGCTGGCCGAACAATTGCTCGGCCAACTGCGATGCGATCAACCGCTGGTTCAACCGCTGTTGGTCAGCGACAGCGAGTTGCCGTTTACGCCGCATGACTTTGATCGCGACGCCGTCACGGTCTCGGTCCCCGACTTGGGGTGCACGATCGCCGGACGCAGCAAACAGGCCTTGGCGGTGGCCATCGCCAGCGGGACCCAAGCAACTGCCGCGGCCGTGCGAGAGTCCAATCGCGTCGTGTTTGCCGTTGATGCGCACCGCGGCCTTTCCGACCACGCGCAAAGCCTGTTGAAATCCATCCCGCCGCATCGCCGACCGATCGTCGCGCTGATGTTCGATTCGGAAACGCGACCACGGCCGATGATGGATTATCCCGACTTGCTGGCAGTGCGTTGTGAATACCGCGGGCAAGATCGTGGCGCAGAATTCGTCGCCCCGTCCGTCATTCGTCTGTATCGATCGCTGATCGGCAAACGGATCGGGCTCGCGCTCGGCGGCGGCGGGGCGCGTGGGATCGCTCACATCGGCGTGTTGGAGATTCTGCAGCAACACCACGTCGTGTTCGATTCGATCGCCGGCACCAGCGCCGGTGCGATCGTCGCTTCGGCGTTCGGTGCTGGGTTCAGCCCTTGGGAGATCGGCGATTTTTTCCGCAAGGAGATGATTCCGCCGCGATTCCTGGCCGCCCGCGCCGCGACCCGACGGATGTTCCTGCTGCACAGTTTTCGCGGCGGTCGTTTCGAAACCAAGCTGCGGCGGTATCTGGATCAGATGACGTTCGCGCAAGCCGACTTGCCGCTGGCGATCACCACGTTGGACTTAATCAGCGGCGAACAGCAAATCCGCCGGTCCGGAGATTTGGTTCAGTCGGTGCTGCAGAGTATCAATCACCCCGTGTTCGGGCGGCCGATCATTCACGAAGGTCAAATGCTGGTCGACGGCGGAGTGTTGATGAATGTGCCCGCTTCGGTGCTCCGCAGCGAAGGGTGCGACCATGTCGTTTCGATCGACGTCGGGTCGACGATCACGACCGATTTTGCAAAAGACCGCAAAGGCAGGTTGCGTCCTCCCAGCTATCTTTCGACGTTACTTCGCACGATGGACATCTCGCGTCGACATTCCAGCGCCCTGCATCGCGAAGAAAGCGACCTGATCATCATCCCTCAGACGAGCGCGTTTCGGATCGAAGATTTCCACGCCGTCGATCCGCTGATCGAAGCGGGACGGCGGGCCGGTGAAAAAGCGGTCGAAAACGTCAAACGTGTCATCGAAAACCTCCAACCGACCGACGGTGTTGCATGAATGTTCCCGCCGATTCCGACGGCCCCTCCGCCGACGAACTCCTGGTCGCCCAAATCCGCGACGGCGATTCCGCGGCCTGGCAATCCCTGATCGATCGCTACGAGGGGCGGTTGCTGGCGTACACCCGCAGCCGCATCCGTGATTCGGCCGCCGCCGAAGACATCGTCCAGGAAGCCTTCGTCGGGTTTCTGATCAGTCTGCCCAACTACGACGGCGGCCGGCCGCTGGAAAGTTATCTGTTTTCGATCTGCGCCTACAAACTGACCGATCACCTGCGACGCGAAGGCCGACGCCCCTCGCTGCAGCTGCACGGCCGGTCCAGTTCGGCCGGGGATTTTGATTTGAAGGGGAGTGCCCGCGTTGCCAGTTCGATCGCTCGCAGCGTCGAACGCAAACGCATCGAAGAGCAAGCGATCCGCGATGCCATGCACGAACAAATCGATCGCTGGAAACAAAGCGACAATTGGATCAAGCTGCAAGCGATCGAACTGATGATCGTCCGCGGTTGGGGCAACAAACACGTCGCCGAAACGCTGGGGCTGACCGAACAGCAAGTCGCCAACTACAAAAGCGACTTTCAAATCCGCTTGAAGTCGATCATCAAACGCGCCGAGCTTGATGAGAGCGTGTTTCCCGAGTTGGCAGGGGAGTGAATGGCGTCGCGGAACTCATTAACGGCTTGTCAATTTATTCCGATCACACGTGGGATCAGCCGTTTCGCGCGAGCGTACGGGCCTCCAATACCAAGAAAACGCACTGGCGCCCGTAGGCTCGCGCCAAACGGCTGATTAGATCAACAAGGCGTTAACGGTTTACGCTACTGGCGCCTATCGCCCACGACGCGATCAATCGACAGGCAAAATCCAAGCACACGGCAATGAGGGACAGCAACAGACCGATCATCCCCATGTCCATCAGCCCCCGAAAAACGTCTTCCCAATACGTCAGAGGCGGAGAGGGCGTTCCCATCGTCCGCGGTGACAGAAGTGGAGCCAGGATCGGCACAGGGATCTGGAAAGCAACCGTGCGTTTTCGATCATTTGAAAACAAAATCGCAAACATGGCGACCACAATGGATGGGCTAAACATCACGCAGATCGCCAATGCAAAAGCGTAGAACCCGGGGAATGCCTTAAGCGAGGCGATCCAGATCGCGGTGCAAGTCGTGATCAATAACAACCGCCGAACGGTCCATTGCGGTTTTGGTCGCAGCGTTGTTTCGAGGTCGGTCATCTGAGACATCTGGAGTGGTCAAAAAATGGAGTGGTCAAAAAATGATTGAATGAACTCGGCGGATGAAGCGGCAGCGGTTGTCGTCGAGAAGACGCTGGAATCGGTTCGGTGAGTCCGTCGCCCGCGTGGAAAGTGGTTATTCTAGGCGGTCGAGGCGTCTTCCGTTCGATGCGCTTCGACGGCTTTGGGTTTGTTGTAAACACCTGCGGGACGAGATTCGATGCGACATTCAGGGTTGTTTGGTGGGCTGGCGATTTGGCTGGTCTTGAGTTCAACGGCTGGCGCCGAAGTGGCGATCACGCCGGACGTGGTTTACGGCCACAAGTCGGGGTTGGCGATGACCATGGATGTGTTCACACCGACCGACAATGCTAATGGGGCGGGGATCCTGTTCATGGTCAGCGGCGGATGGTATTCCACTTGGCAGCCGCCGGAGCAACAGCAGCAACGGTTCAAGCCGCTCACGGACGAGGGCTTCACGGTGTTTGCCGTTCGTCACGGCAGCAGCCCCAAGTTTTCGATTCCCGAAGCGATCGCGGACGTGCGCCGGAGCGTTCGATTCGTCCGCGCGAACGCGGATCGGTTCAAGATCGATCCGGAACGATTGGGTGTCTATGGCTACAGTGCCGGGGGGCACCTTTCGTTGATGCTGGGGACGGCGTCCGATGCGGGAGATGCGAATGCCAAGGACCCGCTGGACCGGGTTTCCGATCGTGTCGCTGCCGTCGTCGCCTTCGTCGCGCCGACCGATTTGCGGATCATGGTCAAGGATGCGCCGGATCGTCTGGAAGCTTACGCGCGGTTCCCCGCCTTGGACCTGGACCTCGAAAATGCCCAGACCGCTTCGCCGCTGGTGCATGTCACCCCCGATGATCCGCCGACGCTGTTGATCGCCGGCGACCAAGACGACTTGGTCCCGATCCAGCACAGCCGCAACATCCATGCCGCGTTTGAAAAAGCCGACGTCACCAGCCGCTTGATCGAAGTGGCCGGCGCGGGGCATGGGTTTCAAGGCGAGGATGCACGGCGGTCGACCCAATCGATGGTGGACTGGTTTGTGATGCAGTTGGCACCGTAGTTTTAGGAGGAACCGTTGGGCCGAGGAGGGACATGCCAGAACGATACGGGGCAGAATGTTAGCGGGAAGCGTAAGCGAGCGGCGGGAACGAGAACGGTGGCGCTACGGAGGAGGCAGAATGATGCGGGGCAGAATGATGGGGCAAAACGATGGGGGCAAGATGATGGGGCGCGTTTGAATCACGTGGTTTTACGCAGCGTTGGCTTCTCCAGACCCGGCGTTGGGGCGGACCAGAGGGTACAATCAGGGGGTGCAAGGATGACTCAAAAGGCCCACTGCCCACTCCTTGGTTGCCTCCATCATGAGCGGTCCCCGTTCCGGCTCGGTCGATACAGAATCCCAAACGGCTGAACTGGTCGGGACCCTCTGGGTCATTCTGATCGCCAGTCTGGCCGTGCACATGTTGTCGCTGTTTGCGGCGCGGTGGTGGTTCGCGGACCTGCGGTGGGCCCAAACGCCGTTCCATTCGACCATTGAGATGGCCGGCGCAATCGTGGCGATGGGTGTGGCGTGGATGTTGCTGTCGTTGGAACGGCTGCGGGCGGGCACCAGCTACAACACGTGGATCGCATCGGCGCTGGTCGGCATGGGGGTCCTGGATGCGCTGCACGGGATGGTCGAGCAAGGCCAAACCTTTGTTTGGCTGCACTCACTGGCGACGCTGACCGGCGGAGTGTTGTTTGCGATGGTTTGGTTGCCCCGGGACTGGCAACAACACGCGCGGTCCTGGCCATGGATCGTCTTGGCGATTTCCCTGACGCTTGGGTTGGGGTCGATCTTTTTGGACGAACGGGTTCCCGCGATGACCGAGAGCGGGCTGTTCACTCCGTTGGCGTTGCAGATGAACATCGTGGGCGGAGCGTTGATGTTTTCCGCAACGGCCCGGATGGTTCTGACGTACCGGTCCACCGGCAATTCGGACGACTTGTTGTTCTGTCTGCACTGCGGGTTGTTCGGTGCTGCGGCGATCATGTTCCAGCAATCCAAGCTGTGGGATCTGCCGTGGTGGGGATGGCACTTTTTGCGATTGATGGCCTACGGCGTCGCGCTTTGGTTTGTGGTGAAGACGGACGCCCGCACGGCCAAGGCGTTGCGACGCCGGGCGGCCGATCAGGCGCGAGTGCAGGCGATCAAAGAGAACGCGGACCAGTTGGAACAGGCCAACGCGAAACTACGGCGCGAACAGCACCTGATCAATTCGCTGGTCAACACCATCCCCGACGCCGTGTTCTTCAAAGACCGGCAAGGACGTATCATTCGCGCCAACGAGTCGATGGCAAAGGACGCGGGCTTCAACTGCGCCGAGGAATTGATCGGCAAGACGGACCGGGAGATTTGGTCGGGGGACCTGTACGCCAAAACGGCCGTCGACGAACAGCGGATCATGGAGACCGGCCAGGCGATGGTCAACAAGGAGGAAACGCCGATCCGCGAGGGGGGAGAGCCGCGTTGGGTGCTGGTCACCAAAATGCCGCTGTACGATGAAGAAGGGCAGATCATGGGCGTGTTCGGCGTCGCCCGCGACATCACCGAAATCAAACTGCAAGAATTCGAGCGCGAGCGACAGGCCCAGGCGTTGGCCAAGGCGAAGGAGGCACTCGAACGCAGCAACACCGATCTGCAACAGTTCGCCTATGTCGCCTCGCACGACTTGCAGGAACCGCTTCGCGCCGTTGCCGGGCATTGCCAGCTGCTTGAAATCGCGTTGGGCGACAATGCCAGCGACCGCGTCAAAACGTTTCTGCACCATGCGGTCGACGGCGCAAAGCGGATGCAGGAACTGATCAACAACCTGCTGGATTACTCGCGCGTCGAATCGCGCGGCCGAGAGATGGTCGCCACCGACATCAACGATGTCGTCAATGACGCGATGAAAAACTTGGCCGTCGCCATCGACGAACACGACGCGGTGATCGAGCGGGGCGACTTGCCGGTCGTCAACGGCGATCGCGACCAGTTGGTTCAGCTGTTCCAAAATCTGATCGGCAACGCGATCAAGTTTTGCGGTGAGGAGACGCCAGAGATTCAGATCGATGCCGTCCGCGAAAAAGACGACCGGGAAACCGACCGCTGGCTGTTTTCCGTTTCCGACAACGGCATCGGGCTTGAACGAGAGTATCAAGACCGGATTTTCGTCATTTTTCAGCGGCTTCACGCGCGGACCCAGTATCCTGGGACCGGCTTGGGACTCGCCATCGCCAAACGCATCGTCGAACGACATCGCGGCAGGATTTGGGTCGATTCCCAACCCGGTGCAGGAAGCACCTTCTATTTCACTCTTCCACCGGCCTAAGTCATGTCCGAATCTGAACTGGATGGTTTTTTTGACGAGAAACGAAAGATCGAAGTCTTGTTGGTCGAGGACAGTCCCAGTGACGCGATGCTGACCATCGAAGCGCTTCGTGAAGGTTGCGTGACCGAATCGTTACATCACGTGGAAGATGGCGTCGAAGCGTTGGATTTTCTTCGACGATTGGGCAAGTACGCCGGTGCCCCACGACCCGACGTCGTCTTGTTGGACTTGAACATGCCGCGTAAAAATGGCCACGAAGTCCTTCGGGAGATTCGCGCCGATGACGCGTTGCAGTTTCTGCCGGTCATCATGCTCACGACCTCCGATGATGAGCATGACGTGCTGAAAGCCTATGGCGAAAACGTCAACTGCTACATCACCAAGCCGGTCGATCTGAACGCGTTCGTTCGAGCCATGCGATCCCTCGGAGACTTTTGGCTCAAATGGGTCACCCCCCCGCCTCCCACGGCATAATCGCCGATGTTTCCAATTCCCGCCACGAGAGAGTTTCCCCGATGCCATTGCGGCTTTTCATTCTGCTCAACGTCCTGATCACGCTGGTGACACCCTTGACCGGCCAAAACGCAACGCACCGTATCGAATCATTTGACGCAAGCGACGGTCTGCCGCCTGGCTGGTCGGTGGTCGCCGGGGACTGGAAAACGTCCGAGGGGAAACTGCAGGTCCGTTCGATGGATTCGGACAGCTACATCACCTTTGGCGATCCGTCATGGAAGAATTATCAGGTCGAAGCCGAGGTGACGTTCATCAAGGTGCGTGAACCGTCGCGTTGGATTTCATTGCTGGTGCGCGCTGACGAGGACGGTACGACGCCATGGTCTCAGGTTCCGGTCCGGTTTGACGCGACACGCAAGAACGGGGTGGAGTTTGCCGTTCGCACAGCGCCGGATCAGTGGAGCGTGCGTCAGGTGGCTGCCGCGGATGCACCGTGCCGGCTGAACCAACCGCGACGGTTGCGAGTGACGGTTCGGGAGACGTTTGTCGAAGCGTATCTGGACGACCAAAAGGTGCTCGAAAGCCATTATTGTGTCGACCGCCGGCGAGGATGTGTCGGGCTGGGCGCCAGTGGTTGCATCGCCAGTTTCGACAACGTTTCGGTTCGCTTGCTGCCCGACGACGGGGACGCGGTAGCGACGCCCAGTGGAGCGTGTGAGACCGTAGCCCATCGCGGCTTTTCCGCCATCGCGCCTGAAAACACCTTGGCTGCCATCGACGAAGCGATCCGTGCCGGTGCCGACGGCTGCGAATTCGATGTCTATCAGTGCGGTGACGGAACCGTGGTGTTGATGCACGACAAAACGGTCGACCGCACCACCGATGGCACGGGACGCATCACCGAACTGAGCTTGGAACAATTGCGGCAGCTGGATGCCGGATCCTGGAAAGACAAACGGTTTGCCGGAGAGCCCGTTCCGACGTTGAAACAGGCGCTTGAGCGGCTGCGTGGAACGGGCTGCCAGCCGGTCATCGAGGTTAAGATGGAAGGCATTTCCAGACAGGTGATCGACGATGTGCGTGCGTTGGACATGGTCGACCAAGTCGCGGTGATCGCGTTCAGCAAGACGGTGGTGCAAGAGATTCGTGAACTGGAACCGAAGCTCACCTGCGCGTGGCTTTACGGAGAGACGATCCCGGGCACGCCAGAGCAGCAAGCCGACTTTCTGCAGTCACAAGCCCGCGAGTGCAACGCGAGGATTTTGGATTTGAGCTACAAGATCCTCTCGCCGGAACTGGTCGCCGAACTGAAGACGCGCCGCCTGGGCGTCTGGACTTGGACCGTCAACGAAGCCGCCGTGATGCAAGCCTTGCGGCGCTGGGGCGTGGACAGCATCACGACCGATCGGCCGAACCTGATGACGGCGGAATCGGTCGGACAGTGACGCCCAGGTGATGGAATAGAAACGCGCACGTGTCGACCATCTGTTCGATCTTTTGCGACAATCCGGAATCACCGCCGTGCCCGGCATTGGCACTGGTGCGCAGCAACACCGGCAGCCCCGAAACGGACGCCGCCTGCAGCCGCGCCGTCATTTTTCGTGATTGCATGGGGTCGACGCGTGGGTCGTTTGCGCCGGTGAAAAAGATCACCGCCGGGTATTCGGTTTGATCGATCACATTGTGCAGCGGCGAATAGGCACGCATGGCTTTGAAATGTTCAGGATTTTTGACCGTCCCGAATTCGGGGATGTTGAAAGATCCGTTGGGCGATAACTCGACTCGCAGCATGTCGTAGATACCGACGGAGGAAAGGACGCACCGCGCCAGGTCCGGATGCTGGGTGAGTGTGGCGCCCATCAACAATCCGCCGTTGGATCCGCCCATGATCGCCAGTTGGTCGGACGTCGTGTAGTTGTTGTCGATCAAGTAGCGTGCTGCGGCCGCGAAGTCGTCAAACACGTTTTGTTTTTTGGTCAAGTTGCCGTCCAGATGCCACGCTTCGCCGTATTCGCCACCACCACGAAGATTGGCAACGACATAAGTGACGCCCTGTTCAAACAGCACCTTGTTGCTGGCGTTGAATCGGGGCGTCAAATTAATTCCATAGCCACCGTAACCGTACAGGACCAACGGTCCGGGGCCGTTGACCGATGCCGGTCGCATGATGTTAACCGGGACTTTAGTCCCGTCTTTGGAAATGGCAAACTCGCGAGTCACATGCACATCACTCATGTCGACCGGAGACTCGCTGGACAATCGTGTCTTGCGGGTCATTTGGTTGGATGCGTCATGGTGCATCCATTGCGTCGGATCGACGTAGGAACTGTTGTAAAACAGGATGTCGTCCCCGCCGAGCGGCTCGATCCCGTCGACGCTGGAAATCGGCAATTGCCTCGGCTTGGGCAGGGCGTTGCCGTCGCGGTCAAAGACGCGGACTTCCGAGGGGCCGCCGAGTTGGTAGGTGACGTAAATTCGGTTTTCGGTCGCGACCAGGCTGGGCGGTGCGCGATAGAAACTGGTCACGACCGTGTCCTCTCCCTCGGGAATCAACGGATCGATCAACGCACCTTTGGACGTGATCGTTGGAAGGCGAACGATTTTACCGCGAGGGGCCCCCTGACGCGTGATCGCGAGGATAGCGCCGCTGGGTTCGAAGGTCGCTTGAACCAGTTTGTCTCCAAAACGGCTGATCTGGGTCCATTGCCCGTCGGCCCGACGCACGTAATGCGCGAACTCGCCGCCGTCGCCGTTTTGGACGTTGCATAACACGTTGCCGGACTGCTGGTGCACTTCGACTTCGATCTCGGCAATCCGCGGGAATCCTTTGCCCAATTCGAACCGATCTTCGGTGCTGTCGGTTCCGAGACGATGGAAGTAGAGTTGCTGGTAGAAATTCAGATCGACCTCGTCCCGTTCCCCTGGACGTGGGTGCCGCGTGTAATAAAACCCCTCGCCGTCAGGAGCCCATGCTAAATCGCCGCCGGCCGTTCCCGAATTCACTCGCGGAACGACTTCGAAAACTTGGCGACCATCGGTGGTGTCGATGACCGTCACGTCCCCGATCTCACTGCCGCCGCTGGAAAGTGAGATGGCGACCAGCGATCCGTCGGGCGATGGTTCGAACCAGTCGACCGACGTGGTGCCTTCGGCGTCGACCGTGTTGGGGTCAAACAACACGCGGGCACGATCGGGATGGTCGAGTGATTCAAACGTGACCAGAAAAGGTTGTTCCTTGGGCGGTTGACGCTTCATCGCAAAGAACTGCCCTGCGGCATGACGAACGCTGCTGTATGACACCTGTTCGGCCGACATCACCTCGGTCACACGTTTGCGAATCGCGTCGACATCGGGAAGAGCGTCCAAATAATCTCGCGCATACGCATTTTGGGCTTCGCTCCAACGCTTCACTTCCGCGTCGTTCCAGTCCTCCAGCCAACGATAGTTGTCAACGACGTCGACTCCGTGGTAGGTGTCCGTGGTCGGGGAGGTGCGCGTTTTCGGGGGCTGGGCCGGGGCGAAGTTTTGCGACAAAACGAACAGTGCCCCACAGATCAAAGACTTCAAGTGCTGGTCGTGCATAGCGATCACGGTTGATTGGGAAGAAACGCCTCAGGTAACGTTCGATTGAATTGCAACGCGACGGCGGCGTCTACCGGGGTGCGAGCCGTCCCCAGAGAAACACTGGATTTTTGTAACAAACTGTATCGTCTTTGGTCTGGTGGTGGACGGCGATGAGCGTTTGGCACTCGGATCGGCAACGATCACGGACTTGCAGCGGGGCGGATTGGGTCCGATTCGTTAGAAAAACCGCGTCTTCGCGGCGGAGTTGACGTCGCCAAGGGGAACCGGATGGAGATGGGCGGTGCCCCGAAAAAAGCCCGGAACAGTTATTGCTGAGTATTGGCAACCACCACTAGAGGGCCGCTATACTAACGTTTCAGGCTTCTCTGCGATTGGGGCGTCGCACTTTTCAAGTTCACGCAACGATTGCCAGCGATGTGTAGCCCGCATCAAGAAACGTCGACTGTCATTCCCGTGCCCGGGACCAGTGGCGAACAGCTGGCAGCGACGCAGCACACCCATTGTGACAAACTGCAATTGTTCTTGCAGCGGTTGAAAGCCTCCGGTGCATTCGACAGCGACCAAATTCAACGGATCGAAAACGAATACACCGCGTTGTGGCATTCGGAGGAATCGTTTGATCACATTTCGTTGCTTCAGCCCGGTGATCAAATCGAGCGGTTTGTGATCGATCAAATGTTGGGTTGTGGTGGCGAAGCCCACGTGTTTCGGGCTCACGAATCAGAAACGGGGCGGGTCGCGGCGATCAAAGTGCTGCACAACGCGCATACCAGCGAGCGTTTCCATCGCGAAATGAAAATGGTGCAACAGATGGCGCACCCGAACATCGTGACGGCGTATGAAGTCGGCGAGATTCACGGGATGCCGTTCATCGCGATGGAGCTGGTGGCGGGGCCCGATCTGAACGCGTTGGTCTATGACAACGGACCGATACATTGGAGGCAAGCTTCGGCATACATTCTGCAGGTGGTCCGTGCGCTCTCTCATGCCCATTGTCGTGAACTGGTGCATCGCGACATCAAACCGGGCAACATCATGCTCAACGGCGACGATCAGGTGAAGCTGCTTGATCTGGGGCTGGCATCGATGCGTCTCGATTCGGGGAACGACGAAACGCACTCGATCCACTTGACGCGTGAAACGCAGATCGCAGGGACTTTGCCTTACATGGCTCCCGAACAGGCGAGAAGCCTTGCCAAGGCGGACGTCCGATCGGACATCTTCAGCCTCGGTGCCACCTGGTTTTATCTGTTGACGGGGAAGACTCGGGTGCGGGGCAAGACATTCGCGCGGCAGTACAAAAACCTGGTGGCGAAACGCCGCTTTCGAGAGATTCCCGAGGATGGTTTGCCGCCGAATTTGCACCGGATCTACTCAAAGATGGTCGCCTACGATCGTCGTCGGCGCTACCAGAGTTGCGAGGAACTTGAGCGTGACCTTAGCCAGGCGATGTCGGAGATGGGGCAGACGGTCACGACCAAACAACTTAGCGTGTTGATCGTCGAAGACAGTCAGTCGGACATGTTGCTGGCGGTCGAGTTGCTAAAGATGGCCAACGACAGTGTGATGATTCATCAGGCGACCAGTTTGGCCGAAGCGATCACTCTGCACCGAGAGAATGACGTCGATTTGGTCTTCTTGGACCTGACGCTTCCCGATAGCGCCGGTGTTGCCACGGTCGAGCGTTTTCACGCCGAAGATCCGGACGTGCCGATCGTGGTGTTGACGGGGCTGTCCGATGAACAGACGGCCCAGGCCTGTGTCGCGGCCGGGGCCAGCGACTTTATCCCCAAGGACAATCTGACTGCCCACAAGCTGGAGCGGGTGATTTTTGTGACCTTCAGTCGCCACACCGCCTCGGGGGATTAACGTGCGGGACGCAGTTGGTGTTTCGCCTTGAGGGACCGTCCAGCTGAGGACAGAGGTGAAACGCGACAAACCCAAATGATCTGGCCGACTGGGTAAGAGCTAGTCGGTGGGTTGGGGGGACGACGTCCTTTCTAGGTCGTCGCGGTGAACCCCACGGGCGACGGCCCGGAAGGGCCATCGTACATGGAGCAGCGCGAAAGCGTTTAACGCATCGATGGTGGCAGCGAGTCGGCCAGCGGGCTCAAGTACAGCGGGCTCGCTCGGTGGCGTTCCGGATCGGGACGGAGCAGATCGGCCGCGGCCTCCAGCAAGTCACGTCGACTGATTTGACCGACCAACTTGCCTCCGCTGACGATCGGCACGCGCCGGTAGGGCGAATTGAGGAACAGCTGTGCGATTTGCAGGATGTCCGCGTTGGGGCCCAGCGTGAGTGCGGCGGTGTCGGCAAATTCACCGACCTCGCGTTCTCGGGCGGACTCCTTCACCGAGTCGCTGACGCCTCCCCGGCGAACGCGGTCGGCAACTTCGACTGCGATCCGGTGCTGTGCCCGCAAGACGTCGCGGCGACTGACTTGGCCGGCCAGTTTTTCGCCGAGCAGGATGGGCAGGCGGCGGTACGGTGTTTGTTCGAACTTTTCCGCGACGTCGTGCAAGCAGTCGTTTTCGCCGATGATCCGGTTTCGATCCAGGTTCATGTAGGATCCGACATTGGTCCCCGGCACCTGGTCGTAAATTGCAGCGACCAACACCCGCATGGCAGTCTTTTCGGAGAAGATGCCCAGGAAATTCCCTCGCTCATCGACCACCGGAGCCCCCGAGATGCGTTTGCTGAGGATGTGATCGATGGATTGAAAGACATCGTCGTCGCGTGAGAGCGTGATCAGATCTCGCTTCATGAACTCGCGGACCTTGGGCGCGCTGATCCCCAAATCGAGCGCCGCGGCCATCGGGCCGGTCATCGCCCGCATGCAGGACTTTTCGCTAAAGACACCGGCGTATTGGCCTTGATCATCCACGACCGGAGCCCCGGAGATGTTGTCTCGCAACAGCCTCGCGACACCATCGAGAACCTTGGTGTGCGGGGAGAGCGTTACCAATTGGCGACGCATGAAATCCTGGGCCACTTTCACTTCGTTCATCTCAAGTCACTCACTGATTGAAGAATTGTCCTAAGTCCTCGATAGTCGCTCGGGTTGAACACGCCTGTTCAGATCCCGAAGCCCACCCCGCAGCCGTCGGCTCCTCCCCTGCGATTGAAGCTGGTCGAATAAAAAAGATGATTGCTGCGTCGCCGAGCGAGCGCTGCCAGATAAGGCCCCCAGCAATAACTATAGCGGGTGCACCGGCCAGATGCGACATTCTGTCAACTTGCCGCCATTTTTTTGGTGTCCCGGACACCGCGAACAGTCTGTTTAGGGACACTGAACGCGTGGGGACAGACCTCGGATATTAGCCCTGCAATCCCCAAAATCCGACGGCTCCCTTCTCCCCCGGCTTTGCGGGGGAGAAGGGCTGGGGATGAGGGGGCAGGCGGCGGCGATGCGAGGACCGACGACAGGGAGACAGACGCAGGGCGACACGGGGCCAGGCCCAGCGCCACCGTCTGTGATGGGGGTCGGCTTGATTGGATTCGTTCGGGGGGATCAGGGGGGGAAATCGAAAAAGCCCACGGATGGCAGCGCGTCCCCACGGATCCCGGACCGGATCTCATCCGTGGGTACGCATTGCCATCCGCGGGAAAAACGTGCTCGGAACTCTGCGGGGACAGACCCCGGCGGAACTCTGCGGGGACAGACCCCGGTGGCCGACTGATGAGCGGGGCGAAAACCTGAGGATCGACAACGGAAAGTCGGCGCGCTCGCTCAGGGAGGGCGGCGGTTCTGGTATACAGTTTCGATCCCCCGCGGGCTGCGTGTGCGGCGCGCGATCCGATTTCGATTTTTCGCTGGAAAGAACAACTGATGCGACACCACTTTTTGACCTTGGTTCTCGGGCTCCTGGTCGGCACCTGGAGCGTTGCGGGTGGCCCGTCGGCCCGTGCGGCTGACGTCTATGACTATGACGGCGTGCATTCCTCAGTCAGTTTCAAAGCGAGGCACTTGGACATCAGCTGGATCCATGGCCGATTCAATGAGGTCTCGGGGACGTTCTCCCTGGATCGTCAGGATCCGTCAAAGTCCACCTTCGCGCTGACGATCAAGGCCGACAGCATCGACACGGCCAACAAGGCCCGCGATGAGCACCTGCGTCAACCCGATTACTTCGATACGAAACAATTCCCCACGATCGAATTCCGCAGCACCAGCGTCAAACCGATCGACGGTGGATACGAGGTGACGGGGGACTTCACCATGCACGGCACGACCAACCAGATCACACTCGTCTTGATGGGCGGAAAGGAGCATGATTTCAAGAAGGTCAAGCGGGTCGCGTTTTCCACGGAGCTTTCACTCAAACGCAGCGATTACGGTTTTGACGCGCGAGCGATTGGCCCGATCGGTGACACGGCGTTGATCATGATTGACTGTGAAGGCGTTCGCGAATAACTGATGCCAGATCCGATCCTGTACGCCCGGGCGATCCTGGCCGCCCTAATCGCCAGCGCCGTGATTGTCGCGGCGTTGGTGTGGCCGCGGCGATCTTCGACGCCGGCCTGGATCAACACGGCGTCCGGCATCGCGATCGGAATCGGCTTGATAGCGGGGCTGTGGGTCGGATCGGTTCACGTGTCGGTGCCGCCAGCGACCGCGCTCGATCGGCTGCTCCTGCTCATCCTGCCCGCCGTGCTGTTGGTCGAATGGGCCGCAGCGCTGCCGCGTGTGGCAACCGGGTTCGTCTGGCTGTTGCGGATCAGCCTGGTGTTGCTGGTCCCACGCGTTTTGTTGCACGGTTCGGTTTACGTGAATAATCCCGACGAGTGGACCGTCTGGCAATCAGCGATCACGATCGGCGTCTGCTGGACCTTGCTGTCAATTTGTTGGGGGGGACTGTTGACGTTGGCCCGTCGCAGCCCAGGGATTTCGATTCCCGTCAGTCTATGTCTGTCGCTGCAAGCGGCGGCCGCAACGGTGATGATGGCGGGCTATCTCAAAGGCGGTGAGGCGGCGATGCCGATCGTCGCAGCGTTGTTGGGAACTGCGATCGTGGTTTGGGCAGTCCGCGGTCGTCGACGCGGGCCGGTCGACGAGCGGCCATTGTTGCTGCCGCCTGTTTTGATCGGCGTCGGCGTGATCGGCCTGTTCGGGATCTTGTTCATCGGCCACTTCTTCGGACGCGTGACCGACGGCCGGGCCGTAACGATCGGTGTCGCGCCCGTGCTGGTTTGGGTCGCTGAGCTGCGGCCGTTGAAACAGCAACGGCCGTGGATTGTGGGGGCCATTCGGCTCGCTCTGGTTTCGATCCCACTGCTGGTCACCCTAGCGCTGGCCAAACGCGATTACGATCGCGATCTGGCACCGCTGGTCGTGATGACCTCGGTGGATGTTCTCACCGAGTCGGCACTCGGCTCGCCGTGACCGCCTGTTTTCGCACATTGCCTTGTCGTGCCGGGGTCTTATGGGGACAGACCCTAGGACAGCGCCACTTTGGCGTAGCTACGCTCGAAGCGAGCGTGGAAACCCCCGGGAATCCACCTTCTGGCGAAGGTAGCTACGTTCGACCGGTGATTCACGGTGTTTCTTGAGCAAAGCGGCGCTGTCCAGCTAGGCTCCTGGCCTGAGTTGGTTCGTCTGGGGAGGTCAGGGGGAATCGAAAAAGCCCACGGATGGCAGCGCGTACCCACGGATGTGATGCGGTCTGGGATCCGCGGGGACTGGGATCCGCGGGGACTGACCCCGACGTCGCTGCGGGGACAGACCCCGGCGTGGGCGGAATGCGGTTCGTTTGGGCGGGATGACAGACTCGCTTAGGGAGTCGCTGCGGCCGGCAAGGCATGCGGACGGGCGGTGAGATCGCCGCAGGGGCCGAAGGTTTTCTCGATCCGAATCTTTTTTCGCTACGCCGCTTGCAAAAAAGGCCGCAGCTTTCCAGAATCTTTGTCGAGAACAATTCTCATTAGCGTTAGTTAGTGAACTGCCCGAGTCCATTTGTCTTCCCCCGCACCAAGAAACCGGACCGCCCCGTGCAAAGGCGGACGCCATCCGAGGAGATATCCCACCATGCCTGCCCAGCGTCCCTGTTTCCTCCAGCCGGCAGCCCTCCAGCCCGCAACCCGCCGGCCCCAACGAAACGCCTTCACCCTGGTGGAACTGCTGGTCGTGATCGCCATCATCGGCATTTTGGTCGGGCTGTTGCTGCCGGCCGTCCAAGCGGCCCGTGAGGCGGCGCGGCGGATGAGCTGCACCAATAACATGAAGCAGATCATTTTGGCGGTTCACAACTACGAATCGGCGACCAAGCGGCTGCCCCCGGCCTGGACGCGACCGGCGATGACCGGTGACGGCTGGTCGACCCAAGCCAGGATCTTGCCGTATGTCGAGAACGTCTCGTTGGCGTCGGCGATCGATTTCGGAGCCGGCTATGGAGCGGCCCGGATCACGGTCGACGGCGAATCGATCAAGGTTTCCAGCTTCCGCGTGCCGGTCTACCTGTGCCCCAGCGATGTCAACGACTTTGAACGCCCCGATGACGACGGCAACCCCTATCACTACCCGCTCAGCTACGGATACAACGCCGGCCCTTGGTTTGTGTTCAACCCCAACACGAACGAAACCGGCCCCGGATCGTTTGCCACCGGACGCCCGTCGCGGTTCCGAGACGTGTTGGACGGATTGAGCAACACCTTGGGCTTCGGTGAAGTCAAAGCTCGGACGGCGTACTACCGCGACGTGGAGATCGCCGGAGACATCGACATTCCGACCGAACCGGCAGACATCTGCGCCCTGGGCGGCAGCCTGAAGACCGACACCGGTCACACCGAATGGGTCGACGGACGCGTTCACCAATCGGGGTTCACGACGACGTTTTCCCCGAACCGCAAGGTGCTGTGCACCGCCAGCGGCCGCGAATTCGATGTGGACTTCACCAACATCCGCGAAGGCAAGGACACGACGGCACTGACCCAGGCCGCCGTCACCTCACGCAGCTATCACCAAGGCGGCGTGAACGTCACGATGATGGACGGTTCGGTCCGCTTCATCACCGATTCGATCAACCTGGAACTGTGGCGAAACCTGTCCACACGGGCCGGCGGCGAAACCGTGACCGTGCCGGAGTAAACGGCAGGTGCGAGTTGGATGGACCGATCTGGCGTAGCGGAACTCGCGGAGAGTTTCGATCGCCCTAAACGGAGTCGTGCTGTTGGCGAGCCGAAAGCCTTGGCGGCTTCCGCTACGCGTTGGCGAAGTGCTCTGCGACGGCATCACGCGAGGGCTGCTTGATCACGCCGCGTTCAGTGATGATGGCCGTGACCAATTCGGCGGGGGTGACGTCGAAGGCGGGATTGAGCACGTCGGCGGCGTCGGGGACGATGCGGACGCCATGCGGCGCGGCGACTTCTTCGCGACCGCGCTGTTCGATCGGGATGTCGTCGCCGCAATCAAGTTGTAAATCGAACGTGTTGGTCGGGGCGGCGACATAAAACGGCAACCCGTGATGTTTGGCCAACACCGCGACGGGATAGGTTCCGATTTTGTTGGCCACATCACCGCGTGCGGTGATCCGGTCGGCCCCGACGATCACGGCTTGGATCTTTCCCAGTCGCATCAACGATCCCGACATCGAATCGGTGATCACGGTGACATCGACGCCGGCTTGCGAGAGTTCCCATGCGGTCAAGCGTCCGCCTTGCAACAGCGGGCGGGTTTCGTCGGCGATGACTTTCGGCGCGTCGCCGGTCTGGTGCAGGTGATAGATCGGTGCGAGCGCGGTGCCCCAGGTCGACGTGGCCAACCCGCCGGCATTGCAATGCGTCAGCACGGTTTGGACATCGGCCAGCAAGGGTGCGCCATTGCGTCCGATCGCGTGACACATCTGGCGGTCTTCCTCGTGAATCCGCGTGGCCTCGGCGACCAATGCGTCTTTCAATTCAGCCTCCGGCGTGGAGTCAACGATCTGCCGCATGCGATCGAGCGCCCAGAACAAATTGACCGCGGTGGGGCGGCTGGTGGCCAGGGACTCGATCGCGTCGATGTATCGCGACCGGCCGGGGGTACCGGTCTCATCCGCCGGAACGGCCAGGCAAACGCCGTAGGCCGCCGCGATGCCGATCGCCGGTGCGCCGCGAACGACCAAGCGCCGGATCGCGTCATGCGTCTGTGCGACGGAGGTGCAAACCAGCTCGGTCAATTCCCCCGGCAGCTTGGTTTGGTCGATCAAAATCAAACGGTGGTTTTCGAAGCGGAGTGTTTCGGGGGCGGTCATGAATCAGACGACGGAATGGGAGCGGTTACTGGGGTTCACCCGAAGGCGTCTACACTGAACAATGTAGACCATCCCTGCTCGGGGGCGAACATGCCTGCTCCGGGGGCGAAGAAGACGCCCGGCCATCGGGTTGATGGGCCGTCCTACATCATGAGACTGATTCGTTGATCGCTTTTTGGATAACGCTACCGATCGAACTGCGATTGGTGTTGCTGGCCGTGATCGGGGTCATGCTCGGCGCGCTGGCCAACTGGGCGATCTATCGATTGGCGTGGGACGCGAGATTGATCGGTCCCTGGTCCCCGGCGGACCCACAGGCACCGCCGCGAAAGACATCGGATCGAATTCCGATCCTCGGTTGGCTCGGGTTGCGTCGCGAAGTCCCCCTGCACGGCAAAGCGTTTTGGGTTCGCCCGATGCTGATCGAGTTGTCGATGGCGATCGGGATACCGCTGTATTACTGGTTCGTTACGCAGACGGGGATGTTGCTGCCGCCGGCCGATCGCGTTCCGGTGGCGATCGCCGGGTATCAACCCTGGATGACGGTGGTTTTCGCATCGCACCTGATCCTGATTTCGTTGATGGTGGCGGCGACGTTCATTGATTTCGACGAACAAACGATTCCCGACGAGATCACGATCCCGGGGACGTTGATCGCGTTGGTCGTGGCATGCCTGGCGCAGAAAGACTCCTTTCTACCGGCGTTGGATCTGAATGGCGTGCTGGTTCCTGTTGCGTTTTATCTGCCGGCGCCGGCTGAGGCTCCGAAGTGGACAGGTCCGGCGGGCTGGTGGACCGGCGTGGGGATTTGGACGATGTGGTGTTTTGCCCTCTCCAATCGACGGCTGATTCTGCGGCGCGGTCCGCTGAAGGCGTTCGAATACTTCTTCGCCTCGCTGGTGCGCAACAAGCCGTACAACCCATGGAAGCGGTTGCTAGCGATGTGGTTGATCGGAGCGGTGATCATCCGAATCATCTTCGGCGTCGGCGGCGCCACGTGGATCGGATTGCTGACGGCGTTGATCGGGCTGGGGGTCGGCGGTGGGGTGGTCTGGGCGATTCGGATCGTCGGCAGCGTCGCGATGCGGCGCGAAGCGATGGGGTTCGGCGACGTGACGTTGATGGCGATGATCGGCGCGTTTATCGGCTGGCAAGGCGCGGTGATGTCGTTTTTCCTGGCGCCGATCGCCGCAATCGCGATCGTGCTGGTGTATTTCATCATCACCCGAAATTCCGAGATCCCGTTCGGTCCGTATCTGTGTGCCGGCACGCTGTTGTCCGTTTTTGGGTGGGATCGGCTGGTCAACGGGTGGTTCTTGGGCAATCTGGCGATTCTGGGGCCATTTATGCTTTGGCTGTTTCTTGCCCTAACGGGTATCATGGGGGTGATGCTTTATTTTTGGCGGGTCACAAAGGAGACGCTGTTCGGTGAATGAGAACATGAACAATCACGATCGCGGGTACGGTTTCACGAACCTGGTTTCGGCCGGCGCAAGGTGCCTGGTCGGCGCTGCGATCTTGGGACTGATGTGCGGGTGTGTTGACACACCGGTTGCATCCGAGCCAGTCGTCACCGAACCCTCCGAACCGGTGGTCTTGGTCGGCGATTCGTCATCGTCCGAAGTGAAACCCGAGCCCGCGAGCGAAACCGCAAACGCAACGAAGGGCGAAGAAGCATCCAGCGAAAAAGCCCCCGAATCGGAAGAGCAAACCGTGACAGAGTCGAACGAAAAGCCGGCGCCGAAACAAAAGTTGGATTTCGTCAAAGAGTACAACGCACTGGATCGCAACGCCGCCTACGTGATCTTGAACAAGGGCACCGAACCGCCGGGGCCGGGCGGGTACACGATGACCAAGGACCCCGGCACCTACATCTGCCGTCAATGCAACGCACAGCTGTACCGCAGCGAAGATAAGTTCGAAAGCCATTGTGGCTGGCCGAGTTTTGACGATGAGATCAAGGGTGCGGTCCGGCGCCAAAGAGATGCCGATGGTTATCGAGTCGAGATCTTGTGCGCCAACTGTGACGGTCACCTGGGACATGTGTTTGAAGGTGAACGGTTCACCGAGAAGAACACGCGGCACTGCGTCAATTCGATTTCGATGAAGTTCGTCCCCAAAGGCAAGGAACTGCCGCCCAAGCTGGTGATCGAAAAGGAAAAGGAACCGAAGGGGGATGCGGAGACGAAAGAGAATTAGCGGGCCGAAGCGTTGGCGTGCAGGCTTGGGCCGACCATGGTCGCTGTGAACGCGGCGAGGGAATTCGCCTGAAGGCTAGACACCAACGGTTGCTTTAAATACCCCCGTGCCCTTTTTTGACAAGGCGTCTATTCCGATGCTCGTTTGGATCGATCGAATTTTGCTCCTGGCGCTGGTGATGGTGGTGGCGGTGCTCGTGTTCACTTCTTGGCCCGCCGCGATGGACGAGCAAACACTCGACGGCCAGGCGTTGCTGGTGCACATGATGGCCAGCGGAGTGCTGGTGATGGGGTTGCCGGTGTTCGCGTTGTTTTTTCTGCGATACCTGCCGGCCAAGCGGACGACGTCCTGGCTGCAAATCCTGGGCTACATCGCGACCCTGGCTGCCGGACTGGTCACGATCGTCACGGTGTTCCTGTGCATGCTGCCGGTTGCGTCGACCCACCAGATGCATTCACTCATGTCGGTTCATGGCTGGGCGGGATTCATGATGATACCCGCGATCGTGTTGCTATTGATCGGAACGCGGGCTACACGATCAGCATCGCATCCCCATAGCTGAAGAAGCGGTATTCGCTTTCGATCGCTTTGGCGTACGCCTCAAGAATCAGCTCGCGTGTGGCAAAGGCACTGACCAGCACCAGCAACGTGCTCTTGGGCAAGTGAAAATTGGTCATCAACGCGTCGACGACCTGGAATCGGTAGGGCGGGCGGATGAACAGATCCGTGGTCGAGGTCCAGGCCCGCAGGTCACCCGAGAGGTCTGCGGCGGCGCTCTCGAGCACGCGGACGCTGGTCGTGCCGACGGCGACACAGCGGCCGCCGGAGGCCCTTCGCTGGACGATCAAGTCGGCGTTTTCCTCGGTGATCTGTCCCCACTCGGTGTGCATCTCGTGCTCCGACAGCGTCGCGGTGCTGATCGGACGGAACGTTCCCAGCCCGACGTGCAGCGTCACCGACGCGGTCTCGGTGCCTCCGTCGGCGATCTGACCGAGCAGACTGGGGGTGAAATGCAAACCGGCGGTCGGCGCGGCCACGCTGCCGGGCGTCTTGGCAAACACGGTTTGGTAATTGGACACATCCGCATCGACCATGTGCCCGTCGCGAATGTACGGTGGCAGCGGCACGCGTCCGTAGCGACTGAGCCACTGATCGGCGCTGGCGGATTCTGACAATTCGGCTTCATCGCCACCGAAGGCCAACCGATCGGCGGGGGGGCGAGGCAGCACGAGCATGTGCCCGTGTTCGGTCCGCGCGACTACTTCCAACCGCATGCCGGGCAACCCGTTGCGGTCTTCGATCGTGATGGTTTCGCCGGGAACCAGTTTTCCGCGGGTTTTGGTCAACACCTCCCAGATCCCTGTCTGGGCGTCTTCGCGCAAGAACAATCCCTGCCAGCGACCTTGGGTCCGAGTGCGGAACCCGACCATTCGCGCCGGGATGACGCGGCTGTCGTTCAGCACCAGTGTGTCTTCGCTTCGCAACAGGTCCGGCAGATCGCGCACATAGTGGTGTTCGATCTCGCCACTGCTGCGATGGACCAACATCAGCCGGGCGTCGCTGCGGGTCGCCAGCGGTTCCTGGGCGATTCGCTCACGGGGTAATTCGTAGTCATATAAATCGATTTCGCTCATGGCCGAAGTGTAGCAGCCGGCCGTGCGATTGAAGATGGGAGGCAAGGCGGGCGACCGCTACGATCGGGGCCAAGTGAACGATCGGGAAGAGGCTGAAATCTGATTTGTTGGCGTGCCGAAACAGGGAGAGAATGCCGATCGACAGGCCGGAAGCCTTTCCCATTTTTTCCCCGTTGTGATGCCGTATTACGACCTCAACGAACTTCGCCGAGCTGCGATGGGGCGGTGGGGCGAGATTTTGATTTCCGCGGGCATCCCGGCAGCAGTCTTGGATGGTCGGAACCATCCCTGTCCCAAGTGTGGCGGGCGTGATCGATTCGCGGCATTTGGGGATCTGCAACAGCGTGGGGCGGTCCATTGCCGCCGTTGTTTTACCCGCGGCTGTGCGATCCGCCCGGGGGATGGGATCGCCACGCTGCGCTGGTGGCTGGGGTGTTCGTTTGCCGAATCGCTGGCTTTCCTGGCCGATGTGGTGGGCGTCCGGCCGGCCGTCGGCAGCCCCCGCAACCGACCGGCTGCGACTCCATCGTCCGGGTCAGCTTCATCGTCCTGCTCGGCGGCTGCGGTCCCCATCGACCAGTCTGCCGAAGCGATTGACAAGCACACCGCCTTCGCACGCGACGCCTATCACCGCATCGATGCTGCCACGCGTCGCCGGCTGGCCGAACAACTGACGGTCTCTCAGCACGCCTTACAGAGGCTCCGGGTCGGTGTGACCGCTGATGGCAACGGTTCCACATGGCCGATGCGAAATGAACACGAGCAAGTGATCGGCGTTCGCATCAGCGGTTTACCGTGGACGCAAAAACGAAACTGCAAATGGTCCCGCCGCGGCAGCCAAAGCGGGATCTTTATCGCCCGCCCAACCACCGGACCCGGCAGCACGAGAGGAATTCCGGAGACGCTGTATGTCACCGAAGGCGCCTCGGACACCGCAGCTGCGATCACGTTGGGCTGGTGGGCAATCGGAAGGGCCAGTTGCAGCGCGTCGACCTTTTTCGTCGACCGCTACATCCACCGACACCAGCCTCAACGACTTGCGATCGTCGCCGACAATGATGAAGCCGGACGAAGCGGGGCCAAGCGATTGGCCAAGTCACTGTGCCAAACCCTGCCACGGTCCTTGAGCCACGTCGACGTGATCGCTCCACCCGCACCGGCAAACGATCTCCGCGTCTGGGCGGCGATGTCTCCGATCAATCTGGCCGACGCCACAACGATCGCCACGATCCGATCGAAGACGCAGAAGACGTTTCAGTTTTGAGTTTCAGGAGTTGGGAGTTGGGAGTTGGGAGTTGGGAGTTGGGAGTTGGGAGTTGGGAGTTGGGAGTTTCATTTTTCCGCCCCCATTTTTCTGTCAAATCTCAGCTGCTACTCGCAAAAAAAAAGCGTCAGCGGATCCGCTGACGCTTTTTCGTGATGCGGTGGTTGCGATCGGCTTTAGAAGCACACGGCGCGGTCGCCGGTGTGGATCTTCGCCAAGCTGGCTGCGTCAGTGACGGTTGCGACTGACTGGTTGCCATTGACGCTGTTGATCAGCAGGTGTGCCACCAAGCGTTCTCCAGTCAGGTACTGATGGTAAACGGTCACCGAGGATCCGGGACGCATGGCTTGGCCGCTTCGCAGGATGACGCGGCCCGATTTCTGATCGACTCCGACGACGGTCGCCACGACGTTCTTTCGTGCGGCCGGTTTGGGGGCGATGCGAGCTTGATCGGCTTGAGCAGCTTCTTTGATCGGGAGTGCGACCGGCATCGGCAGGGCTTGCGGTTTTTGTTCCGCCGCCGGGGCAGACGTCGCCGCGTCGTCACTGAGCGACAGCGAAACCGGCTTGCTGATCGAGCGGGTTGCGGGGGCATCGGAAGTCGCGGTGACCGGTGAAATGGTGACCGGTTGGATCGCCATGCCGCCGATCATTTTGACCTGACCGACTTCGACATCGGATCGCTGGACCTTGGCAGCTTGAAACAGTTTCAACCCTTCGGCGGTTGTGGTTGTGTCGGCACCCGCGGCACCGCTTGCGGCATCTGTGGCGTCTTCTCGAATCGGGGCTTCCAGCACTTCGGCCCCGGAGGCACCGGCACCTTCACCCTGAATCCCCTCGGCCTCCTCGGTGCCTTCACCGGAAATCGGATCCGGGACGACCGGCGGCGGAACCAATTCTTCGGGCACGTCCTCTTCGATCGGTCCGGTCGCTCGATTCGGGCAGCACACGCACAGGGCTTTTGCCGCGGCGGCTCGCACGTCCGCGTTGGGCTCCAAGTGGCAACCGCTGTCGTCGCGTTCGTAGGCGATTTCGCTCAACCGTTTGGTCACCTTCTCGCTGCAGCAGGACGTCGATCCGCACTTGCTGCACCCTTCGCCATTGGCAGCCGTTTCGATCGCATCGATTGCCGCCAATCGGACGTCCGGCGTGCAGTCGTCCATGGCCGCGAGCAGGGCATCGGTGATCTTGCCTTCCTTGTCGTAGCATCCGCAGCCCATCTTGGCCAGGAACTTGATCGCCTTGATCTTCTGGGCCTTCAGGTCCTCGGCTTGCTTGATCTCCGCAGCCGCTTTGATCGCCGGGTTGGGGGATTCCAGGTTGGCCGGATCGCCGATCCGCTTCAGCGGGGGCTTTCGTTCCAGGCCGGGAAAGTTACCGCGGCGGTTGACCGTGACGTCGCGGATTTTTTGGATGCCCTGAGGGATTCCGATGAACCGCCAGATGGTCGGCACCGGCGCCTCGGTGGGCGTTTGGGCGTCAGACGGGGATGCGGTGGAAATGGCTAACGCTGCCACCGAAATCCAAATGAGATGATTCGTTTTCACCGTGGCATTCCATTGCGGTTTGTGTTTCGATGGCGTTTCGCGAGGGTGATCGAATGGCTCCGCAGGGCGTCGATCCCATCGTTTCGCACACACACCCATGCATGTGTCCTTACTATGGTGATCGGCAAATCACCCACGTCAGTTCATTTGCAAAATGCGACTGAAGACAATCACGCCCCGGTTTCTGGCGAATCCTGTGAAAGATTGCCGATTGCGCGGATTGCACGACGGGCGTGATTGAGAAAAACTGCCGTGTGCTGTGTCCGAAAGACGTCAGAGCGGCAGAGTCCGTGGTCGAACGATCGGCGATTGACAGTTTCACGCGCACTGTTTCATCGGTACGGTTCGGTTGGAAAACTCAACTGAGATCAACCGGTTTGCGCACTTGGTCCCATTTCTTAATGGCCTGCGGAAAAAGGGTAAGAAGATTTCGGGGGTAAGAAGATGATGAATCGCGCTCTCCATCCAGTTTCGCCAATTTTCCTACCTCCAAAATCTTCCTACCTCTCCATCCGACACGACGAGGAAACTGGAGAGGATGGCAGAATGATTCGCACTCAGAATGATTAAATGCCATGGGCGGACAGCTGATCTCAAGGGAGTACAGCGGAATCGAAACCGTCAAAATTCCACGCCAAGAATGGCACGGGCCTAAGCCAATTTGCTGAGCCGTAGGCGCTAGCCTCGGGCCTTACCGCCGTGTTCAAGGCGTATCAAGGACCGCGGCTAGCGCCGTCGGCTCACCGAGCCCGTGCCATTCTCCCACCCCAAGTTTTCAGAGCACTTCCAGCTTCAGATTACGGAACCGAACTTCGGTTTTGCCGCCGCTGTGGAGCTGGAAGGCGATGATGCCGGTTTCGGCGCCGTCGGGATCGTGCAGGTCGACACAGGGCTGGCCGTTAAGAAAGGTCTGGATGTGGTGTCCGCGGGCGACGATTTCATACGTGTTCCACTCGCCCGGCTTGACGTGTGACTCGCCGGATTGATCCCACAGCAGCTTTCGTCCGTGTTCTTCGTACAGCTTGCCCCACCAGCCGGCGCCGATGTCGGCTTGGTATCCGGAAACTTCGCCGTCGTGGGCGCGGCTGCGGAACTGGATCCCGCTGTTTCCGGCGTTCTCGACCAATTTGACTTCGACGGTCAATCGAAAATCAGCGACCGAGAGATCACTGACGATCCAATCGTTGCGGCGCAGCCCGTCGGTCCGCCCGACCAATTCTCCGTCTTCCACCGACCACAGGGATGGATCGCCATTCCAGTGTGACAGATCGGTCCCGTTGAAGAACGCCGCGGCATTCTCTTTGGTTGCCCGCATCGGTACTTGCTGTTTCCCGCGCAGGTAGGCGATCAACGAACGGACTTCGTGTGGCGAGAACTGTTTTAATTGGTCATCGGGCATCATCGACTTGTCGGCTGTTGCGCGCTGTTCGATTTCATCTTTGGGAATCACAACGACCGCATCGGAGGTTTGGACGGTGAGCGAGAACTCGTCTTCGGCCTTGACCAGTCCGTTGACCACGCGACCGTCGTCGACCAAGACGACCGTCGGCACGTATTCCTTGGCCATCACGGCGCTGGGGTCGACGATATTCGACAACAGGTACTCCAAGTTCGCGCGGTTCGATCCGGTCAGATCCGGTCCGACTTTGAAGCCGACGCCGTACAAGACGTGGCACTTCATGCAGGTCTTGGCAAACACGGCGCGCCCGAGTTCCAGGTCCGCCGGCGGGTGATCCGTCGAGGCGACCAGTTGCTTGTACTCACCGATCATCGCCAATTTGTCGGCCGCCGATTCGCGGGCGACGCCCCAGACATTGTCCAGCATCGCATCGATTTTCTTGTTGCCCAAGAATTGCAACTGCCGGACCAGGTCGGCGGTCAAGTCGGTGCCGGGGATCTGTTCGGCTTCGATGGCCGTCAGCAGGGAGATACCGGGATTGACCCGCGAGCACAGCGTCGCCAGCGCCGAACGCTTTTGGGCCGGATTGAGTTCTCCGTAGACCTTCAGCAAGGCCGGCGCGATGGCAGCGTCGTCGTACTGTGCCAGTCCCCGGATCGCGTCGTCCCGCAACGGTGAGTCGACTTTCAAAAGATCGATCAGGGTCGGGACCAAGCCGGGGTCGTCCATGTCCAGCAGTGACCGCAGGGCGACTCGCCGGGTCTCCAACGGCGCGGACGCATCGGCGACTTGCGTTCGCATCGCCGCGAGCGCTTGCTGGTCGCCGAACGTGACCCCTAGGGCAACCGCTTGCAAGCGGACGTCGTGATCCGGGCTGGACAGCAGCTTCCGCGCGACCAACGTCCACTGCGTTGGCGGCTTCACTTGGCGTCGTCCTTCCAATGAAGATCGGATCGCGTTGAGGTAGGTCAGTTGCGTGGCCGCGTCGCTTGCGCGTCCGAGTGCCACCACCAGGACGGTCAGGGAGTCTTCGCCGCTCTGGCCGATTCGCCGCAACATGAATTCTCGCAGCAACGGGATTCGCTCGCCCGCCGACATCGCCAACGCGATCGCCCGCGAGGCATCCAGATCGGCGAGCGGTTCGGCCGCATACCAGTACATCAACGGCAAGTTGTGGTCGCGGGTGTCTTCGGCGTGCGAGGTCAATGCCTGCAGCAAGTCCCAACGCGAATCCAAGGCCAGTTTTTGGGCCGCCGAGGCGAGGTACAAACGCACGATCGGCGAATCGTCCTCGCCGGCCATGTCGACGAATTGTTCTAAATACTCCGGAGTGACATTCCCCGCTGTCGATTCCATCACCATTTGGATCGACCAACCGCGAACGTAGGGGCTTTCGTCAGCCATCAGGGAGCGAGTAACGTTGGAATCGAAATTCCCCGTCACGTGCAGTGCCCACGCGGCGCGCAGCCGGCGCGTGTCGTCGGTGTGTGTCGTGGCGATTTGGCGTAGCCACGTGACGGCTTCGGTTGCGATCACCCGCTCCGCGGCTCGTTCCTGCAGCACCCGACGGCCGTGGCGGACGTACCAGTCGTTGGCGTGAAGCGTCAATTCGGCCAACTGCAGATCGCTGGCCGAGCCGAAGTCGATCTCCGGCGCGGCGGCGCCGACTTCGTCACCGTAGCTGATCTTGTAGATCCGGCCGTTGCTGCGGTCGTGCAGCGTGGATTCGCGGCGGTGACAAGCCTGCATGTCGTACCAATCGATCATCCACGCGTTGCCGTCGGGCCCGTAGCGGAGGTTCAAAATTTGCGAGGCCTGGTCGCCGGTTAACAGAAAATCGGGACCGTGGCGTCCGACGTATCCCGATCCGGCGGGTTCCAAGACGTCGACGTTCAAGCGTTGTCCGTGAATGTTGTTCATCATCAATTGGCCGCGGTACTTTTCGGGCCACGTGTCACCCAGATAAATCATCGCCCCGGCATGCGCGTGGCCTCCGCCGGCAGAATCCGATTTGCTGTTGCCCCCGTGCGGCGTGGCGCCCAGGTAGTGCAGGTGGTCGGCAATGGTGACGATGTCGCGGTAGGTGTGGTTGTTGAAATGCCGGCCGCCTTGGCGTTGATAGCGGGCGCCGTCGATGATGTGGTACAGGTGCGGGATCACACAGGCGGTGATGAAGGCTTGGCCGTGATCGTTGAAGTCCACGCCCCAGGGGTTGCTGGTGCCGTGGGCGAAGACTTCGAACTCGTGGCGTGTGGGATGGTATCGCCAAACGCCGCAATTGATCGGCGTCCGCTGGTCGTCCGGCGTTCCCGGTTTGCCGACGCGGGAGTGGGTGAACACGCCGTGGCAACCGTACAGCCATCCGTCGGGGCCCCAGATGAACGCGTTCAGGGTTTCGTGGGTGTCTTGATAGCCCCAGCCGTCGAGCAGGATTTGGGGTTCGGAATCGGGAACATCGTCACCGTCCTTGTCGGGAATGAACATCAGGTACGGTGCCGCACCGACCCAAACGCCGCCGAACCCGACTTCCAATCCGCTGACCAGGTTCAGCCCTTCGGCAAACACCTTGCTGTGATCCAGCGAACCGTCGTCGTCGGTGTCTTCAAAGATCAAGATCCGGTCGCGTCCGACGTCGCCTTCGGCACGCGTCGGATACTCATACGCCTCCGCAATCCAGACTCGTCCGCGATCATCCAGGGCCATCGCGATCGGTTGTTTCACATCCGGTTCGGCCGCGCCCACGGTGACTTGAAATCCCTCGGGGACTCGCATCGCCTCGGCAGCCTGCCGGGCTTCTAGCCCCGCGTGCGGGTACTCATCGGCGGTCAGGGCGATCATGGCCGGCGTCGGTCGCGCGGGAGGTTTGGCATGCAATCGGAAATCGTCAAAGTTGACGTGTCCCCAGCCGCCGTCGGACTCGTCGACCAGCCGCACCATGACTTCTTTGCCGACGTGGGCACGCAGATCGACGATAACGCGTCGCATCGTTTCGCTGTTGGTCCCGTTGCTTTGATAGAACACGCGTTCGCTGTCCTTGCGCAGCAATTCGACACGCGTGGATTCGTGCTCGCCGCCGTTGGCCAGGTACGACGCATAGGGCTGGGAGACGATGAACGGAGCCGAGGTGAGTGTTCCGGTGGGCTCGTCGCCCAGTTTCTCAAAGCCGCCGATCCAAAACTGACCGTCATGGTTGCTGTGCATGTCAGCGCGCCGCGGTTTGACGGTGTCGCCCTTGACCGGTTGGCTGTCGAACGCGGTGCCGGTTGCCGTCCAGTCGTCCAGCGTGCCGGTTTCGAAATCCAGATTCAGCACTCGGCCATCAAGGTTTTTAGGACGGATCCCGGATGCATCGGCCGTGTTGTCGGCGGTCGCTTTTCCGGCCGCCGGGTCAGCGACATAGCTGCCGTCGGACTTTTTGATTCGCAAGTAATCCAACGCAAACATATATGCTTTCTTGGCGTTGGGATTGGCACCGACGATCGTCACTCCCAACGTGTGCTTGCTGCCTTTCAATGTCAATTTCGGAAACGACAACACACCGGTCGTGACGACTTGGCGATCGAACAGATCGATCGGTTCTCCCAGCGGTTGATCGTCAATCGACAGCTGGACGATTCCGTAGTCCACCGCACAGGTCAGGACCACGTCCAAGTCGATGGCTCCGGTGACCGGCGGCAACTGAATCGTCAGCGTGTCGCCGGGCTTGGCATCGGTCCACCACAGTTGCGACTTGCCGCTCCAGTTGTCGGCATTGAAGTTCGACATGTCCTGCGGACGCGCGTTGCCTCCGGTGGCGAGAAACTTCAACGATTCACCTTCGATGGCTCCGACGGCCCGAGTGGTTTGGGGATCGATTTTCGATTTCGGGCCACGTTTGGCGGTCGCACCTTCGGCGCTGGGTGGTTTGGATCCCTGGTACGGTTTCGGTTGGGCGGCCAGCCACTGTTCTTGGGAAACCGGCTGTTGCGTGTGTTTCAGCACATGGGCGCCTTTCATGCCGCCGACGATGATGTCGGGATGACCGTCGGCGTCCAGGTCATTGACGACGATCTGGCGTCCGATCCCCGCTTCGCCGTCGGCTTGATAGGGGACCCAGTCGATGCCGTCTTCCCCGCGAACCAGCCGGAACCAGTACACGACGGCGCCGGCGTCCCACATCGGACTTTGTCGATGGTGTGACCAATAGGTCTTTCCCGTCACGATGTCTTTCAAGCCGTCACCGTCGATGTCGGCCAGTTCGACCGAATGCGGCTCGCTGAACAGCACTCCGTATTGGTTGTCCGACGGGTGTGATCCCATGATTTGGTGTTGCTTGAACGTTCGCTCGTCGCCATCAACGATTTGCTCGAACCACGACAACCCGAAGTTGTGCGCCGAGTCGCTGGTGATGATGTCGTTGTCGCCATCGCCGTCGACGTCATAGGCGTACATCTCCGCGCCGCCGCTGCCCCCGCAAAGACGCACGTCGTGATGCATCCAACGCGATGTCAGCGCGTCGTTTTCCGGCTGCTCGTACCAGCCCTTGGGGTGAATGATGTCCAGTCGATCGTCGCCGTTGACGTCACCGATCCCCAGCCCGTGTCCGAATCGCGTCGCGGTCACCTGCGGCGAAATGGCATGAAACTGCCACGTTCCGAAAGGGTCTTCGGCGTCGATCGTTGCGAATCCAAAGAACCCATCCCGCGTGCACACCAACTCGGGACGATCATCGCCCAGCAGGTCGGTCAACTCGGGCGATTCATTGGACACCCAATCGAACACCTGGTGCTTTTTCCAATGCGCATCCAATCCGGCCTGTTTGGGATTCTCGTAGACGTAGGCGGGGGTCCCGGGGAATCCGACGACGAAGATGTCGTTCCAGCCGTCCTGATCGAAGTCGTAGATCCAGGAGAAAAAGTGGTCCGCATAGCGGTTCATGTCTTGCGGAACCGGCGGATAGATTTCGTGCTTCGTTTGGTAGTCAGGCCCGGCAAACCAATACGGCCCATACACCACGTCGTTGATGCCGTCGCCGTTGATGTCGCCGGCCGAGACACCTTCGCTGAAATACGTTCCCGTCAGTTGCTGTCGCTGGAACTGGTGCAGCGTGGGGGCGTCGTCGGCGGCCGAGCCACGGCTGTCGATCACCGTGGCGATCGAGACGACGACGATCGAAGCGGCGATCCACAAAACGGGGCGAGAATGGTTCACAAGGCTGTTTTTTCGCATCGGACGCTTGCCGGAGGAGGTGGGGATGGGAAACGGCAGGGATCGTATTCTACAACGACGGCAGCGTGTATGTTGTGGAGACCTGCCCTTCTTTGTCCCGCCCCACCTGCCGGAATGAACCTGCGATGAACCGTCTGCTTCAATTGTTCACAGCGATCTTGCTGCTGGGTTTGCCCCTTGGTCCAACCGTGGCCGCCACGGAAGTAAACGGGCCGACGGAAGCGAAACGGCCGATGAACGTGCTGTTCCTCATTTCCGATGACCTCACGTACACCGCACTGTCGTGCTACGGAAACACGGTCTGCCAAACGCCCAATATCGACGCGTTGGCTGCCAGCGGAACGCGATTCACCCGGGCCTACTGCCAGGGAACCTACTGCGGACCCTCGCGGGCATCGTTCATGTCCGGGTTCTATCCCCACGCGACGGGCGTGCTGGGATACAAGAACCCGCGGGCACAAATCGGCGACCGGGCGACGTGGTCCCAGCACTTCAAGAACAACGGCTACTACGCCGCGCGGGTCAGCAAAATCTTTCACATGGGCGTTCCCGGCGGGATCGAGGACCACGGCCCGGGCCGCGATTACAACGGAGCCGACGACGAACTGTCCTGGACCGAACGTTTCAACAGCCCCGGCCCGGAATGGCGCGCTCCGGGTGATGGCGAGACACTGGAAGGCAATCCCGACGGCAAGAAACCCGTGGTCGGCGGCAACACCTTTGTCGTCGTGGAGGCCGATGGGGACGACATGGTTCATAGCGATGGCAAAACGGCAAAGAAGGCGTGTGAACTGATTCGTCAGCAACGCGACCGACCGTTTTGGTTGGGTGTCGGATTCGTGCGGCCACACGTCCCCTTCGTCGCGCCGAAGTCCTACTTTCCACCGTACAAGCCCTACAGCAAACACGCCCTGCCGCCCAAGATCGAAGGCGACTGGGACGACATCCCCAAGGCCGGTATCAATTACAAAACCAGCCCAAACATGAAGATGGATCTGCGACGACAAAAGAAAGCCGTCGGAGGCTACTATGCGTCGGTCGCGTACATGGATGCCCAGGTCGGCAAGGTGCTCGATGCGCTGAAGGCATCCGGACAGGAAGACAACACGATCGTGATCTTCACCAGCGACCACGGGTACCATTTGGGCGAGCATGATTTCTGGGCCAAGGTTTCCTTGCGTGACGAATCGGCGGGGGTGCCGCTGATCATTCGGGTTCCCGGAAAGCAGCCGGCGGTCTGCCACAGTTTCGTCGAATTATTGGACCTGTATCCGACCGTCGCGACGCTCTGCGGATTGGACGTTCCGAAGCATGTGCAAGGCAAAGACATCTCGGCGATGTTGGACGACCCCAATCACCAAGTGCGCGAGTTCGCATTCAGCGTCGCGCCGATGCGGAAAGGATTCTTGATCCGCGAGGATCGATTCGCTTTCATCCAATACGAAGAAGACGCATCGGCAGGGACGGAGTTGTTTGACACGCACGCCGATCCGCAGGGCTACGACAATCTGGCCGGCGATGATCGCTATCAGGAAGTGCTGGCACGCATGCAATCCACTTTGACCCGAAAACTGGCCGAGGTTCGCGACAATGATCTGTCGCTGCAAAGCAGCGACCGGGAATCGCCTAAAGGCTAGACACCAGCGGTTGCCGGATCCCTTTCGACTTGAGTCCGTGCCAGTTGCTTGATCGACACTAAGTGACCGGCGATAATCGGCTTGTCCCCCAGTCCCCTACCGGCCTGTTGATTTAATCCGATCCTACGTGGGATCAGCCGTTTCGCGCGAGCGTACGGGTATCGAAACAGCAAAAGATCGCACCGGTGCCCGTAGGCTCGCGCCATACGGCTGATTAAATCAACTGTCCCCTACACCCCAGGCACTTCTCATGGATCGCCGAAAGTTCATTGCCGCATCCACGCTCGCCGCATCTGCCGTTGCCAGTCGCCATGCCTATGCCGCCGCCGGCGACAAGAAACGCCGCGTCGGTTTGATCGGGTGTGGCTGGTACGGGAAGTGTGACCTGCTGCAGTTGATGAACATCGAACCGGTCGAAGTCGTCTCGCTGTGCGACGTCGATTCGAACATGTTGGGCGAATGTGCGGATTTGATAGCCTCCCGCCAGGTCTCCAAGAAACGGCCGCGGACCTATGGCCAATACACCGACATGCTTGCCGAGAAAGACTTGGACATCGTGCTTGTCGCAACGCCCGACCACTGGCATGCGCTACCGATGATTGCGGCGGTCAACTCCGGTGCCGACGTGTATGTGCAAAAACCGACCGGCGTCGATGTGCTAGAAAGCAAAGCGATGTTGGACGCGGCTCGCGAAACTGGACGCGTGGTCCAAGTGGGAACGCAACGCCGTAGTACGCCGCACTTGATCGAAGCGAAGCAACGTGTGGTCGATACAGGCTTGCTCGGTGACGTCGCGCACGCTGAAGTGTGTTGTTACTACCACATGCGAGCGAAGAAGAACCCGCCGGATACCGCGCCACCGGCGTATCTGGATTACGAGACCTGGACGGGGCCGGCACCGATGCGACCGTACAACGAATTGGTCCACCCGAGATCCTGGCGAGCGTTCATGGAGTACGGCAACGGGATCGTCGGTGACATGTGTGTCCATATGCTGGACATGGTGCGATGGCAACTGGGCCTGGGATGGCCGCAGCGAATCAGCAGCAGCGGCGGCATCTACGTCGACCATGATTCCAAGGCGAACATTTCGGACACCCAGTCGGCTCGCTTCGAATTCGACGAACTGGACGTCAACTGGACACACCGCAGCTGGGGCAACGCGCCCGATCCCGATTGGCCGTGGGCGGGGATCATCTACGGCGACCGGGGCACGTTGAAACTGGATGTGCACAAGTACGAATTCACGCCCCGCGGGGGCGGCCAGAAACTGACCGGCGAAAAGCTGATCGAAACCGACAAGTACCCCACCGACGTCACCGATCAAAAGGATTGGCGGTTGGAACTGCACGTCGCGTCGGCGATACGCGGTCATATGCGAGACTTTCTTGATGCGATCGACAAGCGGTCCAAGCCGGTCGCCGACATCCTGCAGGGGCACATTTCCAGTGCATCCTGCATCATGGCGAATGTCTCGATGAAACTCGGACGGTCATTAGAATTTGATCCCGCCACCCACATCGTCGTTGGTGATGCCGAAGCGACCGACAAGCTGAAACGACCTTATCGAAAGCCTTACGCGCATCCCTCCGAAGCATAGGGAAGTTCATCGCAGGGAACCAATGCGGCCTATTGGTAAACGATGGTCGATGGAGAGGGTACGACGTCCTTTCTAGGTCGTCGTGCAGAGCCCCACGGGCGACAGCCCGGAACGGCCATCATACGTTCGACAATAGCATCGCCCTCAGCTGGACGATCGCCTAGAGGCTAACATCCGCCTAGAGGCTAACATCAACGCGAATTCGTTTTGCAGCGATTATGGAACCGATGTCAACGCGTGGAATCTGGCAACGCAAACGTCGACTCGTACCGTGGCATCTGCTTTGCCTCCCACGAGGTTTCGGATTGCTCGTTGATGAACCAGCGAGGGTGCGTGTGCGTCGTGCTCCATCGTTTCGCTTCGTCAACCATGGAGCGGACGATTTCGGGGTGTTGTGAACTCAGGTCATGAACTTCACCGAGGTCGGTCTGTATGTCGAACAGTTGCCATGACGCTTTTGGGCCTCGCTTAAGCGCTTTCCATTGATCCCGACGGATGCCCACATTGTGAAATCCGTTCCAATGACGCAACGCAAAAATCGATTCGCCCGCACGCGGCGTTTCGCCTGACGAAACAGCGTCCCAAATGTCTTTGCCGTGAAATTCTTGTTCGGCCGGCAGCGTGGCTCCGGCAAGTCGCGCGAACGTGGGATAAAAATCGAGTGCCGAGACGGGGTGTTCAAAACGCGTTGCCGCCGCAAGCTGATCCGGCCAGTGAAAGAACATCGGGACGCGGAATCCGCCTTCGCAAACGCTGCCTTTCCCTTGTTGCAGCGGCGCGTTGTTGGCCCCGGCGCCGATCTTTCCGCCGTTGTCACTAAGAAACACGATCAGCGTGTTGTCGAGTGCACCGTTGGCCTTGAGCGCGTCGACCAATCGCCCGACGCCTCGATCAACCGCATACACCATCGCGGCGTAGGTTCTTCGTTTCTCGTCTTCGATGTGTTCAAACTTGGCGAGGTCGTCTTCCTTGGCCTCCAGCGGCGTGTGCGGGGCGTTGTAGGCGAGATACAAGAAGAACGGTTGTTGTTTCTGCTCGGCTTCGTTCACAAATCGAACCGCTTCGCGCGACAACGCATCGGTCATGTACTCGCTCTCTTCAACGACCGTCCCATTGTGTTCCAGCGGCGTAATGTATTCGTTAAACCGCGTTTTTCCGGCGTTTTTCTGACGCTGGTAGATCGGCCCGTAACGCTCGGGAAAATACATGTGCCCGCCACCAAGGAAGCCGTAGAAATCGTCGAATCCACGCTCGTTGGGATGGAACTGGGGCGCGAATCCAAGATGCCATTTCCCGATCGCGCCGGTGTAGTAGCCGGCGCGTTGAAGCACCGCTGCGATCAATGTTTCCTCCACCGCTATGCCTTCGTCGTCGTACCGATCAAACTCGGTGCCGGATGGCGGAAGATTGAAGGGCGCGCCGAACACGTGGGGATACCGACCGGACAGCATCCCCATCCGGCTTGGGCCGCAAAACGGATGCGTCACATAGGCGGACGAAAAGATCGTGCCGTTTTTTGCCAACCGGTCGAGCGCCGGGGTGGTGATGTCTTGGGAACCGTTGAATCCAACATCGGCGTATCCCAGATCGTCACAGAGGATCAGCACAATATTCGGACGCGGGGCCGCGGACTGGGCACCGCTAACGCACGTAGTGACACCGAGCAAAACAAGCAGGAAAAGCAATGAATCAGACGCGATTTTTTTGACCAACGGGAACTTCTCCACTCGAAGGAATTTCAAATTCAATCGCCCCGAATCGGGCGTAGAAACGGACCTCGCCGCACGGTCACCGACCGAGTCTCGCGGTCGTTTCCAAGCGAGGGCTTTCTCAGGTACCGCCAAGTCATGGCTTGTGGGCTGCATCGAGATTCCGTCGTCCCGCTGATTTACCGCGTTTTTCCTGAGCTTTCTTTCCGATTTCGTCGGCGATCCGCGATCGGTTTTGGGGCAGAGCCCGGGCAGCGTTTAGCGCTTCAGCACTGTTCGTGTGCTCACCCGAACCGCCGTTCTTTTGGCCAACCGGGCGCAACATTGGTATCATTTGGGGCTATCTAGGAGCGAGCTCGAGTGGGGAAAGGCAGCGTCGACATCGAGTCGATTCAGGCGGTCCGATCCACGAACTCCGCGTCCGAACTCCGGAAAACTTGACCGGATCTTGATGACAGAAAGAGCTTTCTTGCAGGAGCAACTGATGACGGCGACATCGGATCCGCGGGAGATGATCCCGGGGGGATTCACACCTACATTTCATTGGCGTGTTCTGGGCACTCCGGCTCCTGTGTTTCCGGGATTTGAAATCGATATTTGTGACCCGGTCGACAAGGAATGCGAACCGGATGCCGTTTGGCATCGCAACCGCGCCAAAGGCATTCTGCGAGATCATCCGGAGGTTCGACAACTCTTTGGTCCGGCACCGATAACGGCCCTTTTTTGCGTCGCCGCGGTTGCCCTGCAACTGGGGATCGCCATCAGCTTGGTCGGACGGGCGTGGTGGATCATTGTTTTGGTTGCCTGGGGTGTCGGGGCGATCATCAACATCGCCCTGTTCAATCTCGCGCACGAGTGCAATCACGGGTTGATCTTTCGAAACAAGGCCGCAAGCCGTTGGCTTTTCACCTTCACCTCCTTGCCGATGCTGTTTCCCGGCCACCATACGTGGTGGATCGAGCACCACGTTCATCACAATCATTTGGGATCGAACAAGGACTTCGTCAAACGCCGACGCAGTATCCTGTTGGCGTTGAAAGACCGAATCTTCAATTACACGCCCGGCCCTCGCGTGCAACGGATGACGACTTGGATCACGACTCCGCTTTTCTGGCCGTTGGCGGCGTTCATGCTTGTCACCCAAATCCTGCGAGCGGTCGTGGGCTTGGTCGTGTATGCGGTCACCGCACTGTATCACCGGCGACTCAAGCCCACCGATTTCACCTTGGCAGTTTTGGCGGATGAGCATCTGGTGTCAGGCTACAAACGCTACAAGATTGAATCGTGGGCGGTGACGTATCCTTTGGTCGCCCTGGCGCTGATCTGCACCTTGTATTCGTTCTTCGGTTGGGTGCCGTTGCTCTACCTGTTTCTCAGTGCGCTATTCACGACCGGATTTCTCCATCCCTTGGCGTTCGGAATGATGCTTAGCAATTCGCATTTCCATGGGCATCAGTGCTACCAACCGAGTTCATCCAACTACGGGCCGGTCAATTGGATCACCTTTAACTTTGGCATGCACACGGAACATCATGACTTTCATTACATCCCGTGGTTTCGTTTGGGACGTTTGCGTCGGATCGCACCCGAGTACTACAACAATCTCAAGCACACACGATCGTTCAGCGCGTTGGCGTTGCAATTTGCGTTCGGCACGCGCGATGCGTTCAACAACGAGGAGTACCGGAATTCCGAGCTTCTTCGCGACAAGGGATTGCAATCTGCGGAAAGCAACGTTTTAGCCGAGGGACCGGAGACAGCCGAGATCACGATTGAATGAACACGCTGCTATAGAACTGGCAAAACGATGGGGCAAAACGATGGGGCAAAACGATTTTGCTTCGTTCAGACGCCCCGTTCAGATGGTTCGCGACAGCGGCGGGTTCCACTGGATTTTCCAGCCGGCATCGATCATCGATGCGCCGTCGCCGTTCGGTGCGGGCAACGCGTCATCTTCCAGCTCGGGCCGGTTCAGTTCCACCGAATCGTCCTCGTCGACGGCGGGTTCGGCAGGCGTCGTCTCGATGCTTTTCAAACCCGTTTTCGGCGTGCCATCGAAGGTTTCGGCCGGCTTCAGACTCATCTGAGAATTGGACGCCGGCTGGGCGATGGTCGACGACGAGTCGCTGGATTGGGCGAACGAGGAGAACCCGTGGGTGATCGCGCTGCCGAAGGGGTCGTAGTAGGTCATCGGCACGCGCATCACGGTTTGACGCGGCACGACGACGGTTTCGGTGTAGGGTTCGTAGACCGTGCGTGTGACCGGACGGCGGACCGTCTGAACGACCTCTTCGTACTCTGTGTACTGGACGGTCTGGGGAACCTTCTTGGTTTCGTAACGGATCTTGCTGGTTTGCACCGGCACCTTGCGAACTTGCTCTTCGGTGATCCAGCGCTGTTGGGTCACGGGCACCTTGCGGGTCATGGTTTTGGTGACCGGGCGTTGAACGACGTAGGGCACCTTGCGGACCATCGTCGTCGGCACCATCCGCGTTGACTGGACCGGGACGTTTTGGGTGACCACTTCGGTCTGCATCCGGGTCGTTTGGACGGGGACTTTTTGGGTGACGACCTCGCTTTGCATCCGTTGGACTTGGACGGGCACCTGGACCTGCTCGGTCACCGGCATGTACGACGTCTGGGCGACCTGTTGTTGGACGTAATTGGGGCGGTAGACGTACTGGGTCTGCGCCGTGGGCGGCGTGACGACCGGTTTGGCGACGTAACCGCCGCGGACACGGGCAAAGATCCCCAGCGGTCCCGGGGTCGCGTAAAGGCCGCGTTGGTACTGCAGGCCGTAGCCGACCGATCCCGGAGTGATCGTGGTTTGGGGGACGTAGCCGCCGGCGTCCACGGTCTGGTTGACCATCGTGGTTTGCGGGCGCAGCGTCGTGTACTGCTGCGTCTGCATTTGCGTCTCGACGACCGGTCGCTGGACGGTGTACTGCTGTTCGTAATAGCTGGTTTCGGTCACGGGCCGCTGGACCGTGTATTGCTGTTGGTACATCTGCGTTTCGGTCACCGGCCGATACGTCGTGTACTGTTCCTCGCGCTCGGAGGTTTCGGTGACGTACTCGGTTTCGGTGTACGTTTCGTCGCGATAGCTGGTCTCGGTGATCGGTTTCCAAACCGTGAATCGCTCTTCTTTGTAAGACGTTTCGACGGTGTTGACCGGGACGGTGACTTCACGCATTTCGGTGCGGGTGCGGACAACCGGGCGGAACGATTTGACTTGCTCCTCGACCATTTCGGTCCGGTACACCGGACGCATCCGCTGCACCGTCTGCTGTTCGTAACAGGTCGTCGGCTCCAGCCGGTAGGCCTGGGGATAGCAAAAATCCTGAGCGCTGGCCCCGCCGCCCGATAGACAAGCCCATCCGCCCAGAAAACAGGCAGCGGAACCGGTGAGAACCAGACTGCGAGGGAATCGTTTGCAGGAGAACTGGCGAAACATCGCGAGGAGACCTTCTGGAGCAAATAAACGTGTAAACGCGATCGACCGAGCGCATCGGGGGCCCATCTACAGGGGCACCGTGTAAGGTTACGCAGTTCATTAGCCAAATGCCAAAAAAAGAGTACAAAAACCCCTGTTTTGACTCAAGAACGCCGCGCCAGATTCACCAAATTGCCTGACTGTTTGCCCACTTCACCAGGCGGAAACTGGGGCCCCAAGGGGACAGTTTGCCGGTTGTCGCGGTCGTGCGGATTGGGGCGGTGGGTAAGAAGACTATGAATTGCACCACCATTCGATTCAGCCAATTTTCTTGCCTCCAAAATCTTCCTACCTCTCCACCCACCAACGACCGGCCGAGACGGAGGCTGACACGCGCGATCTATTTGCCGATGTTGGTCATCCATTCGGACTTGGGCAATCGGGCCAACCAGGCCAGCCACGCGTAGTTGGAGGCCGAGATCATCGCTTCGCTGTGGTTCAGGCTGAGCGCGGCCAATCCGTAGGCGGCTTTCTTGCGACCGCCGTGCATGATCTTTTCCTTGCCGTTGGCAGGCCCGACCAAGTGTGCCATTTCGTGCACCATCGCATCGGTCATGAAGATGACATCTTTGCCCTTCATGTTTTTGACGCAGACCTTGACCCGTTTGTAGTCTTCGACCTCCATGTGAAACCCACCCGGAATGGCTTCGGCGAAAATGGCGTGCCCTTCATCATTGGTGCAACTGCCTCCGGTTCGCACGAACGGTCGGACGGCACGTCGAGCGCGGGGATAGCGATTGAAGATCTTGATGATCTTGTTGATCGCGAGCACCTGTTGCTTTTCGGTCGACAAACTCTTGATTTTGAAGCAGCGGTCGACCAGATCGTAGCTCGGTTTCTCAGCCTTCGTGCCTTCCAGGTATTTCAACGCGTTGAGCAGTTCGACGACGGCGCCGAGCGCCCAGCGTTCGGCGCGATTGACCGCGGCGTTGACGCGCGTCATGACGTCCTTTTCCGAATCCGTCATCGGCACGAACGAACTCGTCCCCGGTCCGGCAGAGCCTCCGCCGCCTCCCGCCCCGCCGGCCGATCCGCCTCCGGACGCCCCCGCAGCCGGTTGCAATTCGTTCAACTTGGCCAGTGTGCGATGCCCGGGATCGACACGAGCATCGGCGCGGGCGGCCCCGAAGTGATGTTTCTGGAAGATGTAAATCGCCCGCTCGGTCTTGGGGCCGTTTAGCCCGTCGACGACCAGAATCGGGTTGGGACGCCCCTTGCCGACCGGGACTTGATTGAGGGCCTGCTGGATCGATTTGACATCGGCACGCAGGTTCTTCCCTTGCCGCCCGACCGAACCCGATATGTGAACTTGGGACGACGTCCCACCGGGTTCGTCCGAACCACTCGTCGGAGAGCAGCGACCGAACAGCCCATAACCCATGCACTCTTGGCGGTGCGCAGACATGATTCGTCCCTTGCGTTAACGGTGGCGATGAACCCAGGTTATCGTGGCGAAGGGGGGATTGTTTCGTGCTTTTTCGAAAATCTTTCACATCAGTCGCCCGGCCGGCCGGGACGCTTGCCGGTCAGACCGATCGAAAACCCCATCCACCAGAAAACGCCGATCAGGCCGGTTCGTCGCCCGAAGCGGCGTCGAAGGTGGATTCGATCTCTCGGTAGTTCGCCCGCATCGCGTCAAGTTGCTCTTTTAACCGTTCTAAATCGCGGCCGTTGTCGATCGATTCGCTCAGGATCGGCCGCAACCATTCTTGCATCAGGTGGAATTGTCCTTTGATCAAATCCGCCAACACGCGAGGGACCTTGTGTTGCACAAAGACCTTTTGATCGGGCGGTTGGGCGTTTGCTTGATGTTCGCTGATGCGTTGCAGCTGCTCCCCGGTTGTTTTGAGCGTCGCGGCGAGTTGATCGGCCGAAGCGGTCAGGCTGTGACGCAGTGAATCGATTCTCGCATCCATGCGTTCTTCGCTGCCGTCCCCGCTGGCCGCGATCGCTCGGGAGATGACCTGGCGAATGGATTCCAATCCGTCCCGCATCGACGCCAATTGACGCATCAATTGTCCCGCCTGGTCCTCGCTGTCCAGACCCTGCATGCGGATGCTTTCGACGAACGAATACTTGATGCTATCCCAGCGTTCTTTCTCTTCCGGTGTCAGGATGCCCATCAGTTCCTTGAACTTCAGCACGTTCGCTTCGTTGTCGGTCGTCAACGTCTGGGCGTCTTGTTCGTAGCTGCTGACGATCAGCGATTGCAGTTCCTTGGCGTTCATCACGCTGGCGACCTTTTCCGCCATGCGATTCATGTTCCGATAGCTGCCCTGCAATTTGAACGGCGGCTCGGTGCGATAGGCGTCGGCCTGGGCGGCGCTGCGGATGTAGGCCCGATTGACCCGCAACACGACATCGCGGACTTGAAGCAGTTTCCGCATCACTTCGTACATGTCGCGGACCTGGTCGGGCGAGAAGTTGCCTTGCAGTTCGATGCCTTCCATCGTGTCGCGTTCGGCGGCGCGGATGATGGCGCGGGCATCGTCGGGTGAAGCGGAGGAAAGCGGGGCCAGCGTGGTGTTGCTGGTCAAGCAATTTTCCAGGTAGCTCATCTCGAACGCGTCGGCAGAATCCCCGATGATCTCGCCCAGGTTGTAGACGTCGGCGCGGTTGGACAACATGTCCGGAATCTGAAACCGCTCGCCGCTTTCGGTGTAGGGATTGCCGGCCATCACGACCGACACCCTGCGGCCCCGCAGGTCATAGGTTCTTGTTTTGCCGTTGCTGACGCCCTCGATCTTTCGTGTCGCGTCACACAACGAGATGAACTTTTGCAGGAACTCGGGATGGGTGTGTTGGATGTCATCCAAGTACAACATCACGTTGTCGCCCATCTCGAGCGCCAGATTCAATCGTTCGACTTCTTCCTTGGCCGCGGCGTTGGGTGCTTCGGCGGGGTCGAGGGACGTGACCTGATGCCCGATCGCCGGGCCGTTGATTTTCATGAACACCAACCCGAGTCGATTGGCGATGTATTCCATCAATGTCGTTTTGCCGTAACCGGGCGGTGAAATTAGCAGCAGCAACCCCATTCGGTCGGTGCGTTTGTTTTCGCCGGCGGCGCCCATTTGTTTGGCCAGGTTGTCGCCGATCAACGGCAGGTAGACTTCGTCCAGCAAACGGTTGCGGACAAAGCTGGTCAACACGCGTGGCTTGAATTCGTCCAGCCGCATGTCGTCGCGGGCGGCGTCGACGAGCCTGGATTTGGTTTCGTTCAGTTTTCGATACCGCGGTACGATGTCCAACATGTAACGCCCGACGCGACGAAGCAGTTCGTGATAGTGGACGACCATCTTGCCGCCTTGGATCCGATCGTGGTTGCCCACCAATCCGCCCAGCGAGGTCGCGATTTCGACCTCGGCGATTCGCTGCCGTGAGAGGTCGCCGGACAAAATGATCCACGCCAGTTCGTCCAGGTAGTAGTGAGCCGGATCGACTTGGTTGTCGCCGTCGTGATTGGCCAAGAACGCTTTCGCCCAGTTGCGTGCCAAGACAAAGGATCGAACCGGATCGCTTTCATTGCTTTTCATCGCGGCTTCGAGCAGCGTTTGACGATCGACTTCGGGCACCGAGTCTGTGAACGCTTTGTACAATCCGGCGGCACGGGCGCTGCACACGACCTCGGGTTCGTTGTGCACCAATTGGTCGAACAGATAGTTGGCGATTCCCTCGGAGGTGACGTTGTGATCGAACAGCGGCCCCCACAGTGGATGGTCTTGCTGGGCCAATTCGGCCAGCCGCTGACGAAATTCCACCGCCGGTTCGGCCTGCGGGTAGGCTTTGGCCAATTTCGCAAAACCGCCGATCCAATCGGTCATCGCGTCGCGTGTTTTCGAATCCAGCAGTTTCTCAAACCACAGCAAGCCGGCCGCACGAACGCTGGGGGGATGCCCCAGCAGGTCGATCCGGGCGTCGATCTGCAGCAGCGCAGCGAGGATCATCGCGGCGTCGTGGTCGTGCACCCCTTTGGCGTAACCCTGGTCGAATCGCCCACCGATCTTCGATTGAATCCAGCCGGCGTCGACGGCTTCGGCGGTCAACGCCGGGCCGTGTGAGTTTCGGTTGTTGAACAGGTCCACGGCCAGGAATTCCGCGCGGTAGACGTCGCGGTTTTCGCTGATCAACTCTTGGTTCCACAGATCCTTGGCGTCCGACAGCGCCGGATCCTCCAGCGGTGCAAAAAACTGGGTGCCGGTCAGGTGCAGGCACATTGCGTCGTTGCGCAGTACCGTGGTCAGATCAAGCGGCTGGGTGTTGACGGCGAACTTCTGTTTTCCCAAACGGATGATGTGGCCGCCGTCTTCGTACAGGTCTTGCCGATCCTTCAGCTGACGCACCGAATCCTCGCGGATGGTTTTCATCCGGCTTTGCAGATCGCCGACCCGCACGGCGTCATCGAGTTCCTGCAGTTGGTCGATGATGTCGCGGACCTTTTCGACCATCAAATCGCCGGCAAAGTAGGCCGCGATGTCGTCGGCCGACTCCATCGAACGCACGCGGTTGTCGATGCCTTTGAGGATCCGATCGGCCGCCGAGGCCAGCGACTCGGCGCGGCGGTTGCGTTTCTCGACCAGTTGCACCTTGCGTGATTCGAACGCCGCGTAAACCTCTTCGCGGCGGACGGCCAGTTGTTCGATAAAGTCATCGAACTCGGCGAACTTGCCTTCCAGCTCCTCCAGCTGCACCATCACCTTGGTCAGGTATTCGTCGCAGCGATCGGGGCTGTCGCAGACGTCCAGATAGCCCGACGTGGTTTGTTCCAACAATTTCAATTGGGACGCAAACTCGGCGCGGCCTTCCACACCGACCAACTCGGACGTGCGAGCTTTGAGCGCGCTGCGAACACGGTTGACCGAGGCAAACACGTCGCCGATCGCGTCGATGATTTCGGTGCGTTTGGTCGCGTCGTCGATGCGCAGGTTGCTGACCGTTTCGGTCAACAATTCCAACTGCGATGCGGCGGCGTCGATTTCTTCGCCCAGCGACTTCGATTCGGCTACCGTCGCGACTTCCGCCACGCGATCCTTGGCCGCGGCGATGCGATTGATGTAGGGATCCAGGGCGCCGGGGGTGAGCAGAAAGTCGACACAGCGACGGCTCAACCGTTCGCTGCGCTCGGCCGTGGCGGTTTCGAGCTGGTCGACAAGTTCCAAATCGACGTAGCGGAGTTCCTTCAGCCCCAAAGCGTGCCCGCGCTGAGTTCGCAGTTCGGCCAGCGAGGTCACGAAATCATCGATCGATTCGAAACGGCTGCGTTCGATCTTCTTGATCAGCGCCTCGATCGCCGCGGAGACCTCTTTGGTTCGCGAATCCGTCTCGCGCCGGGCCCGGACGACCTTGTCGAATTCTTCGACCGCCGCATTGGACGCTTCGCGAATCTTTTGCAGCGGTTCGGCCAGCTTTTCCGTTTCCGGCTTGTCGATCCAAAAGTAGCTGTCCAGGACGTCGGACGATTTCTTGTTCAGATCGACGTACAGGCCCTCGTAGCTGTCGTCTTTGTCGATCAGCTGCAGCAGTTCGCTGCACTCGGCCATCCCCCGGACGATCTCCTTGTTGCCGATTTTGAACAGCAGCGAATCGGTTTGGTTTTCGGGGACGAAATTGGGGCCGGTGAAGGGCGTCTGCCAGATCTGCACGGCGTGGTGTTTTTGGGCTTCTTCTTGGCCGCGGAAACAGACCATCTCGCCGCGTTCGAAGAAGGTTTGTCCGTGACAGATCAGCGGCGTGTCGACGGTTTGTTTGATCAGGTTGTAGCGCAGTTGGACGTAGGTCCCGGAGGTCGGCGCGTAGAACAGGTACAGGTAGTCTTCACCGTTGGAGGCGGCGACGGTGCGTTGATAACGCATGTCGCTGAGTCCGGTTTCGAACCGTTTGAATTCGCCGGTTTGCAGGTAGTAGCCGCCGGGGAAGATCAGCCCTTGGTCGCCCGGCAGCATGACGCAGGCCTCGGCGATTTCGTCCAATCGGATCGCCTGCTGGATCTTGCTGTTGAAAACCAGGTACCGGAAGCGGTCTTCCTGGTAAGGTTTCATTTTCAGCAACACCAGGTTGCCCAAGACCGCGTAGTAGATTTCCGCGTCATCGAGCGTTTGGTCGGGGTTATCGACCGGTTCGGCATAGATGCCTTCGCCGCTGCTGGTGTTGTTTTCGACCTTGATGGTCAGGTCACCGCCGACGGTTTCCACAAACACGATGTCTTCGATCGAGATGTGGGGGTGTTCACCGTAGTGATGTTGATCGCGGGTCGTGCGCGTCCAGCGAAACTCGTGCTGGGCGGGCTCTTTGACTTCGTGTTCGCTGCGGTTGTCGATATACTCGATCGCATCGGACGTGACCCGCCATTTAAACGACTTGATGTCGCGGTTCGTCTTGCCGACCTGAAACACCATGTGCAGGATCGGGCCGGAGCGATAGAACCGTGAAAACCGCGTGTCTTTGTAGAACCGATACAGCTCGCTGAAATCGTTGTGGAAACGCGAATCACCGATCAGATCCAACGTCGCCTCGTGGAACTGGTTGTCTTCGAACCGGTAGGCCGAAAAAACATCCGAGAGTTCGATTTCCGTCTTCAATCCGAACTGGACGTTGTATCCGAACAGGAACTGATCGCCGACGGAAACCAGGTCGCGCGGGACGCAGTTGTGTTCGGTGGTGACACGTTCGGTCGAGATCAACTTGGTCTCGATATTGCCAAAGACTTCCGCCCGCGACTCGTTCAGTTTGGCAAGCCGGGAACGCAGGTCGTCGGCGGCATCACGCAAACGATTGCGGAGAACTTCGTAGGTGCCGGCGGCGAGTTGGGAGTCGGGCATGGATTGGCTCCCGGAGGGTGATGGGGGAAGCAGGCGGCGAATTCAGCTGACGGAATCAAGGGGGCATCGGGGCTGAGTCCCGGGCCGCCGGTGGCGGCACAGGAAGGCTTCGCCGGACTCGTTTCACAGAGCGGAGGGCAAAGCGAGAGCACGGCCCCTCGCGGTCGATCGCGAGGGGCCGCGACGCCGCCGATTACGCTAAACCGCCTTTCAGTTTTTTACCATTGTCGGAACTGCCGCCCAGCAGTCGGCTGGTTTTTTGGTCGGCGATGTTGGCCGATCCGGCCATCCCGAGCAGACTGGTCAATTGCGATCGCATGTCGTCGGTGTCGGCCATGCCCATCATCTTGGCGATCAACGCCGCGATGGACAGGTCTTTGACGCCGTCGGTGTCCAAGTTGAACTGTCCGATCATTTTCGTCAGCTGATCACGAAAGTACTCCGCGTTGCCATCGAAGAACGTGTCCTTGATGTCGGTCGCGACGCGGCTGTTGTAGACGAATCGGTCGATCGCTTTTCCGCCCTTGACGGCCGAAGTGATCTGGTCGAAGAACTCGCCGTCGCCGCCGACGATGTCGATGCGAGCGGCCTTGAGTGCTTCGCCGACCACACCGGCTTGGCTTTCGGCGATGCCACGCTGGGCATCGATCGCCGCGATCTCGACTTCCTTTTCCTTGTTCAGCTTCAGCTTGAACTCTTCGTGTTCCTTTCCGACGCTGTCGAAGATCTTCATCGCTTCGGCCTTTTCGGTGATACCGGTCGCCTCGCTGCGATACTTTTCCAGTTCGACGCTGGCTTCGGCCATGCCTTGTTTTTCGACCGCGGCCGCTTTGGCTTCGATGCCCTTGGCTTCGGCAACCGCTTTCTTTTCCAGGACGGTCGCTTGGGCCGACCCTTCTTTTTCCAGGCTGACCGCTTTGGCTTCTTGCACGCGTGCTTCGGCCAATCCGGCCGCAGCGGCCTTGGCGGCGTCGGCTTCGGCCAGCATCTTGGCGGCCGCCGTTTCTTTCTCCGCCGCATCGCGTTTGGCTTCCGCCTCGATGCGGATCTTTTCGGCCAACAGCTCGCTGGATTCCTTTTCCGCTTGGGCCAACTTGGTTTGGCGAATCAGCTCTTCTTCGGCCTTCATTTCCGCCGCAGTGATTTGAACCTTTTTTGCTCGCTCGGCCTTGGCGATTTCTTCGGTGTCCTTGATGCGTTCTTGCTCTTCGACGACCGCTCGTTCGACGGCGACGCGTTCGCGAATCACCTCTTGGATGTTTCGCTTTTCGGTTTCGATCGCCTTTTCCTTTTCGACTTCGGCGACGCCGACCACCCGCAGGCGTTCGGTGGCTTCCAGGTCACGGTCTCGATTGACGCGTTCGAGTTCGACGGCGTCGGTTTTTTCCTTGTTCCGCTGGGCGACCAGGATTTGACGGTCTCGGTTCTCCGAGGCGATGCCGAGTTCTTCTTCGGTCGCGATCCGGGCCCGTTCGGCTTCCAGTCGCTGTTCCTCTTCGACCTTTCGGGCCGAGGCCTGTTCGCGGGCGGTGATTTCGGCGATTTCGCGTTTCTGTTTCTCAACCGCTTCGACGCGTTGGCGCTCCAACGCGAGGATGGTCTCTTCGGCTTCGACGTCCTGCTTCTTGAGCGTCTTTTCCTTGTCGCGGGTGAACTGGTTTTCCTTGACCTTTTCGGCACTGGTCAGTTCGGTGATCTTCTTGATCCCCTCGGCGTCCAGGATGTTGTTGGGCGAGAGCAGTTCCAGGGGAGTTTGTTCCAGATAATCGATCGCCGCGTCGTCGAGCCGGTATCCGTTCAAGTCGGTGCCGATGACCTTCAGGATTTCGTCCTTGAACTTGTCGCGTTCGTCGTACAGTTCGACAAAGTCAAATTGCTTGCCGACCGTCTTTAATGCTTCGGAGAATTTGGCGTCGAACAGTTCACGAAGTGTTTCAAGTTCCGAACAGCGACGGGCGCCGATCGATGCGGCGACCTCCTTCATCTCTTCTTCGCTGCTGTCGACGCGGATGAAGAAGGCGACTTTGATGTCCGCGCGGATGTTGTCTTTACAGATCAAACCTTCGCTGCCCTGGCGGCTGATTTCAAAACTTTTCAGCGACAGGTCCATCAGTTCGTAACGATGGATCACCGGGACGATCAACATGCCGTTGCCGGTGACGACATCCATCTTGCCCATCCCGGTTTTGACGATCGCTTGGTCCGGGCCGACCACCATGTAACACTTCTTGATGGTCGCGACGATGCCTAGAAGCACCACAAAGAGAATCCCGACGCCGATCAGGACACTCGTCAGCAGGCCTTCGGCCAGCAGCGGGGTCGCAAGAGTACTCCAAGTCATCACGATTGGTTCTCCGGTTCAAGTTCAGTAACGGTGTAGATCCGTTTGGTTGGGTCAAACTCTGTAATCCGCACTTCCGTCCCTTTCGGAATCACTGCCCCCGTTGTGCGGACATTTAACAAAAGCGGAGCGGCATTCGTCCGAAACTTAGCTTGCCCAAAGCTGGGGGATGCCTCGATCGACGAAATTTCGCATGTCGCCCCGAGCAACCGGTCTTTGTCGTAACCGGGCTCGGGCGAAAACTTTCCGACCACCGGCTGGGTGACGAACTTGGTCGCCACCACGGCGATGACAAAGTTGCGCGCCGCCAGCAGGACCGAAGGCAGCCAGATCGGTTGATACCGTGAGGCGTCGAATCCGTGCCAGAGGCCGTAGGAGACCATCCAGAACAGGACGGTGAACGCCCCGAACCAGATCACCAACGGCACGCGTCCGAAGTTGGACCAGCGGACCGTCGTGGCCGCAAACCCGCCCAGGAAATCGAGGCCGACCGGATGTCCGACTTCGGCATCGCCGCCGGCGACATCGAAATCGACCGCGTCCAAATCCGGCGTGCCGAGGTCCACGTCCATGTCCAAGTCGGCGTCCAGATCGATGTCAGGCGCCCCCAAATCCAATTCGATCAACCCGACCAAGGCCACCAGGGTGTACATCACCATCAGGCAAACCAGAATCGACGCCGGCCAGACGGGACCGACGAACATTCGATTGGCGAGATCTGTCAGCACTTCTTCCACAGCGGTCATGCCCAGGCAAGAGTCATGCGATTCCTAAACCGACTCGTTAGCGTAGGGCATTTTCAGGCCGCCGGCGGGGCGCAGCGTTCCCCAGAAAGACGAAAACTTTGAAGACGTCGGCTGTCCGGCGCGGCGACGCCACACGGGGCGCCGAAAGCCTTGGCGGCTTCCGCTACGACACGCACCCGCAACTTGCACCGCAGTCGACGACTAGCCGACCAGGCCCGAGCGGACGCGGAGCGTGTCCAGATCCAGCAACCCGACCAGGCGACCGCGATCGTCGGCGACGGCGAATTGCCGACAACCGTCCAACGGCCGCGTGACGACGGATTCCAGCGATTCCTCCGGGGACAGGATTGGCGCGTCGTGACGCGCCAGTTGGCCGACCGTGGTCGTCGGATCGGCGCCCTCGCGCAGCGCCGCCGATACATCTTCCAGGGCCAGGATGCCGACGACAAAATCGTCCAGACCGACGACGGGCACGGCGGTCGTCGGGCACGATCGCAGCGTCGGCAGCAATTCCCCGAGTTCGGTTTCCATCGTCAGGAAAGGCGGCTGGTGCAGCATCGCATCGCGGATCGTCAGATCCCGTAGCGGTTCGATCGCATCGACCTGTCGCGCTTCGGACAGCCCCGCGTAACAGATAAACACGGCGATCAATCCGGCCGTGACCACGCCGTTGTACAACGCCAACGAACCCATCACGACCGCGCACACCACGCCGATGTAGGACGCGATCCGCGTCGCCCGGCGGTATTCAATTCCCATCGCCAAAATGCTGCGCAGCACCCGCCCTCCGTCCATCGGAAACGCGGGGATCATGTTGAACAGAATCAGTGCCGTGTTGACCAACATCATGCTCATCAAATAGCCCAGCGGCGTCGGCGAATTGAGCGTTTCGATGTAACGATCGATGGCGTCCGGTTGCGTCACTAATTCGCCCAGCGATGGCAACCCGAACCCGGAAAAGACGAACAAGACGGCTGCCAAGAACAACACGATGACGACATTGACCGCCGGGCCGGCGACCGCCACCAAGAATTCTTGCCAGGGGATCCGCGGAATCTTCATCAAACGAGCGACACCGCCGATGGGAAACAGCGTGATGTCCATCGTTTCAATGCCGAACCGCCGGGCCATCAAGGCGTGGCCGTATTCATGCAGCGTCACGCACAGAAACATGCCCAACAAAAGCGTGACGCCGAAGACCGTCCCGACGACGCCGTCCTGGTATCCTGCATAGGCCACGTAGGCGACCAAAAGGGCGAACGACCAGTGGACGTAGACGCCGATTCGAAAGTAAGTTCCCAGTTTAAGTCGTCGTCGCCACACGTTGGGTCGGCCCGTTTGTAAAGTCCGTTGGTTTCCGTCTGTTCTCCAAACGCATCACACTATGTTACGCCACAAACTGATTCACCCCCAGATCTCCTCCATCCTGGCAGCCTCGGGGCACCATAGCACCATTTTGATCGCCGACGGAAACTACCCCGCAGCGAGTAAACGCGGCCCCCGAGCCGAGCTGGTCAGTTTGAATCTAATGCCCGGCGTCCCGACCTGCAATCAGGTCCTCGAAGCGGTCTTGTCGGCCATCCCGGTCGAAGCGATCCAAACGATGAAGACCGAAACCGAGGGCCCCTACGCTTTGGACGGCGATCCGCCGGTGTGGGACGACTACCGCGCGACGATCAAAGCCGAGGGCTTGGATCTGGAACTGGAGCCGATCGAGAAGTGGGATTTCTACAAAGCGGTCAGCACCGAAGACCACGTGCTGACCATTCAAACGGCCGACCAGCAACGTTACGCCAACATCCTGCTCAGCGTCGGGGTGCGGATGTAGGGGCAGATTTCAGTGGGATAGGCTGCCGGGGGGATAGGCTGCCGGGATTCTGTTAAATCGTCGGGTGAACAGTCGTGGGCGACGCGAGGAGTTCTCGCGGCTGCGCAACACGCATGGACTCGTCGCCTCGTCAGCGCCACAGCCATTCGCGGAACCCTTCGACGACCTGCTGGCGTTCCGCGACGGCTCGCCAAACGACAAGGGTCCCGATCGCGAGCGCGACGGCGATCATCGTGCCGCCGCGGCGTGGGGCGGGAGCCGTGGTCGCCGCGGCTTTGTCGCGGAGATGCCCAAGTAGTTTTCCCCAAAATGCTGCGGCTGCAATCGGTTCGAACGATTCAATCGACGTGGTGTCGATCGCTTGGTGACCTGACGCTCTCAGGTGAACGCGCAGGTTTGGCAGATACACCTGCAGCGTTTCCCGGTCACAGCTCGCCTCTGAATCGAGCTCCAAGGCGGCTTCCAGCAGCGGCGTCAACATCTGTTCGGGCGTCCGACCATACACGACCAGTCGAGGCCGCGCCGTCAACGCCAACAACGAAACGATCAACCCGTAAAACGTCGCCAGCGCCAGCCAGACCCAGCCGCCGAAGACCCCGGCAGCAGCCTTTGGAAAAAACAATTCGCCAGGGCCGATCGCGACCCACCCGGCGACCGAAAACCCGAGCGCAGCGATGTCGCGGCCGCCCGTCGTGACCAAGACGCGACCGCTGATGCGAATCACCCCCAGCAACAGCAAATACGCGATCAGCGGCAACAGTGCGATCAGCAAGTAGATCGGTTCAATAGTCATGCGCGCAGGGCAATTTCGTAAGTCGTATCAGGATCTTGCGGGGAGCTGTAAAGCGTACCACTTCGAAGCGATCGACGCGACGACGGGATCGCCGGCCCGATGACCCCGTCAATCGGACCAACCGGCAGATTGACGGCAAGCCATCACCACCGTTGGGCCGGTCCATCGGGCGTGCCACCGGATCGCGTCGCAACCTTGGGAAGTGAGGCCCGAACTGATGAGACACCCGACGTAGCTACATGAGTGAACAATCCAATCCAACCGAAACACGATCGAGCACCGCAGGAATCGCCGATGGATTTCAACCTGCCCTACTCGAGAAAGGACCAACGGACGTGATCGATCGAGTCGAAACAACGCTGCGCGAAGTCGAACAGGCGTGTCGCCGGATCGAGCAGGACGGCAAGTGTGCGTTTGATCTAAGCGTGATCGTTCCGGTCTACAACGAACGCGAGACGTTGCCGAAAATCCTGGAGCGTATCGACGAAGTGTTTTCGGAGCGGACGCAGACGATCGTGATTGATGATGCCAGCACCGACGGCACGACGCAGTGGTTGGCATCACTTGCCCCACGTGCCAATCGCACGATCTTGTTGCGCGGACGAAACCACGGCAAAGGGTCCGCGGTCCGAATGGGGATACGACACAGTCGCGGAACGATCGTTGCGATCCAAGATGCGGATACCGAGTACGACCCGATCGACTTGCTGCAGGTCATCAAGCCGATTCAATCCGGCCAGGCCGATGCCGTCTACGGATCGCGGTATCTGGACGGCAGCGATGACCCGTCACTCGTTCATCGGCTGGGCAATTGGGCCCTGACGGCGATCAGCAACTGCATGACCGGCCAACAATTGACGGACATGGAGACTTGCCACAAAGCGTTCCGCGGCGACCTGGTGCGATCGATTCGAATCCGCGAATGTCGGTTCGGATTCGAGCCCGAAATCACCGGCAAGATCGCCGACCGCGGGGTCACGATCGCCGAAGTTCCCACGGGGTACCAGTACCGCAGCTACGACGAAGGCAAGAAAATCACCTGGAAGGACGGCGTCGCGGCCTTGGCGTGCATGTGGCGTTACCGCAACCCCGGTTGGTTGTCGCGGGCGTTTGCCGGCGGCGGCAGAGTGCTGGTTCGATTGCCGCGGTTGATGCTGCCTGATCGCAGATAAGATATGTGTCGTAGCTACCTTCGCCAGAAGGTGGTTCCCCGGCCTCTCCACGCTCTGGCGAGCGTAGCTACGTCAGCCTAGCCAAGTCCTGACTAATTGCCGGGCAGCTTGCGACGGTGCTTGGGGGTTTCCGAAGGCGGCAACTCGCAATCGTATTCTTCTTGATAGCGGCGTCGTTCGACCGGGCTGGCGTAATACCGCAGCCACGTCTCGGTGTCCTCGACGCACATCCATTCGAGTGCCTTGCCTGGGACATCGACCTTCTTTTCGCAACAGGGCAAGATGTCGCGATAGATGATCGTGTACAGTTCCCGGTCACAGAGGTGATCGGTGCACCGCAACACGATGTTCATGCTGTACAGTTTTTGAATCGTCTTTTTCAGCCGATGTGCCAGTTGTGAATCTCCCAGCGCGTCGGGCGGCAGCAAGTGCAGCGGCGGGGAGAACCAATCGGAAATCGGCAGTGCCGGGGCACGCTCCCAAGCCAGCATCGACGCCAGGTATTCGTTCTCGGCCTGCAGCGACATCCGGTTGATCGACGATTCGATCGACTCATCGCGATACGGCTCCAACTCGTCCCGAAGCCTGGCATTGGCCAACATCAACTCGACTTCGTCGATCGCTTGTCGGCGGGTTTCTCGCATGTCCATCTAAACCGGTTGGCTGGGGGGGGAGGCAGCTCGTACTTCGTCAACTATTAAACTTGGGGTGCCGCGGAAAAGGGGTCAGGTACCAAAAATGCGAAGCACCCTTCGGGCCATTTGGTTTTTGGTACCTGACCCCTTTTCCGCTCGACTTACGCAAACCAAGGATTTGACGCTGACAGAGCACTAGGCTGGGGCAAAGGATCGGTTGACCGGTCGGCAAAGAGCCCGTCGGGGGCCCAGGCGGGCCGACCAAGTCGTCCAACGATGCCCTGATGGTATCTGTCGTTTGCCGCCGCTCAACTTGCAACTGAAGCAAAACCGAGGTTTCAAATCATTTTCGTCGCTCCGGCCTTGCCTTGATCGTTACGAACGGAATGCCTTATCAGGATTTGCCGTCAATTCGCCAGTCCGTGGACTTCTTCGCCCAAAGATTGACTACCACGCTGTTCCAATTGGCCGAGCTAAAAGGGGTCAGGTACCAAAAATGCGCGAGCGAAAAGGGGTCAGGTACCAAAAATGCGAAGCACCCTTCGGGCCATTTGGTTTTTGGTACCTGACCCCTTTTCGCGCTCCCACCCGTGAACCCGTCCATCGAATTGGAACGCAGCACTACCGCGCCTCGAATTGCGATCGCAGCTGGCGATAGAGTTGGGCGTGCCGCTGAACCATTTTTTCGACCGAAAACGCCTCTTCGATCCGTCGCCGGGCGGCGTTTCCCAGTCGCTCGGCCGTTTCGGGATGGTCCAGCAAATCCAACGATTCCCGGGCGAAAGCGGCGCGATCGCCGACCGGGACCAGCCGCCCGGTTTCGTCGTGGCGGATCAAATCGCGGTTGCCGGGAATCTCCGATGCGATCACCGGCCGTCCGGCTTGCATCGCTTCGATCACCGCATTGCTCTGGCCCTCGTATTCGCTGCCGATCCAAAACAGGTCCGCGTGCGGCAGCAATTCGGGCACATCGTCACGTTGGCCGACGAAGCAAACATGTTCGGGGATCGTGACGGCATCGCGAAAACGCAGCAGTTCCGCTTTTTGCGGGCCGTCGCCGATCACGACCAGCGTGGTGTCGCCGCGGGTGCAGGCGATCAATTCGGCGGCCCAGATCAAGTCGCGATACCGTTTTTGCGGCCAAAGTCGACCGACGGCCATGATGAGCTTTCGATCGGCGGACACTCCCAGGCGCTCGAGTGCCTGCCCGCGAGTGATCGACGTCGCCGATCGCTCTGGGATTCCATTGGGGATCACATGAAACAGATTCGGTGAGATCCCATGGTCGGCGTAAAATTCCACCACGCCTGAACTGTTGGTCGTGATCGCGGTGGAGCGGCGTGCCAAGACACGATCGATCCAGAAGTGCCACCAGGATTTCCAGGGATCGACGCAGCGTTCACTGGCGATGATCACCGGCACCTTGGCCATCACAGCGGCGGTGCGTCCAAAACTGTTCGCGGCGAACAACCAGGTGTGGACCACGTCCGGTGACCATTCCTTCAACAGACGACGCAAGCGAAACAGGGCGGTCGGATCGGCTTTGAACCGTTTGCCGATCACCGTGACCGGGATACCACTGTCACGCAGCGATCGGCTGCGTGGGCCGTCACGCGTCAGCAAGTAGACGTGCACCTCGAACTCGTCGTGAGGCAAGTTTTCGGCCAATAATGCGAGCTGCTTTTCGGCGCCCCCCTGATCCATCGTCGGGATGATCAGTGCGATTCGAAGTTTCATTGAGCGTTTTCCATCGACGTCGGATCGGAGTGACGGCGGGGCTGGCCGCTGGCGAGTTGTCGAAACAGCGTCACAAAACGCTCGATGGATTCGGATCGCGACCGTGTCCGTTGCATGACGCGTCGCGCTTGCTGAGCCCTCCGCCGTGCCTGTTGGAGGTTATCGACGATCTGTTCGATGGCAAAACGCAGGGTCTTGGGTTGCTTGGGATCGAACCACCACACGCAGCGACCGGCGTTGTCGACCGCCGGGGGATCGTCGGGATGAGACGCATCAGCATCGGCCCGCTCCGCGTCGCCAGCATCGATCGTGACAGCGCGGCGACGCAGGATCCACGTTTGGACGTCGGAGTCGGTCACGCCGAAAAACTCGCGGGCCGTTTCGGTGTTGGCCAGGATCAACGGCAATCCGGCGGCGATGGCGGTCGGAATTTGATGTTCAAACCCTTCGTCACCGGCATGGACCATCAAGTCGGCGGCGGAGAAAACGTCGTCGGCCGAAGAGAACGATCCCGGCATCGCCATCGATTGCCGCAGCCCGTCGCTGCGGAGCTGTGCATAGATGGTTTCGCGCAGCGGACCGTCGCCGACGATCCAAAACTGCAGCCCTTGGATTTTTTGCGCCAGCGAGTAGGCCGATTTGACCAGCGTCATGACACCGGAGCTGCGATCGAGTCGTTCGACGGACAGGACGACCGAACAGGAATCGGGGACAAACAGATCGCCGTTGATCCGTGCCATCGCCCGCCGCAACCGTTTGGGGCTGGACCAGCCTCGGTCGGGTGCCGGGCCGATGCCGACCGGAATCCGATGCACCCGCTCTCGGTCGCCGCCGTCGGCCAACCAGCGGCGATGAGCCGACGCGCTGTCGACCACCACCGCAGTGGCTTCCATCACGGCCGCGCGACAGCGACGACCGGTCCGGCTGTGTAGGTGATACTCCAGATCGCTGCAACTGCCGTGACCGGCCAGACGCACGACCGAGGGTACCTTGATCGCCCGGGCGGCTTCCACCGCCGCAATCGCTTCTTCACGACCGGAGTCACAATAGACCATGTCGCACGCCACCGGATTCGACTCGATCCAATCGCGCAGGTAGCGGATGTAGCGTGACGATGTGCGATCGCCGCGCGCCGTCCAACCGGTTCGGAACATCCGAATCGGCCGATACACCTGGCACTCGCGAAACGAAAAACGCTCGGCCCACGACGCCGCGTGCTTGGGTGTGACCACCGAAACGTGAACGCCAGCCAGCTTGAACCCCGTGGCGAGTTCCATCAGATGGCCGGCCGAATCGAGCGAACCGTGCGGCCAAAAGTGTCGACCGATCATCAGAACACGGACGGGGCGTTCCAAACCATTCACTGTTTCGATTTGTGCTCGGTCGCTTCGATCTCGTGCGTTTCCAAGACAGCCAGGTAGGGCAGGTTGCGATACATGTCCATGTAATCCAATCCATAGCCGACGACAAACTCATCGGGGATTTCAAAGGCGACGAAATCCGGGCGGAGCGAGACGGCATGTTCGCGATGTTTGTGCAACAGCACCGCCGTCTTGGTCGACTTGGCCCCCAAATCCTTGATCATGCCGGACAGCCGATCCAGCGTCCGGCCGGTGTCAAAAATGTCATCGACCAGCAGAACGTCGCGGTCTTTGACATCGATCAGCATGTTGGCGTTGACCTCCAGGCTACCCGATTCGGTCCCCCCACGATAACTCGACGCCTGGATCACGCCAACTCGTTGCGGCATCGACAGGCGTCGGATCAGGTCGGCAAACAGGACCAAGCTGCCGGTCATCACGGCGATCACCGTCAGCGGGCGTTTTTCCCCATAAAAACGATCGATCTCGGTCGCGAGCCGTTCGACGCCGGCCTGCAACTGGTTTTCATCAAGCAAAATACGCATCCGTTTCGCGTCCAAACCAGACGCGCTCCCTGCGGCAAACTCTCAATTAACTGGCAAAATGGGCGATTTGGGGTTTCGGTGCGATTCGGTCCAGCAATTTGCGGATCAAACGCGGCCAAACGCCGATGAACGATACACCGGCGGCCGACAAATTCCCACGGGACATGCCCCCAGGACGAGAACCCCGGGAACGAACCCTGGGCATCAACCCGGGGCACCGCGACCGCCGGCGGGAACCTTGCTCCACCCACGCGTTTTATCGACAGACCCGACGAATGACCAATTCCCAACGCTTGGCAACCGTGCGAGCCCACCTGCAACGTTGGTTGGCCGCCACCGTGACGCCCTCTCGCCGTGAAACGGTGAGTGAGGGAAAGCCCGAAGGAATGGATCAAGCCTCGTCAGACGACGCCCAAGGTGATGCAAACGAAGCGGGAATCGTCTCCGAATCGATTCTAATTCGCGACGGGTTCTACGCCGGGCGGACATTCCACGCCACCACCGCTGGCGACACCTATCGGGCGACCTGGTTCATGGAGCCGGACGAACTGAAAATCCACGGCGCCGGCGGAACGTTGGTGGCGTCGTTCCAAGGCGATGAAATCGGCGCGGAAATCCCAGTCGTCGAAATCGCAGTCGTCGAGACTCCGGTCTTGGACGAACAGGACGCTCAAGAGACACCCGATTCCGAACCGGTCAGCATCCCGATGCCGGCGGCCGAAGAGGAATCCGCGACCGATCTGGATTCCGACCACGAAGGTCAACTGCCTCGAGCGGCGTAGTTGAATGAATCCCAGCACGGAGTCACTGCACGGGGTCACTGCACGCAGAGGCAGAATGATTCGGGGCAGAATGATGGGCAGGCAAATGCGAGGCGTTTGTGATGATTTCCGTGGCCGTTGGCTGGACTTCACGCGTGGTCGATGACGATGTAGACTGCTCGCCGACGTCCCCGTTTGCCTTGAGCGAGCCGGTGGCGGTGATTCCGCGGTGAATCAAATCATCACGCCGGATGGGTGGCCGAGTGGTCGAAGGCACTGGTCTTGAAAACCAGCGTAGGGCAACCTACCGTGGGTTCGAATCCCACCCCATCCGCTGCTTCTTCTTTCGGCGGCCCCTGGATAGTCGCCGTCCTCTCCGAGGTCGGCGTCAGGGAAGAGCTTCGCTTTTCGAGGGCGCCGAGTTCGGAGAACACGGCGACATTCGGCCGCAATGCGTAGCGGAAGCCGCCAAGGCTTTCGGCTCCCCGGTGTGGTGCCGACGCGCCGGTACGAATACTCGTGGGGAGTTCCGCTACTTGAAGGCCCGACGGCGGCAGATTCGTCTTCCGGGCGGCCCGCCAGATGGTTTTTCGAGCTAGGTTCCTTGTGACCCCAAGCCTTGATCGATCTGCCCGTCTGGTTCCGCTGCCGGTGAACGCCTCCGATGAGCTACAACCCCTACAATTCGTCCACGCCGCCCCGTCCCTTCCGGATCGTTTTCGGCTTTGTGATCGCTGCCGCCGGACTGATTGCCGGAATGACCGGTGCCGTCCATGAATTTCATAAGGCGTCCGTTATGCAGGGCGAGCCGGTCGAAATGGACTGGCAGACCCTGGTCGCCGAAGGTTATGGCGACAATCCGCACATCCGACTGGTCAACGTCACCGTCATCGATCCCTACGTCGACATGGACGAACTGTTCGAGGACGAAGACCTGGATGCGTTGATGGACGACCCGCTGGTTCGCAGCCACATGCACACCGGTCTCGGCCCGGCCAAGGTCGTCCCGATCGGAACCGATGAATCGGACGTCGAATCGCGTGTCTTCATTGCCCAGGGCGAGCATTTCTTGGACGAAGCGTTTCGCCAAGTCGACGAGACCAATTCGGTGACCGGGATGGTCAGCACCTATGGCGTAGGGCAGATGATCGCTGACTTCGTCTCCTTCTGCACCGGGAACGAGGTCCAAGGGCCTCCGGAGGACGATGACGTCTACTACACGATCGTTCCGATCGACGGGACACCCGACCTGGGATTCGCCCGCAATCTGTTCTTGACCGCCGGGTTTGCCTTGGCGCTCGGATTGATCTTCTGCGGCAGCGGCGGTCCCGGCATCTGGTGTTGTTGGTACGCACCGTTGCCGTCGGTGCTCAGCCTGATCGGATACCCGATGCGATACGGGCGCGGATCCTGGTCGACGCGTCTCACGTACATCGCCGGCGGAGCGATACTGATGGGGTACGGATTCTACCTGCTGGTCCCGATGGGCAACTTCGGCTCGACCGACGGCAACCCGATCTTCCATGCCTTCGGATTCGCAACGCTCTTTGTCGGACTGGGAGGCATCCTTGCGGTGCCGCTCCAAATCACCACGCGAGCACTTTGCGCGAGCGTCGAAGTTCAGCCGAAAAAGAAGCCGGTGCGGATGTCCTGGAACCAAGCCTGTTCGATGGAACCGGTGATCCAGGAAGTGGAGTACACCGACCCGCCACTGGTTCCCTCGGGGACGTTGCCGCTGAGTGGCGAGTTGAAACAGAAAGCCGCAGCATTGGCCGAAGCCGGCTTCAACGAGGCCGATCCGTTGCAATGGCAGCGTGAGGCGGGGATTGCGGCGGCGGCGATTCAGCTTGGTTGTCAAAGCATGGTGGTGACGGATCTGGAATACAACAACGACGCGGACATCGTTGAGTGCGGATTGATCAGCGTGCTCGGAACGGGGCTTCCGATCATCACCGTTTCGGCAAACTCCAGTGTCAAGCAAAACCGCCCATCGGCGAAATGTTTGTTCCAGCGTGCATCGTCGAGTGATCCAACGGAGATGTTGGCCGAACACTTGGAAGTCACCGTGCGAGAGGCGGAACAGCGTGACACGATCGTCGTCGAATTTGACGAAAGTGAAACGCACGATGTGGTCCGCTTGGCCCGACGCGTCCTCGCCGAGATTCAAGGCACGATGGACGGCCAGATCGTCAACGTCGGCCCCAAGCGTTACGGGCGTTTCCACTACCCGCCCGCCCCGGTGCCGGAATTCGTGCCGTCGTCGGTCTGATGCCAGCCCGAAGCGTCAGCGAGGGGCGCCGCGTGTCCCTTCGCTGACGCGTCGGACAGTCGCCGTGTTCTCCGAACTCGGCGCCCCGAAGGCGAAGCCTTTGCTCCGCGCCGACCTCGGAGAGGACGGCGACTGTCTAGCTCCGCCGAAAACGAAGCTGCGGTCGATGCCTAGCGTTTGATCGCGGTGATGAAACCGCGGTCGGCGATCGTGTCGTGATACGGACCGACCTCGAATCCGTGATCCGCGAGGATCACGCCGTACTCGGCCGGCGAATAACATTTGCCTTGGGTGATGTTGACCAACAGCACCGAGTACTCGGCGACCGCCAGCGGGCCTGTTTTGTCGTCGTCTAAGAATGCCTCGTGGATGATCACGCGACCGCCGGCCGGCAACACCTGGCACGTCTTTTGAATCAGCGTCCGGATCTCGGGAAAGTCCCAGTCGTGCAGCACATTGGACAGCAACACGCAATCCGCTCCGCCGGGCCAGGGATCGGTAAACATGTTGCCTTGAGCGACCGTGATCCGATCTTGCAGCCCGTGTCGCAGCACTTCCTCGCGTGCCAACCGATCGACCGGTGCCTGTTCCAGCACAGTCGCGCGCAAGTGATCGTGTTTGGCGACCAGCGTGGACGAGTAGATTCCCGATCCGCCGCCGACATCCAACACATGATTGCAATCGGCGATGAAGCCGCCCAGCTTGTCGGCGAGCACCTGGCCCATGGCGATGCCGCGACAGTTCATCAACGCGGTAAAGCCTTGGGCAAAGTCCTCGTCCATCATCGACGTGTGCCAGTCGCTGCCGTCTTCGCTGGCCTGCCAATTGGCCGGACGATCGTGCCGTAACACCTGCAAGCATCCCTGGGCGATCGGTGAATCGACGATCGGCGCGTAGTAGGGACCGAGAAACCAGGGCGAGGTGTCCACCAGATGTTCGCGTCCCAGGTCCGTCAGCCTGTGCGTATCGCCAGCGCTTTCGATCAGCCCGCTGGCGCGACACAGTGTCAACAACACATCCAAGGGGCGCGATGCGAGCGAAAAGTGGTTGGCGATCGCCTCCGTGTCGGCGTCGCCCCGCTGGTGAATCCAGCTGAACAGATTCAGTTTGCCGACCGCCACGGCAAGCATGTCCGGTGCGTATTGCCGATCGCGAAAACGCAACAAGAGGGCAGGATTGGTCGCGGGGTTTTGTTTCAGGTCGATCGTCATCGCGGTGCTTTGGGCTTTGCCTACTGTAGATGGAAAGGTTTGTGTCGTCGCGTAACTGTCAGTTGCGTACTCGACGATGCATTGCCAGTGTCGCCGTGTTCTCCGAACTCGGCGAGCGCGAAAAAGCGAAGCTTTGCCCCGCGCCGACCTCGGAGAGGACGGCGACTGTCCAGCTAGTTTTCCGAATCGATCAACGATTCAACAACCGATTCGAGTTGCAGCCCGGTAAAGTCCAACGCTTCGACCTTGCCCTGTTGGTTGAAGATCGCGACGAATGGCAACGACACCAAACCGAACTTGGACGCGATCGGGTTGCCCTGGTCCGACGTCGCCGAGGAAACGCTGCGATAGCTGGGGAATCCCAGGTCATTCTTCGCCAGAAACTCTCCCAACGGGGCCTGCTCGCCGTCCAAGTTCATCCCGACGATCGCGATTTTATCGGGGTGCCGGGATTGGATCTCCTGGAGCATCGGGATGATTTGCAGCGAGGGCGGGATCATCACCGCCCAAAACGGCATCAGCACAACTTTGCCCTTGGTGTGGCTGGACGAGATGCTGTTACCGTCCAGGGTGGGCAGGTGTGCCAACGCGTCCAATGAGGTCCCGATGACGTCGCGGCGGGCTTCCATCGCCGCTTTGGCTGTTGCGATTTCGCCGGCGGTCGCCGAGTCGGCGTCGGCGAACCGTTCGCTCAAGATGCGGAACGTTTCCTGGACAAACGCGTCACGACCGGCGGCTTCAAATTGCAGTGCCGACGTGCCCAAGAATTCGACGGTGTTCATATCGGGAGCTTCGCCGGTCAAGGTCGTCACGGCTTCGGTCCAACGCTCCAGGGCCACGTTCTCGTTTTCCAATATCTCTCCGATCAACCGTGTGGCGGAATCATACTTGGCCGTCCCGGCGGCGTCGGCGGCCACTTGTGCGATCATCTTGTCGGGGGAGTTGCCGTACAGTTCCAGGATTTTTTCACGCACCTTGGCCGATTGGTCCACCAATCCGTAATCGGCCAGCACTTGCCTGGCTTCCGCCATCATCAACACGGCCGGGATATCCGGTGTCGCACTTGCCGTCATGCCTTGGATCAGCGAGACGATTTCTTGGGCGGCTGATTCCCGGCCGGCACGCAGACCGTCGATGGCGAATCCGATCAACACGATTCGGCTGTCACTGGCGATCGTCGATTCTGGCGACGATAGGTTCTGCTTGGCCAAGGCTTCGAGCGCCTTGGCCGACTGGATGTCGCCCATCGCCGACAGATGTGACAGCGCCTGCAACTGACCACGCAATCCCGCGGTGCGTTGTGCATCGGTGGCGTTGGGATGCTCCAGAAGCCGGACGGCAGCTTGCAGTTTTCCCTTGACCAACTGCTGCATCATTTCATTGGCTTGGTCGGCGTCTTGCAGTTGGTTGCGCTGGCGGGCCAACATTTCCATGTCGCGATCGGACTCCTCCAGAAACGTCATCAATTCGTCCGCCGTCAGATCGCCGCGCAGCTCACGCTCGGCTGCGACAGCGTTTGCGCCGCCGGTCCCGATCATCTCGGGGATGCCCGCCGGAATGGTGTTCGACTCGGCCAATTCGAAACTCGGCGGAGTGGTGTTGGGGGCGCCGGCATTAGAACCTGGACCGGTTGCCGCCATCGCAGGGTCGGCTGAGTCGGCGGCCGCGATCCGCGGGCCGGCCAATTCCTCTCGCTCTGCCGTGGTCGGCGGCGCTGTTCTCTGCGCGGAAGTCGCGTCGACGCCATTTGCTGACGGGTCGGAGACGCTGCGATCCGAATCGCCACTCTCCGTCACGGCACCCCCGGCCGGAGGGTTTGACGCCGCGTCAGGATCGCCCTGCGAGCAGCCCGGGACGCACAAACAGCCCAGAACACAGAGGGAAATGGTCAAACAGGCAACAGCGGACAGGTTGCCCCGTTGAACGGAAAGCGGACGAATTCGCATGGCGGTAAGAGGGTTCGGCGACGGGATCAATTCTGAATCGCCAAACTATATCGCAACGCTCGGTTTTCCACTGCGCCTGAATTCCATTCCCTCAGGGACGGACGCTGGTCGATCGGGGCATCCGCTTCAGGGAAAGACTTGATGCGAACGAAACAATTGAAGTCACCTCCCTCTGGGCATTGGTGCCCGCACAAGTCGGCTCGTAGATATGGGCATGGCTCCCCTCGCCCTAAAACAGATCGAGCGAAAGACTTGGATCGCGGATTGACGATGACCGCGATCTTTTTTTGGGGTGAGGGGCTGGTGGTGAGGGGCTGTCCCCCCCGAAACGTCTGCGCCTCATCTCGCTCGCATCAGGCAAGCTGCTGGCCCCCTCATCCCCAGCCTGGCCTGATGAAAAGTACGTGGCGTCGAAAACTGGTGAACCGACAACGATTGAAAATTGCAAAATGAACAGTGCAAATTGCGAAATGAATTGAGCGACGATTCCCGGCAAATCAGAATTTTGCAATGAACAGTTTGCAATTTGCAATCGAGGGATCCAGCAGAATCGCTGAACGTCCCCGAACCTATCCAACGTTCCAAGTTCCATTGATTTTCGCCAGCCCAGCCTCGGCCCCCTTCCGCCGAATCTGTCGCCGCCGCGCGTCCGCCGGATCGATGTTAAACTGGACGCCGATCGCATTTCCCCCCCCACCATACACACAAACTCCTTTATGAAATTCACTCGACGCGACGTCCTGGCGGCTTCGGCCGGACTTTTCTCGATGGCGACCTGTTCGTCTGCGTTCGCTTCGACCGAGGCGAAACGCAAATTCACCGTTGACCTCCGCTGGGGCAGTATCGGTGTCAAGGCGAACCAGAACGAAGCGATCGAATTGGCGGCCAAGCACGGATTCGAATCGGTCGCAGCGTCACCACAGGAACTGGAAAAACTGTCCGATGCCCAAAGCGAGGCGTTGGTCGGGACCCTGAAAGAAAAAGGCTTGGTCTGGGGCTCCTCGGGCCTGCCCGTCGATTTCCGCAAGGACGACGCAACCTTCAAACGCGACTTGGGGGCATTGCCCGCCCAAGCGGCCGCGTTGCGTCGCGCCGGTGTGGACCGAATGGGGACTTGGATCCGCCCCTGTCACGACGACCTGACTTACGTCGCCAACTTCAAGCAACACGCCGACCGGCTCCGCCAATGTGCCAAAATCTTGAAGGACCATGGCCTGCGTTTGGGGCTGGAATACGTCGGCACGGCGACCCTGCGCAATTCGAAACGATTCCCGTTCATTCACACGATGCGCGAGACGGCCGAACTGCATTCGGCGATCGGCGTGGACAACATGGGCTTCGTGCTCGACTCCTGGCACTGGTACACCGCCGGCGAAACCGCCGACGACATCCGCTCATTGAATGCAAACCAAATCGTCGGCTGTGATTTGAACGACGCCCCCAAGGACGTGCCGGTCGACCAGCAGATCGACAACCGACGCGAACTTCCCGCGGCAACGGGCGTGATCGACGTGAAATCCTTCCTGCAGGCACTGATCGATGTCGGCTATGACGGTCCGGTCCGCGCCGAACCGTTCAACCAAGCACTCAACCAGATGGACAACGACGACGCCTGCGAGGCGACGTCCAAAGCGATCCGAAAAGCGATCGCGCTGGTCGAGGGATAGGGTTTCCAGCCTGTCACGAGTCGCCGTGTTCTCCGAACTCGGCGTGTTCGACCTCGTTCCAAGGCTCCGCCTTGGAACGCGATCCTGATGTGGCTCGGCCACATGGTATCTGGCGACGCGAGGCGGAGCCTCGGGGGCTGTGTGTTCCCAGGCGGGAGCCCGGAACAAGGGGGACGTGGGCCGCTCGCTTACCGGCCTGTTGATTTAATCCGATCACACGTGGGATCAGCCGTTTCGCGCGAGCGTACGGGCTTCCAATACCAAGAAAACGAACTGGCGCCCGTAGGCTCGCGCCAAACGGCTGATTAAATCAACAGGACGTTACGCGTCCCGCTGGCATGCGCCTCTGCGCCTCGTTCCAAGGCTCCGCCTTGGAACGCGATGCCGATGTGGCTCCGCCACATGCCCTCTGGTGACGCGAGGCGGGAGCCTCGGGGACCGTGTGTTCCCAGGCAGGAGCCCGGGAACAAGGGAACAGCGTGTCGCGGAGCTGTTATGCGGCCTTGCGTAGACGACGGGGTGCTTCGATGCGTCGGCGGACGCTGGCCAACGGCCCGATTTCCGACGGGGCCGCCTCGGCGTACCAAGCCCTCTGGGCGATCGAATCAAGAATCCGCTCGGCGATCGTGACCGCTCGGGCACCGGCCAATCCGCTGACCGTCGGCGAAATCCCGGATTGGATGCTGATCACGAAGTCGTGAAGTTCATCCAGGATGGCGTTCCGCGACTCGAGTTGTTTAGTTTCCAGTTGCAGATGGTCGGCGAACAATTCGTCGGCATATCCGAGCGGATTGTCGGTGGCTTGGTCCAGGTCGAACGCGCGGTCGACCAACGATTCGCTGGGACGAACGGCGTGCAGGGCGGGGCCGGAAAAATCGATTTCGGCAAAACCGCCGCATCCATACACTTGCATCTGTCGCGCCGGAGCGGGGCTGACCCGCGACGCTTTGAGATTCGCGACCAGACCGCAGGCGAATTCCAGCCGGGCTTCGGCCAAATCTTCGTGGTCGCTGACGACCGCCAGTCCGCTGGCCGAGACGTCGGCGACGGCGGCATCGGTCATCGAACAAACCAGGTCGATGTCGTGGATCATCAGGTCCATCACCACGCCGACGTCCAGGCAACGACCGGGAAAGCGTGAGGCGCGGACGGCTTCGACGTACTTCACATCGACACCGATATCGCCCAGCGCGGTGAAGGCCGGGTTGAACCGTTCCACATGTCCGACTTGCAGCGTCAATCGTCGCGAGGCGGCCAGCATCGCCAGTTTGTCGGCATCGGCCGCGGTCGTCGCCAGCGGTTTTTCGACTAGCAAGTGCTTGCCCGCTTTCAACAGCGTCGTCGCGATCTCGGCATGAGCGTCGGTCGGCGCGGCGATCACGGCGGCATCGATCTGGTCGATGCAGTCGCGGTAATCGGCAAAGGTGGGGACGTCGAACAGTTTGGCCGCGTTTTCTCGGGCGGCTTCGATCGGATCGCTGATCGCGACCAATTGAGCGCCATCAACGCTGCCGAGAAGTTTGGAATGAATTCGGCCCAGATGGCCGGCACCGATGACGGCGACGCGCAAACGACTCATGCTGCTTTCTTTCTCCGTTGGTCTTGACCGCGTCCGTGACGTCCGCTGCACGAACGATCGACACAATCAAAAAGGTGTTTGATGACGGGACGAATCGGGCCTTGGGAGTAGACGATTTCGCGAGCCTTGTCGACACCGACGCGGGCTCGGTACAACAACTTGAACGCTTGCGTCAGCACCGCGATGTCTTCGGCGGTGTACCCGTGACGTTTCAGACCGATCGTGTTGACGGCGCGTGGTTTGGTCGGCTGGCCGTCGACGATCGTGTAGGGCGGCACGTCGTGCAGCACCCGGCTCATCGCGCTGACAAAGCTCAACTGTCCGACGCTGGCGAAGTGCGACACGCCGACGCCACCGGCGATCGTGACGTCGTTTCCGACCCGGACGTGTCCGCCCAGCATGCCGTTGTTGGCGATCACGATGCGGTCGCCGACCTTACAATCGTGCGCGACGTGTGTGCCGGCCATGAAGTAGTTGTCGTGCCCGATCTCGGTCACGCCGTCTTCCTTTTCGGTCGCCCGATTGACGGTGCAGTGTTCGCGGAAAACGTTGTTGTCGCCGATGACCACTTTCGTCGGCGTGTCCTTGTAGCTTGTGTCCTGCGGGTGGCCGCCGATCACCGTGCCTTGAAAAATGTGGTTGTCATCACCGATCGTCGAGTGGCCGGTGATGACGACGTGCTCTTCGATGAGCGTGCCGTCACCGATTTTTGCATCCGGCCCGATCACAGAAAAATGGCCGATTCGAACGCCGTTTCCAAGTTGAGCCCGCGGATCAACAACGGCTGTTTGAGCGATGACAACACTCATGGCAAACCAATCTGAATAATTGACAGAGGAAGTTGCGATCTGAAAGCGAAATCAAATCGCGGATGATTTGGAACGTAGCAATTCGATGTCTTTTGAATCGAGAGGAATCGGGCTGTTTTTTCGTCCACCAGGGGAAACTTTTTTCGGACCGATTCAGGCCGCGCGGCGACGATCGCAAAACGAACTCACCTGATCCCGCGATCGCGACAACGTGGCCAACTCGTGGAGCGCTTTGGCCATCCGACCGTTCAACCGATGACCGCCGCGATAGGAGATGAATTTTCCGACCAGTTCGACACCGACCAACGCCAGATCCCCGACAAGATCCAACGCCTTGTGACGAGCGCATTCGTTTTTGAAACGGACTTCATTTTCGATCGGGCCGTCATCGCCAAAGACCAACAGGTCCTGGTAAGAAACATGCTTTGCGACACCGCGGGCATGCAGCGATTTGGCTTGGCTTTCGGTCACGAACGTCCGCGCCGGAGCGACGTCCCGGCTGAACCGTGTCGGTGTGCAGGGGAATCCGTAACATTGATTGCTGATCTCGCCTTCTTGATCGAACACCAACTGGTAGCCGAAGTGACTGACGCCCGTCGGGACCGGCGACGCGGAAATCCAAGACGATCCTTCGTGCAGCGTGATCACTTGGTCGATCACCAATCGGCGTCGTTCGCCCGCTTGGATCACCAACCCCGCCCCGGCCAACGCGTCGATGTAGGGCTTGCTGCTGCCGTCGAGCCCCGGCAGTTCCTTGCCGCTGATTTCCACGACGCAGTTGTCGATTTCCATCGCGTAGAGCGCCGCCATCAGATGTTCAATCATCTCGAACTCGGCGCTGCCACAGGCGACGTTGGTCCGCAGCTGGGCGTCGGTGCGTTGACTGACGTGAGCCGGACAGGACGGCTGGCCAGGCAAATCCGAACGCACAAGCGTGATGCCCGTGTTCACGGGGGCTGGATGCATGACGACGTCGACTTCTTTTGCCGTCCAATAGCCTCGGCCACTCAGCCGACAAGAAGAAGCGATGGAATGCTGGTTGCGTGATAGCTTCACGGCGTGCCTCCCTGCCTGATCAAGCCACTTTTCGAATCCGGAAAATAAAAACGACGGACATCGCTGTCCGCCGCTTTGTGTCTGGTGTCAGCCGACGCCCTTGCCCACTGACGTCGACCGTCGCCTGCTGACGCGGCCCTTTGCCGTTTTGGTGCGACCCCTCGCCAGTTGGCGACGGGAGTTGCACCGCATGCAGGGCTGCGTCGTCTCTACTGACGCTGAGTGCTGTTACGTCCCGCGATCGCCGGATCCGTCTTGATGACCTTGTCCAGGTATTGCATCACACCCGGGGTCATGTCCAACGCGGCATCGTGATAAACGATGTTCTTCATCACGCCACGGATGACCGATTCGCCTTGCTCCTGATTCATTTCTTCGCTGTTGTAGCGAAGCACCAGGTTGATCTTGTAGTGGTTGGCCAAGAACTTCACGCCCGCGGCGATTTGCTGGTAGTTGTCGTAGTAGATTTTGGCTTCCGCGTCGGCCAATTCCTTGCGTTTGCGAGCCATGTCCAAGCGGAGCTTGGAATCCATGCTGGCCAGTTGCTCTTCCAGTTGAGCGTATTCGGGCGATCCCGGCGACAGCGTTTTCAGCTTGGCGGCGGTGTTCTGAAGCTGCTCTCGCTTTTGCTTCAGTTCGGCGTCGTAGGCCTTCAAATCGCCTTCGACTTTCGCCACCTGGACCTTGATCCCGGGATGATTCTTAAAGATGTAAGCGACGTCCACGACCGCGACGCGGTGAGGAGCCGATTCCTGTGCAGAAGCCGTCCCGCTGATCAGGCACGGAGCTAACACAGTTGCCAATCCGATGGCAATTCCACAGACGTGATGGCGAACGGTTCGCACTTTCGCTCTCCTTGCGTATTGAGTCGCAGTCCATTTGTCACAGCGATGAAACAAACCGAGTTACCGCCTCAATTTGCTCGCAATGGCCCGATGCAGACATTCGTTGTCTGGTCCGAACCACCCAGTCGCTGTCGTGCCGAAATCGCTCCGGCGTTTGTTCACTAATTACCGATTGTGGCAATCGTCCCCGGCCACGTAAAGATTGATCATGCGCTTTTTTCTAGGAGCGTTTCTCAAGCTTTCCACGCAGCATCACGGTGTTCGCCTCGCGACGCACCTCGATCTCGAAGGTGTCGCCGGGCTCGTGCGCCCGCACCCACGACAAGACGTCGCTTGTGGTGCGAATCACCTGCCGGCCGATCCGTTGAATCTGGTCGTCGATTTGCAATCCCGCTTTCGATGCCGGGCCCCCCTCGGTCACGTCGGTGACGCTGACCACGCCGCCTCGTTCCGTAATCCGCACGCCCAAAAATGCCGTCATCTGACGACGGATCTGGACCCTCGGATCGGTCTCGGCATACGCGGGCCGTTGGGGGAGCACCGCCAGTTGAAATGCCACTTCAGAAACCATATCGGTTACACGGGTTAGGTTCCCAAAATCGATTTTGTCGAAATCGTCAGAAGGTCGATGATAATCGTTGTGCAGCCCCGTGAAGAAAAACAACACCGGCACACCGACCCGGTAAAACGACTGGTGATCGCTGGGACCATAACCACTGGCGACCTTAAAAAGGTCAAAGCCGAAGCGGTCGTTGGCCGCGTCCACGACGGGTTCTAATCCGCTGGCCGATCCCGTCCCGTAAACCGTCAATTCGTTGTCGCGAAGCCGGCCGACCATGTCCAAATTGATCATCGCCGCCGTGGTTTCGATCGGCCGCACCGGGTTTTCGACATAATGCTGGCTGCCCAACAACCCACGCTCTTCGCCGGTGAACCCGATGAACAACACGGTGCGGTGCGAAGCCGTCGATTCCAACCGACGCATCAATTCCGATCCGCAAGCCAACATCGCCGCCGTCCCGCTGGCGTTGTCATCGGCTCCGTTGTGCACCGCGATCGTTCCCGGGGCCAAGGAGCCGAAGCCGCCCATGCCGACGTGGTCGTAATGGGCGCCCACCACGATCGTTTCGTTCGCTAGCAAACCCTTGCCGGGCAATCGCCCGATCACGTTGTCGCTGGCCGCGACCGCCGGTTTCAAATCGACCGATAATTCGGCGGTCACGCCCTCGAGCGTCCGGCTGTCCGGCCGAAACGTCCGGTCGATTTCCGCCTCGACCTCTTCCAGCCCCACCCCGCCGCCGGCGCGCAGCATTTGATCGGCCAGATCGCGGGCGATCGAAGCAACCGGGATCTTCTCGGTCTGCTTGGTTTTCGTTCCTGCATCGGCGATCCCCAGAACGCCGCGTCGGGCAGCGGAAAGCTGGGATTGCATCGCCACAATCATCCGCTCGGTCGCCGCGATCTTCTCCGCCGTCGCCGCGCGGTTCTTGACCGCTTGCTGGGGAAGATTTTTCAGCACCTCGGCCAAGCGTTCCTTGCGGCGCACTTCCTGGTCGATGCGATTCTGTTCCTCCTGGACTGCGTCGCGAACGCTCCGCGGATCATTGACGATCAACACGCCGGCCGCCCCCTGCTTGATCGCCTCCGCGACCTTGGTGGCAAAGTAGGCGTGCCGCGTATTTTTGACACCGTCGAAGGGGCTGTCCGGGTCGCCGGCCCCGGGCTCTTTTCGCAGGATCAACACGATCGCACCGCGGGCATCGACCGAGGCGTAGTCGTCGTAGTGGTGCGATTCGGAACGGATCCCGTAGCCGGCAAAAACCACCCGCGCCGACACGGATTGTTTGTCGCTGCCGATGCCCAGCGGCCCGAACCCACCGTTCAAGTCCGCTTCGATGACGCTTTGGCCGGGGAGCTGAATGCGACAGACGTTGCCTTCTTCATTGCGAACCTCACTGCCAACCGTGATCGCGACGCTTTGAAAGGGGCTGCCGGCGACCGAGTCCAGTTGCAGCCCGATCGATTCCATTCGCTCGCGCAAATAGTTTCGCGCGACATCAATCGTCTCGTCGGTCACACTCCGCCCGCGCAGCTCCTCCGACGCCAGGTATTCAACGTCCTGACGCAGCGTCGCCATCAGTGACGCTGACTCGTCGTCAACAGACCCTTGTGCCGGGCAACTAGCTGCATCGATCGATAACAACACAAGTTGCAAAAGTGCCAGATGCATCGCGACCGCAACAGCCGTCCTCACGATGCAGGACGACTTGGGAAGCGGCGAGTTTGTTCGGGTGGTCATGTGCCGGATATCGGATCGATTCAATGATGGATGTCACACACGGGCCGATCCGTTTGATCGAGTCGCAGGCCGGCAATTGACGAGGCACACCGCGTCATCAGGACCGCATTTGAATCAGCCCGCGGATGGCAGGGCGTACCCACGGATGTCTGGCAGTCCGGGATCCGTGGGGACGCTCTGCCATCTGTGGGTTTTATTTGTTGGAGTGTTCCAGCACCCGTACGCCCGACTGGGCTTACGCCGCTTCGGGCGTCTTCTCACCCCGTTGGACCAACATCAACAGGATCGGGCTGGCCACGAAGATCGAACTGTAGGTTCCGACCAGGACACCGACGACCAGACAGAACGCAAACGCGTGGATCCCTTCGCCGCCGAACAGGTACAGCAGCACGACCACAATCAACGTGGTGATCGAAGTCAACAAGGTCCGGCTGAGCGTTTGATTGATGCTGGTGTTGATCATTTCGCCGGTCAACCGCGGTGCCTTGCCTTTGGTTTCCCGGATCCGGTCAAACACGACGATCGTGTCGTTCAGCGAATAACCGATGATCGTCAGCAATGCCGCGACCACGGTCAGACTGATCTTGAAGGGGTCGATCAACAGGAATCCGAGTGCATCGGCGACGTAGTAGCTGATCGCGATCGCACCGAGCGTGATCAAAACGTCGTGGACCAACGCCGCGACGGCCGCAAAGCCATAGATGACGCGCTGGAATCGGAACCAGATGTACAAGATGATCACCATCAAGCTGGCGAACAGGGCGACCGAGGCGCGTCCGACCATTTGACCGGCGACCCGTGCACCGACGCTGCTGCTGCTGACCCAAACCGGTTCGTTGCCCAATGATCGCTCGACGACCTGCATCACCTTGTCGGCCGCGTCGTTGCCCATCGGCAACGTCACTTTCCACTCGGAAAACGGCACGCTCGATCCGCTCTTCCAATCCTCGGCGCCTTCGCCGCTGGGCAGCAAATCGACGGCACGTTCATTCAGCGGGATGTTTAATTCGTCGGCGGCCTCTTTCATCCGGTTGATCAACGTCGGGCCGCTGATCGAGGCACTCGTGTCGCCGCCGCCGATCCCCAAGCTGATGCGGCGAACGGCCGATTCGCCCGCGGTCAGTGACGGCTCGGCGCTGGTTGACTCGGAGGTTGCTTCACTGTCGGCAGCTTCACTGTCGGCCTGCATCGCGACCAGCATCACGCCGTTGGAATCGCGGCCGATCGAGGAGGTTTCCGATCCGCCGGCGGAGATCGTGACGTCGTAGGTGACCAGATCGGTATCGGTGGACGCTTCAAACGCCTCGACGATTCGCGCTTGCAGATCATCGACCGAAACCAGCGACGAATCGACTTTAAACACCGTCCCGTCATCGGCGCCGTCCATCGTCACGCCGTTGACGGTGAATTGGACGGGCGAGCCGTCTTGGTCACCGATCCCTGCACCGACGATCTCGCGAATGGTCTCCGTCGTCGTCGTCTCATTGACGCGGAATTGGACCGACGATCCGCCGGCAAAGTCGATGTCCAGGATGTTCTTGCCGCGTGCGAACAGCGATCCGAGACCGATCAGGATCAGGATCGCAGAAACGGCCAGGGCCGGTTTTCCTTTGCCGATGAAGTCCATCATGCCGCCGCCGGACACGGAATTCTTGATCGCGTTGACCATATCCGACATCCCCAGCGACACCTTGTTGTGACGCTCGGCGATATCGAACAGCGTTCGCGACATGTAGATCGCGGTGAACATCGAGTACAGGATCCCCAAGATCAACGTGACGGCAAAGCCACGGATCTGGTCGGTTCCGATCGCGTACAACACGATCGCCGTGAACAGCGTCGTCAAGTTGGCATCGATAATGGTGACCGTCGCCTTGGCAAATCCGTTTCGAATCGCCATCCGGTCCTTGGCACCCTTGCTGATCTCCTCGCGGATCCGTTCAAAAATCAACACGTTCGCGTCGACCGACATACCGACGGTCAAAACCAGACCGGCCAGTCCCGGCAGCGTCAGCGGTTGGTGAATCAGCACCATCGTCGCCAGAATCATGCCCAGGTTCAGCACCAGGGCCAAGCACGCGATTGCACCGGCAAACCGGTAATAGAACAGGATAAAGATCAGCACCAGCGACAGCGAAACGCCGATCGCCATCACGCCTTTGCGGATCGTGTCGGCACCCAACGTCGCGTCGATCTGGTTCTTCGCGATCGGTTGTTTCGTCAGAGCCGCAGGCAATTGGCCGGCTTTCAAAATATCGACCAACGCTTTGACTTCTTCGGTCGTGAAATTACCGGTGATTCGACCTTGCTTGCTGATCGGTTGCAGGATGTTCGGTGCCGACAACAGTCGGTCGTCCATCACGATCCCGAGTTGACGTTGGCGGGTTCCCTGCGGCGCGTTTTCGGTCGTCAAGACACGGAACTTGCCGCTGCCGGAATCGGTCAGGTTGAACGCGACCGCCGGGGCGCCTTGCTCGTCAAAGGTGGTCGATGCGAACGCCAGGTCTTCACCTTTGACGTCGATATCGGGATCGATGATCATCAGCACCTCCAATCCCGACAGCCCTTGCTGGTCGACCCAGCTGGCTTGCAAGGCTTGGTCGCCGCGGACGGTGCTCGGCAATTCGATGAATTCGCCGGTGTCCGGGTTGCGAACGATCGCGTTCCCGACGTTGACGCGGAACGGCCCGTTGTCGCCCGTCCGAGTCGTCTCGCGGTCGACGATGGCCCAACGGCCGACCGTGCGACCATCGACGTCCGAAATCACTTCGCTCATGCGGATCGCACGTTCTTTCGACGCCGCCTGTTCGGCCGCCAAGTTGATGATCCGCTGGTGGTCGGTTCGGTTGGCGAGGATTGCGAAACGCAGGATCCCGGCCTGCTTGAGCGTCTCTTCGATCTGGGCGACTTCGCGTTGATCGACTTCCGGGATGATGATTTCGATTTGCGAATCACCGTACGGACGGATCACGATCTCACGCGTGCCGCTGGGGTTGATCCGCTTCGTTAGCGGGCCGACCAAATCCTTGGACTTGACCCCGTTGCCTTGCTGTTCGGCGTCCGGGTTGCTTTTGCTGGGGTCGATCTCATAGACCAGAATCGTTCCGCCGCGAAGGTCCACGCCCCGGTCGGGCAGTCGGTTCAACAGCACCGTGACGCTGGCGGTGATCGCCAACAGGATGAACCCGATTCGCGTGCTGTGATTGGGCATCTTCAGCCGTTTGGCGAAGAACCCGCCCACCATGAACGGCAGGATCATCACCGCCAATGCAATGGCCAGCATTCCGTACTGCTGCCATGAAATACCTTGTTCGGCGTCAGCTTGAGCGATCAGGCCGGCCAGCAGACTCGGGGCGGCCAATGTGAGATCGGCCAGAGTGACGTCGGCTGGGGGCTGAACGAGAGAAAAGCAGTCCATCGTTGGTTGTTTCGTTGTCGAAAGGAATGCAAACGTTGCGGTTGCAGTGATCGGGGGAAGCGGATTTGGCCGGTCCCTTCGGGGCCGGCGTCACCACCGTCGGTGTGTTTGGGCTGCCTTGGTAACAACCAAGGTCGCTGGTTGAGTCGTGGGGGGCGAACGATTCGAAAGGCTCGGATTCGATTGGTGGGGAATTCGAATTCGATTCGACGTTCTTTAGTCCTTGGCGTCGTCCTTGGGCTTTTTTTCTTCGATGACCGTCAGCGCCCACCGGCTGACCTTCACCCGTATCGTGCCGCTTTCGTCCAGCCGAATCGTCACCACATCGCTGTCGCTCGGGGCACTGACGACCGTTCCGTGTAATCCGCCGTTGGTGATCACGCGATCATTCTTTTTGATCGCCGCGATCCGTTTTGCCTCTTCCGCCTTGCGTCGACGCTCCGGAGCAATCAACGTCAGATAGAAGATCAAAATGATTCCCGCGATCGGGAACAGCGGATTCTCCATCAACTGCAATAGAAACGGTTTGGGCTCGGCGACCTCCGCCGGGACATCTTCGGCCAGGAATAGCCAAGGTGCGAATTGAAGCAGGGGGTGGATCACAATCCGGACCGATTGGGTTCTCATCTGGTTGGCAAAATACAAGTGCGGCATGATATGGAAGCCCAAAATTGGTCACAAGCCCAGCCAGCGCCGAACTTTCATTGCTTTTGCCAGTCTCACGTGGCTGCAGACCGCTCCCGATGACCCACCACACCCCTCCCAAACCCGCGTCAACGCCAGCAAATGCCGGTCCGGTGCCCCCTCCGGATCACTCCGGCGGCCCCCAACCCAACGCCGATTCCCATTTTTTTCCTACCTGGCCTCCCCAGTGGCCCGAGATTACCGAGTCCATTCTGCAGGTCCTCCGCAGTGGCCACTGGGGCCGCTATCGGGGGGAAGCAACGGAAAGGCTTCGAGAAAAGATTGTCGAATTGATCGGCTGTGGGCACGTGCGTTTGGTCAGCAGCGGATCACTGGGCGTCGAATCGGCCCTCCGCGCCGCCGGAATCTCGCCCGGCAACCAGGTCGCCCTGTGCGGCTATGACTACCCGGGAAACTTTCGCGCGATCGAAATCTTGGGAGCCCGGCCGCTTTTGGTCGACGCTGATCCGGCCGGATTCTCGGTCGATCCCGAATCGCTGCGGCAAGTCAGCCCTGAATCGGTGAAAGCTGTCGTCGTCTCACACCTGTATGGCGTCCCCGCGAAAATCCGCCAGCTGCGCGAAATCTGTGACCAGAAGGACTGGGCGCTGATCGAAGACGCCTGCCAGACGCCGGGCATGGCGATCGACGGCCGGCCGGCCGGGGCCTGGGGCGACGTCGCCGTGCTCAGCTTCGGCGGCAGCAAACCGTTGACCGCCGGAAACGGGGGCGCCGTGCTGACCAACAACGACAGGATTGCGAGCAAACTGAACGCCTACCTCGACCGCCCCAGTGATTCGACCCCGATGAGTGAATTGCAGGCCGCGGCGTTACTGCCCCAGTTGGACCGGTTGGACGAGTGCAATCGGATTCGCTGGGAAACCTATTCGGCAATCGTCGCCGGCGTCGATTGGACCGGCCGGGCGACGTCCAGTTGCCGCGTGACCGAGCCCTCGACGATTTACAAAGCGGCATTCTTAACACCGCGACGCGACGCACTGATCGAGCGGCTGCGGCGATCGGGGCTTCCCGTCGGTCCGGGCTATCGGTCGATGCACCGCAGCAGCGATCGGCGCTGCGATAAATCTGGGCCACTGGATCGCTGCCGCCAGCTCGGCGAACAGCTTTGCCTGCTCGACCACGCGGCGCTGCTGGCCACCGGATCACTTCGAAGCGAGCTGATCGATTTGCTAACAGCTGCGGGATAGGCTTCCAAGGTTGTTACTCCTTGCTCCTCGTTCCAAGGCTCCGCCTTGGAACGCACTGTCGGTGTGGCTCCCGCCACACGCGGCCGGGCTGCCAGCGGCGGACACGTACGATGGCCCTTCCGGGCCGTCGCTGGCCAGACATGTACGATGGCCCTTCCGGGCCGTCGTTGGCGGGACCATCCGCTTACCACCACTTTTCGCACCTGATCATTCTGCCCCGTATCATTCTGCCATCCTTCCCCACTATGACGCGACAAACTCCAAGACCCGCACGGCGTTTCCCTGGCTCGCTTCGTTTTTCTTTTTCGATACCCGTAGCTTCAAGCGGTGAGGGCCGTCGTCCAGCGCCGACTTCAACACCACCGTCCTCGGATAGTGCAGCCCTTTGCTGAAGCCGTGGAACAGCTCGGCGGCCTGCCAGTCTCCGTCGTCGATCGAAAACTCGACTACACCGGCGTCGGGGCCGGCCAACACGAACAAACCGATCGCGGTGCCGGAAAACGCGACCTCTAGCTCTGCGCCGGGGACCGTCGCAACGGTCAGCGGCCGACCGGCAAATCGCTCGCGGAACGACCCGGCGATGTCTTTCCAGGACGGTTCGACGTATGACCATCCCGGCCCCATCGTGATCGCATCACGAGCGAGAAAACGTCCGCGATCGAAGCTGGACGGATCGATCGGGGGCGGCAGCCGACGCGAGAGATCGCGTCGGCGGTTGCCGGATTTCGCGTCAGCAGAAGAAAACTTGGTTTGCCGGAACACATCTTCGATCAAGTCCGCAGCGATCCGGTTACCTGCCGGCTTCGGGTGCGTCCCCCCATAAATCGCCCAAGTGGTTTTTCCCGCTGCGATCCGCTGGGCCAGTTCCATGGCCACGTTACAGGTTGAAATGTCATAGTGTTCGGCCACCGTTTCGTGAGCCCGAATGCTGGTCGGTAATTCACCCTCTTGAACCGTTTGCAACATTGACGGATTGACGAAGTGGGTGATCACGATGTCCACGTCCGGTAGGCTGGTCCGGGCCGCTCGGATGATGCCCTCCATCCCCCGCACCGCATCGTCATGGCTGTGCCCTGCGTCTTGATCATCGTTGACGGCGAATTCGACGAACAACAGATTCGGTTTGGCCGACAGCACATCGGTGGGCAACCGAAACGCCCCAGTGTGCGAGCAAGTGGACGAGATTCCCGCGTTGGTGAACTCGAACTCGGTCTCGGGGAATCGAGCCGCTAGGCTTTCCATCACCATGGGCCGATAGCCGTCCATTTCGGTGATCGAGCCGCCGATGAACGCGACACGCCCCGTTCCGGTCGCGGAGAACGC